>NZ_LOWB01000135.1 GCF_001522865.1 Burkholderia sp. TSV86 | reverse complement strand
CTATCGGCAGTTTGAGGACGTCGCCAAGGCGGCCTGACTCAAACAAATCGGTCTCCGATGAACCCGGGGCGATTCAGAGTGAACTATGAGGTCGCCCGGTGCTGTACTCGATACGCCATTCCTCAATCAGCCGCTTGGCGTGGCGCATCGAGACGAACCCGTGCTCGTTCAGGCATTTCATCGCGAAACCGCCCATTGAAGCTCTCGATATAGGCACTCTCCACCGGCTTGCCAGGCTGAATGAACGACAGCGTGACACCAGCTTCGTAGGCCCATGCATCCCAGCACCTTACCAGCGAACTCCGGCCCGTTGTCGACCGTGATGGATGCGGGTAAGCAACTTCCCGTCGTTCTCGCAGTTGTACCCATTTGCGCAACTGGTTCGCATTGACCCCAGCCTTCAGCGCCAGACCTGCCAATGACGCGCCCGGCTAGCGGCAGGCTTCGATCAACTTAAGCTTGCCCTCCGGATCGTACCGATGCTTACCGTCCGCGCACGGCCGGGTCACTCGCAGAGGGAGAAAGTCAAAGTCAGTGTCGGTCATCATTTGCGTCCGCAATTCAAGTCTGCGGACGCAATCGTGGATTGATTCAGCCGCGCCGGCTAGGTGCGGAGAATTTCGCACTTACGTTATTTCGAGCAGAAAACGCCGCTGATTTCAAGCACGGTCGTTTTCGAATGCAAGCCGCTACAAATAACGTGACAATGCCCTGCCCATCGCTTCGAATCGTCCAACTTTCTTTGGATAGGCGGACGGTTTTGACCAGATCCGCAAAGCCTACTCGTCACAATTTTTTCAAACAGTCGACAAATCAATTAGTTACGTTTCTGGCATGGTCATTGCCTAAAAGGTAGTGCGGCATCGTGTGGTGTCGCAAAACACTTTGATGAGATTTCCATGTCTACGTCCGATTTTGTCTGCGTCAAACCTCTGCAGCTGCTTGAAGCAATTCACCATGTTCAAAACGAGGTAGGTAAGGGAAGAAATAGGCGACTATCTCAACTGACTGTCAGTCTGGAATTTTTTCGGAGGTAAATTGGCGATGGATAACTACGGTTGGGATGTAGTGTATGCGTGCTCTGGAGAATATATCAACCGGCAGCTCGCTAATAATGCCGACAAACTGATTCAGTCTTTCATCTATGAGGATTCAGCTGTCAAGATTTCTGGACAGTTCGGCGCATGGCGTATTGTTCCAGGTGGTAGCGGCCCACTATTGCAGTTCGAAACACCTATCACATCGGGAGAAGTGTATTTTAAAAAGTTTAATGAAACCATTTCGCTGAATGGCGTTATCCCTCTTGTGCAGATGCAATTGAAGCTAATCAAGGGAAGCAACCAGCAGGTGGCTCGCACATTGGTGTTCAATTGCACAACGGTTGGAAAAAAAAGGGGTGATACTACACCTGGTGCAGTAACGGTAATCAACCCTGATACATCAGGAGCTCTTGCGAAGTATCTCGACAAAGCCGAAGCTGCCTGGGGTGCCGCCGTGCTAACAGCTGGGCTTGGTGCCGTTTTTACGCAAAACGCGAATCAGCTTGACTTCGTTTTTGGCGATATGCTGCCAGTACCGACAGGGCAAAATGCAGACTGGCTAACGCCAGTAAATGTAGCGTATGCCTACCAACAGCCGATCAATAACTCGCTTGGTGGGATAGCCATTCTCGGTATGCTTAGCAATAGATCTATCGATAGCTTGCCGCGTAATTTTGATACCAACTTGTTGCTGAATAAAGACTTCGGTTTCATTTTGTCCGGGCAAGCGTTCATGCAAAACGTGATTATCCCATCATTGCCCGCGGCATTCCAAGGCAACTGTCACATGAATGACTTCTCTTTGAATTCGAATGGCTCCATCACTATGAGAGAGAGATTCGACCTAAACTCAGTCAGGGTGGGGCTAATCGATTATACCCCCACTGTTACAGCCGTTAACTATCATATTGATGACAGCTCGATACGCTGCTATGTGGCAACCAGTACAGATATTTCGGGGCTGAGTGGCGCGTATGTCACAAACTCTGTGACATCCAACAATATGTCGGCGTTTAATGTATCAAGCCGCACATTATCTTTTTTGGCGGATAACGAGATGACTATTACAAAAGATTCGCATATCCCTTGCTGGGAACAGGCGATAGGAATTTTGACGTTGGGCATCATGAATATAGTGATTGATGCCATCAGTTTGGCAATTCAAAACTCGGTCGGCAATCTTACATCCTCGAAGACCGCGCAATCGCTTGGCAAGCTGGCACCGGGATTAGTTACTTGGAGTGGTCAACAAAGCATAACCGTAAATGCAGGAGGGCTAGCCAATAATATCTACATGCAAGGTTCATTAAACTAAAATTTCACACATATCTGGAAAAAAACATGGCTACTAATAACATTCAAGTCGTTACCCCCACGGATACCTCAGTCGACACGTTCGGCTGGGATACTGCGTATATTGCTCCGTTTCCTGTAGTAAACCAAGCAATTATGAAGCAACAGAGTTACCCGAAACAATTTAATTATTCGGATGTGACAAAAATTACTATTTCTGGTAACTGGACATCATGGCAACTGACACCAGGTGGTGCCGGCGGCGATGTGCAGATGATCTGTGAGGTACAGTCTGGAACCGCAGCTGGTAGAGAGATGGAAGGCGACCTCAAAGGTTCAAAATTATTGATTCAGGTTAAGCTGAAAGCTGTGGCAGCAACCGATCCCATCAATGATCCGACTGCAAAAGATCAAGGTAAGCCTCAAAAATTGATTATCAATACTAGTGGAGTGGGCCTGGACCCAGCGGTTTCGGTGATTTCAGGGGAATTCCCCAATATAACAGATGATCTATTGAAAGATGTACTGCCAAGCATATTTAGTAAATATTTTAATGAAAAAATTAGTGAATTCGGCCATGTTTTTGCGGTGATGAATTTAAACGAAGTAGCTGATAAAGATGGCTTCCAATGGCTAAAACCAACAGCCTTTCAATATGCAGTAGCATCACCAGAAGATGGCTCGCTTGAGAACAGCGCGTTTGGATTGATTGCCATGGTGCAAAATCATCCAGTGCCGCCAACCATGCAACAAGCAGTAGATGTACGAGCACTATTGAATTTGCCTAAAGGTGCCAATTCTTCATTTGTAATCAGCGAAACCATGGTGGCACAGAATATGTTGTTGCATGGCGCCATTTCGACTATTCAAGGGTCGTCCGCTTCCGATTTTGGTTTCAGTGCAGATGGGTTATCAGTAACAAACGTGAAGGACTTGGTTTGGGGGAATTTTGCAACGAAAGGCGGTATTATTAGCCCGGCAATCGCAAAAAACAATTTTACCATGCGCGCCGACGATACTTATGTATATTTGGAAATTGCCGACGCAAAGTATGAGACATCTCCAGGCATCACGGTCCACATGAATCTGACCCAGAAATTTACCTACACAACGGTACGGGCAGAAAACGGTAACTATGTATTTATTCCAGATATCACCGGTTTTGGTAATCCTAGCATCACCGCCAACGTAAGCGTGGCGGAGTCGTTGCAGATTGCCAATATCGTTGTGATGGCCGTCGGGGCGGTTGCTGGACTTCTGTGTGCTGTGGGTGGATTTGCCGTTAAAATAGTAGAAGGCGTCGCAGTGACTGTCGATGAGGCTGCAAATACCGCGGAAATTGTAATGGGCGAAGAAGTTATGGCTGAAGCTATTGCGGAATCCCCTGAGCTATTAACTACTGAAAATGAAGCAGGCGCAGCGGCGGCCGATGCAGGTGCTGCTGCGCCTGCAGATTCGTCTCTAGTACAGAACTGCGGGATTTTTACGTCCACTCAATTTCGTGCTGGCCTCGGCTTAATCACCGCCATTGCAGGGTTCACACCTGGTATTGGGACCCAGATCGCCCAATTAATTGCTTCGAAAAAATACAATGATATTCCGGCCTTTGACAATTTTGCAGCAAACTGCATGGGTGCATCAGTGTGGCCAGGTTTGTCTGATTACAAACTTATTGGAGCAAGCTTTCGTAGCAGTCTGGTAATGGCTTTGGCAATGGATGCAGCTAGCTGATGTAAAAATGAGGCTCCCCGCCCCTTGGGGCGGGGGTATTGAGCGGCCCCGGTTTTCAGTGCCAAGGGCAATGTTAGTCTTCGGCGTTCTGTTGGTCCGTCAGCTGGGCCTGCAGGCCCAGCTGACGGACGTATTCGGCAGGTGACATTTCGCCGAGGGCCCTGTGAGGCCGACTCTCGTTGTATTCCACCCGCCATTGCTCAATCTGCTCTTTGGCGTCCGTCAACGACGTGAACCAGTGCGCGTTCAAACACTCGTCGCGAAGCGTGCCATTGAAGGACTCCACGAACGCGTTGTCCGTTGGCTTGCCGGACCGGCTGAAGGCAATCTCGACCTTGTGATGGTAAACCCACAAGTCCAGCACTTGACTGGCAAATTCCGAGCCGTTATCGCACAACAGCGCGCGCGGTGCTCCACGCCTCATGCGCAATTCCTTCAGCACTCGCACGACGTCCGGCGCTCCCAGCCGCTGGCCGACGTCGATTGCCAGCGCTTCGCGCGTGAATACATCAACGATGGTCAGCGCACGAAATCGCTGACCGCCTGCCAGCTGGTCTGCTACGAAGTCCAAACTCCACGCATGGTTCGCCGCTGTGGCCCAGACGCGGGCGGGACGTCATTTGTGCCCGCCGTTTGCGGTTCGGCCTGTCGCTACGCTACAGGCCTTCTTCGCGATACAAGCGATACAGCCGGTTTTTGCTGACCTGATAGCCGTCCCGGAGCAGCAGCACGCGTACCCCTTCTGCAGATCGCCACTCTTCTCGAATTCGTCACACCACGCCTTGAGTGAATTCTTCGTTGGGTAGCCCAACTGGCGAATGGTCGCCTTGATGCGCTTCCCGAGTTTCACGTACAGCTCGACCGCCCGCATGCGTTCTTCGCATGAATACATGGACTACCTCCAAAGTAGCCCAAGATTTTGGACGCATCCCCAGTGGGTCAGGTTTCCGTGCAAATCAACAGCCCAGTATTTTTACGGGGGCACCCATTTGTTTATAGCAAAGAGAAAATAATCCACCAAAATAAACAGATTCCGAATTAAATAAATTTTATTGATTATATATATAACTTATATTCATATCGCAAAATAAAAACATTGTTAACCACGAAAAGTTGAGCACTTAATGCTGTAACATGCTCGGCAAAGTAACAATCTTGTAAATTAGCGTAGCCTGATAGGCGAGAGCATCATTGCGCTGCATTCTATCGAATCGCTAGATTGATTATTAAATAACTCTTTAAAAATAAAAGGCGACCTATGAAGGGCAATACTTAAAAGGGGCAATACTCTCACCTCGCTTGGCGACCGCGTTTCACATAGCCGAAATTTGTGTAGCTCAACCGGAGGCTCAGCGCTGGACACCTGAAGTCCGTCCGCTGTAAGGGGACCACCGCGTAAGCCATGGGGAAAGGGGCGCATCGCGATCTCGGCAATATCCATGTGCCAACGCCCTCGCGATATAAAAATTTTTATCTTCAACATAAAAATTTCATGAATCGATTGTTTGCATCCATTTGGAGTGACGTCTCCGGTTGTTGGGTTGCCGTCGCGGAAACGACTCGTGCACGCAGCAAGCGTTCGAGCAGTGAATCCTGTACAAGTCGAGATATCACGCACCTTAAGATCGCGAAAGCGAACCTCGCCATGCTCGCCGCTGCGCTGACCACGCTGTCGGCCACCCCCGCGTTTGCTTCAACCTGTGGCGACGGGACAACTGTCACGAATGGCGGCACTTGTACGCTGGGCAGCTTCACCCCAACCGCTAACGGCAATTTGGCCGGAGCAACATCCGTTGCAGGCGGCGACGCGGTCGCCGTTACGGGTGCATGGACCGGTGCCTTTGGCGACAGTGGCTACACGGAAACGCCGCTCGGTAATACAACCATCGTATCGGGCAACCCAAATCAGCCTTTGCTGTCGCTTGGCGCCAAGATGCAGAGTGTCAGTACGCCGGACCCGATCACGGGCACTCAGACTTCGGTTGCCACCTACAACTCGTCTGCGTTTACCACGTCGACCGCAGGCTCGACCACTGTATTAGCCTTCCATGACGTTAATGGCAACCAATACATCAATACGCGAATCGGCACCGTCAACAGTTCCGGCGGCACCCTGAACGTGTCGATCGGCAATCCGGCGAACGCGCCTTCCGCGACCGGCAACTCACTCACGATGGCGGCCAAGCAGACCGACCTCGCATTTGCGGACGGCACCGGCGCAACGTCGAGTGCCATTAACTGGAACTCGCGCAACCAAGTCTTGTTCAATACTGGCGATTATGTGAGCCTCGGCGGTCCAGTCGGTACTGTCTATCTCAACGTGCCGGCCTACACAGGCAAGTTCACCGCGTTCGACGGCAGCACCTGGACGGTTACCGATACCGCGTCGCTCGCCGCGTACAACGATTTTCTGGTGCGCTCATTGAAG
This sequence comes from Burkholderia sp. TSV86, assembly GCF_001522865.1. GTDB lineage: Bacteria > Pseudomonadota > Gammaproteobacteria > Burkholderiales > Burkholderiaceae > Burkholderia. The sequence goes on along the minus strand of NZ_LOWB01000135.1, from coordinate 15,748 downwards.
AGCGGCGCGCTCGGCTCGCAATCCGCCTACGATAACGCGTTCAACCAGGCCGTCTCGGTTACACAGCAGCCGTTCCAGTTCGCGAACAACGTCTCCGCAAGCGACCAGAACACGCTGCCCATCGATCACCTTTCTGTGATGCACGGTACTGGTGCGAACGCGACGGTTCATATCGGCCAAAACGGTCAGATCGACTTCCGCGGTGTCAATGTAGTCGACGGCACTCAACCTAACACAGTCGAAACGAGCTCGGCGGTCCTCGCGGAAAACGGCGCGCACTTCGTCAACGACGGCCGCCTGTCGGGCGACTTCACGCTCGTGCGCCTGCTGAGCGGAGCAAGCGGCGTCAACAACGGCGCGATCTCGTCCGGGTACGCATCCGGCGACAACTTCAACACGGGCGGCAGCGCGCAGCCGAACAATTTCGACTTCCACGCGTACACCGAAGGCAACGGCGTGTATGCAAACGGCGCCAGCACCACGTTCGTGAACAACGGTGTGGTGAATGTCGGTGCATGGAACTACATCAGCAACAAAGCGGATCTGCAGAACTATGCAGTGGCGGTAACAGGAAGCGCGAGTGCTTCGAACGCCGGTACGATCAACGTCGGCGTGAACACGACACCGCTCGACAGCCAGGTGATCGGCGGCCTTGTCGCCGGCGGCAGCTTCACGAACACAGCCGGCGGCACGATCTATCTCGGCCGCGCGGCTCAGTACAATGCTGCGTCGCCGGAGGCCGTGAACGATGTGGCGCTGTCCGTACATTCATACGGCATCCTGCTCGGCGCATCGGGCACCGCCAGCAACCTTGGCACCATCGTGATTGGCTCGCAGACGCAGAGCGGTGCCGCTCTTGCGAGCATTAACTCGTCGTCCGGTACGCTGAACAATGCGGGCACGATCGTCGTAAACGGTGCGGCACCAGGAACGCCACTCGCCAACGTCGGCATGCTCGCGGCCGATACGGCTGCGACCGTGACCAACACCGGCACGATTGCGCTGAACGGCGTGAACGGTATCGGCGTCATGGTCGTCGGGACCGGCACGAACCCAACGTCCGCGACGTCTACCGGCACGATCAACGTGGCCGGGGGCCTCAATCCCGCGTCAGGGACTCGCAACTACGGCGTTTGGGCCGAAGGGCTGAATGCGACCTCGACGTTGAACGGCGCGGTCAACCTGACGGGCACCGGCGCGATCGGCGTGCACGCACGCTCGGGTGCGACGATCAACGTCGACGCGAACGCGGTGCCGGCCTTCATGTCGGGCACGAACCAGATCGGCTTCTACGCATACGGCGCGGGGTCGAAGATCAACGTCGCTGCGCAGCACCTCACCGTCGACACCGACGATTCGACGCTGTTCCGCGTCGCGGGCGGCGCAGCGTACACGGGCACGTCGACGGCCGGCGCGCTGACGACCGACGTCAACGGCCAGCGTGCGCATGGCGTGCTCACGACCGACGCCGGCACGACGCTGTCGACCGGCAATGCAATTTACAACGTCAACGGCGCGAACGCCATCGCAATCGCGGTCGAGGGCGGTGCGAACGGCACGATCGACGCCGACGCGACGATCAACCTGAACGCGGCCGGCACGATCGCAGGCGTCGTCGACGGGCAGGCGCACGACCTCACCGGCACGAACGCCGGCGCACCGGTCGCGACGACGCTGACCAACCGCGCCGCCGTGACGTCGTCGACCGCCGGCGTGACGGGCTTCGTCGCGCAGAACCTCGGCACGCTCGAGAACCGCAATACGGTGCTGCTGACCGGTGCCGGCTCGACGGCCGTCGTCGTCGGCACACAAGGCACGGTGAACAACGCGTCGACGATTCGCGTGTCCGACGGCACCGGCGCGCTCGTGCAGGGGGCGTCGGCGATACTCGCCAACGCCGGCTCGATCGAAGCTGACGACGGTATCGCGGGCGTGCGCCTGACGGGGGCCGGCGCATCGGTCGCACTGTCGGGCGCTGGCACCGTGACAGCGAACGGCAGCGCCGACGGCGTGCTAATCGACTCGACCGTCACGGGCGGCGGCATCGCGGCCGGCGCGACGTCGATCGCGGCCGGCGGATCGGGCAGCGGGATCCACAACCTCGGCACGAACGCCACGATCGCGCTGGCCGGCACGCGGATCGCCACGACCGGCGACGGTGCGGACGGCGTCACGTCGACCGGTGCGAGCGCGCGCATCACGACCGATGCGGCGACGGTCGTCCGCACCACCGGCACCAACGCGCACGGCCTATACGTATCGGGCACCGATTCGACGCTCGCGGCCAATGGCACGACGGTCGCGGCGACCGGCGCCGGCGCGCATGCGGTCGTGATGGACGGCGGCGCGACGGCGCTGCTGTCGGGCGCGACAATCGCCGCGTCGGGCAGCGCGGCCGATGGCGTCGTCGCGCAGAACGGCGGGCGCATCGCTGATACGGGTTCGTTGATCCACAGCGCGGCCGGCAACGGCACAACCGCGAACAGCGGCGGCGTACTCGCGTTGACCGGCACGACGCTCAAGGGCGCGACGGCTGGCGTGCTGACGTCGGACACGCTCGCGAACGGCGCAACCAGTTCGGTCCTAGTCGACGGCGGCAGCGTGGCGTCCGTCGCCGGGCCGGCCTTCGCCGCGCGCGGCGGCACGGCCAACATCGCGGTACGCAACGGCACGGTCGTGACGGCCGGCAACGGCACGCTGCTGAACCTCGCGAGCGGCAGCAACATGACGTTCAACGCATCGGCGGTGAACCTGGCCGGCGACATCGTCTCCGACGCATCGAGCACCGGCAACGTGGTCCTCACGAACGGCACGACGCTGACCGGCAAGATCGATCCAGTCGCGCTGACCATCGATGGCACGAGTACGTGGCGCATGACGGGCAGCTCGGTCCTGAACAGCCTGAACAACGCGGGCCTCGTCGCGTTCGCCGCCCCCATCGGTCCGCCAACGCTCACGGGCAGCTACAAGACGCTGACGACCCGCAGCTATGTCGGCAACGGTGGCACGATCGCGCTTAACACGTATCTCGGCGCCGATGCGTCGCCGACCGACCGGCTGATCGTGAACGGCGGCGCCGCAAGCGGCACGACCGGCCTGAAGATCACCAATACGGCCGGCACCGGTGCGCAGACGACGGGCGACGGGATCCCGGTGGTCGTCACGGCCAACGGCGGCACGACCATCGCGTCGGCGTTCCATCTCGCAGGCCCTGTGCAAGCCGGCGCGTACGAATACCGGCTCTATCGCGGCGGTCAGAGCGACGCGAACGGCTGGTACCTGCGTTCGCGACTCGATCAGGCCGACTCCGGTGATAATCACAATAACGGGAACGGCGGCGCAATCGCGTATCGTCCGAGCGTCTCTGGCTACGCGATGATGCCGCAGCTGAACGCCGACTACGGCTTCTCGACGCTCGGCAAGCTGCACGAACGCGTTGGCGACATCTACAATGTCGAGAAGCAACAGGCCGGCAATCGCGACGGCGTGTGGGGGCGCATCGGCGGCCAGAGCCTCGATGCGAACGCGGGCCGCTTCGCGGCCGACGAGCGCACGTTCTTCGCGCAGTTCGGCAAGGACTGGACGCTCGACCAGGCGCCGAACGGCGCAGGCAGCACGCATGCGGGCGTGACCGCCAGCATCGGCGTGTCGAACGCGAGTTTCAGCGACATGGCGCGCGCCGATACGCAGAACCTGTCGACCTCAACGGGCTCGGTCGAGATGCACGCGCAGAGCGTCGGCGGCTACTGGACGCGCTATCTGCCGGACGGCACCTACTTCGACAGCATCGGGCAGGTCACGCACTACGGCAACCGCTACCGCGACAGCTACAGCAACGAGGCATCGCAGAACGGTTTCGGTATTGCGCTGTCGCAGGAAGTCGGCAAGCTGTTCGCGATCGGCGGCATGCCGATCGCGATCGAGCCGCAGGCGCAGCTGATGTATCAGTACCTGAAGTTGAACGGGTTCAACGACAACGTGTCGGCCGTATCGGGCACGACGACGAACGCACTGCGCGGCCGCGTCGGCGTGCGCATCTTCCGGCCGAACCTCCAGTCGAATGCGGGCGGCGGCGCCGCGACGCCGTACTTCACAGCCGACGTGCTGCACGACTTCCTGTCGCCGGGCCAGACCGTCGTGGGTAGCACGCCGTTCGCGACGCGCCTCGGCCGCACCTGGTACGAGCTCGGAGTCGGCGTGACTGCGAGCTTCGACAAGTCGGGCGAGCTGTACGCGAACGCGAAAATCGCGCGCAACATCGGCGGCGATTACCGGCGCGGCATCGTCGGGCAGGTCGGCTACCGGTACAGCTGGTAACGGCGCTGCAACTTGTAGTTGTTTGGGTGCGTATTTCGGAAAAAATGAACCCTCATTTCGGCAGAATGAACAACCGTTTCGGTGCGACTGAACACCGATTTTTCAGAAACGGAGCAATCTGACAGCTTTTCCAGGCACGCTACGCAGCGTAGTCATCCTCCTGCAAAACTGCTGTTCGGGGCTTTCCGAAATCAGTGTTCAGTCGCACCGAAATGGGTGTTCGACTTCGCCGAAATACGCAGTTTGGGTTCTGTGGCATTGCCACGTTGTTGATTGGGCGCGCATCGAGAATTGCCGGTGTTGTCGATCAGACGACCGCAGACGGAATATGGACCAGACTGGTGAATACATGCCAAGCCTCGAACCGAGCCGCAAGTTGTTTTCGATAGAGCGAGGCGCGCGGCAAATGTCGATTGAGCGCGAAATGTTGCCGGATCGGACCGAAGCACGACAGGAACACCTGTGTTTGTAGTGGTCTAATGAACCCGGACACTGATTTAGGCGAGTATGCTCGCCATGAAGAGGTGTCAGATGCCCAAGCAACGTCGTACGTTTTCCCCGGAGTTCAAACAGCAAGCCGCGTGTCTGGTGCTCGACCAGGGCTACAGCCCTAAGGAGGCGAGTCGCTCAGTCGGCGTCGGTGAGACGGTACTGCGCCGATGGGTGCGCCAGCCTCAAATGGAACGTCAGGGTGTCACGCCACCGGGCAAGGCAATCACGCCGGATCAGCAACGCATTCAAGAACTCGAGGCGCCTATCGAACGCCTCGAGCGCGAGAAGGCAATTTTAAAAAAGGCTACCGCGCTCTTGATGTCGGAAGGCATCGAACGTACGAAGTGATCGATCAGATCTGCGCGGGCGAATCAGTCGAACTGATGTGCACGGTATTCGATGTATCGCGGTCCTGTCTATATGCGCACCGGGAGAGCGTGCCCAGCGCGTAGATGCCGAGCGTATGGCGTTGCGCAGCCGGGTGCACGAACTGTTCGTCGAGAGTCGAGGCTCTGCTGGCAGCCGCAGCATCATGGGCATGATGCGCAAGGAAGGCACGGCGATTGGCCACTTCAAGGTAAGTCGCTTGATGGAAGAGCTGGGGTTGATCTGCAAGCAGCCCGGCAGCCATGCATACAAGCAAGCCAAGGTCGAGAGGATCGATATTCCGAACCATCTCAACCGTCAGTTCGAGGTTGATGCGCCGAATCAAGTCTGGTGTGGCGACATCACGTATGTCTGGGCACAAGGCCGTTGGCATTACCTGGCCGCCGTACTTGATTTGTTCACGCGCCGAGTCGTCGGCTGGGCATTCTCGACACGCCCGGATGCCGATCTGGTCGTGCAGGCGCTGGAGATGGCCTATGAGCAGCGTGGTCAACCGCAAGGCTTGCTGTTTCACTCGGATCAAGGCGGTCAGTATGCGAGTCGGAAATTCCGTCAGCGCCTGTGGCGCTATCGGATACAGCAGAGCATGAGCCGTCGCGGAAACTGTTGGGACAATTCTCCGATGGAGAGGCTGTTGCGCAGTTTCAAGACCGAATGGCTGCCGTCAGCGGGTTACATGTCCGCGCAGGAAGCACACCGGAATATCAGCCACTACCTGATGCATCGGTACAACTGGATACGGCCGCATCAGTTCAATTGACCCGCCCCCGGTTTTAGTCCGAACTGGAGTTGGAGTCCGAGGTTAAAAACTGCTGCTTTGCATCGTGTGCCCGAGCGAACTGCGCAGGCGTCAGATAGCCGAGTGAACTATGAGGTCGCTCGGTGCTGTACTCGATACGCCATTCCTCAATCAGCCGCTTGGCGTGGCGCATTGAGACGAACCCGTGCTCGTTCAGGCACATCTGCGCCATGGTCTAGCGGAACCGGTCTACGCAACGAGATTCCCTACCACTATATCTCCCCCGCCGTACCACTCTCATTGCGTGGTGAAAAGGCCGCGAAGCTAATGCAGTCGTGGTCGTAGACCGTTCCATTGGCGAAGACCGGACAAATCCGGATCGCGCGGGATGTCATCCCGATGATAGCTGCTGTCTATTACCTTCAAAAATCAATATGCGAGAAAAAGCTCACCATCATTGAGATATAGCAGGCAACACCCTCCTTCCATCCCCCAAAAATCAGGTTGACTTTATATCTTTCGATATATATCTTTAGATACATCTAAAAACACATTGGAGTCCTGAGATGCGCCATGCTCATCTGTTTTCACGCCGCATAGACGGCATGCACGATGTATCCGGCCACGAGCGATACACCCGTGAACATCACCATCATGAACGGCTCGGCCGCGACCCATTCAGCCGTGAATGGCTTGGTTATGGACCGTTCGCGATGTTCCATCACATGCGGCACATGATCGGCGGTCGCCGGCGCGGCGGCGCCCGGCACGGTTTCGGGCCGTTCGGCGAAGGTTTTGGCAGCGGCTTCGGCGGCGGCCCGAACGGCTTTGACAACGACGGCGCATTGCCGCGCGGCCGTCAGTTCAGCGCGGACGACCTGCAACTGCTGCTGCTCGCGCTGCTGGCCGATCAGCCCAGCCACGGCTATGAACTGATCAAGGCGCTCGACACCCGCTCGGGTGGCTTTTACGCGCCCAGCCCCGGCATGGTGTACCCGGCGCTCACGTATTTGGAGGAACTCGGCTACGTAACGGTGCAAGCGGAAGGCAATCGCAAACGCTACGCGCTTGCCGACACCGGCCGTACACATTTGAACGCGCAGCGCGAACGTGTCGAGATGCTGTTCGCGAAGCTCGAACACCTTGGCCGCAAGATGGAATTCATGCGCCGCGCATTCGCTGGCGACGCACCGGCTGACGACGATACGCGCGGCTGGCTGCAGGAATTCGTCGACGCGCGGATGGCGCTAAAACATGCGCTGCTGCGCAAAAGCGGCGCGAGCGCTGACGAGCAACGCCGCATCGCGACGATCTTGCGGCGCGCCGCCGCTGAAATCGAAGGCCGGACAACGGACTGAGCGCCCACATCGGCTTTTCAAGGAGAACCACTTCATGACTCAACCGCTGACCGGGCGCATAGTCGCGCGCGTGCGCCACCCACTGAAATTCCGCTTGCTGCAAGTCAAGCGCGTCTGCGCCGTCACACCGCATCTGATGCGCGTCACGCTCACAGGCGATGAATTGCACGACTTCGAATCGGCGTCGTTCGACGATCACGTGAAGGTATTTTTTCCGCCTCCCGGCGAAAACGCGCCCGCGCGCCCCGAACTCGGCCCAAACGGCATCGTGTTTCCCGAAGACCGGCCGCGCCCCGTCGCACGCGATTTCACGCCGCGCCGCTACGATCGCGACGCGCGCGAACTCGATCTTGATTTCGTGCTGCATCATCCGGGCCCGGCATCGCAATGGGCGGCGCAAGCGCAGGTCGGGCAAATGCTCGGCATCGGCGGTCCGCGCGGCTCATTCGTTATCCCGAAGGATTTCGACTGGCATCTGCTGATCGGCGACGACACCGCGTTGCCCGCGATCGCCCGGCGGCTCGAAGAATTGCCGGCCGGCGCGCGCGTCACGGTGGTGCTGGAAGTCGCGGATCCGTCTGCGCAGGTCGACTTTGCAACCCACACGAATCTGTATCGGGTTTGGCTCCACCGGAACGATGCGGCGCAAACCGCAAACGACACGAGTCAACTGGTCAGCGCGCTGCGCGAATTGCCGCTGCCGGCAGGCGACGGCTATGTATGGGCTGCCGGCGAAGCCTCCGAGATGCGCGCCGTGCGCGAGCATCTGTGCGGCGAGCGCGGCATCGCGAAATCACGGATTCGAGCAGCCGCGTATTGGAAGCGCGGCGCGAGCGCGGTTCACGAATCACTCGACGAATAAGCCCGCGGCCCGCAATAGCCGGCGTACTCCATCGCGCCGGCAAACCACCGCGCATTGCAATCGGCGGTTGTTGCCGCTGCTGCATCTGCACGTGCAATGTTCTATATCTGTTTCGACGGCCTGCGTTTGCCCCGGTGAAAGTGTCACGGCGCACGCCAGTGTTTTTCGTCGCGAACTCCGAAGCAAGTGTTCTCGTCCCGGGCATCGTTGTCCGACACACTATGCCCCATCCATCCAGCTACGCCGGTATTTGGAAGAAGCTCGGGATTGCCGGCTATTGCAACCTTGCCGCAATCGCGATCGGACTATTCGTCGCGATGTGCGCGATTCTGAAAAACGGTGTGATCGAGCGCGAAGCCACGCATCGGCGGCAGAATGAAAACGTCGAATTGCATGGCAGCACGGACGCCGGACACGCCACCCCGAACGACGCCGCCGAAACAAAAACCCCTGGTTGATTCGGAACTTCGTGAGCGCCGATCAGCCGGAATAATTAGTCGATGCGAATCGACTTGCCATGCAACCGCGCGAGCGTGGCCGCATGCACCGTCTCGCCGATCCTATCAAGCAGCGCCGTCAACGGACGGCCGTACAGATGAACGGCCAGCGCGCCGGCCGTTCCGCCGAGCGCCCCGCCCGCGATATCGAACGGCCAGTGCACACCGACATAAACACGCCCCCATCCGACCACAACCGCGATGATGGCGAGCACGATGCCTGCCACGCGCGTCGCCGCCGCGACGATAAGGCCCGCCGCAATGCTCGCAACGAAGGTCATGTGATCGCTCGGAAACGAGCTGTCCGGCGCGTGTGGCACGAGTTGCGTGCCGATGCCGAGCGCGAACGGCCGCGCGGAGTACCAGAAATAACCGATCAGCTGCGCGAGCGCGAGTGCCGCGCACGCTCCAAGACCGGCTTCAATCGCCTGCCGCCGCGTTGGGCGCGCGCCCATGATCCAGGTCAGCAATAGCAGGATCGGCACCGCGTACACGAGCCAGTCAGCGGCAAACACCCCCAAATGGGCGACGGCTGCATGAGGAGTCAAGCCCGCGTTGAGCGCGGAAAAAATGGCGAGATTAAGATTTTGCATGGGACGAAAACAGTGGCGGAGTCGCACGCCAACGAGTAATGAGGTTCGTCCAATGCTAAAAAGCACATGCTTAAGAACCACTTAATACCCGAAGCGCCACAAAACCAAAAAGAAAGCAGAAGATTCTAACAACGCACGGGTTCGAGAACACAAGTTTGATGAAAGTTCAATCGCGCAGCCTTTCTTGGTAAGCCAGCCCACCTTTCCTCTCCCGTAACCGCTCACCATTCCCCCCGAAAAATCTCACCTTTCTTTTTATTCAAAATATTTCGAACACCTGACAACGAACTTCCCCGCCTGACATTCGCGCCATACCACCTTCGCAAAATTGTCAAAATTTGTCATTTCGTTTAACTAATTTTCGCAATAATCTTTTCCAAGTGCGGCACCGCACAAGTACCGCGGTCGCGCTTAGCATAGCGAATACTTTTGCCTGCCAACGAAACGATCACGAAAGGAGCGCTCATGAAATCCAGCGATGTTCGATCGAAAGCTTTTACGATGCCACTTACTAGCCCGGCATTCCCAATGGGCCCCTACCGTTTCGTCAATCGGGAATTTCTGATCATCACCTATCGCACCGATATCGATCTCTTGCGCGAAATCGTTCCGGAACCGCTGAAAGTCACCGAGCCTCTCGTCCATTACGAATTCATCCGGATGCCCGATTCGACGGGTTTCGGCGATTACACCGAGAGCGGACAGGTGATTCCCGTCGAATTCAATGGTCAGCCTGGCGGCTATACGCTCGCCATGTACCTGAACGACCACCCGCCGATTGCGGGAGGCCGCGAATTGTGGGGCTTCCCGAAAAAACTCGCACAGCCGACGCTCGAGACCCACATCGACACGCTGCTCGGCACGCTCGACTATGGCCCCGTGCGCGTCGCGACAGGCACGATGGGCTACAAGCACAAGGAACTCGATATCGCCGAGCAAGCCAAGCGCCTCGGCGGAGCGAACTACCTGCTCAAGATCATTCCGCACGTCGACGGCTCGCCGCGCGTGTGCGAACTCGTCCGCTATTACCTGCAGGACATCACGATGAAAGGCGCATGGACCGGCCCCGCGGCGCTGTCGCTCTCGCAGCACGCGCTCGCGCCCGTTGCCGATCTGCCGGTGCTCGAAGTTGTCGAGGCGCGCCATCTGATCGCCGATTTGACACTCGGCTTGGGCGAAGTCGTCTACGATTACCTCGCGCAGTGACGCGCGTCATTTTTTCTTCCACCACATTCTCCATAGGAATTCGATCATGAGCAATCTGAACGGCAAAACCGCGGTCGTGACGGGCGCTGCAAGCGGCATCGGCAAGGAAATCGCGCTGGAACTCGCTCGCGCAGGCGCAGCCGTTGCGATCGCTGACCTGAACCAGGATGGTGCCAATGCGGTCGCCGCGGAAATCGAGCAAGCGGGCGGCAAAGCAATTGGCGTCGCAATGGACGTGACGAATGAGGACGCGGTCAACGCCGGCATCGACAAGGTCGCTCAGACGTTCGGCTCAGTCGACATTCTCGTGTCGAATGCAGGTATCCAGATCGTCAATCCGATCGAGAACTATTCGTTTGCCGATTGGAAGAAGATGCAGGCGATTCACGTCGACGGCGCGTTCCTGACCACGAAGGCCGCGCTCAAGCATATGTACAAGGACGATCGCGGCGGCGTCGTCATCTATATGGGCTCGGTGCATTCGCACGAGGCATCGCCCCTCAAGTCGGCCTACGTAACCGCCAAGCACGGCCTGCTCGGTCTTGCGCGCGTGCTCGCGAAGGAAGGCGCGAAACACAACGTGCGCTCGCATGTCGTATGCCCCGGCTTCGTGCGCACGCCGCTCGTCGACAAGCAGATTCCCGAGCAAGCGAAAGAGCTTGGCATCAGCGAAGACGAAGTGGTGAAGAAGGTGATGCTCGGCCAAACGGTCGACGGCGTGTTCACCACCGTCGAGGATGTCGCGAAGACGGTGCTGTTTCTGTCGGCATTCCCGAGCGCCGCACTCACCGGCCAATCGTTCATCGTCAGCCACGGCTGGTTCATGCAATGAAACCGCGCGCCCGTACCGAGAAGCAGGCGGTCGACCCGGAAATCCTGCACAACGAAGCAAGTGCGCCACATGCGCCGGCCCGCGATCTGCCGTATGAAACGATCGCACTCGTGCTGCAAGGCGGCGGCGCGCTCGGCTCGTATCAAGCCGGCGTGTTCGAAGGGCTTCATGATGCGAGGATTCCGCTCAACTGGATCGCCGGCATTTCGATCGGTGCGCTCAATACCGCGTTGATCGCCGGCAATCCGCCCGAGCGGCGCGTCGAGCGACTGCGAAAGTTCTGGGAGACGATCTGCCAGCCCGCGTTCCTCCCGTCGCTGCCGGCCGCCTTCGAGCACGCGCTGTTCAACGGTCACGAGCATTTACGCTCGATGCTGACCGCAACGCAAACCGCCAGCGCGTTCCTGCAAGGGCAGCGCGGCTTTTTCGTGCCGCGTTTCCCGCCGCTGTTGCCGAACATGACGCAGCCGCCCGAGAAGGTCAGCTATTACGACACGTCCGCGCTGCGTGCGACGCTACTCAAGCTGTGCGACTTCGACCGGATCAATTCCGGCGAGATCCGGGTATCGGTTGGCGCGGTCAACGTCGGCACCGGCAACTTCGCGTATTTCGACAACACGAAAACGACGCTGCGGCCCGAGCACTTCATGGCGTCCGGTGCGTTGCCACCCGGCTTTCCGCCCGTCGAAATCGACGGCGAGTTCTACTGGGACGGCGGCGTGGTGTCGAACACGCCCCTCATGGAGGTGCTGCGCGCAACGCCTCGCCGCGACACGCTCGTCTTCCAGGTCGATCTGTGGAACGCGCACGGACCGTTGCCGGAATCACTGAACGATGTTGCCGAACGCACCAAAGACGTCCAGTACTCGAGCCGCACACGCTTCGTGACCGACATGCTGCAACGCGAGCAACGGTTCCGCAACGTGCTGCGCCGGGTACTCGAGCAGGTGCCCGAAGACGTGCGCAAGCAAGATCCGTGGTGCCAAAAAGCCGAAGAGCTGTCGTGCAGCCGCAGCTACAACGTGCAGCACCTGATCTACCAACAGAAATCCTACGAGCACCAGTACAAAGACGTGCAATTCGGCTTGTCGACGATGCGCGATCACTGGAATGCCGGGCTCGCTGATATTCGCAAGACGCTCTCCGTGAGCGACGGCCTCGACCTGCCCAACAACGACGCAGGCTTCGTCACGCACGATATCCATCGAATCCGGTAACGCTCTTTCGACGTTGCTGCAAATCCGCGGCCGGTTTACATCGGCCGCGTTTTTTCCCTATCTGTCGACGACATGCCGCTTCTGCTCATTCCACTCGTGCTCGCCGCACTCATGTGGGGCGCCGTTCTCGCCTTCGATGCGATGGCCACCTGCCTAGGCAGCACGACCGCGATAGGCTTGGCCGCCGTTGCCGCCGTGCTGCTTGTGGCGGTGATCGCCCTTTGGCTCAGGCGTTACCGCGAAATCGCACCAAACGCGCACGACGACGGTTGGACGCATGTCGTACAACGCACCTGGGGCCATTTACGCGTATCAACGACGAAAGGGTTACTGTGGCTCTCGCAAAATGGCGCGGACGGCCGCTATACGCTGACCGACCTCGACGCTTGCCGCACTGAGATACGCGACGGCCGTTGGTATCTGATCGTCGCCGTGCGCGACGCAGACCACGCCGAATGGACGCTGCCGATGCAGAGCAAGCGTGATGCACTGCGTTGGGCGCGCGTGCTCACGCTTGCGAAACTGCAGCGGCTGTAACGGGAAGCCCGGCATTAAAGCCGGCAGCGAGCCGCCCCGTCCCCAATCCCGAAAACTCTCACCTTTGGCCGGCGTCGAAATATCACGCGCTCGTCAAGATGAAGCGCCCGTGAGCCGTTGTTGAAGGCGCCCAACGGGGCCGTCCGCCGATGCGCCATCCACTCTTGCGCGCTTGCACCAAGGGTTCATTCAAACGTAGTGCCATCCCTTGTAATCCCGCGCCGTCTTGTCGGAGCGCTCTCTCATTTTCAGATTGGCGCCCCATACCGCGCTCTGGATTTCCTTCGGTGTAAATCCGAAGTATTTTTTGAAGTCTCTCGTCAAGGTGGATACGCTATAAAAGCCATACTGGTAAGCGATATCAGAGAGCCGCCGCTTCGGCTCGCCTTGCATGGAAAGTATCAAATATATCTTCCGTAGCCTGGCTACCTTGATATATTCATTGACGCCGAGATTATTCTCGGCAAACAGTCGATACAAACTCGCTCTCGATAATCCGACCTCTTTGCAAATCGACTCGACATTCAGCGCGGGCGATGCAAGATTCTCCGCGATGTATTTCTTGATGCGGCCGAACATCTCAACCTTCAACTCGGATTGGGCCTGGTGGAGATTGTCCTTCGTAGGCATCAACATCGCGGTCAGCATACCCAAGGTTGCCTGGGCGACATTCGGAACTTCCGCTGCGGAAATGTCATGTAGCTTCGTCGCTAGCGAGTGGAGATACTGGCTCGTCAGCGCAGCCAGCGTGCCGCTGACGACCGTGCCGTGACGCTCGGACAAATCGAACGGAATCAGTTTGCGCGGTACCATAAGCACAACGAAGCTCCCGGCATGCACCTCCACCTGGTAAGGCTTCGTCAAGTCGGCGATGGCGATCTGATGAGGCAGCACGTGTTCGACACTATCGAACTTGCTCGCACGCCATGCATTTTCCTTGCTCGTTCTGAAAAAATAATGATCGAATCCGTCTTCGCGAATCCGCTTGTCACAGCGAATCGCGTCATAGCTTACCGGATCATCCTGATACTTAGTGGTGTACGTTACATTACCAATCATCAATTGATTGACATGAACGCCATGAAAATGGCTGTCAATCGTGGAATCGTTTGAAATGCCGCGATTTCCTGGTACCACCTGGGCCAATACGTTCTGATCGCGCCATACATCGAGTTTATCTGATGATGAATAAGGAGACGTCGAAAACTCAAAGAAAACCGGGCCAGACATATTGCCTCCAATTCTTATAGATATCGCATATATGTAGAGTGGGGAAATACCAATACGCGTCCCTGCCGATCAAATCGGCGCATAGCCAATGCGGCAAAGCGGTGAGTTTTGAGTTCGGTGCCGTGAATACCGGCGAGATCGCGCAGTGCCGATCTTATGGTTCGAACAGCGCCATCGGCACGTGATGACTCATTTGCCGGTCACTCATTGGGACGCAATGGATCGTGCTGAATACGACTACGGCATGCCGAACTGGCCACTCGCCCCGCTCATCGAATGCGGGCATCTGAATGCGCAGCCGGCAGGAAAGTTATGCGCCCAGCCATGCGCGAATGCGGTTGCAAATTCAATACGCTTGATCGACATCGTTTCCCTCGTTGGTGAACATCGACCTGCTTCTCAATGCGTCTCGTCTTCCTGGCGCACACCAGCGCGACGTCGGCGTCATTCCTTCCGACATCGCGCCCCGGCTGCATCTGGGTCATCGAGATTTTTCGGCGTGCTGGGCCGCACGCTTCTAGACATATGGACCGTAACGTCAACGCAGGCACCTGCGCCGCGGCAACGTTTATATCCGCCGCTCCCCACAATCCGATACGGGGCACGCACCCCGTGCGTTCGTCTGCACCCAAGGCAGGGTGCGGTTCCGCCCTTCGACTGGCATTGTCGAGGGCATCCCTGGTGCAATCACCGACGCATCGGGCATTGCCTCACATGCGGATACGAGCCCTCCCGAGCGGGCCGCATGCTGATGTCTGTTCATCGAGAGTTCCGCGCGAATTTGCTCGGCTAACGCGTGGGGCAACACCATGTCGTGACCTGTCCAACGATCGAGAAAATCGGACAACATCTTCAGTATGGAATGACCCGTCGCCATATCGTCTCCTGCATTCATGCGACTCCCCCGCCGGCCCCGATTACGAGAGATCGCCTCGCACGTGACGACTCGGGCATATAGCCCTCACATCATATGGTCGATTCAACGAATCGACCATATGACGAACAGGAACCATCGGACAAGGTCAAATTATATTTATTCAAAGATGAATAATCAAAGATTTTTTCATTTTTTCTATTATGGAATTTCGCTTCCATAATACGCAGAAAGCTTCTGATACTTTTATTTCTTGGCCATGTCAGCATCTGCAATATGAAGTTCGGCTCTACCGGCGCGGCAATTCTCATTGCCAATTAAAGCAAATCAATTTATAAAAAATTACATCTTGAATAGTGCATTTCCAATGAACTTTCATTCTGATTATTTTATAAGCCGAATTTCGTTAAATCCCGGTGATGCGATATTGTTTTCGCAATTTTTTGCAAACGCGCCTTCGGCCCTGATCGAAGCCGCGCCAGGAAACTAGGTTAACTCGAATCGACATCCCAACCGCATCGTTAGCTGTACCACCCGCCGCCCAACGCGCGAATCAAATTGACCGTCGAGACGGCCTGCGCGCCCGTCAACTGATTGGCCTGCAACT
>NZ_LOWB01000134.1 GCF_001522865.1 Burkholderia sp. TSV86 | reverse complement strand
GCATTCGACCGCTTCCTGGTCGCGCTCGGCTATCCGTTCTGGGAAGAGAGCGGCAATCCGGCGTACCACCTGTTCCTAGGCTGACATCAATACGGTAGTCGCGATCGACGGCCGGAAATGAATCGAACCTGTCGATACCGGCTGATTCGAACCGCTACAGCCAAAATCGCCGCCCCGTCAGCCGAACAGCCCCGATCAATGCGAATGGCGGTGATGAATATCCGGAAAATGCGCGTGCGTATGCGTGAGCGGCGTGTGCCGATGCGCATGCGTATGCGGTTCGTCGCCATCCCAGTCGAAATCGTGCGTGTGTTGGTGATGCTCGTCGTGGCGATGCCGGTGGCTGTGTTCAAGCACCTCGTGTGTATGCGGATGCTCGTGTCGCTCGCGCAGGTGCAGCCAGATGCCGAAGGCCATCAGTGCCGCTGCCGCCCAAAAAGACAGCGCAGGCCATACCGGCCAAATCGCGAGCGACAGCCCCACGCCGAATAGCGGCGCAACCGAGAAATACGCGCCGGTGCGCGCGGTGCCGAGGTTGCGCAGCGCGACGACGAACAACACGAGGCTCACGCCGTAGCCGGCGAAGCCGGTCAGCATCGCGGCGGCGACCATCGGCGCGGCTGGCAGCCGCGAGCCGAGCGCAAACGCGATCACGAGATTGACCGTGCCCGCGACCAGGCCTTTGATGCACGCGATCGTCGCGGCATCGTGGGCCGACACTTTGCGCGTCAGGTTGTTGTCGATCGCCCAGCACGCGCACGCCGCCGCGACGAGCAGCGCACCTGCCGGCAGGTGCGCCGCGCCCGGATGCCAGGACAGCAGCACGCCGCCCGCGACGATCGCAGCCATGCCGGCGAAGATCTGCCCATCGACGTTCTCGCGAAACACCAGCCACGCAATCACGGCGGTAAATACACTTTCAAGATTGAGCAGCAGGGCGCTCGTGGCGGCGGGCGTCGCAGCGAGGCCGAGCATCAACAGCGCGGGGCCCGCCACGCCGCCCGCCGCGACCGCGCCGGCGAGCCAGGGCAGCTCCGCCAACGGCAGGCGCGCGGCCCGAGTATGGCGCGCATTGGCGGGCTCGCCGCGTGACAGGCGCCGCACCAGCATGAAGGCCGCTAGACCGGCTCCGCTGCCGAGGTAGAACAACCCGGCGACCATGAACGGCGGCAGGGCGCCGAGCAGCAGCTTCGCGACCGGGGTGGTCGAACCGAACAACACGGCGGCGAGAAGCGCGGTAAAAACCGCATGCGTTCGGACGAACATGGGCGTGGCGCGTGCGCGTGGAATAGGGGAAGGAAATGTGATGCAACGATATCGCAAACCCGGCATGATGGTCATTCGTTTGGCACCGGGCGGGCAAAACGCGTCGCGGCGGGACAACATGGCAAGGTGGAACCGTCGCGGCGGCGCAGGATGCGGCGAAACGCTGCGCGGCAGGCGGCGCGACGCATTGAGCAGTTTGCCGAATTCGGCGCGCGGCGACGTGCCGCCGCCATGTCGGCAGCCTTGAGCGCCGCCCATGGCGATGCATTCACGGCGGCAAACGCGAACACCACGCGGCGCGTCCGCACGTGCTCAATCGATCGCGGGAAAACCGGCGCGCCCTTGTGTCAAATCGAACAACGCATCACGCGCCGCATCGAGCGCGGCGGCGGGCAGACGGATCACGAGTTTGACCGTCATCCCATACGCGCTGTCGGCAAGTTCGTGTTTTTCCTGCTCGATCCAGCGCCGCACGCGCGCCTCATCGGGGTAACCCATCTCGATCGCGAGCCGTGCATACGCGATCCGGTCGACGCGCTCGGCGTCGGCGAGCGCGGCGGCGATCGCATCGGTATACGCGCGCACGAGGCCGCCCGCGCCGAGCTTCACGCCGCCGAAATAGCGCACGACGGCGCCGAGCACGCCGTCGAGGTCGTGATGGCGCAGCACCTCGAGGATCGGGCGCCCGGCCGTGCCGGATGGCTCGCCGTCGTCCGACATGCCGGACTGCCTGCCCGCGAGCAGCGCCCAGCAGACGTGCGTTGCGCCCGGATGTTCGGCGCGCAGGCGTTGCAATTCGGCCATCGCGGCGTCGCGGCCGTCGACCGGGATCGCATAGGCGATGAAGCGGCTCTTGCGAATCTCGATTTCGCGCGTGGTGATGTCGGCGAGCGTGCAGGTCATGTCGGATGTTGCATAACGTTCGGTGTATTCAATGACGTAGGCCGTTTTCCGGGTGAGGGAATCCGTGCCGCTCGAACGGCCCGCACGGCAACGGCCAACCGTGCGTTGCGGCGGACGGCGGGTGGGCCGGCCCGGTGGCGGATCGATCACAAAAAAAGGGCATTTTACGGTGTTGCGCATCGAGCGGTGCGCGGCGCAGTGGCACGCAGTGGAAAGCCGGTGCCGGGCGCCATGCACCGCGCGGGCGCGCAGGGGCCGCGGTGATCGAAACAGCGGCCGCGATTCGGTGTGCAGCGCATCGCGGGATAGCGGGCTATACGGTGGCGGGCTTGAGCGGTTGCGTGCCGATGTCGGTTCAAATCGACGCCGGCCGGCCGAAACGGGCGTGGCGCCGATCGGGCCGGGGCCGCCCACACCATGCCGTGCCCTGGTCGCGATGACGCGCGGCGACGCCATTTCGACGCGCGTTGCCGCGGAGGGTTGATCGAAGTCAACGCACAGGCGTCGCAGGCCGCCGATCATGATAACGAAGCTACGCGCGCCGGTGCGCATGGCGGGTTATCTAGCGGAGTCATCCATGTACCAGAACATCATGGTTGCGATCGACGGCAGCGCGCCGTCGATGCATGCGCTCGCCGAGGCGCTGAAGCTGGCAAAGATGAGCGGCGCACATGTGCGCGCCGTCTACGTGATCGATACGTCGGTGTTGTTTACGTATGCGGGGCTTGGCGATCCTCGCGAACTGCTCGAAGATGCGCGCATCGGCGGTGCAGAGGTGTTGACGAACGCGCAAAGCGCGCTGGCGCAAGCGGGCGTGACGGGCGATACCGAGCTGATCGAGACCGAAAGCATTGGTGACGATATCGCAAGCCGATTGGAGCGCTATGTCGAGCAGCACCGCTTCGATCTGGCGGTGATCGGCACGCACGGGCGTCGCGGCGTGCGTCGTCTGCTGCTGGGCAGCGTCGCGGAACGCTTCGTGCGCACGTCGAGTTGCCCGGTGCTGTTGGTGCGGGCCGACGAGCCGCCGCCGCGCAGCGCGCGCGCGGCGGCCTGATCAGGCGGGGGCCGGGCATGGCGCGCAAACAATATCGGATCGTCGCCGCCACGATCTGCGTTTTTTTGTCGCTCGCAGGCATGATGGCGGTGGTGACCAGCATGCTGTTCGATAACGGCGCGGCGCTGCGCTATGGCGCGATCGGATTGATTGCCGGGATCGTGGGCTTCGTCGTGATGCTCAATCCGGGCGAGAAGCGCACGTGACGTTGCGCAGGCCGGACCGCGAGCGGGCGACGTGTGCCGGTGCAGATTCGAGCGCGCATGCCGAGGCGAGCCAGGCGGCGTGAGCGCGGGTGCAGGATTGCCGCCGGGATGCCGAATACGGTCAAACTTGAGGCGCGTGCACTGCAAACTTGACGTGCGTTTGGTGTCGCCCATTTGGCCATCGGCGGGCATGCCGGGCGGCGAATATCGGAGGCGCGCGATGCGGATTTCATCTCCATGCGTTTCGCGCGCGTACTGCGCCCGCGATCTGCCTATCCGCGTTTCGCGCATCCGGCAAGCGTCGACGACACGCACGCGAAGAACGTTGAGCGCGCGGCTGAAACGCTCGAAGATCACGTCGGCGCCCGCTCGTTTCGTGATCGGAACATTCCCGTGCTCGGCAAGCCGGGAAGTCGATCTTGCTCAAATGCAAGGAGGCGGACATGACGCTGACAGGCACGATTCATACGACACAATGGTCGGTCGACGTCGACACGTCCGTTGCACCGGAAGGCGGCTATCGCTGCCGTATTCAGGTGGCGCACCAGTCGGCGGGGCAGGCGTTCGAACGTGCTTTCGAGCTTGGCCGCACGTTCGCGACCGAGCGCGACGCGGTGCTTGAAGGGTTGCGCGCGGGCATGACGTGGATCGAGATGAAAACGTCGCATGCGTTCAACGTAAGTTGACGTGACAGCCGGCTGGTCAGCCGCGCGAAGCGATGGCTGGCACAAACCCGACGGCCCCCCCAGCGTTACTTCGCGCCGGCACGCTTGATATACGCGATGTGCGATAAATGCCCGCCCCATGCGCGGCGAGCAACGCATCCGGTCACTTTTCATTTTTTATTCGACATGACAGCCGGCGAAGCGTCGGCGCGCGGTCGCCCGGATACTGCCGTCGAAGCGCCCGATCGATGAGCGGAATCATTCGAATAGCACGCTTGCGCGGCGGCCCGCGATGCCGCTTGATGCACGTCAACGCGCGAAAGGCAGCCACCCGGATCATATGAACCGGGGTTGGAATCATGACGGTTTTGCATGGGGCTTGGCGTGTCGCGGCGGTAAGCCGGGCGGGCGCGAGGTGCGATGGGAGGAGAGTTTGATGGGCGTTGGCATGCAAATCGCCTATTTCGGTTTCGCCGGATCAGCGCGGATCGAGGCGGAAGCCAGTGTGCAGCTCATGCGGCTCGGCCGCTTCGACGGCAAGATCGCGAACTGTCAGCTTGTGGTCAAGGCGCTGCGCGAATCCGATGGCCGCACGCTGTATGACGCACGGCTCGATTTGCTCGCCCGCGATCGTGAGTTGACGCCGAGCATGCGCTGCACGTATGCCGATCCGCTCGTCGCAATCCGGCATGCGTTCGATGCGGCGGAAGCGATGCTCTTGCGTGCGCAGCTCGATGAATCTTGAGGCAGAACGTCGGTACGGGCATAAGGAGAGCGTGATGCGTGACGAAGGGTTGATCGAGTTGCTGCGTGAGGCGGCCGCAGACACGTCGATTCCGGATGAGGCGCTACAGCGCTGGCTGGACGATGAAGTCGCGCGGCTCGAAGAGGGGGCGTTGATTCACGATTATGTACGCGTGTTCGCGATACGGCGCGTGCGCGAGCGGCTGGCCGCCGTGCGCAAGCGTTAGGCCGCTCGTGCTGCGCCTGACGATGCGATGCCGCCGGGCGACGTGCGCACGCAAATCGTGGATTATCTATGCGATTACGTATGGGTGAAGCGTGCGGCTTCGTAGCGACTGCGCGCCATGTTGATGTGGCCTCCTTCGTGCCGGCATCGAACTGCCGGGCGGCCGCTGATGCCGGCGCGCATTCACGGCCACCGCCTTTGGCCGGCGGCGAAAACGCAAGTGCGGTGCCGGCCAAAGGCGCGGGACGTCGGCCGCATGGCCGCGCCACCGCTGCGCTGCGCATCGCACGGCCGCCGTCGATGCCTGCTGCGCTCAGATGCGTTGCAGCCCGTCGAGATCGACGATGCGAATCCGCTTGCCGCGCGTGGCGACGAGGCCGTCGCGCTGAAACTTCGACAGCATCCGGCTGACGGTTTCGAGCTTCATGCCCAGATAGCAGCCGATTTCCTCGCGCGTCATCCGCAAATTGAACTCGGCCGGCGAATAGCCGCGCGCCTTGAAGCGTGCCGACAGATTCAGCAGGAACGCGGCGATCCGCTGCTCGGCCGTCATCGTGCCGAGTAGCGCCATCAGGCTCGATTCGCGAACGATTTCGCCGCTCATCAGTTGGTAGACGTGGTGCTGCATCGGCCTTACGTCGCGGCATACCTGCTCGAGCTGAGTGAACGGAATGATGCAGACCGTGCTGTCCTCCAGCGCGCGCGCGTCGGTGTTATGGCGCCCCGTGTGCAATCCGTCGAGCCCCAGAGACTCGCCCGCGATCTGGAAGCCGGTCACATGCTCGCGGCCGTCGCGATGCGTGAGCACGGTTTTGAACGAACCGGTGCGCACCGCGTAGATGCTTTGGAACGTGTCGCCGGACCGGTACAGCGTGTCGCCGCGCTTGACTTGCCGAGTCGTGCAAATCAGCGCGTCGAGCTGGGCGAAATCGGCGGGCGTCAGATTCGGCGGCATGCAGACTGCGCGCAGCGCGCACGATGAACAGCGCACCGTGCTGCGCTTGGGCTGGTTCGCGCGCATCGATGCCGGCATCGGCGAAATGGGATGGATCGGGATGGCGGTTAGGGCGTGGTTCAGCATGATCTGCTCCGGTTTATTGGCTCATATCGGATCGGCGTTGGTGCGCGATCGCCTCGATCGTTCTGCATGCGGCGTCGAACTCGACAGTCTTGTCGAAGAAAAAATCCGCGCCGGCCGCGCTGGATGCCGCGCGGAATGCCGGTCCCGACAAATTCGTCAGCACGACCGTCACGACTCTCGGAACCCGGCGCGACAGCGCCGCGATGAGTTCGAGGCCGTTGCCGTCGGCAAGGCGAAGGTCGATGATCGCGATGTCAGGCTGGCAAGCGGACAACCCCGCCAGCGCCGCGGTCAAGTCCTCTGCTTCTCCGACCACGGCAATGCCGGCCAATGCGGTGAGCCGAGCGGCGATCCGGCAGCGGACCGACTTGGCATCGTCGACGAGATATACGCTTACGGGTAGCGGCATTGGCCCGGAATTCATGAGCGTCAGTATCGTCTGCCCGGCGCGCGGGGAAAATCGGCGCTGCTTGAAGTTTGAGTAGGCGCGGCGGAAGCGTTGTAGGGGGATTCCTACAACGATGCGGCGTCGCGTCGCGTTGTTATCGTCGTGGCGGGCGATTGGCCGAGGGTTGGGGTGCCGCCGGCCTGGTTCAGCACCGGCAGTCGCGCACGGCGGGCAGGGCCGCGGGGGATGGCGACGCGCACGCGGCCGCCATGCGGTCCCGGCCGGCAGCAGAGCGCGATACCGGTCTCATTGACGTGCGCGCCACCCGCGCACGCCGATTCGGATAAACGCGAGCAGGCGCGTGGCCGCGCCGTGCGGGTTCTCGGCGGTTGCACGAACCGGCGCGATCAGGGGCGTAGGAGAATCAGGCCGGCGCTATGCGTGGCAAGAACGATGAAGCAGCGCCGCGCAGTCTTGGGTTCCGCCGGCACCGCACGTTGCGGTCAGCGCTTCGCGGCCGACACCGCCGGTGCTTGCCGCAAATATTCGCGGACGGGCGGCATGCGCGAGACGTTTGCGCCCGTGACGCTGATCGAGCCTGTCGCCGAGCAGCCGGGCGGCGGTGTCAGCGGATTGCCGTCGAGCGTGTTCGCCTTGCAGATGAGTTGGCTCGCCGAGCAGCCGGCCGCCTGCAACAGCGTAATCGGCGTATCGCCGATCGACGCGAACGCATTGCCCGACATGTTGACCTCGCAGACGTTGCCGAGCGTGCGCAGGCCCGAATAGTTGGCGCGAGAGACGCGGTTGCCCGTCACGGACACGCGCGTGACCTTGCCGCCCGCCCAACTGTTGAGTTCGATTGCGCCCATGTATGTCGGATCGCGCGAGTTGTTCGGATTGGGCAGCTCGATGTTGGATACATCATTGTTCGACACGACGACATTCGTCGAATTGTAAGTATGCCAGCTATCCTCCTGCGCAACGAGGATGCCCGCCGCCTTCTCGACGTTTTGCACCGTGTTGCCGGTGATCGTCACGTCCGCGCCGCCGACCACGGTCGCGCCGCGCCCCCAGTAGTTGCCGAGCAGCTTGTTGTTCTGGATCAGCACGTTACTGCACATCTTGCCGTCGGGGATATAGCTGACGACGGCGACCATGTCATCGCCCGTGTTCTTCACCGTGTTGTCACGCACGAGCACGTTGCGCGAACCGTAGGTGGTGTGGATGCCATCGGCGAGCGTGTCCTGCACCGTATTGCCGACGACCGCGACATCCGCGCTGCCGAACACGAAGATGCCCGCGCTTGCGCCGCCGCGAATCGTCACGTCGAGTACCTGGATGCCGGAGCCCTCCACGTCGACTTTCGTCGAGGCGGGTGTCGTCAGCCGCGTCGTTCCGGTGCCGACCAGCGTCACGCCGACGAGCGTCGAATTTTGGCCGCGCATTTCGATAGTCTGGTCGGCGTCGTTGGTCGCGACGAGCGTCGCGCCGTAGCCCGACACCACCGCTTGCGGGTTCCTCACCACCAGCGAGCGGCCGACGACGTACTGCCCCGGCGCGAACACAAGGCGCTGGCCGGCTTGCAGCGAGTCGAGCGCGCGCTGGATCGTGTCGGCTTGATCGGTGTTGTCGCCCGTCGGATGAAGCGTGACGTCGGGGAGTGCGGCGGTGAGGGGCGCGGACGTGGCGGCTTGGCTGGCCGTGGCAACGGACAGTGCGGCGACGAGTGCGGCAAGAGCGGGAAGCGATCGAGTCATGGTGAACCTCTCTTGGTGGAAATTTTCGTCAGCCTCACGCTAAGCTTTTGAAAGGATAGACGTCGGTGTGTTAGCCAACACTGTATGTCGCGCCGAATCGAAACATCGATGTGTGGCCTGTGATCGCATGCGCCGTATGGCACCGGAGAAATGCCGCGGGCTGACTCATCGGTGTTGCCGTGATCGACGCTGGATGCTCGATGCGCGCGCGGCTTTGCGCGTGCATCTGCCGGTGTGCGAAGCCGGTGATACGCTCGTGGCGCGCGTCGCGAAGTGGGATCGCTGATGTCCGGCTTATCCGGTCGAGCTTGCCGCCGCCGCTTGCCGCTAGAGTCGCGCCGACAGCCATTCGGCAATGCGCGGCCATGCGTTTCGCAACGTGCGTGAACCCATGAAGAGGCCGATATGGCCGCCCGGTACGAGCTGGCTCGTCACATCGGACGCGGGCGTGCCGAGATATTGGCGCGCATCGAGCACTTGCTCCGGCGTCGTGATGTCGTCGTCTTTGCCGGCAAGCAGATAGACCGGGCACGTAATGGTTTTCAAATCGAGCGTGCGGCCCAGCGCGACGAATGTCCCCTTCGCGAGCCGGTTTTCCTTGAAGAGCTGCACGATCGCCTGCAGATACCAGCGCCCGGGCAGATCGACGGGATTCTCGTACCAACTCGCGAATGCCTCCGCACGGCGCACGTATGTTGGATCGTCGATGTGCTCGTACATGTCGATGAGATTGCCGGCGTAATGCTGTTCCGGATGCATGTTCTTCCAGCCGCGCAGCATCATGCGGCCGCGCATCAGTCCGCCGCCGGTGCGCACGAGTTCTTCGTAAAACGACGTCGGATACGCGTGCGCCATGCGCTTGATCGGGCCGTCGCCGGCGTCGGTATCGATCGGCGAGCCCGCGAGCACGAGGCTTGCCACCTTGTGCGGAAACCGCGCGGCATACATCGCGCACAGCCAGCCGCCCTGGCATAGCCCGACGAGGTTGACGCGGCCGCCGATCTCGTCGACGCATACATTCAGTTCCGCGAGATATTGATCGATCTCCAGATCCTTCATGTCCTCCGTTGCGCAATGCCAATCTGTCAGATACAGACGCGTCACGCCATGAGTGCGCAGCGTTTCCATCAAGCTCTGGCCGGGCTGATAGTCGGCGATCATCGCGCTGTGGCCGGCGTATGGCGCATCGACGATCGTTGGCAGTCCGGCGGCCGGCGCGACCGAATAATCGCGAAACGTCATCGTGCGCAGCGCGAGTAGCGGCCGGTTCGACGACGCGAGCGACGGCCGCAGCTCGAAATGCAGCTTTTCCTCTTCAGCGAGGAAGTGCATGTAGCGGGCTGTCCAGGTATTGCCGGCTTCGATGAAGGTGGCGGCGGCGGCGAGCGGCCAGAAGATCGGCAGCGCGGGAGTGGTGGCAGGCGGGGCACTCGAGGGATGGTTCATGCGGGTGTTGGCAGTCCGATTGAAAGTGGTCAAATACCGTGCGGCCGCGCGGGCTTGGCGTGACGGCGCGGGGTGGTGTGGCGGGGAGTGCCGCGAATGCGCTTGCGCCCCCGGCGGCGAGTCGACGCAATAAGAAAGCGGCAATGCCGACGCGCTGCGCGCAACGACGTGTTGTTGCATCGACGCGTGGCCGCTTCTTCCGGGACGAGCGCGGCAGCGAGCGAACCGCGCATCGCGCGCAGCGCGTGTGCGGTGCCGGGCATGGCGTGCGCTCGCATGGTCAAGCGAAGTTCCGCCGTCGGCCGCCATTCAGCGGGCGATGCGCACCGGTGCCGTGGATGCCGCGCGCGCAGGCCTTGCCGCACGCTCGGCAATGCGGTCCATCAGCTTCGCACAGAGATAAACGAGTAGCGCACCCGCGGCAGCGCCGCGCAGGTCGCCGGACATCGTTGACAGGCTGGTCAGCCGATCGAGCCCGGTGACGACGGCGGCCGTCGCGAGCCAGAGGACGAGCGCATCGACCGGGCGGTCGTGGCGCAGAGGGTGCACAAACGATGCAGGCCGTGAAGCGCGGGTGGAACGACGCAAGGTTCGCATGACTGCCTCCTGAATGAAGTGACGCGACAAGTTGAATCGATTGTGGGCGATTCGGCAGGCGACCTGATGATCTGCATCAAATGCCGAAATGCGGGCGCGGATAGTCTTGGTTCTGTCATATCGATGCCGGTTTGAAGAACATGCATATCCGAGAAATTCGTTCGAAGATCGACAACACGCAGTCGACACGTAAAATCACACGCGCAATGGAAATGATGGCGCGCACCCGGATGGCCAGCGCGCAGCGGCGCGCGCGCGAGTTTCGCCCATACGCGGCGCGCGTGACGGCGATCGCACAGCGGATGTTGCGCGATCGGCCCGATTACACATCGGTGCTGATGAGGCGGCGCGAGCCGGTGCGCCGCGCGGGCTTGATCGTCGTCAGCACCGATCGCGGCCTGTGCGGGCCACTCAACACGCGGCTGCTCGTTGCCTGTGTCGATGCGCTCGACGCATGGCAGCGTGCGGGCGTACAGAGCGAGCTGAGCGTGATCGGCGCGCGCGGTGCGGCGCCGCTTGCCCGGCATGGCGCAAACGTTGTCGCACGCACCGGCAATCTCGGCGGCGAACTGCATTTCGATGCGGTACTCGGCGCGCTGCTGGTGCCGCTGACCGCGTTCATCGACGGCAAGCTGGACGAGGTGTGGATTGCCTACAACCGGTTGACGAGTGCGCTGTCCTACGAGCCTCGAATCGAACGGATCTTGCCGGTCGACGGCATCGAACCGCTCGGTAGCGGGCCGCTTGCGCCATACCTGTACGAACCGGCGCCGAAGCCGGTGGTGGATACGATCCTGTTGCGGTACGTCGAAGCGCGCTTCTACCAGGCGGTGGTCGAGAACGGCGCGTGCGAGCAATGCGCGCGCATGTTCAGCATGCAGGCCGCGACGCGCAACGCTGACCAGATGCTGCGCGATCTGCGGCGTCTGTACCAGAAGACGCGGCAGGCGCGGATCACGACGGAGTTGTGCGAGATCGTGGCCGGCGCCGCGGCGATTTGATGGAGCGCGCGATGCCGTTATCGATGCGAGTCGATGTCCTGAGCATCGACGCCGTGCTCTATGCGGGTGAAGCGCGCATGGTCATCGTGCCGGGCGACAGCGGCGAGCTGGGTATTTATCCTCGGCATGCGCCGCTTTTCACGCGGATTCGGCCCGGCGTCGTCACGATCGTCGACGCGCGCATGGGCAAGCCGCTGCGTTTGCTGGTCGCGGGCGGCGTGTTCGAGGTGGCGCGTGAGGGCGTCACGCTGATTGCCGATCATGCGTTACGCACGCCCGAGCTGGATGCGATGCGTGCGGGCGCTGCGCGCCGCGCGGCCGACGAGTGGCGCAAGCACTATGCGCAAGAAGTCCGGCGGCCGTTCGATGTCGCGGCGGCGAAGACGGAATTGATCGACGAGATTCGCCGGTTTTTCGCTCTTGCGATGCATCGCGAGACGGCGCGTGATGGCGTGGACGCGGCGAGGTAGCGGTGTGGGCATCGGCAGCCGATGCCGGCTTGGGCGAGCCGATTCGGCGCGGCACATGACCAGCCCGCTGTTTCGGCGCAGCGCGCGCTCATGCGCCCGAGCCGGTCCGCCGCCGCCGTTACAATTCGTCGGGGTCGTCGAACAGATGATGGCGCATCGCATAGCGCACGAGCGCGGCCTCATGCGGCATCTGCATTTTTTCGAGAATGCGGGTCTTGTAGGTGCTGACCGTCTTCGTGCTCACGCATAGCGTTTGCGCGATCTCGGAAATCGTCTCGCCGGCGGCGATCCGGCGGAACACGTCGAACTCGCGATCCGACAAGCGGTGGTGCGGCAGGGTGTCGGCGGGCTCGTTCAGGCTCTGCGCGAATTGTTCGGCCATCGTGATGCTGACGTAGACGCCGCCGGCCGCGATCTTCGTTACCGCGCCCACCAGCTCGGCGCTCGCGCTTTCCTTCGTCATATAGCCGGACGCGCCCGCGCGGAATGCGCGCACTGCGTACTGCTGCTCCGCATGCATGGTCAGCACGAGGATGCGCAGCGCGGGCTTTTCGTCCTTGATCTGTTTGATCAGCTCGATACCGTGGCGGCCCGGCATCGACAGATCGAGCACGAGCACCTGCGCGTCGGCGTTGCGCACGAGCGCGATCGTTGATGCGCCGTCCCACGCTTCGCCGGCCACTTCGAAGCCGCTCGCGTTTTGCAGGATATGGCGCAGGCCGTCGCGTACCAGCGTGTGGTCGTCGGCGATAAGTACCTTGATCATGAAAGCGACTCGGATTGTTGGATGGCGTGCAGCGGCAACGCGGCCGTGATCGTGAAGCCCTGCCCAGGCGCGCTGTCGATCGTCACCGTGCCATCGAGCATGTGCGCGCGCTCGCGGATACCGATCAGGCCGAACGACTGGCCTTCGCGGGTGCTGCCACGGGCGCCCTGGCCGTTGTCGGCGATGCGCAGCACGCAGTGGCCGTCGTCGATTTTCAACGTCAACGCCACCTGCGTCGCGTCCGCGTGCCGTGCGACATTGGTTAGCGCTTCCTGGACGATGCGGAATAGCGTCGTCGCGCCGGCGTTTGTCAACGCGATATCGGCGAGCGCGATGCGCCGCTCGACTTCGATGCCGTAACGGTTCGTGAAGTCGGTCGCGAGCCATTCGATCGCGGGAACGAGGCCGAGATCGTCGAGCATGACCGGACGCAGATCCGCCGCGATGCGCCGCACCGACGCGACGGTCGAATCGATCAGCCGGTGCATGCCGCGCAACTGGCCGTGCACGTCGGCGCCCGGTGGGCCGGATGCGGGCGGCACGTTTCGCGCATCGGCGGCAGCGCCGGCGTTGCCGAGCGCCAGTTCGACGGCCGACAGGTCCATTTTCAGCGCGGTGAGCTGCTGACCGAGATCGTCGTGCAACTCGCGCGCGATCCGGGTCTTTTCCTCTTCGCGGACGTTCTGCAAGTTCGCCGACAGCCTGCGCAGCTCCTCGCGCGACTGCTTGAGCGCATTGTCCGCGCGCACGCGTTCGGTGACGTCACGCAGCATCACCGTGTAGAGCTTGCCGGAACCGTCACGGATCTGCGAGATCGACGCCTCGATCGGAAACTCGTCGCCGTTGCCGCGCAGCCCGAACAGCACGCGCTGACGTCCCATCTGCCGGTCGGATACGCCGGTGACGCCGAATTGCTCGACGTGCTTCGCATGCGCGGCGCGAAAGCGCTCGGGGATGAAGCGCGACAGCGGCGCGCCGATCGCATCCATTGCCGATACGCCGAATACGCGCTCGGCCGCCGGATTGAAAATCACGATCGTTTGCGTTTCGTCGACCGTGATGATCGCCTCCATCGACGAGCGGATGATGCCCATCATCCGCGCTTCGTCGAGCGTGCCGTCCGGCCGATCCGCTGGCGCGGCCGAACGCCGGCGGGCGAGCCGGTGCGCGATTACGGCGGCTGCCGCCGATGCGGCGAACCCGGCTGCGAGCGCGGCGATCGCGTTCGGCGGCAGCGTGGTGTTGTCCGCCGCAGTGTACGCAAGCGACAGCGTTTCGCCGCCGAACGTCAGCGTGTCGGTCTTGCGCCACGTCGCGCCGCCGTCGCGCGGTCCGGCGGACGACGATCCTGTCGCATAGACCAGCACGGCCGGCTTGCCCGCCGCGATCTGCAACTCGATGCCGGCGCTGTTCGCGAATTCCAGGAAGCGGCGCGGATCGAGCGTCGCATAGACGAATCCGGCCGTCGCTGCGCGGTGTTCGTGGGCAATTGCATCGACATTGCGGCTGCCGTTCGCATCGCGGTGCGCACCGTCGTTCGCATAGACCGGCAGGTAGAGCGTGAACGCCTGACGATTGTGCATGCCGTCGGCGTCATGTTGCACGGGGCGTGCGGCGAGCGCGAATTGGCCGGTGTCGGCGGCGCGTTGCAATGCGTCGCGCGTCGCCGCATCGTTGACGAGCGCGGCGAACGGCGCGGCGTCGTTGGCTTGGCGTGCGCGGGCGTCGAGCGTGCCTAGCGTGCGCACGGGCGATTGCAGATCGTCGAGTTCGAGCTGGCCGGTGTAACGGCGCCACGCGTCGTCCGGCGGCGGGAACGACGTGGTGATGAAGCCGCGTGCGCTACGCAGCACGGCTGCCGCATCGTACAAATGCTGTTGCAGTGATGCAGTGACGTGATCGGCGCGCAGCGCGAAACGCTCGTGAGCGGCATCACGTGCTTGCTCATACGCGCGATGCGCAATCGCAATCGACGTGGCGGCGCCGAGCGCGAAGGTCAGAACGGCAACCGACGTCGCGCGCGCCCCCAAGCGGGCGTTTCGCGATGCCGGCGCGCGGTTGGGGGAGGGCGCGCTAACGGTCATCAATGATCATGCAGGCCGGTTGGCCGATAGGTGTGGTGCGAAGGGCTGCCGCCATGCGGCGCGGCGGCGCTGGAATTATTAGGCGAAATTGTGCGCGTTTTGCGGGATTTCTCCAAATTCGAACTCCGACGGATCGCAGTCGTACTGTGTTGATGACGATACATGCGAATTGCCTTGACACTCCGAACGCCGCGTGCATGCTGCCCGGCCCGCGCGCAATGATAGGCGCACGCGCGCCGGAGCCGCGCTCGAAACCATGCCGCGCCGCCGCCTCTGATGCGCATGCGGGATGCATGTATGTTCTGCCGCGCGCGGCCCAGCCAAGGTTCGCGGGGCGCTCGGCCGACGATGCGCGAACTGCCGAGCAGTTCGGCGTGCATCGAGCCGCTTGATTCAGGTCAACCGGCCCCGGCGAATGGCCTCGTACAGTGAAATGCCACGGGGATGCGCCCCATCGACGGAGGAACGGCAATGAAAGCATTGGTATATCACGGTCCCGGTCGCAAATCGCTCGACGAGCGGCCGATGCCGGAACTGCAATCGGCAACCGATGCGATCGTCCGCGTCACGCACACGACGATTTGCGGCACCGATCTGCATATCCTGAAGGGCGACGTACCCACTTGCGAGCCGGGGCGCGTGCTCGGGCATGAAGGCGTGGGCATCGTCACCGTGGTCGGCGCGGCGGTCGATGCGCTGAAGCCGGGCGATCGCGTACTGATCTCCTGCATTTCGTCGTGCGGCCGCTGCGCGAATTGCCGCCGCGGCCTCAATTCGCATTGCGAGACAGGCGGCTGGATTCTTGGCCATCGAATCGACGGCACGCAAGCCGAATACGTGCGGATTGCGCATGCGCAGACAAGCCTCTACCGGATTCCCCCCGGCATGGACGACGAGGCGCTCGTGATGCTGTCAGATATCCTGCCCACCGGTTTCGAGTGCGGTGTGCTCAACGGCAAGGTGCAGCCGGGCTCGACGGTCGCGATCGTCGGCGCGGGGCCGATCGGGCTCGCGGCGCTGCTGACCGCGCAGTTTTATTCGCCTGCACAGATCGTGATGATCGATCCCGATTGCAACCGCTTGGAAATTGCGCGGCGTTTCGGCGCGAGCGCGTGCATCGACGGCCGTGCCGGCGAGCCCGTCGCCGAAGTGATGAAGCTGACGGGCGGCGTCGGCGTTGATTGCGCGATTGAGGCGGTTGGCATTCCTGCGACGTTCGAGCTTTGCACGGAGATCGTCGCGCCGGGCGGCGTGGTCGCGAACGTCGGCGTGCATGGCGTCAAGGCCGATTTGCATCTCGAGAAGCTATGGGACCGCAATGTCACGATTACGACGCGGCTCGTCGATACGGTCAGCACGCCGATGCTGCTGAAGACCGTCGGCGCGGGCCGGCTGGACCCGAAACGGCTGATCACGCATCGCTTCGCGCTCGACGATATCGAGCAGGCTTACGACATCTTCAGCCGGGCGGCCGATACGCACGCGCTAAAGGTGATCATCGAGACCGCATGAGGGCGGCGGCCGCGAACCGGGCGCCGGCTAGCGGCCGTTTCGTTTCATCGGTTTTTCTGCCAGTTGGCTTCGAGTCGACATGGTTCGGCGCAGGGGATCGATGGCCGGGTCACCCGCGATCGAAAAATGTCGATCCAAAAAAATGGCGATATGCAACACGCTTTGCCGTTTTGGTCCGCTAGAGCGGATCGGCCGCGGGTTCGACGCAAGATCGGTCACCGGAAAAAACGATGAGCGCGAATAAATAATTGCATGGGCGGATCAACGTTGACAGGTTCGAGCCGCCAGCCGTCATTTTCGAACGCGATGTCGAATCGGATGTGGCGGGACGCCGCGCGCCGGGGTAAATGCCCGGACACACAACGGCAGGTTCAACCGATCGTTCGGGTCGGCAAGGTGGGACGGGGCTTGGCGCTCGCGCATTGACACGCCATTGGGCCTGTGCGCCGCTGCCGTGGCTTGTTACGCTCCGTTTGCGTGGCGGTGACGATGGTGATCGCCGAATATCGGCCGTGCGCCGGTTTTGCCGTATTGCCGCTTATTGCGTGAGCATGATTTCGGACAATGCCCAGCCTGTTCTGTACCACGCATAAATGCCGGCAAGCAGAAAGAACAGCAACATGCCGGCGCAAAAATCACCTGCCACCCCAAATTGACTCGATTGATCATTTTGATGTTGCCGAATCGAATTTCTCAAATTCCGAAGGCTCGAATTAGAACTCGGTTTCCAGAAAGACGATTCATTCGCTTGCAGCCGCTCGGAACGCGGTGCGGATTTTCTGCCGGCAAGGACCGTTCCCCATTTGGGGCGGACAGGTAATCGCATCGGGACCTCTCAGTATTCTTGCCGCTGCCGGACATGCCGTGTGCGGCTTAAGGAATTTTTGATCTTACGGGATTAATGATAATGCGAAATTTTTGCAGGAATGTGTAAGTTTATTATGAATATATAGTGCATATATTTTTGCTGATATTCATTTTTGTCGTTATGGAATGAGGTGGCCCTGCATAATCGCGGATGCGGCGGAAATGCACGCTGATGGAACGCTTATTCTGAATGACGCCATTCGGCCCTGTATCGGGAAAATGATCGATCCGCGATTTCGGCCGGGTAAATCGAGCCTGTGTTGCCGATATGCCGGGCGATTGGATCGATCGAATGGCGGGCTAGGCTTTTATTCGACACGATTTGCCGTTATCGCGAAATCGATTGAGCCGGGAATGGCGAGGCGCGGTGGGTGCCTGTGTTCCTGTTTGTTCGAGTGAACGGCTGCCGGCACGGAGATCAGCTCGCCCCCCGCTGCTCGATGAGTTTGCCGTGCTCCCAGCAATGGAGAGAGTCGGCGCCGGACGAAACGGTCGGCATCCGCTGCACGCCGTGCCGATGCGCATTGCAGCCCGCGCTGCCTGTCGAAGGCCGAAGCAGTGGCGTCGACGGCCGCTAAGCCGGCCGGCGGGCCATGCGGCGCGGCGGCGCGTCGATGCCGCCGCGCCGGCCGTTCATGCAACGCCGCCGTTCGCGCGCAGCACCTGCGCGTTTACCCATCCGCCGTCGGGGCCGCAGAGGAACGACACGACGGCCGCGATGTCGTCCGGTTCGCCGAGGCGTTGCAGCGGCGGCATCTTCGCGTAGTGCTCGATCAACTCGGCCGATTTCCCGTCGAAAAACAACGGCGTCGCGACGGGGCCGGGCGCGACGGCGTTCACCGTGATGCCGCGTCCGCGCAACTCCTTCGCGAATACGCGCGTGAATGCCTCGACGGAGGCTTTCGTCGCGTTGTAGATCGCGTAGCCGGGCAGGTTGAGCGCGAGCACGGTGGTCGAAAGGTTGACGATACGGCCACCGTCGTTGATGCGCACGGCTGCTTCGCGCAGCGTGTTGAACGTGCCGCGCACGTTGATCGCGAAGCTCTGTTCGAACGCGGCGTCGCTGAATTCGGCGATCGGCGCGGTATTGAGGATGCCCGCGTTGTTCACGAGCACGTCGATCTTGCCCAACTGCTGTTCGACAGCGTCGAACATGCGGCGCACGTCGTCGGCTTGGCTGATGTCGGCTTGCACGGCAAGCGCTTGCGAGCCGGCTGCCTTCAATTCGGCGACGAGCGCCTGCGCTTGCTGCGCGTTCGCCGCGTAGTTGACGGCGACCGCGAAGCCGTCAGCCGCGAGGCGCCGTGCGATGGCCGCGCCGATGCCGCGCGACGCGCCGGTGACGATAGCAACTTGAGCGTTCCTGACCTTGTTCATGGTGAATGTCCTCAGAGAAGTAATCGGTGAGCGGAATCATCGAGCATTTCTCGGGATGGATAATCGGCGCTGAATGGATATAATCATTCCATTTGCATTAATAATTAACAAAGAGTCGACGCGATGGACCGGTTTCAGGAAATGCAGGTTTTCGTGCGGATCGCGCAGCGGCAGAGTTTCAGCCGCGCGTCGGATGACTTGCAGATCCCGCGCGCCACCGTCACCAATTTGATGAAGCGGCTGGAACAGCGGCTGGGCGCGCGCCTGCTTGAACGGACCACGCGTACCGTGCGCCTGACGCCCGACGGCGACGCGTACTATCAGCGTTGCGTCAGGCTGATCGCCGATCTGGAGGAGGCCGAAGGCGCGTTTCGGAACGCCATGCCGAAGGGGCTGTTGCGCGTGAATCTGCAAGGCACGCTCGCGCGTCATTTCGTCGTGCCGGCGTTGCCCGATTTCCTTGCGCGTTTCCCGCAGATCCGGCTGCACATCGGCGAGGATGACCGGCTGGTTGATCTCGTGCGCGAAGGCGTCGATTGTGTGTTGCGCTCTGGGAATCTGCAGGATTCGTCGATGGTCGGGCGACGGGTCGCGCAACTCGAACAGGTAACGGTGGCGAGCCCCATCTATCTGGCGAAATATGGCGAGCCGACCGATCTCGCGGCGTTGTCCGCGCATCGCGCGGTCGATTACGTGTCGAGCGCGACCGGCAAGCCGATGCCGCTTGAATTTACCGTCGACGCACGCGTGAACGCGATCCAGCTCGATGCGTCGATTGCCGTGACTGGCGCCGATCTGTACACCGGTGCGGCTGTCGCGGGGCTGGGAATCGTGCAGGTGCCGCGTTACCGGATCGCCGGCGAACTGGCAGCGGGCAAGCTGAAGATTCTGCTGGGCGACTACCCGCCGCCGCCGATGCCCGTCACGGTGCTTTATGCGCAAAATCGTCAATTGTCTTCGCGCGTGCGGGCCTTCGCTTCATGGCTGCGCGACTGCTTTGCCACTGCCGCCGTCTAGCCAGCGCTGGGCGCTCCAGATCTCTAGACGACTGGTCTAATTACTGTTAGCATCCGGGCCCATGAACTCATCTTCGGGCGCGGAAGTTCGCCAACACATCCTGAACGTCGCGAAGCCGATCATGCTCCACAAGGGTTTTTCGGCGGTCGGATTGAACGAGATTCTCGCAGCGGCGGGCATCCCGAAGGGGTCGTTTTATCATTACTTCGGGTCGAAGGAAGCGTTCGGCGAGGCGTTGCTCGAATCCTATTTCGAAGGTTATGCCGCGCATCTCGACAATGTGCTGTTCCACCAGCCGGGCACGGGAGCCGAGCGCTTGATGAGCTACTGGAGCGGTTGGCTGCACGCGCAATGCACCGACGATCCGCAGGGCAAATGCCTGGCTGTGAAGCTGGGGGCGGAGGTGTCGGATTTATCTGAGGCGATGCGCGCTGTGTTGAAGCGCGGCACGTCGCAAATCATCGAGCGCTTGGCGAACGGCGTGCGAATCGGGCTAGAGGACGGCTCGCTTACGGGTATCGACGATCCGTATCGGACGGCTGCGGCGCTCTATGAATTGTGGCTGGGCGCGACGCTGCTCGAAAAGGTGCACCGCGATCGCAAATCACTCGAAACGGCGATGGCCCAGACATTGCGAATGTTGAATCTGCCGGCGTCGTTTCGCGAATCGGCATGAAGGTCGAGCTGGGCATGACAGTGAAAAAGGCGCGCTTGGACGCGCCTTCTTTTGGCCAGCGCTCTAGACGACTGGTCTACTATTGATAGGGCAAAAATGCATCATTTTGATTTCTATAATCCGACGCGAATCGTTTTCGGCGAAAAGACGATTGAGCGTCTGAGCGACCTGGTGCCTGCGGTGGCGCGCGTGCTGGTGCTGTACGGCGGCGAGCGCGCGCGCAAGACGGGAACGCTCGACGAAGTCAGGGCGGCACTCGGCACGCGTGACGTGTACGAGTTCGGCGGAATCGAGCCGAATCCGGCCTACGAGACCTTGATGAAAGCGGTTGAGCTGGTTCGACGCGAGAAAATCGATTTCCTGCTCGCGGTCGGTGGCGGATCGGTGATCGACGGCACCAAGTTCGTTGCCGCCGCCGCGCTGCTCGACGGCGAGCCGTGGAGCATCCTCGAGACGCGCGGCGCGAACATCGCCGCGGCGCTGCCGTTCGGCAGCGTGCTCACGTTGCCCGCGACAGGCTCGGAAATGAACAATGCGGCGGTCGTCACGCGCCAGGCGACGCAAACAAAGCTGGCGTTTCGCCATTCGCTCGTGTTTCCGCGATTCTCGATTCTCGATCCGCTCAAGACTTACACGTTGCCGCCGCGGCAGATTGCGAACGGCGTCGTCGATGCATTCACGCATATCGTCGAGCAGTATCTGACGTATCCTGCACAGGGCTTCGTACAGGATCGCTTTGCCGAAGGTTTGCTGCAGACCTTGATCGAAATCGGCCCGAAAGCGCTCGACAGGCCGCACGACTATGCGATTCGCGCGAACCTGATGTGGGTCGCGACACTCGCGCTCAACGGCCTGATCGGCGCCGGCGTGCCGCAGGACTGGGTCACGCACATGGTCGGCCACGAACTGACTGCGCGCTACGGCATCGATCACGCCCGCACGCTTGCGATCGTTCTGCCGTCGATGCTGCAGATCCGGCGCGCCAGCAAGCGCGGCAAGCTGCTTCAGTATGCCGAGCGTGTTTGGCAAATCATGGACGGCCCGGAAGAGGCGCGCATCGACGAGGCGATTCGCCGCACGCGCGCATTTTTCGAGAGCCTCGACGTGAAGACGCGCCTTGCCGACTATGGCATCGGCGCCGACGCGATCGACGGCCTGATCGCGCAACTCGACGCGAACGGCATGACTCGGCTCGGCGAACACAAGGATGTGACGCTTGATGTGAGCCGCCGGGTGCTCGAAGCAAGCCTTTGATTCCAGACGAACCTTCATCCATGACATCGATACCGACCGAGGGACTTATGTCGCAGAGCAAAACCACGAATCGCAGGATTATTTTGAACTCGCGTCCGCACGGCGCGCCCACGCTGGAAAATTTCCGCCTCGAGACGGAGCCGGTGCCGACGCCGGCACCAGGGCAGGTGCTGATACGCACGGTCTGGCTGTCGCTCGATCCGTATATGCGCGGCCGGATGAATGATGCGCCGTCGTATGCGGCACCCGCCGAACTCGGTGAACCGATGGTCGGCGGAACGGTGGGCCGGATCGTGTCGTCGACGCTGCCGGCCTTTCGCGAAGGAGATTTCGTGCTCTCGTCGAGCGGCTGGCAGGATTTCGCGCTGTCCGACGGCTCGGGGCTGATGCCGCTTGGCTCGATCGCGCATTCGTCGTATGCGCTCAGCGTGCTCGGCATGCCCGGCTTCACCGCCTATTGGGGACTGCTGAAGATCGGCGAGCCGAAGGCGGGGGAAACGGTCGTCGTCGCGGCTGCGAGCGGTGCGGTCGGCTCCGTCGTGGGGCAGATCGCGAAGTTGAAGGGCTGCCGCGTCGTCGGCGTGGCGGGCGGTGCGGACAAGTGCCGCTACGTGACGGACACGCTCGGCTTTGACGCATGTGTCGATCACCGAGATTCCGATTTCGCGCACAAGCTTGCCCAGGCGTGCCCGAAGGGGATCGACGTGTATTTCGAGAACGTCGGCGGCGCGGTATTCGATGCGGTACTGCCGCTGCTCAACGTCGGCGCGCGCGTGCCGGTGTGCGGCATGATCGCGCATTACAACGACAGCGAGTTGCCGCCGGGGCCGAATCGTCTGCCGAAGGTGGTGGGAAGCCTGCTGACGAAGCGGATCAAGATGCAGGGTTTCATTATTTCCGATCACTATGCCGAAGGGTACGCGGCGTTCCTGAAGGAAATGGGCGAATGGGTCGCGCAGGGCGATGTGAAGGTGCGAGAGGATGTCGTCGACGGGCTCGAGCAGGCGCCGCAGGCTTTCATCGGGCTGCTCGAGGGGAAGAATTTCGGCAAGCTGATCGTGCGCGTGGGGCCCGACGCGCTTTGATCCGGCCTGCCATGGCCGCCGCGCGCTGAGTCGGCCGCGGCGGATGCCGAATCGTCATTTCAGGGAATTCATCATGAAAGTTTTAGTGGTTCTAACCTCTCACGATCAGCTTGGCGATACCGGAGAAAAGACCGGCTTCTGGCTTGAAGAGCTGGCCGCGCCTTATTACGCGCTAAAGGAGGCGGGCGTCGAATTGACGCTCGCGTCGGTCAATGGCGGGCAGCCGCCGCTCGATCCGAAGAGCAATGACGCCGCGTTTCAGACGGATGCGACGCGCCGCTTCGACGCCGATGCGCCCGCGAAGGCCGCGCTGGCGGCCACGCTCAAGCTGTCCGACGTGTCGGCCGACGACTACGACGCATTGTTTTATCCAGGCGGGCACGGTCCGCTATGGGATCTGGCCGAGAACGCGCATTCGATTGCGCTGATCGAGCGCGCGATCGCCACAGGCAAGCCGGTGGCCGCGGTGTGCCATGCGCCGGCGGTATTCCGTCATACGAAGGCGGCCGACGGCAGCCCGCTCGTCAGCGGCAAGAAGGTGACCGGCTTCACGAACACCGAAGAGCAGGCGGTGGGTTTGACCGGTGTTGTGCCGTTCCTGGTCGAGGACATGCTGAAGGCGAACGGCGGCCGCTATTCGCGGGCCGACGATTGGCAGCCCTACGCGGTGACGGACGGCTTGCTGATCACCGGTCAGAATCCGGCGTCGTCCGAGCCCGTCGCACACGCGCTGCTCGATCAATTGAAATTGAAGCAGGATGGAATACATGCAGGCAAACAATGACACCTCGGTTCGCGCGTTGTGGCATGCGCGTTACCGGGAAAGCACCTCCGACATGGAGCGCGTGGCGTCGAACGAAGTCGTGCGCAGTCTGCTGAATCATCGGTCGGTCCGCGCGTATTTGCCCGACGCCGTACCGGAATCGATGCTGGCCGCCGCGATCGCGGCCTCGCAATCGGCATCGACGTCGTCGAATCTGCAGGCCTGGAGCGTGATTGCGATCACGGAGCCGGCGCGCAAGGCGAGGCTCGCGGCACTGGCCGGCAACCAGCGGCATATCGAGACAGCCCCGTTGTATCTCGCGTGGGTGCTCGACTTGTCGCGCTTGCGACGCGCGGGCGAATCGCAGCGTCAGCCGACAGACGGCCTCGATTATTTGGAAACCTTCGTGGTGGGCGCTGTCGACACCGCGCTCGCGGCGCAAAACGCCGCGGCGGCCTTCGAGTCGTTCGGTCTCGGGCTCGTTTATATCGGCGGGATGCGCAATCATCCGGAAGCCGTCGCACGCGAGCTTGCGCTGCCCGCGCAGAGCGTCGTGCTGTTTGGCATGTGCGTGGGCTTTCCCGATCCGCACCATCTGCCGGCGGTGAAGCCGCGTTTGCCGCAGGCGGCCATGCTGCATCGCGAGCAGTACAATGCGTCGGCCGAACGCGAATCGATCGATGCGTATGACGAGCGCGTGTCCGAGTATCTGCGGGAGCGAGGCGGCAATGCGGGTTCGTGGCGCGAGGCGGCTGTTGCGCGCATCGGTTCCGCCGGCGCGCTGAGCGGCCGCGACCGATTGCGCGA
This sequence comes from Burkholderia sp. TSV86, assembly GCF_001522865.1. GTDB lineage: Bacteria > Pseudomonadota > Gammaproteobacteria > Burkholderiales > Burkholderiaceae > Burkholderia. Next base: position 5,798 of record NZ_LOWB01000134.1, on the reverse strand, counting down.
CGCGCTCTCGGCATTGGCGTTCAAGCTGCTTTGACGCGCATGGCAGCGCGAGAATCGAATCGTAGTCCGAATTCAAAAAAGGAACGAGTATGACTATCTATGTGTTTGCCAGCGTGATTCCGAAGCCCGAGCATGTCGATGCCGTCGATGCGCATTTGCGCCAGCTTGTCGCGGCGACTCGCGAGGAGCCGGGCAATCTCCGCTACGACTTGTTTCGTCAGACCGACGGCGCGCCGGGCTTCCATCTGTTCGAGGCGTATGCCGACGAGGCGGCGCTGGACGCGCATCGCGCGAGCGCACATTACAACGCGTATCGCGCGAAGGCGGCCGAGTGGTTTGCGCAGCCGCCCGTCGTGAAGGTGCTGACGGCGATCGATGCGGTTCAGCAGTAAATCGTTGGTATAAGAACGAGAACGGCGGATGCGGTGCATGCCGTGTCCATTGCGGTGCGTGGACGGCATCGCCGTGGTTCGCGTATCAATTTCGCATCGCGGCCGGGTGTTGCGCGACCACGCGCATACGCGATTCGCCTGCTGGCGCACCCGACGACGATCCGCCCGGTAGCCCACCATACCTAGCCGGTCATTCCTGGAGAGAGCATGATCAGTTTGAACATCAACGGCACGACTCAAACCGTCGACGCCCCTGCCGATATGCCACTGCTTTGGGTACTGCGCGATCTAGTCGGCTTGACCGGCACGAAGTTCGGTTGCGGTATCGCGCAGTGCGGTGCATGCACCGTGCATCTCGACGGCGTTGCGGTGCGCTCGTGTGTGCTGCCGGTCGCGGCGGTCGGCGACAAGAAGATCACGACGATCGAGGCGGTTGGCGCGACGCCTGCCGGACAAAAGATCCAGCAGGCATGGCGCGAACTCGACGTCGTGCAATGCGGGTATTGCCAGTCCGGCCAGGTGATGGCGGCGGCCGCGCTGATCGCGTCGAACCCGCATCCAGGTGACGCCGACATCGATGCGGCGATGGCGGGCAACATCTGCCGCTGCGGCACCTATAACCGGATTCGCGCGGCGATCAAGCATGCCGCCAAGGAGGCCTGACATGTCGCGCGGACTGATCGAAGCGGGCAACGCTCATCGCGCATCGGCCGCGGGCGAAGGCGTGTCGCGCCGCACATTCCTGAAATTCGGCATCACGCTTGGGGCGGCGGCGGGAGGCGGTCTGCTGCTTGGCTTTAGCATGCCCGCGGCGGGCGGCGATGCGCGCCGCTCAGTGATCGGCGGCGACGCCGCCGAGCCGGCGCCGCCGGGCGTGTTTGCGCCGAACGCATTCGTGCAGATCGATCGCACCGGCAAGATCACGCTCGTGATGCCGAAAGTCGAGATGGGACAGGGTGTATACACGTCGCTGCCGATGCTGATCGCCGAGGAGTTGGAAGCGCCGCTGTCGAGCGTCACACTCGATCACGCGCCGCCGAACGAGAAGCTGTTTCTCGATCCATTGCTCGGCGGCCAGCTCACCGGCGGCTCGACGTCGGTTCGTTACGCCTGGGAGCCGCTGCGTCGTGCGGGCGCGACTGCACGCACGTTGCTCGTGGCGGCTGCTGCGCAGCAATGGAAGGTCGATCCCGCCTCGTGTCGCGCGCAGGGCGGCGAGGTGCTGCATCCGGCGAGCGGGCGGCGCGCATCGTATGGGCAGCTCGCGGATGCGGCGGTGAAGCTGCCGGTGCCGAAAGACGTGGTTTTGAAGAAACCTGAGGATTTCAAACTGATCGGCAAGCCGGTCAAGCGGCTCGATTCTCCGGAGAAGGTCGACGGCAGCGCGCAGTTCGGTTTCGATGTGCGTCTGCCGGGCATGCTGTATGCGGTGATCGTCAACAGCCCGGTGTTTGGCGGCACGGTCGCGCATGTGGACGACAGCGCGGCGCGCAAATTGCCGGGCGTGCGGCAAATCGTCATTGCGGACAATGCGGTCGCTGTGGTCGCAGACCATACCTGGGCGGCCAAACGCGGCGCTGCCGCGCTGAATGTTCAGTGGAACGAAGGAGCGGGGGCCCGCGTATCGACGCAGGACATCGTGGCGGATCTCGCTCGCGCAGCCGGGGGCAACGGGGCCGTCGCGCGCAAGGAAGGCGATGTTGAACGTGCGTTTAAGGACGCAAAGACGCGCGTCGAGGCTGTCTATGAACAGCCGTTTCTCGCGCACGCGACGATGGAGCCTGTCAATTGCACGGTGCACGTTCGGCCGGACGGCTGCGACGTGTGGGTGGGCACGCAGGTGCCGACGCGCGCGCGCGACGCGGCGGCGCACGTGAGCGGTTTGCCGGCCGATAAGATCACGGTGCACAACCATCTTCTAGGCGGCGGCTTTGGCCGCCGGCTCGAGATCGATATGGTCGCGCAGGCCGTCAAGATCGCCAAGCAGGTGAATGCGCCGGTGAAGGTTGTCTGGACTCGCGAAGAGGATATCCGGCACGATATGTACCGGCCGTATTACTACGACAGGATTTCCGCGGGGCTCGACGCGAACGGCAAGCCGATCGCGTGGCAGCACCGGATCGTCGGCTCGTCGATCATCGCGCGCTTTGCGCCGCCCGCGTTCAAGGACGGCGTCGATCCTGACGCGGTCGAGGTGGCCGCCGATTTGCCGTATGACTTGCCGAATCAATTGATCGACTACGTCCGGCAGGAGCCGCGCCACGTGCCCACGGCGTTCTGGCGCGGTGTCGGGCCGACGCGCGGCACGTTCGTCGTCGAGAGCTTTATCGACGAACTCGCCGCGCAGACCAAGACAGACCCGGTTGCGTACCGGCGCGCGTTGCTCGGCAAGAGTCCGCGAGCGCTCAACGTGCTCGACGTTGCCGCGAAGGCGGCCGGCTGGGGCGAGACGCTACCCAAGGGGCAAGGGCGCGGCGTATCGGTGATGCACGCGTTCGGCAGTTTCCTGTCGATGGTCGCGGATGTCGTGGTCGAAGACGGCGACGTGCGCGTAACGCGCGTCGTTTGCGCGGTCGATTGCGGGATGGTCGTGAATCCGGGCACGATCGAGGCGCAGATTCAGGGCGGTGTCGTTTTCGGTATCACAGGCGTGCTGTATGGCGAGATCACGATCAAGGACGGCCGGGTCGAGCAGGGGAATTTCACCGACTACCGGATTCTGCGAATCGATCAGACGCCACGGATCGACGTGCATATCGTCAAAAGCACCGAAGCGCCGGGGGGGATTGGCGAGCCGGGCACGGCGGCGCTGAGCGCCGCAGTCGCGAATGCGATCCATGCGGCGACTGGTAAGCGTTTGCGCAAACTGCCGGTCGGCAATCAACTCAAAACCGCCTGACGATGAGGACGCCGATGATTCGTACCACTCAAGTTCTGGCGGGCGCTGCGAAAGCGCTCGCCGTGCTCGCGCTGGGCGCGATCGCGCCGGCCGTCGCGGCGGCGGCCGCGCCGGCCGACGATGCACTCGTCGCGCGCGGAGCCTATCTCGCGAAGGCGGGCGATTGTATTGCGTGCCACACCGCGCCGCGCGGCAAGCCGTTCGCGGGCGGCCTGCCGATGATGACGCCAATGGGCGCGATCTATTCGACCAACATCACGCCTGATTCGCAGACGGGAATCGGCCGTTACACCGAAGTGGATTTCACACGTGCATTGCGCGAAGGCGTGGCCAAGGACGGGCACAATCTGTATCCGGCGATGCCATATACGGCTTACGCCAAACTTCGCGACGATGACGTGAAGGCGCTCTATGCGTATTTCATGCGTGGTGTGGAGCCGGTGCAGCAGGCCAATCGGGCATCGGACATTCCGTGGCCGCTCAATATGCGCTGGCCGCTGAAGATCTGGAATGCGGTGTTTCTCGACAAGACCATTTATCAGGACAAACCGGGCAAGGATGCGGCGTGGAATCGCGGTGCGTATCTGGTGCAGGGGCTTGGCCATTGCGGGTCGTGCCATACTCCGCGCGGTGTCGCGCTTCAGGAGAAGGCACTCGACGAACGTGGTCCGGCGTTCCTGTCCGGCGCACGGATCGACAACTGGTTCGCCTCGAATTTGACGGGTGAATTCAATACCGGGCTTGGCCGCTGGAGCGATGCGGAAGTCGTGCAGTTCCTGAAGACAGGCGCGAATCGGCACGCGAGCGCATTCGGCTCGATGACGGACGTGGTCAACCATAGCACGCAATGGTTGACCTCCGACGATCTGGGCGCAATCGCGCGCTACCTGAAAACGTTGCCGGCCGCAGGGGGCAATGGCGCGCCGCCGTACCGGTACGACGCGCAGGCAACACGGGCTCTGCTCGCGCATCCAGCGAGCGATGCGGGCGCGAAGGTGTATGCCGCGTATTGCATGCATTGCCATGGCGTCGACGGCAATGCGTTCGCGCCATTGCTTGCCCCGCTCGCCGGAAATCCGAATGTGCTGGAGGCGAATCCTGCTTCGCTGATCAATGTGACGTTGAACGGCACGGCGGATTTGGTGATCGACGGTTTGCCGGCCGCGTATCCGATGCCGAAGTTCGCGAACGTGCTGACCGATCAGCAAGTCGCCGACGTGTTGACGTTCATGCGTGCCGGTTGGAACAACGGCGCGCCTGCCGTGCAGGCCGCCGACGTCGCGAAGCTCAGAAAGGCGACGCAGGCGGCGCGCTGACTGTTGGGCAGTATGGGCGGCGTATTGAGCACGAGCGCGCGCCGGTTCGCCGACGGTTGTCGCGCGCGGCCGGCGACGGTGCACGGATTTTGACGCACGCCGCCGCTCTTACGCGATGTCCGCGGTGTGCGGCGGCGAGCATCAGGCGCTTGGATGCCGGGCGGACGTGCAGGACGATACGGCGTCCGCTAAGAACTGGACGCTTGACGGGGGATGGTTGTGCGGCTGAGCCGAACCGAAGTTCGGCGTTCTGCGTGAGCGCGAACTCGGTACGCGATGCGGCGGGTTTCTTCCGGCTGCCTGACCACATCATGTGACCGCCATTTCTCTGCTCGATGCATTCACGCGTAGCGGTTACCTCAGATAGTCCGCGTTTACCGTTTCGTTTTCCACCGTATGCCGCATCGCCGGAATCGTCTTGCATAGCTCATTGGCGAGCGCGTTGTGCGCGTATTCGACGCGCTGCGGTGTGACGGGATACCACTGTTCATCAGTCATTCGATGGGAATCGTCGGCAGGACTTGCTTGTCTGGTCTGCCGATTTTCCGTGGGGAGACTGACGATCGTGCCGCACGAAAATGCATTGCCGAGCATATGAGTCTCTTCGCCATTGACGATGGCCGGCGCGTATTCGATCGCTATTTCCGCAGCGAGCATCGCGGCGCGCCGCCGAAGCAGTGCTTGAGGGGGGGCGTATGTTTTTCCGGCTTTTCGTTTAGGCCGAGCACACTGTGCGCGACCAAGCTGGCGAAATTTTGATTTCGCATTTCGTTTTTCAACTAATTTTATTCGTTTAACGGATTGAGAAATTTATGGAGATGAAGGGAATTTATTATTGGATTTGCCGTTTTCTCATAGTCAATGAGTGTGTAATTGGAGATCCTGGATTGTTGAAATCTATTGACGAATTTCGTATCGTTGACTAGCATGAAATTGGCTCGTGTCCCTCGGTGCGAGTCGGAATCATAGCTTCCATTTGCGCGACCTTCGGGTCGCGCTTTTTTTGGATTTAAATATTTATTTGTTAATTTTATTAATTAAGTTGAGTAGAGTATTTTATTTTAATACTTAAATTAATTTTTATGAACCTTGCAATCACGGTGTGTGCATGGCTCGCCTGACCTGATGCAAGCTTAAACACTGGGGATGCATGTTGTTGAAACCTCATGGCTTCGTACCGAAGGCGGTAGC
>NZ_LOWB01000133.1 GCF_001522865.1 Burkholderia sp. TSV86 | reverse complement strand
CATTTCCTTCGGGCTCGCCTTGGTGGCGGGCAGGAATCGCGTGCCCAGACCCGCGACCGGGAAGACCGCCTTAGTGACTTTCAACATGATCGAACCCTTGTTCCTCTTTTGATTCCATTGAATCAAATGGTGATTGTTGCACGATAGCTGGCGCAAGCGACCTTACGGTTTGTTACGCCAGAATGCAGGATCAAGCCGGCAGACGAGCGAGTTGCGCGCTGAGCTTCGACAGCGTATTGCGAAACTCCGCGAGCCGCTTCTGCTCCTGTTCGACGACGGCGGGCGGCGCTTTCGCGACGAACGCCTCGTTGCCGAGCTTCGCATTGCATTTCACGATTTCTCCTTCGAGACGGGCAATCTCCTTCGACAAACGTTCGCGTTCGGCCGCGACGTCGATCTCGACCTTCAGCACCAGCTTGTTCTCGCCGACGATAGCAATCGGCGCGCCGTGCGCTTCGCTGTCGAGCGCCGCTTCATCGGCGAGCACGCGCACCTCGGAGAGCCGCGCGAGCGCCTGTACGTAAGGCGCGAACGCCGTGAGCCGAGCGACGTTGCCCGCCGCGAGCAGCGGCACTTTGGTCGCAGGAGAAAGATTCATCTCACCACGCAGATTACGACATGCATCGACCACTGCCTTCAGTTCGGCCGCCCACTGTTCGGAAGCCTCATCGATCTTTGCGGGCTCGGCGATCGGATACGGCTGAACCATCAGCGATGCGTCACCCTCGGCGCAGCCGGCGGGGTAGCGGCCCGCGAGCGGCGCGACCTTCTGCCAGAGCGCCTCGGTGATGAACGGGATCACCGGATGCGCAAGGCGCAGCACCGTCTCCAGCACGCGCAGCAGCGTGCGGCGCGTCGCGCGCTGCCGCTCGGGCGTGCCGTTCTGGATCTGCACTTTCGCGAGTTCGAGATACCAGTCGCAGTACTCGTCCCAAACAAATTTATAGATTGCGTTTGCGATATTGTCGAATCGGTAGTCGGCGAAGCCCTTCGCGATGTCCGCCTCGACCCGCTGCAGCAACGACACGATCCAGCGGTCAGCCGCGGAGAAATCCAGGTAGCCGCCGGGACCGCATTCGCCCGCGCCGCACGCTTGCGGTTTGTCGAAGCCGCAGTCGTGGCCCTCGCAGTTCATTAGCACGAAACGCGTCGCGTTCCACAGCTTGTTGCAGAAATTGCGGTAGCCTTCGCAGCGCGCGAGATCGAAATTCACGTTGCGCCCGAGCGTGGCCATCGACGCCATCGTGAAGCGCAGCGCATCGGTGCCGAACGCGGGAATGCCGTCGGGGAATTCCTTGCGTGTTTTCTTCTCGATGGTGGCGGCCTGCTTCGGATTCATCAGGCCCGTCGTGCGCTTCGCGACGAGCGCATCGAGGCCGATGCCGTCGACGATGTCGATCGGATCGAGCGTGTTGCCCTTGCTCTTGGACATTTTCTGGCCTTCGGCGTCGCGCACGAGGCCATGCACGTAGACCGTCTCGAACGGCACCTTGCCAGTGAAGTGCGTCGTCATCATCACCATCCGCGCGACCCAGAAGAAGATGATGTCGAAACCGGTGACGAGCACCGACGACGGCAGGAAATGCTTGAGTTCCGGCGTGTCGTTCGGCCAGCCGAGCGACGAGAACGGCACGAGCGCCGACGAGAACCACGTGTCGAGCACGTCTTCGTCGCGCTTGAGCGGCCCCGTGTAGCCCTTCGCGGCGGCCTGCTCGCGCGCGGCCTGCTCGCTCCTGGCGACGAACACCTCGCCGTTCTCGCCGTACCAGGCGGGAATCTGATGGCCCCACCAGAGCTGCCGCGAGATGCACCAGTCCTGGATGTTCTCGAGCCATTGGTAGTAAGTGGCCGTCCAGTTTTCCGGCACGAACTTGATCTGCCCGCTGCGCACGGCGTCGAGCGACACTTCGGTGATCGACTTGCCCGGATGGAATGTGTGTTGCGGCGCAGGCTTCGTCATCGCGACGAACCACTGGTCGGTGAGCATCGGCTCCAGCACGACGCCCGTGCGGTCGCCGCGCGGCACCATCAGCTTGTGCGGCTGCACGGCTTCGAGCAGGCCGGCTGCGTCGAGATCGGCGACGATCGCGCGGCGCGCGTCGAAGCGATCGAGGCCGCGGTACGGCTCGGGCGCGTTGTCGTTGATCTTCGCATCGAGCGTCAGCACGTCGATCATCGGCAGGTGGTGGCGCACGCCGACCTGGTAGTCGTTGAAGTCGTGCGCGGGCGTGACTTTGACGACGCCCGTGCCGAACTCGCGGTCGACGTAGTCGTCGGCGATCACCGGGATCTCGCGGCCAGTCAGCGGCAGCTTCACGCGCAGGCCGACGAGATGCGCATAGCGCTCGTCTTGCGGATGCACCATCAGCGCGACGTCGCCGAGCATCGTCTCGGGGCGCGTCGTCGCGACGCACAGGTGGCCCGAGCCGTCGGCGAGCGGATAGCGGATGTGCCACAAATGGCCGTTTTCCTCTTCGCTCGCGACTTCGAGATCGGACACCGCGGTCATCAGCACCGGGTCCCAGTTGACGAGCCGCTTGCCGCGATAGATGAGGCCCTGCTCGTACAGGCGCACGAACACCTCGCGCACGACTTCGGACATCGTGTCGTTCATCGTGAAGTACTCGCGCGACCAGTCGGTCGACGCGCCGAGGCGGCGCACCTGGCGCGTGATCGTCGAGCCGGACTGCTCCTTCCATTGCCACACGCGCTCGACGAACGCGTCGCGGCCGAGATCGTGGCGCGACACGCGTTGTGCATCGAGCTGGCGCTCGACGACGATCTGCGTCGCGATGCCCGCGTGATCGGTGCCGGGCACCCACAACGTGTTGTGGCCAAGCATCCGGTGATAGCGCACCAGCCCGTCCATGATCGTCTGGTTGAACGCGTGGCCCATGTGCAGCGTGCCCGTCACGTTCGGGGGCGGCAACTGGATCGAGAAGTCCGGGCGGTTGGGGTCGAGCGCGGGCGTCGCGTAACCGCGCTTTTCCCATTCCGGCCCCCAATGGGATTCGATTGTCTGGGGCTCGAAACTTTTCGCAAGCGTGCTGTCGCTCATGGTGGAAATTCGCCGAAAGATAGGGAAGATTGATGCGGAAACCCATCATTATAAATGGATGCGTATCGCGCCAAGCGGCGTCCCGCCGACTGCGATTTATAATGTCCGGCCCGCGCTCATGCCGTTTTTTTCGCTTCGTCCTCTATGCCCGATCTGCTCGCGAACCTGAACCCCGAACAACTCGCCGCCGTCACCTTGCCGAACGAGCCGGCGCTGATCCTCGCCGGGGCGGGCAGCGGCAAGACCCGGGTGCTGATCACGCGGATTGCCTGGCTGATCCAGCACGGCTATGCGTCGCCGCCGACCGTGCTTGCCGTCACGTTCACGAACAAGGCCGCGCGCGAAATGATGGCGCGCTTGTCGGCGATGATGCCGATCGACACGCGCGGGATGTGGATCGGCACGTTTCACGGCCTCTGCAACCGGATGCTGCGCGCGCACTACCGCGACGCGGGCCTGCCGCAGACGTTTCAGATTCTCGACACCGCCGACCAGCTTTCCGCGATCAAGCGGTTGATGAAGGCCGCGAACATCGACGACGAGAAATATCCGCCGAAGAACGTTCAATACTTCATCAACAACGCGAAGGAGCAAGGACTGCGCCCGGACAAGGTCGATGCGGCCGACAACTTCAACCGCAAGTTCGTCGAGCTTTACCACGCATACGAGCAGCAGTGCCAGCGCGAGGGCGTCGTCGATTTCGCCGAGCTGCTGCTGCGCTGCTACGAACTGCTCGCGCACAATCCGCCGCTGCGCGCGCATTATCAGGCGCGCTTCAAGCAGATCCTCGTCGACGAATTCCAGGATACGAACAAGCTGCAGTATGCGTGGCTCAAGCTGCTCGCGGGCGGTCAGAACGCGATCTTCGCGGTCGGCGACGACGATCAGTCGATCTACGCGTTCCGCGGCGCGAACGTCGGCAACATGCGCGACTTCGAGGACGAATTCCGCGTGCGCAACCTGATCAAGCTCGAGCAGAATTACCGCTCGCACGGCAATATCCTCGATGCGGCGAACCATCTGATCTCGCACAACGCGCACCGGCTCGGCAAGAATCTGCGCACCGACGCCGGCCACGGCGAGCCGGTGCGCGTCTACGAAGCCGCCACCGATGCGCAGGAGGCGGCGTGGATCATCGAGGAGATCCGCTCGCTCGTGAACACGGGGCTGGCGCGCAGCGAAATCGCGGTGCTGTACCGGAGCAACGCGCAGTCGCGCTCGATCGAGCATACGCTGATGACGGCGGGCATTGCGTACCGCGTGTACGGCGGCCTGCGCTTCTTCGAGCGGCAGGAGGTGAAGCACGCGCTCGCGTATCTGCGCCTCATCGACAATCCGAACGACGATACCGCGTTCGCGCGCGTCGTCAATTTTCCGACGCGCGGCATCGGTGCGCGCTCGATCGAGCAACTCGCCGACGCCGCACGTCTGTACGATTGCTCGATGGCCGCCGCGATTCCCTACGTGACGGGCAAGGCGGGCACGAGCCTGGGCGCGTTCGCGAACCTGATCGCGAAAATGCGCGCCGAGACCGCGCAGATGAGCTTGCCGGAGACGGTCGAATATGTAGTGCGGGCGAGCGGCCTCGCCGATTTTTATCAAGGCGAGCGCGAAGGCCAGGACCGCCTCGAAAACTTGCAGGAACTGGTGAACGCGGCCACCGCGTTCGTCGCCGAGGAGGGGTACGGGCTCGACACGCCCGCCCGTTCGATCCCGCTCAACGCGCGCGCGAGCGCGGCGCCGGAGCTGGCGCCGCCGGATGCGGGCGATGCGGTGCTCGAACCCGCAAGCCTGGCCGATCCGGCGCAGAACCCCGATGCGATGACGCCGCTCGCGGGTTTTTTGTCGCATGCGTCGCTCGAGGCGGGAGACAACCAGGCGCAGGCGGGTCAGGACGCGGTGCAACTGATGACGGTGCACGCGGCGAAGGGGCTGGAATTCACGGCGGTGTTCATCACCGGCCTCGAAGAGGGGCTGTTTCCGCACGAGAACAGCGCGCTCGAGTCCGATGGCCTCGAGGAGGAGCGCCGGCTGATGTATGTGGCGATCACGCGCGCGAAGGAGCGGCTTTATCTGTCGTTCGCGCAGAGCCGGATGTTGCATGGCCAGACGCGCTACAACATTCGCTCGCGCTTTTTCGACGAACTGCCGCAGCACGTGCTCAAATGGCTCACGCCGAAGGCCGAGGCAGGCGCGCGCTGGGGCGGCCGCTCGGACAACGCCGGCTGGGGGCGCGACTGGTTCGCGCGGCCGGGCGCGGCACGCGACAGCGTGGTCGACGCGGCGGTGTCCGCGCCGCTGCCCGCGTTCGCGAATCAACAGCGCGCGGCGGAGAACGGCTTCAGGATCGGCCAGCAGGTGTTCCACACGAAGTTCGGAGAGGGGACGGTGACGGCGCTCGAAGGCAGCGGCGCGGATGCGAAGGCGCAAGTCAAATTCAAGCGGCACGGCGAGAAGTGGCTCGCGCTCGCGGTAGCGAAGCTGCAGGCGGTCGAGTGAGCAGGCTGGCGTTTCGAATGGCCGCCGGCGATTTGGCGTTCCGGCGTGCCCGGCGTAGCCGGCACGGCCGCCGATTAGCCGCCACTCGCCCGCCACTCGCCCGAACGCCGTCGCGCCGGTCATGTGCCTCGCATGTCAGGAGATCGAATGAAGCAGTTTATGAACGCGGACCGGCCGCTCGGCATTCTTGCCGCGCTGCCGGAGGAACTGGGCGACCTCGTCGCCGCGATGCGCGCGGCCGGGCCTGTCGACGCGGTGCGGCTTGGCCAGCGCGATTATCACGTCGGGCTTGCATACGGCGTGCCGTGTGTCGTCACGCTCGCGCGCGTCGGCAAGGTCGCGGCGGCCGCAACCGCGAGCGCGCTGATCCATCGCTTCGGCGTGCGCGGGATCGTGTTTACGGGCGTGGCGGGCGGCGTCTCGCGTGACGTGTCGGTCGGCGACATCGTGGTGGCCGATGCGCTGCTGCAACATGATCTCGACGCGTCGCCGCTCTTTGCGCGTTTCGAGGTGCCGCTGCTCGGCGTGACGCGTTTTGCGGCCGACGCCGCGCTTGCCGGTGAATTGAAGGCGGCTTGTGAGCGCTTCGTGGCCGATCACGGCGCCGCGCTGAACGCGCGCTTCGGGCTGCGCGGCGCGCGCGTGCACGAAGGGCTGATCGCGAGCGGCGACCGTTTCGTGTCGAGCGACCGCGAGGTGAGCGTGCTGCGCGATGCGCTGCCGGACGCGTTGGCCGTCGAGATGGAGGGCGCGGCGCTCGCGCAGGTCTGCTATGAATACGGCGTGCCGTGTGCGATCGTGCGCACGATCTCCGATGTCGCCGACGATCACGCGAGTGCTTCATTTGTGACGTTTCTCGCCGATATCGCCAGCATGTATTCATCGGGGATTTTGCGGCAATTCCTGATCGCGCACGCGAACGGAATGTGATGCGCTGGCATGCGCGTCGGCGCGTGCCAGCATTGGGGCGCGGCGCATGAGCCGCCAAGCGTGATCGGCGGGCGACGCATGTCGGTTGCGGTGTTGCGCATCGGCGAAAACCGGGCATCGCAACCGGGGCGCCGAGCGGCGGCATTGAATCATGCAAGGGGGAGGCGGCGCATCGCGAACGCGGCAGGCGCCACCAAGGCCGCCCCTGGCCACCTCACATTGGGCGCGGCTGCCGCCACCCGCGCGCTTCGCGCCGCCGCTTACGTGCCGCGCCGGCTGCGCCGCATGCTGCTTTCGAGATCCGGCAGAAACACCGTCAACACGCCGATCAGCGGCAGGAACGAGCAGACCTTGTAGACGAACGCGATGCTCGTCACGTCGGCAAGCTGGCCGAGCACCGCTGCGCCGACGCCGCCCAGGCCGAACGACAACCCGAAGAACAGGCCGGCGACCGTGCCGACCTTGCCGGGAATCAGCTCTTGTCCGTAGACGATGATCGCCGCGAACGCCGATGCGAGCACCACGCCGATCACGATCGTCAGCACCGTGGTCCAGAACAGGTTCGCGTATGGCAGCAGCAACGTGAACGGCGCGACGCCGAGAATCGATACCCAGATCACGTACTTGCGGCCGATCCGGTCGCCGACCGGCCCGCCGATCAGCGTGCCTGCCGCGACGGCGGCGAGGAACACGAACAGGTGGATTTGCGCGGCCTGCACGCTCAGATGAAACTTGTCGATCAGATAGAACGTGAAGTAGCTGTTCAGGCTCGCGAGATACAGATATTTCGAGAACACCAGCATCACGAGCACGCCGAGCGCAAGCGCGACCCGGCGCGGCGGCAGCGTTGCGGGCGATGCTTGCGCGGCTTTTCTCTTCGATGCCGGATGGCGCTTGTACCAGCGGCCGATCTGCGTGAGCACGACGATCGCGACGAGCGCCGCGGCGGAGAACCACGCGATGCTGCGCTGGCCGTGCGGGATCACGATCAGCGCGGCGAGCAGCGGTCCGAGCGACGAACCGGCGTTGCCGCCCACCTGGAACAGCGATTGCGCAAGCCCGTGTTGACCGCCCGAGGCCATGCGCGCGACCCGCGACGATTCCGGATGAAACACCGACGAGCCGCAGCCGACGAGCGCGGCGGCGGCGAGCAGCAGCGGAAAATTCGGTGCGACCGACATCAACAGCAGGCCGGACAGCGTGAAGCCCATGCCGATCGGCAGCGAGTACGGTTGAGGCCGCTTGTCGGTATAGCTGCCGATGATCGGCTGCAGCAGCGACGCGGTGATCTGATAGGTCAGCGTGATCAGGCCGATTTGCGTGAACGACAGCGAGAACGTCGCTTTGAGCATCGGATAGATCGCGAGGATCAACGACTGGATCATGTCGTTGAGCAGATGCGCGAAGCTGATGGCACCGAGCACCGGATAGACGGTGCGCGCGGCGGCAGCGCGCACCGGGGCGGTGGGACGATGGTCGAGGCTGGTTTGCATGGTGATTCGGCGGTCTCTGAAGGGGCGCCGCGTGCATCGCTGCCGCGTGCGATTCGTTGAATGTGTCGTCGGAGTGTAATGTGGCTTATGGCGAATGTCAGGCCAACTTTTGTCGCAAACCGGACAAATCTGGGTAAGCCAGGGATAGGTCCGGGGGCGCGGGTCGGGCAGCGGCCGTTCGGGCCGAACGGCCAATCATCGCTCGCGGGCGGCGCAGCGGTGAGAAGGTATCGGGGGACGGCGGCGTGGCCGCGCTGGGCGCATGAGTTGATCCGCTAAAGACGCCCGATCAGAGCGCGCGGCGGCACGGCGCGGAATGGAAAGCGCGGCACGCAAAGGAGGCCAGAAATGGGTAAAAGGAACGGTTCCGCGCTCCGACGCTGAGGGGGCAGGTGCAGCCGGGGTTCCCCTTTACGCTCGGAGGGCGGCGTTCGGCGTCCGCCAATGAAGGTGCGTGGTGCCCTGGTGTGGCACCGAGCGATTACCGGACCCCGCCCTCACTCAGGAGAAACGCGATGAATCCCCAAGAAACGCCTCAGGCGCTGCAAGCTCATCTGCGACGCAGACTCGAGACATTCGCCGCCCACGCGGGCGCAACGGTCAATGCCGGCGCAAACCGCGTAGAGCCCCCAGCGCCGGGCCGCTGGGTATGCGCCGGCACGCTGGGAGAGCCGGGCGCCTATGGCAACTATCAGGCGGTATATCTGAAAAACGGCAAGATACTGGCGGTTGCCGGCAACGCGTATCAAGGCGACCCCGACCAGGCGCAGTGGGTTCCGGCCGGCAACTTTCCGCAGGGCGCATTCTTGACCGGTGGCCTGACTTCATTGCGGGACGGCACGGCGCTGGCAATCGGCTTCGACCGCACGGCGATGCAGTTCCGGGGCATTGTTTACGATCCCGCGAGTCCCTCCGATAGCGCGTGGCAGTTCACCGGCTATCTGACCGAAGCACGCAGGGATTTCGCCCTGGCCTTGTTGCACGATGGTAAAGCGCTCGTGGCGGGCGGCGTGCATACGCATTACCTCGCGTCAGCCGAACTCTACGACCCGGTTTCGATGCAATGGCACGCCACGGTGCCGATGGCGGTTGCCAGGGCGAGCGCCACGGCAGCTTGCCTGCGGCACGGCGCAGCCGTTTTGGTTGCCGGCGGGATGACGCAAAGCGGCGATACCCTGCAATCGGTGGAGCGGTACGATGCCGATCCGGTCTCGCCAAAATGGACGACTGTCGCGCCGATGACGCACCCGCGCCAGGGTGCCAGCGCGATCGTTCTGGCTGACGGCAAGGTCGTGGTGGCGGGCGGCGTCCCGGCGAGCGGCACGCTGGAAGTATATGACCCGGACGGCGACCGTTGGGAAGCGCCCGTCCCGTTGAAGTACGGCAGGCTTTACTATCCCGCGATGGCAATCGTGGACGGCGGAAAAGTACTGATCGCGGCTGGCGGGAACGACAAAGCCGCTGAAATATACGATCCGGTGAAGGGCGAGTCGCAGCCGGCGGCCTCGATGAGTGAGCTGCGGTATTTCCCTGGGTACTGCTCGACGAAAGGCGGCAGCCTTGTCGTACTTGGGGGGCTCGATCCGACGCAGAATTACCGGCCGCTCGACACCGCCGAACGATTCATCGCCGAATAAGCGCCGCCGCTTCTTCCTGCCTGGCCGGTCGTGCAGGCGGCGCCGGCCAGGCTCGCTTCCCTATTTTCCATTCCGCGCCCGAAATCATTGCGCCTGATGATCACGCTCGGGCCTTGATTCCGCCAAGCCGTCATCGGACGGGCGGCGCTTGCGCCACGCGGGCTTTTCGCCGATGCGCGGGCTGTTGCGTGTATGGCGCAAATCGAAAAGTCAGACCATTGCATCATGCCCCCTGTCTTTTTAATTTTCACGGTGACGTCATCATGCGCAGTTCCCTTAATTTTTCCGCTGGCCAATCGACGCCTGCCGCCTTAAGCCCTGCCGACGGCACTTCCGGGCACAACGCCGGGGGTTCAGGCTCAGCCCCCGCGCGCGGGGCGGGGAGCCAGCAGAATGCGGCAGGTGTGCCGCCTCAGGCTGCTCAGGCGGCGCGCATATCCGGCCCTGGGCGGGCTTCGTCTCCCACGGATGCCGCCGCGCTGGCGGGGCTGCGCGGGCCGCGCCCTGGGCCATCTGGCGAGCAGGTGACGCAACGCAATCTGGAAGCGTTCAAGCGGCGGGTGGATCAGCTACATCAAGACGTGCGGCGGCAGGCGGGGCAACTGTTGTCGCAGCCCGAATTGGCCGCCGATTTCATGGCAAGCTCTGCCGACGGCACCTCCGGGCATAACGCCGGGGGGGCAGGCTCCGCCCCCGCGCGCGGGGCGGGGAGTCAGCAGAATGCGGCAGGCGTGCCGCCTCAGGCTGGCCAGGCGGTGCGCATATCCGGCCCTGGGCGGGCTTCGTCCCCTACGGCTGCGTTTGCGCAGGCGCCCGGGCCGCGCCCTGGGCCATCCGGCGAGCAGATGGCGCAACGCAATCTGGAAGCGTTCAAGCGGCAGGTGGATCAGCTACATCAAGACGCGCGGCGGCAAGCGGGGGCGCCGTTGCCCCAACCCGAATTGATGGCCGATTTCATGATTTCGGTCGGTCAGGGGCGAGGGCGGATAAGCCGGGAGGCTTTCGCAATGAAACACGGTATTTCCACGCATTTCGCCAAAACCATCGGAAACGAGGATGGTACGTTGACGCAATTCGGGCGACGGCTGCTGCGGAACGATTCGTCCGAATAAGCGATGCGTTTGCGAGCGTTTTGCAGGCGCTCATGCCGAACCGGCGCGACGCGCGGTGATCGGGCATCGAGCGGGCGCCCCCGATGTCGGGCCGAGGCGATCCGGCCGGCCCGGTTCCGCGCGGCGCCGCGGCAGCGGCGCGCGTGCGCAATGGGTCCCGGCCGGCTTCTCAGGATTTCTTCTGCCGGCCGCCGTCGGGCTCGACGATCACCGTGCAGGTCGTGCCGGCCGACAGCACGAGATCCTTCGGCACCTCGTCGATATGGATGCGCACCGGCACGCGCTGCGCGAGCCGCACCCAATTGAACGTCGGATTCACGTCGGCGACGAGATCGCGGCTTTGCGGGTTGTCGCGGTCGTAAATCCCGCGCGAAATGCTTTCGACGTGGCCTTTCAGCACTTCCCCGCTCATCAGCCGCATCTGCGCCTTCGCGCCGATCTTCACGTGCGGCAGCTTGGTTTCCTCGAAGTAGCCGTAGACCCAGAACGAATGGCTGTCGACGATCGCGAGCTTCGCTTGGCCGGCGTTCGCGTAATCGCCCTTGAACACCTGTAGATTCGTCACGTAGCCGTCCACCGGCGCGATCACGCGCGTGCGCTCCAGATTGAGCTTCGCGGCGTCGAGCGCGGCGAGCGCCTGCTGGTACTGCGCCTCGGCGCTCGATGCGGTGTGCGCGGCGTTCTCGCGGCTTTCCTTCGATACGACGAGCGCGTCGAGATCCGCGCGGCGCGCCGCGTCGTCGCGGCGCATCTGCAACTCGGCGTGGCGGGCGGCGACGGCGGCCTGCGCCTGCTCGACCGCGATCTGGTAGTGCGACGGGTCGATCTGCATGATCAGCTCGCCTTTCCTCACGAACTGGTTGTCACGCACCGGCAGCTCGACCACCGCGCCCGACACGTCCGGCGCGACGTTGACGATCTCGGCGCGCACGCGCCCGTCGCGGGTCCACGGCTCGTCCATGTAATGGACCCACAGCGCGCGCCCGATCAGGATCGCGACGATCAGGATGGCGGCTGTCGCGACAAAGCCGAAAAGTTTTCGCAAAAGCATGGTTCGATTCATATCAACGATAGACGGCGAGACTGAGCGCCCCGCAAATGCAGACGAGCAGGCTGGCCCGGAACAGCGACGGGTGCCAGACGACGCGGTAGAGCCCGGTGTACGCGAGCAGGCGGTCGAGCAACCAGGTCGCGAAGCCGCCGATGACGAACATCAGCACGACAGTCGGGAGGTACGCGTCAAATATCGCGAGGTCGCGCGGCATCATGATGAAGCTCCTTCGGCGGGTGGAACGGGCGCGCCGCCAAGCGCGGCGAGCGGCGATTCGGGGTCGAGCAGCGCGGTGCGCACGAAATGCAGGTAGGACAGGATGCGCTGCAATTGATGGCGCGTCTCGCGCGGCGGCGCGAACGTGGCGAGCGCCTGCTGGGCCGCGGCGATCGCGTCGACCGTCGCGGCGAGCGCCGCGTCCAGGCGCGCCGGCGCGGGCCGCGAGAACAGCGCGGCGAGCGCGTCGCGCGCGGCGTCGATCGCGCGCCGCCACGGCATTGTCGGCGCATAGCGCGGATCGTCCGGCAGCGCCGCGAGCGTCTCGCGCAGGTCGATCACCGCATTGCCGGTTTCGAGCACCGCGAACATCCAGCGCAACGCTTCGCGCTGCGCGCCCGGCTGATCGGCCGACAGCGCGTGCGCCTGGAACATCAGGTCGCGCGCGCCGCTCTCGAAGCGCGAGCGCAGGCCGGCAAGGCGCGCATGGCAGGCGGCCACCACCTGGTGGCGCAGGTCCGCGAACAAGCGCTTCTTGAGCCACGGCGCGCTCGGCGGAAACAGCACCGCAAATGCGATTGCCGATACGATCATCGACAGCACGAGCGCGATTGCATCGTTCATGAAGCCGACCGGATCGTAATGCGTGAGGTTTTCCGGGCCGGCGAGCGTGCAGAAGAAAATCAGATAGCCGGCGCCGACGCCCGCGTATTTCGGCGAGATCGACATGAACACGCCGGGCAGCAGGAACGGCGCGAGCGACACGCACAGCAGCACGAAGCCGTCGATGTGCGGATAGACGCCGAACATCAGGGCGAAGCCCGTGATCACCGCGAATGCCGTGCCGATCGCCATTTGCGCGGCCATCTTCGTCGGCTGCGGCGACGACGACGCGAGCGCGCACACGGCCGCCGAATTCAGCACGAGCGTCACGCCGCTCGGCCACGCGCTGTAGATCCAGAACACGCTGAGCAGCAGCATCACGGCGGCGGTGCGGATGCCCGCGATCAGCGCGGCCGTCGCGTTCGTGCGCGGCTCGTAGCGCTCGATCCAACGCTCGCGCTCGTGCGTGCTCGCGGCGAGCGAGCCGTAGGTGGCCGCATACGCGTGCAGATCCGTGATGAAGCGGTACAACAGCTCGGCCGCGGTATCGAAATCGAGCAACGCGGCGTCCGGTTGCGTCTCGAGCGTGGCGCGCGTCGCGCGAATCCGGCGCGGCAGCGCGTCGCGGTACGCGAGCAGTTGTTCGGCTGCGAACACGGCGTCGGCCGCCGTGCGCACGTGTTCGCCGTTGCGTGACAGCAGCGGCGCGATCTCGCGGAAATACGGCTCGAGCGCGTCGACGGCCGGCGCGTTGGCCGCGTGCAGCCGGTTCATCAATTGATGCAGCGCGTGAAAGCGGCTTGCCGCCGTCATGAATTCGCTGTTCAGCCGCGACAGCCGGCCGCTCCTCATCCGGGTGTCCGGGTTTTCGAACACGGCGATGCTGCGCGCCGCCTCGAAGCCGACCACGTCCGCGACGAAGCGCGTGTGGACGCTCTCGATCTTCGAACGATCGAGCGTGCCCGCGAGCGTCGACGCGACGTAGTCGACGAACGCGCCGAAGCGCTGGCGCACGGTGGTGCGCATCTGCTCGCCGGCGTAGCGCGGAAACACCAGCGCGCTGACGATGCCGGCCGACAGAATGCCGATCGAGATTTCGGACACGCGCGTCATCGCGGTCATGAACGCGCCGCCGGGCGCCTGCGACGCGGGCAGGCCGATCAGCGCGGCGGTGTAGCCGGCGAGCAGAAAGCCGTAGCTGCGGAAATTGCGGTTGCGCGCGGCGCCCGCCGTGCAGAGCGCGACCCACAGCGCGACCGCGAGCACGAACAGCAGCGGCTGCTGCGGAAACAAGCCGACGAGCGTGAGCGTCGCGCTCAAGCCGACGAATGTGCCGATCAGCCGGTAGAAGCTTTTGGCGAACACCGCGCCGCTTTGCGGCTGCATCACGATGAACACGGTCGTCATCGCGGTTTTCGGCGCGGGCAGGTCGAGCACCATCGACACGCCGAGCGCGAGGAACGCGGCAGCGAGCGCTTTCGCGAGATAGAGCCATGCGGCGCCGTCGGTGCGCGCCCAGTCGCTCATCGCGTTGGCGAGCGAGGCGGCGGACGATGCGGTGGAGGCGGCTGGGGCGGCGGACATGATCGGCTGGCTCCGTGATCAGGGCGCCGCGGTTGCGGCGGGCGGCGTGAGCGGCGCGCGCATTGCGGCAGCGGACGCGGGCGTGGCCGTGGGTATACGGGCGGCGAGCATGGCGGACCTGGCGGATACAGCCGATGACGTTGCCGCCGGCATCGCGGACGCCGGGGCCGCCGTCGTCGGCGTGGCTGCCGGCGCTTGCGGCATCGCGGCTGACGCCGCAGCCGCCGGATCCGCGACCGCATTCGCCGCAGGCGCGCTGCCGTCGCCGTCGCCGTCGCCGTCGCGCGCCGCGTCGCCCTGCGGCTCGATTCCGCCGCCGAGCGCGACCATCAGCGACGCATGCGCGGCGAGCCGCTGCGCGTCGATGCGCGTCTGGTTCTCCTGTGCGCTCAGCAACTGGCTTTGCGCGAGCAGCACGTTCACGTAATCGGTCAGGCCGCGGCTGAAGCCGGTATGTGACAGATCGTAGGTGCGCCGCGTGAGCGCAACCGCGCGTGCCGCATCCTTGCGCTGGGTGTCGAGCGAGCGCAGCCGCACGATGCTGTCGGCGATATCCTTCAGCGCGCCGACGAGCGTCTGGTTGTACTGCTCGACCGCCATGTCGTAGCCCGCGGCCGCCGCGCCGAGCTGCGCGCGCAACCGGCCGCCCTCGAAGATCGGCAGCGTCAGCGCCGGGCCGGCGGACCAGCCGCCGTTCATCGCGCGCAGAAAGGTGGTGAACGCGCCGCCGACGGCCAGGCCGCCGAGCGATGCGATCAGGTTGACGTTCGGGTAGAACGCGGCCTTCGCGATGTCGATGCCGCGCGCCTGCGCATCGACCGTCCAGCGCGCGGCGACGACGTCCGGCCGCCGGCCGATCAATTCGGCCGGCAACGCGGACGGCAGCCCCGCGCGCGCATTCAGCGCGAGCGTGGGCCGCGTGAGCGCGTCACCCGCGCCCGGGCCCTTGCCCGCGAGCGCGGCGAGCTGATGGCGGCCAAGCTGGATCGCCTCCTCGTAGCTGTCGATCTGCCGCGCGTAGTCGGGCAGCGGCGCTTCGGCCTGGCTGACTTCGAGCTGCGTGCCGATGCCCGCTTGTAGACGCTGGCGCGCGAGCGTGGCGAGTTCGTGCTGGCGTTCGTAGGCCGCGTGCGCGATGTCGAGCAGCGCGTAATTCTTCGCGAAATCGATATAGGCGAGCGCCACGTGCGCCTCGATCGCGAGTTGCGCGGCGCGCGCGTCGGCTGCTCTCGCGTGCGCCGCGTCGAGCGCGCGCTGCGTGTTGTTCTTGTCCTCGCCCCACAAGTCGACGTGATACGACAGGTTGAGTCCGCCCGTATTGTTCCAGGTGTTCGAATCGGCAAGCGGGCCGGGACCGTAATAGACGTTGTCCGGCCAGTGCTGGCGCATCAGCGACAGCGAGCCGTTGAGTTGCGGCAGTTCGCCCGCGTGCGCTTCGCGCACCAGCGCCTGTGCCTCGCGCACGCGCGCCTGGGCGGCCGCGAGCGACGGGTTGCCGGCGAGCGCCGCGGCGATCCATGTATCGAGCTGAGGGTCGCCATACGCATGCCACCAATCGGCCGCGGGCCAGCCCGCGTCGCGCTCGGCCGCGGCGATCGCGGTGCCCGCGTCAAGCAGCGCCGGATCGAGCCGTTTTGCCTGAGGGGCCGCGTCTCCCATGCTCGCACAACCGGTCATTATTAATGACATTGCAAGAACCGACAGTGCAAGCGCCCCATTTGTCGCCGGAGACCGCACGATTTTCTCCCTTTTGAATAAAGATGAGTCGTGCGAGATTATATTTTTTTGCGAATTCTAGAATAAGCCAACAAGAGTGCAACGCATTCTTACGGAATCCGAGATAATATTGTTGGGCGTATGTGCAACAATCTGGCCGGATTCGATAGGGAAACACCATGGATACGCTCCAAAACATGCGTGTGTTCGTCCGTGTGGTTGATGCGGGCAGCTTCACGGCAGCAGCGCAGCAGCTCAATACGACGACGGCCTACGCGTCGCGGGCGGTCTCCGATCTGGAAGCGCATCTGCGCACGCGCCTGCTGAACCGGACGACTCGCCGCATCGCGCTTACCGAGGCGGGCGAGCGCTATCTGCAACGCTGCGAGCAGATCCTCGCGTATGTCGAGCAGGCCGAGGCGGAGGCAAGCGACGCGCACGCGCGCCCGTCCGGCAAGCTGAAAGTCCATTGCATGACGAGCCTCGGTCAGCATTACACGGTGCCTGCCGTGTCGCGCTACCAGCGGCGCTATCCCGACGTCCACGTCGATTTGACGCTCGCGCAGCGCTTTCCCGATCTGCTCGAGGAGGGCTTCGACGTGTCGCTCGTGGTCGGCCGCGATCTGCCGGATTCGGGGCTCGTGTCGCAGCGGCTCGGCGTGACGTTCAGCGTCGTATGCGCGTCGCGCGCGTATCTCGACAAGCACGGCGCGCCGCAACGCCCGCAGGATCTCGCGAGCCACGTGTGCCTTGCCATGGTCGCGCCGGGTTTGTACTGGGACGAATGGAAGCTGACGGGGCCGAATGGCGACGAAGCCGTCACGCTGGCGTCGCCGCCGTTTCGCGTCAATGTCGCCGAGGCGCTTGCGGCCGGCGTGCGCGAAGGAATGGGAATCGGCGTGCTGCCGCTTTATTCGGCGATCGCCGGGCTGCGCAACGGCGACTTCGTCCGCGTGATGCCCGAATACCGGTCGCACGTGATGAACATCTATGCGCTATATGCTTCGCGCCAATATCTCGACGCGAAAATCCGCACGTGGGTCGATTTTCTGCGTGACGAACTGCCGTCGGTTCTCGAAGCCGACGAGGCCGAACTCGAACGATTCACCATTCAAACCTGAATGCCGAATGCGCGCGCGAAACAAGTAAAAAAAGGCAAAAGGGCAATTCATGCTGCCGATCGGCGGAATTGACCGTGTTTGACGCTGGCGCAACATTTTTTAACGGTCGTTCGGCAATGGGTTTGCTACTGTCTTTTTTAGGCACTCGTTCAACACATTCGACGAATCGGGGAGAAATCGATGAATACGCAACTGCTGATGGGCCTGGGCGCGCTCGCACTGCTCGGCGTGGTGGGCGTTGCCGCATCGCGCGGGTTGCTGCGCGCGCTCGATGCGCAAATGCGCCGTGCGCCGGTGCCGGTGCCGGTGCGTGCGCGCCGCGTGCACCGCGACGGCCGGCGGACCGTGCTGTGAGCGGCATCGCTTCGCGTTGCGGCGAACGCGGCTTTCGCCGCTGCGAGCGCGGTTCCCGCCGAGGCGTGCGTCGCGCTTACCGACGCATTCACCGCCGTGCGCTGAATGTGCGGGTTATCCGAGCGTGACGACTTTGTTCCATTCGAACGCCGGGTTTTCGTGCTCGCCGGTACGCCGGCTCACGTAGCCGTGCGGGTTGCAGACGACGCGCGTGCCGTTTGCCGTCGTGTAGTCGAAGGATGTGTGCGTGTGGCCGTGAATCCATAGAGAGACGGGCGGCCGCACGAGCGCGGGGAGATCATTGACGAAGCCGGACGACACGAGATCGCCGGCGTAGCGGGCGGCAAGGCTCGCGCGGTGGGGCGCATGATGCGTGACGACGATCGTTGCGCCTGCCCACGGCTTCGCGAGTTCGTGCTCGAGCCAGGCGTGCGCCGTGCGGTGCAGCGCCAGCGCGTCGCGCGGCGTGAAACCGCGGGGATGCGGCGCGGCGGCGGCGGGCGGCGGCGTGGCGCCGGAAGCGGTCGCGACGGATGCGCTCGGATGGAGCGTGCCGGGAACGCGGGCGATTGCCGGCGCGGCGGCCGTATCCGTGCCCGGCGGCTGCCGAGCGGCAAGCTTCGCGCCGGCCATGCGTTCGGCGCCGGGCGGCGTGCCGTCCGCGCCGTCCGGCCAGTCCACCTGAATCAAGCCCCTGAAATCGAGCATCGCGCGCTCGCAAGCGGCGATCGCCTGCGCGAGCGTATCGGCGTCGGTGCCGAACAGCCCGAAATCGGTCCAGAGTGTTGTGCCGAGCACCCGGAAGCGCCCGGCGGGGTCGATATACGTATCGTTGTTCAGATAGTGCACGTGATCGAGCGCCGATGCGGTATCGCGCATCGCGGTTTCGAGCGCGCCGAATTCGCCGTCGTAGTACTCGTGATTGCCGGGCACGTAGACGATTGGCACGTCGGGGGCAAACGTCCGGGCCGCCCAACGCAAGCCTTGCGCATGATTATGAATATCGCCCGCGAGGACGACGAGATCCGCGTGCGCGAATGGGATCGCGTCGGGCTCATGGTGTTCGAGATGCAGATCGGACAGCACGCGGATCTTCACGGGCGGCTCCTTCGCGGCGCGGCGCCGACGCGTCGCGTCAGTGCAGCACCTTGCCGGGGTTCATCAGGTTCAGCGGATCGAGCGCGGCTTTCAGCGCGCGCATCATGTCAATTTCGACCGCCGGCTTGTAGCGCTGCGCGTCGTCGATCTTGAGCTGGCCGATACCGTGCTCGGCGCTGATCGTGCCATGGTACTGATGGACGTTGTCGTAGACGATCCGGTTGATCGGCGCTTGATACTCGGCGAGAAAGTTCTTCGGATCGCCGCCTGCGGGCGCCTGCACGTTGTAGTGCAGGTTGCCGTCGCCCAGATGGCCGAACGTGACCATTCGCGAGCCGGGCGCGGCGGCCTGGATCGCCGCGTCGGTTTCGTCGATAAAGCGCGCGATCGCCGAGATCGGCAGCGCGATGTCATGCTTGATGTTGAGCCCTTCGTCGGCCTGCGCGAGCGGGATGTGCTCGCGCAGATCCCAGAACGCGCGCGACTGCGCGAGATTTTCGGCGACCACCGCGTCGACGACGAGCCCGGCCTCGAACGCGTCTTCCATCATCTTCTCGAACAACGCCCGCGCGTGCGCTTCGCTCTCGTTGTCGGACAGTTCGAGCAGCACGGTCTGCGGGTGCGGTGCGTCGAACGGGTAGCGCAACTGCGGATAGTGCTGGCCGACGAGGCGCATGCAGAAATCCGACATCAGCTCGAAACCCGTCAGCAGCGGGCCGGCTACGCGCTGCGCGAGCGCGAGGAAGTCGATCGCCGCGTGCGGCGAGTCGAGCGCGGCAAGCGCGGTGACCTGCGCGGCGGGGCGCGGATGCAGCTTCATCACGGCTGCCGTAATGATGCCGAGCGTGCCTTCCGCGCCGATGAAGAGATCGCGCAGATCGTAGCCGGTGTTGTCCTTGCGCAGCCCGCGCAGGCCGTCCCAAATTTCGCCTTGCGGCGTCACGACCTCGAGCCCGAGGCACAGCTCGCGCGTGTTGCCGTAGCGCAGCACCGCGGTGCCGCCCGCATTCGTCGCGAGATTGCCGCCGATCGTGCAGCTTCCCTCGGCGGCGAGGCTCAGCGCGAACAGGCGGTCGGCCTGCTGCGCGCACGCCTGCACGTCGGCGAGGATCACGCCGGCTTCGACGGTGATCGTATTGTTGTACGGATCGAGCGCGCGCACGCGGTTCAGGCGCGCCAGGCTCAGCACCGCTTGCTGGCCGCTCGTGTCGGGCGTCGCGCCGCCGGCGAGCCCGGTGTTGCCGCCTTGCGGCACCAGCGCGACGCGATGCGCGAGCGCGAGCTTGACGATCGCCGCGACCTCGGCGGTGTTCGCCGGGCGCAGTACCGCGCACGCCGCGCCTTGATAGCGGCGGCGCCAGTCGGTGAGGAATGCGGCGGTATCGTGCGCATCGGTCAATACATGGTCCGCGCCGATTGCGTCGCGGCAGGCGTCGATGAAAGCGGAGGAGGCGGTCATGGCGATGGTTCGAACTCGAAAGAGGGACGCGGTCGAGGAAATCAGGAGCGCGGGCGGCGTGGCGCGGGCGGCTGGGGTGCGGCGGGTTGCCCGCTCGGATCGGCGGCCTGTTTTGCCGCTTGCTTCGCGACGCGCTTGAACGGCGCGACGTACACGAGCGCCGCGCCGAAAAAACCGAGCGCGAGCGCGGCCTCGGCCCAGCCGAGCCAGGCGGACAGCCCGCCGTCCGTCATCCCGCGCACGATGCCTTCCGCAAGATAGATCAAAATCAGCATCGACGCCCACTGCAGCGTATAGACATTGCGCCGCCATACGCCGGGCAGCGCGAGCGCGAGCGGCACGGCCTTGAGCATCAGCGCGGAGCCGCCGGGGCGCAGCGGTGCGAGCCAGGTCTCCCATGCGACGCACAGCGCGATCAGCAACGCCGCGCATAGCGCGGCAGCGCGCGCCGCGCGCGGGTTGGCCGCCGCGCGCGCGCTCATGCCGATGCCGCGTCGAGCCGCGCCGCGATGCGCGCGAGCCGTGCGCCGAGCGCGATCGCGAGCGTTTTTTCGTCGGCGGAGATAGACGCGTGCACGGCGTCGGCGGCGCGCGCGAAGTGCGACGCGCCATACGGCGTGCCGCCCGTCTGCGTGACAGTCAGCGTGCTTTCGGTGTACGGGATGCCGACGATCAGCATCCCGTGATGGAGCAGCGGCAGCATCATCGACAACAGCGTCGATTCCTGGCCGCCGTGCAGGCTGCCCGTGGACGTGAACACGCATGCCGGCTTGCCCGCGAGCGCGCCCGAGAGCCACTGCGGCGTCGTGCCGTCGAGAAAGTACTTGAGCGGCGCGGCCATATTGCCGAAACGGGTTGGCGAGCCGAGCGCGAGGCCCATGCACTCGTCGAGATCGCGCGGCTCCGCATACGGGGGGCCGTCGTCGGGAATGTCGGGCTGGGTGGCTTCGCAGAGAGTCGACACCGGCGGCACGGTGCGGATGCGCGCCTGCATGCCGGGCACGCCGTCGATGCCCGTCGCGATCGCGCGCGCGAGTTCGCGCGTCGCGCCGTGACGGCTGTAATAGAGCACGAGGATGTCTTTCATAGGCCTCTTGAATGAGCGGCTATTATAGGGGCTGAAGCTGCCGCGCCGCGTGGGGGTTTGCCCCGCCGCGCGGCATAGGCCGTTCCCAAGTCGCAATAGGAGAGTCCGCCGTTGTTGAAGAAGTTGAGCGTCGATCTCGATACCGTCAAGCGTCTCGCGCGCTTTGCCGCGAAGCGCAGCGCGGAAGACCGCATCCCGCAAGTCGCGGGCAGCCTAACGTTCACGACCATGCTCGCGCTCGTGCCGCTCGTGACGGTTGCGTTCGCGCTGTTCACCGCGTTTCCGATGTTCGCGTCGTTCCAGAACTCGCTGCAGGGATTTCTCGCCGATCACCTGATGCCCGCGCAGTTCAACAGCCAGATTTTCAAGTACCTGAACCAGTTCGCGTCGAAGGCGAAAGGGCTGACAACCGCCGGCCTGATCGTGCTGGTTTTCACCGCGGTGATGACGATGATGACGGTCGAATCGGCATTCAACGTGATCTGGCGGGTGCGCAAGCCGCGGCCGCTCGCACAGCGCGTGCTCGCGTATTGGGCGTTGATCACGCTCGGGCCGTTGCTGTTCGGCGTGAGCTTGTCGATTTCGTCATATCTGTTCACGCAGTCGCTTGCGTTCACGGGCTCGACGGGCGTGACAACCGTGTTCGAATGGCTGCTGACCGCGGCGTCACTGCCGCTCGCGGTGCTTGCATTCACGCTGCTTTACGTTTATTTGCCGAACTGCACGGTGGCGTGGCGCGACGCGGTGGTGGGCGGGATTTGCGCAGCGGTCGCGTTCGAGCTGGCAAAGCGCGGCTTCGGCTACTACGTGCGGCGCATCCCGACCTATACCGCGGTGTATGGCGCGTTCGCCGCGCTGCCGATGTTCCTGCTGTGGATGTATCTGAGCTGGTTCATCGCGCTCGCGGGCGCGATGATTGCATCGTCGCTGCCGGCGATCCGGGTCGGCCAGTTCCACCGGATCCACTATCCGGGCAGCGATCTGCTCGATTCGCTCGAATTGCTCGCGCGGCTGGCCGATGCGCAAAATGCCGGCAAGCGCGGCTATACGGCGGCGCGGCTCGCGCTGTTGACGCGCTGCGACATGGAAACCGCGCAGCGCTTGCTGTCGACGCTCGAGGAGCGCTGCTGGATCGCGCGGCTGCAAAACGGCAACGATGTGATGCCGCGTTACGTGCTGCTCGTGAATCCCGAACGGCTGAGCGTCGCGGATTTGTTCGACGTGCTCGTGATCGATCGTTCGGAGTTGATTTACCAGGCGCAGCGCGGCAAGACCCAGATCGATTGCGCGACACTCGTCGATGCGCTCGCCACCGACAAGCTGAGCGTCTCGCTTGCGGAATTGATCGCGCGCCGCAAGGCCGGCGCGGCGCGCGGCGCTCACCCCGCGGCGCAACCCACACCCGCGCTGCCGCCGCGCACCGCCTGAGGCGGCCGGCGCACCGCGTCGGGCGGCCGGTCAGATCGGCAGCTTGCCGGTGCAGATGTCCTTGAACATGACCCAGTCACCCATCAGGCTGTAGAGCGGGTGCCGGAACGTCGCGGGACGGTTTTTTTCGAAGAAAAAATGGCCGACCCACGCGAAAGCATAGCCGCAGACGATGGCGGCGGGCAGCCACGCCCACCGGCCGGTGGCGAGCGCCATCGCGACGCAGCCGATCACGCCGAGCGAGCCGATGAAATGAAGCCGCCGTGAAACGAGATTGCGATGTTCGCCGAGATAGAACGGGTAGAACTCGGAGAAATTCGCGAAATGCCCGGTAGGGGAGGAATCGGAGTGTGCCATGGTGATCTCCTGTGTCGATCGGAGTACGTGCTTCGGCACTTACTCCGGTCCCATGCCGCGGCCGCGGGCAATTGACGTTGCCGTGCCCATGCCGGCCGGAATCCGCGCCTGAGCGTTTGCCCGGAGCCGGTGCAACACCTTCTCCGAACTGACGCCTGATCCTCCGCTGCGGCCCATGCGCACGCCCGACGTGCCGGCACCGGCCTGGCGCGGCGCGTATGCGCCGTTCATTTTGCGGCGAGCCGCGCCAGGCTGCAACTGCGACCCGTCGCGCGGCGCACGCGCTTTCCTTTTGACAGGCTTTCCGTTAGGATCGGAAGCCAGTCTTGCACGAAGCAAGTTGCAATAGGGGACAACGATGCGCGTCAGCGATATTCTGAAAGTCAAGGGCAACACGCTTTTCACCGTGACGCCCGATACGCCGCTGCGCAGTGCGGTCGATACGATGGCCGAGCACGATATCGGCTCGCTCGTCGTCATGGAGTACGGCGATCTCGTCGGGATTTTGACGTTTCGCGAAATCATCCTGCGCTTGAAGGCGAACGGCGGCAACCTGGGCGACGCGCTCGTGCGCAAGGTGATGGACGACGAGCCGCTCACCTGTACGCCGGAGACCGATCTCGACGAAGTGCGCCGGATGATGCTCGAGCGCCATGCGCGTTACATGCCGGTGCTCGACAAGCGGGTGCTGATGGGCGTGATTTCGTTCTACGACGTCGCGAAAACGGTGGTCGAGGCGCAGAGCTTCGAGAACCGGATGCTCAAGGCATACATCCGCGACTGGCCGGAGCCCGACGGCGAAGAGCACAAGCCGCTGGCGAGCTGAGTTTCGTGCGTCGCGCGTGCCGGCCGCGGCCGGGTGCGCCGCACAGCCGGCCCGGCATCCGTTTATTTTCATTCGCCCGCTTACGCGATCGTATCGATGCGTCGAGCGGGCGTTTTTATGTATGAGTGATCCCTCGGTGGTGTCCGCCGCGCGTCGTGAGCCGCGCCGCACGCACGCGTCGCAGTTCGATCTGTTGCGCGAGCGCCGTTTCGCGCCGTTTTTCGCGACGCAGTTTCTCGGCGCGCTGAACGACAATGTTTTCAAAATCGGTTTCACGTCGCTCGTCACGTATCAGACGGCGAAATTCAGCGGCGTCGACCCGAAAACCGCCGCGTTCCTGATCTCGGCGGTCTTCATTTTGCCGTTCGTGCTGTTTTCGGCAACGGCGGGCCAGATCGCCGATAAATACGATAAGGCGCGGCTCACACGTTTCGTGAAATCGTTCGAGATCGTGCTGATGGCAATCGGCGCGGCGGGCTTCGTCATGCATAGCGCGCCGCTTCTCTATCTGTGCACGTTCATGATGGGCATGCATTCGACGCTGTTCGGGCCCGTCAAATACTCCTATCTGCCGCAGCATTTGAGCGATCACGAACTCGTCGGCGGCAACGGGTTGGTCGAGATGGGGACGTTCGTCGCAATCCTGATCGGCACGATCATCGGCGGGGCGGCGGCGGGCATCGCGGCGCGTGGCGAATGGCTGCTCGCCGTCTGCTGCGTGGCCATCGCGGTCGCGGGGCGCGGCGCGGCGGCTTGCGTGCCGATCACGCCCGCGCCGCAGCCCGATCTGACGATCAACTGGAATCCGTTCTCGGAGACGGCGCGCAACCTGCGGCTCGCGCGCGAGGACCGCACGGTGTTCCTCAGCCTGCTCGGCATCTCGTGGCTGTGGTTTGTCGGCGCGACATTTCTCACGTCGTTTTTCGGCTTTGCGAAGGATGTACTGTCGGCGAATCCGGACGTCGTCACCGTGCTGCTCGCCACCTTCTCGATCGGTATCGGCTTGGGCTCGCTATTGTGCGAGCGACTGTCGCGGCGGCGCGTGGAAATCGGGCTCGTGCCGCTCGGCTCGCTTGGCATCAGCGCGTTCGCGATCGAGCTGTATTTCGCGAGCCACGCATTGCCGGCGCAAGCGCATCTGCTGACGGTCGGCGAGTTTCTCGGCGCTGGCGCGCATTGGCGCATCCTCGCCGATCTGTTTCTGCTCGCGATGTTCGGCGGCTTCTATAGCGTGCCGCTCTACGCTCTGATTCAGAGCCGCAGCGCGCCGACGCACCGCGCGCGGATCATTGCCGCCAACAATATCCTCAACGCGCTGTTCATGATCGTGTCGGCATTGATGGCGATGTTGCTGACCAAGGCGGGCGTCAGCATTCCGGGCATTTTTCTGCTGACCGGGCTGCTGAACGTCATCGTCGCGGGCTACATCTATTCGCTCGTGCCGGAATTTCTGTTGCGCTTCGTCGCATGGGTGCTGGTGCACACGTTTTACCGGATTCGTCTCGTGCATCCGGAGCGGCTGCCGGAACAAGGCGCGGCGCTTCTCGTGTGCAATCATGTGAGCTATGTCGACGCGCTTGTGCTCGCGGCGGCAAGCCCGCGGCCGATCCGTTTCGTGATGGATCACCGGATTTTCCAGACACGCGTCGCGAACTGGGCGTTTCGTCATGCGAAGGCGATACCGATCGCGCCGCGCCACGAGGATCCGGCATTGCTCGAGCGTGCTTACGACGCATGCGAGGCCGCGCTGCGCGAAGGCGAACTCGTCTGCATTTTTCCGGAAGGCAAGCTCACACGAACGGGCGAGATCAACCCATTTCATCACGGGCTCACCGAGATCCTGCAGCGCGTGAGCGTGCCCGTTCTACCGATGGCGTTGCGCGGGTTGTGGGGCAGCGTGTTTTCTCGGCATGAGGATGCGTACTGGCCGCGTCCCGTCAAGCGCGGGGTCATGAGCCGGTTGACGCTTGCGGTCGGCGAGCCGATTCCGGCCGCGGCGGCGACGCCGCAGGCTTTGCAGGCGGCCGTGGCCGCGCTGCGTGGTGCGCGCAAGTAGGCGCGCAAACAAGCGCGGTTTTCTTCATTTTGACGACGCAAGGCGCGCACGGCGGCCCGCAGCCGTGCGCGCAGTCAGCCGTTCGTTGCGGCGATGCGCGGCGCAAGCGCGCGGGCCGCTGGCATAATGATGGTTTCCGCGAATTCCTTTCTTTTGGACGGCATTATGTCCGGCAATACCCTCGGTACGCTTTTCACTGTCACGACCTTCGGCGAGTCGCATGGCCCCGCGATCGGCTGCGTGGTCGACGGTTGCCCGCCGGGCCTCGCGCTCTCGCAATCCGATGTGCAGATCGAACTCGACCGCCGCAAGCCCGGCACGTCGCGACACGTCACGCAGCGCCAGGAGCCCGACGAGGTCGAAATTCTGTCGGGCGTGTTCGACGGCGTGACAACAGGCGCGCCGATCGCGCTATTGATTCGCAATACCGATCAGCGCAGCAAGGACTACGGCAATATCGCGGAGACTTTCCGCCCAGGCCACGCTGACTACACGTACTGGCAGAAGTATGGCGTGCGCGATTACCGGGGCGGCGGCCGGTCGTCCGCGCGGTTGACCGCGCCTGTCGTCGGCGCCGGTGCGATTGCGAAGAAATGGCTGCGCGAGCGTTTCGGCGTCGAGGTTCGTGGCTACATGAGCGCGCTGGGCGGGATCGAGATTCCGTTCGTCGATTGGGCGCACGTGCGCGGGAATCCGTTTTTCGCGCCGAATGCGAACATCGTCCCGCAACTCGAGGCGTATATGGACGAGCTGCGTAAAGACGGCGATTCGATCGGTGCGCGAATCGACGTCGTTGCGTCAGGTGTGCCGGCCGGCTGGGGCGAGCCGCTTTTCGACCGGCTCGATGCCGACATCGCGCACGCGATGATGGGGATCAATGCGGTGAAGGGCGTGGAGATCGGCGCGGGTTTCGCCAGCGTCGCGCAGCACGGCTCGGTCCACGGCGACGAGCTGACGCCCGAAGGCTTCGTCGGCAATCACGCGGGCGGTGTGCTCGGCGGGATATCGACCGGGCAGGACATCACGGTATCGATCGCGATCAAACCGACGTCGAGCATCCGCACGCCGCGCCGTTCGATCACGAAGACAGGCGAGGCCGCCGTCGTGGAGACGTTCGGGCGTCACGATCCATGTGTCGGGATCCGCGCAACGCCGATCGCCGAAGCAATGCTCGCGCTCGTGCTGATCGATCACGCGTTGCGCCACCGCGCGCAGTGCGGCGACGTTTCGACCGCGACGCCGAGGGTTGCGGCGCGCGCGCCTGACGCGAAATAAGCCGAGCGCGAAACGGCGGCAGCACGCCGGGCGGTTCGAGTGCCGCTGGCCAGAGTTGCGGCACATTGAAAAAACGGGCGCTCTGGCGCCCGTTTCGTTTGAGTGCCGGGGCCGTGCACCCAGGTCCGGGGGGGCGGGCCCGGCACACGGCGCGTCCGTGCGCACACGCGTTACATGTTGGGATAATTCGGCCCGCCGCCGCCTTCGGGCGTAACCCAGACGATGTTTTGCGTCGGATCCTTGATGTCGCAGGTCTTGCAGTGCACGCAGTTCTGCGCATTGATCACCAGCCGCTCGCCATTTTCGTCCTTCACGAATTCGTACACCGCCGCCGGGCAAAACCGGCTTTCCGGACCCGCGTACTTGTGCAGGTTGACGTTCACCGGCACGCTTGCGTCCTTGAGCGTCAAGTGCGCAGGCTGATTCTCCTCGTGATTCGTGTTCGAAATGAACACCGACGACAGGCGGTCGAAAGTCAGCTTGCCGTCCGGCTTCGGATAATCGATCGGCTGACATTGCGACGCAGGTTTCAGCATCTCGTGGTCCGCGTGCTGATGGCGCAGCGTCCACGGCACGTTGCCGTTCATCAGCTTCTGCTCGACGCCGACCATCAACGTGCCGAGGTACAGCCCCTTGCTCATCCACTGCTTGAAGTTTCGCGCGCGGTACAGCTCGGTGTGCAGCCACGAGGTCTTGAACGCGTCCGGATACGCGTTCAATTCGTCGTTCTGGCGGCCAGCCTGCAACGCGTCGAACGCGGCTTCGGCGGCGAGCATCCCGGTCTTGATTGCCGCGTGGCTGCCCTTGATCCGCGATGCGTTCAGGAAGCCCGCGTCGTCGCCGACGAGCGCGCCACCGGGGAACACGGTTTTCGGCAGCGACAGCAGTCCGCCCGCCGTGATCGCCCGCGCGCCGTACGACACACGCTTGCCGCCCTCGAGGAACGGCCGGATCGACGGATGGGTCTTGTAGCGCTGGAACTCCTCGAACGGCGACAAATATGGGTTCGAGTAAGCCAGTCCGACGACGAAGCCGACCACGACCTGGTTGTTGTCCAGGTGATAGAGGAACGAGCCGCCATAGGTATCGGACGACAGCGGCCAGCCCGCCGTATGGATCACGAGGCCCGGCTTGTGCTTGACGGGGTCGATTTCCCACAGCTCCTTGATGCCGATCCCGTAGGTTTGCGGGTCGCTCTGCGCGTTCAGCTTGAACTTGTCGATCAACTGGCGCCCGAGGTTTCCGCGGCAACCTTCCGCGAACAGCGTGTACTTCGCATGCAACTCCATGCCCAACTGGAAGTTCTCGGTCGGCTCGCCGTTTTTGCCGATGCCCATGTTGCCCGTCGCGACGCCCTTGACCGAGCCGTCGTCGTTGTAAAGGATCTCGGCGGCTGGAAAGCCCGGGAAGATCTCGACGCCGAGCGCCTCGGCCTGCTGGCCCAGCCAGCGCGTGACGTTGCCGAGACTGATCACGTAGTTGCCGTGGTTCTTGAAGTTGTCCGGCAGTGCCCAGTTCGGCACCTGGAACGCGCTTTTCTCGGTCAGGAACAGGAAGCGGTCTTCCGTCACCTCGACGTCGAGCGGCGCGCCTTGCGCCTTCCAGTCGGGGATCAGCTCGTTGAGCGCGCGCGGGTCCATCACCGCGCCCGACAGAATGTGCGCACCGATTTCCGAGCCTTTTTCGAGCACGCAGACGCCAATTTCCGTGCCTTTTTCCGCGGCCAACTGCTTGAGCCGGATGGCCGCCGACAGGCCCGCCGGGCCTCCGCCGACGATCACGACGTCGTATTCCATCGATTCGCGAGGGCCGTATTGCTCGATGAGGCTTGCGGGGGTCATGAACGCTCCTCTAACCATTAGAATGCTTTTATTCGGGACCGTATTGTCGGCTAAATAAAACGCTTGCCGCAACAGCGAACCTGTAGATTAGCACGATCGTTCTATTTTTGAAGTTGGGATGCGCGCCGGAACGCGTGATACTGTTGCGGCATTGCATCATTGAAAACAATGGGAGTCGGCATGGGCCGGTCGATCAATCTGGAAGGAAAAGTTGCGCTCGTCACGGGCGCATCGAGCGGCCTCGGCCAGCGTTTTGCGCAGGTGTTGTCGCAGGCGGGCGCGAAAGTGGTGCTCGCGAGCCGCCGCGTCGAGCGGCTCAAGGAGCTGCGCGCGGAGATCGAGGCGGCGGGCGGCGCCGCGCACGTGGTGTCGCTCGACGTCACCGACTATCCAAGCATCAAGGCGGCCGTCGCGCATGCGGAAACCGAGGCTGGCACGATCGATATCCTTGTCAACAATTCGGGCGTATCGACGATGCAAAAGCTCGTCGACGTGACGCCCGCCGATTTTGAATATGTATTCGATACGAACACGCGCGGCGCGTTCTTCGTCGCGCAGGAAGTCGCCAAACGAATGATCATGCGCGCGGGCAGCGGCAACGGGAAGCCGGCGTTTCGGATCATCAACATCGCGTCGGTGGCGGGTTTGCGGCCGTTTGCGCAAATCGGCCTTTATGCGATGAGCAAGGCGGCCGTCGTCCACATGACGCGCGCGATGGCGCTCGAATGGGGGCGCTACGGGATCAACGTGAACGCGATCTGCCCGGGCTATATCGATACCGAGATCAATCATTACCTGTGGGAAACCGAACAGGGCCAGAAGCTGCAGTCGGCGCTGCCGCGCCGGCGGGTCGGCAAGCCGCAGGATCTCGACGGCCTGCTGTTGCTGCTCGCGGCCGACGAATCGCAATTCATCAACGGCTCGATCATCTCGGCCGACGACGGTCACGGCCTCGCATGAGCGGGCGCCGCCGGATAGTCATTTTGTAGAAAAGAAGCGTGCAATGAGCGATTACACCCCCGTTTTCGAGATGTCGATGCCGATTCGTTGGGGCGACATGGATGCATTCGGCCATGTGAACAACACGGTCTATTTCCGCTACATGGAGCAGGCGCGGATCTCGTGGTTCGAAACCCTCGGCATCGCGGGCGGCAACGGCGAGGGGCAAGGGCCCGTGATCGTCAATGCGTCGATGGAGTTTTTGAAGCAGCTGCACTATCCGGGCGACGTGGTGGCGCGCATGTCGGCGGCCAAGCCCGGCCGCAGCAGCTTCGATACCGGTTTCGAGCTGACCCGCGCGGACGATCCCGAGCATCTGTACGCGCGCGGCAATGCGCGTTGTGTGTGGGTCGATTATGCGCTGGGTAAATCGGTGCCGTTGCCAGATGCGTTGCGTCAGGTGATTGAAAGCGCGTTGGCGAAAACAGCGGGAGTAGAGGGGCGCTGAATTTTCGGTGGTTTGCGGGCGTATCTGCCGCTCCGTGGACTGTTCGGGCGATGTGTATTCGGCCCGGTTCAGCGGGCGCCCGCTGAACCCGCATGCAGCGTGATTCCGGCCTGCGGGGGCGGTATTTGCATCGATTAAGCCCCGCAAGCGTGGCGGGTTTCGCGCGAACACCGCCAGCTTCCGCATGCAAGGCAACGAGCGCCGCGCTTGCGGCCGCTCGCCTTCCCATCGATCTTTCGAGATTTTTACCAGCCTGGACCAACCGGCGCATAACCCGGCGTCTGGCTGGCGGCTGCCTTCGCGGCGGCGCCGAAGTTTGGCCATGCCGGATAGTAAGGGCTCGACGCGGCCTGATACGTCCCGGCGATCTTGGGCGCACCCACCGTGCCGGTCGAGCCCGTCGACGACGTGATCGTCATCAGGCCGAAATACGGCTCATAGATATCCCCGCTGTACGGCGACGACAGGGCCATGTCCGAATGCGAATACGCATACACGGGCCCGTACTGGCCATACGGCTGATTGCTGATCCACGCCATCAACTCCCGGTACTCGCGCGCCTGATTCGCTTGCGTCAGGTACGGCGGCGCCATCGTTTGAAAATTGGCGTTCGTATATTGCTGCGGATTGCCGCCCAGTTGGCCGGTGAAATTGGTCGCGCCGTCCGACGCCGTGGTCGGCGCGCCGAACTCGGTGATCGCGATGGACTTTCCTGCATCGCCGTTCGCGCTCATCAAGTCGCGCAGACTGGTTCCGGTGTAGCTCGCGAAAGTCTTGCCGGTAGGCGACGGCCATGCATAGGACGGCGACGAGAACGTGTGCCACATGATGTTGAACGCGTTCGAGTAATCCGGGTACTGCGAGTTGAGCGTGGTGCTCGGGCACTGATTGCCTGGTGCTTGCCAGTCATCGCTGTGGCAGTGCGGATGATGGGCGAGCGCGTCGAAGTACCCGTGCGCGCCGTTCGCATACATAACGGCCAGCCAATCGCGGGGCTCCCATTGCACCGGAGCCGGATATTGCGGATTCGTGGAATTGACCAAGCCCGCCACGCCGTTCGCCGGAAGGGCGCCGGTGCCGTTGTTCGGTGCGGTGATGCAGCTCGAGCTGCCGCCCGCGTAGACATAAGCGGATGGATTGACCTGCTTGATCGCCGGATAAACGCTTTTCAGAATTTGCGTGTATATCACGGGATCGTGCGGGATGAAGTCAGGGCCGCAATTCGGTTCATTCCAGATTTCCCATGCGTCGATTCTCCCGCCGTAGCTGTCGTTGCCATAGTGTCTGGCGGCCGCCTTCGCGAAATTGGTATAAGACGTGGGGTCGGGCGCGCACAGCGTGTACATGCCGCTGCGATAGCTGCTTGGACATTGCGCGCCGACTGCCCATTTCGGCGTGGACGTGATCACGCCGAGAATTCGCAAGCCGTTGTTTCGAGCGGCTCGGACGACGGCATCCGTGACGCCCCAGTATAGGCCGCTGGTCGGGCCGGGATTGAGGTCGCCGGGAATGATCCAGGTCTTCGCCAACTGGATGTTCGCCCAATTGATATGAATGCGGACCCAGCGCACGTTCATTGCCGCAAGGCTGGCCATATAATTATTGATGGCTTGTGCCGGATTCTTGGAGTTTTGATTAATAATATCGAGGATTTCGCCGCCGACATCGGTTCCGGTTACCGGCGTATTGGTTTGAGCGAAAGAAGAGCGGCAGCCAATCAAACCCAATATCAAAATAAAGAGGAAGGGTCTTATTCTCGCGATAATCATGAAAGTACCTGGTCTTAGGGTTTGGTTGTAGTTGGTTGAAAAATCGTTGTTGTTTGATTTATGCGAGAAAACATGCCGCAGCCCCGCGCTGATGCACGGCCGCTTTTGTCACGTGATTGCTCGACTATTCGGTTGCTTGGTCGCTCAGCGTTGCGCGATATCCGCACGGCATGCCGGCGGTCCCGCCGCAGGCATGGCATGGCTGAGTCCGGCGTCAGCCGCGAAGCGGCGCCACCGGACCGCGAGTCGGTCCGATCGAAGGATGGACGCTATCGAAGCGTCCGGCTGAAAGGTTGGCATCCTCGTTCAACTATCTATTAAATATTATTACCCGGACAATGCAGATGCATTGCTTTTCGTCTGATATTACTGTGCGCTTGTTCTAGATCTGGTTACCGGGCATAAGGGTAAATAAATTTTACAGAAAAGTGTAGACTCGAATTTTGACTGAATCGGTTTTCAGAGATAGGATTATTGAATTTTGGGTGTGAATTAATTTGAGATGAATAATGGGATAGCTCGGCTCCGTTGATTTTTGAGTTTCAACTGCCGCTAATGGCGGGCCGGTTATTTGGCGTTTTCTTTTTCTGCCGCGGCGGCCGATTTGGCAGGCTGCTTACCGCCCGAGCAGGCGTTGCACCAACTCGGCCGTATTGCCCGTTCCGTATTTACGCATCAGCCGTGCACGGTAGATATCGACCGTGCGGGAGCTGATGTCGAGCAGCCGGCCGATTTGCTTGCTCGTTTTGCCCGTCACGAGCTGCGCGGCGATTTCGCGCTCGCGCGGCGTCAGCTCGATCGCGACTCGCCGCGTCGCGCTCAAATCCTCGAATGTCCATACGCCGGCGGCAAGCGGCGCGGTGCGCTCGAGCGCGCGGCCCGTCACGTGGCACCAGAACAGTTCGCCGCTTGCACGTTTCATGATTCGGTCGTCGGCGTAGCTGCCGTGCGCGATCATCGCCGGCGCGATCCGCTCGGCGATCCGCTCGAATTCGTCGGACGACGGATAGAGCGCTTCGAACGATTGCCCGATCAGGTCGGTGCGCGCCGCGCAGCGGAAGATTGCGGCCAGCGCATCGTTACAGTCCTCGATCACTCGGTCGCGAGACAGGACGAGGCCGATCGGCGCGAGGTGGAATGCGGTCTGATAGTCGATGGCAGACATGGAAGCGGGTGGGCGGTGGCGGGACGCCGCGCGGGCTACGGCGAACACTTATGCATTTTTGCGTATTGTGCCCCATGTCGAGCGCATCGTA
This sequence comes from Burkholderia sp. TSV86, assembly GCF_001522865.1. Lineage (GTDB taxonomy): Bacteria > Pseudomonadota > Gammaproteobacteria > Burkholderiales > Burkholderiaceae > Burkholderia. The sequence continues at coordinate 82,434 of NZ_LOWB01000133.1, read as the reverse complement.
CCCTTTCGGGCAGGTCGCGGCTCTCATGCTGCGGAGGCGGTGAGAATAATTGTGCGCCGCGGCAGCATGGGCCGCGCGTGCCTAGAATGTGGTGTGGCGGAGCAGGCGGACGAGCAGGCCGCATGAGCCGTCGAACCGTTTTCCATAGAGGAAGGGACACAGATGAACAAAATCTACCCCAGTGCGGCTGCCGCGCTCGAGGGCATCGTGAGCGACGGACAGACTTTTGCGGTGGGCGGCTTCGGCTTGTGCGGGATTCCTGAGGCGTTGATCACCGCGCTGCGCGATTCCGGCGTGAAGGGCATCACCTGTATCAGCAACAATGCGGGTGTCGACGGCTTCGGCCTTGGCCTGCTGCTCGAAACCCGGCAGATCAAGAAAATGGTTTCGTCATACGTCGGCGAGAACAAGGAATTCGAGCGTCAGTATTTGGCCGGCGAACTCGAGCTTGAATTCACGCCGCAAGGCACGCTTGCCGAAAAGCTGCGCGCAGGCGGCGCGGGCATCCCGGCGTTCTTCACGCAGACCGGCTATGGCACCGTGATCGCCGAAGGTAAGGAGACGCGCGAGTTCGGCGGCAAGCAGTATGTGCTGGAGCCGTCGCTGACCGCCGATGTCGCGCTCGTGAAGGCGTGGAAGGCCGACAAGTCGGGCAATCTGATTTATCGCCGCACCGCTCGCAACTTCAACCCGATGTGCGCGATGGCGGGGCGCGTTACGGTTGCCGAGGTCGAGGAGATCGTCGAGAACGGCGAATTCGATCCGGATCAGATCCATACGCCAGGCATCTTCGTGCAGCGGCTCGTACTCAATGCGACGCCGGAAAAACGCATCGAACAACGCGTCGTGCGCGCGAAAGGAGACTGAGATGGCTTGGAATCGTGACCAGATGGCTGCGCGCGCGGCGCAAGAACTGCAGGACGGTTTTTATGTGAATCTCGGTATCGGGTTGCCGACACTCGTCGCGAACCACGTGCCGGCGGGCATCGAAGTCTGGCTGCAATCGGAGAACGGTCTGCTCGGCATCGGGCCGTCACCGACCGAGGCCGAAGTCGACGCCGATCTCATCAACGCCGGCAAGCAGACCGTGACAACGTTGCCGGGTTCGTCGATTTTTTCGTCGGCCGATTCGTTCGCGATGATTCGCGGCGGCCACATCAACCTCGCGATTCTCGGCGCGATGCAGGTCAGCAAGAACGGCGATCTCGCGAACTGGATGATCCCCGGCAAGATGATCAAGGGGATGGGCGGCGCGATGGATCTCGTCGCGGGCGTCAAGCGCGTGATCGTATTGATGGAACATGTTGCGAAGGGCGACCAGCACAAGATTCTCGATACATGTTCGCTGCCGTTGACGGGCGTTGGCGTCGTCGACCGGATCATCACCGATCTTGGCGTGATCGATGTGACGGACGGCGGGCTGAAGCTCGTCGAACTGGCTGACGGCGTGAGCGTCGACGAGATCCAGGCGAAGACGGGCGCGCCGCTGGACGTGAGCGCGTTCGCGTAGCGGGCGCGGCGGCAGTCTTGTTTGTGTTGCCGAGTAGCCGTTGCCTGGCGGGCATGCGCTGAAACCCGGCCGCCGGCCCGCGCTGCAAAACGCCCCGCGTTGGGTAAAACGCGGGGCGTTTTGCTATGGTGCAGCCGTGCTGGTCCATGACGGCGGCGCGCTCGCTTGCGGCTGGCGTTGCCGCTGTGGTCGGCAAAGGGGGCGGCTGGTGCTGGCTGAATGGCGTCAGGCTTGGCATGAGGGGCTTCGACGGCCGTATGCGCAACGTGTCGCATCGGCCGGACGGCTGATCTGCGGATCACGCCGGCGCAACGCGGATTACAATCGATCCGTGTGCCCGGTGGCCCGTCTCCTTCGGCGCGACGGGCGTTCTTCATGCCAATTGTTCGTCAGGATGCGCAGATGTCATCGAACCTTGCCCCTTCCTCTTTGCGGCAGCCTCGCGAGCGCCGCGTTCAATGCGCGAGCCCCGTTGGCCTGCACCATGTCGCCTATACCGAGTGGGGCGAGCCGGACAATCCCCGCGTGCTCGTCTGCGTGCACGGCCTGACCCGCTCGGGGCGCGATTTCGACCGGCTTGCCGCGGCGCTCGCCGATGTCTATCGCGTCGTGTGTCCCGACATCGTCGGGCGCGGCCGCTCCGACTGGCTTGCCGACCCGAAGCTCTACGGCATACCGCAATACGTCGCCGACATGGTGACGTTGATCGCGCGGCTCGACGTCGAACGGGTCGACTGGTTCGGCACGTCGATGGGCGGCTTGATCGGATTCGCGCTCGGCGGGTTGCCGGGCACGCCGATCGGCAAGATGCTCGTCAACGATATCGGCCCGCATATCGAGCCCCCGGCACTGGCGCGGATCGGCGAATATCTCGGGCTCGACAAGCGCTTTGCGACCGAGCAAGAAGGGGTCGATTATTTGACCTCGCTGTCGCTGCCGTTCGGCCCGCTCACGCCTGACGAATGGCGCGAGATCAACCGGCCGCTGCTCAAGCAGGACGCGGACGGCGGATGGCGCACACGCTACGATCCGCGGATCGTCGAGCCGTTCGCCGCCGCGACGCCCGAGGCGAATGCGCTCGGCGAAACGCTGCTGTGGCGTGCACTCGAAGTGTTCGGCGGCCCGCTGTTGGTCGTGCGCGGTGCGCAGTCGGATTTGCTGTCGAGCGAGACGGTGGCTGCGATGAAGGCGCGCGGGCGCGAGGTGTCGAGCGTCGAGGTCGCGCAAGCGGGCCATGCGCCGGCGTTCGTGAGCGCCGATCAAATTGCGATTGCGCGTCGATTCTTTATCGCATAAGCGCAGCACGCGTCATAATATGCGGTTCGGCGCGATGCGGCCGCAAGCGTGCGCGGCTCATCCGGATGTGGGTCGCGCCGTGTTTCGATCAACTTTCCAACCGGGATTTCTCATGGCAGTCATTCGTCACCACGTCGGCCCCCGCCTTTCCGAAATTGCTATCCATAACGGCACGGTCTATCTCGCGGGCCAGATCGCCGAGGACACCGCCCAGGACATCAAGGGCCAGACGCGCGAAGTGCTCGGCCACATCGATCGCCTGCTCGCAGAGGCGGGCAGCGACAAGTCGCATCTGCTGTCGGTGCAGATTTTCATCTCCGACATGGCGAATTTTCCAGGCATGAATGAAGTGTGGGACGCATGGGTTGTGCCGGGCGCGACGCCGCCGCGCGCAACTGTCGAGGCGAAGCTTGCCGATCCGGCCTGCCTCGTCGAGGTCGTGATCGTCGCCGCGCAACGGAGCTAAAGCGTAAGCCGCGTGGTTGTGCAACACGACGTACCGATGAAGCAGGGCACGACAATGACAGCCGAATCGGCTTCTGCCGCCGTTGCGGCGCCGTCGTTCGACGACGCGCTCGCATTCGTGCGCGAGCACGCGGGCGATGCGCGGCTGTCGTCGGGCGAGCTGCTCGTCGAGCATGCGGCGGGCACGGCGTCGATCATGCAGCGGTTGAACGTCGATCCGCCCGCGGTGAGCGCGGCCGCGCTCTTCGCGCTGACGCCGCATTTGAGCGATCCCGATACGCAGATCGCCGCGCATTTCGGCGACGAGGTCGTGCAACTCGTCAACGACGTGCGCAAGCTGCTGCGTCTGGGTACCGTGAGTCTGCGCGCCGCGCAGAACGCGGCGGCCGATGCCGGCCGCGACGCGCAGGCGCAGCGGCGCGCGCAGATCGAGGCGCTGCGCAAGATGCTGCTCGCGTTCGCGCAGGACATTCGCGTCGTGCTGATCCGGCTCGCGTCGCGGTTGCAGTCGATGCGCTACTACGCCGCCGCGAAGATCGCGCCGCCGCCTGATTTGGCGCGCGAGACGCTCGAAATCTATGCGCCGCTCGCGAACCGGCTCGGTATCTGGCAGCTCAAGTGGGAGCTGGAGGATCTCGCGTTTCGCTTCGAGGACCCCGTTACCTATAAACGCATCGCGAAGCTGCTCGACGAGAAGCGCGTCGAGCGCGAGGCATACGTCGCAGAAGCAATCGGGCGTCTCGAGCGCGAATTGGCCGCCGCGCAGATCCAGGCCGACGTGAGCGGCCGGCCCAAGCATATCTACAGCATCTGGCGCAAGATGCGCGGCAAGGAACTCGATTTCTCCGAGCTTTACGACGTGCGAGCGTTTCGCGTGATCGTGCCGGACATCAAGGATTGCTACACGGTGCTCGGCATCGTCCATCACCTGTGGCAGCCGGTGCCGAAGGAGTTCGACGATTACATCTCGCGGCCCAAGCCGAACGGTTATAAATCGCTGCACACGGTCGTCATCGGCGACGACGGCCGCGCATTCGAAGTGCAGATCCGCACGCAGGAGATGCATAACTTCGCCGAATACGGCGTCGCCGCGCACTGGCGCTATAAGGAAGCGGGCGCGCGCGGTTACGGCGGTCAGTTCGAGGCGAGTGACAAATACGACGAGAAGATCGCATGGCTGCGCCAACTGCTCGCGTGGAAGGACGACGTCGCGGAAAGCGGCGGTGACGCGAGCGGCCGCGACGCGTGGGCGCAGCTGCGCGAGGCGTCGCTTGCCGACGATCACATCTACGTGCTGACGCCGCAGGCGCGCGTGATTGCGCTGCCGCAGGGCGCGACGCCGGTCGACTTCGCGTATCACCTGCACAGCGAGCTTGGCCACCGCTGCCGCGGCGCGCACGTCGACGGGGCGATGGTGCCGCTCAACACGCCGCTTGCGAACGGCCAGACGGTCGAGATCGTCACGGTGAAAGAGGGCGGCCCGTCGCGTGACTGGCTCAATCCGCAGCTTGGTTATCTGCACAGCGCGCGGGCGCGCCAGAAGGTGCGCGCGTGGTTCAACCTGATCGACCAGCAAGAGAATGTTGCGCGCGGCCGCGCGCTTGTCGAGAAGACGCTGCAGCGTGAAGGCAAGACGTCGGTGAATCTCGAGCAGCTTGCGGCGAAGCTTGGTTTCAAGTCGTCCGACGAACTGTTCTCGGCAGTCGGCAAGGAAGAGTTCAGCCTGCGCAACGTCGAGCAGGCGCTTTCCGATGCGCCGCAACCGGAGCCCGAGCCCGAAGCGCCCGAGAATTTCGAGAAGCGCAGTAGCGGCGCGAGCGTCACGCAAGGCGCGTCGGCGGGCGTGCTCGTCGTCGGCGTCGACGCGCTTCTCACGCAGCTTGCGCGCTGCTGCCGCCCCGCACCGCCGGACGCGATCAGCGGTTTCGTCACGCGCGGCAAGGGAATGTCGATTCACCGCAGCGATTGCGCGATGTTCCGGCGGATGGCCGAACGCGCGCCCGAGCGCGTGCTGCAGACGACTTGGTCCGCCGACGTGCTGGGCGGGCGCGGCGTGTCGGTCTATCCGGTCGACCTGATGATCGAGGCAACCGACCGGCAGGGATTGTTGCGCGACATCTCCGAAGTGTTTGCGCGCGAGAAGATGAACGTGACCGGCGTGAAGACGCAGAGCCGCCGGAACACCGCGTTCATGCAATTTACGGTCGAGGTGTCGAGTGCGTCGCAGGTGCAGCGCGCGTGCACGTTGCTCGGTGAGGTGGCGGGCGTCGTGCGGGCGGTGCGCAAGGCATGAGCGCCGGGGGCGGCTGGCGGACGGATGGCGATGGCAATGGGGTGCGAATTTTTCTAAGTGGAATGGACGAAAGCTCTTGCCAAGGCTAAAAAAACTCCATATAATTTCAGCTTCTTCAGGCTCGTAGCTCAGTTGGTTAGAGCACCACCTTGACATGGTGGGGGTCGTTGGTTCGAATCCAATCGAGCCTACCAATGACACATCGCAAAAGGCGAATACGGTTATGACACCGCGAACGTTGACCGAAACCCATTCGGAGCGACGCTAGTCGAGGAACGTTTTCGCCTTGTGGTTTTGAAGTATCGGAATGCGGCCCCTCGAAAGCGGGGCCGCATTTTTTTTGCCGCGCGTTCGGGGCGTTTCCTCGTGCGCGGCTCAATCCGCCGCTCACTGTCGGCATCACGGAGATTGCCAATATGGTTTCGATACGCCTGCCCGACGGCTCGATTCGCCAGTACGAGCATCCGGTGACGGTCGCCGAAGTCGCGGCGTCGATCGGTCCCGGCCTCGCGAAGGCTGCGCTCGGCGGCAAGCTGGACGGCGAACTCGTCGATATGTCCGCGCTGATCGATCGCGACGCATCGCTTGCGATCGTCACGGATAAGGATGCGGACGGTCTCGACATCATCCGTCACTCGACGGCGCACCTGCTCGCCTATGCGGTCAAGGAACTGTATCCGGAAGCCCAGGTAACGATCGGCCCCGTGATCGACAACGGTTTCTATTATGACTTCTCGTACAGCCGGCCTTTCACGCCGGAGGATCTCGAGAAGATCGAAAAGCGGATGCAGGAACTCGCGAAGAAGGACGAGCCGGTCACGCGCCGCGTCGTGTCGCGCGACGAGGCCGCTGCGTACTTCCGGGGCATCGGTGAGAAGTACAAGGCCGAGATCATCGAATCGATTCCGTCGAGCGACGAGATCAAGCTGTATTCGCACGGCGGCTTCACCGATCTGTGCCGCGGCCCTCACGTGCCGTCGACCGGCAAGTTGAAGGTCTTCAAGCTGATGAAGGTGGCGGGCGCGTACTGGCGCGGCGATTCGAGGAACGAGCAGTTGCAGCGGATCTACGGCACCGCGTGGACGAAGAAGGAAGACCAGGATGCGTACCTGCACATGCTCGAAGAGGCGGAAAAGCGCGATCACCGCAAGCTCGGCAAGCAGCTCGATCTGTTCCATATTCAGGAAGAGTCGCCTGGCATGGTGTTCTGGCATCCGAAGGGATGGACGCTGTGGCAGCAGGTCGAACAGTATATGCGCCGCCGGCTGAATGACGCGGGCTATCTCGAGATCAAGACGCCGATGATCATGGACCGCTCGCTGTGGGAGGCGTCGGGCCATTGGCAGAACTATCGCGACAACATGTTTACGACGGAGTCGGAGAAGCGCGATTACGCGATCAAGCCGATGAACTGTCCGGGGCACGTGCAGGTGTTCAAGCACGGGTTGCGCTCGTACCGCGACCTGCCGTTGCGTTACGCGGAGTTCGGCTCGTGCCATCGCAACGAGGCGTCGGGCGCGTTGCACGGGCTGATGCGCGTGCGCGGCTTCGTGCAGGACGATGCGCACATCTTTTGCACGGAAGACCAGATCAACGCCGAGGCGATCGCGTTCAACAAGCTCGCGATGAGCGTCTACGATGATTTCGGCTTCGAGCGCATCGACATCAAGCTGTCGCTGCGTCCGGAGCAGCGAATGGGCTCGGACGAGACTTGGGATCACGCGGAAGAGGGCCTGCGCAACGCGCTGAAGGCCTGCGGCCTCGAATGGGAGGAACTGCCGGGCGAGGGGGCGTTCTACGGCCCGAAGATCGAGTACCACATCAAGGACGCGCTTGGCCGTTCGTGGCAATGCGGCACGCTGCAACTCGACATGCTGCTGCCGGAGCGGCTCGGCGCGGAGTACGTCGCCGAGGACAATAGCCGCCGCCGGCCGGTGATGCTGCATCGGGCGATTGTCGGATCGATGGAGCGTTTTCTCGGTATTTTGATTGAGCACCATGCTGGTGCAATGCCGATTTGGCTTGCCCCGGTGCAGGCGGTTGTGCTGAATATCGCTGAAAGTCAGGCCGAATATGCGCAATCTGTTGCTCAAACATTGCAAAAACAAGGGGTTAGAGCGTCGGTTGATTTGCGCAACGAGAAAATTAGCTATAAAATACGCGAGCACACGCTCGAAAAAGTTCCCTACCTGCTCGTCGTAGGCGATAAGGAGCGTGAAGCGCAAACGGTAGCCGTGCGTGCCCGTGGCGGCGTCGATCTGGGGGTTCTCCCGGTCGAGGCCTTTGTTGAGCGCCTGCGTGGAGAAATCCAGGCGTTCAAGTAACCGCCCTGGCAGCGCGGCTCGTTTTTTTAATTTTTAGAGGAAACGTAACATCGCTACTGATAAGTCGTCGCATCGCATCAACGGTGAAATTACTGCGCCGGAAGTGCGTCTGGTCGGAATCGAGAACGAACCGCTCGGTATCGTAAAGCTCGCCGATGCTTTCCGTAAATCGGAAGAACTGGATGTTGACCTGGTGGAAATCGCGCCGCAGGCGGTTCCGCCGGTTTGCCGCTTGATGGATTACGGCAAGTTCAAGTACCAGGAAGCCAAGAAGCAGCATGAGGCGAAGCTGAAGCAGAAGGTCATCCAGGTCAAGGAAGTCAAGTTCCGCCCGGGTACCGATGACGGTGATTACAACGTCAAGCTTCGCAACCTCGTGCGCTTCCTCGAGGAAGGCGACAAGACGAAGATCACGTTGCGTTTCCGCGGCCGCGAAATGGCTCACCAGGAAATCGGCATGCGCATGCTCGAGCGTTTGCGTACCGATCTCGAGGAAGTGGGCCAGGTCGAGCAGATGCCGAAGATGGAAGGGCGTCAGATGATCATGGTGCTCTCGCCGAAGAAGAAGAAGTAACCGGCCTGCGCGCGACATGCGCGCGGCTTTGCAGTGGTTCGGCGTGTCGCCCGGTCAGGGCGGCGCGCCCGAAACGGCGGCGGCTGCTTGCGGCGCGCCGTACACAAGTGGACTGGGTTTCGAAGGGCGGGTCAGGGGCGAAAAGCCAACCGCACACCCATCTCCATCAAATAAACTGGAGTTGTTCGTCATGCCTAAGATGAAGACCAAGAAGAGCGCTGCAAAGCGCTTCGTGGTGCGTCCGGGCGGCACCGTCAAGCGCGGTCAAGCCTTCAAGCGCCACATCCTGACCAAGAAAACCACGAAGAACAAGCGCCATCTGCGCGGCGCCACGGCCGTTCATGATTCCGATCTGAACTCCGTCCGCGCGATGCTTCCGTTCGCGTAACCCCTCAACCGATACTCACAGGAGAGAAACATGCCTCGAGTCAAACGTGGGGTAACCGCACGGGCCCGCCACAAGAAGATCATCAACCTGGCCAAGGGTTATCGCGGCCGCCGCAACAATGTCTACCGCATCGCCAAGCAGGCGGTGATGCGTGCGGGTCAATATGCGTACCGTGATCGCCGCAACAAGAAGCGTGTGTTCCGCGCACTGTGGATCACGCGTATCAATGCGGCCGTGCGTCAGCACGACATGACCTACAGCGTGTTCATCAATGGCCTGAAGAAGGCGTCGATCGAACTCGACCGCAAGGTGCTGGCCGACATGGCGGTGTTCGACAAGGCTGCTTTTGCCGCGATCGTCAAGCAGGTGAAAGCCGCCGTTGCAGCCTAATTGCGAGATTAGTACTGCGTGGTCAGTTGCAGCGATGCTCCGGTAATCTCGGCCGCTGCAGCGAAAACGGGGCTCTTCCGAGCCCCTTTTTTGTTGGGTCGGGCGCTTTCGTGTCGTCGCGAATGCGCGCTGAACCCTTGACGTGGGAAGTGAAGGGACCAATGGATCTGGATCAGATTGTCGCCGATGCGAAGCAGTCGTTCGAAGGGGCTGCCGATATCACCACGCTCGAGAACGAAAAGGCGCGCTTCCTCGGTAAGTCGGGCGTGTTGACCGAGCGGCTGAAGAACCTCGGCAAGCTCGATCCCGACACGCGCAAGACGGAAGGCGCGCGAATCAATGTCGCGAAGCAGCAGGTTGAGGCTGCGCTCAACGCGCGCCGCCAAGCGCTCGCCGACGCGCTGTTGAATCAGCGTCTTGCCACCGAGGCGATCGACGTCACGCTGCCCGGCCGCGGCGCGGGCACGGGCAGCCTGCATCCGGTGATGCGCACCTGGGAGCGCGTCGAGCAGATTTTTCGCTCGATCGGCTTCGACGTGGCCGACGGCCCCGAGATCGAAACCGATTGGTATAACTTTACTGCGCTGAACAGCCCGGAGAACCACCCGGCGCGTTCGATGCAGGATACGTTTTATATCGACGGCAAGGATGACGACGGCCGTCCGCTGCTGTTGCGTACCCATACGAGCCCAATGCAGGTCCGCTACGCGCGGATGAACCGGCCGCCGATCAAGGTGATCGCGCCGGGCCGCACATATCGCGTCGACAGCGACGCGACGCACTCGCCGATGTTCAACCAAGTCGAAGGGCTGTGGATCGACGAGAACGTCAGCTTCGCGGATCTAAAAGGCGTCTACACCGATTTTCTGAAGAAATTCTTCGAGCGCGACGATATTCTCGTGCGCTTTCGCCCGTCGTACTTCCCATTTACCGAGCCGTCGGCCGAGATCGACATGATGTTCGAGCACGGCAAGAATGCGGGCAAATGGCTTGAGATCTCCGGTTCGGGGCAGGTGCATCCGACCGTGATCCGCAACATGGGCTTCGATCCCGAGCGCTATATCGGTTTTGCGTTCGGCAGCGGCCTCGAGCGGCTGACGATGCTGCGCTACGGTGTGCAGGATCTGCGTCTATTCTTCGAGAACGATCTGCGTTTCCTGCGGCAGTTCGCCTGACCGGCGCGACCGCCTCGCTCCGTGCCCGGCAGGCCACGCCGAATGCCGCGCCAGATGCCGCGCCGGGCCTCGATCCAACCTGTTTCGAACGTGGACTTTCATGCAACTCCCTGAATCCTGGCTGAGAACCTTTGTCGATCCGCAACTGACGACGGACGAACTGTCGCATGCGCTGACGATGGCGGGGCTTGAGGTCGAATCGCAGCGCCGCGCGGCGCCGCCGACCGAGAAAATCGTCGTCGGCCGCGTGCTCGAGGTGGTCAAGCACCCGGATGCCGACAAGCTCAACGTCTGTCAGGTCGATGCGGGCACCGGCGCGACGCTGCAGATCGTCTGCGGCGCGCCGAATGTCGCGCCCGGCATCAAGGTGCCGGTCGCGCTGGTCGGCGCGAAGCTGCCGCCCGCTGAAGACGGCGGCGCGCCGTTCGCGATCAAGCTGTCGAAGCTGCGCGGCGTCGAAAGCCAGGGGATGCTGTGCTCGGCGCGCGAACTCAAGCTCTCCGAGGATCACGGCGGCCTCATGATCCTGCCGGAAGACACGCCGATCGGCCAGGACATCCGCGATGCGCTGAATCTCGACGACACGATCTTCGAAATCAAGCTGACGCCGAACAAGGCGGATTGCCTGTCGGTGTTCGGCATCGCGCGCGAGACGGCCGCGATCACCGGCGCGCCGCTCACGGCGCTCGAGATTCGTCCGGCTCCGGTGGCGCTTGCCGAGACGCTGCCCGTCACGATTTCCGCCTCCGATCTGTGCGGCCGCTTCTCCGGCCGCGTGATCCGCGGCGTGAACGCGCGCGCGAAAACGCCGCAATGGATGGTCGAGCGTCTTGAGCGCTCGGGGCAGCGCAGCGTGTCCGCGCTCGTCGACATTTCGAACTACGTGATGTTCGAGCTTGGCCGCCCGTCGCATGTGTTCGATCTCGACAAGATTCACGGCAGCATCGACGTGCGCTGGGGCAAGCGCGGCGAGTCGCTGAAGCTCTTGAACGGCAATACGGTCGAACTCGACGAGGCGGTCGGTGTGATTGCCGACGAGCGGCAGGTCGAGAGCCTCGCGGGCATCATGGGCGGCGACAGCACGGCCGTCACGCTCGACACGACCAACATCTATGTCGAAGCCGCGTTCTGGTGGCCGGACAGCATCCGGGGCCGCGCGCGCAAGTACAACTTCTCGACCGACGCCGCGCACCGCTTCGAGCGCGGCGTCGATTACTCGACGACCGCCGAGCATCTCGAGCGGATCACGCAGTTGATTCTCGACATTTGCGGCGGCGAGGCGGGCCCGGTCGACGACCAGGTTGTCAACGTGCCGCAGCGCGCGCCGGTGTCGATGCGCGTGTCGCGCGCGAACAAGATCATCGGCGTCGAGATCGGTGCCGATGAAGTCGCGCAGATTTTCACGCGTCTTGGGCTCGCGTTCGAGCGCGACGGCGACGTGTTTCGCGTGAGCCCGCCGCCGCACCGCTTCGACATTGAGATCGAGGAGGATCTGATCGAGGAGGTCGCGCGCATTCATGGTTTCGAGAATATTCCCGCGCGGCCGCCCATCGCGAAAAACGAGATGCGTGCGACCGACGAGACGCGCCGCTCGATTCACGCGCTTCGCCACGCGCTTGCCGCGCGCGATTACGCGGAAACCGTCAATTTCAGCTTCGTCGATGACGAATGGGAGCGCGATTTCGCCGGCAACGCTAATCCCGTGCGGCTGCTGAATCCGATCGCGAGCCAGCTTTCGGTGATGCGCTCGACACTGTTCGGCAGCCTCGTCGGCGTGCTGCGCCATAACCTGAACCGCCGCGCGGATCGCGTGCGTGTATTCGAGGCGGGGCGCGTGTTCGCCGTGGAGCCGGCCGCGCAGGCGGGCGAGCTGGCGCTCGCCGGTTATGCGCAGCCCAAGCGCATCGGCGCGCTCGCTTACGGCCCGGTGCTCGACGAGCAATGGGGCGCGGCAACGCGTCAGGTGGATTTCTTCGACGTGAAGGGCGATCTCGAGGCGCTGCTCGCACCGGCCATCGCGCGCTTCGTGAAGGCCGAGCATCCGGCGCTGCATCCGGGGCGCAGTGCGCGGATCGAACTTGATGGCCGGGCGGTCGGTTGGATCGGCGAGCTGCATCCGCGCTTGATGCAGAAGTACGAGCTGCCGCATCCGCCGGTGATGTTCGAGATCGACGCCGATGCGCTCGTGCCGCGGGCGCTGCCGGCGCTGTCCGAAGTCTCGAAATTTCCGCCGGTGCGGCGCGATATCGCGGTTGTCGTCGACCAACAGGTCGAGGTGCAAGCGCTTTTCGACGAGATCGGCAAAGCGCTTGCGGATGATGCGTGCAAGTTTGTCCAGAAGGTTGCGCTCTTCGACGAATTTCGTGCAAAATCAAATACTTCTGGTGGGTTGTCCGCCCACGAGAAAAGCCTTGCGTTTCGCGTGACGCTCCAGGACGCGGCCGGAACCTTGCAGGACGAGACGGTTGATCAGGCGATCCAGACCCTCGTGGACCGCATGGCTCGAGCTTATGGCGCGCGTTTGCGCGGATAGTGCGCAGGAAGTGGCGTGTGGCCGCTTCCCGCCTATGTTTTATCCCAGTTTGACGCGCTGGTTTTGCAGAATATGAACGACATGAACTCGAGTGAATTCGAAGCCCTTCTGACGGCGCAACGCAGCGCCATGACCCGCGACGTGCCTGCGTCGTCGGCGCCGGGCGATACGCCCACGCTGACGAAGGCCGAGCTGGCCGAACTGCTGTTCGACAGCGTCGGCCTCAACAAGCGCGAAGCGAAGGACATGGTCGAGGCGTTTTTCGAGGTGATCCGCGATGCGCTTGAAAACGGCGAAAGCGTGAAGTTGTCGGGCTTCGGTAATTTTCAGCTCCGCGACAAGCCGCAGCGGCCGGGACGCAATCCGAAGACGGGCGAAGCGATTCCGATCGCCGCACGCCGCGTCGTGACCTTTCATGCGAGCCAGAAGCTGAAGGCGCTCGTCGAAAACGGCGCCGAGTCGAATCTCGTGCGCTGAAACCGGCGCTTCGCCCACGCGCGACGCGCCCGCGCGCCCTTACCGACGGTTAACTGACGATGACGTCGACGGTTGAGAAAGTCGTGTTGCCACCGATTCCCGCGAAGCGCTATTTCACGATCGGGGAAGTGAGCGAATTGTGCGGCGTCAAGCCGCATGTGCTTCGGTATTGGGAGCAGGAGTTTACGCAGTTGCGTCCGGTGAAGCGGCGCGGAAATCGCCGCTATTATCAGCATCACGAGGTATTGCTGATTCGGCGGATTCGCGAACTGCTGTACGAACAAGGGTTCACGATCAACGGGGCGCGCAACCGCCTCGACACCGTCGGCAGCGGGCGTGGCGCGAGCGATTCGGCTGCGGCGGGGGCGCAGCCGGAGTCGCCGGTGCGCCATGCGCCGGCGGCGGGTGAAACGGTTGATGTCGCGCAGTTGCGCAATGCGCTGCTCGACGTGATCGAAAGTCTGAAGCGCGGCGGCTGATTCAATCGACCCGATCCGTCCCTGGCACGATTGACCGGCCGCCAGGGTTACGGCGCGATCGGGACTTTCCTGCCCAGGTCGACGAGCAGCGCGCCGTCTGCCGCCATCTGCACCGAACCCGGTGGAACTTGATCGCGATAGCCGTAAAGATCAAAGCTCACGCGCGCTTGCGTCGAGTTTCGGATCAGCGCGTGCGCATTCAGTTCGAGCACGTTGAGCATTTTCATATCGCCGTTTTCGAACTACATATAGCTTGCCGGCAGCGGGGCGGGCGGGTTGTCGAGGCGGCTCGTCAACGAGAACGGCACCCAGCCGTTGCGCTGCATTTCGCTCTGCAGATGGATGACGCCGTCGCCTGCCGACACGTGCAGCTTACGCAGCGGCGTGTCGCGGTAGCCGAAGATGCAGCCGCTGAACCGCGCGGTGAGTTTGGTGCCATCGAGCGTGACGGCGCCGCGATGCATGTCAATCTCGAAGCTGGTCGGATCGTCGAGCCTGACCGGCGCGCTGGTCTGCGTCGGTACGAGCGTTGCCGACAATCGATGCACATAGAAGCCGATGTCGCCGACGATACGCAAATCGATGTCGCGCACGAACGTCAGCGCTTCGCTTTGGCGGAGTCGCGTAACGTCAGCGGGCGCGGCTGGGTGAGCTTGATGGACGCGAGCGGCGGCACGGTGCGGGCGATTTGCTGCTCGCGCGCCAGGCGATCGGCTTTCGCGCGCTCGAGCGTGGTGGCGGTTTGGGCGCCGTTGCCGGCGCTCGTCGCGGATGGCGGCATCCGGCGCTAAAACAATGCGAGTGCGGCCGCTGCTGCCGCGCAAGAACGTAGAATCCGTGCGAAACCGAAACGGCGTTGCGCAGCATGCGCGGCGGATGCGCGGTGCGAAAGACGTGCGTGCGCTCGACGCGCTGGACCGATGCGCGCATGGTTGCTGTCTCCCTGTATTTATCGTGGCGGCCGTCGCGCGGGTGCGCGCATCGGCCGTCCGGTGCGGCAAGTGTGAAATGATGGGGTAGAGGAGCAGCACCAAACGTTGGGGGGGCGTCGTATTGCATTACGCAAAGGACGCACCGCGGCGGAGCATGCCGGAACTCTGTCTAAGCAGCTTAAACACGCGGTCGATGCGGTGCGCATCGTCGTGCGTTTAGCGGGCGGGGCTATCGCAGCTCGACTCGCGCGTATGACTTGGGCATGCGGCTCGGCGCGCGCCATCGTCCGGTGCTTCACACGTCGTTTTGCAAGCATGCCTCTCCCGCACGCACGCTTTAACATCATGACTATCCGCCCCGGCACTCGATGCCGATTCATTTTCTCTACCATCTAAAGAGTAGACGCCGCTTTTTCTTAATGATCGCGTTTTGCTTCTCTTTCATTTTTCTTGTAATTGATAAATGGATTTTTGAAATCCCACGTCGAATGCGATATCGGTAGCGTATGACGCGGGACGGGGCCGTGGTTGGATGCCGGCGAGTCAGGATGCGAGCGGGAGAGTGGGATACGCCGCTGCCGGCCGTGTTGTACGTATCGCGGAAACCTTATAATCTCTCCCCGGTGAGTGGCGGCACCTCTCGTAGCAGTTTCATTGAAACGTAACAAGAGCGAGGATGCAGCATGGCCCGCATTACCGAATCCGAAGTGCTCAGCGCTTACCGCGCTATTCTGAAGCGCGATCCCGAAAGCAGGGAAGTGATCGATTATTGGACGGGCAGCCGCTTTCCGTTGGAACGGCTGCTCGAGCATCTCGTGAACTCAGCGGAATTCGCGATGAGCTTTACGCCGATGCCTGTCACCGCCGTTTCCGACTACAGGCGGCATAACAACCGTTTCTACACGATACCGCAGGATTTGCGCCGCACCGATTCCAAGCTCGGCCGCGTTCTGCTGCAGGGTTCGTGTCTGATGGAGGCGTGGATACCGGCGCTGCGCAAGCATGGCATCGAGACGCCGATCGACCTCGTGTTGTTCTCCTCCGACATGCCGGACACGCTGCCTCATCCGTTCGACGCCTACTCGTTCCATATCGCGCAGATTCCGCTGCGCGGCGTCCTGTTGGAGGGAAGCTACGCGGAATGGCTGCGCGCGCCCTATGCAGACGAGCAGGCAACCGACAGGCTGCTCAACGAGGCCTACGAGATCATCGATTTCTGGATCGAGCGCATTCTGCGCTGGGCGCGCGAAATTCCGACGTTCGTCGTCAATTACATGACGCCGCAGTACAACGTGAACGGCCGGCACTTCCACCGCTCGGATGCGACGAGCAATCTTTATCTGATGGAACAGATCAACCGCCATATCGAGCGCCGGGTGTTCGAGCATCCGAATCTGTACTTGATGGATATGAATCATCTCGCGTCCATTTACGGGCGCCGTTTCATTCAGGACGACAGCCTCTGGCATTACGCGCACGGCGGCTTCATCGGCGACCATGATTTCACGCTGGATCAGGACCGCATCGTCAGGGTGCCTGCGCCTTCGGCCCACTATTCACACCAGGTGGGCGAATTCATTTGTGGGCTGTGGTTCGAGGCGGAGGCGATGTATCGCAGTCTCCGGTCGATCGACAGCGTCAAGATGGTCTGTGTCGACCTCGACGATACCCTCTGGCGCGGTGTGTTGGCAGAGGCCGACAATCCCGATTATCAAAGCGCAGTCGAAGGATGGCCGCTTGGTATCGCGGAGGCGTTGCTGTCGCTGCGAAGGCGCGGCGTGATTCTCGCGCTCGTCAGCAAGAACGATCTCGACCGCATCAAGGCGATCTGGCCGCGCGTCTTCCAGCGCCGGCTGCTTCTGGAGGATTTCGCGATCCTGAAAGTCTCGTGGAACAACAAGGTGCAGAGCATCAACGAGGCCATGCAAGAAGCGAATTTGTTGCCGCGAAACGTGATCTTCGTCGACGACAATCCGCGCGAGCGCGAAACCGTCGAGGAGGCGATTCCCGATCTTCGCGTGGTGCATGCGTCGCACTACTACTGGAAGCGCATCCTGATGTGGAGCGCCGAAACGCAGGGCGTGACGATTACCGCCGAATCCGCGCGGCGCACGGAGATGATCAAATCGCAAATTCAGCGCGAGACGGAGCGCAAGACGCTGTCGCGCGAGGAATTTCTGGCAAGGCTGAATCTGAAGGCCGCATTCGGCCGAATCGCGGGGCAGAGCGATCCGCGTTTTCCGCGAACGCTCGAGTTGTTGAACAAGACCAACCAGTTCAATACGACCGGACGCCGCTGGAGCGCGCAGGAACTCGACGACATCTGCCACAGCGGGCTGGTGCTCGTCGGCGAGGTGGCCGACCGGCATGCCGAATATGGTCTCGTGGTGATCGGCATCGCATCCGCGCAGCGCATCGAGCAAGTGGTGATGAGTTGCCGCGTGGTCGGCCTGGACGTGGAAATCGCGATGGTCTCTTTGCTGACCGAAGCCTTGTTGCGGGACAATGCCGCCGCCGTTGCGGTTTCGAAGCATACCGATGCGAATCTGTTGTCGCGCGATCTGTTCGAGAAGTGCGGTTGGTCGGTTGACGGCGACTTGTGGCGCACGACTCGGGCGGTTCCACTGCCCGCGCATGTCGAGGTTGCGTATCCGGGAGCGATTGCGTAATTCATGTCGCGGCAATTGCGCTTCAACTGTTCTCTTGAGAGAAAGTGTCTGTTATACTTTAACGCTTTCGGGGCGTAGCGCAGCCTGGTAGCGTACCTGCATGGGGTGCAGGTGGTCGGAGGTTCAAATCCTCTCGCCCCGACCAGAACAAAACCCGCACAGCGTAAGGCTGTGCGGGTTTTTTACTGGATGCTTGATTTTTGAGCAAAACGAAAACCATATTGGAAACTTTCTCATATCGGCCTGAGCGCCATGCAGATTTGCGCGCAGACAGGTGACGATCGACGTTCGCGCGCAGCGCCTCACGCGCTTGGCGAAGGTACGCTTCGATCATCAGCGTATCGGCGTCTTTTTTGTCGCAGCTCATCAGGTTTCTCCGACGGCAACGAAATGCCGGCCGGGGATAGGGGGGCGCATTTTCGGCTTTTTCACGGCAATCTGGCGGCATGGATTCATCTGCCCGTTTCTTGCGAGCCTCATATCGGCGCTTCAACACCGTTCGTGACGATACCGATGTTTGCTTTTTGCACGGTCTTGCGCCGGACCGGTAAAATGGAAAGTTGACTCACGGAAAAGTCGCCGTGAGTGACCTAGCGGAAGGATTCCCTGAACATGACTGATCTTCGTCTTACCACGCGGTTTGCGGTATTGCTCGCGACTGGCGCGTTCGTCGCCGGTTGCAGTTCGCCGTCGCCTACGAAAATCGACTATAAGAGCGACTCGAAATCGAAGGAGGTGTCGCTCGCGGTGCCGCCCAATATGCTGGACGAGACGCCTGATCAGCGTTCGCTGCCGCCGCAGGGGGGCGCAACTTCGCTTTCGAGCCTGCAGCAAGTCCAGCAGGCCGCGCCCGCGACCGATACGGTCGTGCCTGCCGTACCTGGGATGCACATTCAACGTGACGGCACCGAAAGCTGGCTCGTGATCGACGACAAGACGCCGGCCCAAATCTGGCCGCAGGTTCGCCGGTTCTGGCAAGAGCAGGGTTTTCTGCTCGTGGTCGAGCAGCGCGACAAGGGCGTGATGGAAACGGACTGGAACGAAACGCACCCGCAGATCAACGACGGTCTGATTCGCGGCGTGATTTCGAAGGCGATGGGCAATTCCTATGTGACGGCGGAGCGCAACAAGTACCGCACGCGTCTCGACGTCGCGCCGAACGGCGGCACTTATGTATTCGTCAGCCAGAAGGGGATGCGCGAGGCGCTTACCGGGCCGGGCAATGATTCGAGCAAATGGGAGCCGAAGCCTAATGATCCCGGCCTCGAAACCGAATACCTGAAGCGCCTGATGGCGGTACTTGCGCAAAACGATGCGCGCGTGAAGGCCGGCGGCGTGCCGATCGTCGACGATGCAGCACCGAGCAATTCAAAATCCGCGAGCGACAAGAGCAAGGCAGCTGCTGCGGCGATTGCTGCGCAGAATGTTGCGAGCGTGTCGGCGTCGCGCAGCCCGGGCGAACCGGCGGCGGATGTGCCGTCAGAGTTGACGCTTCCCGAGTCGTATGACCGCTCGTGGCTACGTATCGGTATCGCGCTCGATCGTGCGAATTTCACGGTCGACGACCGCGATCGGGCGAAGGGGCTGTACTACGTTCGTTACGTCGATCCGAAGGATTTCAGCGCCGAGGAGCAGGGCTTCTGGAATCAGCTTTTCCATGGCAAGAAGGAAAAGAAGGCGAAGCAATATCTCGTGAACGTGAAGGCGCTTGCCGAAGATCAAACCCGTGTCGCGATTGTCGACGACAAGGGTGCGGTCGATACGTCGGCGCCTGCGCGGCAGATCATGTCGCTTCTGGTCAGTCAGATGCGTTGACGCCTGCATCGCGCGGCATTCGCCGCATCAAGCACCACCAAGCCCGCCTTTTGGCGGGCTTTTTTTTCGCCGACGGGCGGCGGGCGTCGCGCATTCGACGCTTCCGGCCGTGTGTCGGCCAGTGGCGGCGTTACGTAACGTCACCCCCGTAACGGATAGGCCGAAATCATACTTTCAGCAGGCCGTGGATAATTAATCTTTTTAAATCAAATATTTAAAAAGTATTTCCAGATTGGCACGAAAACTGCTCCCTATTTCCGGGAGTAATCAGGGAGGGTTTCGAATACAGCGAGGTTCAGCCTCGAATACCCCCTGCCTGATGGGATATCGACGCATCGGGCGGCTGCCGGCAATTGGCGCGCTGCCCAGTCTGAACGACGATCCGCGTTTGCGCGGATCTCGGTGGC
Source organism: Burkholderia sp. TSV86 (assembly GCF_001522865.1). Lineage (GTDB taxonomy): Bacteria > Pseudomonadota > Gammaproteobacteria > Burkholderiales > Burkholderiaceae > Burkholderia. The sequence goes on along the minus strand of NZ_LOWB01000133.1, from coordinate 62,707 downwards.
CCCGTCGCCTATCCTCGTAGGGCGACGGTTTTGCCCGCGCTTCGTATGAAGCGCGGGCTATTTTTTTTGCTGCGCTGGCCGATGGAGGGGGAACACGCCGGCATTCAGTGCGAGGCGTTCGGGACGTCGAGAATCAGAATGATGGTCCAGTCGGCGTCGCCGTCATGGTGATATTGCCGTTCCGCGACGATGAACGGGTGCTGCTTGCCTTGCGGGCCAAGGAAAAGCACGTCGCCCTCCATCGGCAGGCATTCGATCGGCGGCAGGGCGAGGAACGCCTCGTCGGAGCCGCGCGGCATCAATTGCTTGATTTTGCGGGTTGCGGCGTCAGTCCATTCGATGTCCAGTTGGATGTTGCTCATTCAGTCCTCCGCACCGGGGTGCGCACGGGTGGAAAAGTTCGGTGCGCGACTTTAGCACAACGCGCGGCGCGCTCATCGGGGCACACGAATGAAAAAGCCGAATCCGGCAACCCGGATTCGGCCTTGTGTGCAGCGAGATGCGCCGGACTTACTGGGCTTTCTTCGCGGCCTTGTGGTGCCCCTTCTTGCCATGATGCTTGTGCTCATGGGCCGGCTGCGCCTCGGCTGCCGACTGCTGCGCGGCTTGCTGTTGTTGCAGCGCTTGCGCGCGCTGCTCGATTTCAGCGATTTTTGCCGGATCGGTGATCGTCTTGATTTCGGTGCTTTCTTGAGCGTATGCCGCGCCAGCCAGAGCCGACATCGAAACCAGGATAGCCATGGTCATTTTCTTCATTGCTTACCTCCGCTAAGTGGTGATGGACCCGAGTGTTGCCGATTTGTCTGGCGTCTGCAATCGAGTGAGCCGAGTTTATCAAAAGTGACGGATCAGTGCATTCGATTGCATCGCGGCGATCGGCCGCGTGGATCGGGCGCAACAGTCGTTCGCCCCGCCATGCCGCCGCCATACGCTTGTCCAGAAAGGCGCCGGAGACGGGGCGGTTCGCCGGGGCAGGATATTTGGGGTGTGAAAGACAGCCGAGCACTGATCAAAACCAGCCAAGTTGACGATACACGTAAAATTGCGCGATGCCGAGAATTTCGTGCAGTGCCTGCTCCGCATTGGCAAGATTGTCGAAACGCGGCAGCCACCCGAGCTGCGCGTCGCGCCGGTTCGAGTAGACGGGCTGCGGCGCGATGCCGAAATGGTCGAAGTCCAGAAGCGCGCGCCGCATCTGGTATGACGTCGTAACAAGGATCAGCGCGTCGTAATGTTGAGCGCGTAATATGGAAGCGGTGAAGCGCGCGTTTTCGTATGTGGTGTGGCTGCGCGCTTCGCGAACCAGATCGCCGTTTGCCACGCCGCGTGCGAGCAGATAGGGCGCGTATGTAGCGGCTTCGCTGACGCCGGGCCGCTGCGGGTCGCCTCCCGATACGATCACGGTGCAGTGCGAGGCCGTTCGTATGCATGCCGAATAGAGTTCGGCCGTTTTCGCGATGCGGGCGAGGGCGTCGCGCGTCGGGACGGCAGCGCCGTTGCGCTGCTCGATGCCTGCGCCTAGCATCACGATCGTGGTGTTGCCTGTCATCGTCGGATGCTCGACTGGCCGCACGCCCAATTCAGCGAGTGCGACAAGCGGCGCCGCGAGCCATCCGGATGCGATGAGCCAGAAGAGCGTGGCGATCGCAATGGCGATGGCGCGCGCGCCACGGCGCTTGCGGTAGAGCACGAAAGTCGCAAAGAGCAGGACAAATGAATTGAACAGAATCAATTTGATTGGGGTAAGGTAGCTTTTCGGGAATGGAGAATGATCCGCCCCTGTTTCGTAAGAACAAAATGGCCGGGCGCGGGTCGGAAGAGAGTGGGGAGGGACAATCAGGGGTCCCTCATGAGCTGCGTGGTGGCGTCGGTGGGCGGAGATCTCGGCCGGCGAGGCCGCTTTGCAATGTCGCTGCCCTTTAAGAAAGAATCGAGATGGCCACGTATTCCAACGAAGCTGTGCTCGACGCGCTCAGGCGTGTCCAGTACCGTCAAGTTCCGTGGGCGAGGCGTCCGGGCGTGTTCGAATACCTGCGTTCGCTGGGTTTGATGGATACGGTTCGGCAGAAGACTGTCGCGCCCGCGCCCGGCTTTCACGCGCCTGTCGACATCGCAGTGCTGACTGACAATGGCCGTGCTGAATTCGCGCGGCTTGAGCGGGACGAGAAGCGCGCCGATTGGGAGGATCGCAAGATGGCGGACTACGCGCTCAGCGAGGCAAGCGCGGTATCGATCCTGGAGAGTCGTCTGTAGCACAGATTGCATTGGGTTGGCCCAAAAAAAAGCCCGTATCGCGAGGATACGGGCGGTACCGGGTTCATTGCTGCTGCCACGCTGTGCTCATGGCAATGCTGAGACTCGGTGAGTGCCGCGCAGTTCCCGGGCCGGCCGATTTTTCCCGGTACCGGCGATTTATTGACGATTCGGATTGCGTGGCCGCTGCGCGTCGTCACGTTCGCGCGCATTGCTCGCAATATCGCCGCGCAGGTCGCCGCGCGGCGCGTTGGACTGGTTGCGATGCGCCGCTGCGTTTGCCGGTGAAAGCGCGACCTGATCCCGCCGTTCGTGCGGCTTCGACAAAGGCGGGCCGGCTTGTGCAGCAGCGGCGAGCGCCAGCGAAACGACAACGCCGCATGCCGCGAGAAATGGCAAGCGTTTCATCGTTGAAGGCTCCCTTCGAACCGATAGACGGCTCGTTCCGTGTACCAGTAAAGGTATGCGGGAGAGCGAAAGTGCGCTGTAAATATTGGTAAGTGGATGTGTCGCCCGATCGCATCGTCGGCACGGCGTGCGAAAGAGGGGCCGGCATCCCGGCGCGTTATCCGGGCGGCGCTACGGACCGCCCGGAGGCAGGGTTCACGCCATTTTGACGGGAGCGCGCCAGGATTCCGGATTGGTCCAGAATGCGCCGCGCAGGCGGTCACGGCTCGGCGGGGCGGGCGGCTTTACCGCGCTTGCGCCGATACGGCCGCGCAGCGAGATCTGGCGGCCGTTCGAGCCGAGACGCTTCACCACTTCGGCGAGCGTGCCGTCGGCCTGCCATTCGTCGAAGCGTCGACGGCAAGTCGGCGGCGACGGATAGCGGCCAGGCAGTTTCGACCAGCCTTCGCCCGTCGACAGCACCCAAAGAACGGCGTTCACGACCGAACGCGCCTCCACACGAGGGCGGCCACGGCGCTCGTTGCGCGCTGGCTCGGCGCAGAACAGCCCCTCGAGCAGTGCCCACTCGTTATCTCTCAAATCGTCGAACAGCATCATGTCCTCACCTCAGCGAAGCTATCTCCGGTGCGCCGCCCCGCGCTGCGCACTCCACACGTCGGGCACTCGTCGAACGAGTGCCGGGTGAGGGCGCCGGCTTCACGCGACGGCGGATACGGTGTGATCCGCCGCGGGAAGGCCGAACCCCCGCAGCCCTGTGCGCCTGCTTACGCAGGAAGCGTGCCATGTCAACGGCAATCGCTGCAAAGCCGCTAGACGGCGCGCCGATGGCCGCGACAACTAGGGGCGTATAAGACGCCAAAACGACCCTCGCGCAAATCAGGACAATCACCAATCTTGTGCAGCGTGGCCCGTGAGACGTGCGTTTCAGCTTGTGTTGCACCGCACCGACACACTCCGGCGTGACGGGGCGCGCATACAATTGCGCATCGATACGTCCGATTAATGAGGCAATGCTATGAATATCACGCTGCGGCAGTTGCGCGTGTTCATCGAGGTGGCGCGGCTCAAAAGCTTCAGTCGGGCAGGCGACGAGATCGGTCTCACGCAGTCGGCCGTCAGCCGCTCGGTGCGCGAGTTGGAGGGCGAGATTGGACTCAAGCTGATCGACCGCACGACGCGTGACGTGCAGCTCACCGATGTCGGCGTGAATCTGATCGCGAGCGTATCGCGCCTGCTCGGCGATCTCGACGACACATTGCGCGAAATTCGCGAGATCGGTGAACAGCGGCGCGGGCGCGTGATCGTCGCGGCAAGCCCGACGGTCGCCTGCCGGCTGATGCCGCGTGTGGTTGCCGCTTGCGAGCGGCGCTTTCCGTTCGTCGCGCTCGGCTTGCGCGACGACGTTCAGAGCGACGTGCTGCGCAAGGTCAAGTCGGGCGAAGTGGATTTCGGCGTCGTGATCGGGCCGCTCGCGACGAGCGATCTGATTGCCGAGCCGCTGATGACCGATTCGTTCTGCTTGATTGCGCGCGCCGATCATCCGCTCGCCGAGCGTGATCCCGTGCCGTGGACCGCGCTTTCCGGCGAGCGGCTCGTGTTGCTCGATTACGCATCGGGCAGCCGTCCGCTGATCGACGCGGCGCTCGCCGCGCATCGGGTCTCAGCCGGAGTCGTGCAGGAACTCGGCCATTCGGCGACGGTGTTCGGGCTCGTCGAGGCGGGCGTCGGGGTAAGCGTGCTGCCGTGGCTGTCGTTGCCGCTGCCTGCCGGCTCGTCGCTGGTCGCGCGGCCGCTTGCGCCGCGTGCGGAGCGCACCGTCGAGCTGGTGCGGCGGCGCGATCGCTCGCTGTCGCCCGCGGCGGACGCGGTCTGGGGGCTCGTGAAGGAAATGCCGGCGCGGGTCGAGGACCTCGATTGACGCCTGCGGCGGATGTTCACGGATGAAAGGCGCTTGCGCAAAGTGTCTTTTGCCGCACGCATTTTATCCGCTCTTTATCTTTACGCACCGGGCAATTTTGCGTAAGATGGCGCTCAGTCACGCGGCTCCGACGTAGGGTTCCGCGCTGTTCCGTCCGGTTCGGGTTGGGCTTGAAAGCTGTTTCGCCACCCCCGGTTCGTGCTCCCATCAATATGACCGATCAGAATCGGGCGAGCGCGTCTTCCGTTCCTTACGTCTGTTCGATTGATCCGGTTCGTTTGACCACAGGGTCTGACTTAGCTGCATGAATACCCAAGAGGCGAAAATCGTCCTCGAGACTGCTTTGATCTGCGCGCAGGAACCGCTGAAGCTCGGCGATTTGCGCAAGCTCTTCGCCGACGGCGTGTCGGCGGATACAGTCCGAACACTGCTCGAAGATCTGAAACAGGAGTGGTCCGGCCGCGGCGTGGAACTCGTTGGGTTGGCGTCGGGCTGGCGCTTCCAGAGCAAGCCGGCGATGCGCACTTATCTCGACCGGCTGCACCCGGAGAAACCGCCGAAATATTCTCGGGCGGTGCTGGAGACGCTGGCAATCATCGCGTACCGGCAGCCGGTGACCCGCGGCGATATCGAGGAAATTCGCGGTGTCACGGTCAACACGCAGGTTGTCAAGCAGTTGGAGGATCGCGGCTGGATCGAGGTGATCGGTCATCGCGACGTGCCGGGGCGTCCGGCGCTCTACGCAACGACGAAGCAGTTTCTTGACGACCTCGGCTTGGCGGCGCTCGACGATCTGCCGGCCCTCGAAGAGCCCGCCGCGCATCTGGAGGCGAGCCTGCTCGCGCAGCAGGCAATCGATTTCCCGGATGACGACGCACAGGGCGACGACGCACCGGGCGGCGCGATCGCGGAAGCCGACGAAGCGGCGGCACCGGGTGACGAGGCGCAGTCCGGTATTGTTGGTGTTGGCGGTGCGGCGGGCCGCGCCGATTCGGCCGGGCCGGCGGTGAATGCCGGTTTAGACGTATCCGGCGACGCAGCCGGGGACGCCGCCGTTGCCGACGGCAGCGGCGCGATGCCGGCCGGGCCGGCTGGGTTCGAAGATGCCGGTCGTCCCGCTTTCGGCGGTGAACCGGCTGCGTCGGTTGGAACGGCTGTGCGCGGCGGCGGGGCCGCGAATGCGCAGGCTGTTGCCGGCGATGATGCGGCGACGCATGCCGAAGATGAAGAAACGATTGCGCATGACAGCGCCTCGTCGTCGATCGAATTTGCCGGCGGTGATGCGCTTCCGCGCGCCGAATCGGCTGGCGTGCCGGCGAATGTACCCGAGCATCGGGGCGCCGCGGCGAATGAGGATGGCGCCGCGGCGGCGGATACAGCCAATCGCGAGGTGACCGCCGAGCCGGCGGTGGGCCGAGTGAAGCAGGAAGAAGACCCAGGCCAGATCGGCGGCGTCCGGAGCGACGCCGGGCCGGTCCAGGCGCACGTGCAGCAGGCGTTGGACGATTCGTCCGACAGTCTTGCCGACGCCGTGCGCAGTTCAAGCGAGGCGGCCCCCGGGCACGCGCGGCAGGACGGCGAGGCGCCGCGCATCGATGATGCGCCGGACGTCGAGGCGCCCGCGCAACACCGCGCGTGAAAACGGGCGACCAACCCTAGCCGTGCCCGTGACGGGCGCGAGACCTGACATTTTGAGGTTGTTTTGACAGATATCCACGACATCGATTCGTCTGAAGCCGCGCATGCCGTCGCGGTGGCGCGCGCCAGCGATGCGCCCGAGCAGCCTGCTCAGACTCAGGATGCGGGCGGTGAAGAGCGTCCGCGCCGCGGTCTGCGGCGCGGTCCGCGCAGCTTGATCGCGCGCCGTCGCGCGGCTGCAAAATCGAAGAATACCGATAGCGCGGAGCAATCCGACGCAATGGCGGCGGGCGATGCCGGCGCGGCGAAGGCGCCGGCGCGCGCGCCGCGCAACAAGGATGCGGTCGCGAAAGCGCCGCGCAAGCCGGCGGCGGCCGGCAAACGCGAAGGTGCCGCGCGGCAGCAGGGCAAGCGGAGCACGCCGGCGGCCGCCGAGGCGAGCCAGGACGATTTGTTTGCGTATGTGATTTCGCCTGCGTTCGATGCTGATAACAATTCGCAGGGCGGCGGCGTGCGCGCGCCGATGCTGCGTCGCGGCCGCCAGGGGCAGCAGCCGAAGCGCGTGCTGTCGCCGGATGACGATGCACCGAAGTTGCATAAGGTGCTGGCGGAAGCGGGTATGGGCTCGCGTCGCGAGATGGAGGAGCTGATCATCGCCGGCCGCGTGTCGGTCAATGGCGAGCCAGCGCATATCGGCCAGCGGATCATGCCGACCGACCAGGTTCGAATCAACGGCAAGCCGGTCAAGCGCAAGCTTCCGAACAAGCCGCCGCGTGTGCTGCTCTATCACAAACCGACCGGCGAGATCGTGAGTCATGCGGATCCGGAGGGGCGGCCGTCGGTGTTCGATCGGCTGCCGCCGATGAAGACCGCGAAGTGGCTCGCGGTCGGCCGCCTCGATTTCAATACTGAAGGTCTGTTGATGTTGACGACGTCGGGTGATCTCGCGAACCGCTTCATGCATCCGCGCTATAGCGTCGAGCGTGAATATGCGGTGCGGGTTGTCGGCGAGCTGACCGAGGCGTCGCGCCAAAAGCTGCTGCATGGCGTCGAACTCGACGACGGCCCGGCGAATTTCCTGCGCATCCGCGACGGCGGCGGCGAGGGGACGAATCATTGGTATCACGTCGCGCTTGCGGAAGGGCGCAATCGCGAGGTGCGCCGGATGTTCGAGGCGGTTGGCCTGATGGTGAGCCGTCTGATCCGCACGCGTCACGGCCCGATTCCGCTGCCGCGCGGCCTGAAGCGCGGCCGCTGGGAGGAGCTGGACGATGCGCAGGTGCGCCGCCTGATGGCGTCGGTCGGACTGAAAGTGCCGACCGACGACAAGGGCAAGCGCGGCGGCCCGGCCGAGCGCCGCCAGCCTGATCCGATGCAGACGTCGATGGGTTTTATCAGCCGCGAACCGGTGCTGACGGCGCACGGTCAGCTCGATCAGCCCCGCCGGGGTCGGCGCGGCCTGGCGGGCGGCGGTGGTTTCGGCGCCGGCCTCGGCGGTTACTCGGGCCTGCCGGTATATGGCGGAGGCGGGCGCCAAGGCGGCCGCGATATCGACGGCAACCGCGCGTCCTACGGAGCCGGTGGCAACAAGCGCGGCGCCGGCGGCAAGGGCGGCCGAAACGCGAATGGCAATCGGGCGGCGGCAGACGGTAATGCGGGCGGCGGCCGCAATAATGGCCAACCGCATATGCCGCCGTGTAATCGTTCACGCGGCCGGTAAGCGGCGAAGCTGGCGAAAGGCCGGCGCAAACTCGTTGCGTGGCGGCGGCATTCTTGATCGCGCGCCGCGGGGCCGGCCAAGGCCCTGAACATACCGGATGTTCCTCCGCTCATGCCGGCCGGTTCCGCCACCCTTGGCGCAACCGGCCCGGCCCATTTCTCCATGTGCTGGGGCGCCTTCCCGTGCTGTCGAACATGCCGGGGGCGATCGGCGGGGGATCTCGATCCTCATCGAATTTCATGCACCATTTACCGGCGCGTCCGGTGCTGCGTCCCACATCGTCGCGCGCGCTTGCCGCACGTGTTTCGTCGCGCCATGCGGTGTCGAATGCCGCTGAGGGTTGCTTTGCAATGCTCAATAAGAGGGCTCGCAACGCATGCTTATGACCGCCAGCAACGAGATTACCCATGCGTCGGCCATATGGCGTCCGGCGCTGCCCGTTCGATTCGCGCGGCCGACATGCGGTCTGATTGCCGTTCCCGGGCGCAGGTGGGCAGGAGTTCAATGAACATCGTCTTGGTCAACGACGGCATGTCAGGAGACATGCATCCGTTCTTCGCGTTCGGCCGGGAACTTTGGGGGCGCTGGCGCGGCATGGTGATTTACAACGACGATAGCTACCGCGCGCAGGCCGAGCGGCTTGGCTTTCGTTGCCGCCGGTAGGCGGAGGAATACGAAGTCAGCACCTCCAATCCAAAAAGTGGAGTTCGAGCAAGGCTCGCGTCGCCGCGTGGAAGGAAATCGTGGTGCCGCGGTTGCGTTGGCTGTACTGGTTGCTGGCGCAGCAGGTGCAGGGCGCACGCTGATCGTTTGCGGTCTGCCCACCGCCGCCTTCGCGTGAACCGAGCAGGGGCGGCGCGGCGCGCCGCTGTTCGGGGCGGGCGAAGGCGGCGGTGGTGCGGGCCGCGAACGAAGTCGAGCGGTTGGGGCCGACAGCCGACGCTTAGCGGTGGTTTTCCTCGGATAACCGTCTTGGCGCTGCCGCGGCGGGCGATTCCGGCTGGAACTGCGTCGTGTCGGTCGCCGGCTCGATCAGCAACTCCCCGGCCGGATCAATGCCGGCGGCGCCCGGCAAGCAGAGCCCTGAGGCGGCTGATGCCGGCGCCGCTTGGCGCGATGCCCTGCTTGCGCGGTTCGGGCGCGCACCGGCCGGCAAGTTATTGCCGACAGCCACGGCGATAATGACGAGAGGCGCGACGGCGCATTTCATTTCGCCGGGTATTGAAATCGCCCGCGTGGCTGGCAAGCTGTGCAAAACGCGGCGCGCCACGCTTTGCAATGATCCCGCATGTTGCAAATGCCCCGCAAAATTCCCATTTCACGCCGATTTTGCGCCGATTTGGCGGGGTGGCGCTTTGCGTCCGGCCCAGAACTCGCTATAATCGCAAAGTCGCTGGGCGTACGGATTCGATGTGCAGCTCAGGTGCGACCACCGGTAACAAGATGGGCGTTGCGCCCATTTTTTTTTGCCGAAACGGTTGGGCATCTCGGGTAGCGCTTCCTGCGCCGGCTAAGGCGCGCGTTCAGCGGGTGAATCGCGAGGGGCGGGCGCGGACACCTGAGAGGACACTGTGCAACTGACGGAACTGATAGAAACCACGGTCACGGGGCTCGGCTACGAGCTCGTGGATCTCGAGCGCACCGGGCGCGGCATGGTCTGCGTCTACATCTACATCGATCAGCCCGCCGGCATTACGATCGACGATTGCGAGAAGGTCACGCGTCAGCTCCAGCACGTACTGACGGTCGAAAACATCGATTACGAACGGCTCGAGGTCTCGTCGCCGGGGCTCGACCGGCCGTTGAAGAGGCTGGCTGATTTCACGCGTTTCGCGGGCAGCGAAGCCGTCATCACCTTGAAAAAGCCGTTGGACGGGCGCAAGACGTACCGTGGCATTCTGCATGCGCCGAACGGCGAGACGATCGGTTTGGAATTTGAGAGGAAGAAAGGCGAGGCCGCGATGCTGGATTTCACGCTGGCCGATATCGACAAAGCTCGCCTGATTCCGCACGTTGACTTTAGGAGCCGCAAACAATGAGTCGCGAAGTGTTGATGTTGGTGGATGCGCTGGCGCGCGAAAAGAACGTCGACAAGGACGTCGTGCTGGGCGCGCTCGAAGCCGCGCTTGCATCGGCATCCAAGAAACTGTTCGATGAGGGCGCCGAGATCCGCGTCCATATCGATCGCGAAAGCGGCGAACACGAAACCTTCCGGCGCTGGCTGGTCGTGCCCGACGAGGCCGGCCTGCAGGAGCCGGATCGCGAGATCCTGTTGTTCGAGGCGCGTGAGCAGAAGCCGGACGTCGAGGTGGGCGACTACATCGAGGAATCGGTGCCGTCGATCGAATTCGGCCGCATCGGCGCGCAGGCGGCCAAGCAGGTGATTCTGCAGAAGGTGCGCGATGCCGAGCGCGAGCAGATCCTGAACGACTATCTGGAGCGCGGCGAGAAAATCATGACCGGCACGGTGAAACGGCTCGACAAGGGCAATTTCATCGTCGAATCGGGGCGTGTCGAGGCGCTGCTGCGCCGTGATCAGCTCATTCCGAAGGAAAACCTGCGCGTCGGCGACCGTGTGCGCGCGTACATCGCGAAGGTCGACCGCACCGCGCGCGGCCCTCAGATCGAGCTGTCGCGCACCGCGCCGGAATTCCTGATGAAGCTTTTCGAGATGGAAGTGCCGGAAATCGAGCAGGGTCTGCTCGAGATCAAGGCGGCGGCGCGCGATCCCGGCGTGCGCGCGAAGATCGGCGTCGTCGCATACGACAAGCGGATCGACCCGATCGGCACTTGCGTCGGCATCCGCGGCTCGCGCGTGCAGGCGGTGAGAAACGAGCTTGGTGGCGAAAACATCGACATCGTGCTATGGTCGGACGATCCCGCCCAGTTCGTCATCGGCGCGCTTGCGCCGGCGGCCGTCCAATCGATCGTCGTCGACGAGGAAAAGCATTCGATGGATGTCGTCGTCGACGAGAGCGAGCTGGCCGTCGCGATCGGCCGTAGCGGCCAGAACGTTCGCCTTGCCAGCGAGCTGACCGGCTGGCAGATCAATATCATGACGCCGGACGAATCCGCGCAGAAGCAAAACGAAGAGCGCGACACGCTGCGCGGCCTCTTCATGGCGCGCCTCGACGTCGACGAGGAAGTTGCCGATATCCTGATCGACGAGGGCTTTACGAGTCTCGAAGAGATCGCCTATGTGCCGTTGAACGAAATGCTCGAGATCGAGGCGTTTGACGAGGACACCGTCCATGAGTTGCGCAACCGCGCACGCGATGCGTTGTTGACGATGGCGATCGCGAACGAGGAGAAGGTCGAGAATGCCGCGCTCGATTTGAAGAGCCTGGAAGGCGTGACGCCCGAGCTGGTCGCGAAGCTCGCCGAGCACGGCGTGCAGACGCGCGACGATCTCGCGGAGCTGGCGGTTGACGAACTCACCGAGATGACGGGCGTCGACGAGGAGGCGGCGAAGGCGCTGATCATGAAGGCGCGCGAACACTGGTTCCAGTGAGACACGATCATGGCGAACTGATTTGCTGGCGGCCGGAAGGCCTGACCCGATGCTAACCGCAAGGAATCGGTCCTTGCACTAAGAGGAATGAATGGCGAGTAACAACGTAGCCCAATTTGCCGCGGAACTGAAAATGCCTGCTGGTGTGCTGCTCGAACAACTGCAGGCTGCGGGCGTCCAGAAAGCGAGCGAGGACGATGCGCTGTCGGAGACGGACAAGGCGCGTCTGCTCGATCATTTGCGCAAGTCGCACGGTGCGACCGATGGCGACAAGCGCAAGATCACGCTGACTCGCCGACATACGTCCGAGATCAAGCAGGCCGATGCGACGGGTAAGGCTCGCACCATTCAGGTCGAAGTGCGCAAGAAGCGCACGTTCGTCAAGCGCGACGACGTCAACGAGGCGGGCGCCGAGCAGGCGCAGGCCGACGAGCAGGCGGACGCCGAACTCAAGCGTCGCGAGGAAGAGGCGCGCCGCGAGGCCGAGCTGCTCGAAAAGCAGGCGCAGGAACTGCGCGAGCGCCAGGAGCGCCTCGAGCGCGAGGAGGCCGAACGCCGCGCCCGCGAGGAAGCGGCAGAGGCCGAGCGACGTCGCGCGGAAGAGGAGGCGGCGGCCAAGCGCGCGGCCGAGGCCGCGCAGGCCGCGGCCCGGGAAGAGGCGGCTGCGGCGCAGCGCGCGCAGTCCCAGCAGTCCGTGCAGGAGGAAGAGCGCGCGGCCGCCGAGCGCGCCGCGCAGCGAGAAGCGGCGAAGAAGGCCGAGGATGCTGCACGCGAGGCTGCCGATAAGGCGCGCGCCGAGCAGGAGGAAATCCGCAAGCGCCGCGAAGCCGCTGAGGCGGAAGCGCGCGCGATTCGCGAAATGATGAACACGCCGCGCCGCGCGCAGGTGAAGGCGCCCGAGCCGAAGCCGGCCGCGGCGCCGCCTGCCGCGAAGGCTGCCGAGGCGAAGGGCACGCTTCACAAGCCGGCAAAGCCGGCCGGCGAGGCGGCCGCTGCCGCGCGTCCCGCGCCGAAGAAGGCGGCGGGCGGCGGCGCGCCGGCCGCGCCCGCCACGTCGGCGCCCGCAGGCGATCGCAACAAGAAGCCGGGCGGAGGCAAGGGCGGCTGGCAGGATGACGCCGCCAAACGCCGCGGGATCAAGACGCGCGGCGATTCGAGCGGCGGCGTCGATCGCGGTTGGCGCGGCGGCCCGAAGGGGCGCGGCAAGCACCAGGACAATGCGTCGTCGTTCCAGGCGCCGACCGAGCCGATCGTGCGGGAAGTGCACGTGCCGGAAACCATCTCGGTGGCCGATCTGTCGCACAAGATGGCCATCAAGGCATCGGAAGTCATCAAGGTGATGATGAAGATGGGCCAGATGGTCACGATCAATCAGGTGCTCGACCAGGAAACGGCGATGATCGTCGTCGAGGAGCTGGGCCATCGTGCGGTCGCGGCGAAGCTCGACGATCCGGAAGCGCTTCTCGTCGAAGGCGAGGCCGGCAGCGACGCGGAGCAACTGACGCGTCCGCCGGTGGTGACCGTGATGGGTCACGTCGACCACGGCAAAACGTCGCTGCTCGACTACATCCGCCGCGCGAAAGTCGCAGCGGGCGAAGCGGGCGGCATCACGCAGCACATCGGCGCGTATCACGTCGAAACGCCGCGCGGCGTCGTCACGTTCCTCGACACGCCGGGTCACGAGGCGTTCACGGCGATGCGCGCACGTGGCGCGAAGGCAACCGACATCGTGGTCCTGGTGGTGGCGGCCGATGACGGAGTGATGCCGCAGACGAAGGAAGCGATTGCGCACGCGAAAGCGGGCGGGGTGCCGATCGTCGTTGCGATCAACAAGATCGACAAGCCGGAGGCGAATCCGGACCGCGTGAAGCAGGAGCTTGTCGCGGAAGGCGTCGTGCCGGAAGAGTACGGCGGCGATTCACCGTTCGTGCCGGTGTCGGCGAAGACGGGCTCGGGTATCGACGATCTGCTCGAAAACGTGCTGCTGCAAGCGGAAGTGCTCGAATTGAAGGCGCCTGTCGAGGCGCCGGCAAAGGGCCTCGTGATCGAAGCGAAGCTCGACAAGGGCAAGGGCCCGGTCGCGACGGTGCTTGTGCAGTCCGGCACGCTGAACCGCGGCGACATCGTGCTCGCGGGCACGGCCTACGGCCGCGTGCGCGCGATGCTCGACGAGAACGGCAAGCCGACGAAGGAAGCCGGCCCGTCGATTCCGGTCGAGATCCAGGGCCTGTCCGAAGTGCCGGGCGCGGGCGAGGAAGTGATCGTGCTGCCGGACGAGCGCAAGGCGCGCGAAATCGCGCTGTTCCGCCAGGGCAAGTTCCGCGATGTGAAGCTCGCGAAGCAGCAGGCAGCGAAGCTCGAAAGCATGCTCGAGCAGATGGGCGAAGGCGAAGTGCAAAATCTGCCGCTCATCATCAAGGCGGACGTGCAAGGCTCGCAGGAAGCGCTGGTGCAATCGCTGCTCAAGCTGTCGACCAACGAGGTGCGCGTGCAGATCGTGCACAGCGCGGTGGGCGGGATCAGCGAAAGCGACGTCAACCTGGCGACCGCGTCGAAGGCCGTCATCATCGGCTTCAATACGCGCGCCGATGCGCAGGCACGCAAGCTGGCCGAAGCGAACGGCATCGATATCCGCTACTACAACATCATCTACGACGCCGTGGATGAGGTGAAGGCGGCGATGTCGGGCATGCTCGCGCCGGAGAAGCGCGAGGTCGTGACGGGCATGGTCGAGGTGCGCCAGGTGTTCAAGGTGCCGAAGGTCGGCACGGTCGCCGGCTGTATGGTGACGGATGGCATCGTCAAGCGCTCGTCGTCGGTGCGCGTGCTGCGCAACAACGTCGTGATCTTCACGGGCGAACTCGAATCGCTCAAGCGCTTCAAGGATGACGTGAAGGAAGTGAAGCAAGGCTTCGAGTGCGGTATGTCGGTCAAGAACTTCAACGATATCGTCGAAGGCGATCAGTTCGAAGTGTTCGAAGTCACCGAAGTCGCGCGTACGCTGTAAGACGGCGTGCAGGCTCATGGGCGGGGCAGGCGCGGGCCTGTCCCGCCCATTTTCATGGCGGTGTGAGCCGCGCATGGCCGGCCGCCCCACGCAATGACGGATTCATCATGACGAAAAAACGTACTTCTCCCAATCGCAACGTGCAGATCGCCGATCAGATCCAGCGCGATCTGTCCGAGTTGATCATGCGCGAGGTGAAGGATCCGCGGATCGGGATCGTGACGATTCAGAGTGTCGAACTCACGCCCGATTATGCGCATGCGAAAGTGTTCTTCACGACGCTGACGGGCGACCCCGCCGGCACGCAGGAGGCGCTCAATCACGCGGCGGGCCATCTGCACAATCTGCTTTTCAAGCGCCTACACATTCATACGGTGCCGACGCTGCATTTCCATTACGACCAGACGATCGAGAAGGCCGTCGCGATGTCGCGCCTGATCGACGAGGCGAACGCGACGCGCGCGAAGGACGATTGAGCGACGATTTCTTACGCGTTGACCATGACGACTGTTTCACCTCGCCCCCGAATGGCGCGCCGCGCGCTCGACGGCGTGCTGCTGCTCGACAAACCGGTCGGGTTGTCCAGCAACGATGCGCTGATGCATGCAAAGCGCCTTTATCTGGCCAAGAAGGCGGGCCACACGGGTACGCTCGATCCGCTCGCATCAGGGTTGCTGCCGCTGTGCTTCGGTGAAGCGACGAAGTTCTCGCAGGATTTGCTCGACGCCGACAAGACCTATGAGGCGACGATGCGTCTCGGCGTGCGCACGGCGACGGGCGACGCCGAAGGTGACGTGCTCGAGACGCGCGACGTGCGTTGCGTGCCGGCCGATGTCGAAGCGGTGCTCGCGCGCTTCGTCGGCGATATCGTGCAGGTTCCGCCGATGTATTCGGCGCTCAAGCGCGACGGCAAACCGCTTTACGAATATGCGCGGGCCGGCCAGACGGTCGAGCGGGAAGGGCGCGCAGTGTCGATCCGCGCGCTCGACATGCTGTCGTGCACGCTGCCCGACGTGAGGTTTCGCGTGACGTGCAGCAAGGGCACCTATGTGCGCACGCTGGCCGAGGATCTCGGTGGCGCACTCGGCTGCGGCGCGCATCTGACGATGCTGCGCCGCACGGCTGTCGGCGTGCTGTCGCTCGAGCATGCGGTGACGCTCGATGCATTGGCGAACGCGACGCAGCACGAGCGCGACGCCTGGCTGCGGCCGGTCGACGCGCTGCTGTCGACTTTTCCACGCGTGAAGCTTGATGCGGCGCTCGCCGAGCGCTTTGTGCACGGCCAGCGTTTGCCGCTTGCCGAACTGGCCGCGCGGTCGGACATCGGCGAGGGCGCGCGCGTGCGCGTTTACGACGGCGACGATCGCCTGCTTGGCGTCGCACGCGCGGTTCACGGAGTGCTTGCGCCGCAGCGGCTTGTCGTGACGAGCGAATAGCCCACCGCAGAGGCTTGTCGGCCGTCCAGCGATTGAATTCGCGATGCGTGCGCGAAACGAAACGCCCGGCTCGAAGGCCGGGCGTTTTCACATGCAATGTGCGGCGCGCGCCCCGTTTTTCAGTGCGCCGCCGACGCCGCGGCGCTCGAATCGCCGCCGCCTGCCCGCTCGGGCTTCGTGATCCAGATGAGTCCGATCAGCAGCACGAAGATCGCGGCCGAGATGTAGAACAGATCGTTGACGCCCAACTGCGCGGCCTGCTGCGTCGCGAGATTGTTGATGAGCCCGTGCGCCTGCGACGGCGTGAGGCCGAGCCGCCCCATCTGATCGACCGCCTGGTTGAATGCCGGGTTGTACGGATTGGCCTGCTCGACGAGCTGCGCGTGGTGGAAATTGTTCCGGTGATCCCACGCGGTTTGAAAGATCGACGTGCCGATGCCGCCGCACATGATCCGCACGAAGTTCGACAGCCCCGATGCGGCCGGAATCCGGTGGCCGGGCAGGCCCGACAGCGTGATCGATACGAGCGGAATGAAGAAGCCCGCCATCGCGATACCCTGAATGAAGGTTGGCACCATCAGTGACCATTCGTCGACGCCCGTCGTATAGCGCGAGCGCATCCAGAAGCAGAGCGCGAAGAACAGGAACGCCGCCGTCGCGATGTAGCGCGGATCGGTGCGCGGCAGGATCTTGCCCGTCAGCGGCGACAGCAGGATCGCGAAAAAGCCGACCGGCGCCATCACGAGGCCGGCGTCGGTCGCGGTGTAGCCGATCTGCGTTTGCAGCCACAGCGGCAGCAACACCAGATTGCCAAAGTAGAGCCCATAGCCGACCGATAGCGAAATCGTGCCGCCCGTGAAATTGCGTATCCGGAACAGCGACAGGTCGACGACCGGGTGCTCGGTCGTCAACTCCCAGATCACGAAGAACGCGAACGCGATCACGGCGGTCAGCGCGAGCACGATGATCGTCGTCGATGCAAACCAGTCGAGATCCTTGCCTTTGTCGAGCATGATTTGCAGCGAGCCGACCCAGAGAACGAGCAACGCGAGCCCGACGCCGTCGATCGGCGCGTGGCGCACCGGCGACTCCCGCTTGCTGTAGATCATCCACGTCACGCCCGCAGCCGCGATGCCGACCGGGATGTTCACGTAGAAAATCCACGGCCACGTGTAGTTGTCGGAGATCCAGCCGCCGAGAATCGGCCCGGCCACCGGCGCGACGAGCGTCGTCATCGACCACAGCGCGAGCGCCATTGGCGCTTTCGCGCGCGGGTAGCTCGACAGCAGCAGCGATTGCGACAGCGGAATCATCGGCCCGGCGACCGCGCCTTGCAGCACGCGCGACGCGAGCAGGAACGGCAGCGTCGGCGCGAGCCCGCACATCCACGACGAGATCACGAACAGGATGATCGACGCGAGAAAGAGCCGCACTTGGCCGATGCGCTCGGTGAGCCAGCCGGTGAGCGGCACCGAAATCGCGTTCGCGACCGCGAACGACGTGATGACCCACGTGCCTTGGTCGGACGATACGCCGAGATCGCCCGAGATCGTCGGGATCGCGACGTTCGCGATCGACGTGTCGAGCACGTTCATGAACACGGCGAGCGACACCGCGATCGTGCCGAGCACGAGTTGCCCGCCTTTGAGCGGGGGATACGGAGCTTGTGGCTGTGCCATGCTGGGTTATCGGATCAATGTGCGGATCATGCGCTTACATCAGGTTCGGCATACGGTTGCCGGCGGTTTTCGCCGCCGCGACCGGCGCGGCCGCGGCGGCGTTTGCCGCCGCGCCGCCAGCGTTCGCGGCGATGATGCGTGCGATCTCGGCATCCGCCTCGTCGCCATACTTCGCGAATACGTCGGTCTCGTAGACGGTGTTCTGCACGTTGCCGAGCTGGCCGCCGCTTTCGTCCTTGATGTCGACGTCGACTTGCATCGACAGGCCGATGCGCAGCGGATGGTCCTTCAACTGCTTGGGATCGAGCTCGATGCGCACCGGCAGGCGTTGCACGACCTTGATCCAGTTGCCCGTCGCGTTCTGCGCGGGCAGCAGCGAGAACGCCGCGCCCGTGCCCGCCGAGAAGCCGATCACCTTGCCTTGGTACTTGACCGACGAGCCGTAGATGTCGGCCGTCAGTTCGACCGGCTGGCCGATGCGCATATGCTTCAACTGCACTTCCTTGAAGTTCGCGTCCACCCACACCGCATTGAGCGGCACCACCGACATCAGCGGCGTGCCTGGCGAAACGCGCTGGCCGACCTGCACCGAGCGCTTCGCGACATAGCCTGTGACGGGCGCGGGCAGCGTGTTGCGCGCGTTGTTCAAATACGCGTCGCGGACCTTCGCGGCGGCGGCGAGCACGTTCGGGTGATTGGCGATCGTCGTGTTCGCGGTCAGCGCGCGGTTCGACGCGAGCTGCTGCTGCGCGGCGTCGAGCGACGCTTGAGCGGCTTTCACCGCATCGCGCGCATGCGAAATTTCCTCTTGTGACACGGCGCCCGTCTGCGCGATCGCGAGCCGGCGGCGCAGGTCGTCCTGCGCCTTCGACAGATCGGACTGGCGCAGCGCGACTTGCGCGCGATACTGATCGTCGTTGACGAACAGGCCGCGCACCTGACGCACGGTCTGCGCGAGATTCGCCTCGGCCTGCTGCAGCGCGACCTGCGAATCGGCTGGATCGAGCACGACGAGCGGGGTGCCGGCATTGACCGTCTGCGTGTCGTCCGCCTTCACCGCGATCACGGTGCCCGTCACCTGCGGGGTGATCTGTACCACGTTGCCGTTCACGTATGCGTCGTCGGTCGTTTCGTGGAAGCGGGCGACGAGGAAATAGTAGAGCCCATAGGCAATCGCGGCGATCACGATCACGGCAATGAGCAGCGTCATCATTCGCTTGCGCTTGCCGTTGTTCTGCGGCTGTGCGCTCGCTGCCGCGTTTTGTTGTGGGTCGCTCATGGCGAGTTCTCCGTCCTTGATTTAAAGCGAGTGGTTTTCGAGAGTCGTCGATCTGGAGTCGGCTGGACTTTAGTTCGATGCCTGTTGCGCGTCGCCCGGTTTCGCGGCCGACGCGGGTGTGGCAGACGGCGACACGGGCGCGGGCGCGGCGAGCCGCGTGCCGGCCGCGTCGAAGCCGCCGCCAAGCGCCTTCACGAGGCCGATCTGCAGATCGCGGTGGCGCATCTTCAGGTTCGTCACCGTCTGCTCGGCGGCGAGACGGCTGCTGTCCGCGTTCAGCACCTGCAACTGCGGCGACAGGCCCGCCTTGTAGCGGATCACCGCGAGTTCGTATGCGCGCGTCGACGCATCGAGCGCGCGCTGCGCGTCGCTCATTTGCGCGTCGATCGCGCGGATCGACGAAACGTGGGTCGCGACTTCGGACAGCGCGTTGACGATCGCTTGGTTGTAATTGGCAACGCTCAGGTCGAAGTCCGCGTAGCGCCCTTTCAACTGCGCGCGCAACGCGCCCGCGTCGAACAGCGGCAGATGGATCGCCGGGCCGATTTGCGCCTGGCGGCTCGCGAAATTCAGGAATTTGCCCCAGCCGAACGCATCGAAACCGAAGCCCGCGGCGAGGTTGATGTCCGGGTAGAACTCGGCCTTCGCCTCCTTGACGTCGTGCAGCGCCGCTTCGACCTGCCAGCGCGCGGCGACGATATCCGGCCGGCGTGACACGAGATCGGCGGGCAGGTTGTCCGGCAGCGCGGCCACGTCGCCCGGACTCAGCACGGGCACCGCGATCTGCAGCCCGCGATCGGGGCCCTTGCCGAGCAGCGCGGCGAGCTGATAGCGCGTGGCGGTGATCTGGCCGTCGAGATCGGACAGCGTTGCCTGGCTCGTCGCGACATTGCCGCGCGCGGTTTGGCGCTCGACATTGGTATCGAGACCGGCGCCGACGCGATCGTCAGTGATCTTGCCGACCGACTGGCGGTTGCCGATCTCGCGCGCGGCGATGTCGCGCTGCGCGTAGAGTTGCGCGAGCTGGTTGTAGGTGCGCGCGACCGAGGTCGCGAGGGTGACGCGCGCCTGCTGCATGTCGGCTTGCGCGGCCTTTTCCTGCGACACGGCTGCATTGAGGCGCGCGCGGTTCTTGCCCCACAGATCAAGCTCCCAGGACGCGCTCGCGAGCACGTTGTTCTCGCTGTACCACTGGCCTCCGTAGGGCGGCGGAAAGAGGCCGTTGCCGGAGTACAGCTCGCGGGTCCACGAATACTTGAGGTCCGCGCGCGGCAGCAGCGCCGAGCGCGACGATTCGATATACGACGATGCCTGCGCGATGCGCGCCTGCGCCTGCGCGATCGTCGGATTGCCTTCGAGGGCTTCGTCGATCAGCTTCGGCAACTGCGGATCCCCGAACTGGTTCGCCCAGTCGAGCGTCGGCCAGCGGCCGCCCTGCGCGGGCAGGCTTTGCGCGCTTTCGAATTGGGTTGCCGGCGCGATCGTCTTATCGCTCTTGATGCCGAAATAGTTCGCGCATCCCGACAATACGAGCACGGCAGCCGCGACGGCAGTGGCGCTGCGGCTGGCGGACAACGGAAGGGTTTTCATCGCGGATTTTCCTGACTCGGAATCGGATTCTGAAGAGGTCATGGACACTGCAAGGATTTCCTTACATTTATTTGTCGAAAATGCCTGTTATGACAATGGTTGCATAGTGGTACTGGTAGCGGCCGGGCACTCGCCGAAATTCGACAGAATGCGACGCAACATGCTCTTCAGAAAGCCGACTTCCTCAGGCGTGAAACCTTCGAGCACTTGATCGAGCACGCTGCGGAAGATGGCCGGCATGCGGCTTGCGAGCGCTTGTCCTTCGTCGGTCAGCTCGAGCCGCACGACCCGCCGGTCGTTGCTGCAGCGCACGCGCCGCAGCAGGCCGCGTTTTTCGACGCGATCGAGCAGGCGCGTGACCGCGCTCGCATCGATGCCGAATTCGCGCGCGAGTTCGGCAGCCGTCGAGCAATGACCAATGGCAAGCCTGAACAGCATGCTCGCCTGGGTGCCGGTGATGCCAAGCTCGGTTTGCGTGCGCTGCGTGATCAGGCTGCTCATCAGCGATTTCACGCGGGACATCAGGTAACCGACGCTATCGTTCATCTGATACTCGAACAGCTCGCGGTCGAACGAAGGAGAAGGGTCCGCCATAAGTTCCCTGAGACTACAATAATTGACTAGGCAGCATTATAGGCTCGGATAATTGCTGCGGCAAATATTAATCGAAGCCGAATTCATGCGCTGACGTGCAAAAATAGCCCTGCTGCAAGTGGGTTCATCGGGTGGCGCACCGCCGCCGTGCCGCGGTGCAGCGCCGGTGAAGTGGGCGACATACCGGCGTGCTATAATTTGAGGCTTTCCAAAGATGCAAACGCGCGCGCATCGCCCGATGCGCGCGCGTTTGCGCGTTTCCTTCGTATCCAGGTTTCTATGACCCGCGCCCTTCGCAACATCGCCATCATCGCTCACGTCGACCACGGCAAGACGACGCTCGTCGATCAACTGCTTCGCCAGTCCGGCACCTTCCGCGAGAATCAGCAGATCGCCGAACGGGTGATGGATTCGAACGACATCGAAAAAGAGCGCGGAATCACGATTCTCGCGAAGAACTGCGCGGTCGAATATGAGGGCACGCACATCAATATCGTCGACACGCCGGGGCACGCGGATTTCGGCGGCGAGGTCGAGCGCGTGCTGTCGATGGTCGATTCGGTGCTGCTGCTCGTCGATGCGGTGGAAGGGCCGATGCCGCAGACGCGCTTCGTCACGAAAAAGGCGCTGGCGCTCGGCCTGAAGCCGATCGTCGTCATCAATAAGATCGATCGCCCGGGCGCGCGGATCGACTGGGTGATCAACCAGACGTTCGACCTGTTCGACAAGCTCGGCGCGACCGAGGAGCAGCTCGATTTCCCGATTGTTTATGCATCGGGCCTGAACGGCTACGCGTCGCTCGATGCGGCCGCGCGCGAAGGCGACATGCGCCCGCTGTTCGAGGCGATCCTCAAGCACGTGCCGGTGCGTCCGGCCGACCCGGATGCGCCGCTGCAACTGCAGATCACGTCGCTCGACTATTCGACTTACGTTGGCCGTATCGGCGTCGGCCGTATCACGCGCGGGCGCATCAAGCCGGGCCAGCCGGTCGCGATGCGCTTCGGGCCGGAAGGCGAGGTGCTGAACCGCAAGATCAACCAGGTGCTGTCGTTCAAGGGCCTCGAGCGGGTGCAGGTGGAATCGGCCGAGGCGGGCGATATCGTTCTCATCAACGGCATCGAGGACGTCGGCATCGGTGCGACGATTTGCGCGGTGGACGCGCCCGAAGCGTTGCCGATGATCACGGTCGACGAGCCGACGCTGACGATGAACTTTCTCGTCAACTCGTCGCCGCTCGCGGGCCGCGAAGGCAAGTTCGTCACGAGCCGTCAGATCCGCGATCGCTTGATGAAGGAATTGAACCACAACGTCGCGCTGCGCGTGAAAGATACGGGCGACGAGACGGTGTTCGAAGTGTCGGGCCGCGGCGAGTTGCATCTGACGATCCTGGTCGAGAACATGCGTCGCGAGGGCTATGAGCTTGCGGTGTCGCGTCCGCGCGTCGTGATGCAGGAGATCGACGGCGTCAAGCACGAGCCGTATGAACTGCTGACGGTTGATCTCGAGGACGAGCATCAGGGCGGCGTGATGGAGGAATTGGGCCGCCGCAAGGGCGAGATGCTCGACATGGTGTCGGACGGACGAGGCCGCACGCGCCTTGAGTACCGGATTCCGGCGCGCGGGCTGATCGGTTTTCAGAGCGAATTCCTGACGCTTACGCGCGGTACGGGCCTGATGAGCCACATCTTCGATTCGTATGCGCCCGTCAAGGAAGGCTCGGTCGGCGAGCGCCGCAACGGCGTGCTGATTTCGCAGGACGACGGCGCGGCGGTGGCGTATGCGCTGTGGAAGCTGCAGGATCGCGGCCGCATGTTCGTGAAGCCGGGTGACGCGCTGTACGAAGGCATGATCATCGGCATCCATAGCCGCGACAACGACCTCGTCGTCAATCCGATCAAGGGCAAGCAACTGACGAACGTGCGCGCATCGGGCACCGACGAGGCGGTGCGTCTCGTGCCGCCGATTCAGATGTCGCTCGAATACGCGGTCGAATTCATCGACGACGATGAGCTCGTCGAGGTGACGCCGCAGTCGATCCGTCTGCGCAAGCGCCACTTGAAGGAGCACGAGCGCCGCCGCGCGAGCCGCGAAAACGCGGTCGAGTAAGCCGCGCCCGTCGTGACGGCGCGCGCTTCGCGCGCATACGCGGCGCGCCGCGCCGCCGCATCGCCGCTCGCGCCGCCGCCAAGCCGCCCCAGGCAGTCGCCTCGGGCGGCTTTTTTGCGCGCTCGGCAAGATCCGTCCGTTCCCCGGAAAACTCTGTTGCGCGCAGCCGACGCAATTTGTGCGAAACCGCGCGAAAGCCCGTCACGACGGGCTTTCGGCCTCTTTGTCTCCCCGCTTGACACAAGGGTTTTGTGATATGCTGCGCGCACGCAAGTTTTAGGTCCTTCCAAGCAAGACTTGATTCGCGCAATCCGCTAAACGGTCAGGCCGTGTCGCGGAAGGTTGAGTAACCCGCTATTTCTCGAGAAGCTCGAAGAAAGGTGAGCGTCAAATGTCAGATGTAATGAAGCAGTTCCAGCTGAACTCGTATTTGTTCGGCGGCAACGCTTCGTATGTTGAAGAACTGTACGAAGCCTATCTGGATAATCCGGCGTCGGTCCCCGACAATTGGCGCGAATATTTCGACGCACTGCAAAACGTCCCCGCGACAGACGGTTCCAACGCGAGCGACGTGGCCCATAACCCGATCGTCGAATCATTCGCACAGCGCGCGAAGGCCAATGCCTTCATTCCGCGCGAAAGCGGCAGCAATTTGGCTACCGCCCGCAAGCAAGTCCACGTTCAGACGCTCATCAGCGCCTATCGCTTCCTCGGCTCGCAATGGGCCAACCTCGATCCCCTGAAGCGCCGCGAGCGTCCCGCGATCCCCGAGCTGGAACCCGCGTTCTACGATTTCTCCGAAGCCGATCTCGACCAGACGTTCAGCGCGAGCAACCTGTATTTCGGGTTCGAGCAGGCTTCGCTGCGCGATATCGTGAAGGGCCTGCGCGACACGTATTGCGGCACGATCGGCGCTGAGTATATGTATCTCAGCGATCCGGAGCAGAAGCGCTGGTGGCAGGAACGCCTCGAATCGATCCGCGCGACGCCGAATTTCTCGGCCGACAAGAAGAAGCACATCCTGAACCGCCTGACGGCCGCCGAAGGTCTCGAGCGCTATTTGCACACGAAATACGTTGGCCAGAAGCGCTTCTCGCTCGAAGGCGGCGAGAGCTTCATCGCGTCGATGGACGAGGTGGTGCAGCACGCGGGCTCGAAGGGCGTGCAGGAGATCGTGATCGGGATGGCGCACCGCGGCCGTCTGAACGTGCTCGTGAACACGCTCGGCAAGATGCCGGCTGATCTGTTCGCCGAATTCGAAGGCAAGCATGTCGATGATCTGCCGGCAGGCGACGTGAAGTATCACAAGGGCTTCTCGTCGGACATCGCGACGGAAGGCGGCCCGGTTCACTTGTCGCTCGCGTTCAACCCGTCGCACCTGGAAATCGTCAACCCGGTCGTCGAGGGTTCGGCGAAGGCGCGAATGGACCGTCGCGGCGACGCGGACGGCCTGCAGGTGCTGCCGGTGCAGATTCACGGCGACGCGGCATTTGCGGGCCAGGGCGTCGTGATGGAGACGCTGAACCTCGCGCAGACGCGCGGCTACGGCACGCACGGCACGCTGCACATCGTCATCAACAACCAGATCGGCTTCACGACGTCGGACCCGCGCGACGCGCGCTCGACGCTGTATTGCACCGACGTCGTCAAGATGATCGAGGCGCCGGTGCTGCACGTGAACGGCGACGATCCGGAGGCCGTCGTGCTCGCGACGCAGATCGCGATCGACTACCGGATGCAGTTCCACAAGGATGTCGTGATCGACATCGTCTGCTTCCGCAAGCTCGGCCACAACGAGCAGGACACGCCGGCCGTCACGCAGCCGCTGATGTACAAGAAGATCGCGCAGCATCCGGGCACGCGCGCGCTGTACGCAGAGAAGCTGGTCCAGCAGGGCGTGATCACCGCGGAAGAAGCGGATGGCTATGTGAAGGCGTACCGCAAGGCGATGGACGATGGCCATCACACGGTCGACCCGGTGCTGTCGAACTACAAGAGCAAGTACGCGGTCGACTGGATGCCGTTCCTGAACCGCAAGTGGACGGATGCGGCGGACACCGCGGTGCCGCTCGCTGAACTCAAGCGCCTGGGCGAGCGCATTACGACGGTGCCGGAGAATTTCAAGGTTCATCCGCTCGTCGAGCGCGTGATCAACGACCGCCGCAACATGGCGCGCGGCGAGCAGCCGCTCGACTGGGGCATGGGCGAGCATCTCGCGTATGCGTCGCTGGTCGCATCGGGCTATGCGGTGCGTCTGACCGGCCAGGATTCCGGCCGCGGCACGTTCACGCACCGTCATGCGGTGCTGCACGACCAAAACCGCGAACGCTGGAACGACGGGACATATGTGCCGCTGCAGAACATCGCCGAAGGCCAGGCGAAGTTCACGGTGATCGACTCGGTGCTGTCCGAGGAGGCCGTGCTCGGCTTCGAATACGGCTACTCGACCGCGGAGCCGAATACGCTCGTCGCGTGGGAGGCGCAGTTCGGCGATTTCGCGAACGGCGCGCAGGTCGTGATCGACCAGTTCATCTCGTCGGGCGAAGTGAAGTGGGGCCGCGTGTCGGGGCTCACGATGCTGCTGCCGCACGGCTATGAAGGCCAGGGGCCGGAGCACTCGTCGGCGCGCATCGAGCGTTATCTGCAGCTTTGCGCGGAGCACAACATGCAAGTCGTTCAGCCGACGACGCCCGCGCAGATCTTCCACCTGCTGCGCCGCCAGATGATCCGCCTGTTCCGCAAGCCGCTCATCGTGTTCACGCCGAAGTCGCTGTTGCGTCATAAGGAGGCGGTGTCGGATCTGTCGGAGCTCGCGAAGGGTTCGTTCCAGCCGGTGCTGGGCGAAGTCGACGACAGTATCGACGCGAAGAAGGTCAAGCGCGTGATCGTCTGCTCGGGCCGCGTGTATTACGACCTCGTCGCGCATCGTCGCGAAGCGAAGGCGAACGACGTCGCGATCGTGCGGATCGAGCAGCTTTATCCGTTCGCGCACAAGCAGTTCGAAGCCGAACTGAAGAAGTACGAGAACGTGACGGAAGTGGTCTGGGTGCAGGACGAGCCGCAAAATCAGGGCCCGTGGTTCTACATCGAACACCACCTGAAGGAAGGCTTGAAGGAAGGGCAGAAGCTCGCGTACAGCGGCCGCCCGGCTTCCGCCTCCCCGGCTGTCGGTTATTACGCGAAGCACTACGAGCAGCAGAAGGCCCTCGTCGAGGGTGCATTCGGCCGCTTGAAGAGCGCATCGATCGTGAAATAACAGACGTTGCGGCACGCAGGGCGCGTCGCGCACCCTGCGTGCGCGGCCGGCCGCGCGCGCGCTCGAACAAACGAACGCGTTCGAGCGCGGCGCCGCCGGGCAGCGTTCGCAAGCGTCTCGTCGTTACCCAGATTAAGCATCCAGGAAAATCACATGGCTATCGTAGAAGTCAAAGTTCCCCAGCTTTCGGAGTCGGTTTCGGAAGCCACCATGCTGCAGTGGAAGAAGAAGCCCGGCGAAGCCGTCGCGCAAGACGAAATCCTGATCGAACTCGAAACCGACAAGGTCGTGCTCGAGGTGCCCGCACCCGCGGCGGGCGTGTTGTCGCAAGTGCTGCAGAACGACGGTGACACGGTCGTCGCCGACCAGGTGATCGCGACGATCGATACCGAAGCGAAGGCCGGCATCGCGGCCGCCGCGGCCGGCGCCGCCGACGTTCAGCCCGCCGCGGCGCCGGCCGCCGCGGCCGCGCAGCCGGCTGCCGTCGCGTCGAGCTCGGGCGCCGCATCGCCCGCCGCTGCGAAACTGCTCGCGGAGAAGGGGCTCGACGCGGCCCAGGTCGCGGGCTCGGGCCGCGACGGCCGCGTCACGAAGGGCGACGCGCTCGCCGCCGGCGCCGCGCCGGCGAAGGCCGCGCCTGCCGCCGCCGCGCCCGCTGCCCCGGCCGCCGCACGCAAGCCGGCGCTGCCGGACGTGAAGGTGCCGGCGTCGGCGACGACGTGGCTCAACGACCGTCCGGAGCAACGCGTGCCGATGTCGCGCCTGCGCGCGCGGATCGCCGAGCGTCTGCTCGAATCGCAGCAGACCAACGCGATCCTGACGACGTTCAACGAAGTCAACATGCAGCCGGTGATGGATCTGCGCGCGAAGTACAAGGACAAGTTCGAGAAGGAACACGGCGTGAAGCTCGGCTTCATGTCGTTCTTCGTGAAGGCGGCCGTGCACGCGCTGAAGAAGTTCCCGCTCGTGAACGCGTCGATCGACGGCAACGATATCGTCTATCACGGCTACTTCGACATCGGCATCGCCGTCGGCTCGCCGCGCGGCCTCGTCGTGCCGATCCTGCGCAACGCGGATCAACTGAGCCTCGCGGAGATCGAGAAGAAGATCGCCGAGTTCGGCCAGAAGGCGAAGGACGGCAAGCTGTCGATCGAGGAAATGACGGGCGGCACGTTCTCGATCTCGAACGGCGGCGTGTTCGGTTCGATGCTGTCGACGCCGATCATCAACCCGCCGCAGTCGGCAATCCTCGGCGTGCATGCGACGAAGGAGCGTCCGGTCGTTGAGAACGGCCAGATCGTGATCCGTCCGATCAACTACCTCGCGCTGTCGTATGACCACCGGATCATCGACGGCCGCGAAGCGGTGCTGTCGCTGGTCGCGATGAAGGATGCGCTCGAGGACCCGGCGCGCCTGCTGCTCGACCTGTAACGCGCTTTTTCGCATCGAACCGCCGCGGCCGCCCACGGGCTCCAAACAACGGGAGCGCCGTTCGGCGCGCCGCGGCCAGAACAAAGGATTGTCATGTCGAAGGAATTTGACGTCGTCGTGATCGGCGCCGGCCCTGGCGGCTATATCGCCGCGATCCGCGCCGCTCAATTGGGCAAAACGGTTGCCTGTATCGAAAAATGGAAGAACCCGGCGGGCGCGCTGAAGTTGGGCGGCACCTGCCTGAACGTCGGCTGCATTCCGTCGAAGGCGCTGCTCGCGTCGTCGGAAGAGTTCGAGAAAACGTCGCATCACCTTGCCGATCACGGCATTACCGTCGGCGACGTGAAGATCGATGTCGCGAAGATGCTCGCGCGCAAGGATGCGATCGTCGAGAAGATGACGGGCGGGATCGAGTTCCTGTTCAAGAAGAACAAGATCACGTGGCTCAAGGGCCACGGTAAGTTCACGGGCAAGACCGACGCGGGCGTCACGATCGAGGTGAGCGGCGAGGGCGACACCGAAGCCGTCACTGCGAAGCATGTGATCATCGCGACGGGTTCGAAGGCGCGCCATTTGCCGGGCATCCCGGTCGACAACCGGATCGTCTCGGACAACGAGGGCGCGCTGTCGTTCGAATCCGTGCCGAAGAAGCTCGCGGTGATCGGCGCGGGCGTGATCGGACTCGAACTCGGCTCGGTGTGGCGGCGTCTGGGGGCCGAGGTGACGGTGCTCGAAGCGCTGCCGGCATTTCTCGGTGCGGCCGACGAGGCGCTTGCGAAGGAAGCGGCGAAGCTCTTCAAGAAGCAGGGCCTCGACATTCATCTCGGCGTGAAAATCGGCGACGTGAAGACGAGCGCGGACGGCGTGTCGATCGCGTACACCGATAAGGACGGCAACGCGCAGACGCTCGATGCGGACCGCCTGATCGTGTCGGTCGGCCGCGTGCCGAACACCGACGGGCTCGGCCTCGAGGCGATCGGCCTGAAGGCGAACGAGCGCGGCTTCATCGACGTCGACGATCACTGCCGTACCGCGGTGCCGAACGTCTACGCGATCGGCGACGTGGTGCGCGGCCCGATGCTCGCGCACAAGGCGGAAGACGAGGGCGTGCTGGTGGCGGAGGTGATCGACGGCCAGAAGCCGCATATCGACTACAACTGCATTCCGTGGGTGATCTACACGCAGCCGGAAATCGCGTGGGTCGGCAAGACCGAGCAGCAATTGAAGGCCGAAGGCCGCGAGATCAAGACGGGTAAGTTCCCGTTCTCGATCAACGGCCGCGCGCTTGGCATGAACGAGCCGGACGGCTTCGTGAAGATGATTGCCGATGCGAAGACGGACGAGTTGCTCGGCGTGCACGTGATTTCGGCGAATGCGTCGGATCTGATTGCCGAGGCGGTGGTCGCGATGGAATTCAAGGCGGCTTCCGAAGACATCGCGCGGATCTGCCATCCGCATCCGTCGCTGTCCGAAGTGATGCGCGAGGCGGCGCTCGCCGTCGACAAGCGCTCGCTGAACAGTTAAGCGCGATGCCGCGCGTGGGCGCTCGCGCCTGCGCGGCGACCTTGTTTCGACGAAGGCGGGCGGGTTTTCCCGCTCGCCTTTGTTTTTGCCTTGCCGGTTTGCATGATGAACGTCACCGAATACTACGAGCACGAGCTGGGAACGCGCGGTTACCAGTCTGACGCCGCGCAGCGCGCGGCGGTCGAACGGCTGCAACAATGCTATGACGAATGGGTCGCATATAAGGCGCGGCGCTCGAATGCATTCAAGAAGCTCATCATTCGCCCCGATCTGCCGCGCGGCGTGTACATGTGGGGCGGCGTCGGGCGCGGTAAGAGTTTTCTGATGGACAGCTTCTATGCGGTCGTGCCGGTGCAGCGCAAGACGCGGCTGCATTTCCACGAGTTCATGCGCGAAGTGCATCGCGAGCTTGAGGAACTGAAAGGGCAGGCCGATCCGCTTGACGAACTCGCGCGCCGGATCGCGAAGCGCTATCGTCTGATTTGCTTCGACGAGTTTCATGTATCGGACATTGCCGACGCGATGATTCTGTATCGTCTGCTCGACAAGCTGTTCATCAATGGCGTGCAGTTCGTGATGACGTCCAATTACCAGCCCGACGATCTGTATCCGGACGGGTTGCATCGCGACCGGATGCTGCCCGCGATCGCGCTGCTCAAGGACAAGCTCGACGTGTTGAACGTCGATGCGGGCGTCGATTACCGACGGCGCACGCTCGCGCAGGTGCAGGTGTATCACACCCCGCTCGGTGCCGAGGCGGATCGCGCGCTGCGGCATGCATACGCGAAGCTCGCGGCCGTGCCCGACGAGAGCCCGATCCTGCATATCGAGAAGCGCGAGCTGAAGGCGCTGCGCCGTGCCGATGGCGTGGTCTGGTTCGATTTCGCGACGCTTTGCGGCGGCCCGCGCTCGCAGAACGACTATCTGGAGCTGGCGAGCCGTTTTCATGCGATCGTGTTGTCCGACGTGCCGCAGATGTCGCCGCGGATGGCATCGGAGGCACGCCGCTTCACGTGGCTCGTCGACGTGCTGTACGACCACAAAGTCAAGCTGCTGATATCGGCGGCGGTGCCTCCACAGGCGTTATATGTCGAAGGGCCGATGGCCAACGAATTCAGCCGGACGATTTCACGCATAGTCGAGATGCAATCGAAGGAATATCTCGAAACGCCACGCCGTTTGGTTAATACTTCACTAACCTGATTTGATTGGTGCGGTGCGATTAGTTATGGTGCGATGCGGCATTTACAATAAAATGATTGAGCCCGATTAAATTGAGTTTATGTAATCTGGCTAACATAAGTGCCTGTGAGGCCGTTCGGACAAGGATGCGAAACAGTTAATTACGGTTAATTCGGTATTAACTATTCTTAAATCTTCGGTCGCCTTATATTCAACGCCAACTCGACTCGATATCGTTGTGTCATGTTCTTCCAGAACGGAGAGACTCATGACGCCGTATCACGACATCACCGATGAGGAGTGGCAACGCGTTGCCGCTCTATTGCCCGAGCTGCGTCCGCGCAAGGAGTTGCGTGGACGGCCGCTCGCCGATACGCGCGCGGTGCTTAACGGTGTGCTGTGGGTAATTTACAGCGGCGCGAATTGGTCCGCGATGCCACGCCGTTTCCCTGCTTATCAGACTTGCCACCGCCGTTTCAAGGCATGGCACGAGTCGGGGGCGCTTAAACGCGTGCTGGCCGAACTGTTCGGCACCGAAAGCGAGGATTTGTGCGAGCAAATGGCGCAGCGTATGCGCACGCATTTGCGCACGAAAGCGGCCGATGCGGATAATGCCGCGCCGTCGTCGCCCAGCGTGCCGCGCCACGAACCCGTACCTGCGCTCGAACAGGCTGCATAAAAACCGGCCTCGATTTCGGCGGTTTCGTTCAGGTGGCTTCGCTGCCGCCGACGACGGGGTCCAATCGGATAGATAACAGCGCTCGTCTCGCGCGCAGGCGCGCGAAGCGGCTTTTCTGGCTTTTCCCCACCGCGCGCGTGGCGCGACGCGCAGCCCGAGCTTACTGCTGGCGGGCCCAAATCGCGAGCATGCCGTGTCGCGACATGCCGATACGGCGACGCGCGACGCGTTTATGCCCCTGTCTTCAAGCGGCATCTTGGCGGCCTTTAGACCTCGCCGTTTTGCGGGGCGACGCTGCTGTCGCCATCCCGAGGGTCATTTTTTCCTTCATTGCGTTGAGGATCGTCAAATTTTCGACGATTGGACCTCGATATCGTTGCGTCATATTCGTCCCGAACGGAGACAGCCATGGCGCCGTATCACGACATCTCCGATGAACAGTGGCAGCGCGTCGCCGCTTTGTTGACCGAGTCACGCTCGCGCAGCGAATTGCGCGGCCGGCCGCCCGCCGATACGCGCGCGGTGCTCAACGGTGTGCTTTGGGTAATCTACAGCGGCGCAAACTGGTCGGCGATGCCGAGCCGTTTTCCTGCCTATCAGACCTGCCATCGCCGCTTCAAGGCGTGGTACGAGTCCGGCGCGCTCAAGCGCGTGCTGAACGAACTGTTCGGCGTCGACAGCAAGGACTGGTGCGAGCAGATGGCCCTGCGCATGCGGCATGCGTCCGAGCGCGAAGGGCGTTGAAGCGCTCGGCATCGTGGCGCCGGGCGCGCTGCGCCATGCTTGGCGGCTCGCAGCGGCGGCGCGAAGCGGCCCGAGCTTGATTGGGCGGCGCGAAGCGCCTCGCCGCATCGATGGGAAAGCCGGCCTCGCGGCGGCGCAGGCCGGCTTTCTTTTGGCCGCGTGCGGCACGCGGGTTCGCGCTTACTGCTGGCGGATCCAGGTCTGCGAGCGGCCGAGCAGCGACACGCCGATATAGCCGCGCACGACAAGCTTCTGGCCGCCGTCTTCGAGCGACATCTTGCACTTGTAGACCTTGCCGTTTTCCGGGTCGAGGATGTTGCCGCCGTCCCAGTGATCGCCTTCCTTCTTCATCGCCTTGATGATCGTCATGCCCTTGATCAGCTGATCCTTGCGCTCGTCGGTGCAGGCAGTGCAGCGGCGATCCGGCGTATCGTTCTCGCCGAGTCCCTTGATGACCTTGCCGGACAGTTCGCCGCTCGCGTCCTCGCTGATCTGCACGAGCGCTTTCGGTTTGCCGCTGTGATCGTCGATCGTCTGCCAGACGCCGACGGGATTGCTCGCCTGAGCGAGCGCGCCGCCCGCGCAGAGGGCAAGCGCGCCGGCGATCGTGATCGAGCGCAGAGAGCGGGTCAGTTGGAACATGTCTTCCTCCTTGGGTTACACAATGTCGTTGTCGTCGATTGCCGGTTTGCGGCAGGCACGCCGTGTTGCATGGCGATGCGCTTGAGCCCTGGTGAGAATACGTGAAACCAGGGGGCTCGTTTGATACAAGTGCTTCTAATCGAAGCGGGCCGTGGTTTGTCGGCACGCGCGTGCGCCGTTTTTCACCTCAATAAAGTTGGTACGAGAACGATGCGTTCACACGCGGGCCACGCGACGCGCTTTCGATCGGCGCATCGCCGACGGGCTTCGCGACAGACAGATCGAGGTTGTAGAAGTGGCTGTCGGTCAGCCGCACGCTGAGCCCGACCGACGACAGCTTGCGCGGCACCGGCGTGCCCGAATGCAGGTACACGCGCGCGATGTCGCACGACACATACGGTGTGATGTTCTTCAGATACGCGAAGCCCGGCGAGAACGCGCGATTGATTTCGAACGACGCGCCCCAGCCTGAATCGCCCGACGTTTCGCCCGGCTCGTAGCCGAGCGCGAAGCGCTGCGCGCCGAACGAGATCTGCTCGCTCGTCGGCAGCGAATCGGGGCTGTACTGGCCCGTCAACTGCACGGTGGTGCCGATCTTGAGCGGCCATTCGTTCGTTTGCACGAAGCTCGCGCCGGTGCGCCAGAACGTCGTCGAGACCGGATTCAGCGCCGAGATGTCCGACACGTTCGTGATGCCCGATTTCGACGCGCCCAGGATATCGAACGCCTTGGCGACATTGAAGCTGATGCGTTGGACCTGCTTGGGCTGCACGTTGGCGTAATCGAGCTGCATTTGCAGCACGCGCACTTGCGAGCGCGTGCCGATGTAGCGGCCAGACTGTTGGTTCTGGTAACGGTCTTCGTTGTGCGATGCATAGCCCGACAGCGTGCCCAGCAGGCTGCGCTGATTGCTGAGCATCAGCGGATAGGACGCCGATAGACCGAGCTTGTCGTTGATGACGGTGCGCTGCACGCCCGGCAGCGCCGTTTGATCGACCGACGGGTTGCCATGATAGTGGCTCGCGTCCACGCGTGTAACGAGCCCGTTGCTGCCGATCGGCACGGCGCCGCTGAATGCCACGTAGGTTTGATCGTTCGGGCCTTTCGGGAACAGGGCGGAGAGACTCAACTGTTCGCCGAGCGATGTGAGTCCGTTCTCGGTCACCGTGAAAAGCCCTTGCAGGCCGGGATTGCTCGTGTTGAGCCCGGCGCTCACGTTGAACGGCTTGCGATCGACGTTCAACTCGAGTGTCGTCGCGCCGTCGGTGTTCTGCGGCGGCGCGACGTTCGCCTTCACGTTTAGGCCCGGCAGCAGCCCGAACGTGTTGACGTAACGCTCGAACGTCGCGTGGTGCAACGGCCGGTCGTCGGTGATGTGCGCGGCGATCGCACGAATCTTCGGCTCCATTGCGCCCGGCCTGCCGGTGATTTTCACATTCGACACGTAGCCTTCGACCACTGTCACGCGCACCACGCCGCCTTCGAACGTCTGTGCGGGAATGAACGCGAACGACAGCGCATAGCCGCGGTCCTGATACAGCTTCGTCACGCCGTTCGCCGTTTCGATCAATTGGCCGATCGTGATGTCGCGGCCCACGAGCGGTGTGAAGCGTTGCGAGATTTCGGCGAACGGAATCGACTTCACGCCTTCGACCTGGAACGAAGTCGGCGTCAAATGGCGGGCGAGCAGCGTTTGTACCTGTTGCTCCTGCGGCGTGACTTGCACGGTGACGCTGGGCCGCTGCGGGGTGTTGATCTGCGGCAAGGCTTCAAGCGGATTGCCGCCCGAGCGCGTTTGCGCCTGCGCGATGCCGGCCGTCGCGGCGAGCGCGAGCGCGAGCATCCAAGATTCTTGTCTGGATTTCATGGTGACTCCTCGTAGGCCGTCCTGCTTCTGATCTTCTAGTGTCGATACGTGGTGCGCCATGCCCCGTGCGCCGCGTATCGCGGCATGCCGTCGTCCCGGTGGCGCCGGAACGATACCGCGCGCGCGTTCGTATCCGCGCGCGGTATTTCGGATTACTTATTGCCGATGCCGCCGATACTTCCGAGCGAGCCGAGCTGGCCCGTGACGGGCGCGAGCAGGCCGGTCGAACTGCCTGGCGATGCCGCCGCGCCCGTCAGCGTGCCCGTGACGGTATTGAGTAGGCTGGTGACGGGCGCAAGCGGATTGCCGCCGCCGCTTGCGCCGCCAATGGCGCCCGTGACGGGCGCGAGCGGGTTGCCCGGGCCGCCGGGCGCCGCGCCGCCGAGCGTGGACAGCGCGCCGTTCAGCGGATTACTGAGTGGCGCGCTGGCGTTCGAGCCGGTGCCGCTCGCGACCGTCGCCGTAGTGCCGCCGACGATGCTCGTGATGAGACCGGGGATCGGCGCCGCGCCGTTCGGCGCAGCCGGATTGACGAGGCCGCCTGTGTTCGTCACGGTGTTGCCGAGCGCCGATACGAGCTGGCCGGCGTCGCCGGCGAGCGGTTGCGACGACGAGCCGGAAACCTGCTGGCCTGCCGAACTGATCGCGCTGCCGACTTGCTGCAACAGGCCCGATACCGGTTGGCCCGTGCCCGTCGTCGTGCCGATCGTCTGGGTGGCCTGGCCGGTCGTGATCAACAGCGGCGTGATGGCCGCGCTGAGCGGCTGTGTGGCTTGCTGGACGGGGCCGGTCGACAGGGCGTTGCCGAGGGTTGTGCCGCCTGCGGTCACAGCGCTGGCTGCCGTCGACAGCGCGCCCGCGATCGGCGTCGTGACGGGCGCGAGCGGCGCGAGCGGGCCCGTGCCGAGCGCTTGCACCGTCTGGCTCGCGCCTTGCAGGCGTACCGCCCGTCGCGCTCACGACGCCGCCGAGCCCGGCTACCGTTGTGCCGACCGGATTCGGCATCGAGCCGGTCTGCCCCAGGCCGTTGCTTACGGCATCGGCCGTGGCCGTCAGGATGCCGCCGGTGCTGCCGACCGTTGCGCCGACACCTTGCGAGACGCCGCCGCCGAGGCCCGGCACGCTGGTCGAGCCGATCGTGTTGCCGAGATCCGTCGTCGTCTTGCCAAGCGTGCTCACGGCGCCCGAGGTGCCGGTTGCGGTCTGCGTCGAGCCGGAGCCCGAGCCGGATGTCGTTGTCGATGACGTGTCGCCGTTGCTGGCCGACGGTGGCGTGCTCACGCCGCTGCCGCCGCACGCCGCGAGCGCGCACGCGGCGGCCAACGCGGTGAGCGGAGCGCGCCAGGCCCGGAGCGCGAATGACGGGGCCAAACGTTGCTGATTCATGATGCTGCTCCTCGCTGTCTTCTTCGATGCCTCGATGCCGGATGGGGGCTGGTTCTTCAATTGCGGTGGCCGCCGCCGAGCAGCCCGCCGATGAGCGACGTGACGGGGGCGAGCGGGTTGCCGGCCGCACCGGCCGTGCTCGCCGCGCCGCCGCTTGAGCCGGTCAGCGGCGCAGTGAGGCCGGCCGCCGGATTCGTCGATGCCGCGCCGGTTGCGCTGGACAGCGCGCCGGTGACGGGCGCGAGCGGGTTGCTTGCGCCGGAGCCGCCTGCCGCGCCGCCGAGCGTGCCGGTGACGCTCGACACGATCCCTGTGACAGGTGCCAGCGGATTGCCGGCGGTCGCACCGGTCAACGCGCCGGTGACGGGGGCGAGCGGATTGCCGCCTGCCGCGCCGCCGGCGGCATTCGTCAGCGCGCCCGTGGCAGTCGATACGATGCCGCCGACCGGTGCGAGCGGCGTGCCTGCCGTCGCGTTGCCAAGCGTGTTGGTCAGGCCGCCCACTGCCGTTGCGACCGGCGCGAGGGGATTCGCCGGCGCGGAGCCGCCCGTTACCAAGCCGCCCAGCGAGCTGATCGTGGCGCCCGTCGACGACACCGTCGAGCCGAGGCCCGTCGCGACCGGATTCCCGCCGCCGGTTTGGGTGATCAGCGCGCCGGCCTGGTTCACTCCGCCGCCGATCACGCCAAGCAGCGTATTGGCGGGCGCGCCGAGGCCCGTCGCGTTGCCGACCGTCTGCGTGGTGCTCGCGACGGCCGTGGTGATCGGCGTGATCGCCGAGCTGAGCGCTTGCGTGACTTGCTGCACGGGGCCGGTCGACAGTGCGTTGCCGAGCGTCGCGCCGCCGTTGGTGACCGCGTTGCCGGCAGTCGTCACAAGGCCGCCGACTGGCGATGCGATCGGCGCAAGCGGCGACAGCGGACCATTGCCCAGGCTGGTGACGAGATTGCCGGTCTGCGTGAGCGCGCCGCCCAGCTGGCTGACGACGTTACCGGTGCTCGCGACCGTTGTGCCGATCGGATTGGCGTTCGGCGAACCGAGCTGGCCGAGGCCGCTCGATACGCCGTTGCCCAGCGCGCTGAGCGCGCCGCCCGCGCTTTGGACGACACCGCCGAGCGATTGCGTCGATTGCGGATTCGCGCCAGGCAGCGGCGTGCTGCCGATGACCGAGCCGACGCCGGAGACGGTCGAGCCCGCATTGCCGATGACGCCGCCCGCGTTGCCGGCCACCGTGCCGATTGCGTTGGCGCTCGAAGCCGAGGTGCCGCCCGAGGTCGAGCCGCCGCCCGCGGTGGTCGTCGAGCCTGAACTGCCGCTCGCGCCGGAACCGCTGCCCGCGCCGTCCGCGCCCGCGCCGCCGCCCGTCGTGGAGATCGCGCCGCCGCCGCTGCCGGCGCCCGAGTCGCTGAGGCCTTTGCTAATCGAGCCGGAGCCCCCGCACGCGGTGAGGGAGAGCATGGCTGCCACGGTGGCCGCGATCAGAGTCGTCCGGAGCGTGCCATGAGCAATCGTTTGGGTATTCATCGTGTCCTCGCATGGGGTTTGTCTGTTGATTGGCGTTGCTGCTGCGGTCGCATCTTTGCAACAGTCGTACCATTGCGTCGGACGATGCAACGAACCGGTGCGAGGGTTTACCGGAAAGCCTTACTGGATGAGGAGGGCGGGCGAGGCGGTAAGGGTTTCCGATAGGGGGTCGGATGGCATGCCGTGCTCGCGTTTCGCGGCGTCTCGTAACGTAACGTCGCGCGTTCGGCGTTACGCACACGGCGTAACAGACGATAAAGGCGTGGACTAGTGAATCGTCTGTTTTACTGATGATTAGGTATGTATATCTAACCTATCGTAAATCCTGATAGGTAAGGACTACCGGCTGGCCGTAAAAATACACATCAGACGGCTATATATATAACCAGCTAAAGTTGAATAAAAAAGTGGAAGAAAAAAAGGTTCGGATATATGATGTTGCGCTCGTGCGTAGATTGAAAGATTTGTACATCGGGGAGCGCGAAGCGACTAAGCCGCCGGATCGTCAACTTGTATCAAATTGTTAACGACTCATGAAAAAAGAGTTATAACAAAACTGTCTGGTCCGGCCGGCTAAAATCGGCCGGCGGGCAAGGCGGGCCGATAGCGTCAAGTGAAGGCCAACGAGAACTCAAGGCACGAGGATCGATTATGAAAGCACTGATCAAGCGCTTCCTGAAGGACGAGGCAGGGGTGACCGCGATCGAATACGGGCTGATTGCGGGGCTGCTGGCGGTGGCTATCGTAGCGGCCGTTGGAGGAGATACTGGGCTGACCGGCAGTCTGAAGGAAGCGTTTGCCGGTATCGCCAAGCAAGTACAAACCAACGCGCCGCCAAAATGAACTGATTCCGTTTCCTTTCGCATTACTACAGCCGTGTGGATTGTCGAGGACAATCCACACGACGTTTTCATGCGGTTGGGGCTGAAATGATTCAATTATTCAGTGTCGGATTTTTTTTCGCTTGGTCTGCGGGCGTTGCGATTGCTGATTGCCGTGATCGCCGTATCCCTAACCAATGGGTGCTCGTTGGGCTAGTGGCCGGTATCGTTTTTACAATAAGCCGACATAATCCATTTGGTACGACATTATCCGGCTCGTTGATCGGCGGGTTGGCTGGTTTTGCTTCTCTTTTCCCGTTTTTTATATTGCGCGTGATGGGTGCCGCGGACGTGAAAATCTTCGCGGTGCTCGGCGTATGGTGCGGCTTGCCGGTGCTGCCATGGCTGTGGATTGCCGCGAGCATCGCGGCGGGCGTGCATGCGCTCGGCGTCGTTCTGTCGAGCCGCCTGCTGTGCGGCGCGCCTGCGCTCGCGCTCGGCGCACGGCGAGCAACGCCTTATGCCGCGTTCCTCGTCGCGCCCGCCGCCGCATGGCTCGCGTATCTCGTCCATATCGGAGGCGTGCGGTGAGCGTCAAGCGCATGCCGGCCGCGCAAACGTTCGCAACGCGGCGGCAGCGCGGCGCGACCGCCGTCGAATTCGCGATCCTGTTCCCGCTGTTTTTCATGATTCTTTACGGACTCGTTACATACGGGATGATCTTCGCCGCGCAGCAGACGCTCACGCTCGCCGCGACGGAAGGCGCCCGCGCCGCGCTCGGCTATCAGGCGGCCAGCACGCCGGCCGCCGCGCTGGCCGCCAGAGCGGACGCCGCGTGCACGGCCGCGAAAAATCTGACGGGATGGCTGGCGGCGAAGGGCAGCGAATCGGCATGCGTCTCGATGAGTTGCGCGTATGCGCCGTCGATGGAGTGCATCCAGGTGACGGTCACGTATCCCTACGCCACCAATCCGCTGCTTCCGACGATTCCGTTGTTCGGCGCGGCGCTCGTTCCGTCGACGCTGTCGAGCCAGGCGACGGTGCAGCTCAACCCTGCCAATCTTCTATGACCTTCGCGAGATAAGTCCGACATGGCCGTGCCTCGGCGCTGGCGCGGTTTTTTTCAACCCGGTTCTTTCGCTGCCGTTTCGGCGACAACAAACATGGCCACTCATCTGACCAAGATCATCGCGGGATTGCTGATCGGGCTCGCGATCCTGCTCGGCATTTACGCGTGGCTGCTCGCGCGGCAGCCGGCGAGCGTCGCGCCGAGCGCCGCGAGCGCGGTCGCGATCCGGACCGCGCCCGTGGTCGTCGCGGCGCGCACGTTGCCGGCCGGGCAGCCGATTCCGGCCGACGCGTTGAAGGTGCAGCAAGTGCAAACGCCGCTCGCGGGCGTGTTTTCGAATCCGGCGCTGGTCGCGGGCCGCGTGCCGGCGGCCGATATCGCGGCGCAGTCGCCCGTGCTCGAAGGCGGGCTGATGTCCGGCCTCGCGGATCAGATCGCGCCCGGTGAGCGGGCGGTCGCGATCAAGGTCGACGAGACCAACGCGGTCGGCAGCCGCCTGCGTCCCGGCAATTTTGTCGACGTGTTCGTCAACCTGAAGCGCGACGGCGGCTTCGGCGCGACCGGCGCGGAAATCGCCAGATCGCAGGCGCGGCTTCTGTTGTCGCGTGTGCGCGTGCTGGCGTTCGGCGATGCGACGCCGGATCGCGACGGCGCGCCGGGGCCGGCCGGCGTCAGCGCGCGCACCGCGGTGCTCGCAGTGCCGACCGCGCAGGTCGACGCATTGACGCTCGCCGAGGCGAGCGGCCGCCTCGTGCTCGCGTTGCGCAGCCCGCGCGACGGCGAAGTGGCTGCGCAGACGGTGGCGGCGCGCACGGCGAACGGCGCGGGCCCGTCGGATCTCGCGGCGAGCGGGCTGTCGCTCGCCGAGCTGTCGCGCAGCAACGGCGCGGCCGTTGCCGCCCGCCCGGTCGAGGTCGCGCGCGCGCCGGCAGCGCAGCAGCATGCGGGCGGCGGCATCGAAGTGATACGAGGCGGGCGGGTCGAAACGCTCGCCTATTGAAATAAGCGCATTCGCACAGTGACGGCAGGGAGAAGGCCGGCTCGCACCGGTTTCCGACACGATGAAAAATAGATTGATTGGATGGGGCATTACGATGCTCGTCGCGTGGCTGTCGTTTGCTGCGCACGCCCAGCAGCCCGGCACGATCGAGCTGGCGACAGGCGGGCAGCGGCAGATCGCGGCCGGGCGCAATTTGCAGCGGGTTGCGATCGGCGATCCGAATGTGGCCGACGTGCTCGTCGTCAAGGGCGGCCGCGGCGGCGTGCTGCTGGTCGCGAAGGCGCCGGGCTCGACCAGCCTGATGGTGTGGGAGCGCGGGCGCGACGAGCCGTCCGTCTATACGGTCAACGTCACGAGCGGCGCGGCGCGCGCGGTGCTGGGCGGCGGCGCGCCGAGCGTGAAGACATACAGCGGCACGACCGTCGTGTCGGGCGAGGCCGCCACGCTCGACGCGCACGAGCGCGCGCTGGCGCTCGGCAGGGGGATGATGGGCAAGGACGGCGGGCTGATCGACACTTCGTCGATCAGCGGCAAGAATGTCGTGCAAGTGGACGTGCGGGTCGTCGAGTTCAGCCGCTCGGTGCTTAAGCAAGCGGGCCTCAATATCTTCAAGCAGAACAACGGCTTCACGTTCGGCGCGTTTTCGCCGAGCGGGCTCACGTCGGCCGGCGTGAGTTCGTCGGTCACGACCTCGACGCTGGCGAACACGGCGGCGGCCACCTCCACGCAGGCGCTGTCGAGCGTGGCGCCGATCGCGTCCGCGTTCAACCTGGTGGTCGGCTCGATGTCGCGTGGCATTTTCGCGGACCTGTCGATCCTGGAGGCGAATAATCTCGCGCGCGTGCTCGCGCAGCCGACACTGGTGGCCTTGTCCGGGCAGAGCGCGAGCTTTCTCGCGGGCGGCGAGATTCCTGTGCCGGTGCCGCAGGGGCTCGGCACCACGTCGATCGACTGGAAGCCCTACGGCGTCGGCCTCACGCTCACGCCGACCGTGCTGAGCCCGCGCCGGATCGCGCTGAAAGTCGCGCCGGAATCGAGTCAGCTCGATTTCGTGCATTCGATCACGATCAATAGCGTGACGGTGCCGGCGCTCACGACGCGCCGTGCGGACACGACCGTCGAGCTGGGTGACGGCGAGAGTTTCATGATCGGCGGGCTGATCGATCGCGAGACGACGTCGAACGTCAACAAGGTGCCGTTTCTCGGCGATCTGCCCGTGATCGGCACGTTCTTCAAGCAGCTCAGCTATCAGCAGAACGACAAGGAACTGGTGATCATCGTGACGCCGCACCTGGTTGCGCCGATCGCGAAGAACGCGCCGCTGCCTGCTACGCCGGGCGAGCTGTCCGAGCAGCGCGACGGGCCGGTGTGGCGCTCGTATCTGGGCGGCATGCTGTCGCCGGACGCGGGGCCGGGGTTCTCGAAATGAGCGCGCAACCGAGCGGGCGCGCGCAAGCCGCGATGCGGCGCGCAACAGGGAAGCTTGAACATGAACGCGAGAACGCAATCCTTGGCTGAACCTGCCGTGACCGATTATTTCGTCTGTGCGTCGCCCGACCGGGAGCACTTGCGGTGGCTCGCGCAGACCCTCGTGGCCGCGGGCGCGGTCGAGGCAGCATCGCTCGAGCCTGCCGCGCTCGCGCAGCGCATCGCCGGGGTGAATCCGGCCATCGTCTTCGTCGATTTCTCGGGCGGGCACGCGCAGGCGGCGAGCGCTGCGGCAGCCGCGGTGCGCGTCGCGCAGCCGATGCTGCCGATCGTCGCGCTCGGCTCGCTCGCCGAGCCGGAAAGCGCGCTTGCCGCGCTGCGCGCCGGCGTGCGCGATTTCATCGACATTTCCGCGAGCGCCGACGACGCGCTGCGCATCACGCGCGGGCTGCTCGATCACGTGGGCGAGCAGCCGAGCCGTCACGGCAAGCTCGTCGCGCTGCTCGGCGCGCGCGCCGGGATGGGCACGAGCACGCTCGCGGCGAATTTGGCGGTGCTGCTGCAAAAGCGCACGGCCGCGCACGGCCGGCAAACGGCGCTCGTCGATCTCGGGCTGCCGGCGGGCGATGGCGCGCTGTTCCTGAATACGCGCTGCGAGTTCGATTTCGTCGAGGCGGTGCGCAACCTGCGCCGCTTCGACCGCACGTTCGTCAACACCGCGCTCGCGCGTCATGCGAGCGGTGTCGCGCTGACGACGCTGCCGCCCAGCCTCGCCGGGCTGCGCGACGTGTCGTATGCGTCGTGCGTCGGCCTCCTGAACCGGCTGCGCGCGTTTTTCGATCATCAGATTATCGATCTCGGCGGATTCTCGAACCGCGATTTCGTCGCGCAGGCCGCAGGCGCCGCCGACGAGACATGGCTCGTGTGCGACCAGGGCGTCGCGTCGGTGGTCTCGGCGGTGGAGCTGCTCGAAACGCTGCGCGATGCGGGCGTGTCCACCGATGCGCTGCATCTCGTCGTCAATCAGTACGATGCGGCGCTTGGCCTGTCGCCGGCGCAGATCGCCGAACGGCTGGGCATCGCGCTCACGGCGACGCTGCCGTCGCGGCGTGTGCCGATCGGCCATGCGGCCAACCGCGGCCGGCTGATCGTTGACGACGCCGAACGCGATCCATACGTGCGCGCGCTCGCGCCGCTCGTCGAGCGGCTCGCGGGCCACGCCGGCGCGGCCGCGCCACGCTCCGCGGGCGGCTTTGCCGCGCTG
The DNA here is from genome assembly GCF_001522865.1 of Burkholderia sp. TSV86. Taxonomy (GTDB): domain Bacteria; phylum Pseudomonadota; class Gammaproteobacteria; order Burkholderiales; family Burkholderiaceae; genus Burkholderia. The sequence goes on along the minus strand of NZ_LOWB01000133.1, from coordinate 19,752 downwards.
CGCCGCCTCATTCAACCCACCTCCAAGCGTTCGTAACCGATGGGACACGACATTCAATTCGCCGATGGTGCGACGCCGTTCTCGCAGACGCAGCAGTTCCATGACGTCAAGAACGCCGCGCACGAGCATCTGCTCACGCGCATCGAGGAGCTGGGCGCGGAATTCGGCCGCTGGTCCCGGCAGGCAATCAACCAGTTCGTCGATCTCGAAATCGACAGCTTCGTGCGGCTGCGCCGCATACCGCTCAACGAAAACGAGGTGCGCACGATCGCCGAGGCGCTGACCAAGGAGCTGGCGGGCTTCGGGCCGATCGAGGATCTGCTTGCCGATCCGCATGTCGAGGACATCCTGATCAACGGCTACAACGACGTGTACGTGTCGCGGCACGGCATGCTGACGAAACTGCCGGTGCGCTTCGCCGACAACGCGCATTTGCTGCGGATCGTGCGGCGGATTCTCGCGCCGATCGGACGGCGTCTGGACGAATCGAATCCGATGGTCGATGCGCGGCTGCCGGACGGCGGGCGCGTGAACGTGGTGATCGAGCCGCTGTCGATCGACGGCCCGGTCGTGTCGATCCGCAAGTTCCGCAAGGACCCGCTCAAGCCCGCGGACCTGCTCGCGAACGGTACGTTCAACGCGGAAATCGGCGCGCTGCTGGAAGCCGCGGTCGATGCGCGCTGCAACATCCTCGTGTCGGGCGGCACGAGTTCGGGCAAGACCTCGCTGCTCAATGCGCTTGCGTTCCATATTCCCGGGGCCGAGCGCGTCGTGACGATCGAGGACACGGCCGAGCTGTCGCTCAATCATCCGCATGTGGTTCGGCTCGAGAGCAGGCCGGGAGGCTTCGACGGCAGCGGCGTGGTGACGATCCGCGATTTGCTGCGCAACACGCTGCGCATGCGGCCGGACCGCATCATCGTCGGCGAAGTGCGCGGCGGCGAAGTGCTCGAGATGATGCAGGCGATGAACACCGGCCACGACGGCTCGATGGGCACGGTTCACGCCAGTTCACCGCGCGAGTGCCTGTACCGCCTGGAGATGCTCGCCGGCTTCGCGGGCTTTCAGGGCACCGAATCGAGCCTGCGCCGGCAGATCGCGAACGCGATCGATTTCATCGTGCAGATCGGACGGCTGTCGAACGGGCGGCGGCGGATTCTATCGGTGACAGAGGTCACCGGGCTGTCCGACAACATCATCGCGACGCAGGAGCTTTACCGGTACGAGCCGCGCGTGAACGCCGACGGCGACGAGAGCGATCACTGGGAATCGCTCGGCATTCATCCGCACTCGCCTAAGCTCGCGCGCTTCAGGCAGACGCTCGCGAGCGGCGGCTTCGGCGGCGAGCCGTTCGGCCGCGGCGGAGGCTTCAATGTCTAGCGCGGCGCTCTGGGCGCTCGCTGTCGCGCTGCTGTGCGCGGCGGCGGCGCTCGCGCTGTGGCGGCGCGACCAGACGCATCGGGAGCGCGCGCATGCGGCGCGCTTTGTCGACAGCCGGCTTCAGCCGGCGTCGCGGCCCGGCGCGCCGCCGCCGCCGGCTGAACCGAGGCGGGCGCCGGGCGCGGCGGGGGCGGCGGGGGCGAAGCCTGTCGAAGGGTTCGCGCGGTGGCGTGAGCGCGTGGCCGACCAATGGCTCAACGTGTCGAGCCGCGCGGGTGTACCCGAGATCCGCAAGCCGCTGACGGCGTTCGTCGCCGCCATCGCCATCGCGGGATTGTGGGCGGGCATGCGGGGCGGCCTGCTCGCGATGGCCGCGGCCTGGATGGCCGGCGCGGCGGGCGTCGCGTTCTGGCTCGTCGCGCGAATCAACCGGCGGCGGTTGCGCGTCGTGCGCCAGCTTCCGTCGTTTCTCGACGGCATCGTGCGGCTCGTCACGCTCGGCAACAGCGTGCCGGCCGCGTTCCAGGCGACGCTGCAGACGACCGAGCAGCCGCTGCGCGATTGTCTGGACCACGTGTCGCGGCTGCTGCGTTCGGGCGTCGAGATCGACCGGGCGATGTTCCATGTCGCGCGGCTTTACCAGATCGACGAGTTCGAGCTTGTCGGCTCGGTGCTGAAACTGTCGGTGAAGTATGGCGGCCGGGCGGACGTGATGCTCGACCGGATGGCCGTCTTCATGCGCGATCTCGAGCAGGCCGAGCGGGAGCTTGTCGCGATGTCGGCGGAAACGCGGCTGTCCGCGTGGGTGCTGAGCCTGCTGCCGGTTGCGCTGGGCGGCTTCGTGATCGCGACCAACCCCGGCTACTTTGGCGCGATGTGGTTCGACCCGACGGGGCGCGAGTTGGTTTATCTCGCGTTTTTTCTGCAACTCGCCGGCGGCTATTGGCTGTACCGGCTCGCCCGGCTGAGGTGACGACGATGGAGCCCGTCCGCCTTGGTGCAATTGCGCTTACGCTGGGCGCACTCGGCGTGCTGATGCTGGCCGTGCTCGCGGTGCTGCGCGTGCTGCTTGCGCAAAAAAGCAGCCGCACGCTTGCCGATGCGCTCGAACAGCGCGCCGCCGCACTTGATGCGATGGCGGCGCGCACGGCGGCGCCGGGCGCGGCAGGGCCGCGCGCGTCCGATGTGCAGCAGGTGCCGGACGGCGGGCATTCGCGTGTCTCGGCGCTGCTCGAGCGGGTCGGCCGGTTCGGAATGCGTCTGCTCGACACGCCGCTCGGCAAGCAGATCGTCGCCGACGAGGATCGATTGCTGCTCGAGCAATGCGGATACGTCGACGCGCGCACGCGCGGCATTTTCCTGAGCGCGCGGATCGGCTGCGCGTTGGGCGTGCCGATCATCGCGATGCTGATCGGTGGCGCTCGAGTCCACAAATATCTGGTGGCGTCGATCGCGCTGTCGGCGATCGTCGGCTTCATGCTGCCGAAGCTCTACGTGCAGCGCCGTGCGGCGGCGCGGCGCCAGTCCGTTGTCGACGAGATGCCGCTGCTCGTCGACATGCTCAGGCTGCTGCAGGGCGTTGGGCTGTCGCTCGATCAAAGCATCCAGGTCGTCACCCACGATTTCAAGGGCATGCTGCCCGTTCTGTCGTCGGAGCTTGGGATCGCGCAGCGGCAATTCGTCGCGGGCCGCACGCGCGAGCAGTCGCTGCAGCGGCTTGCGAGCGGCTTCGACAACGAGGATCTGCGTGCGATCGTGCGTTTGCTGATCCAGGTCGACAAGCACGGCGGCGCGGTGCAGGAGCCGCTCAAGCAATTCGGCGACCGCCTGCGCGAGGTGCGCCGCGCGATGCTGCGCGAGCGCATCGGCCGCCTCACCGTGAAGATGACGGGCGTGATGATCGTCACGCTGCTGCCCGCGCTGTTCATCGTGACGGCCGGGCCGGGGATGCTTGCCGTGATGCATGCGCTCGCGGGCATGCATCGCTAGCGGGCAACGAAGGAAGGAATCACATGGAACGAACGGGTTTTTCGACGGCAACGGCGGCGCTGGCGGCCTGCACGCTGCTGCTTGGCGCATGCGCGTTCAAGGAATCGGGATACGGGATCGGCGCGCAGGCCGAGCGCGCCGCGCTGATGCAGGCCGCGGCCGACAAGAGCGCGCCTCCCGATACGCCCGGCATGTATCTCGGCCTGATTGGCCGGATGCAGGCGCAGGGGCTCTATTATGCGTCGCTCGCGCATATCGACGCTTACGAGAAGCAGTATGGCGCATCGGCCGACACGATCCTGCTGCGCGCGGATGCGTTGCGCGCGACCGAACAGCCGGCCGCGAGCGCCGTTGCATACCGGCAGTTGCTCGACACGCCGCTCGCGTCGCGCGGCCATCGCGGGCTGGGGCTGCTCGCCGGCGCGTCGGGCGATTTCGAGCGCGCGTCGCAAGAGCTTGCGCAGGCGGTGGCGCTCGCGCCCACCGATGCGCCGACGCTGTCCGATCTCGCCTATGCGCGCATGCGCAGCGGCGACGTGACGGGGGCGCGCGTGCCGTTGATGAAGGCGGCGGAACTCGATCAGAACAATTCGAAGATCCTGAGCAATCTCGCGCTTTTTCTGCTTGCGACGGGACAAACGCGCGAAGCGCTTGGGCTGATGGATCAACAGAAGTTGCCGAGCGCCGTGCGCACCGAAATTCGCAACGATGCGGCGAAGATCGCTGCCGCCGCGCGAGTGCGGCAGCGCAATTTGACGCGGCCGGGCAGCGCGCAGGCGGCAAGTGCGACGGGATCCGCGAATGCGTCGAGCGCGCCGGCCGCGAGCGGATCTGCCGCAGCGGCCAATGCTGCGCCCGTGGCGGTGGCCGCGGGCCTGGAGCCGGCGGTGCCGCTCGTGCGCCAGCACTTGCAATGACAGACGTTTTACGGAGTCGATATGACGACGCATGACCTCATCCAGATTCCGGCCGCCGGTTCGTCAAGCGGGCGGCCGGTCCGCGCGGCGTTCGCGTTCGCATTGGCCGGCGCGCTCGCGTGCCTGGCCGGCGCGACAGCCGCGCACGCGCAAGTGCCGCAAGCCGCCGCGTCCGATGCATCGGAGGTCGGCCACGCGACGCAGGCGTGGGCCGAGCTTCAGCGCAGCAACCGCGAGGCCGCCGCGTCGCAACCGCTGCTGGGCGATGCGGCATCGTATGCCTACCGGCGTTACATCGATTCGTTCAAGACGAAGATTCCGCCGTTTTATGGCCCGGCCGCCGGGATGGGGCATGGGAGCAGCGGGGGCGGCGGCGCGAATTATCTGTTGACGCCGACATCGGGGTCGCAGTGACACAGGAATGCCGTGACGCAGCGAGGAAACGCATGCCGTTAGCCCATCGTCCGTTCGAGCGCTCGCCGCGCGTCCGTCTGTCCGCGCACGCAACGCTGGCGCGCCAGCGCGGCTCGTTTGCCGTCGCCGCAGTGGCATGGCTGCTGGTTGCGATCGCCACGCTCGGCGTGATCGACGTCGGCCATGTGTTTTTCGTGCGCCGCGACTTGCAGAAGGTCGCGGATATGGCGGCGATTGCAGCCGCGCAACGCATCGTCAACGGCGCGTGTACCGAGCCGGCCAAGGCGGCGGCCAGTAATGCGGCGGCCAACGGTTTCGATCCGGCAGCGTCTGGCAACACGCTGGTTGCGCCCGTGTGCGGCCGCTGGGATCCGCAGCGGCCGCACACGGGCGCGCGGGGCTATTTCGTCGAGCAGGCCGAACCATTGAACGCGGTGCAGGTGACGGTGGAGCGGGAGGTGCCGTTCTTCTTCGTCGGCCCTAAGCGCACGCTGTCCGCGACGTCGGTCGCGAAAGCCACCAACACCGATCAGTTCACGGTCGGCACGACGCTCGCGAGCCTGCAGGGAGGTCTCGTCAATAGCTTGCTCGGCGCGTTGCTGCATACGAATCTGAGTCTGACGGTGGGATCGTATCAGGCGCTCGCGGCCACGCAGATCAAGATCGGCGATCTGATGGTGGCAGCGAACGTCACGACCGTCGATGCGCTGCTGAAGACGCAGATCACGGCCGCTCAGTTCGTGCAACTGATGATCGACGCGCTGACGAGGACGCAGGTCGTCAATGTGAGCCGGCAGCTCAGTCTCGACGCGATGCAGTCGATGCTTTCGGCGGGCATCGGCGGCGGCAATCTGATCAACCTCGGCAGCCGGCCGGGCGCGCCCGGTGTGATTTCGCTCGGCCTCTCCGACAAGCAGGCGGCGCTCGACGCGAAGGTCAACCTGTTCGACATGCTGATGGTTGCGGCCGAGGTTGGGCAGGCGGGGCAGCCGGCGATCAACGTGCCGGTTGGTTTGAATCTGGGCATACTTCACGCAACGCTGAATCTGCAGATCAACACACCGCCGTCGATCGCGCTCGGCGAGGCGGGAATCGATCCGGCGACGGGCGATTGGCTTACGCAGACGAGTAATGCGACGGTTCGGCTTTATTTGGATATTGCTCTCGATACTGAGCACAATCAAATACCAGCGGGATTGTTGGCCCCGGTCTTGAGCTTGCTGCAGCTTCTTATAGGTAATTTGCTGCAGATATCAGTGCATTTGCCGATAGCCTTGGAGGTTTCGACGGGCAAGGCGTGGTTGGAGCAGACGAATTGCGAATCCACTGCTTCGGCAAGCACGGCAATTGTTGGCGTGCAGCCTGGACTCGCGAACCTCTGCATTGGGCAGTTGTCCTCCAGCGATCCTTATGCATCGCTGAACTCCATCTGTAGCCAACCCACGACGATTTTGTCGCTGGGCGTGTTGCATGGTCGCAAGCTCATCGAGCTCACGACGAAGGGTACTCAACTGCCCATCGAAACGCCGCAATCCGATGCGGTAAAGCTCACGTTTAATGGCATCACGGGCGACACAGACGATTACCAGTCCGCCAATTCAAACGCCGCTGGTTCGCAGCTCGCGAACGCATTGTCGCAGCTTGCCTCGTCATGGTCGCAACCGAAAGGTCTTGGCATATCGATCCTCGATGCCTCGCTTCCTCTCGAATTCATACTCAATCCGCTCTTAAATCTACTGACCGGCGTCCTCTCGCCAATCCTCGGCGCGCTCGACCAGGTGGTCGTCCCGCTGCTGAATCTGCTCGGCGTGCAGGTCGGCGTTGCGACGGTCCATAACGAGGCACTGACCTGCGGCGCCGCGCAAACGGTTTATTGAATTGATTCACACATAACGATGAGAAACGCGAACGCAATCGAAGGACTCGACCTCTACGTGTGGGAGGGCAAGGCCGACATCGTCGAACGGGTCGCGCGCTGCATGTCGAGCTTCGACGTCGAGGTGATCCGCGCGGACAATGCGACGCTTTCGCCTGAGCGCACGGCGCTGCGTCCGTCGCTCGCGATCATCAGCGTCACGATGATCGAAAACGGCTCGGCGTTCCTGCGCTCATGGCAGGCGGACATGGGCATGCCGGTGATTTGGGTGGGCTCGGCGCGCGATCACGATGCGTCGCTGTATCCGCCCGAGTATTCGCATATCCTGCCGCTCGATTTCACGGGCGCGGAGTTGCGCGGGATGATTTCGAAGCTCGCGGTGCAGCTTCGCGCACATGCGGCACAGACCCTTGCGCCGACGACGCTCATCGCGCATTCGGAATGCATGCAGGCGCTGCTGCAGGAAGTCGACACGTTCGCCGATTGCGACACGAACGTGCTGCTGCACGGCGAGACGGGCGTCGGCAAGGAGCGGATCGCGCAGCTTCTGCACGAAAAGCATTCGCGCTATTCGCACGGCGAGTTCGTTCCCGTCAACTGTGGCGCGATTCCCGATGGCTTGTTCGAGTCGCTGTTCTTCGGGCATGCGAAAGGGTCGTTTACGGGCGCGGTCGGCACGCACAAGGGCTATTTCGAGCAGGCGGCGGGCGGCACGCTGTTTCTCGACGAAGTCGCGGACCTGCCGCTTTATCAGCAGGTTAAGCTGCTGCGCGTGCTCGAGGACGGCGCGGTGCTGAGAATCGGCGCGACGGCGCCTGTCAAGGTCGATTTCCGGCTCGTCGCGGCGAGCAATAAAAAGCTGCCGCAGCTCGTGAAGGACGGCCTGTTTCGCGCGGATCTCTATTACCGGCTCGCGGTGATCGAGTTGAACATTCCGTCGCTCGAGGAGCGGGGCGCCGTCGACAAGATCGCGCTCTTCAAGACGTTCGTCGCGTCGGTGGTCGGCGACACGAGGCTTGCCGAACTTCCGGAGTTGCCTTACTGGCTTGTCGAGTCCGTCGCCGATTCATATTTTCCCGGCAATGTGCGGGAATTGCGCAACCTCGCGGAGCGCGTCGGCGTGACGGTCAGGCAGACGGGCGGTTGGGACACCGCGCGGCTGCAACGGCTCGTCGCGCATGCGCGACGGGCGCAGCCGGTGCCGGCCGAGAGCGCGGCGGACGTGTTCGTCGATCGCAGCAAGTGGGATATGGCCGAGCGCAGCCGCGTGATCGCCGCGCTCGATGCGAACGGGTGGCGCCGGCAGGATACCGCGCAGCGCCTCGGAATCAGCCGCAAGGTGCTGTGGGAGAAGATGCGCAAATATCAGATTTTTGACGAGGAACCCGAAGCCCGCGAAAGTGAATGACCGGGCGCTCGCGCCGGCGTGTGAGCGCGCGCCGGCAATCGCGAAATTGCTGGAATGGCGGCGCAAATGCGGTGCAGCTAGCCGTGAAGGCCGGTTGTCGACGTGAGGGCGGTCATGCGCCGCGCTTGGGGCGGGCACGCGAGACGCGACAAAAAAGCAAGCCGTTGCCGGCTTGCTTTTTTTCAGCGCGACGGGGCTCGATCAGCGCTTATTGCCCGTCGGTCGGGCCGAGCGAACGCCGGCGGCGCGTGACGATCACGGGGCCGCTCGTATTGCGCTCCGATGTGGACGGAGTCGTCACACCTTCTTGCGGCTCGCGCGGCATGCCGTAATCGCGTGGTTCGCGTGGTTCGCGGGGCTCGCGTGGTTCGCGGGAGTAGAAACTGTCGCCGCGCTGCTCGCGATGGCCGCCGTGCGAACCGTAAGGGCCATGGCCGCCGCCTTCGCGCCCGCCAGGCCGGCCGCCGCCGTGGCCGCCTCCGCCGCCATGGCCGCCGCCCGTGCGCGGGCCGCGCGGCCCGCCTGGGCGGGAGCCGCCCGTATCGAGCTGGATCGTCGAGATCGCGCGTTTATAGATGCCTTGCAGGCCGACGGGCGTGCGCAGCATCACCAAGTACTGATCGAACGATTCAATGCACCCCGTCAGGCGAATGCCGTTGACAAGATAAATTTCGACGCGCTTGCGTTCCTTGCGCGCGGCATTGATGAAATCGTTTTGCGGATGGGATTCTGCAGGATTGGCCATTCAAAAGCGGCAGATGCCGGCGTTAAATAAGAGTTATGCGTTTCGCTGCATGCGAGTTTTCACAGTGTATGGCGGGATTTTACCCTGTTCGAAGGCGATGCGCGCGCGAGCGTTTGTGTCCAACCGTTACCCACTATAGACGGTTCGGCCCGCTTGTGCGACGCAGCCGATCGGCTAACGCGCGTTTCGGCGGCCTCGGACACAATTTCGTTACGTTGCGTTACAGCGCTCGTACATCCGTTGCACCTGTTGACGTCCGGGCTCGCTAGAGTACTGGCATCGAGCCGGCCGACGCCGGCGAACCGAGGTGACAACATGAAAAAAAAGCTGACCATGACGCTGCTGGCGAGCGTCGCGCTGGGTGCGTCGGCGGGCGCGTCGGCGGGTGGCGTGGATCTGTCGATCGGGCTCGGCCTGCCGGCTGCGCCGGTCTACGTCGCGCCGCAGCCCGCTGTCGTCGCGTATCCGGCATACGGCGGCTACTGGCGCGGCGATGACGACGACGATCACGGGCGCTGGGAGCATTACCACAAGCACTGGCGCAAGCGGCATCATCACGACGACGATTGAGCCGCAGGCGGGGCCGGCCACGGCGTTCGCCGCCGGCCGACATGCCGTGTTGAGCCGCCGGTGCGCGGTATCGGCCGGCAAAAGCGTACCTCGGGCCCGCACCGTTTGCAGCGCGCCCCACACGCACGCTTTTATCATTGATCGATGGCAGGGTGGGCAACGCAATGCGCTGTTCAAAATTTATAGTCCGGATTTTTGGGATCAAATGCGGAATCGTCGAGTGATTTCGGGGTGATTTTCTCGAATATCACGCGCTCGAATATTTGCCCGTCGTTGTCATACGATTCGACGGTACGGAAATACGGCTGCCGCAGATCGAGGCCGAGCGTCGCCCGTTTTGCATAAAACTGCGGGCGGCCCGGTGTTTCGTAGGTGAAGGTGGTGACGCGCACGCCGCCGATCGTTTTTGTCTCGATGCGCGTGGGCTTTTGCACGCCCGCGTCACGATATTTTCGCGCTTCGCTCAGATAAAGATTCGCGATGAATTCGGTGCCGAGATCGCGCACCTGATGATTCGATTGCGCGCGGGCGAGCGAGCCGTCGAGCGCCGTCCACATCGGCAGCTTGCCGAGCAGCCCGCCGAGATGCCCATACATCTCGTCGGCGCGCTTGGTCGAATCATAGATCACTTCCTGGCCGCCGTGCGCGCCGTCCGGCAACCATTTCGCATAGACGCGCAACGGCTCGCGCGTCACCTTGACAAGCATGTGATCGGGCTTGTCCGACCATTTGCCGCTGATGCGTTCCTGCCGCAGCATCGTAAATTCGTATGACGGATAGCCGATCGGCCCCGCCGTGACGTAGTCCGGCACGGCTTGCGGATCGAGCGACTGGAACAGCGCGGTGAGCGTCGCGTCGTCGAGTTTCTCGAGCCTGCCTTGGCGTGCGGCGGTGCGCAACCCGCGCGCCTGCTGGCTGGCGGGCAGCGTTGCCAACTTCGCCAACTCGGGAGGCAGGGCCGCGGCCGCGCCGGCTTCGGCGGCGGCCGGTGCCGCGGCCGTTTCGCGTGTTTCGTGTGGCTGGGCTTGCGCGGGCCGAAGGCCGTCGCCCGGCGAGCCCAGCCACAGCGTGCCGAACGCCGCGACGCTCGCGCCGAGCCGCGCAATTTGCGCAGTTCGTGCAACCCGCGGCCACGGCGATCGCGGCCGATGCGTTGGCGCGCAGCCGATGCGGTAATCATTGAGTTTCTTCATGGATATCCGTTAGCTTTTTTGAGCCAAGCCGCTCCAAGCCCGAGGGCCGGCCTTCGGGCTTCGAACGGCACATTGCGGGGCGAGGACGCCGCAGCCAAAGCTCGAGTGGGCGCGCGCCGTTTCCGCTTGCCGGGCGGCCTCATCCGCGATCGGCTGGGCCGCTGGACGCGCGCTTGGCCAGTTCCTCGTCGCGCAGCACGCGGTGCAACGTTTTACCGACGTTGGATTGCGGCAGTTCGTTGCGGAATTCGACGAGCTTCGGCATCTTGTAGCCCGTCAGGTTTTTGCGGCAATACGCGAGCACGTCGTCGGCGCTCAGCGACGCGTCGCGCGGCACGACGAATACCTTGATGAGTTCGCCGCGCGACGGGTCGGGAATGCCGATCGCCGCCGCCTCGCGGATGCCGGGGTGCGCGGCGAGTACTTCCTCGATCTCGTTCGGATAGACGTTGAAGCCCGATACGAGAATCATGTCTTTCTTGCGATCGATCAGGCGGATGAAGCCCTGTTCGTCCATCACGCCGATGTCGCCTGTGGCGAGCCAGCCGTCGGCGTCGAGCACCTTCGCGGTTTCGTCCGGACGCTGCCAGTAGCCGCGCATGACCTGCGGCCCTTGCACGCATAGCTCGCCCGGTTCGCCGACGTTTGCCCACGTGCCGTCATCTTTCCGAAAGCGCACGAGCGTCGACGGCGCGGGCAGTCCGATCGTACCGCTGAACGCGCGTTTTTGTTTGGCGTCGTACAGGTTCATCGTGACGATCGGCGAGCACTCGGTGAGCCCGTAGCCTTCGACGATCGGGCAGCCGGTCACCGCTTCGAAGCGCTCGGCGACGGCGCGCTGCATGGCCATTCCGCCCGCCATCGCGAGCTTGAGTTTCGAGAAGTCGCGCCGGCGGAATTCCTCGTCGTCGAGAAACGCGTTGTACAGCGTGTTGATGCCGGTGATGCCGGTAAATGTCTCGTGACGCAGGATCTTCATCATCGTCTTCGTGTCGCGCGGGTTGGCGACCAGGATGTTGCGCCCGCCCAGGCCGAGGAAGATCAGCGCGTTGACCGTCAGCGAATAGATGTGATAAAGCGGCAGCGGCGTGAGCACCGTCTCGACGTCGCCCAGCAGTTGGCCCTCGACCCATGCCTTGGCTTGGAGCAGGTTCGCGATCAGGTTCGAGTGCGTGAGCATCGCGCCTTTCGCGACGCCCGTCGTGCCGCCTGTGTATTGCAGAAACGCGAGGTCGTCGCGTTTGATCGCCACTGGCGTGGCCGGACGGCGCGCGCCCGCCGCAAGCGCCGCGCGCAGGCGCACGGCATTCGGCAATTGATAGGCAGGCACCAGCTTTTTGACGTGCTTGAGCACGAAATTGATCAGCCGTCCTTTCGGATTGAGGCCGTCGGCGAGCAGATCGCCGAGCGCGGTTATCACGATGCGCTCGATTTGGGTTCCCGGCATCGCCTCCTGCAGCGTCTTCGCGAAATTCTCGAAGACGACGATGGTTCGCGCGCCGCTGTCCTTGAGCTGATGCGCAAGCTCGCGCGCCGTGTAAAGCGGGTTGACGTTGACGACGATCGCGCCCGCCTTCAACGCGCCGAACAGCGTGACGGGATACTGAAACGAGTTCGGCAGCATGATCGCGACGCGCTCGCCCGGCTTCACGCCGATGCTCTGCAGATACGACGCGAATGCGTCGGCCTTGCGCGCGAGCGCGGCATAGCTCAGCCGCGCGCCGGCGCTGATGTATGCGATGCGCTGCGCGTAGCGCGTCGTGCATTCGTCGAAGTACTGAACAAGGGAATCGTATTGCGTGATGTCGATTTCATGCGGCACGCCGGCGAGGTACGACGCATACCAGCGGCCGTCCGTATTGGGCGCATGGGTCGACGTGGACGCAACAGAGGCGGTCATCGCTTGTCTCCTGGGGTTTTCTAATCATCGTCGCGGAACCGGCGGCGATGCACGGGCGGGGGGCGGCCGTGTCCGGCGCCGCCGCCCGCGCCCTGCGTGCCGCGATTGGCCGCGGCGTCAGCTTGCCTGAATCTCGTGCGCGTCGGCGTCGTGGACAACCGGGTCGGCGAACGGCGTGGACGCGGTGGACGAAGCCGGTTCGTCAGCGCATGCATGTGCGGGCGCCGATGCCGGTGCCATTGCCGGCGATGCCGGCGGCGTTTCGGGCAACGGCGCGGCGATCATCGGCTCGCTGCTTGCAGCCGGCGGCTCGGTGGCCGCTTGCGCGGCGCTGAGCCGGCTGTCGGACGAGAGACTCGAGAGCACCAATTCGAAAACCGCGAACTCTTCTTTGCCCGGCATCGGCGCTTTCAGCACCGCGACAATCAACGACGCCAGCCGCGCGATCATTTGCACGTCGTTCAGCGTGCGGCCTTGCGTGAATTCGTCGATCAGGCTTTCGGTTTCCGTTCCCGCGAGCGCGCCGGCGAGTGCGCCGATCGCGTAGTGCAGCCGCCAGCCAAGCTCGGCGCGTGGCAGATTCGGCAGCGTGCGCTGGAACGCATCGAAGAAGCGGCCGGCGACGGGCGCGTAGTGAGCGGTCAGAAAATTGCGAACGAACGCCGACGAATCGGTGTACGCGCGGCCGATGAGCCTCAACAGCGCGCGGCCGCCGCGTTGCGGATCGCGCGATGCATGCAGCGCCGGAATGAACATCGCGCCCAGTATGTGCTCGCAGGTGACATTCGCGCCGAGTTGCTCATCGAAGCGATCGAGAATGAGCAGCCGCTCGTCGTTGAGTTGATCCAGCCGCCGCGACAGCATCGCGTGGATCAGTGCTTCCTTGCTGCCGAAGTGATAGTTGACCGCAGCTAGATTCACCGCCGCACGCGACGTGATTTGCCGCATCGACATCGCTTCGTAGCCATGCTTGATGAAAAGATCTTCGGCTGCATCGAGGATGCGCGCCTTCGTCCCGCCGGATTGCCGGCTGGTTTGTCGAACTGCCATGTTCCGCCTCCCTTGCCGGTTTCCCGGTACGCGAACAAGCGATTCAAATCTGTAATTGAAACGGCCGTTTGCCGATAAGATAAGAAGCAGGGCGGGGAGGCGGCAAGCACTCTTTGTCGATAAAGTCCTCTAGCGTCCGGTGTGCTGCCGCACGGATCATTCGCGGCGCGCCGCGCGGATGGCGTTTGCGCGATGATGCGCCGCCGCACGAACGGCTATCTGGCCGCCGGCGCCGCGGTGGCGGCCTGCGTCATGTCGATGCCGCGCCGTTCCCGGCTGAACAGGATCAGCACGGCGATCACCACGGCAACCGTACCGGCCACGGTAGCGAGCGCGAGGCCGTAGTTGTTGCCGTGATCGACGGCGAACTGCGCCTGCATTGTCGCGTTGCCGGATGCGAGCAGATTGCCGAACTGATAGACGAAGCCGGGGAACGTCGCGCGAATTTCGTCTGGGGAAATCTCGTTCAGATGGACCGGGATCACGCCCCACGCGCCCTGCACCGAGATTTGCATCAGGAACGCGCCGGCTGCGAGCAGCAGCGGGCCACTGGAAAACGCCCATAACGGCAACACCGGCAGCGCGATCAACGCGGCGATGCAGATCGTGCGGCGGCGGCCGATTTTTTCGGATAACGATCCAAATGTCAGCCCGCCGACGATCGCACCCACATTCAGCACGATCAGAATCCACGAAACAGTGTGCGGATCGAAATGATGCTGCTCGCGCAGGAACGTCGGATACAGATCCTGAGTGCCGTGCGAGAAGAAGTTGAACGCGGTCATCAGCACGATCGCGTAGATCGACAGCTTCCAGTTCTGCTTGAGCGTGGCGACGAGCCCTGGGCGGGGGCGCTTTTCCATCTGCCGCCAAGCTGGCGATTCGGGCACTTTCGCGCGAACGTAGAGCACCAGGAACGCGGGCAGCACGCCGACCATGAACATCCCGCGCCAGCCGATGTACTGGTAGAAAAGGCCGAAGACGACCGACGCGAGCAGATAGCCGCTTGGATAGCCGGCTTGCAGCAGGCCCGAGACGAAGCCGCGCGCGTGCGTCGGGACTGTTTCCATCGTCAGCGCCGAGCCGACGCCCCATTCGCCGCCCATCGCGACGCCGAACAGCGCGCGCATCACGAGCAGCGCGGCCAGGCTCGGCGCGAAGCCGGAGGCCAACTCGAGCAGCGAGTAGCACGCGATGTTGATCATCAGCGTCGGGCGGCGGCCGAAGCGGTCCGCGAGCCGGCCGAAGATCAGCGCGCCGACCGGGCGCGCGGCCAGCGTCAGCGTGACGGCGAATGCGACGGCGGGAATTTTCGTGTTGAATTCGGCGGCGATATCCTTCAACACGAAGACCATCAGAAAGAAGTCGAATGCGTCGAGGGTCCAGCCGAGATAGGCGGCGATCGTGACGTTGCGTTGCTCCCGGGTCCAGCTCATGGCGACAGTCTCCTCGCGAGATGGAAGCGCCTTGGCTCGTTTGCACCGCCCGGCTGGCGCCGCGCGCGAACGGTCAACCGGAGTGTACGCCGCTCATCGCGCGCTTGACTGCTGGCATGACGCCGATCCGGATTAATCCCTAGGCAGCAAGCCGTGGCGAACGCAATCGACGCAGCCTTGGAGGCCCGTGACGGCGCAAGGCGGCGGTGCTAACGTGTTTGCGTCGCAATGCTTCCAAGTGCTTACATTGACAAACAGCCCTGCTATCCATGGAACCTCGTTTGCTGCTGCCGACGCTTGAAACCGGACGCCTGTGGCTGCGCCCGCGTGCGCTGGCCGATCTCGATGCATGTATCGCGATGGATCGCGATCCGGACGTCACCCGCTATATCGCCGGGCCTTGGAGCGATCCTGTCGAGCATCGCCGCTTCGTCGAACATCGGATCATGCGTGCGTATCCGCCGGGGCTCGGCTATTGGTCGATCTTCGAGAAAGCGCGGCCCGCGCAGTTCGTCGGCTGGGTGCTGCTGATTCCGGATGATGCGGCGCTCGGGCGCGACGTCGAGATCGGCTGGCGGCTCGTGCGCGCCGCTTGGGGGCGCGGGATCGCCAGCGAGGCCGCGCGGCGCGTCGTCGCGCATGCATTCGGGACGGTGCGGCTGCCGAGGATCGTCGCGGACATCGCCGCCGAAAACCACGCGTCGCTGAGTGTGGCGCGCAAGCTCGGAATGCGGCGCGTGAGCATCGTGCGCGAGCCGGCATATGCAGGCCGCGCGGCGCCTGGGCTTGGTGCGACGAGCGCTGGCGCGCCGCGCGAAGTGTCGTATGTTCGCCATCGGCTCGAGCGCGCCGATCTCGCCATGGATGGCCGCTAACGTGGCTTTTGCCGCTCGGCCCGAAGGCCCGCGCATCGCGTTCGATCACGCCGCCGCGGTACACCGGCCGGCCGCACGCATGGGCGAATTCGGCGCGCGCTCGGTGATCGATGCGCAGATTCGCAGATCCCGTGCAATGCCGTATTAACGCACGCGCCGATCCCATGTATCGTTGCCGAAATCGTTTTCGGGAGCGAACGTCATGACGATCGGCAAGGACACCCCTTTGATTCCGGTGAAGCTCGACGCGCTGCGGCCCACGCAGCTTACGGTCGGCTATCGCGAGGTCAAGGCCAAGCGCAAGCATTGGAAGTCACTCGGCAAGAAGGTGCGCAAGGCCGCGATCGATTCGCACTGGTTTCCGGCCGTGCTCGGGCCGGGCGGTGAATACTTCATCGTCGATCACCATCACCTCGGCCTCGCGCTCATCGAGGAAGGCGTGACCGAGGTCAAGGCGATGCTGTTAAAGGATTTGTCGTGGCTCGACGAGACGATCTTCTGGCGGATGATGGAGCACAACCAATGGGTACATCCGTTCGGCGCGAACGGTGCGCGTCATGACTATTCGAAGCTGCCCAAATCGCTCGTCGGCCTGAAGGACGATCCTTTCCGAAGCCTTGCGGGCGAGTTGCGCACGGCGGGCGGTTACGCGAAGGACGCGACGCCGTTCAGCGAATTCCTGTGGGCCGACTTTCTGCGCCTGAAGATTCCGGCTGCGCAGATCCGCAGGGATTTCGCAAAGGCGCTCGAAGCGGCGCTCGGCTACGCGCACACGCAGGAAGCGCGTTATTTGCCCGGCTGGTCCGGCGTGGTTGCGGCGGCGCGTTGACGCATGGCGTTTTCGATAGGCAAGACAACAGCATGGATAGCCATTCGAGCGGCCCCGACGCAGCACCGCAACAAGCCGCGCATTTCGCCGCGCTCGACACGCCGCCCGCGCCGCGCGGCGAGCGCGCTGCGCGTGACGTGCTCGCCGGGCTGTCGATCGCGGGCCTGCTGATTCCCGAAGCGGTCGCGTATGCAGGGCTCGCGAGCCTGCCGCCGCAGGCGGGGCTGATCGCGCTGCTCGTCGGGCTCGTCGTGTATGCGCTCGTCGGCAGCAGTCGCTTCGCGATCGTGTCGGCGACGTCGTCGTCGGCCGTCGTGCTTGCGGCAACCGTGGTTTCCGACGCGGGGCCGCACGCCACGCCGCTGCTGATGGCGGCCGCGCTCGTTGCGACTACGGGCGTGATCTTCATCGCCGCGGGTACGGCCCGCCTGGGCGGGATGTCGGATTTCATCGCACGGCCGGTGCTGCGCGGCTTTACGTTCGGCCTTGCGCTCACGATCGTCATCAAGCAATTGCCGAAGATTCTCGGGTTGCACGTCGCGCATAGCGATACGCCACGCGTCGCGATCGATTTGCTCTCTGGGCTGCCGCATTGCAACTCTTATAGCGCGGCGCTCGGCGCGGCGGCGCTCGCGATTCTGTTCGTGCTCGGGCGGCGCTCGCGCGTGCCGGCGACGCTGGTGGTGATCGTGCTCGGCATCGCGGCCGGCTACTGGATCGACTGGCACCGCTACGGGATCGCGGTGGTCGGGACGATCGATCTGCAGAACTTCGCATTCGGGCTGCCGCCGTTGAGCCGCACTGCGTGGATGCAGACGGCCGAGCTGGGTGTCGCGCTGATGTTGATTCTGTACGCGGAATCGTATGGCGCGATTCGCAACTTCGCGCTGAAGCATGGCGATGCGGTGTCGCCGAACCGCGATCTCGTCGCGCTCGGCTGCGCGAACCTCGTCTCGGGGCTACTGCACGGGATGCCTGTTGGTGCAGGCTATTCGGCGACGTCGGCGAACGAGGCAGCGGGGGCGCAATCGAAAATGGCGAGCCTGATCGCGGCGGCCGTGATCGCGCTGATCGTCTGGCTGCTGCTGCCGCAGCTCGCGCGAATTCCGGAGCCGGTGCTTGCCGCGATCGTGATCTTCGCGGTCAGTCATTCGCTGCATCCGGACGTGTTCCGGCCGTATTGGATCTGGCGCCGCGACCGGCTCGTCGTGATCGCCACGCTCGGCGCCGTGATCGTGCTCGGCGTGCTGCACGGGCTGCTTGCCGCGATCGGCGTGAGCTTGCTGCTGACGCTCAAGCAATTGTCCGAACCGAAAGTGAGCGTGCTCGGACGGCTGCGCGACAGCCACGATTTCGTCGACGCGTCGATTCATCCGGATGCGAAACTGGTGCCCGGCGTGCTGATCGTGCGGCCGGAGGCGCAACTCTTCTTCGCGAACGCCGAGCGTGTGCTGAACATGGTGCGGCAGCTCGCGCGCGGCGCGCAGCCGGGCATGCAGACCGTGATGCTGAGCCTGGAGGAGTCGCCTGATGTCGACGGCACGACGATCGAGGCGCTGAAGACTTTTGCCGCCGAATGCGAGGCGCGTGGCTGGCGGCTCGTGTGTGTGCGCCTGAAGCCGAACGTGCTGCGGGTATTGCGGCGCGCGGCGGATACGGTATTGCGCGCGGATGCGCTGTCGGAGCTAAGCGTCGACGAGAGCCTGCAACTGCTGGCGGCCAAGCGCGACGCGTCTGCTTGACCGGCGTGCGGCGTTCGTGCGGCCGCAGTGCGGCGGCTCACGCAGTGGATCGGCCGTGGCCGGATCGATCGTCAGGAAAGCGAAAGAACTGACGCTCGGCAGGCAGCGCAGCCGTGCGGCCACGGCGGGGCGGCGGGCAGCGCGTCGACCAGACGAGCAGGCGGGCTTGCTCGACAGTTTCGCGATTGCGCGACTGGATGGCCGAGATCATCGGGACTCGATTCGTTGCCCGTCAGGCCGTCGAAAGGCTGGCCGTGGGCGATTGGTTCCCGCGGTCGGTGTACAGGAAGCCGAGTATGTGATCGAACGATCGATTCTCCAGCATCAGATAGACGATGTGGTCGATTTTCTTGAGTTGATTAGCCACGGGAACTCCAGCCGGAATGCGCTTGCCATGTGCGAGGCGTTCGGGATGGGGGCTTTCCGGCAGTGCCGCCGGGCCTCGGATGCTGGGTGCCGTTATGCTGACTTTATATGCAGGCGCAGTGCAACCTCAAATAAACATTGGGCGCGCGGCTTGCGATTCGATGGCAAAACGCTATCGGTTCGGTTCGAGCTTTGATGAGGGCGAACTTCAGCAGCCGAGTACCTCAAGTCCTCGAAGATACAGGCGAGAGGCTCCGGACCTATCGGTGTTTCTGTCAACGTAGATCGCCGCTGTCTTGTGGACGACGGCGAGCCGCGGACCGGGCCTCGGCCTACGTTGAAGCGGTGGCCACATCGTCAGTGCGGGATTCATAATCCGCCAGTCGTCCATCGGTTTGGGGGCCGGTGGGCCGCACGTGCGGTACGCAAAAATCGTCGACGCCAGTGGAATAGAGTGGTCGTCCGCGCAAACAAAAAACCCCGTCAGACCAAGGTCTTACGGGGTTCTTCGAACTACTGCGGCTTATGCCGGAACATCTGATGGTGCCCAGGAGAGGACTCGAACCTCCACGGTGTTGCCACCGCTAGGACCTGAACCTAGTGCGTCTACCAATTCCGCCACCTGGGCACGTTTCGCTTGTTGCATCGCGAAAGACATTAATTATAGCGTGATTGGGTGCTCTGTCAACTGTTTTTCCGCGATTTATCTGGCGGTGAGAAAAGAGCGAGACAAGTGCGTGCCGGATTCGTTGCGCGCGATTCGGTTGGCTGATCTCGATTAAAGCATTGCCTCCGGGAAGGAACGAGCGAATTTCCTGGGCGCCTGTTCGAGTTCGCCGTCAGCAGAATTACTGTCGGCGTGTGCAAAGTGTCGTGCTACGTTGATGCGCGAGCGCAGGCAAGCGAACGTCACGGACCGCTGCACATTGCCGCCCTGTAATTGGCGGTTGTGAACCGCCCCGAGTTTTGTGGAGGCTCCAACTCTTGAGAGAATGGAGCCATGAACAAGAAGCCAAGCAAGTTTTCCCCGGAAGTCCGAGAGCGCGCGGTGCGCCTGGTGCG
>NZ_LOWB01000132.1 GCF_001522865.1 Burkholderia sp. TSV86 | reverse complement strand
CTATCGGCAGTTTGAGGACGTCGCCAAGGCGGCCTGACTCAAACAAATCGGTCTCCGATGAACCCGGGGCGATTCAGGGCGAGCTTCAGGCTCCGGTAGAGAGTGGGTGGCTCAATGCCATGAACTCGTGGTACACGCAGCGCGAATTGAACTACGGGCAGTGGTATCAGGCGACGCTCGATGCAGATCAAAAGAACCGAGAGCAACATCAAAAGGATCTTGACGCTTGGAAAGAGCAGCAGGACAAGTGGCTTGCTGCGTGGGCTATTGCTCAAGCCGCTTACGCTGCGGCACAGGTGCTGCTCGCGAACAACGCACTCGAAGCCGCGAAGGATGCGGCCGATAAGCAATACGATCTCGCGAACCGACAGCTCACGATCGCCGAAGAAGAATACGCGCGCTTCAAGGCGCACTTCGCGCCGTGCGAGGACGCGACGATCGATGCCGAGTGTGCGCGCCCGGAATACACCGAACCCATTGAGGATGAGGCGAACCGAGCGGTCGTCGAGATCCGCGTGCAGTTTTCGAATGCACAGCAGCAGGCGCAGCGCCGCCGCAACCGCTACTGCGTTGGCGCGACCATCGCAACCGATCGGCAGCTTCAGATCGAGCAGGCGCGTGCGGCGGGCGAGGCGAAGGAACGCACGCGGCGATTCCTCGAGAACCGTCAATTCGACCGGCAGCAGACCTATTTCAATCGCAAGCTGCAACTGTTCAACATCGGCCGCGGGATGCCGGCCGAAGCGATCCAGGGTATCGGCTCGGCCGCTGCGGCGTTGCAACGCGGCTCGGATATGGAGCTCGCAGCGCGAAACCAGTTCTACGGCGCGATTCTTTCCGGGCTCGGCGGTGTGATGGGCGCGGGGCTGTCGTGGTACATGGGCCCGTCGCCGGTCAGCTCGACGCAGGGCGGTCGCAGCGGATCGAGTATCGGCGGTTTTGGCGGGTTCTCGAGCGTGACGAATTTCGGCAGCGGTCTCGGTGGTGCCGGTTTGATGGGACCGGGTGGTCTTGGCTACGGCATGGGTGCCGGCGGTGGCATGCCGACGTCATGGGATGCGAACTCGCTCGGCCCGACGGCCACTTACGCATAAAGGTAGACGGCTATGGGGTACTACGGAATCTCTGATTTTGCCGGCGGGTTTAGCCGGGATCGGAATAGCGATCTGACGTCGGGGCTGGATGCCTACGACAAGATGACGGACGCCTTCATGAAGGGCTACCGCGTCCCAGAGCAAATGCTCGCGTCCGACTCCAACGCGCTTGGCAATTCGATCAAGTTCGATACGCTCAATCAGGGCTACGACGACATGGTGCAGGCAGGCACCAACACGGCGGAGGCGAACGCGCAGCAGACCGGCGTGAACCTTCACAAGCTGGCTGCCGACCAGTCGATCCAGACGTTGCGCGCGCAGGCCGCGCAGCAGGGAATCACGAACCCGGTCGACGTTGCGAACTACGTTTCGAGCAACCTCGCGCCCGAGCAGGTCGCGGCGAACCCGTATTTGCAGAATGCGGCCACCGACTATCGACGCATCGCGGGCTTGCAGCAGACGAATCTCGGTGCGGCGCTGGGCGGCAACCTCGGCACGAACCTCGCCACGGGCGGCCTCGACGCGGCTGGTTACGGCATCAACGCAACGACCGACGATGCGGGAAACATCGTGTACACCGATGCGGACGGCAATCGTTCGCTGCCGTTCTCGCGCGGCGGCGCAGTGCCGTCGGCCGCTGCGTTCGGCGGCAATGTCGATTCGGCCGCGCAGTATGGATTGCGGCTCGAGGACATGGCCGCGCAGAGCGCGCGCACGAATGCTCAACTCACGCAGCGCGATCGGTACGATCAGATGCGATGGGGCAACGCGTCCGGAGCGCCCGGCAATACCCGTGTGTTGCAGGCGCAGTTGACATCGCTTCAGCGTCTCTATACGTCGCAGAAAGGCAATCCGGTCGAGCAGGCCAAGACGCTGCAGCGCATCAATCAGTTGTTGGGGCAGATGCAAGGGCAGGGTGGCGCGCCAGCGGGGGGCGGCGGTACGCCCGGCATGAACGCGATATCGGGTGCCCCGACGCCGGGCACCGCGCCGTATGCGACGTCGCCCGCTGCTTCGGCACCTCCGGGCGTCGTGGCGAATCCGTTTGACTCGTCGCCTATCGGTACGCAAGCGCCTACCATTCCGGCTCCGTACCAACCGTCTCCGATGCCTGCCGGGCCGGCAGCTCCCGCGACGTTGCCGGTCGGCGGTTCAGTTCCAGCCACACCGCTGACCGTGGCGCACCCGGCGGCACCGACGGCGCAACCTGCGGCACTGGCGCCGGCCGTTGACCCGCAAAGCGCATTCGATACTGCGAACGCGCGAGTCAACAGCCTGGCGGCGGCGCTTCGGCAAATGGACGCGGACGCAGGCCCGCGTACCGTGTACGGTCCGATCAATCCGCCGCTCGGGTATGGGGAGGCGCGGGAGCGACTGGTCGGGCTGCTCGGACAGGCACAGAACGAACTCGACCGGTCGAAACAGGCGCTCACGGCGACGAGGTGGCAGGCTGAAGATCAGCGGGCGCGGGCAGAGCAAGCGGCGTCTGCAGCTGCTAAGGACGCAGCGGTGCAGAAGCTGCTCGATCGTTACGCGCGGGGGCACTGATGCCAAGCCCGAAAGATCAATTCGTGCAGGCATATGGCCCGATCGCGCAACGCGCCGGCGCGCAGCTCGGCATCTCACCTGATGTTCTACTCACGCAGTGGGGTCTCGAGACCGGGTGGGGCAAGTCTGTTATTCCAGGCACGAACAACCTCGGCAACATCAAGGATTTCAACGGCGGTGGTGTGCGCGCACGTGATAACGCGACTGGCTCCAACGACGCATATCGCGCCTACGCGACGCCGAATGCGTTTGCCGACGACTACGCGGCGCTGATCCGGCGCCGCTACCCGGATGCAGTCGGTGCGGGTAGTGACGTCGGGCGCTTCGCATCGGTGCTCAAGCGCGGCGGCTACGCCGAAGATCCGCGCTACGTCTCGAAGATGGCGACCACCTATGGTGCGCTCACCGGCGCGCCTGTCGCCGCTTACGGCTTGCCGGACGAATCGCCGCGCGGCGCGAACGCTCTGGATTTTGCTGACGACGACATGGGATCGGTCTACGGCATTGATCCGAACATGATGGGCGGCGGTGCGGCGGCGCGAGTGTCGATGGCGCCGGGAGCGATCTCGAAGCCGTTGCTCGACCAGCAGGCCGCGCTCGACCATACCGCCGCCTCGCAGGGCGCTACCGCACAACAGACCTCGGTTCCTGATTGGGGATCGTGGGTGGACAGTTACGTTAAGAGCATCGTGAAAAATGCCTGATATCCAGAATCCTTACAACGTCGCGACCGAAGACACTGCCGGGCGGCTGCGCGCGCTCGGCGTGCTGACGCCCTACGATCCGCCGCCGGTTGCGGCTTACGGCTTGTCCGATCAGAGCGCGCCGGTTCAGACGCCAGCGCCGGCCGGCTCGCAGCAGGTCGGGCCCGCAGCGCCGAGCTGGGATGCTTACAAGTCGGCGAACGGCTATGACGGCACCGATTTCGTGAACAGACAGCAGCTCTGGGACACGTACCGGAACAACGTCATTCCGGACATCGCGGCGGCGCACGGCGAGGATGCGAACACGCTGCGTTCGTTCTTCGACCAGCAGTATGGGGCGGACAAGCCGAAAGCGCCGACGCGCTCGATGTTGCGGGCTCCCGCAGATTGGCTGGGAGCGGCAGCAGGCAGTGCGGCAGGCGCGGCCAAATCGGTGGTTGATCTCTTTGCGCCCGGTTCGACGGCATCGAATTGGCTGGCGGCCGAGCAGAAGTATTACGCTGACAATGCGTCGCCCGTGGTCAAGGACAGCGAGCAGCGCGTTGCTCGTGAAATCGCCGAAGACGAGGCGATGGGCGGCTCGGGCGTGATGCCTACGGTGCGAGGAATGGTTCGCAGTCCAGTGCAGACCGCAGCGAAATTTGCTGGTGGTCTTGCCCCTGCGGTTGCGGCCGGACTGATTCCGGGCGCAGGAGAAGTTGCTGTACCCGCAATGCTGGCTGCGCAGGGCGGCGGCCAGGTGCGCGGTGCGCTGTACGACAAGTTGCAGGCAATGCCCGACGCCACCTTGATGTCGAGTAGCCCGGCATATGCGCAGCTTCGTCAGTCTGGCATGAGCGAAGGCGACGCGAAATCCGAGCTCGCCAGCCTTGCCAAGAATTGGCCTGAAATCGGTAGTGCTGCTTTGCTGGGCGCGGTGACTGCGCGCATTGCGCCGGTCGAGCGAGGGCTGGCTGGGCTCACGACGGGATTGCAGCGCCCGGCGGCTGCGGCGCTTGAGGCGGCGACGAATGCGGCGCAGAGCGCAGGGACGCAGCTTGCCACGAACGCAGCGGTGCGTGGCGTCTTGCCCGACCAGCCGCTCTCGGAGGGGGTTGCTCGCGAAGGCGTGACGGGGGCGCTCGCGGGTGGCCTGCTGGGTGGCGCGTTCGGTGGCCGCCGTGCACCGCACCCGGAGGCTGCGCCCGCCGATGTCGCGACACAAGACGCGTCGGCGCCGGTTCTCGCGCTTCCAGCGCCGACGTACCGGCTCAACGGCCCAGACGAGCCGCCCGCCGCACAAGGTTTTACGATCGAAGGTTCTGCGTACAACGCGGTTCCGGACGACGTAGCGGCGGCGCTTGGCACGTTGCCGAAGGTGTACAACCGGCAATGGGCGACCGATTACCTGACGTCCGCGCTGCGTAACGGCACGCTCGAGGACGCTGCGCGCCAACAGAACTCGATCGGGCGGGCGGCGCAGGCGCTGCTCGCACGCGTGCAGGAGCGAGCGAAGCCTCGTCAGCTTGACGCACCGGAGATGCCGGCCGTGCTGCCGTCGCCGGACATGCCGGACGCGAGTGGGGACACGCTTGTCGATTCGTCTGGCGGAGTGCGTCAGCCGACCTATCAGGAATCGGCCGACGCGCGTGCGGCTCGGCAGTCCGCGCTTGATACGGGGTTGTCGACCGATGTGCGAGCTGCGCAGGAGGCTCGTTTGCGCAGCGCCGATGCGGCGGCATCCGAAGATGCGGCACTGCCGGCTGCTGACCCTACGTCGCCGTCTACCGAACTCGGCGCGTCGTCGGAACCGTCGATTGCCGCGCCGGAGACGACGACAGGTGTAGATCGTGTCGATACGGGCGCGACGGAATCCAGCCCGGCTCCGGAGGCGGCGGCAGACCGCGCCGACGCGTCGCAGAGCGATGCCGGCACCACGATTGAAGGCTCGCCCTATACCGCGACGGCGGACGATGTGAAGGCCGTGATCGACACCTTGCCGAAAATCTACAATCGGCAAGCGGCAAGCGACTATCTTACGTCGGCATTACGCTCTGGGACGCTCGAGGCTGCTGCGCAGCAACCTACTGCTCTCGGTCGCGCAGCGCGGGCGCTGGTCGATCGGCTGGAAGCGCAGCCGACCGCGCCCACGAGTGCTTCCAGCGATACGGCGCGAGCGACCGCCACGGCTCGCGCCCCCGCTGATGAATCGGCGGTTGCAGCCACACCAGCGCCCGTTGCGCACGAGGCGGCTACCGCGCGCGAAGGTCGTGACGCGCAACCGGCAAATCGTCCGGCCGAGCAGGATTTTCGGCAGACGTATGGTGACGATGACCTGGCAGTGCAATACGCCCGGACGACAGATCCGCGAGCGCGTGTCGTGCTTGACGGGATGGCGCACGCATCGAACGCCATGGCGCGTCTCGATGGAGCGGGCGATCTGGACATCAGGCCGTTCGTGACGCAGGCCGCACGACGCGTCGTGATGCCGGAATCCGGTACGCCGGACTCGCTGGCGACGCGTGTGTTTGCGCGCCTGTTCAGTGGTGGCGCGTCCGACCGGCAGATCGGCGAGGCGCTGCGCAGAATTGCCGATTTTGCCTATGAACAATCGAAGGGAGGATCAAATGACGCCGGAAGGTCGAAAGATATGGGAGTCGCCGTCGGGCGTGAACCTGCTGAATCGAGTGCTTTACAACAAGCCGCTGACGCCGGGCGACGCGCGCACGATCGATCTGCTGAAGAAGTCGGGAGCGGCCGAGCAGACGACACGGCGCGGACCGAGGGCGAGGCGCCCGAAGGCGTAGCGCAAACGTCGGCGCGACATGGCGCGGCGGAGGGTCGCCCACCCGAGGAACCACCGCCTCACGAATCCGATCTGTCCCGAAACGAAGCCCCTCCGCGCGAGGGGCTTCGCACATCTGGGCGCATGACGGGCGACGACGTGCGCCGCGCGATCGCCGACGACATGCTTAACCATAACGTGGACGTGTACGACACGATCAACGATGCGCCGGATTACGTGCGTGAGCAGGCGCGGCGGGAGGGCGCAGCCGACGTTGAAGGTTTCTTTGACCCGAAGACGAACCGCGTCGCGCTGATCGCCGAGAACATCGCGAGTCCGGAGCGCGCGCGGTCGCGCGTCACGAGTTGATCGGCCACTACGGCATCGAGAACATGGTCGGTCGGGCCGAAATGCGTGACCTTGCGACGAAGGTAGCGACAGCGGAACGGCTCGGCAACAGAGTGTTTCGCGAGATCGGCGCAGAGGTGGATCGCACACAACCGGGATTGTCGGCTGACCGTCGGGCGCGCGAAATGATCGCCATGATGGCCGAGCGGAATATGCACAACAGCATCGTGCGTCGGGTTATCGATGGCGTGCGCAAGTTCCTGAATCGCCTTGGCGTGCTGCGTGGCGACACGGCCGACGCGGAGATCGCCGGGATGCTGCGCGACGCGCAGGCTTACATGCGCGAACAGGGACGTCCGTCGATCGCCGAACGGCCCGCATCAGCATTCTCGAGGCGAGGAGCGGAGGGAGATGCAACAGCCGATGGGCTGAGCCGGTTTATCGACCAGGCGATGTCCGACAACCGCTTGACGTCGACGCATCCTTTTGCCGCTGTTTCCCCGGAAGTCGCGACGGCGGCAGCCGAGCACGGCCTCGACCTTGGGAGCATGAAGCATGCGATTGACGCTTCGGCCATTCGACACATCTGGAAGCAACATTCGAACGAAGCGAAGGAGACGGCGCGCGGGAATCTACCGATTACGAGAGACGATCTGGAACATATTCCTGACGTCGTTTCTTCCCCGGACAAGATTGTTCTCGGGGAGAAAAATAAAATCGGTCGGGATCTGGTGATCTACCTGAAGCGCTTGCCTGACGGCACGACGATGTATTTGGAGGAGGTACGGACCGGCCGGGGGGAGTTGGCGACCCAAAGTATGCGGAAGTACCCCCCGACGACTCATGTTGACTCGATTATCGAGAACCTTCGTCACATACGTCCTACAGCCCGACTTCGGGAGGCGGGACCAATTGTAGTTGATATGCAGGGCAACGACAACAATGTGAAGTTTTCGAGGGCCGGCGCCGCACGCGGTCCAGTTCCGATGGTGGAACATGAGCCGACGGTCACCGAGCGCATTCGTGACATGTGGCGCAACCCGGAGTCGACGAAGGATGCGGCCCGCACGCTGCTTTCGGAAGGCGCGGCCGCACCGCAGCCGAAATGGCTTGAGGATGCGACAACCGCGCTGTTCGACTACCGCAATCCGATCGAGCAGGTGATTCGGCGAACCGGGAACACGGCGGCAGGCCGCGATTTCCGCAATACGATGCGCACGTTCGAGGCGGCGACGCAGAAGACGTTGCACGACTTCGAATCGTCGCGTGTCGATCCGATGCTCGGGGTGCTGCGGGACGCATGGAAGAACGACTTCGAAAAGCTGCCTTGGTACAAGGAACACGGGTACCGGCAGTTCCTGCAGGACGTTGGCACGATCGGGAATTTGGTCAAGCATGGTCGCGAGCGGAACGCGGAGATTGCCCGTAAGACAGAGGGCAAAGACCTGGCTGGGTCGGGTGCGACGAACGAGGAAATCGCGGCGTTCGAACAGCACTTTCGGAAGTCGACCCCGGGCCTGATCGAGTTCTACGAGGGTCTGTATCGCGATCACCTCAAGCCGATGCTCGACTATCGCGACCAGACCCTGCGCGATGCTGGCTTGCTGACCCTGGACATGGAATCAGGACGCCCGAAATACGACTGGTACTTGCCGCTGTATGGCGATCCGGGCGAGGTTGACGATGGCGGTTCGCTGCCGGTCGGCGGCGGTGCCAGCCTCAAGTCGCCGAAAGACAAGCAGGCGATGGGTCGTAGCGGCACGCTCGCCGACAACCCGCTGCAAAACGTGCTGGTAGCTGCCGACTCGGCGATTCGCAATGCTGGTATGCAGCAGTTCAAGAAAGACTTCGTGCGCTTCGTGAAGGATGCCCCCGGCGCGAAAGCGATGATGTCGGCGAAGGTGAACGAGGCGCCCAATTTCGAGATCTTCGAGAAGTACGTCGACAAAGACGGGATCGTGAAACAGCGTGTGAAGCCGAACGCCGCAATGTCTCCGGACGCGATCGTGTTGCGCGAAGGCGATAAGACGACCATCGTGCACGTCGGCAATCGGAGCGTTATGGATGCGCTGAAGGGGGTGAACCGCGCACAGATTGACGGGTTGCTGGGGTTGCCGATGAAGGCAACGCGCGTACTGTCTCGTGTCTACACGAGCTGGAACCCGATGTTTCCGTTGATGAACAAGCTGCGCGATGTTCAGTCGATGGCGTCACTTGTGATGGCCGACGCACCGACTGCTGACAAGCTGGGCGCGGTGCGGCGGATGCTGGCGAACAATGCGACCTTCATGTCGCAGTGGCGCGTGAAGCCGGGCAGCGAGTATCACCACTGGCTCGAGCGGTTCGAAGAATTGGGTGGTGCGACGCAGTACACCGACCTGTTCAACGACGACATCATGAAGAACATCGAGAACGAGTTCGGAAAGCTGGCCGGCGTGAACGCGCAGTACAAAGCGAAGGCCGCAGCACAGAAGGTCGGCGATTTTGTCGATCGCGTCAATGAGCACATGGAGATGACGTCGCGCGTCTCGTTGTTCAAGGCGTTGGTGGAATCGGGTGTTCCTGAGCGCGACGCGGTGCTGTATGCCAAGAACACGATGAACTTCGAAACTAAGGGAAAGCTGGGTCAGCAGCTCGGCGCGCTCTACACCTTTGCCGGCCCGGCGTTGTTCGACGCACGTCGCATGTCGCAGGCGCTACGGACGCCGCGCGGCGCCGCGATGATGCTCGCGCAATTCGCATTGATGTACGGCATGTACGGGGCACTGAAGGCGATGGGCGGCCAGGATGATGACGGTGTGGATCGACTGAACAAGGTACCGCTGTCGCAATCTGGCCGCTTCCTGACGATGATCGATCCGTCCGATCCGGACGGGCGCGGCTTCAAATTCCCAGTGGGGTTCGGGTTTCAGCGTATCGCGCTGACGCTCGCGGCGTCGCTCCATCGCTATGCCGATGGCATCGACGACACGGGGACGTTTCTCAGCAACGTTTTGAAGGATGGGCTGCTGTCCAATTTCAGTCCGGTCGAGCCGACCGACATCGACCCGTCGAAAGACTTGTCGCAATGGGCGATGCAGCAGTTCGCACCGAGCGTTGCGAAGCCGCTGTTGCAACTGGCACTGAATCAGACCGGGCAGGGCAATCCGATCCATAAACCCGACGAGTGGACCGGCAACAAGCTGCATTTCCAGCAGGCTTGGCCGCAGACGTCGGGACTGTTCCGCGGGCTCGCCAAGCAGCTCTATGACAACACGGGAATCGACGTGTATCCAGAAACGCTGCAATTCCTGATGCGTAGCTACGGTGGCGGTGGCGCGCTCGATGCGATCAAGGCTATTGACGCGGTGGGCGAAAAGGCCGACGTTGATAAGTACCTCACCGATATGCCGATGGTGCGTTCGTTTGGCTCGGGCCCGGTGCCGCAGGACATGACGTTGTTCCGCCAAAACTCGACGGACATCGACCGACTGGTGAACGAGCGGAAGTATGCCGAACAGGAGGGCAAGCTCGACCAGTTCGACGCCGCCAATCCGGGCGTCGAGCAGCGCGCCGCTCTGATGAAGGCAGCGAACGGCGAGATCAAGACACTTTACAAGGAGCGTCAAGAGGCGTTGGCCGATGAGGACCCGGCGCAGCGCCAACAGCGTGCGCTGGAAGTCAATCGGAGAATCCGCGCCGCCCAGATGCACGCGAATCGTGCCTACAAGGAAGCGATGGAGGGCGCCGGTTGATTTGTGTGCGGCCCGAACCCCAGCTCGATGACCGTATTGTCAAGGAGGTTTCGGACCGGGCCGCAGTACCGATTAGACGATGGCAGTTTTGCCGCTCCACGGGGGCGCCATTTGCAAATCGGCTCGCGCATTAAATTATGGTGTTTTGATCGGGAGTTGAATCCAGGCTAATCCGATATCCCGATGCAGATTAGCCTCTGCTCCCGATATTTCTCGAGCGTTGCCATCATAAAAAATCGCCAACCGATTACCAGTCGGCAGAACGGAAGGTATTCCGACGGTCCATTTTGCCCACGACGAAGATGTCGAATCAACGACTACCGCCTTATGTGAGGTATCCCATTTTAAAGGGTCTTGGGTCCAGTAGACCCATACAGCATCGGTACCGCCGGTGCCGACATGATTAACGAATAAGAAGTATGTCCCGGTGTTTTCTTGATAGTGGATCGAAGCATTTTCGAGTTGCTCGTCAAGCGGAAGAATCGGCGAATCATCAATCACCCAGGGCCCACTCATGGATGAGGAGCGAGCAATACCGATGGTTCGCTTGAATCCACCAGGATTTTTTTGGGCCGCACTGAAGTATTGCAAGAATTGTCCGCGATACTTGATGATATGCCCAGGACTTGCCGTGTCAGAGTAATAGGTTCCAGATTTTGTTCGTAACGCTACCCCGTCTTTTGTCCAGGGACCGTTTGGTGAGTCGGCGTGTGCCCGCATTGTCATATAAGGGGGCTCTGGAACAATCGTTGGCGCGGGAAGCTGATCTGTAGATGTAGTGTAGTACAGCTGGTATTGCTTGCCATCGAAAGCAGTATAGCCATAGCACACGCAGTTCGAGTCGAGGTCGCCAAGGTTCCCCAGAGGAAGGATATTGCCGACCGGTTGCCAATTGATTAGATCTTTGCTAATCGCCTGCACCTTATTCCATGGAAGCTCTGTTTGCGCCCCGTCGTAATGCATGTAATAGATTCCATTCGCGTAAAAGACATTGACGTCTCGCGCGCCGTTGGCATCCACTCCGCCGGGCGCCGATCCGTGACGCAACACGATTCCGTAATCCTGAATCGGCAGACGGAGAGAGGCTTGCGGACGTCCGTCCGAATATGGTTGAAGAGACGCCGCGACGATCTGCGATCCAGCTTGAGTCGCTGGTTGAATTTCCGATGTATTCCCAGTGCTGGTGTTTCCGCCGCCGCCGCATCCACTGCATGCGACAACAAACGCGCCTAGGAGAGATGAGAGCGCGCCTTTCACGAGAACTCTCCATCGGTTACTTGTTCGATGCGCGCGCCGAATTCCGCCATCTTGGACAGCACACGCGCAAATTCGTCCGTTGTGAGAGAAAGCTTCGCGGCTGCAACGAATGCCATGTGTGGGCTCAGTTCCCTCGGCGACTGTCCCCCGGTGTACTTGCGCCACTGGTGATCGCCAGCCAGCCAGAACAGATCGGCCATCTGCTTGCCGGTCATGTTCAGCTCGTGCTTGAGCGTCGCGAGGTCGCGTGTTGCGGGCGGTGTGTACTTGATAGGCATGGACGTATGTGTGCGCCACGCGCACACGAAAAGCGAGTTTCATGATCGTTTCCTTTCGGGATGTCGGGCCGCGCCGAATGCGCCACCGCTACCCGTTAGCTTAGACCCAATGGGTCTGGTTATCAAGAACTTTTTATCGCCGCCCCTTGGGCGGCTTTTTCATTCGGGGATCAGATGAAGAGCGAACTCGCGACGAGCGCCGCGAAGGTGGCGCCGGCAGTGGGCAGCAATTTTTGGTTGTGGCTGACGAGCCACGACATCAACTGGTGGGTGGCCGTCGCGACGATCGCGTACATCGGGCTGCAGGCGTACTACCTGATCAAGAACAAGGGGAAGAGGGCTTTGCTCGATGGCTAACGTACCGAAGAAGACACTGGCGGGTGTTGTGGGGGCTGCTGCGGCAGCCCTTCTTGTTTCTATGGTCCCGAAATTCGAGGGCGTGAAGCTGATCGGCTATCGGGATCCTGTCGGCATCCCGACGAAGTGCATGGGCGACACGACCAGCGTCGTCGTCGGCCAGCGCTACAGCGAGGCCGAGTGCCGCGAGTCGCTCGAGCGGCAACTGATCACGCACGCCGAGTCGGTGCTGAAGTGCACGCCCGGTCTGAAGGGGCACACGTACCAGCTCGCGGCCGCGGTGAGCTTTGCCTACAACATTGGCGCGGCCGCGTACTGCGGCAGCACGACGGCGAAGCGGTTCAACGCTGGCGACTGGAAGGGCGCGTGCCGCGCGCTGAACGAGGCGGACAACGGCCGGCCGCAGTGGGTGACGGCCGGCGGCCGTGTGCTGCCGGGGCTGGTGAAACGTCGTGCTGATGAGCGCGCGCTGTGCGAAAAGGGGCTCGACTGATTATTTTTTGGGGATCGTTCGCTTCGTCGTGTCAGGCGGCACGTCTTCAGGGCCGGAGCAATAGGGGCGCGGCGTTGCCTTTACGTGCCTCAACTTGAGGTCCATCTGTCGGGCGAGGTTCTGTAGGCGCCGATCGACGTCTCCGAATGTGTGCATTTGCGTTTCGTTGCTGAAGATTGGCTCTTCCAAGCTTCGCTCAAGCCTCGCAACAATCCTGCCCTCGTGGATGGCTTGATCAATGGACGATATCGTCCTGCAAGCCGGTCCTGGTCGTGGGCTGATCCGTCCATTTAGTCACTACCTCATGAGGGGATTTCAAAGATTATTTTTTTAAAACAGCGATTTAATACCTATGGCACATCTATTGCCTGAGGTGGAGCGCTCTACATAGGGAGATTTCATGAATCATGCACTTGGTTTCTTCAACACTTAATCCGCGGGCGGCAACGAAGATGATATTCATGATTTTCGGAGAAAAGTGACATGGGCACCTTTGATCGTCGGCAACTCATTGCCGAACTGAGCCGCGACGAAGGGCGTCGGCTGAAACCCTACGTTGATACCGTCGGCAAAACGACGATCGGTGTCGGCCGCAATCTAACCGATGTGGGCATCAGCGATCCCGAGTGCGACGCGATGCTGTCGAGCGACATTGATCGGACGGTGGCCTGGCTCGATCGGAATTTATCGTGGTGGCGTCAACTTGATGGTGTACGTCAGCGCGTGGTGATCAACATGGCATTCAATATGGGCGGTGCGCTGCTCACGTTCACGAATACGCTCGCGGCGATGAAGCGCGGCGACTACGCGGCGGCGGCCGACGGCATGCTTGCGTCGAAGTGGGCGCAGCAGGTCGGCGCGCGTGCGACGCGCCTCGCTGCGATGATGCGGAGCGGCGCATGACTTGGATCGATCCCCGTGTCTGGCTCGCCGTGATTGCCGCCGCCGTAGTGGGCTCGGCAACCGGCTATTTCAAGGGGCACGCCGACGGCGTGCGCACGACGACGGCTGCTACGCAGAAAGCGCAACTCGACGCCGTTACCGCTGCGCGCGCGGAGGAACAACGCCGCACTGCGGCCCAACAGGAGATTGCTGAAGATGCTGCGAAACAACGTGACCGGGCGCGCGCTGATGCTGCTCGTGCCGCTGATGCTGCTGACGGCCTGCGCAAGCAAGTCGCCGTGCTGGTCGAGCGCGCCCGCCATTCCGCCGTTGCCGCCGGAAGCGCGCCAACCGGCGACCCCATCGGTGTGCTTGCCGACGTGCTCGGCAGCATTGACGACCGTGCGAGCGAATTGGCGGAATACGCTGATCGTGCCCGTATTGCCGGCCAGCAGTGCGAGCGGGATTACGGCGCGCTGACGCGCGGTACACAAACTGACCAACCGTAAATAGGTCCGATAGCGAGATACGGTCGCGAATCCCCATTCATTCCCCACGAAATGTTGAAGTCCTCTACATATATGGGGCGACGAGTCCGGCCTCACGCACCATCAAGCATCATCGCATGACACCACAAGGCACCAAACGCATTTGTTTTCAATGATTTGCGTTGATTTTTTGGGTCGCCGCTTCCCCCGAATCACCATACTAAAACACGCTGAACTACGCCTCGCTACGCAGAAATTACGCAGGGGTTACGCATGGCGTTGTTCAGAACCCCCTCCATTCGGAAAGCCCCCATCGGCAGCTGACGCGCGAAAGCTCGATCAACGGCGTTTACAACTTGGCCGTCCGCGATACGAAAGCCGAAGTACTCGCTTGAGCGCTCAAACGCCAGACTGAATTGCGGCCAATCGCCATTTCGATTCGTCTTGCCATGGAACCAAGGGTAATGGTGCCGCATCTCAGTTCGCTGAATCCGAGAAAACGGCTCAGCAACTGCGCCCGACCGCGCATACTCAAGTGGCGTGAGAGCATGAAATGCTCCGTCGATTTTTCATTCATTCGAATCGATATTTTCGAATCGGCTGAGTATTGATTTTTCGAGGTGGCAATTTTTCATGGAAATGAATAATAAATTATAAATTTAATTTTCGCTCGATAAGTTCAATCGGTATTGAATTGTTTTCAAAAAATCTGGCGAATCTATTATTTTGCGGTGCAAAACGTAAGAGCCGCTTTCGGATTGTCGAGAAATATTGCGCGTTCGCTGCCTTCTGCTGAAAAGTGAAGCCTCATAATAATGAGGCGATGTGGAATCCGGATTTCATCAAATTGAGCGTTCCGCATTGCGAGCGAATATTCGCCCGGATATTGGTGGATATTCTCTCAATTAATTTTATCGAATGTAAAAATACAAGGAAAGGAAGTGTCGATAGTAGCGAATTTGAACAATCAGCCCAACGCCGCCATGGGACGGGTGAATCCAGCGAGTCAACTTCAATCTCGACCGGCCGAGTTCGACGATGAGTTGAATCAGGCGGCCCGCGGCATGGTCCGGGAAATGGCGCCGCAATTGAGGCAAGCGGTTTCATCGGAGATACCTTCAGGCAAGGCTCAGACGGATGCTGCCGCGTCTCAACGAAACCCGTTGCTGGTGAGTCTCGTGGCAGTTCGATCCGTGCAAACGACGGAGCCGGGCGAGCTTCAATCGGCCCAGCAGCCCCCGAGCCCGAGTCCGAGGAATAAGCGCGACGCCACTTACCAGATTTCCCGTCGTCTCCAAGTTTCCCCTCAAGAGCGGGAAGCCATGCTCCGGCGAACCGCAGAGCTCGCTCAGCAGGCAGGGACGGCAGACGATCAATTGAGAAATGATCGCAATAACATTGGGATCATGGTTGCCCGGGCCATGCGCGAAGGTGATCAGGCAATGCAGCGGGATGATCAGGGGGCGATGCGGCGGGCTCAAGAAAGGGTACAGTGGGTCAGGGATGCGGTGGATGCGTTCGAGGGCAATCTACCGGCTAGAGCAGCGCAGGTGGAGCACAATCTACGCCAGACATTGGTGGCCGCGGACGATGTTCTGCAGGCTCAGCCCGATGCCAATAATGAAGTGGCAAATCAAATGCGAAGGCTTATGGAGGTCATCCGGGATAGAATGGCCCGCCTGGATAGAGAGCAAGGAAATCAATGGAATTTTCCGCTGGCCAGAAACGAACTGAATAATATCCAGGCGCGTCTGGATGAGCGTCTGCAGGGGGCTCAGCCTCCGGACGCGAAGCGCCCGCGTATTCTCCCAGGGCATGATCTCTCTCCCCTCAAATAGCGAGTCATAGCGAGTCGTTTGGGGCGGCCTGCCGCCCGCGTCGCAAAGTCAGCGTGTCAAAGGGTTGCGATTGGATTCAAGGGGCGGGCGTGCTTGGCTGGCGGCAGCCTTCGAAGGAGTCGTTCGAGGGCGGTCGTCATTTGGGCGAAAAAGCATACCAGCCTCGCGCGGACGGGGTTTGTCCAGGCAGTGTTTCTGGATCGAGGGCGGGACGCTCTGAAAACTGGTTTATGCCGACGGCGCGCGACCTTTCGTCGTTCGGCCGATGTCTGACGCGAGCGCGATGGCCGGCTGCGGCAGGCCATCGCGCCGCTCGAGGCCGCGTGCCACGCATGGGCCAATTCGAATCGGCCGACTTGATCGCTCAATAGCTCAATAGCTCGACCGGTAATCGATGCCCTGATCGAACCGGTTCTGCCAATGCGCCAGGTATTGGGACGCCAGCGCCGGATTGTTCCAGACCACCAGCACGTTCTCCGAATTGCGCGCCGCGGCCGCGGCGCTGTAGTTGAACG
This sequence comes from Burkholderia sp. TSV86, assembly GCF_001522865.1. Classification (GTDB taxonomy): domain Bacteria; phylum Pseudomonadota; class Gammaproteobacteria; order Burkholderiales; family Burkholderiaceae; genus Burkholderia. Next base: position 87,251 of record NZ_LOWB01000132.1, on the reverse strand, counting down.
ATCCGGTCTCGACGTGCCGGGCGTCGACGACGATGTATTTGTCGTGATGGATCGCGTAGCGGTCGATCGTGCGCGTGCGCACCTTCGCGTTGACGAGCAGGTTGAGCGCTTGCTTCGACGCTTTCGACCGGTTGCCGTCGTTATCGACGACGACCGCGATATCGACGCCGCGCCGATGCGCATCGAGCAGTGCGCGTACAATTTTCGGCGACGTGAACGAGTAGCCGGCGAGCCTGAGCGATACGCGTGCCGTGCCTATCACCTTGAGGATCAGCGCTTCGGCGCCGCCGTCGGGCGAGAACGCCGCTTCGACGACTTGTCCGGCGGGCGCTTCACGCGCGGCGAACGGCAGTACGCTCGCGATATAGTCGACGATGCGGGAGATCAGCGATTCGGCCGGGCCGGTCTTGCTGAAGGCGGGCGGCGCGGCGGCGACGAGCGTGGCGCAAAGGCACGCGGCAATGAGCCGCTTCGGTTTGAGCCGCTTGGGCAACTGCATGTGATTCCGGGTGAGTCGAAACAAACGAGGCCGTGAGTGTAACGCGAGTGGCGAACGATGCGCGCGCATCGTTTCATTTTTTCTGGCGATGCCTGCGTGCGGCTCGCGAATGCCGCCGGCCCGGCCCGGCGCGTGCGTTGCCGTTGGGCCTGCCGCGCTTCGCGCGGCTCGGCCTGCGGCGACGACGTGCGCAGCGGGAAACCAAGCCGGGCACTGGCGCGTCGGCAGGTTGGGCCGTGCCGTGGGCGCGCATCGATTCAATAGCCGAAGCTCTGTGCTAGTTCGTCGATGAGCTGCCGCTGGAACGCGTTGAAGCGATCGCCCGGCTGCTGGGCGATCGCGAGGTCGAGCATCGGGTCGATGACTTCAGTGCGAATGCCCGACAACGTTTCGACTATCGCCAGTGCGCAAAACGGAACGTAAGCTTCCGAATAACCGCCTTCATGAACGAGCGCGAGCCGCCCGTCGCAATGCCGGCCGGCCGCATCCAACAGTGAACGCGTCATGAACCGATAGCTGTCGCTGTGCAATTGCATCCGCGCGAGCGGGTCGACCGCGTTTGCGTCGAGCCCGCTTGCGACGACGATGAGTTCAGGCCGAAACGCATCGAGCGCCGGCATGACGATCCGCTCGAACGCGTAGCGGTAGGCGTCGTCGCCGGCTCCCGCGAGAAGCGGGACGTTCAGGTTCGCGCCGATGCCCGCGCCTGTGCCGCGCTCGTCAGCGCCGCTGTAGCCGGGCGGAAAGCAGCGGTCCTGATGCAATGAGATCGTCAGCGTGTGCGGATCGCCGTAGTAGATCGTCTGAGTGCCGTTGCCGTGGTGCACATCCCAGTCGATCACGGCCACGCGCTCGATCCGGTGTTTCGCGCGCGCGGCCTCGAGCGCAATCGGGATGTTCGCGAGCAGGCAAAAGCCCATCGGCTTGTCGGGCAGACAATGATGGCCGGGCGGACGCGACAGCGAGAATGCGTTCGCCGCGCGCCCGGTAAGCACGGCATCGACGGCGGCGAGCGCGAGGCCTGCCGAGAGGGCCGCAATCTCGTAGCTGCCTTTGCCGAATGGCGCCAGTTCGCCGAGATCGCCGCCGCTCGCGTCGCTCGCGCGCTTGAAAGCGTCCAGATAGTGCGCAGGGTGGATGCGCCGCAGATCGGCTTCGGTCGCGGCAGGCGCACTCAGCATGTCGATTTGCGCAGCAAGGCCGCATGCATGCACGAGCGACAACAAACGGCGCTTCGAGTCGGGCGATTCGGCATAGCCGGCGCTCGACGGCGGCTGCACCCAGCCGCCGACCGGAAAGAACAGCGCATGTGCGCCGCCCGTGTGCCAGAAGGTACGTTCATCGGTGAAGAAGGCGGTTTTTTTCATAGCGGTCAGTTCGAGCGACGATGAATGGACGGAACGGGGCGTGCGGCGTCAGCGCGCATTGCGCTCGACGCGCAGCAGCGTCGCGAGCGATACGATCGACACGCCGGCGGCGAGCGCGAACAGCGCGCGCAGTGTGCCGCCGCCATCGAGCATCAGGCCCGCGATCAGCGGCCCGGCAGCGAGCCCGCAGCCGATCACGAGATTGAGCGTGGCGATCAGGCGTCCCGACGCGTCGACAGCGGCGACGCTCGCGAGCATGAACGGCAGAACGAATGTCCACGAGAATTTGAAGCCGAAGATCGCCGCGACGTAGCCGGCCGGGCCGGGCGCCGCGGCGAGCAGCGCGAGCGACGCCGCGAGTATTCCGTAGCCTGCGTGCAGCATTGCACGCCGTGACGCGCGGCCGCCGAGACAGGACGCGAGCGCGGCGCCCGCAATACCGGTCAGGCTCGCAATCGCAAGCACGTTGCCGGTTGCCCGCGTATCAAAGCCGGCCTCGGCCGCGGCCCGGCTTGCGAATGTCCAAACGCCGCCGATCGCGAGATAGAACGTCAGAATCCCGGCGACAGCGAGTGAGGCCAGCGCGCGTGCCGCATGCGGGTTCGCGGTTTGGGCACGCGGCCGGCGCGCGCGGGGCGAGGCGGGAAAGTGGCCGGCAAGCGGCGCGGCGCATAGCGTCAGCGCGGCGAGCACCCCATATAGCGCGCGCAGCCCGACTGCGTTGAACAGATGCGGCAGCACAAAGAGCCCGGCCGCCCCCGCAATCAATTGACCGACGACCCATAATCCGTAGACGCATTCGCTGTGGTTGCTCATCGCGGCGCTCGTCATGCACAGCACCATCAGTGTGCCGCCGCCAAGCGCCGTTGCCGCGCGCAGCGCGAGCAGCGGCGCAAAGCCGGGCATCAGCACGGCGGTGGCGAGATTGCCTGCGCAGAAAATCGCGCACGCGCACCATGCGACACGGCGCGCGTCGATCCTGCCTAGCCACAGGTACGACGGCAGCGTCGCGGCGCTGAACGCGCCAAGCTCGACGAAGAAATACATACCGATTTGCGACGCCGCGAGCCCGAGCTGCGTGCCGAGCTGGTCGGCGACGGCGGGTGCGACGAGCAGTTGCAGCGGCGTGATCGCCGCGAACACGACGAGCGCGGCGAGCGTGCCGTGCGTGAACGCTTGTGTGCCGATGGGCGGCGGGGAAGAGGATAACGAAGGGTCTTGCGGAAATGTTTTCATGATCGGAATTCGATGACACGATTCGACGCGAAACCGCCGGCGCATGCAGCGCGTTCATCCGCAGTGTCGGCAGTGCGCATGCCATTGCAAAGCCGTCCAGATGAACGTTGTGGAAAACCCTTGGTTGTGCGCTGGCGCGTTTCGAACGCCGCCGGGCACGGGCATGAACACATGGCTGCTGTCTCGCGCGGCGGCGCGGAGTCTGGGCCCCGTTCAAATGAACTGGGCCGGCGCGCATTCGCGCGCCGGCGATTGTCAAAAAAAGACGGCGGCTATAATGGGCCGCTTATCGACGGAGTGCGCGAAGCCGGCTGCATGAGCGGGCGAGGGGGCGGTCAGTGGCGGCGATCAGGGCTGGGAATGGAACTGGCAAGGCCGGCGACGCTAACAGCGGGGCCGGGATCAAGCGGAGCCTCGACGTGCTGCATGACGTGCCCGCGGCGATCGTGCTCGACGAAACCGTGTGGCCGCCGCGCGCGCCGCGCCGGCGCGATTTCGAAGACGACGGCGCGCCGTCGCGCGAACTGAGCCTGCTTTTACTCGATCTATATGCGATGGCGGGCAGCGCGGCGATCGGCGAGTTCGAATGCGGTTTCTTTCAGCTGTTGTCGCGTTATCTGCCGTTCGACGCCGGTTGGACGGGCGTGGCGAATCACATGCCAAGCGGTCCGGTGTTGCACAACAGCTATCTATACCGGCTGCCCCACGAATTCTTCATCGATTGGAAGCGCGTGCGCGATTGCGATCCGCTCGCGCGGCGCACGCTGCATGGCGCATATGGCCGAGCAGTCGCGCTGTCGGTCGTCGAGCCGGGGCTCGATGGCCAGTTTCGCGGCTGGTGTGTCAAATATGGGCTCGCGCAGCTCATGTGCGTGTGCACGCTCGATCGTCGCTTCGGACTCACGACATTTCTGTCGATTTACCGTCACGCATTGAATCGTCCATTTACGGCCGACGACATGCGCCGCTACGAAAACGTGATTCCACATCTGGCCGCCGCATTGACGATCAACCGCGCCGCGCAATTGAGCCGCCTGCGCAACGAGGCAGCCGCGTCGACGGTGCGCGCGATCTGCGACAACTTCGGCGTGCTGCATCATGCGGACGCGGGTTTTGACGCGTTGCTGAAGGCCCACTGGCGGGACTGGGGCGGCGCGCGTCTGCCGCCCGCGCTCGTCGATCATTTACGCCGCCGCACGTCGCAGCCGTATTCGGCGGATGCATTGACGGTACGGTGCGTGCCCGTCGCCGGCCTGTTTCAATTGGAGGCGCGGCCGCGTTCGCTGCTCGATCGGCTCAGTCCGCGCGAGCTTGCGGCGATCCGCTATTACGGCCAAGGGCGCTCGCATAAGGAAGTGGCGCAGCAGATGGAGATCGCGCCTGCCACCGTGCGCCACTATTTGCGCTGCGCGTATCGCAAGCTCGGGATGCACGACAAGAGCCAGATCTCCGGCGCGCTGGGTGTGTTCGACCGGGAAGAGGGCGGTGCGAAGCGCGACGGGGGCGGGTGATGCGTGTCGGGCGTGCGGTATGGTGTTGATTGGGTAACGTTCGATACGCGCGTTCGATATGCAGATTCGACTTGAGTGCATTGCATGGCTGGTGACGGACACAACCCACTTCGGGCGGCGAGCGGCAAGCCGCCGTTTACATCGTCACTTGGCGTTCGTCGTTTGCCGCTTGTCAGGTCGCTTATCGCAATCGCTGATTGCTTATTGCGCTTATCGCGTGCCGGTTGCGCGAATTACCCGCTGCACCCGCCGGCGGCTCACTGCGCCCGATCTCGCGCGCTGGCGATGATCTTGTCGAGCGCGCGGCTGAACGCAAGTCTTTCGCTGTCGTTTAGGCAATCGAGCAGCCCGTCGTTCCATTTGCGCGCGAGCGTCATGATCTTGCGGTTCAGCGCGACGCCAGCCGGCGTCAGCGCGATCAGCACCACGCGGGCGTCGGCGTCGCTTGCACCGCGCTTGACGAGCCCGCGCCCGATCAACGTCTCGGCCGTGCGGCTCGCCTGACTCTTGTCGAGGCTCGCGCGCCGCGCGAGTTCCATGACCGAGCACGGCCCGAACGCGCCGACCGATGCAACCGCGCGCGCCTCAGGCAGCGATACGCCGAGCCTCGTTTGATATATCGCGCCGATGCCGCGATCGGACAGCTTATTTAGCACGTGCATCCGGTCGGTCACGAACTGGTCAAGCCCGGTTTTGCCGCCTGCCATATTGGAGTCCTGAATGAGTGGGCAGGGTCGATTGTTGCTGCATCGCGGTGCGCGGTCAACGGTGCGGCTTTCGCATCTCCGTTGGTTTTTTTCGGCTTGGCGCAGCTTGCGCGTGGCCTCACGCGCGCCCGTAGCGCAGCCGCGTGAGCTGCTCGGCAGCCTGCTCGAGCAGGCGCGCGGCATCGTGTAGTGCAACGTCGAGCGTGATCGGGCCCGGCGCGGGCGAAAAGCAGCCGTCGAAATGCTCGGACAGCGCGGCAAGCGCGTCCGGATCGACCGCGCCTGACAGCAGCGTGGCCGGCACGCCTGCGGCGCGCGCATGGCCGCACGCGACGAACGGCGCTTTGCCGCGTAACGTCTGTGCATCGGAGCGTCCTTCGCCGGTGATCAGCCAGTTTGCGCCCTCGAGTGCCGCATCGAATCCGATTTGTCGCGCGACGACTTCCGCGCCTGGCTCAAAGCGCGCGCCGAGCATCGCGAGCGAGAAGCCCAGCCCGCCCGCAGCGCCGGTGCCGGGCAGATCACGCACGCGGCTGCCGGCAGCACCGGCGCGCCGCTCGCCGAACGCCGCCTCGATGAGCGACGCGAAATGGCCGAGCGCCGCATCGAGCGGGGCGACTTGATCGGACGTCACGCCCTTTTGCGGACCGAACACGGCCGTCGCGCCGTGTTCGCCCGTCAACGGATTGTCGACGTCGGACATTGCGACGAGCGATATGTCGCCGAGCCGCGCATCAAGCCCCGATACGTCGACGCGCGCGATCTGTGCGAGCCGCTCGGGCGTCGGCTCGAGTTCACGGCCTTGCGCATCGAACGCGCGCAGCCCCAGGCCGGCGAGCAGACCCGCGCCCGCATCGTTGGTGCTGCTGCCGCCGAGCGCGACGTAGATGGTGCGCACGCCTTCGTCGACGAGCGCGCGGATCGCATCGCCCAGGCCGCGCGTGCTGCGCGCGGCCACCGGTACGCGCATCCCGTCGGGGTCGGTGATGCCGACGATTTCCGCGGTCTCGATGATCGCCGTGCGTGCGTCGATCAGTCCGAGTGCCGCGTCGCGCGGCGTGAGCGCCGCGCCCGGCACGCGCAGCATCCGGCGCGTGCCGCCGTGCGCGAGCAGCGCGTCGAGCGTGCCTTCGCCGCCGTCGGCCATCGGCCGCGTGCGCAAGACGGCATCCGGCCTGGCGCGCGCGATGCCCGCGGCGATCGCGTTCGCGACCTGCTCGGCGGATAACGACCCCTTGAACGAGTCGGGCGCAATGACGACAACGGGCGCGAACGAGTGCTGCGGCATGGTGTCTCCGGATCGTTTTGATGAGGGAATGTCGCCGAGCGCGCCCGCCGGATAGTCGGCGGCGGGGCGGCGGCCGCAAGGCAGCGCCGGGTGCGGCCCGCGACGGAACCGAAACGGGAGCTTACCGGATACCGCCCGGCGTATGTCACAGATCGTCGTAGCGTGCCGGGGCGCGATGTTGCGGCGCGCCATGGCCGGAACTCGCGGTGCGGAGGAAATAGTTTGCTAGAATGATCGATTCTTCCGGCCAAAGCCGTGCAACAAGCCGCCGATCGTGGCGCAACGAGTGCGTTCAACGAGTTGTGCAAGCGGGGTGTGAGCGCTTGCGCCGCCAGGCTGGCACGGCAAGGAAAACAGATTCGCTCGAATAATTTTAGGACGATTGAAGCCATGGCTAACGTTGTTGAAAACCTCGGCAAGCTCGAACGCCGCGTGACGATTTCCCTGCCGAAGGAAGTCGTGCAGAAGGAGATCGACGCCCGCATCCAGAAACTCGCGAAGAACGTGCGCATGCCGGGCTTCCGCCCGGGCAAGGTGCCGCTCAAGATGGTCGCGCAGCAATATGCGGGCCAAGTCGAGGCGGAAGTGCTGAGCGACAAGATCGGTCAGGAATTCTTCACGATCAGCCGCTCGGAGAACCTGCGGGTGGCCGGCCAGCCGAGTTTTGCACCGAAAGAGGGCGAAGCCGCCGACGCTTACGCGTTCGACGCGACGTTCGAGGTTTACCCGGAGGTGAAGATCGGCGATCTGGCGACGGCTGAAGTCGAGCGCTCGACGACGACGATCGGCGACGCCGAGATCGACCGCACGCTCGACATCTTGCGCAAGCAGCGCGTGCATTTCCACGCGCGCGGCGAAAGCGGCGAGCACGGCGACGGCGGCGCGGACACGGCCGCGCAGAACGGCGACCGCGTGACGGTCGATTTCGTCGGCAAGATCGATGACGTCGCGTTCCAGGGCGGCACGGCCGAGGATTTCGTGTTCGTGCTCGGCGAAGGCCGGATGCTGCCCGAATTCGAAACCGCGGCGCTCGGCCTGAAGGTAGGCGAGTCGCGCGCATTCGATCTGAAGTTCCCGGACGATTATCACGGCAAGGATGTGGCCGGTAAGACCGCGCAGTTCACGGTCACGATGAAGAAGATCGAATGGCCGCACTTGCCCGAGATCGACGCCGATTTCGCGAAGTCGCTCGGCATCGAGGATGGCGATCTGACGAAGATGCGCAACGAGATCAAGGAAAACCTCGAGCGCGAGGCGAAGCGCCGCACGCAGTCGATCGTGAAGAACCAGGTGATGGACGCGCTGTTGAAGATTTCCGAGCTGGACGTGCCGAAGGCGCTCGTCGAGCAGGATCAGCAACGCCTCGTCGAGATGGCGCGCCAGGATCTCGTGCAGCGCGGCGTGCCGAACGCGAAGGACGCGCCGATTCCGGCCGAGATGTTCGCCGAGCAGGCCGAGCGCCGCGTGAAGCTGGGCCTCGTGCTCGCCGAACTCGTGAAGGCCAACAACCTCGAGGCGAAGCCCGAGCAGATCCGTGCGGAAGTGGACGAATTCGCGAAGAGCTACGAAGACCCGAAGGAAGTGGTCCGCTGGTATTATTCGAATCAGCAGCGTCTTGCCGAAATGGAAGCGTTCGTCGTTGAAAGCAACGTCGTCGATTTCGTGCTCGGCAAGGCGAAGGTGACGGACAAGGAAGTAAGCTTCGAAGCACTGGCAAGCGCAACGGCACAGGCTTAAGTGTCGCGCTAGCGGCGTGCGGGCTGTCGGAGCGACGGCCCGCACGCCGTTTTTGTATTGGCGCGGTCAGCGCGCGGCGTTTCCCGGCTTGTTTCCGCTGCATAAACATTCATTCTCGGACAAGGCTCATCGAATGATTAATCGCGCTCAATTGGTGGACACGTTGGCTTCGCAGGCCTCGCGGGATCTCGACGCGCAGGCGCTCGGGCTCGTGCCGATCGTCGTCGAGACGAGCGGCCGCGGCGAGCGCTCGTATGACATCTATTCGCGGCTCCTGAAGGAGCGCATCGTGTTCATGGTCGGCGAGGTCAACGATCAAACGGCGAATCTGGTCGTCGCACAGCTGTTGTTCCTCGAAAGCGAGAACCCCGACAAAGACATCAGTCTCTATATCAATAGTCCGGGCGGTTCGGTGTCGGCGGGAATGGCGATCTACGACACGATGCAGTTCATCAAGCCGGATGTATCAACGCTCTGCATGGGCCTCGCGGCCAGCATGGGCGCGTTCCTGCTGGCATCGGGCGCGAAGGGCAAGCGCTATGCGCTGCCGAATGCGCGCGTGATGATTCACCAGCCGCTCGGCGGCGCGCGCGGCCAGGCGTCGGACATCGAAATTCAGGCGCGCGAGATCCTGTACCTGAAGGAGCGCCTGAATCATCTGCTGGCGCAGCATACCGGCCAGGATGTCGAGCGCATCGCGCGCGATACGGATCGTGATAACTTCATGTCGAGCGAAGATGCGAAGGCATACGGCCTGATCGACCACGTGTCGACGAAGCGTCCGTAAGCGATATTAGTAGGGTGCCGCCCTAATAGGCGGTGCCCGTTATGTGCCCCGAGCGTCCGCGGCAAAAGAACATCGCGGCCGTTTCCCGGGGGCAGCCACGCGTGGCTGTCGGGGCAAACGGCGTATTATGTAATTCACGTGTCCGGAGGCTCTACATTCATGGCGGACAAAAAAGGTTCGAACAGCGAAAAGCTGTTGTATTGCTCGTTTTGCGGAAAAAGCCAGCATGAGGTGAAGAAACTCATCGCGGGCCCGTCGGTATTCATCTGTGATGAATGCATCGACCTGTGCAACGAAATCATCCGCGACGAAGCGGCCGCGGCGGGTGTCGAAGCCAGCCTGTCCAAGTCCGACTTGCCGAGCCCGCAGGAGATTCGCGATATCCTCGATCAATACGTGATCGGGCAGGAGCGCGCGAAGAAGATTCTGGCCGTCGCTGTCTATAACCACTACAAGCGGCTCAAGCATCTCGACAAGAAGGACGACGTCGAGCTGTCGAAGAGCAACATCCTGCTGATCGGTCCGACGGGCTCCGGCAAGACGCTGCTCGCGCAAACGCTCGCGCGGTTGCTCAACGTGCCGTTCGTGATCGCAGATGCGACGACGCTGACGGAAGCCGGCTATGTCGGCGAGGATGTCGAGAACATCATCCAGAAGCTGCTGCAGAACTGCAATTACGAGGTCGACAAGGCGCAGCGCGGCATCGTCTACATCGACGAAATCGACAAGATCAGCCGCAAGTCCGATAACCCGTCGATCACGCGCGACGTGTCGGGCGAGGGCGTCCAGCAGGCGCTGCTCAAGCTCGTCGAGGGTACGATGGCGTCGGTGCCCCCGCAAGGCGGCCGCAAGCACCCGAATCAGGATTTCATCCAGGTTGACACGACGAACATTCTGTTCATTTGCGGCGGCGCGTTCGACGGCCTCGAGAAGGTGATCACCGATCGCACCGAGAAAACCGGCATTGGTTTCGGCGCGACCGTGAAGAGCAAGCAGGAGCGGGACGCGGGCGAGGTGCTGCGCGAGGTCGAGCCGGAAGACTTGATCAAATTCGGGTTGATCCCCGAGTTGATCGGCCGTCTGCCCGTCGTCGCGACGCTCGGCAAGCTCGATGAAGTCGCGCTGATGAAGATTCTGGTCGAGCCGAAGAATGCGCTCGTCAAGCAGTATCAAAAGCTGTTCGCGATGGAGCGGGTCGAACTCGAAATTCGCCCGGACGCGTTGCAAGCGGTCGCCCGCAAGGCGATTCGCCGCAAGACGGGCGCGCGCGGGTTGCGCTCAATCATCGAACAGGCGCTGCTCGACGTGATGTACGAGTTGCCGACTCTCAAAGGGGTCAGCAAGGTGATCATCGACGACAATGTCATCGACGGCGATGGCAAACCGTTATTGATCTATGAGGACACGCCGAAAGTGGCGGGTTCGAACTGATCGGCTGTAATTCTTTTAAATATGAGCAAAAAAGCCGTTCATCGTGTAGTGAACGGCTTTTTTTCGTTTATCTTGTGGGCAACTCTGACGCAGCACCGGACGGTGACTTTTTTTAACTGAAATTTCCCACGCGCCGAAGGCTTGCATTCCGTAATGCCGGCCTTACTTACCGAACAATCGATTCCATTCATGGGGAATGAAATGTCAGGCACCCAACTTCTCCCGTCGGAACGCACCACGCTCCCGCTGCTGCCGCTGCGGGACGTCGTCGTTTTTCCGCATATGGTGATCCCGCTTTTCGTCGGCCGGCCGAAGTCGATCAAGGCGCTCGAGGTGGCCATGGAGGGCGGCAAGCATATCATGCTCGTCGCCCAGAAGACCGCCGCGAAAGATGAGCCGACCGAAAAGGACATGTACGACGTCGGCTGTATCGCGAATATCTTGCAGATGCTGAAGCTGCCCGACGGCACCGTGAAGGTGCTGGTCGAGGGGCTGCAGCGCGCGCAGGCGCTGTCGATCGAGGAGCAGGAAACGCAATTCTCGTGCGAAGTCCTGCCGCTCGAGCCCGATCACGCCGATAGCGCCGAGACGGAAGCATTGCGCCGCGCGATCGTGTCGCAGTTCGATCAGTACGTCAAACTGAACAAGAAGATTCCGCCGGAAATCCTGACCTCCCTGTCGGGCATCGACGAGGCGGGCCGGCTCGCGGACACGATCGCCGCGCATCTGCCGCTCAAGCTCGACCAGAAGCAGCACATTCTCGAGATGTTCCCAGTCGTCGAGCGGCTCGAACATCTGCTCGCGCAACTCGAGGCTGAGATCGACATCCTGCAGGTCGAAAAGCGCATTCGCGGGCGCGTGAAGCGTCAGATGGAAAAGAGCCAGCGCGAGTACTACCTGAACGAGCAGGTCAAGGCGATTCAGAAGGAACTCGGCGAAGGCGAGGAAGGCGCGGATCTCGAGGAGCTCGAGAAGCGCATCAACGCCGCGCGGATGCCGAAGGAAGCGAAGAAGAAGGCTGACGCCGAACTCAAGAAGCTCAAGCTGATGTCGCCAATGTCGGCCGAGGCGACCGTCGTGCGCAACTACATCGACACGCTGATCGGGCTGCCGTGGCGCAAGAAGAGCAAGGTCAACAACGATCTCGCGAATGCCGAGAAGGTGCTCGATGAAGATCATTACGGCCTTGAGAAGGTCAAGGAGCGCATTCTCGAATATCTCGCGGTGCAGCAGCGCGTCGATAAGGTGAAGGCGCCGATCCTGTGCCTCGTCGGCCCCCCGGGCGTCGGCAAGACCTCGCTCGGCCAGTCGATCGCGCGCGCGACGAACCGCAAGTTCGTCCGAATGGCGCTCGGCGGCGTGCGTGACGAGGCCGAGATCCGCGGCCACCGCCGGACTTATATCGGCTCGATGCCGGGCAAGATCCTGCAGAGTCTGTCAAAGGTCGGCGTGCGCAATCCGCTCTTCCTGCTCGACGAAGTCGACAAGATGGGGATGGATTTCCGCGGCGATCCGTCGTCGGCGCTGCTCGAAGTGCTCGACCCGGAACAGAACCACACGTTTGCCGATCACTACGTCGAAGTCGACTTCGATCTGTCGGACGTGATGTTCGTCGCGACGTCGAACTCGCTGAACATCCCGCCTCCGCTTCTTGACCGGATGGAAGTGATTCGGCTGTCCGGCTATACGGAGGACGAGAAGGTCAGCATCGCGCAACGTTATTTGCTGCCGAAGCAGAAGAAGAACAACGGCCTGAAGGACGGCGAGATCGAGGTCACCGAGCAGGCGATTCGCGACATCATCCGCTATTACACGCGGGAGGCGGGGGTGCGTTCGCTCGAGCGCGAGGTGTCGAAGATCTGCCGCAAGGTCGTGAAGATGCTGCTGCTGAAGAAGGCGCAGGGCGCGATCAAGGTCGATGGCGAGAACCTCGACACCTTCCTCGGCGTGCGCAAGTACGACTTCGGCCTGGCCGCGAAGGAGAATCAGGTAGGCCAGGTGACGGGGCTCGCGTGGACCGAGGTCGGTGGCGATCTGCTGACGATCGAAGCGGCCGTGATGCCCGGCAAGGGCAACGTGATTCGTACCGGTTCGCTCGGCGACGTGATGAAGGAATCGGTCGAAGCGGCTCGTTCGGTCGTGCGCTCGCGCTCGCGCCGGCTCGGCATCAAGGACGAGGCGTTCGAAAAGCAGGATATCCATATCCACGTGCCGGAAGGTGCGACGCCGAAGGACGGTCCGTCCGCCGGTGGTGCGATGACGACCGCGCTCGTGTCCGTGCTGACGGGCATCCCGGTGCGCGCCGATGTCGCGATGACGGGCGAGATCACGTTGCGCGGCGAGGTGCTGCCGATCGGCGGGTTGAAGGAGAAATTGCTTGCCGCGCATCGCGGCGGCATCAAGCTCGTGCTGATTCCGGAAGAGAACGTCAAGGATCTCGCGGAGATTCCGGACAACGTGAAAAACGCGATCGAGATCGTGCCGGTCCGTTGGATCGACAAGGTGCTCGAACTGGCGCTCGAGCGTTTGCCTGATCCGTTGCAGGATGAAGAGCCGAAGACGGCGCCCGTCGCTGCGGAACCCGCAGCGCAGGATGCAGCATCGGCGGAGTTCGTCAAGCATTGAGCGTTCGATGGACTCGATGTCCGTTGTGAGTTGTAATCAGCCCACGGTTGCGAGGCCGTGGGTTTTTTCTTGTTTCGTGCTGGTAATCTATAAAAAGATCGGTTAGAATTTCAGGCTCGCTGCTTGAGGGCGCTATGCGCTGATCGAAAAAAGTGGCGGTTTGGAGCGGGTGCTTAGCTCAGTTGGTAGAGCGGCGCCCTTACAAGGCGTAGGTCGGGAGTTCGAGCCTCTCAGCACCCACCACCAGTTTCTGGTGATCCGTTCCGAAGAAGATGTTTGCTGCAGCATGCTGAAACCCGCATAGTCACTGGCTTTGCGGGTTTTTTGTTTTTGCCGATGGGGCTCGAGCACGGCTGACCGCGCGATGGACCTTTGGTCGGCCTCCTTGTATTCGATGCTGCCACCATAGACACGCTCAACGAACATGTTCGCCGTGAAATAGCTGCCTTGGTGATATTCACGAAGGCCGGTTATGCGCATAAACGAACGCTTTTGCGCGCGCCTCCACGACATGTATCGCTTCCAGCGTGATTGCCGTCCGATGATGCGTCAGGCGTACACGCCGCTTCGGCTGGCACTTCATCGAGGACACCGAAATTTTGCGGTGGCGCCGCAACAACACGTTCGTTGAAATTGGTTCGACCGATCGCTATTACTTCGGCGATGCGCAAATCGACGGCATGCTGACATACCGGCAACGAATCGATTCGGTCCGCGTGCATGCTGATACGGCCGCACGAATCAGTAATCCGAAGTATCGTGACGAATGGCCGCACTCGACGCGAATTGATCGCGCCGTTTGCGTTCAGGCAGATCGCAGCTGTTTCGTCGATGAGTGGAGATGAAGAACGGAAGGGACATATGACCGAACCATGCTAGGCGAAATCAAGGGCTTATGCAGACCGGCAATGATCCTGCTTCATCTAGCTCATAAGCATCGATCAATTTGTGGAATACCAAAGCTAAAATTTACGCGACACCGTAGATGTTTCAGGTCGGCGAAGTCCCGAAGCATGGGGCAGGGAAATTCACTCGCTCTTGTCCCGCAGCGACGTATGCAAGAAATGAAAATGGTCAACGTAAATCGACCGAAAGGTACGGCGTCGGAATTTCCATGCTAAACCGAGCTAAATCGAACCGAATGCCGAGTCGGTTGGATCAGCAGTCGCTCATCTCGAATTGCGCGCCGATTGAGCGACGTGCGCGCCATAACCGGCTCATCACCGTGCCTATCGGAACGTCGAGCTCACCGGCCGCTTCCTGATAGCTCAACCCCTCGATTGCAATCAGCATCATGGTTCCGCGCAGGGTTTCGGGCAGCAATTCGACTGCCCTGAGGACTTGAGCATTCATCGCCTGTACTTGAGGATCGACGGCGGCGGGACTTTCCAATGTGTCCATGAAATCGTCGTTCCAATCGATCTGCGATCGGGTGCGCACGCGCCGCGCGCGTAGTTCGCTCATCCAACTCGAATGTACGATCGACATCATCCAGTTCAGCGGCGAGGTGTCTCGCTGTAATTGATGAGAGCGTTCGAGGGCTCTCAAACAGGCGCGCTGCACCAGATCGTCGGCATCGTGCGTGTCGCCGCAAAGGCGGCGCGCAAATGCCAACAAGCGCGGCAGCAACCGCGGAAGCGTAGAGGCGAGATCTGCACGGGTCATAAATACGGCTTTCTCCATCGGCGAAGGTGCTGCGCACATATCTCCCAGCATGCGATTCATTTCACTTTTGCAAGTCGATCGAGCTTTCCGTTTTCACGCAATCTGAGTGGTGGTATGACAACGGACGCATCTATTTTCGACGTGTTATCGGTCACCCAAATATCGAAAGGCGAATGAAAATTGCGGCTTAATGGCGACCAATAAAACTGATCGATTCACATTAATGAGGTGATACACCGGCTGCCCGAATGCAGAATTCGGAAAGCTGACGCAGCGATTATTTACAGCGTTGGATTCGAGCGAATTGACCTTGTTTATGCATTCGTCAAGTTTTGTTTACATGTAAACCAATGCGTGTGTTACCAGTGACACGAAGTCGATCATATGCTCTATTCGTGAACTTTGCTGCAACAAAATCAGAAAAATTTTTTTTGATTTCGGCGAATAAACCTAGTGAGCCGAGCGTTAACCAAGCATTGGAATTTTATCGCGAGACCTCTGTGTTTTTTGCAAACAGAATGCTTCATTTACCACTGCCTTATATATCAATCCGGTTCGCTGGTTAATTGCTTGATTTGTATTCAGGGTCACAGCAAATATTGATATTGCTTGTCCGTGTTTGTATAAATGACCGATGGAGTAAAGCGTGCCGTCTAATTTTGCCGAACACATTAGTAATCAAGTGATTAGGTGTGGAAGCGGAAAGCACTATGTCTTCATGCATGGCAAGCCCGGCGATCCCGTTGGAGAGGAAAGGCTCGGTTATCACGAGTTGGATCGCCGCGCTCGGTCGATCGCGGCATGGCTGTCGGCGTGCGGTGCAAATTCGCGCCCCGTATTGTTGGCTTATCCGGAAGGGCTGGCGTTCCTGCAAGCGTTCGTCGCGTGTCTTTACGCCGGCGTGATCGCCGTGCCGGTTCCGTTTCCGGGCGATGCGCGCAGCGTCGAACGAACGAAACGCATCATGCGTGATGCCGGCATTCGGCTTGTGCTGAGCGCATCGGCTGAGCAGGCGAATAGGCTGGCGCGCTGCCTCGACGATCCGAATATCGAGGTTTCGTTTCACTGCGCAGCGACCGACACCGTCGAGGACGCCGGTGCAAGTGCGTGGCAAATGCCGGATATCGGCCTGTCGTCGATCGCGTTTTTGCAGTACACGTCCGGCTCGACTGGAGAACCGAAGGGCGTCGCCGTCACGCATCGCAACTTGCTGCATAACGAAGCACAGATTCAGCGCGCCGTCGCGAGTAGTACCGACAGCGTCGTGACCGGATGGCTGCCCCATTTTCATGACATGGGGCTGATCGGCATGCTGCTGCATCCCTTGTATGTGGGTTGCGATTGCGCGTTCATGGCGCCGTCCACGTTTCTCAGGCGGCCTGTTCGATGGCTGGAGGCCGTGACGCATTACGCCGCCACGATCACGGTTGCGCCCAACTTTGCATACGACCTATGCACGCGAGCCATCCGGGACGAGCAACTCGCCGGACTCGATCTGTCGACGCTGAAAGTGGCGCTGAATGGTGCCGAGCCTGTTCGTGCGCGAACGATCGAAGCATTCTCCGCGCGCTTCGCAGCGGTCGGCTTTGCATCGAGCGCGTTTGCGCCTTGCTACGGGATGGCTGAAATCACGTTGCTTGCCACCGTCAATCATGTCGCGACACCGCCAGTGCTGCTCGATATCGACGCCGGCTCGCTCGAACGTAACGAGGCCACACCCGCAAGGGCCGACGATCCGGCGCGGCGCGTGGTCAGCAGCGGCCGCGTCGTCGATCTCGATCTGCGTATCGTCGATCCGCAAACGCGTGAAGTGCTGATGGGCGGCCGAATCGGTGAAATTTGGTTGCGCGGCGACAGCGTTGCGCACGGCTACTGGGGACACACTGATATCAACGACGCGACGTTCCGGGCCGAGACTGCTACTGGAGAAGGGCCGTACCTGCGCACCGGCGATCTTGGCTTCGTGCTCGATGGCGAACTTTTCGTAACCGGCCGCCTCAAGGATCTGTTGATCGTCAACGGCCGAAATCTGTATCCGCAGGATATCGAACATTTCATCCGCGAGCTGCATCCCGCGTTGGGGGCGGGGATGGGCGCCGTGTTTGCTGTCGAGGCGGACGGCGAGCGCGTTGTCATTGTGCACGAGATCAAAGAGACACTTGTAGCGGAGGGCTTATCGACGGCGGATCTGTCTGTTCATATCAAGGCGGCTGTTGCCCGCGAGTTCGACATTGCGGCTCCGAGCGTCGTGCTCGTGCCGCGTGGTGCTGTGACGCGGACGACGAGCGGCAAGGTGCAGCGGGGCTTGATGCGTGAGCGTTTTCTGACGAGACGGCTGCCTGCGTTGCAGGAGGATATTCAGGTGCAGGTTCGGCAACGGCTTTCGAGCGAAGGCGGCGAGGTCGCACATGCATCGCCTCAATCCACGGCGCTCGCATGAATTATGCTCCGTTCGCGCTGGCAAGCGCATTCGATCAATATCTCGGCGATCCGTTCAATCCGCAGAACGCTTTTTCCTACGCGCGGTGCGCAACATTGGACGCACAGGAACGCTTTCCCGACGCCATCTGCGCAAGCCTGGACCAATGGGGGCTGCCCCGCTATTACGTGCCTGAGGCGTTTGGCGGCATGCTGCGCGATTTCGAGCAGCCGCTGCAGTTGATCCGGATGTTGGCACGCCGCGATCTGACCGTCGCAATCGGCCACGGCAAAACGTTTCTCGGTGCGGTATGCGTCTGGGTGGGGGCGACGGCTGAGCAGGCATTGCAAGTCGCCGAACGCGTGTGCGGCGGCGCAATCGTGTCATGGGGGTTGACCGAGCGCGACCATGGCAGCGATCTGCTGCATAACGACACATGTGCCGAAGCCCATGCCGAAGCCGGCAGTGGCTATCGGATCTCGGGTGAGAAATGGCTCATCAACAACGCCACGCGAGGCGAGTTGATCAGTGTGCTCGCGCGCACGTTGCCGGAGGGCGGCCCACGCGGTTTCGACATGCTGCTGATCGACAAGGCTGAACTGGAAGATGGCAGCTTGCGCTATTTACCTAAAGAACACACGCACGGAATCCGCGGCGCGGACATTAGCGGCATCGCATTCGATCATGCGCGGGTTTCGAACGACGCGCGAATCGGATCGCGCGGCGCCGGCCTCGAAATCGTGCTAAAGGGTTTGCAGCTCACGCGAACGTTGTGCGCGTCGCTCTCGCTCGGCGCCGCCGATCATGCACTGCGGCTCGCAGTGCGCTTTGCGCGTGAGCGCAGCCTGTACGGCCGCACACTCGCCGAATTGCCGCTTGCGCGACGCACGCTGATCGACGCTTATGCCGATCAATTGCTCGCCGAAGCAGTCGCGCTCGTCGGCACGCGCAGCATTCAGGCGTTACCTGGCGATATGAGCGTGACTTCGGCCGTTGTCAAATACCTAGTGCCGACGCGCACCGAAGCGATGCTCGATACGCTCGCTGACTTGATGGGCGCGCGTGCATTTCTCGTGGGCGTCTATGCCGACGGGATGTTTCAAAAGGTTTATCGCGATAATCGAATCGTTTCGTTGTTCGACGGAAACACGCTCGTCAATCTCAATGCGATCGTCAACGAATTCCAGACAATCGCGAAACGGTATCGGCGGGGCGCAGAGGCGGCACGCACGGCCATCGTGTTCGATTTGACTGCGGCGCTGCCTGACTTTGATCGCAATGCGCTGAGTCTGATTGCGCGTGATGGATGCGGCGTCGTCAACGCTTTGCCCGCATTGCTCGAAAGCATGGATGAGCGCGCCAAGCGCGAGCCGGAACTGAATTCTCTGACTGCCTTGACTCGATGGCTCGTGGCAGCCGCAGATGACGTGCATCAGCAGATGCTCGACAGCGCGCCGATGCGCGTGCGTGTGCCGGTCGGGAGAATCGTCGCATCACGCGGTTCGGGAGCCGAGATCTCGTTGCGTTCGTTCCAGGTCACGCGAATTGTGTTGCCGGGCATGGCGATCGGCATGCTGGATACGGCGCTGCGGGCAGTGGTCGGCTTTGCACGCGAGCGCAGGCTGTATGGTGCGCGGGTCATCGAGCTGCCCTATGTGCGCAGCGCGCTGAGCGACGTCATGGTGGATCTCCTGAGCGCCGATTGTTTGGTGCGAGCTGCCGCTCGCAGTTTGCATCTCGCCCCCGCGCATGCATCTGTTTATGCCGCCACCGTCAAATATCTCGTGCCGCTGTTGTTGCGCGAAAGCATGAACACGCTGTCAATCATACTCGGCGCGCGCGCGTATTTGCGTGACGGGCCGTATGCCATTTTCGGCAAGATGATGCGCGATTTGCCGATCGTGAGCGTCGCGCATGCTGGCGGCACGGCGTGCTTGCTCACGCTGCTTTCACAATTGCCGGCGCTTGGACGTCGTGCCGCGCGTCGCGCGGGAGCAGCGCTTGAATTGTTCGACGAGCATGTGCCGTTGCCGCTGTTCGATTTCGATGCGCTGACTATCGCGGCTCATGGTGAGGACCGGTTGCTCGATACGCTTGCCAATGCATGCGATACATTTTCGTCAACCGGTGAATGGAATACGTCTATCGAACGCCTTGTTCGCGATCTCGCGACGGCTCGCGACGAGCTTCGTATTGCGTCGGCGTCATTGGCACCCAGTGAAACAGGCCCGGGTGCTCACCCCGATAGCTTCGCGCTCGCGCAGCGCTATGCGTGGCTCGCGGCCGCGGCTGCTTGCGTTGGTGTGTGGCAGGCGCAGAGGGCGAGGGCAGAGCAATCGTTTGTCGGTGGATCTGCTTGGATTGTCGCGGCGTTGTCTCGTCTGCAGACGCGGCTTGGCCGGCCGAAGTCGCTTTTGTCACCGGATATTTACGACGCGGTCATGTCGGAAATCGTCGCGCGCGTCGATGCAAATCGTTCGTTATGCCTACATCATGCCGTACTTAACGGAGGTGCCGATGTCCCTGAAAACGATTGAACCTCAAATGCCCGATCTCGCGAATATCGACAGCTCGTCGATCCAGCAATGGCTGACGGAGCGGATTGCGCGTTATCTGCAAATTTCTCCGGAGGACATCGGAGCTAGCACTCCGCTGGACACAATCGGACTGGACTCGGTCTATGCGCTCGCGCTATGCGGTGAGATCGAGGAAACGCTGCATTGTGTCGTGGAGCCCACGATCGCGTGGGATTTTCCGACAGTTGCCGAAATCGCGCAGGAACTCTGCAACCGGCTGATGGCGGACGGCGCAGACGTCATGGCGAGCGAGAAATGACGAGTCCGGCGAAACGCAGGATGGGTAAAGGTCCTGCCTGTCTTGGCGAGCTTTGCGGCCGAACGCTATCGGTCTAGACGATTATCGGATGCCGGATGCGAATGGAATCCGGGTGGGCCTAGTCGGAAATCCAAAATCAGTTGGTTCAATTTTGACTGCGGAATCTCGCCTATTTAGTTAGAAATGCATAGTAATTGGAGTGGGCGATTCAGTGCGTGAGTCGTTTTTCTCCAATTCCAAGTTCGGGATGAAAGCATGCAAAGGATCGAAGAGGGAAGTTTTCCAGCCGACCCGCGTATGGATTCGGAGATTGGCAATGCTTTGCGCACGATGGGTTGGGCGACGTTTGACCGGGCAGATCTGATGCTCGGCGAGGTTGAGCAGCGGGAACTGGATCAGTTGGCGCGTTATGCGCAGACCTTGCCGCTCGACGGCTTCGGTGGCGACGGCCGGCATCGCTGTTATGCCGAAGCTGTATTGACGCCGTCGACTCGAACCTTGTGCTGGAAGCCCGGAATCGTTGGCGAGGGCGGCAAGGTCGAAATCGAATATCAGCAGGCGACCGAATTTCAACCGGAATATGGCGGCGTGCGCCGCCGATTCCTGCGCGCGAATGATCACGTGTTGCAGTTGTCGTTGATTCACAGGCTGATCTGGTTCGACTTCGATCTAACGGGCTGGACGGGCCGCGATGAGCCGCTGCAATGTGGCTTTCATCTGGTTCGGCTCAATGCGGTTCCTGGCAAGCCGTCGCGCAGCACGCCAGACTGCCTGCACCGCGATGGCCAGCCGTATACCGCCGTTCATCTGGTCAATCGCAGCGGCGTGTCGGGCGGGCTCAACTATATCGCCGCGCCTCGGTATGCCGGCGAGCGCATTACCGAGGTGCCCGCCGATGCGCTCACCACTTTCATGCTGACCGAGCCGCTAGACAGCTACATCATCGATGACGCCGCCGTGTGCCATCACGTCAGCGCGGTCGCCTGCGCGCCCGGTGCAAGGTCAGGTGCGCGCACGGTCATGCTGATCGATTTTTCGCCGATTCCTCTTGCGTCGTGAGCAGTTCCAAGCGTCATTCTCATTGCTGATCGAATCGGGAAATCACATCATGAATCACCGCTTACCCCATTTTCAGGCCGGCGATGCGCCGACGCCGCTGTTCGACGCGAACGCCGACGGCTCCTTTAAGTCGCCAGTGTTGCCCGCGACCGCCGCTCAACGCAGGCTCTGGTTCGTCGAAAACGGCGATGTGCGTGCCGCGACCTATAACGTGCCCGCGGCATTCAAGCTGACCGGCCGCCTCGACGACGCAGTGCTCGAACAGGCACTGGAATTCATGCAGCAACGGCATCCGGCCTTGCGTTCGCGATTCCATACGCACGACGGCGAATTGCGGATCACGCTTGCGTCGACGCTTGCCGCGTTCGCTCGGCAGGATATCAGCGCACTCGATCCCGATGCTCGGCAAGCGGCGGCCGATCGGTTGTGCGCGAACGAGGTAAGCCACGTCTTCGATTTGGCGCATGAGGCCCCGCTTCGCAGCCTTCTGATCAAGCTCGGCGAAAACGAGCACGTTTTGTTCGTCAACGTGCATCACATCGTGTTCGACGATTGGTCGATCAGGATTTTCTTCCGCGAACTCGGCGCCGTGTACAACGCGCTGTTGTCGGGCGACGATCCTGAATTGCCGACTGTCGATTATGCGGCGGCCGTGGCGGCAACAGTGTCCGACGATGCCCGGTGCGCGCGCGCGGCAATACTGGAAAGCGGCGATGTCGGATGCGCCGACGCTCCACAAGCTGCTGACCGATCGGCCGCGTCCGTCCGAGCAGCGCATGCGCGGGGCGGTATCCAAGCACGTGTTCAGCCCCGTGCTTGCCGACGGCATGCGCAAGCTTTGCCGCAGCGCCGGCGTGACGCCATACATGCTCGGCGTGGCGGCTTTTTCCGCGTTGCTGCATCGCTATTGCGGCGAAGATCAAATCGTGATCGGCAGCCCGTTCGCCAATCGCTCGACCGAAGCGCAGCAAAATCTGATCGGCTTCTTCATCAACCTGCTTCCGCTGCGCGTGCGATTCGACGATCGCGTCAACTTTATCGACTTGCTGGCTCAGGTGCGGGAGTCGTTGCTGGATGCATTCGAGAACGCGGCGTTGCCGTTCGATCAGATCGTCGAAGTGGTGCGGCCGGTGCGCTCGGCAAGTCACGCTCCCGTGTTTCAGATCATGTTCGACTACCTGAAGGGCAGTGGCGGGACGCTCGCGCTTGATGATGTCGAGGTGCAAGGCACGCTCGTTCATACCGGAACGTCGAAATACGATCTCACGGTATCGATGGAGGAAATGCCCGGCGAACTGGCGGCGATCGTCGAATATGACACCGATCTTTTCGATGCGTCCACCATCACGCGCATGATGACGCATTTCGAAAAGCTGCTCGAGAGCCTGCTTGCTTCACCGAGCGCCGCGATCGCCGAGGGTGCGTTGCTTCCGGCGGCGGAATTGGCGCGAGTGCGCCGGTTTACCCGGCCGGACGAGCCGTTCGAGCGCATTCCGTTCTTGCCCATTCCTCAACGATTTCGCGACGCGGTCGAGCGCACGCCACACGCACAAGCCGTGGTGCATGACGAAGTCCGTCTGACCTACGATATGCTCGACCGCCGCTCCGATGCACTTGCGAATGCGCTGCGCTTGTGTGGTGTGACGAAAGGCAGCCGTGTCGCGTCGCTGCTGACCTATTCCGACAAGCTCATCGTTTCGTACTTAGGCATCTTGAAGGCCGGCGCGGTATATCTGCCGCTCGATCCCGCCGATCCGCGGCGCTTGGAAAAAATCGAGGATGCCGCACCCGTCGCGCTCGTCTCGACGAAACGGGATCATGCGAGCCTCGGCGCGCAGGCCGCCGCCATTACCGTGCTGCTCGACGACGTGCTCGAAGGCGCGACGTCCGCCGATGCTCCGCGCATGGATATTCCCGCGCTTACCGAGAACGATCCCGCCTATGTGATCTATACGTCGGGATCGACCGGCAAACCCAAGGGCGTGGAGGTTTCGCACGGCAGCCTGAATGCGTCGTATCACGGCTGGCATCGCGCGTATCGCTTCGGCAAGCCAGGGCATCCTGTCACGCTGCAGCTCGCCGGCATGACGTTCGATTTGTTCATCGGCGATGTGAGCCGGACACTTGCATGCGGCGGCAAGCTCGTCATGCCGCCGCGCGAATGGCTGCTCGACGCTGCGCGGCTGCACGCGCTGATGCTTGCCGAACGCGTGTCGTTCGGCGATTTTCCTCCGGTGATATTGCGCGAGCTGATTCGTCATTGCCAGGAAAACGGTGTGCGTCTCGACATGCTCGATACGCTCGTCTGCGGCGCCGACGTCTGGTTCGGCCACGAACTGCACGCGGCCCGCGCATTGTGCGGCCCGCATGCGCGAGTGCTCGGCTCGTATGGCGTGACCGAGGCGGCCATCGACAGTTCGTACTTCGATCCTGATTTACACGAGTTGGCGCCAGGCAGCGTCGTGCCGCTGGGGCGGCCGCTGCCTAGCTGCGATCTGCTGATCGTCGATCCGCTGCTGCAATTGACGCCGATCGGCGTGCCGGGTGAGCTGCTGGTGGCGGGCCCGGCGGTAGCGACGGGCTATCTCGGCAACGAAGCGCTGACGGCGCAAAAATTCTTGCGCGGCCGTATCGGTGAGGACGGACGCGTGATCGTCGGCGAAGGCGATACGCGGTTCTAGCGCACCGGCGATATATGCCGGTTTCTCGACGACGGCACGATCGATTTTCTCGGCCGTCGAGACAACCAGATCAAAATACGCGGTTTTCGCGTGGAGCTGGGCGAGATCGAAGGCGTGCTTGCCGCGCATCCGCAGGTGCGCCAGTGTGCGGTCGTCGTGCGCGACGAAGCGTCGGGCGATCCGAGGCTGGCGGCATTCGTGGTGAGCAGCCTTAGCGTCGACGAGTTGCGCGGATATTTGCGGGGCCATCTGCCTGCGCACATGTTGCCCGCCGTGATCGAGCCGCTCGATGTCATGCCGCTCACGCCGAGCGGCAAGATCGACCGCAACCGGCTCAAGACGTGGGCGCTGAGCGCGCCGGACGCGCCCGAGCAGCAAGCGGCGACCGACGTCGAGCGCCGCTTGCTGGCGCTGTGGCAGGAACTGCTGGCAGTACGCGTGCGTGGCGTACACGAGAACTTCTTTCTTTGCGGCGGACATTCGCTGGCGGCGGCGCGTTTGGCGTCGAGGATCAACCAAGCGTTTGGTCTCGATCTGAGCATTTCAAGCATTTTCAATCATCCCACGGTAGCCGAGCAGGCGCGGCTAGTCGAGCAGCGAGCGTCTTCGATTACGCCGGGCGACGCGCGGCATGTGCCGTTGGCGATGCCGTCGGAGGAAGTCACGGAAGATGTCCGCCTGCTGTCGTATTCGCAGCAGAGCCTGTGGCTGGCGGCGAAAAGACAGCCCGACGATTTCAGCTACAACATTCCAATGGTGTGGCGCTTCGACGGGCCATTGGATTCACCCGCATTGGAACAGGCCGTCAATGATGTCGCCGCTCGGCACGATGCGTTGCGCACGGTGTTCTCGACGCATGTTGAAAGCCTGGTCGGCTCCGACGGAAAATCGCTGCAGGAGCCGACTCAAACGCTATGCGAGACATTGCCGATTCGATTGCGGCGAATCGCCGTCGCGGCACCCGAGGCGGCGAATTTGCCGGGCTTGCTGCAAGACGAGCATGCTCGCGCATTCGATCTGCATGCAGGACCGCTGGTGCGCGCGGCGCTGTTCGAGACCGGACCTAACCAGCATGTGTTCAGTGTAACGATTCACCATATCGTTATCGACGGCCCGTCGTTCGGTTTATTCTGGCGTGATCTGCAAACCGCTTACAACGCGAGAGCCGCCGGTCACGCGCCCGCGTGGGGGCGGCCCGTGCGGCGCTATGCGGAGTTTGTGAATTTGCAGCGGCGACAGCTGCACGGCGAAGCGGCGCAGCGGCAATTGCGTTATTGGCGTGAGCGGCTGCGCGATTTGCCCGCCGCCATTACGCTTGCGCATTCCGTCGATGTGCAGGCGGCGCACGCTGGCAGCCCGCAGTCGCTCACATTCGAAGTGCCCGCGGCTCTCGCGGCCGGCATCGCGGCGCTTGCCCAGCGCACGAGCTGCTCGCCGTTCATCGTGTACTTCGCACTTTTCGCGGCGGCATTGCGTGAGCAGACGGGCGATGCCGATTTTGCGATCGGCACGCCGGTGTCGTTGCGTCCGCAACACGGCTTCGACGACGTGCTTGGTTTTTTCGCGAATACCATGCCGCTGCGCATGCGTTTCGACGGGCTTACCACGTTCGATCAGGTGCTGCGGTATGTGCGCGAACACTGTCTGGATCTCTACGAAAATAGCGGCATTCCGTTCGAGTGGCTGGTGCAGGAGCTGAACCCGCCGCGCGCGCCGGGGCGCAACGCGGTGTTTCAGACCCTCTTCTCCTGCGAATTCGACGATGCCGGTCTGCAACTGGCGAATATCGATGCGAGCCCGCTGCCGATCGACATTTATTCGGCGAAGCTGGATCTGGAAATGGCGGTTCATGCAAATGGCGGCCGCGTGCTGTGTCATTTAATGGCGCGCCCCGGATCGTTCGACGCGGATGCATTGAATTCGATGCAGCGCCATTTTTTGAATGCGGCGCGCGCGGCGTTGCGGCCGAACGCCTTTTCTTCGCCGCTCGATGCGCCGCCGCTGCCAGCCGGCAACGCGGCGATTCCATCGGGGCCGGCGCACGATCTCTACACGCTCTTCGCACGCAGCGTCGGGCCATTCGCGGACCACGTCGCGCTCGACGCTCCGGCGCTGAGCGTGAGCTATCGGCAATTGGCGGCGCGGGTGGCGGCCGCCGCCGAGGCGCTGACGGCGCAGGGCGTGCGCCGCGGCGATCGCGTCGGCATTTTCGCCGGTCATCATCCGCACAACGTGACGGCGATGCTGGCGATCGCGTGCGTGGGCGCGGCATTCGTGCCGATGGACCCCGAGCACAAGCCGCAGTGGAATCGCCACATCGCGAACGATGCCGCGCTCGCGGCACTCGTGAGCCATGCCGGCACGGCCGACGCGGCGCGCGAATTCGGTCTGCCGGTGGTCGATCTCAATGCGTTGTCCGATCCCGGCCAGAGCGCGCAATGGGCGCCGCCGTCTCGTGATGCGGATCCGGACGATTGCGCATACGTCATCTACACGTCCGGCTCGACCGGCTTACCGAAAGGCGTGGCGGTTTCGCACCGAAGTGTGTGCCGCAACGTGCTGGCGATGACGGAAATCATGGGCGTCACGCCGCGCTCGCGAATCGCGCAGTATGTGTCGCCTGTCTTCGATGTGGTGCTGGGCGAGATCTTTCCGGCGCTCGCCGCCGGAGCCGCGATCGTATTCGGCGAGCGCCGCAGGCTTCTGCCCGGACCGGCGTTGATCGATTGGCTGGCGCAGCAGCGCATTTCGCATTGGTGGATCGTGCCGTCTGCATTGGCGATGGTGCCCGAGGCCGAGCTGCCGGCGCTCGGCATGATCATCGTGGCGGGGGAAGCGTGCCCGCCGGAAGTCGCGCAACGCTGGGCGAGGGGCCGCCGCCTGCTCAATGGCTACGGGCCGACGGAGGCCGCGATCGTCGTGTCGTTGACCGACTATCATGCCGAGCAGGAACGGCTGATCTTGCGCCCGATGGGTGTCGCGCAACTCCATGTGCTCGACGATGAGTTGCAGCCGGTCGACGTCGGCGTGGCGGGCGAGCTTTTCATCGGCGGAGAATGCGTCGCGCAGGGCTACCTGGGGCAGACGGCGCGCACCGCGGGTTCGTTTGTCGCGAATCCGTTCGATGCCGGACCGGGCGGACGCATGTATCGCACGGGCGACGTGGTGCGCCGGCTCGACGGCGGCGCGATCCAGTTCATCGGCCGGGTGGACCGTCAGGTGAAGATCCGCGGCTTTCGCATCGAGCTTGACGCGGTGCGCGCGGCGCTGATGGAAGTGCCCGGTGTGCAGGCGGCCGAGGCGCTCGCGCAGCCGGACGGGCAAGGGCAGCTGTTGCTGGTCGGATACGTGGTCGCGCGCTGCACGAAGACGGCGCTGCTCGATGCGCTCCGGCGCAAGGTGCCTGACGCGATGGTGCCGTCGAACCTGGTGTTCTTGGATGCGTTGCCGACCGGCAGCACCGGCAAGACCGATTTGAAAGCGCTGAAAGCGCTGGCGGCCAATGGCGTGCCGCTTGCGGTTGCGACGGTGCCCAGCGCACCGCCCGACGTTGCGCCCGTGCGGACGCTGCAACGCGTGCGCGAGATCTGGCGGACCTTGCTCGAACGCGACGATATTGGCGATGACGAAAATTTCTTCGATGCGGGCGGACATTCGCTGCGCGCGGTCGCTTTGCATCAACGCGTCACGGAAGCGTTCGGCGACGGCTTGGCGTTGACCGACGTTTTCGAGTATCCGACGATCGCCGCGCTCGCGTCGCGTCTCGATGCATTGAGCAGACAGCGCAGCGATGCCGAGCCGGACCACGCGCATGCGGGCATCGAGCCCGCCGACGATGCCGAGGCGATCGCGATCATCGGCATCGCCGGCCGCTTTCCCGAAGCGCCGGACCTCGCGAGCTTCTGGCAGCGCCTGCTCGCCGGCTATGAGGCAGGCCGCACATTGAGCGATGCCGAACTCGACGCGCATGGTGTGCCGCCCGAACTGTATCGCCATGCGCATTTCGTGCGCCGCTTCAAGGAACTCGAAGGCAAGGCCGATTTCGACGCCGGTTTCTTCGGCTATTCGCCGCGCGAGGCGCAGGTGATGGACCCGCAGCAGCGGATCTTTCTCGAACTCGCGTGGCAGGTATTGGAGGAGGCCGGCTACGGCGATTCCGGCCGGGTGCGTTCGGTGGGCGTGTTCGCGGGCGCGGCATTCAGTTACTACCTGGTGCAAAACGTGATGCCGAATGCCGAGCGGCTGCGGCTCGAACCGGGCCAATGGCTGATCGGCAACGACAAGGACTTCATTGCCACCCGCACCGCATACAAGCTCAATCTGCAAGGGCCCGCGCTCAGCGTCGGCACCGCGTGCTCGTCGGGGCTGATGGCGGTTCATCTCGCCTGCGCAAGCTTACGCAACGGCGAAGCCGAGATGGCGTTGGCCGGCGCGCTCGCGCTGGACCCGGACCAAGTCGGCTATCTCTATTCCGAAGGCGGCATCATGTCGCCAGACGGCCGCTGCCGTCCGTTCGACGCCGCCGCGGCAGGCACGGCGGCCGGCAGCGGTGGCGGCGTGGTGCTGTTGAAGAAGCTGAGCGCCGCATGGCGGGACGGCGACACGGTGTATGCGGTGATCAAGGGATCGGCGGCAAACAACGACGGCGGGGCGAAAGTGAGCTATACCGCGCCGAGCGTCGCCGGTCAGGCGGCGGTCATTCGCGAGGCGCTGCGGGCGGCCAAGGCCCCGGCCGAAAGCATCGGCTATGTGGAGGCGCACGGCACGGGCACGCCGCTTGGCGATCCGATCGAGGTGCGCGCGCTCGCTCAGGCGTTCGCCGACGAAACCGCCTCCGGCGCGTTGCCGCACGGGCAATGCGGAATCGGCTCGGTCAAAGGCAACATCGGGCATCTGGACGCCGCGGCGGGCATTGCCGGATTGATCAAGACGGTCCTCGCGCTGCACCACGAAGTCATTCCGCCCAGCATCAACTGCCACACGCCGAACGCGCAGATCGGTTTCGACAAGACGCCGTTCAGCGTCGTTCAGCATGCGCGCGCATGGCCGAGAGCCGGCGCGCCGCGGCGCGCCGGCGTCAGCTCGTTCGGCGTCGGCGGCACTAATGTTCATGTGGTGCTCGAAGAAGCGCCGCGCGCGCGTCGCGTGCCGGCGCATGAGCCGCCGCGCTGGCAATTGCTGCCGGTTTCGGCGCGCTCGCAAAACGCACTGCGCGAGCAATGGCGGCGGCTGCACCGCGCGCTGCCCGGTACGCGCATCCGGGATGCGGCCTATACGCTTCAGCTCGGCCGCACCGCCTTCGAACATCGCGGCTTCGCGGTGCTCGACGAAGCAGGCGACGTGAGCGAGCAGTTGAATCGTATCGACGCGCTGGCAGCGTTCGAGCGCCGGCATGCGCCGCCCGTCGTCTTCATGTTTCCCGGCCAGGGCAGTCAGTATCCGGGCATGGGGGCGGCGCTGTATCGAGAAGGCGGCGTGTTCCGGACCGAAGTGGACCGCTGTGCGTCGATGCTGCGCGAATCTATCGGGCAGGACATCCGGTCGCTGATGTTCGACGGCGATGCGTCGTTGCTGAAGGAAACGCGCTACACGCAACCGGCGCTTTTCACAATCGAATATGCACTCGCGCTGCAATTGCATGAATGGGCAATCGTGCCGCAGGCGATGATCGGCCACAGCGTCGGCGAGCTTGTCGCGGCGGCGGTGAGCGGCATGATCGCGTTGCCGGATGCGTTGATGCTGGTCGCGACGCGCGCCGCGGCGATGCAGCGCCAGCCGGCGGGCGCGATGCTGGCGGTGCTCGCGGGCCCCGACGAATTGGCGGAGCTGAATCGTTCCGGCTGTGAAATCGCGGCGATCAACGGACCGCGGCAATACGTGCTGGCGGGGGCCGTCGATCAGATCATTGCGCTCGAGGATGCGTGCATCGCGGCGGGAGTCGCGTGCCAGCGTCTGGCGACGTCGCATGCGTTTCATTCGTCGCTGATGGCCGGCGCCGAGTCCGAGGTCAATCGCGCGAGCGCGCGCATCGCTTGCAGCACCGGGCGCATTCCGGTGATCTCGAATCGCAGCGGCCGCTGGCTGAATCAGCAAGATCTGGCAGACCCCGGCTACTGGGGCGCGCATCTGCGCCAACCCGTGCAGTTTCATACGGGCGTCGGCACGCTGCTCGACGCGCTCGATCAGCCGATATTCGTCGAAGTGGGGCCGGGCCGCGCATTGGGCAACCTGATCGGTGGCTGGAGCAAGCTTGGCGCGCAGCGTATCGTCGCGACACTGCCGCACGCGCGCGACAAGCGTCCCGACCTGGCCGAGCTGCTGCAAGGCGTCGGCACGCTGTGGGCGCAAGGCGTGGAAGTTGATTGGCCGCGAATGCATGCGCCGGGGACGGCGCGGCGAATCGCGCTGCCCACCTATGCGTTCGAGCGCAAGCGTTTCTGGATCGATCGGCCGGCAAGCGCGGCGGCGAGCGCATCGTCGGCGGCGCAGGCAGGCAGCGCGTCGCACGATATCGGTGAGGTGCCGATGCAATGCGAAGAAGACGGCGGTGGCGGGCGCATCACGGTATCGTTCACGCTGCATGAGCGGCTCTGGTTCGTCGACGAGCACCGGATCTTCGACGGCGCGAGCGTGTTGCCCGGCACGGCGTGTATCGAACTCGTGCGGCGCGCGTTTGCTTTGAGGCGGCCGGATATCGCCATTGCGATGTGCGACGTCTATTTTCCGTCCGCACTGATCTTGGCGGACGGCGAGCGTCGCCGCATGCGCGTGAGATTCGAGCCGTGCGACGACGGAGCGGATTTCGTGCTCGAATCGCTCGATGAACAAGGCGACGGGATCGCGCACGCGAACGGCCGCATCGGCCGCGCTGTCCCCGCACCGGCCGCGCTGGAATCGCCGGCCGCGCTTTGCGAGCAGTGGCACTTGGCCGAAGTGGACGATGCCCGCGCGCGGTTCGCGCAGGCGTTCGCGGAGTACGGGCCGCGCTGGCGCAGTATCGACGCGGTTTGGCTGGGCGGCAACGCAGGGCTGGCGCGGCTGAGACTGCCGGCCGGGGGCCACGGCGATCTGCCGGCCTTCGCGCTGCATCCGGCGCTGCTCGATGTGGCGAGTGCGTTCCTGCCTGTCTGCTTGCGGCCGCATGACGAGTCGGTCCCGTTCCGTTATGAGTTGATCGAGATGCATCGGCCGTTGTGCGCCGAGTGCTACAGCCTGGCGGTGGAGACTGCGCCGAACGTGTTCGACGTCACGCTGTTCGCATGGGACGAGGCGGCGTCGCGCGCGGACGTACTCGTCACGATTCGCGGCTTCGGCCGCCGCGAGCCGGTGCGCCGTGCCCGCGACGTCATGCAATGGTGCCGCACGGTCAAATGGGTCGATGCGCCCGCGGGCCGTGCGCTGCCTGCGGCGCGTTGGCTCGTGTTCAGCGACGAATGGGCCGCGTTCGCACCCGCGAACAGCGTGCTGATCCGCCACGACGACGCGTTTCGCCCGCTCGGCGAAAACCGCTACGGCTTGCGCGCGGGTAACAAGGCTGATTGCGAGCGCCTGGTGGCGGAACTTGCCACGCATCCAGACACCCCGCTGCACGTGGTGTACGGCTGCTGCGCCGCGTCGGCGGCCGATGTCGATGGCGCGTTCATCGGTCTGATCACGTTGCTCCAGGCGCTGGGCGCTCGACAGCGGGATTGGCGCGTGTCGCTCGTCACGCAAGGCGTGCGCGCGGCGCGCACGCTCGACGCTTGCGCGGGCGCGGCCTTGGCCGGATTGCTCAACGCAGTGCACTGGGAATACCCGCATATCGTCTGCCGCCATATCGATCTCGACGACATGAACGATGCCACCCTCGCGGCGTTGAAAAGGGAGCTGTCGTCCGAGCCTGCGGTGCTGCCCGGCGCATCGCCCGATTTGCCGAGCAGCGTCACGCTGGTCGACGGACGGCGGGAAGCGGCCAGCCACGTGCCGCTGGCCACGGCTTCGCGAGAAGATGTGCTGCGCGATGGCGGCGTTTATCTGATCACCGGCGGCGCGACCGGTGTTGGCCTCGAATTGGCGATGCATATCGCGAGCCGGCGGCGCGATGTCGGGCTGGCGCTGCTCAGCCGTTCCCCGCACGACGAAAATGCCGCGCGGTTCGCGGCGTTGGAAGCGGCGGGCGCGCGCGTGCTGCGGCTTGCCGCCGACGTGGCCGACGCTGGGCAGCTTGCCGGCGCGGTGCGGGCGGCGCGTGCGCGATTCGGGCGCATCGACGGGGTGATCCATGCGGCCGGCGTCGAAGCGAGCGGGCTGATCGAGACCGGCACGCCCGATGCGTGGCGGCGCGTGCTGGCCGCGAAAGTGGATGGCGCGCGGCACCTGTTCGACCAGTTCGCGCACGAGCAGCCCGACTTCGTGCTGTTGTGCTCGTCGCTTGCCGCGGTGGTCGGCGGCCTGGGTCAGGCGGACTACGCCGCGGCGAACGGCTATATGGACGCGCTCGCGCGATATTGGCGGCAGCGCGGCATGCCGGCCATCGCGGTCAATTGGGACACCTGGGCACAGACCGGGATGGCCGTCGCGCACGCCGAGCGCAGCCGCCGTCCAAGCGGGCACGGGCCGGCGCTGCGGGGGCTGAGCAATCATGAGGGCTGTGCGATTTTCGAGCTGGCGCTTGCGCACGACATGCCGCAACTCATCGTCAGCAAGGCCGGCTTCGCGGAAGGGCCGGCGGCGCGCATGCCGCGAAGCGCCGGGCAGGCAGCCGCACCCGAGCCCGGCTCGCTCCGGCAGGCGCTCGTTGCGTTGTGGCAGGAGTTGCTGGGCGTCGATCACGTCGAAGTCGACGATGATTTCTTCGATCTGGGCGGTCACTCGCTACTCGCGACGCAACTGATTTCCCGCGTGCGCGACCAATACGCGCGTTGCCCGACGCTCGGCGAGTTTCTCGAGGAACCGACGATCGCGCGCATCCTGCGCTCGCTCGGCGACGATGCCGGCCAAACGGCGCGCGCCGACGAAACGGTGCGCTATTGCCTGGTGCCGATGCACAAGGCCGGCGCGCAGGCGCCGTTCTTCTGCATTCCGGGCATGGGCGGCAACATCACGCAGTTGCTGCCGCTCGCGAACGCGCTCGATGCGGACCGGCCGGTGATCGGCCTGCAATATCTCGGCCTCGACGGCGTGCACGAGCCGCATACGTCGGTCGAGCAGATCGCGTCGCACTATGTGAGCTGCATGCGCAGCGTGCAGCCCGAAGGGCCTTACTACCTCGGCGGGCATTCGCTCGGCGGCAAGATCGCATACGAGATCGCGCGTCAGTTGCATGCGGCGGGCGATGCGATCGGACTCGTCGCGATGTTTGATTCGGCCGCGCCGCCGTATTCGTTCGTGCCGCATCAGGACGACTTTGAGATCGCCAGCATGATTCTCGGCGTCTTTGCGTATTACTCGGGCAAGATGGAGATGATGACGGGCATCGACGAGGCCGCGCTGCGCGCCGCGTCGCGCGAACGGCTGCTGGCGTTCATGAGCGAACGGCTCGCGCGGTTCGGCGTGGTGCAGTCGCAAAGCGACACGAGCGCGATTCGCGGGCTGTTCAACGTGTATCGGGCCGCGGCGGATTTCTCCGCGCTTTACGATCCGCCGCACGAACCGTTGCCGATTCCGGTGATGTTGTTCAAGGCGACTCAGCCTTTGCCCGACGGCATCAATCTGCCCGAAATCCGCGAGACGCCGGCGTGGGGCTGGGAGAATTTCACGCGGCTGCCCGTGCGGACGTGCGAGGTTCGCGGCAATCACTATAGCTGCCTGATGAGCGAGCATGTCGGGCAGATCGCCGATGCGCTGCGGCACGCGTTGTCTGCGGCGCGGCGCACCGTGGAGGCATGACGGTCATGGATAGCCGCGAACAGACGATCGGCGCCGCCTGCGTGGACGCGGCCGCAACGGCGCCCGCCCGCCCCGGCATTTCGCGGGACGTGTGGATCATTCTCGCCACGCTGGCCGTCGACGCCGTCGGGCTCGGCGTCGCGATTCCGGTGTTGCCGGATCTGCTCGCGGCCGTCGGCGCGCGGCCGGCGCAGGTGCCGGTGATGCTCGGAAGCCTGATCGCGTGCTTCTACTTCATGCAATTCGTATTCGGGCCGCTGGTCGGCTCGGTCAGCGATTCGTGGGGCCGCCGTCCGGTTCTGCTGGTCGCGCTCGGCGGCTGCGCGGCGAGCTATGCGATCGGCGCGACCGCGCGCGGCTACGGCTGGCTGCTCGCGGGCCACGTGCTTGCCGGCGTCACGGCGTCGAGCGCCGCCGTGGCCACCGCGTACCTGGCCGACGTGACGCCGCCCGCGCTGCGCTCACGCCGTTTCGCGCTCGCGAGCAGCGTGCTCGGGCTCGGCCTGATCGCCGGGCCGGCCTTCGGCGGGCTGCTGGGCGCGCTGGGGCCGCGCGTGCCGTTCATCGCAGCCGGGGCGGTCGCGTTGCTGAATTTCGTCAGCGCGGCGTTCTTTCTACGCGAAAGCCTGCCGGCACAACGGCGCGTGCCGTTCTCGTGGGCGCGTGCGAGCCTGGTCGGCAGCCTGCGTCTCGTGCGGCGCGATCGCGTGTTCCGCGGCCTGCTCGCCGCGGTGTGCTTCGGGATGATCGCGTATGGAATCTATCTGTCGTGCTTCGTGCTCGCCAACGCAACGCGCCTGGGCTGGGGGCCGCGTGAGAACGGCTTCGCGCTGGCGGGCCTCGGGCTCGGCATCACGTTGACGCAGACGCTGCTGCTGCCGCGCCTGGTGGTTCGATTGGGCGAGCACCGCACCGCATTGCTCGGCTTCGGCTTGTTCGTGCTGGCTTACGGCGTCTACAGCCAAGCCGATTCCGTCGCGCTGATCGTCGTGGCGCTGGTTTTGCATTCGCTGTCGCTGATCAGCGATCCGAGCGTGCGCAGCCTGATTTCGGTGCATGCCGGCGCGCAGCGTCAGGGGGAGTACCAGGGCGCGCTGGTATGCCTGACTGGGCTGGCGTCGTCGATTGCACCGCTGCTGGGCGGCAAGCTGTTCGATTACTTCGCTCGCCCCGGCGCGGTGCTGTTCTTTCCTGGCGTGCCGTTCATTTTTGCCGCGTTGCTTTACGCGCTCGCCATGCGGGTGGTCTGGCGCGCGATGCGCGGCCATGCGCGGGCAGTGCGCGAATGATTCACTTCTTGTTGACTGATGCTTGGAGGATTTGCGCATGACCTCTTTACTCGACGATCCCGACGGTGTGTTTCAGGTGCTGATCAACGGCGCTGGGCAGCATTCGCTTTGGCCGGCTGAACTGCCGATACCCCAGGGTTGGCACAAGGCGTTCGGCGACGATACGCGCCAAGCCTGCCTCGATTACATCGAGGCGCGATGGACCGATCTGCGGCCGCGCGGCATCGCCGTGAATGGCGCATGAGCGCGGCGCTTCACCGGCTTGCGGGCATGCGCGGCGCGCCCGCTTTCCCTCGACACAGGACATCGATTTCGCCATGAACATGCGACACCCATCGTTTCGCGCGTTGCTGCCCGCGCAGCGGGAAATCTGGCTGGCCGAGCAGCTTCGCCCGGACACATGCGTCTACAACACGGCGGGCTATGCCGACATCGGCGGCCCGGTCGATCACGGCCTGTTGCAGCAAGCGTTCAGTCAGGCCATGAATGAAGCGGACAGCCTGCGCGTGACGTTTTCGGCCGATGGCGACGATACGTGGCAAATGCCGGGCCGCCCACGGCAATTCGACATGCCGTTCGTCGACGTGAGCGGCGACGCGTCTCCACCCGACGCGGCGCTCGCGTGGATGATGCGCGACATGCGCACGCCGCCGGACCATGCAACGGGCCCCTTGTGCAATAGCGCGCTGTTGCGGATCGGCGCGCAGCGCTTCTTCTGGTATCTGTGTGCGCACCATATCGTCACGGACGCCTATGGCATGACATTGCTCGTGCGGCGCACGGCGCAGATCTACAGCGCGTGCGTGCAGCGCGGGGCCGCCGCCGTGGCGTGGTTCGGCACGCTGGACGACTTGATCGACGACGACCGCGCTTATCGGGACTCGGACGCGTTCGCCGCTGATCAGGCTTATTGGCGCGCGCGATTGATCGAGCGGCCGCAGCCGCAGAGCCTGTCGCCGGTGGCGTTGCCGGGGCAGTTCGCGCCGGCAGGCGGGTTCCACCGGCAATGGGACGAATTCGACGCCGCGACCAGCGACCGGATGCGCGCGATGGCGCGCGACAGCGCGCAGGGCATGCCGCCGTTGCTGGTCGCGCTGATGGCCGCTTATCTGCATCGAATGACGGGCCAGCGCGACGTCGTGCTCGGCTTGCCCGTCACCGCGCGCCAGAGCCGCCTGTTGCGCAACACGCCGGGCATGGTGGCGAACGTGTTGCCGTTGCGCTTCACGTGCGACGCGGCGACGAGCTTCGCCGCGCTTTACGCGCAATGCGCCGCCGAGATGCGCGCATCGCTGCGGCACCAGCGCTATCGCGGCGAGGCGATGCTGCGCGATGCGCAGCAGTTTGCGCCGGGCGAGCGCCTGCATGCGCAGAACGTGAACCTGATGGCGTTCGAGCCCGCGCTTCGGTTCGGCGAGCAGCTTGCGCAGACGCACAATTTGTCGAACGGGCCTGTCGACGATTTTTCGATCACCGTGTATGACGGCGGCGCGGGCCGGCCCATTCGCATCGCATTCGATGCGAACGAATCGTTGTACACAAGCGGCGATCTGGCCGCGCATCGCGAGCGCTTCCTGCGGCTGGGCAGCGCGCTCGTGACGGCTGCGCAGCGCCCCGTCGCCGAGGCGCCGCTGCTGACGCCGGCGGAGCGCCACATGCTGACCGGCGCGCGGGATGCGCCGGGCCCGATTTCATCCGCCGATACCATCGTCGAGCGCTTCGCGGCGCAAGCCGCCGCGAGCCCGGCCGCGATCGCGCTGGTGGACGGCGGCCGGCGGATCAGCTATGCCGAGTTGAACGCGCGCGCGAATCGGCTGGCGCATCTGCTGATCGGCTCGGGCGTCGGGCCGGAAGCGTTGGTCGGGTTGCACATGGCGCGCTCGGCCGAACTGATCGTCTGCATGCTCGCGATACTGAAGGCGGGTGGCGCATACGTCCCGCTCGATCCCGCTTATCCGGCCTCGCGGCTGGCATTCATGCTCGCCGATGCCCGCCCGACGCTGACGCTGACCACGCACGCCCACGCGGCGCAATTGCCGGCGCGAACGCCGGCGATGCTGCTCGACGATCCTGCACTGCAATCGGCATTGCAGGCCGCGCCCGCTTGCGATCCCGTGCCGAGTCCGCCGCTGCATCAGGAAAATGCCGCTTACGTGATCTACACGTCCGGCTCGACCGGTCAGCCCAAGGGCGTGGTGATTACGCACCGCAATGTCATACGCCTGCTGGACAACACGCGCGCGTGGTTCGACGTCGGCGCGGCGGATGCGTGGACGTTGTTCCATTCGTTCGCTTTCGATTTTTCCGTCTGGGAGTGCTGGGGCGCGCTGCTCAACGGCTGCCGGCTCGTCGTCGTGCCCTACGAGGTCAGCCGCTCGCCCGCGGAGTTCCTCGCGCTGCTGGCCGACGAGCGCGTGACCGTGCTCAATCAAACGCCGTCCGCGTTCCAGCAGTTGATGCAGGCGGACGAAGCACGTCCCGATCTGAGCGCGCGGCTCGCGTTGCGCTATGTCGTGTTCGGCGGCGAGGCGCTCGATGCGCGCTGCCTCGCGGGCTGGTATGCGCGCCATTCGGAAACCGCGCCGCGACTCGTCAATATGTACGGCATTACCGAGACGACCGTTCACGTCAGCTATCTGGCGCTGAGCCGCGCGGTGGCGGCCATGCCGGCCAGCAGCCTGATCGGGCAGCCGATACCGGACTTGCGCGTGTATGTGCTCGACGCGGCGTTGCGCCCCGTGCCGGCAGGCGTGCCGGGCGAGCTGTACGTCGCCGGGGCAGGCTTGGCGCGCGGATATTTGTCGCGCGCGTCGCTGAGCGCGCAGCGCTTCGTCGCCGATCCGTTTGGCGAGCCGGGCTCGCGCATGTATCGCACCGGCGACGTGGCGAGATGGCGGCCCGACGGCGCGCTGGATTTCATCGGCCGCGCCGACAATCAAGTGAAAGTGCGCGGCTTCCGGATCGAGCCGGGCGAGATCGTTGCGCGGCTGATGCGGCATGCGTCGGTCGCGCAGGCGGCAGTGCTCGTGCGGCATGACGAGGCTGGCGACGGCCGCCTGATCGCATACGTGGTGCCACGCAGCGGCGAGACGGTCGATCCGGCGGCGCTGCGCGGTTTCGTGGCCGCCGATATGCCGGAGCACATGGTGCCTGCCGCGATCGTCGCGCTCGATGCGATGCCGTTGACGCCGAACGGCAAGCTGGACCGTGCCGCATTGCCTGCGCCCGTCGTCGTGGGGGCGAGCCGCCGCCAGCCCGGCGACCGGCTCGAGCAGCAGGTGTGCGCGCTGTTCGCGGAGTTGCTCGATGCGCAAACACTCGGCGTCGACGACAGTTTCTTCGAACTCGGCGGTGATTCATTGCTCGCGATGCGTGCGATCAACAAGCTGCGCCAGACCTTTGGCGTCGAGCTGACGATTCGCGACCTGTTTGCCGCGCCGACGGTTGCGGCTTTGAGCCGGCGGCTCGATGCACAATTGGCGAACGTGCGCGCCGCAGACGAGGGCGGGGCGGAGCCGATCACGCGATAAGGCGCGCGGGCGCGGCTTGCGCGGGCCAATCCGGCCGCGGATGGTCCGCCCGGCGCTGACAGCGCCGATTCGCTCGCGCCGCCGCGCCGCGAACGAATCGATCAATGGGCCGCGATGCCGTGTCGGCCATTTCAATCATGCCTCTCAGGCTCGCTCATGCGTATGCCTTAGACGGCGGCAACATCGCGCGTTCGACGTCAACCTGACTGTCGCGCGATATTCCTTTTCAGTTCGCTCGAATGATTGACCCAGAAGCCGGGCGCGCGCGCCGCGCCGCTCGGGCCAAGCTCGCGATATCCGGCTGGAACCGGGGCCGCTCGGGTGCCGGTATGCGTCCGTCGGCGCGTTGCGCCGCCTCTTGAGGCCACAACCTCATCTTCATTCGGCGTACCGGCCGGATGATGTGCCGGTAGAGAATCGGCTGTCGTGGGCCAGGTCAATCTGAACTGGCGGGATCGCCTGCCTGGCCATGCCGAGCCGAAGCCGCGGGCCGTTGCGTATGAATGCCGGCATTTCAAAAAAATTTTTAAATGGCATTGCCCGGTGTTTTTGTTTGAAGGTATTGATTTGTTTAATAGAGTTTATTTTATGAATAAATTCAAAAAAATACTGCTTTAATCTTCTTTTATGCGAAAGCTACGTCGGTCATTTTGTTTTGTAAATTCCAATTTTTTGGCTAGCATCAATTGAATTGCTTTCACGATCCCGAGTCGAGACTAATTAAATAAGGTGGTCTATATGAGATCTATTTTTTCAATTTCTCATTCCGCGGGTGAATTGGCAACACAGATCGAAAAAAACTTTTTATATGCCGACGAGGCCCGCCGATTGATCGGCGTGCCTAAAGATGCGCAATTGAGCGTTGAACTGAGCGGAGCCGACGAATCGGTCGGAATCACATACACGGGTGAGCGGCACGCAACGCTGCGCATCAGCGGCGACGATGCACAACGTGCGATGGCCTACGCGCGTTGTGCGGGGTGGGCGAACGGCATTACGCTCATACCGACGTTGACGCGGCTGGCGGCAGCGGGGGCGTTTGCCGGGCTCGACGTGGGGGCGCGGCGCTCGATACGTGCGTTCGCGCAGACGCGCAAAGCCGATCCGAGCCGCAACCTCGGCTTATTGTGGGGAGCGTTCCATTTGCTCGCGCTGGCCGGCTGGGTCGTCATCGACGGCGCGGACACGGATGCCCACTATGCGCTGACGCCGGAAGGATCGTCTGCGGCCGCATGCGTGGAAGCGGCCGGCGTCCTGTTCCGGCGCGCCGCTGACGCAACGGCGATGCTGCAGCATCTGCACGCGCTTTGTCACGGCAAGCGTGTCAATCACGGCGAAAGTGCTGCTTATGTCGCATTCGTTGACCAGTGCATCGCCGGTTGGCCGTTGCCGCCTATAGCGGATGCGCTTGATCAGCGTGTCGACGAGAGGCTTCGTGGCGCGCTCGATGGCTTTCTCCTGGGGCCGACTTGGGTTGCGCTCGACATGCCGGTGTTCGAAACGCATGACGGACAATCCAGCAAAGTGATGGACGGCATTTTCGAAGCATGCGACGCTTCGTCCGATTGGGTTTCGATGCGTGACGGTTGGCCGCACGCGAATCGCGTGGTGCTGGACGCCGCATGGCGGTTGTTGCACTACGCCGGAATGGTCGATATCGATACTGATCGCGAATGCGTGCGGTTGAATGCGCTCGGCAGGATGCATCGTCCCATTGCCGCTTCGTATGCGGGGTTGGCCGCATCGTATCTGCGTTCGTATGCCATGCTGAACGAATTGTTGTTCGGCGATCCCGATCCGCTCGATATCGAGCGCGATGGCCATATCGATCGCGTGATGAATGTGTACGCAATGAAAGAGATCAGCTCGGGGGCTGCGTTGCAGGAGGCCGCGACGAAGATCGTTCACCGGCTCTTCGACGAAACCCCGCTGGAACAGCAGCCGTCAGGCATTGCCGACATCGGATGTGGCGACGGCAACGCACTCAGGCGGCTTGCCGAGTATGTCGTGCACTCGACGCGACGCGGCCGAATGCTTGCCGATTATCCGTTGCTCGTCGTCGGCGCAGACTACAACGAATCGGCCCGCCGTCGCGCCGCCGACACGCTGGCGGCGCTCGCTGGCGTGCCCGGCGTGCAAGTGCGGGTCGTCGCAGCGGATGTGTCGCAGCCCGAGCGCTATAACGATACGATCGCGGCAAGCGGCCTGACCGTGAAAAACGCCGATGGTGGTTTTCGTCCGGCGCAACTTGGCGATCTGCTCCATACGTTCATGTTCCTGGTGCACAACCGGCGGTTGGACGCGCGATGCCGCGATACGGCGGACGAGATTCTCGTGCGTCACCTGCGCAGTGTCGACCGCGCACAACTGCGCCGCGTCGTCGACCGATATTTTCCAGGCCGGTTGACGGTTTCCATACAGGCGCTGGAACCCATTGCGCATGCCGATTTAAAGGCGGCATTTCGCGTCGGATACAGCGATGCCGATGGGTTTGTTCCAGGCTATGTCGCGGCTGCCGATCTGCTTGATTTCTTTGCGCGCTGGAAGCCGTATGTAGGGCACGGTTTTCTGATTGCTGAAGCGCATTGTCCTTGGGCGGCGAGTGAGCCGGCCGACTGGCGGGCCGCGCAAGCGCGTTCGACGTGCATCGCCCAGTTGCCTTCCATTTTTACGTGGGCAATGCATTTCGTGTCGCGCCAGTACTTGATGCCATTTCACGAATTCATGCTGACGGCATGCCTGGCAGGGCTCCAGCCGCGCGATACGGTATACGGTCGGGTCTATCCGCAAAATTTCCCGGCTCCTGATCAACTGGACGACTATCGCTACCTGAGCATTGCCGAATACGTCGCCGCTGCCTGAGCGAAACGCGTCGAGCGACGCAGCCGGGAAAATTTTTGCATTGACGCTTACAGCGCCTTTCATTCAATCGGTCGGAACCGCGTTTCAAGCCGGCCGGCATTCCAATAAAAAGTAGAAAAATGATTGAATCGATAAACAATTCGAAATTACGATGAATTTACGTTTTTCTTTCCCAGGGCGCGAGCCGTGCCGGAGGGCTGTGCAAGCGCGACCGGAAAGATGTATCGCCACGGGCCTGCATCGAAGCAATCGTTCCACCTTCGAGACATCCCATGGAGAGCATCATTGATTTCGAAATGCATTAGGGTAATGAGGCGCTGCATCAAATCGATTATTCCGAGTACGCGAATTTCTATTCATTCGAGGAAAATCATGCATTTTTCGGAAAACGCGCATCGCAACGTGAAATTCGAAGATGAAAGTATGAAGCTGGACAACCATGAGGCAGCGGCGCTGGCGGCCAGGATTCGCCGGATTCTCACCAGCCCGATTCAGCCGGCGATGCACGATATGCTGGCCGGCCTCATGATGGATCAACGATGCCGCCACCGGGTTGGATGGAGCGCACACGCGCAGCATTATTCGACATACGAGCGGATGCTCGGCCTGGCTGGCAAGCTGCCACGGGGCGCCGGCGATCTCTCGGACCCGTCCCTGTTATTGGGCGTCGCGGAGTGGGCGGCGGTGAATGATCCTTCCGTTTGCTTTCTGTTTCTAATTCAATATGCACTTTGCATTGGAACGTTGGTGGAGTTGGGCAAGGATAATGTTTACGCCCGGAAGTATGCGCTTGAGCTGGCGCAAGGGACGAAAGCCGGCGCATACATGATCACCGAAATCGGTAATAGCAACAGCCAGATCGCGGTGCGTGTCGAAGCGCGCTACGACGCGCAGGCTCGGGAGTTCGTGCTCCATACTCCAGATGACGGAGCGCTGAAGTTCACCAACGTCGGCATCAACAATCTGGATAAGATCGGAATCGTATGCGCGCGTCTTTTCGTCGATGAAAAGGACTGCGGCGTCTTTGCGTTCGTTCTGGATATCAGCGACCGCCATGGGCCGCGTCCGGGCGTCCGTTTATCTTCTCCGGCCGAAATTGCCTATCTGCCGCTGGATTATGGTTTCGCGGGCTTTGACAACGTCAGGGTGCCGTTCGAAGCGTGGTTGTCCGACGGCGCGACGATCGACGCCGCCGGCCGGTTCCACGACCCGCTGGATAGCGCCAATGCACGGATGGTCCGCTCGCTCATCGCGCCGGACAATATATGGGCGATGAGCGGCTCAGCGTTGTGCGCCGTTGCCCGCGCGAGCGCCGCGCAGACGCTGTCTTATTCGATGCGCCGTTCGAGCGCGGCGCGTATCGCGGTGGAAGTTCCGCTGCTGAGCTACTACAGCCAGCGCCGGGCCGTATTCCGCGCGTTGGCGACGTCCTATGTCATTACCTGCTTTGCGAAGGATGCGGCTCGGCAATGGGGCGACACGCTGCATCGCCGGGCCACGCCGAAAGGGGAGGAAACGCAACACATCGTATGGGCGCCATGGAGCGCGACCAATAAGAGACTGTCGCTGGTCAAGGCGTTGACCACCTGGGCCACTGAGGAAGTGATCGCCGAATGCCGGTTGCACTGTGGCGTGGCGGGCCAGCTCACGGTCAACCGGTATATTGAATATGAGGGCTTGGCACACGCCTTTAACGATGCGGGCGGAAACAATTTCCTGATTCTCCTCGATATGGCGCGTACCTTGGTATCGACCCCGCTGCCCGACGCGCCGCCTGCCCCCGTCGATGTGCC
Organism: Burkholderia sp. TSV86; assembly: GCF_001522865.1. GTDB lineage: Bacteria > Pseudomonadota > Gammaproteobacteria > Burkholderiales > Burkholderiaceae > Burkholderia. The sequence goes on along the minus strand of NZ_LOWB01000132.1, from coordinate 44,063 downwards.
GCTGCCGGAAAATGCGGCGAGTGCGTTCAACCGGCTGCGAACGCGCGAATACCGGTTGACTCGCCGGCTGACCGAAGACGTGGCGGCTCGAACAGCCGAGGGTTTCGATCTGCTGGACATCTGGAATCCGCTTCTGCCTATCGCACGAGATGCTGCGCAAGCACATGGCTTGTGCATGGCGATGCAAACCGCGATAACGATGGCCGAAACCGTTGACGATGCGCAAGGGCGCGCGATCCTCCGGGATCTGAGCGCATTGTTCATCCTTGATCAAACCGATCGTCATGCGGCTTGGCTAATGAGCGAGGCGCTGCTGAGCGACCAGGAATACCGGTCGATCGGCGCGTCGATAGATCGTTTGTGCGAACGGCTCGTTCATTACGCCGATATGCTTGTCGCTGCGTTCGGGTACCCGCATGCGGTCATTCAATCGCCGGTTTCGGACCCTGATGCGGACTATGTGACGTCGCTGCTGCGTGCGGTCAATTGAGCCCGCTCAGGACGAAGCCGGCGATGGGCGCTTGCCGAATCAGCGGGTTCGTCACGAATTCGCGCGAGGGCGGCGCCCAAAAATGCGATGTCACGCAGAAGGCGGCGCAGGCCTCGCGCTCGGCCGGCGGCAGCCGGCCGCCGGCCGCCGCTGGTAACCGGGCGGCGGGGCGGCGCACTACCGGCGGCTTGCCCGTGATGGCACAATCCAGGCAACGAATCGATCCTGCGGCCGGAGCGGGGATGCGGCGCGCGCGCCATGCCCACGCGAAGCGCCGCCTTCACCCATTGTCCGGGAATCGTTGCGATGAAAAAGCTCATCAATCGTCCAGCCGACGTCGTATGCGAAATGCTGGAGGGAATCGCGCGGCAGATGCCGCATGTCGCCATTCTCGGCGACGAGAATGTCCTGATTCGACGGGATTTGCCGCAGCCGGCGCAGCGTCCGGTCGCGATCATCTCCGGAGGCGGCAGCGGTCACGAGCCGGCGCACGGCGGTTATGTGGGCGCGGGCATGTTGAGCGCGGCCGTTTGCGGCGAGGTCTTCACGTCGCCGTCCACCGACGCGGTTCTGGCCGCGATTCAAGCGACGTCGGGGCCGAACGGCGCGGTGCTGATCGTGAAGAACTACACCGGAGATCGCCTCAATTTCGGCCTGGCGGCTGAACTGGCGCGTGCCGAAGGCATTCCGGTCGAGGTCGTGATTGTCGCGGACGATGTATCGCTGCGCGGTATCACGCCGCGCGAACGGCGCCGCGGTATCGCCGGCACCGTGCTCGTGCACAAACTGGCCGGCGCGGCGGCCGAGCGGGGGCTGGCGCTGGCCGACGTGGCTGCCATCGCAAATGAAGCGGCATCCCATCTCGGCACGATGGGCGTGGCGCTCGACGGCTGCACGATGCCCGGCGTCGAGCAGTCCAGCTTCAGCCTGGCCGATCACGAGATCGAACTTGGATTGGGTATTCACGGCGAGAAAGGGGTGAAGCGCGCGTCGCCGATGCCGGCGGACGCATTGGCTGAAACGCTCGTTGCGAACATCGTCGAGGATCAATCGATTCGCGGCGGCGACCGGGTGGCGTTGCTGGTGAACGGCCTCGGCGCAACGCCGGACATGGAGCTGAGCATCGTGCTGCGCGCCGCTTACGATAGCCTGAGCCGGCGCGGCGTGATCGTCGAGCGTGCGTGGGCCGGCACCTTCTTGTCCGCGCTCGACATGCCCGGCTGCTCGGTCTCCGTGCTCAAGCTGTATGACGGCATGCTCGAAGGGCTGGACGCTTCGACGCAAGCGCGCGCATGGCCGGGCGGCGGCGCGGTGAACCGCAATATCCGGCTCGCCCCCGCCACGACGGGCGCCAGCGACGCGCTGCCGCCGTTGACAGCCGATGGCCATGCATGGGCCGGCCGGCTTCGCCCCGCGCTGCATGCGGTTGCCGGCACGCTGATCGACAACGAGCCGAGATTGACCGAACTCGATTCCCTGGCCGGCGACGGCGATCTGGGCGCCAGCATGCGGCGGGCGGCAAGCGCGATACTCGAATTGCCGCTCGAAGCTTATGGCGCGCCGGCAACCGCGCTTGCCGCGCTGGGCGCGGCGTTGCGCCGCGCGATCGCCGGCAGCTCCGGGCCGTTTTACGCGACGGCGCTCTTGAGGGCCGCCCGGCAGCTTGCCGGCGTGTCCGAGCCGAGCGCGCGTGATTGGGCAAGCGCGTTCAGGCGGGGTGTCGAGGCAATCGGCGATTTGGGCGGCGCGAAGCCTGGGGACCGGACCATGCTCGATGCGCTCGTGCCTGCCGCCGACGCTTTCGATCGCGAACTGTCGGCGGGCAAGAGCGCCGCCGATGCGTGGGCGGCGGCAGTCGACGCCGCGCAGCAAGGCGCGCAGGAAACCGCGGGCATGACGCCGCGAGCGGGGCGGGCCAGTTATCTGGGCGAGCGCGCCGTCGGCTCGCCCGATGGCGGGGCGGTTGCCGTCGCATGCTGGCTGCGCGCATTACTGCCGCATGTGGCGCAGCGGGCCGGCTGAATCTCGCGCCCACCGTCCCATCCGCGGCCTCGATCCGCGCGTTTGATCGCTCTGCTGTTGCTGAGCCCCGTCGAACGCAACGCGCGCCAACCGATAGATAAGCAATTCGAAATGAATTGGTTTGGCCGCCGCGCGATCTCCCTTAGTATCGGCGTCGGGTTTTAGGTGCGCATCGCGCGCCCGTTCATCGACGAGAGAGCATTCATGACGCGTTCCCCACGGACGAGCCGCCGCGGCTTCATCGGCGCGAGCGTGGCGCTGGCATGGTCGGCGGCTGCGCCCGGCGTTCGTGCGCAAGGCGCGCGCATTGCGCACGCGCACACGCTGCGCATCGGTTATCAGAAGGGGCCGTTGAGCCTGTTGAAGGCGCGTGGCACGCTGGAAAAGCGGCTCGGCGCATCCGGCACCCGTGTCGAATGGACGGAGTTTCCATCCGGGCCGCCGCAGCTCGAGGCGCTCAACGTCGGAGCAATCGATTTTGGCGACGTCGGCGAGGCGCCGCCGATCTTCGCGCAAGCAGCGGGCGCGCCGTTCGTCTATTACGGGCAAACCGCGAAGCGCCCGGCGAGCGAGGCGCTCGTCGTGCCGAACGATTCGCCGATTCGATCGGTGGCGAGCTTGAAGGGCAAGCGCATCGCGCTCGTGAAAGGGTCCAGCGCGCATTTTCTGATCGTCAAATTGCTCGCGGCCGCCGGCATCGACTATCGCGACGTCACGCCGGTCTGGCTGCCGCCGTCGGATGCGCGCGCGGCATTCGAGCGCCGATCGGTCGATGCCTGGGCGATCTGGGACCCGTTTCTCGCCGTTGCCCAGAAGACGGTGAACGCGCGCATCGTCGCGGACGGAACAGGCGTGGTGAGCAACCGCGCGTTCTATTTCACCTCGCGCGCCTACGCGCAGCAGAACGGCGACGTGTTGCGCGCGGTGTTGGCGGAACTCAGCGCGCTCGACAAATGGACCGAAGCGAATCGCAAGCAGGCGGCTGACGAGTATGCGCGGCTCTGGAACTTGCCGCGCGAAGTTGTCGACGTGGCGCTCGGACGCTTGCGATACGGCATCGCGCCGATTTCCCGCGACGCGCTCGCCGATCAGCAGCGTATAGCCGATGCATTTCTCGAGTTGAAACTGCTGCCGAAGCGCGTCGAGATTACCGATGCGGCGCCTCGCGGGCTCGCATGACGCTTGGCATCCGCTGCGCGCGATAGGCCATGGCCACGCTTCGCGCGGTTTGCCGGCCGTGCGTGTGCCGGCATTGCGGACGGCCGGCGCGGGGTGCCGCCTGCGCGGAGGCTGGAGTGCGCGCACGCGTTGCGATCGGGCGGCCGCTTGCGCGGAGGCTCTTTTTTCGACGCTTTTTTTCGAACCGGCACGGGCGTTGGCCGATCGAGGCCAGCCGCATGCGCGCGTGCGTTCGGCCGCGGCCGCCGTGACCGGCATGGCAGGTTCGGCCGCCGCGCTCGCCCGACCGGCCGCTACGGATCATTGACACTCATCACGGACATCCGATCATGAATCGCTCGACCTCGCGAGATCGCAGAGCTTTCCTCGTTACCGCGACTGCGGCGCTGGCCGGCATTGCAACGCCGGCTTGGGCGAAATTCGACAGCGGCCAATTTCGCATCGGTTATCAAAAAGCCGCCAGCACACTGGTGCTGTTGAAGGCGAAAGGCACGCTCGAAAAGCGGCTGGCGCCGCTTGGCGTCAAGGTGACATGGGCCGAATTTCCGGCCGGCCCGCAATTGCTCGAGGGACTCAACGTCGGGGCGATCGATTTCGGCTATGTCGGCGAGGCGCCGCCGGTATTCGCGCAGGCCGCGGGGGCGGATTTCGTCTATACGGCTTATGAAGTGCCGACGCCGCGCGCCGAAGGCGTCGTCGTCGCGCGTCAATCGCCGGTCCGGCGTGTCGCCGAACTCAAAGGAGCGAAGATCGGTTTCAATCGCGGCTCGGACGTGCATTGGTTCGTCATCGCGCTGCTGCGCAAGAACGGCCTCGATTACGGCGATATCCAGCCGGTTTTTCTCGCGCCCGCCGACGCCCGCGCGGCACTCGAACGCGGCGCGATCGACGCATGGGCGATCTGGGATCCGTTTCTGTCGGCGGTCCAGACGCAAAGCGGCGCGCGCCTCGTTGCCGATGCGCAGGGCGTGGCCAGCCACCACCAATTCTTCGTCAGCCAACGCGAATTCGCGCAGAAGCGCAAGGATGTCATCGCGCTGACGCTGGACGAACTCGGCAACGAAGGGCAGTGGGTGACGCAGAATCTCGCCGCTGCCGCCGAACGGCTGGCGCCGCTGCAGGGGCTCGATGCCGCGACCATCCGCGCGGGCCTCGCGCATTACGCGCATAGATACCGGCCGATCGACGTCGCCGTGCTCGACGAGCAGCAGCGCATCGCCGATACGTTCTATGAACTCAAGGTGATTCCGCGAAGGATTGCCACGAAAGAGGCAGTGCTGTGATCTGAGGCCAGGGGGGCGCGGGATATCGGCGGGCTTCGTCATCGGTGATCGGCCCGCACCCTCCTGCCCGCACGGTGCACGGCATCGCGCGAATGGATAGCGCAATCCGTGACCATGCGGATTGTGCTGTTCGGCAAATGCATTTGCGCCAGCGACGGCGATTCTGAATGGTTGGTTTGAGTCGGATTGATCTCGACTTCAACCCGTGCAACCGAACGCCGAACCGCATGTCCTCCGATCGAGCGCAAGCAAGAGAACGTACCGATTGGAAATTGAAGCCCAGGCCGTATTTTGATGTGGCGCGAATTATGCCGCCTCTATCGATGATGCAAACAATGCCACCGGACGCACGTATAGGCGTGCTTATCGCGCATCCGACGAAAGGATCGGCGGCGAGCACGTGGCCGGAACGCGAGCCGTGCCGCCGGTGACGCATGCCGGCCGCGCGTCCGCGCGCCCGCCCTCGCCACTGGGTCAGCCATTGGCACGCAGGCGTTTCGCCGGACGAGCGCCGGATCGCCTTTTTTCCGGCCCATTGTTGTAATATCGGGCGTTTTGTCCAAATCACGCCGTCACGCATGCTCGATTTTTTCCGCAATCACCAGCGCTTGATGATGTTCCTGCTGCTCCTGATCGTATTGCCGGGGCTGGGAATCGTTGGCATTCAGGGTTTCCGTGGGTTCTTCGACGATAGCGCGAACGTCGCGTCCGTCAACGGGCACAAGATCGCGCGCGCCGAGTTCGACGGCATGCTGCGCCAGCAGATCGATCAGGCGCGCCAGGTGCTTGGCGCGAAGTTCGATGCGAAGATGTTCGATACGCCCGAGCGCCGCCAGCAATTGCTCGACGGGCTGATCCAGCAGCGCGTGCTGGCCGACGAGACGCAGCGCCTGCATCTGACGGCGTCGGATGGCGCGGTGCGCAACGCGCTGTTGAGCGACCCGGTGATCGGCTCGCTGAAGAAGCCGGACGGCTCGATCGACGCCGAGCGCTACACGCAATTGCTGGCGATGCAGGGCATGACGCCCGATCAATACCAGGAGCGCGTGCGGTACAACCTCGCGATGCAGCAAATTCCGCAAAGCCTGATTTCGAGCGCGTTTACGCCGAAGAGCGTTGCGCAGCGCCTGACCAGCCTTGCCGAACAGCAGCGGGAAGTGCAGCCGCTGATGCTGAAGGTGGCGGACTTCGCATCGAAGGTTCAACCGACCGATGCGCAGATTACCGCCTATTACGACGCGCATAAGCAAGCTTTCGCGACGCGAGAGGCGGCGGCGATCCAATATCTCGTCTATTCACCGTCGGCCGCTGCTGCGGCGGCGCAGCCGAGCGACGCCGACATCAAGAAGTATTACGACGACAACATCGCGCGCTATCGCACCGATGCGCAGGTGCGCGTGAGCCACATCTTCGTCGCCGCGGCGAAGGATGCGAGCGCGGCCGACAAGGCCGCGGCGAAAGCGAAGGCGGAGCAGTTGCTTGCCGAAGTGAACGCGCATCCGGAACAGTTCGCGCAGATTGCCGAGAAGAACTCGCAGGACGCGCCGTCGGCGGCGAAGGGCGGCGACCTCGGCTTCATCACGCGCGGCTCGACCGCGGGTGGCGCCGCGTTCGACGACGCCGCGTTCGCGCTGAAGAAGGACGGAATCAGCGGTGTCGTGCAAGGCGATTACGGCTTTCACATCCTGAAGGCGACGGACGTGAAGCCGGCTGTCGTGAAGCCGCTCGCGGACGTGAAGGATTCGATCGTCGCGGATCTGAAGCAGCAGTTCGCGGCCAAGGCGTTCGCCGACAATGCGGAAGGCTTCTCGTCGACGGTCTATGAAAAGGCGAAGAGCCTGCAGCCGGCCGCCGACAAGTACAAGCTGTCGCTTCAGACCGCGACGGTGTCGCCGCAGCCGAATCCGGCGCTGCCGCCCGATAGCCCGCTGAACAATCCGAAGTTCCTCGCAGCCGTGTTCGCGGCCGATTCGGTGAAAAACGGCAATAACACGCAAGCGATCGACGTCGGCGGCAACACGCTGATCGCCGCGCGCGTGACGAGCCATCAGCCATCGACCGTGCCGGCGCTCGCCGCGATCAAGGATCAGGTGCGAGCGAAGGTGGTGGCCGAGGAGGCCGCGAAGCTCGCGAAGCAGGATGGCGAGGCCAAGCTTGCCGAGTTGCGCAAATCGAAATCGACGGCGGGTTTCGTGGCCGCGGCCAAGATCTCGCGCACCCAATCGAACGGATTGCCGCCCGCGGCGGTGAGCGCGATCTACAAGGCCGATCCGAAAGCGCTGCCCGCGTATGTCGGCGTCGATCTCGGCAACGACGGCTATGCCATTTTCCGCGTGAATGCGGTCGTCGACGCGCCGCCGGCCGACGATCAGCGTCTTGCGGCTGCACAGCAGCAGCTTGCGCAAGTTTATGCGCAGGGCGAGACGCAGGCGTACCTCGCCGCGCTGCGCGCGCGTTCGAGCGTGAAACTTTACGGCTCGAGCGCGGATACGGCTTCGCAGGATAAGTCCGAATGATCGAAGCGGCCGCGCTTTTGATTGGCTGATACGCGGCAGCGGCAACATCGGCACCCGGCAGCAGCCCCGCCATTGCGCGGGGCTGTTTCTTTTCGGGTTGCGCGGTTCCGGCCGCGCGTCAGTGCGATGCCGTGCGCAGCAGCGGCTTGAGCGTCGGCCACACGTTGTCGAGCAACTGACGCTGCGCGGCCTGGGCCGGATGGATCTGGTCGGACTGGAACATTTCGGGCTTGTTTTCCAGGCCCGCGAGCAGGAACGGCACGAGCGGCACGCGCAGTTCTTTCGCGAGCGCCGTATAGACGCCGTGGAACCGCTGCGTATAGTCGGGGCCGTAATTGGCCGGCACGTACATTCCGACGAGCAGCACCCGCGCGCGCGCCTGTTTGGCCTGCGCGACGATCTCGCGTAGATTGCGCTCGGTCGCGTCGAGCGGCACGCCGCGCAGCGCGTCGTTCGCGCCCAGCTCGACGACCACGACCGACGGCTTGAGCCGCGCAAGCAGCGCCGGCAGCCGCGCGCGGCCGCCGCTCGTCGTGTCGCCGCTGATGCTGGCATTCGCGACGCTATAATCGATGCGCTCCGCCGCAAGACGCGCGCGCATCAGCGCCACCCAGCCAGTGTCGCGCGGCAGACCGTATTCGGCCGACAGACTGTCGCCGAGCACGACGATCGTCGGCTTGTCGGGCTGTATGCCGGCGGGCGCCGCGGCCGGCGTGGCCGCATCGGCGGCGCCGGCGAGCGTGGCGGCGGCCACGAGCGCGGCGCCGGTTCTCCAGGGGAAAGTGCGTTTCATGCTCAAGATTACCGATCCGATTATCGAAGTACGGGATGTATGCAAGCGTGTCGCGGATGCCACGGGCGAGCTGACGATTCTCGAGCGTATCGACCTGGTGGTGCGCGCGGGCGAGAGCGTCGCGATCGTCGGCGCGTCCGGGTCGGGAAAATCGACGCTGCTCGGCTTGCTCGCCGGATTGGACAGCGCGACGAGCGGCACGGTTCGCCTGTTCGGCAAAGACCTCGGTCAGCTGGACGAGGATGCGCGTGCGGCACTCCGAAACGGTGCGGTCGGCTTCGTTTTTCAATCGTTCCAGTTGATGCCGCATCTGACCGCGCTCGAAAACGTGATGCTGCCGCTTGAACTGCAAGGCGGCGTCGGCACGCGCGACGCGGTGCAGCGTTCGCGCGCGCTGCTCGAACAAGTGGGGCTCGGCGCGCGCACTGGGCACTATCCGAAACTATTGTCGGGCGGCGAGCAGCAGCGCGTCGCGCTCGCCCGCGCGTTCGTCACGCGTCCGGCGCTGCTTTTTGCCGACGAGCCCACGGGCAGTCTCGATGCGGCGACGGGGCATGCGGTGATCGATCTGATGTTCGAGCTGAACCGCGCGCACGGCGCGACGCTCGTGCTCGTCACGCACGATCCCGAACTCGCGCGCCGTTGCAAAACGACGGTCGTGCTCGAAGCGGGCCGCTTGCAGGGCGATGCGGGCCGCGAGCGGCACATGGCGGGCTGATTCGGGCGCGGCTGCGTCGATCGGGCGGCGCTCGCGGTGTGCGGGGCTGGCCGTGCGGGCAGCGGCCGTGCATTCGGTGCGCGGGCGTCCGGCCAGCGCTTTTCGTGGCGGCGCGCCGGGCCGCTGCCTGTTGCCCGCGCACGCCCGAGGCGTGCCCGGCGATCCTGCGCGCCGCCGATCGACTCAACTCAACGCGATAGCGCCTTGCGTGCCCGGGCGATCAGCGCCGACGTCGACGAGTCATGCTTGGCCGGATCGGCTTGCGCGGCCGACAGATCGGCCTCGACGACCTTGCCGAGGATCTTGCCCAACTCGACGCCCCACTGATCGAACGGATTGATATTCCACACCGCGGCTTGTACGAGCACCTTGTGCTCGTACAGTGCGATCAGCGCGCCGAGCGAGCGCGGCGTCAGCGCGTCGACGAGAATCGTCGTGGTCGGGCGGTTGCCGGGGAAGCTCAGGTGCGGCGCGAGTTCGGGATGGTCCGGCCCGGCGATCTTGCGCGCTTCCTCGAGCGTGCGGCCAAGCATCAGCGCCTCGCTTTGCGCGAAGCAGTTCGCGAGCAGCTTCGGATGATGGCTCGCGAGCGCATGCTCGGGCGTGAGCACCGCGATGAAATCGATCGGCACGAGCGTCGGGCCCTGATGCAGCATCTGGAAGAACGCATGCTGGCCGTTCGTGCCGGGCTCGCCCCACGTGACGGCCGACGTCGGGTAATCGACGAACGCACCGTCGATGCGCGCGGACTTGCCGTTGCTTTCCATCTCGAGCTGTTGCAGATACGACGGCAGATAGTGCAGCGCCTCCGAATACGGCGCGACGAGATAGCTCTGCGCGCCGAAGAAATTCCGATACCAGATGCCGATCAGGCCGAGCAGCGCCGGCAGGTTGCGCTCGAGCGGCGCGTGGCGGAAATGCTCGTCCATGTCGTGCGCGCCGGCGAGCAGTTCGTCGAAGCGCTCGGGGCCGACCGCGATCATGATCGACAGACCGACCGCGGACCACAGCGAATAGCGGCCGCCGACCCAGTCCCACATCTCGAACACGTTCGCCTCGGCGATACCGAACTTGACGACTTCGGCCGGATTCGCCGACACGCCGACGAAGTGCTTCGCGAGCGCGTTTTCCGGGCAGCCCTTCGCCACGAACCAGTCGCGCAGCGAGCGCGCGTTCGTCATCGTCTCGAGCGTCGTAAAGGTTTTCGACACGATGATCGCGAGCGTTTCCTGCGGATCGATCTGCTCGAGCACGCGCGCGAGATCGGCGCCGTCGACGTTCGACACGAAGTGCGTGGCGATGTCGGGCGTCGCGACGTGGTGGAGCGCATGGACGACCATCTTCGGCCCGAGATCCGAGCCGCCGATGCCGATGTTCACGACGTGGCGGATGCGCTTGCCGGTGTAGCCAGTCCATGCGCCGCTGCGCACCGCGTCGGCAAAGCGCGCCATCTTCGTGCGCTCGGCGGCGATTTGCGCATGGAACGGCGCGTCGGGCGAACTCGCGCGCAGCGCGGTATGCAGCGCCGCGCGGCCTTCGGTGGGGTTGACGATGCCGCCCGCGAACATCGCGTCGCGGCGTGCTTCGACGCCGGCTTCGCGAGCCAGTTGGACGAGCAGCGCGAGCGTTGCATCGGTGATGCGGTTTTTCGAGAAATCGGCGGCGAGGCCGCCGCCTTCGAACGTGAAGCGTTCGGCGCGCGTCGGCGCGGGATCGGCGGCGGGCGCGAACCAGTCGCGCAGATGCGCGTCGCGGATGTCTTCATAGTGCGCTTGCAGCGCGGGCCAAACGGGGAGCGAATTCAGCGTCATGGCGATTAAGGCGAGGCAGCGTGATTCGGGAAGGCCGCGCCCGCTGCCGGCACAAGGCACGCGGGCGGACGAGGAGCCCGCCGGCGGCGCGTGGCATGACGGCTCGAAGCGGGCGCGCCGCGCGGCGGGACGCTCAGTATAGCGGCGCTTGGCCCGGCGTGCCGGCGCGCGCGTAAAAGAGCCGGTTGAGCAGCATGCGCACGGCCGGCGCGAGTTCGCCCGCGGTGAGGCCGGCCGGCCCCGCGCCCGCCGCGCACAGGCGCTCGGCGGCGAGCCCGTGCAGGTAGACGCCCGCGAGCGCGGCCTCGAAGCGCGGCATGCGTTGCGCGAGCAGCGCGCCGATCAAGCCGCCCAGCACATCGCCGGTGCCGCCCGTGGCGAGCGCGGCGTTGCCGGTCGGGTTGATCGCGACGCGGCCGTCGGGCGACGCAATCACGGTGCCCGAGCCTTTCAACGCGACGACGGCGCAAAAGCGCGCGCTCAGGGCGCGCGCGGCCGCGACGCGCCCGCGCTGGATGCCGGCCGCGTCGGTGCCGAGCAGGCGCGCGGCCTCCAGCGGATGCGGCGTGAGGATCGCGGCGTCGCCGGCGCGGCCGCGTGCGGTGAGCGCCTCGGCGAGCGCGGGGGTCGCGGCGATCAGGTTCAGCGCGTCGGCGTCGATCAGTTTCGGCGCATCGAGCGGCAGCGCGGCCGTGAGCGCGTGCGCGGCGGCCTCGCTCGCGCCGAGCCCACAGCCGATCACGAGCGCGGTGAGGCCGGCCGTGGGCAGCGTGCCGGCCGGGTGCAGCATCAGCTCTGGGTGCGGCGCATCGTAAGGCGGCGCGCCCGTGCCGACGAAGCCGACATGCACCTTGCCCGCGCCCGCGAAGAGCGCCGCGCGCGCGGCGAGAATCGGCGCGCCGCACATGCCGGTGTCGCCGCCGACGATCGCGACGCTGCCGTAGGTGCCCTTGTGCGACGCGAACGCGCGCTCGGGCAGGTGCGCGCCGAACAGATCGGGCGCGTTGAGCCGGATCTCGGGCGTCGCGCATTCGTCGAGGCCGAGCGCGGCGACGTGAATCTCGCCCGCGAGATCGCGCCCTTCGCCGGTGTAGAGGCCGGGCTTGGCCGCGATGAACGACAGCGTGTGAGTGGCCGCGACCGCCGGGCCCGCGCCGACGCGCAGGCCGGTGTCGCTGTCGAGCCCGCTCGGCACGTCGAGCGCGAGCACGCGGCCGGTGTGCCGCGCGCGCGCCGACAGCCGGGCCGCGAGCACCGCGAACGCGCCGTCGAGCGGCCGCGCGAGGCCAATGCCGAACAGGCCGTCGACGAGCCAGCCGTAGCCGTCGAACGACGCGGGCGGCTCGGCGTCGATCGGTACGCCCGCCGCGCGGGCGCGATCGAGCGCCCAGCGGGCGTCGTCGGGCTTCACGCCGACGGGCATCCACACGTCGGCCGCGAAGCCGAGCCGATGCAGTTCGGTCGCCGCGACGAGCGCGTCGCCGCCGTTGTTGCCGGGGCCGGCCGCGAACCAGACCGGACGCGGATCGCTGACGAGCCGCGCGGCGAGCCATTGCGCGGCGGCGGCGCCCGCGCGGCCCATCAGCGTATGCGGTGGCAGCGCGGCGGCGGCGTTGTGCTCGATGTCGCGCAGCTCGGCGACGGTAAGGAGCGGCTCGCCCGTATGCGCGGGCCATTCGGCGAACGGATCGGACGGCGCCGGCGCATGAGGCTGAGCGGAACGCGGATGAAGCGCGGCGGAATCGGCGGGCAAGGGCATGGACGGCTCGCGGTCAAGCGCCGCCGGCGGCGGCCTCAGGTGGCAAAGCGCTGCGCGCGCAGCGCGGCGAGCGTATCGGCGGGCAGGCTGCACGTGGCACCGCCGACGGCATCGGCCACCACTTTAGCAGACCCGAGCGCGAGCCCCCAGCCGGCCGGGCCATGGCCGAAATTGACGAACACGCGCGGATGGCCGGTCGGCCCGACCACCGGCAGGCCGTCCGGCGACAGCAGCTTCGCGCCTTGCCAGGCGCGCGCGGCGGAAATTTTCGCGGTGCCGGGCAGCCAGTCGTGCGCGGCCTGGCCGAGCAGCGCGAGCGCCGCCTCGGCAAGCGGCTCGGGCAGCGGCCGCGCCGTGTCCCTCGCGCTTTGCAGCACCGCGCCGCCGCCGATCTTGAGCCGCTGACCGAGCCGCGTGAGCGTGATCCGCCTGACCGTGTCGACGATCGCGAGATGCGGCGCGTGCTCGTCGTAGGCGAGCGGCGCGGTCAGCGTATGAACGCGCACCGGATGCAGTGGCGCGCGCACGCCGAACGGCTGCGCAAGCGCCAGGCTGTCGACGCCGGCAGCGATGACGAGCGCATCGGCCGAGATCACGTCGACCTGCTTCGATTTCGCCGCGCGCGGATCGGTGGGGTCCGGCGCGAGTTCGACTGCCGCGCGCTGCGTGTCCACGCGGATCGCCGCCGCCGCGCGGCCCAGCCGGAACTGGACGTCGTGGGTGTCGAGCACCTGCTTGACGAGTTTCACGAATAGCGGGCAGTTCGCGGTGCGCTCGTGTGCGAACAGCACGCCGCCCGCGAATGCGGATTCGGCGCGCACCGACGGCTCGAGCGCCGCGCACGCGTCGGGCGTGAGCGTCTCGAACGGCATGCCCAGATCGCGCATCAGCTCGAGCGCGGGGCGCACGTCGTCCCATTCGGCGCGCTCGCGTACCAGGTGCAGCACGCCGCTTTTCTGCTCGAATTCGAGCGCAAAGCGCGTTTCGATATCGGCGATCGTTTCACGCGAAAGCTCGACGAGCGGGCGCAGCGCCCCATACTGCGCGCGAAACGCGTCGGGCTCGCGCAGCGCGTCGAGGCGGCCGACGAAGCGCCGCAGCGCGCCGTTGAGGCCGGGCTTGTAGACGACGCCGCTCTTTGACGCGCGCCGCTCGCGCATGAAGGTCGGGCCGAACCAGACGTCCAGGGGCGTAGGCAGCAGGGCGCCGCCCTGGCCGTAGGTCGCGCCTTGCGCGACTGTCGCGTGACGCTCGACGACGCACACGCGATGGCCGGCCGCGCGCAACTGGTAGGCGGTGGCGATGCCGGCGAGGCCGCCGCCGATGACAATGACATCCATGCTCGATTCGATGACGGGTGGCCGATGCGGCCCGGTTGCGATGACGTTGCGGGCCGCGTCGGCCCGGCGAAGCGCGCATGATAGCGCCAAATGCCGCGGATCGGCCGGCGCGGCTTGCGCGTTGCACGGGTGGCCGGGCGGCGGCGGATGGCGCCTGGCGCGGGCGGCCGACGGCCGGCCGCCCGCCCGCGCCGCGCCGAATTGCCGTCGCGCAGGCCGTTCGGCGAGCGGCCGGCGGGTATATAATAACGGCCTTCCTTACGCCCCCCGTCGCCAGCTTGCGCGACTCATCGACGACGTCCAGTCCAGCCCATGGCTCACTTCTCGTGTTTTCCCGGTGCTTCGGCGCTTTCCGATTTTCGTCAAACCCGCCTGCTCGACGCGCTCAAGCAAATCGACGGCGACATCGTCGCGCTGCGCGGCCAGTATCTGCACTTCGTCAACGCGCATGAGCCGCTCACCGCGGACGACAGCGCGCGCATCGACGCGCTGATGCACTACGGCGAGCCGTTCGAGCCCTCGTCCGACAAGGGCGCGACCGAAACCTTCGTGGTGCTGCCGCGTCTGGGCACGGTGTCGCCGTGGGCAAGCAAGGCGACCGACATCGCGCAGCACTGCGGGCTGGCCCGCGTGCGGCGCATCGAGCGCGGCGTCGAGTTCACGCTCACGCTGAAAAGCGGGCTGCTCGGCGTCGGTGGCAAGAAGGCGCTGTCGGCCGACGCGCGCGCCGCGGTCGCGGCCGCGCTGCATGACCGGATGACCGAGAGCGTCGTCGCGTCGCGTGACGATGCACGGCACCTGTTCGACGAACTGCCGGCCAAGCCGCTCGAGACCGTCGACGTGCTCGCGCACGGCCGCGCCGCGCTCGTGACGGCGAACGCCGAGCTGGGTCTCGCGCTCGCCGCCGACGAGATCGACTACCTGGTCGATGCGTTCGTCAAGCTGGAGCGCAACCCGACCGACGTGGAGCTAATGATGTTCGCGCAGGCGAACAGCGAGCACTGCCGGCACAAGATCTTCAACGCGCAATGGACGATCGACGGCGAGCCGCAGGATCTGTCGCTGTTCCAGATGATCCGCAATACCGAGAAGCTCAATGGGCAGCGCACGATCGTCGCGTATTCGGACAACTCGGCGATCATGCAGGGCGCGCCGGCCGAGCGCTGGTTCCCGCGCGGCGCGGATGCGGCGGGCGCGGCCGAGCGCTACGGCCGCCACACCGAACTCACGCATACGCTGATGAAGGTCGAGACGCACAATCACCCGACCGCGATCTCGCCGTTCGCGGGCGCGGCGACGGGCGCGGGCGGCGAGATTCGCGACGAGGGGGCGACGGGCCGTGGCGCGCGGCCGAAGGCGGGCCTGACGGGCTTCACGGTGTCGAACCTCGATTTGCCGGCGGCGCGCGAGAAATGGGAAAACGCGCGCGACGCCGCGCGGCCGCTCGCGCAACGCGACGCAGGCGCGAGCGCCGAGCCTTACGGCCGCCCGGACCGGATTGCCTCGCCGCTGTCGATCATGATCGACGGCCCGCTCGGCGGCGCGGCGTTCAACAACGAATTCGGCCGGCCGAACCTCGGCGGCTATTTCCGCGTCTACGAGCAGAACGTCGGCGGGCGGGTGCGCGGCTATCACAAGCCGATCATGATCGCGGGCGGCATCGGCAACATTTCCGATGCGCACACGCACAAGCACGATCTGCCCGCCGGCTCGCTGCTGATCCAGATCGGCGGCCCCGGCATGCGGATCGGGATGGGCGGCGGCGCGGCCAGCTCGATGGCGACCGGCGCGAACACGGCCGAACTCGATTTCGACTCCGTCCAGCGCGGCAACCCGGAGATCGAGCGGCGCGCGCAGGAGGTGATCAACGGCTGCTGGCAACTCGGCGACGCGAATCCGATTCTCAGCATCCACGACGTCGGCGCGGGCGGCTTGTCGAACGCGTTCCCCGAACTCGTCGACGGCGCGCACAAGGGCGCGCGCTTCGAGCTGCGCCGCGTGCCTCTCGAGGAAAGCGGGCTATCGCCGCGCGAGATCTGGTCGAACGAAGCGCAGGAGCGCTACGTGCTCGCGATCGCGCCCGCCGATCTGCCGCGCTTCGAGGCGATTTGCGCGCGCGAGCGCTGCCCGTTCGCGGTCGTCGGCGTGGCGACCGATGCGCGGCAACTGCAACTCGTCGACGTGCAGGCGGCGGGCGAGCAAGCGTATCCGGTCGACATGCCGATGGACGTGCTGCTCGGCAAGCCGCCGCGGATGCACCGCGACGTGACGCGCATCGACGACGCGCACGCTCCGGTCGACGTGACGGGCCTGGCGCTTGCCGACGTCGGCGTCGACGTGCTCAGGCATCCGACGGTTGCGAGCAAGTCGTTTCTGATCACGATCGGCGACCGCACGGTCGGCGGCACGTCGGTGCGTGACCAGATGGTCGGCCCGTGGCAGGTGCCCGTGGCCGATTGCGCGATCACCGCGCTCGATTACGCGGGCTTTGCCGGCGAAGCGATGACGATGGCCGAGCGCACCCCGCTCGCGGTGATCGACGCGCCCGCGTCGGGCCGCATGGCGATCGGCGAGGCGATCACCAACATCGCGGCCGCGCCGATCGCGTCGCTCGACACGCTGAAGCTGTCCGCGAACTGGATGGCCTCGTGCGGCACCGAAGGCGAGGACGCGAAGCTGTTCGACACCGTGAAGGCGATCGGCATGGAGCTGTGCCCGGCGCTCGGCATCGGCATTCCGGTTGGCAAGGATTCGCTGTCGATGAAGACGAAGTGGGACGACAACGGCGTCGCGAAGGAAGTCGTCGCGCCGGTGTCGCTGATCATCTCGGCGTTCGCGCCCGTCGACGACGTGCGCCGCCATTTGACGCCGCAGTTGCGCCGCGTTGCCGACGCCGGCGCGAGCGTGCTGATCGCGATTGATCTCGGCCGCGGCAAGAACCGCCTCGGCGGCAGCATACTCGCGCAGGTCACGCAGCAAGTCGGCGACGAGACGCCCGACGTCGACGATCCGCAAGACCTGAAGCGCTTTTTCGCGGCGATCCAGGCGCTGAATGCGCAGGGCTTGCTGCTTGCCTATCACGACCGCTCGGACGGCGGCCTGTGGGCGACCGTCTGCGAGATGGCGTTCGCCGGGCACGCGGGGGTGTCGCTGAACGTCGACATGCTCACGCTCGACGCGCAGCACGAATCCGACTACGGCGACGCGAAGGATTGGGCCAAGCAGACAAGCGGCCGCCGCGACGACCGCACGATCCGCGCGCTCTTTTGCGAGGAGCTTGGCGCGGTGGTTCAGGCGCGCGCGGCCGAGCGCGACACGGTGCTCGGCGTGCTGCGCGAGCATGGGCTTGCCGCGTGCTCGCATGTGATCGGCACGGTCAACGAGCATGACGCGATCGAGGTGTACCGGGACGCGAAGAAGATCTACGAGGCGCCGCGCGTCGAGCTGCAGCGCGCGTGGAACGAGGTGAGCTGGCGGATCGCGCGGCTGCGCGACAATCCGGCGTGCGCGGATGCCGAATACGACGCGATTCTCGACGCGCAGGACCCCGGCCTGTCTCCGGTGCTGACATTCGATCCCGCCGACGACATCGCGGCGCCGTTCATTGCGAAGGGCGCGCGGCCGCGCGTCGCGATTCTGCGTGAGCAGGGCGTGAACTCGCATCTCGAAACCGCGTATGCGTTCGATCGCGCGGGCTTCGACGCATACGACGTCCACATGAGCGATTTGCTCGCGGGCCGCGCGACGCTCGCCGATTTCGCGGGCGCGGTCGCATGCGGCGGCTTTTCGTATGGCGACGTGCTCGGCGCGGGCGAAGGCTGGGCGAAAACGATTCGCTTCAACGAGCAACTCGCCGAGATGTTCTCCGCGTTCTTCGCGCGCCCGGACACGTTCGCGCTCGGCATTTGCAACGGTTGCCAGATGCTGTCGAGCTTGGCGTCGATGATTCCGGGCGCCGACGCATGGCCGAAGTTCACGCGCAACAAATCGGAGCAGTTCGAGTCGCGTTTCTCGCTCGTCGAGGTGCAGCGCTCGCCGTCGATCTTTTTCGCCGGAATGGAGGGCTCGCGGATTCCGGTCGCGGTCGCGCACGGCGAAGGCTATGCGGACTTCTCGCAACAGGGCGACGCGAGCCGCGTCGCGGTGGCAATGCGCTACGTCGATCATCGCGGCGAAGCGACCGAGCGCTATCCATTCAATCCGAACGGCTCGCCGGCCGGGATTACGTCGGTGACGACGGCCGACGGCCGGTTCACCGTGCTGATGCCGCACATGGAGCGTGTGCAGCGCACCGTGCAGATGAGCTGGCATCCGGACGGCTGGGGCGAGGCGAGCCCGTGGCTGCGCGTGTTCCGCAATGCGCGGCGCTGGCTCGGATAAAACGGGGCTGGGATAGAGAGAGAAGCAAACCGGGCCGGTTGACGCGAAGTCAAGCGGCCCGGTACGGCGACGCGAGGTCCGCGTACCGTGGCGGACCATCTGGCGACGCATGCCGGCGAAAAAAATGCCGCTCGATTCGAGCGGCATTTTTGTTGAAGCGGCGCGTTGCCGCGGCGAGCAATCGCCGCGTTACTGAATCTTCGCCTGCTGACGCAAGCCTTCCTCGAACGCCTGCAGTTTCTGCTGCACCATCTGCTGCGCGATCTGCGGCTTGACCTGTTCGAACGGCGGCGGCGCGATATTGCGGATATCGTCGACGCGGATGATGTGCCAGCCGAACTGCGTCTTCACCGGCGCATCCGTCAGTTGGCCTTTCTGCAACTGCTGCGCGGCCGCGGCGAATTCCGGCACGTAAGCCTTCGGATCGGACCAGTCGAGGTCCCCGCCGTTCTTAGCCGAACCCGGATCCTTCGAGTATTGCTTCGCGAGATCCTCGAACTTCGCGCCGCCCTTGATCTTCGCGATCAGGTCCTTTGCCTGCTGTTCGTTGTCGACGAGGATGTGGTGCAGATGATATTCATGGCCCGCCGCGCTCTTCACGAGTTCGTCGTAGCGCGCCATCAGCTCGGCGTCGCTCGGCTGGTTCTGCTTGAGGAAATCCTCGATCATCGCGCGCAGCACCGTGGTTTGCTGCGCAACGGCGACTTGCGCCTTCACGTCGGGGCGATTCGGAATGCCGCGCTTGATCGCCTCTTGCATCAGGATTTCGCGGTTGATGAGTTCCTGGCGCACGGCTTGCTCGAGCTGCGGCGAGTCCTGCTGGCCTTGGCGGACGAGCTGCGCGACCATCGCGTCCGCGCGCGATTTCGGGATCGGCGTGCCATTGACGACGGCGATGTTCTGGGCAAAGGCCGGAGCGGCTGCGAGAGCGGCTGCCGCGACCCACAGTCGGGAAGATTTCAGGATCATCGGGAATTCCTAAAGAACGAACGGACTTAACGGGAACGGGAAGACTCTCTATATTCTTCTGGCGTGTAAGCGACGATCGCGAGCGCGTGAATTCCGCGTTGCATCGCGTCGGCGAGCGCATCATACACCAGCCGGTGCCGGGCGATGCGCGACCGGCCCTCGAACGCGGCCGCGACGATCGTCACCGTGTAGTGGCCGCCCGCGGCGGCGCCTGCGTGGCCGGCGTGCCGCGCGCTGTCGTCGCGCACGTCGATCGATTCGGGCGCGAGCGCCGTGGCGAGGCGCGCCTCGATCAGCGCGATGCGCTCGGCGGGGGCGGCTTGAAGGAACGCGGCGCTCATCGTCATTCGTCCTTCAGATATTTGGCCAGCCACAGGCTTTGCATGATGATGAAAACGACGATCGCGCCCGTCGTGCCGAACAGCTTGAAGTTGACCCACTGCGATTCGGTGAAGTTGCGCACGACGTACAAATTGGTGACGCCGAGCGCGGCGAAGAACGCGGCCCAGGCGAGGTTCAGCTTGTCCCAGACCGGCGAGGGCAGCGTGAGCTGCTTGCCCATCATCTTCTCGATCAGGTTGTTGCCGAACGCATAGCGCGCGACGACGAGGCCGACGGCGAACAGCCAGTACAGCACGGTCGGCTTCCATTGGATGAATTTCTCGTCATGCAGCACGAGCGTCGCGCCGCCGAACACGACGATCACGCCGAGGCTCACCCACAGCATCGTGTCGACTTTCCGGTGGCGGAACGCGACCCATGCCACCTGCGCAAGCGTGGCGGCGATCGCGACGGCGGTTGCCGTGAAGATGCCCCATAGCTTGAAGGCGGCGAAGAACAGGATGATCGGGAACAGGTCGAACAGGAATTTCATGGCGCTCGCGGCTGCGTGGCGGGCGCGCGGGGCCCGCCACCGTTACAGGGACGCCCGCGCGGGTTTATTATTTCCGCCCGGGTTTAGGCTCGAAGTTTAACGCAGCCGAGTTGATGCAGTACCGCAGACCGGTTTTGTCGCGCGGGCCGTCCTCGAACACGTGGCCAAGATGCGCGCCGCAATGGTTGCAGCGCACCTCGACGCGCACCATCCCGTGCGTGTAGTCCATCTTCTCGTCGATCACCTCGCCGTTGATCGGCTTGAAGTAGCTCGGCCAGCCGCAGCCCGAGTGGTATTTCGCGCCGGACTCGAACAGTGCGGTGCCGCAGACGATGCAGCGGTAAATCCCGTCGTCTTCGGTGTCGGTGTATTCGCCGGTGAACGCTCGCTCGGTCGCCGCATGCTGCGTGACCTCGTATTGCAGCGGCGTGAGCCGGCGGCGCAGCTCGGCATCGTCCTTTGGGTACGGGAAGGGCCGATCGTCTTGATCTCCTGGCATGGGGTCGATTCTCCTGATGGATTCATGCGGATCGCGCGCGACATGGCGCGCGGCCCGGCGGGCGGCGGCCGTCACGACGAGCAGCTCACCGATAGCGTATTCGCCCAGTCGGGCGGCAGCGCGGCATAGGCGTCGTGTTCCGGCTGCTCGTCGAACGGGCGGCGCAGTATGGCCGCGAGACGTTCGACTTCGGAAAAGTCCTTCTCCTTGGCGCGGCGGATCGCGGTTTCCGCGAGATGATTGCGCAGCACGTATTTCGGATTCACGCGGTTCATCGCGGCCGCCCTCGCGGCGTCGTCGCGCGGCTCGAGGGCCAGGCGCGCGCGGTAGGCGCGCGCCCAGCGGTCGAAGGCGTCGCGCTCGACGAACAGGTCGCGCACCGGCGCGTCGGCGTGCTCGCCGTGTGTCGCGCGCGGCTCGTGCTTCGAGAGCTGCGCGAGGCGGCGGAACGTCAGCGTGAAGTCGGCGCGGTTCGCGTCCATGATTTCGAGCAATTGGTTGGCGAGCGCGGCATCGTCGTCGTGCGCGTGCTCGAGGCCGAGCTTCGCGCGCATCGCGCGCTCCAGCGCCGGGCCGAATTGTTCGGGGAAGCGGTTGAGCACCGCGTGCGCGTCGTCGGCCGCGCGCTCGGCGCGCGCATCCTCGTTCGGCGCGTCGCGATGCAGGCCGATGAGCGGCAGCAGCGCCTGCGCGAGGCAAAAGCAGTTCCAGTGCGCGATGCGCGGCTGCATCCGGTACGCGTAGCGGCCTTGCGTGTCGGAATGATTGCAGACGTGCTTCGCGTCGAACCCGTCGATGAAGCCGAACGGGCCGTAGTCGATCGTCAGGCCCAGGATCGACAGATTGTCGGTATTCATCACGCCGTGGCAAAAGCCGACCGCCTGCCATTGCGCGACCAGCTCGGCCGTGCGCCGTGTTGCTTCGGCGAGCAGCGCGAGATACGGATCGTGCGCGTCGCGGCACGCGGGGTAGAAGCGCTCGATCACGTGATCGGCCAGGGCGCGCAGTAAATCGGGGCGATCGTTCGCGAAAAAGTGCTCGAAGTGGCCGAAGCGCACGAAGCTTTCCGCTACGCGCGTGACGACCGCCGCCGTTTCGATCTCCTCGCGGACCACCGGCGCGTCGGAACCGACCACGGTGAGGGCGCGCGTTGTCGGAATGCCGAGATGATGCATCGCCTCCGAGCACAGGAATTCACGGATCGACGAGCGCAGCACCGCGCGGCCGTCGCCCATGCGCGAATACGGCGTGCGGCCCGCGCCTTTCAGTTGCAGTTCGTGGCGGCGGCCGTCGTGCGCGAGCTCGCCGATGGTGAGCGCGCGCCCGTCGCCGAGCTGGCCGGCCCAGACGCCGAACTGGTGGCCCGAGTAGACGGACGCGTAGGGCAGCGACGCGGCGGGCCAGTCGCGCGTCGGGTTGCCGCAGAACAGCTCGGCGAAGCCGGGCGCGCCGGCGAGCGCGGGATCGAGCCCGACGAGGCGCGCGGTATCGTCGGAAAAGCCGACGACATAAGGCGCGGGCAGCGGCGTGGCGGGCAGCCGCGTGAGGAATTCGGCGCCGAGCGCGACGAACGCGCCGTCGCGCGGGGCGGCGAGCGTTGCGGCGAGATCGGGCAGGCAGGCGGCCGGTGCGGCCTCGCTGGTGGAAAACGACATATTGCTGATCCGGAAGTTAGCCGATATTGTAAGTCGGCGCCGCCGGGGCCGCTGGCTGCCTGCGCGTGCCGATCACTTGCTGCGACAGGAGACGCAACCCGATGAGTACGCCGCTGCCGGGCCGGATGATGGATATGCCGCTGCTGATATCGTCGCTGATCGCCCACGCGGCGCGGCATGCGGGCGATGTCGAGATCGTGTCGCGGCGCATCGAGGGCGATATCCATCGCTATACGTACCGCGCCTGCGAGGCGCGCGCGAAGCGGCTGGCGCAGGCGCTCGGCCGGCTCGGCGTGGGCGGCGGCGAGCGGGTCGGCACGCTCGCGTGGAACGGCTATCGACACGTCGAGGCGTACTACGGCATCAGCGGGATGGGCGCGGTCTGCCACATGGTCAATCCGCGTCTGTTCGTCGAGCAGATCGCGTACATCATCGATCACGCCGACGATCAATACGTGCTGTTCGACCTGAATTTCGCGCCGCTCGTCGATCAGCTCGCGCCGCACTGCCCGCGCGTGAAGGGCTGGATCGCGTTGACCGACGAAGCGCATCTGCCGCGCGGCGCGACGCATTATCTCTGCTACGAAACGCTCATCGGCGCCGAGGACGGCGATTACGCCTGGCCGCTGCTCGACGAGCGGCAGGCGTCGTCGCTTTGCTATACGTCCGGCACCACGGGCCATCCGAAAGGTGCGCTTTATTCGCATCGTTCGACGGTGCTGCATGCGTATGGCGCGGCGTTGCCGGATTCGATGGCGATGTCGGCGCATGACGCGGTGCTGCCCGTCGTGCCGATGTTCCATGTGAACGCGTGGGGCCTGCCGTATTCGGCGCCGCTCGTCGGCGCGAAGCTCGTGCTGCCGGGCAAGGATCTCGACGGCAAGTCGCTGTACGAACTGATGGAGGCCGAGCGCGTGACGTTTTCCGCGGGCGTGCCGACGGTCTGGCTAGGCTTGCTCAATCACGTGCGTGAAGCGAACGCGCGGTTCTCGACGCTCAGGCGCACGGTGATCGGCGGCTCCGCCTGCCCGCCGGCGATGCAGCGTGCGTTCGAGGACGACTACGGCGTGCGGGTGATCCACGCGTGGGGCATGACGGAGATGTCGCCGCTCGGCACGCTCGCGGCGCTGAACTGGGCGCAGTCGCGGCGCGGCGCCGACGAGCAGCGGCGGCTGCTGGCCAAGCAGGGGCGGGCGATTTTCGGGGTCGACATGCGCATCGTCGGCGACGACGGCCGCGAGTTGCCGTGGGACGGCGTGGCGTTCGGCGACCTGCAGGTGCGCGGCCTGTGGGTGATCGACCGCTATTTCGGCAGCGACGCATCGCCGCTCGTCGACGGCTGGTTTCCGACGGGCGATGTCGCGACGATCGACGCCGACGGCTTCATGCAGATCACCGATCGCAGCAAGGACGTGATCAAGTCGGGCGGCGAATGGATCAGCTCGATCGAGATCGAAAACGTCGCGATCGCGCACCCGGCCGTCGCCGAGGCCGCGTGCATCGCGTGCGCGCATCCGAAATGGACCGAGCGGCCGCTCCTTGTCGCCGTCAAGCGCGACGGGATGGACGTCACGCGTGACGAATTGCTCGCGTTTTATCGGGATAAGGTCGCGAAATGGTGGATTCCCGATGACGTCGCCTTCGTCGATGCGCTGCCGCATACGGCCACCGGCAAGCTGCAGAAGCTCAAGCTGCGCGAGCAATTCCGCGATTACATCTTGCCGACGGCGCGCGACGCGTGAGCGGCCGCATGGGTGATTCTGGCAATTCGGCCAGCCCGGACAACGCGCAGAGTGCAGACAATCCAGTCCACGGCCGCGCTGGGGCGGTCACGTGAAACCCGCGGCTGGCGGCGGCGCGCACCGCATGTTGTCGCCGGATCGGCGGCCATCGGCGCGTCATTGCCTGCTGTTCCAGGCCGGGATGGCAGGGTCGGCACTAAATTGAACGATCGTTCTTTTTTGATGTATGCTGCTCGCGCATTTCCCGTATTCCGGAGAACGGCGCGCCGGTTGCGCCGCTTGCATCGATGACGCGGCCGTCCGGCCGCCGGCGGACAACGGGCCAACACCGCGCCCACCGCGCAGTTAGATACCCATGGAGGCATGCAGATGGCAGTGGACTATACGATTCGTGACGGCGTCGCCGTCATCACGCTTAACCATCCGCCCGTCAATGGGCTGGGGCTGGCGACGCGGCTGGGCGTCGTCGAGGGGCTCGAGCGCGCGCAGCGCGACCCGTCGGTGACGGCGATCGTGCTCACGGGCGCGGGCCGCGCGTTCTCCGGCGGCGCGGACATCACCGAATTCAGTACGCCGAAGGCGCTGCAGGAGCCGACGCTGCATACCGTGATCGACTCGGTGGAGGCAAGCGCGAAGCCGGTCGTCGTCGCGATTCACAGCATCGCGATGGGCGGCGGTCTCGAGCTCGCGCTCGGCGCGCATTACCGGATCGCATCGCCCGGCGCACAGATCGCGCTGCCCGAGGTGAAGCTCGGGTTGCTGCCGGGCGCGGGCGGCACGCAGCGGCTGCCGCGCGCGGTGGGGCTCGAAACCGCGCTCAACATGATCGTGTCGGGGGCGAGCGTGCCGTCCGAGCAGCTGGCGAAAAGCGGCCTTTTCGACGAGCTTGTCGAGGGCGACTTGCTCGACGCGGCGCTTGCATTCGCGCGCAAGGTGGGCGCGGCAAGCGGCCCGCATCCGCGCGTGCGCGATCGCGCGATCGCGCACGAGAACGCGGCAGGCTTCATTCAGTTCGCGCGCAACAGCGTGAAGGCGCTCGCGCAGAACTACCCGGCGCCGCACAAATGCATCGACGCGATCGAGGCGGGCGTGCTGCATGGCTTCGACAAGGGGCTCGCATTCGAGCGCGAATGCTTCATCGCGCTCGTGCAAACGCCCGAGAGCCGCGCGTTGCGTCATGCGTTCTTCGGCGAGCGCGCGGCGAGCAAGATTCCTGACGTGCCGGCCGATACGCCGACGCGGGAGGTCAAGACGGTCGCGGTGATCGGCGCGGGCACGATGGGCGGCGGAATCACGATGAATTTCCTGAACGCGGGCGTGCCCGTCACGCTGCTCGAAACGACGCAGGAAGCGCTCGATCGCGGGCTTGCGACGATCCGCAGGAATTACGACGCGCAGGTGAAGAAGGGCAAGCTCGCGCAGGACAAGCTCGAAGCGCGCATGGCGCTCATCAGGCCGACGCTGTCTTACGACGATCTGAAGGAAGCCGACTTGGTGATCGAAGCGGTGTTCGAGGAACTCGGCGTGAAGGAGCAGGTGTTCCGCAAGCTCGACGAAGTCGCGAAGCCGGGGGCGATTCTCGCGTCGAACACGTCGACGCTCGACGTCAACAAGATCGCCGGTTTCACGAAGCGGCCGCAGGACGTTGTCGGGCTGCATTTTTTCAGCCCGGCCAACGTGATGAAGCTGCTCGAAGTCGTGCGCGGCGACGCGAGCGCGCACGACGTGCTCGCCACGGTGATGCAGGTCGCGAAGAAGATCCGCAAGACGGCGGTGGTCGCGGGGGTATGCGACGGTTTCATCGGCAACCGGATGATCGAGCAATACGTGCGCCAAGCGCTTTTCATGCTCGAGGAAGGCGCGCTGCCCGCGCAGATCGATCGCGCGATCGAGCAATTCGGCTTCGCGATGGGCCCGTTCCGGATGAGCGATCTGGCCGGCAACGACATCGGCTGGGCGATCCGCAAACGCCGCTATGTCGAGCAGCCGGATCTGCGTTACTCGAAAATCGCCGACCGCCTTTGCGAGCAGGGCCGCTTCGGCCAGAAGACGGGCGCGGGCTGGTACGACTACGCGCCGGGTGAGCGCAAGGCCAAGCCGTCGAAGCTGGTCGACGACATGATCGTCGCGTTCTCGGCCGAGCAGGGCGCCGCGCGCCGCCAGATCGGCGACGACGAGATCGTCGAGCGGCTCGTCTATGCGCTCGTCAACGAAGGGGCGAAGATTCTCGAGGAGAAGATCGCGTCGAAGGCTTCCGATATCGATATGGTCTATCTGACCGGATACGGCTTTCCGCTGTGGCGCGGCGGCCCGATGCTGTACGCCGACACGGTCGGCCTCTACAACGTCGAGCGCGCGATACGCCGTTATGCGCAAGGGCCGAATGGCAGCGCCTGGCAGATCGCGCCGTCGATCGTCGAACTCGCCAAGAGCGGGCGCGGCTTCAACGCATGACGCCACGCGGCGCCGCCGGCCGGCGGCGCGCCGCGAAGGAGCACCACGATGCAACCTACCGACGATGTGCTGCTCGTGATCGACGTGCAGAACGATTTCATGCCGGGCTGCCCGCTCGCGGTCGCGCACGGCGATGAAGTCGTGCCGGTGATCAACCAGCTCGCCGCGCGCTTCGAGCAGGTCGTGCTGACGCAGGATTGGCATCCGCGCGATCATGTGTCGTTCGCGCAGAACCATCCGGGCCGGGTGCCGTTCTCGACGATCGCGCTGCCGTATGGCGAGCAGACGCTCTGGCCCGTGCACTGCGTGCAGGGCACCGAAGGGGCGGCCTTGCATCGCGATCTGGACGTGCCGCATGCGCGGCTCGTGATCCGCAAGGGCACGGACGCGCGCGTCGACAGTTACTCGGCGTTCGTCGAAGCGGATCGCCAGTCGCGCACGGGGCTTGCGGGCTTCTTGCGCGAGCTGGGCGCGAAGCGTGTCTGGTGCTGCGGACTCGCGACCGATTATTGCGTTGCCTGGTCCGCGCTCGATGCGCGAGCGGCCGGCTTCGGCGCATTCGTCATCGATGACGCGTGCCGCGCGATCGATCTCGACGGCTCGCTCGATCGCGCATGGGCGTCGTTGGCGTCGGCGGGCGTCGCGCGGGTGTGCTCGGGCGACGTGCGGCCGTAGCGCGGCGGGGTGGCGCAGATGGGCGCATGTTTAGACTTTTTTAATGTAAGCCGGGCGGGTGCGAGCTGTTGCCTGCCGCGGCATGGGGCGGGGCCAAGCGATGAAGCACGGGCTCCCGCCGACACTGGAGACTCGGATGACTGAAGCCGTTATCGTATCGACCGCCCGCACCGGGCTTGCAAAATCCTGGCGCGGCGCATTCAACATGACGCATGGCGCAACGCTCGGCGGCCACGTGGTGGCGGCTGCCGTGGCGCGCGCGAAGCTCGATCCCGCGCGCGTCGAGGACGTGCTGATCGGCTGCGCCAACCCCGAGGGCGCGACCGGCGCAAACATCGCGCGGCAAATCGCGCTGCGCGCGGGGCTGCCGGTAAGCGTGCCCGGCATGACCGTGAACCGCTTCTGTTCGTCCGGATTGCAAACGATTGCGCTAGCCGCGCAGCGGGTGATCGCGGGCGAGGGCGACGTGTTCGTCGCGGGCGGTGTCGAATCGATCTCGTGCGTGCAGAACGAGATGAACCTGCACATGATCCAGGAGGGCTGGCTTGCCGAGCACAAGCCGGAGATCTACTGGACGATGCTGCAGACGGCCGAGAACGTATCGAAGCGCTACAACATCGCGAAGGAGCGTCAGGACGAATACGGCGTGAATTCGCAGTTGCGCGCGAGCGCTGCCCGCGATGCGGGCCGCTTCGACGCCGAGATCGTGCCGATCACGGTGCGCGCGGGCGTTGCCGACAAGGCGACGGGGCGTCTGGCCACCAAGGAGGTGACGGTCGCGGCCGACGAGGGCATCCGGCCAGATACGACGCTCGAAGGCGTATCGAAAATCCGTTCGGTGCTGCCGGGCGGCGTGATCACCGCGGGCAATGCGAGCCAGTTCTCCGACGGCGCGGCGGCGTGCGTCGTGATGAACGCGAAGGTTGCCGAGCGCGAAGGGCTGGCGCCGCTCGGGATCTTCCGCGGTTTCGCGGTCGCGGGCTGCGAACCCGACGAGATGGGCGTCGGTCCGGTGTTCGCGGTGCCCAAGCTGTTGAAGCAAGCGGGCCTCAAGGTGTCCGACATCGATCTGTGGGAGCTGAACGAGGCGTTCGCGGTGCAGGTGCTGTATTGCCGCGACACGCTCGGCATTCCCGACGATCGTCTCAACGTCAACGGCGGCGCGATCGCGGTGGGCCATCCGTATGGCGTCTCGGGCGCGCGGATGACGGGCCACGCGCTGATCGAAGGCAAGCGGCGCGGCGCGAAATATGTCGTCGTGACGATGTGCATCGGCGGCGGGCAGGGCGCCGCGGGGCTGTTCGAAATCGCGTAGACGCATCGCGCGCCGCCGGCGGGCGGTGCGCCAGCCATATCGAATGCGGGGTCATCGCCCGCGTTCGGCGGCGAGACGAAGACGGCCGGAACGCTACCCGGCCGTCTTCTTTTTTGGGGCCGAAAGTTCGTGATGCCGATCAATATCGGAAGGTATTTATTGCCGAATAATAACCGCTTCCGGGTAATAGCTGCCGCTGCGCGACGCATCTGAAAATATGCGGTAACGAGAATGCCGGTCTGCCGTCATCAATGCGATCTTCCGAATGCGGCTTGCCGATTGGAACTCGAAACTAATTGTTACACTCCTGGCGCCCCTTCGATCTTCTTTTGATATATCCACTGTTCCGTCGGTCGTCTGAAATATCAGATCGCAGTTTGCCTTCGGGCCAATAACGGCACATTCGATGGATGAGCGAATCTATTGCGATTTCGGAAATAACGAATACCGATGCCGGTATGTCATTCGATCAATTCGAATGGCATTGGTCATGGGGTGATCGAAATCCGACTATCCATGAATCCGCGCGGCGCGCGTTGGCGGCCGCTTAAGCATCGTCTCGGCGCGATGCGCGCCGAAGGGCGCGCTGCGGAAAAAACTCCTGCTTCAGTTCACCGTCTGCGTTGAACCACTGAGCGCAAACCCAGCGTCCTGGCGCGAAGGCGACGCGTCCGGCCCAAGTCGCCGTCATCGTCATGCCGCCGGAGTGCAGGCGAACCCGATCGCCCGCGGCGATGCGCTGCCCGCGAACGCATGCAGGCAACCAGTCCGCGAGCGCCGCGAATCTTTCACGCCAAACGATCATCGGCATTCGAGCGCACATCCCAGGAAAATGCATGATAAATAAGTGAAATGACGGTTTCGGCATTCAAGCTGACGTTGACTCGGCGCAGGCAGGCGCATGGCTGAATAATTGATAAACCGGAAGCTTATGTTATTCATTTGATCGATATATTGATTAGACCTGTGAGACGAATAATAAGCGTGCGGTTTTGGTTTAATCCGCCAATCTCATGGTGAATTCAGACATTCTTACAATTGTCCTTACATTTCATTTTGTTTAATCGAGATAATGTGCGCGACTAAACTTTGATTTGAATTGAAAACCTTGGTTATTGGACTTTCGACATGAGTCGCCTAAACGATATGTGCCGTCATCAGCAACGCCGCCCATGCCGCCCTGTTGGCTCGGTGCCGGCCGTCCGGCAAATCGGGATCGTGCTGTTCGATCAGTTTTCGTTGACTGAAGTCAGCGGCATAACGGAATGGCTCGATTGCGTGAATCGGCGGCGGACCGCTTTTGTCGGAAGTGTCGAGCGCTATGCGCTCACGATGCTGTCGAGTGCCGGCGGCTGCGTGACGTCGATGTCGGGCGTGCAGATCTGGACCGAAAGCATCGGCTTGCATAGCGGCGGCGAATTTCACATGGTGCTGGTCGCGGGCGGCGCAGGCGCGCCGGCCGCGACGCTCGACGATGCGCTGCATCTATGGCTGCACGATGCGGCACGCAGCGGCGAAGTGCAGGTGTACTCGATGCGTCGCGACGGCGGCGACATCATCGCCGCGGCCGGGTCCGATGCATGCATGCTGCCGCCGCGCGTGCAGCCGGCGCCCGCCAATTTGCCGTTGCGGCGCTTGTCGTCGGCGAGCCTCGCGTCCGGCGCATTCGGTTTTTCTTCCGAGGCGTTGCAGCCGCTTGCGCGCGGCTCCGCGTCCGACGCGCCGGCCGAGCCGCGCGCCGACGCGCACGACCGCGCGATCAAGCGTGCGGGCGAGTTGATCCGCGAGGTCGCGCAGCGGCTTGCCGAACAATGCGACCAGACCATCTCGATTGCCGATGTCGCGCAGGACATCGCGATGAGCGAGCGCAATTTCCTGCGGCGCTTCAAGCTCGAAATGGGCGTAACGCCATCGGAATACCTGCTGCAAGCCCGCATCGAACGGGCTTGCTCGTTGCTGACCGAGTCGGATCTGCCGGTCGACAAGATCGCGCGCCGCGCGGGCCTCGGCAACGGCGAGCGCCTTGCCAAGGTGTTTCGGCGGCGCCTGTCGATGTCGCCCACCGAATACCGGGCCGCCGCACGCTGGCTGGCAGCGGGCTAATCACTCCCCAACGCCACGACATTCGCCACTTTCGCAAGCGAGGATTCGATGTTCGACGTCATCAGTGCCAGTGGGGCAGGGGCGGCTGTTGCCGCGCGGTTTGTCACGACAGCTGACGGGAGGGTGCGATGATGCCTTCGCTCTTTCAGTTGATCGACGTGTTGCTCGTCGTCACGGCGGCGCTCGGCGCGCCGTCCGGCAACGATGCGTTCGCCGCCGTCGGCGACATGCGGTTTGCGACCGTCTGCCTCGATGCCGCGCTTGTGCTCGCCGTGTTTCCGTGGTTTTCGGTTTATCGCGCTTGGCGCGAGCAGCCGCTCGCGGCGCTCGCCGTCCGCGTGCTGGCCGCTTGGGCGCTCGCGCAGACGCTGACGTTCGCGGTGGTCGTCGCGCTCGGCGGCGCATCGGCGGTGCCGCGGCAGTGGTT
Source organism: Burkholderia sp. TSV86 (assembly GCF_001522865.1). GTDB lineage: Bacteria > Pseudomonadota > Gammaproteobacteria > Burkholderiales > Burkholderiaceae > Burkholderia. The sequence continues at coordinate 13,059 of NZ_LOWB01000132.1, read as the reverse complement.
TGCCGGCTGGTCGGCGCTCGCCGCGCTCGCACTCGTGGCGGCTCGCATCGCGGTGCGCCGCTTGTCGAGCGCGCGCGCGTTCGGGCGCCAATGCAAGACGATCGCGATTGCCGCCGGCCATGCCGAAGGGCGGCGCATCGTGAAGCGCATCGCGCTTGGCGGGCAGCCGGGTTTCCGCCCGGTGGTCGTGTTCGATGCGCAATGCGTCGAGCGTACCGAGGTGTTCGGCGTGCCGGTGGTAGGGCGGCTCGAACCGTTTATCGATACGCTGCGCCGCCAGCGCGTGCGCGAACTGTGGATCGTCGCGCAGCCGGGCGAGACGCAATTGATCGAGCCGTTCGTCGATGCGCTGCGCAATGACTTCATCGATATCCGCTTCATTCCCGAACTCGATCGCCTGCCGTTCGCCAACGGCGGCGTGACCGAGCTGCTCGGGCTGCCGGCGATCAACGTCGTCACGTCGCCTCTGCGCGACTGGCAGCGGCTGCCCAAGGCGGTGTTCGACCGGCTGTTCGCGCTCGCCGTGCTCGTCGCGTGCTCGCCGCTGCTCGCCGCGATCGCGTGCGCGGTGAAGCTGTCGTCGCCGGGCCCGGTGTTCTTCCGGCAGCGCCGCATGGGCGTCGACGGCCGGGATTTCCGTATCTACAAGTTCCGCTCGATGCGGCTGCACGCGGACGAGCCGGGCCCCGTCACGCAGGCGACGAAGGGCGATCCGCGGATCACGAAAATCGGCGCGTTTCTGCGGCGCACGAGCCTCGACGAGCTGCCGCAGTTCATCAACGTGCTCAAGGGCGAGATGTCGGTGGTCGGCCCGAGGCCGCATGCGACCGAGCACGACGAACTCTACAAGAACCTGGTGCGCAACTACATGTATCGCTACCGGATCAAGCCCGGCATTACCGGCTGGGCGCAGGTGAACGGTTTTCGCGGCGAGACGGACCGGGTCGACAAGATGGAGCGGCGCGTCGAGTTCGACCTGTACTACATCCGCCACTGGAATTTCTGGTTCGACCTGAAGATCGTGTTTCTCACGCTGTTGCGGGGATTTACCGGCCCGGCGGCCTATTGACCGCGCCGGCCGGAGCATCGGCCGTTGCGCGCCGATCCGCACGGATCGTGCCCGTGCAGCATCTCATGCCCCGTGCGGTTTGCCGGCCGCGCGGATATTCGTCGACTCCGATTTAAAAGAGCCCATGCAGTCTTTCGTCCTTGCCCGCCCGCGCGGGCGATTCGTGTTGTGCCTGCTGTCGCTTGCGTTCCTTCTTGCCGGTTGTAGCGTGCTCGCGCCGGGCATGAGTTTTGTCGGGCGCGCACCGCTCGCCGCGGCCGATGTGCCCGTGATCGAACTGGATAGCCGGCAGATCGATGCGCTCAACGATGCGCGCAAGCATCGCGCCGACGGCGCGATTGCCGATACCGCCGATACCGCCGCGCTGGCCCGCGCGGGCGCGCGCGATGCATACCGGATCGGTCCGGCCGACGTGCTGTCGATCATCGTCTGGGACCATCCGGAACTCGTGATGCCGAATCTGACCTACGACGTCGGCTCGACGGCCGGTGCGCAGCCGCCGAGCGCGGGGATGGCGGGTCAGAGCGTGCCAGGCTACCTGGTCAGCGCCGACGGCTGCATTCAGTTTCCCTATGTGAAGCGGCTCGCGGTCGCGGGCCTAAGCGAAGCGGACGCCCAGCAGCGATTGGCGCGCGCGCTACAGCCGTATGTCCGCGATGCGCAGGTTTCCCTGCGCGTGGTCGGCTTTCGCAGCAAGAAGGTGTACGTCAACGGCGAAGTCCGCTCGCCGGGCGTGAAACCGATCACCGACGTGCCGATGACGCTCGCGAATGCACTCAACGAGGCGTCGGGGGTGCTCGACAGCGGCGACGCGAGCCATATCGCGCTCACGCGCGGCGGCCGTCGCTACCGGATCGATTTGCCGCGCCTGGCCGAGAGCGGACTCGACGCGGCGCGCATCGTGCTGCAGGACGGCGACGAGCTGCGCGTGCCGCCCGCGCGCGATTACAGCGTGTTCGTGATGGGTGAGGTGCTCAAGCCGGGGCCGCTGCCGCTGCGCTCGGACGGGCGGCTCACGTTGTCGCAGGCGCTTGGCGCGGCGCAGATCAATCAGGTGACGAGCGATCCGTCGCGCATCTATCTGGTTCGTCCGGCACGTGCGGCCGCGGCCGCACGTGCGGGCACCGATGCGGCTCGCGGCAATGCCGGCGTGGGGCAGCCGGGCGCGCAGGCCCAGGTCTTCCATTTCGACGCGCGCTCGCCGCAAGCGATGGCGCTGGCGCAACGCGTCGAGCTTGAACCCGACGACGTGGTGTTCGTCGACGCGGCCGGCGTGGTGCGCTGGAACCGCGTGATCTCGCAACTCGTCGGCGGCACGGCAGCCGCGTACAACATTCAGCGCGCATCGGGAGGCTGACGATGATCGCAGCCGTACTCGTCGTCTGTCACGCGAACATCTGCCGCAGCCCGGCCGCCGCCGCGCTGCTTGCGCGCGCGCTGCCGGACGTGGACGTCGCGTCGGCGGGCGTGCGCGCGATGGCCGGCGCGGGCGCCGACCCGCAGATGTGCGAGGCCGCGCGCGTGCTCGGGCTCGATCTGTCCGCGCACCGCGCCACGCAGCTCGGCTCGCTGCAATGCATGCGCGCGGATCTGATCCTGGTGATGGACGCGCAGCAGCAGCGCTTCATCGAATCGCGCTATCCCTACGCACGTGGCCGCACGTTTCGCTTCGCGCTGTTCGACGGCGGGCCGCCCGACATCGCCGATCCACACGGCGGCCCGCGCAGCGGCTTCGACACTTGCCTCGCGCGGCTCGGCCGCTGCGCCGACGCATGGCGCGCGCGCATCGGCACGCTCGATGCCGGCGCGTTGCGCGTCACGTGACGCGCGCCGGCATCGCCTTTCATCGTCACGCTTTCGCATCGAACGAACCGAACGAACCGATTAATCGATCCACTTATGTCATCCATTCCAGAGACCCGCCACGACAGTCACGACGCGCGCGACGAACTCGATCTGGTCGGCGTGCTCGACATCCTGCTCGCGCATCGCTGGTCGATCGCCGCGATCACCGTGCTCGGCCTGCTGCTCGGCACCGCCTATGCATTTCTCGCGCATCCCAAGTATCAGGCCGACATGATGATCCAGATCGAGGACAGCCCCGATACGTCGGCCGCCAAGAGCCTGCTCGGCGACGTGTCGTCGCTGTTCGACGTGAAATCGTCGGCGGCGGCCGAAGCGCAGATCGTCGGATCGCGTCTCGTGGTCACGCGCGCGGTGGACCGGCTGCGCTTTTACATCGACGTCAAGCCGAAGCGCTTTCCGGTGATCGGCGATTTCGTGTCGCGCCTGAACAGCGGCGTGACGGCGCCGGGCGTGTTCGGGCTCGGCGGCTACGCGTGGGGCGGCGAGCAGGCGGCGATCGAGCGATTCGACGTGCCCAAGGACGCCGAGGGCGACACGTTCGCGCTGAGCGTGGAGCCGGGTGGCGCGTGGATGCTCACGGGCGACGATCTGGCGCGGCCGGTGCGCGGCCGCGTCGGTGAACTGACGGCCGTGCCGACGCGCTACGGCGCCGCGGTGCTGAAGGTCGAACGCTTCGATGCGCAGCCCGGCACGCGCTTCATGCTGATTCGCAACTCGCGCGCGCAGACGATCGACGACGTGCAGACCCGTTTGGACGTGCAGGAAAAGATCAAGCAATCCGGCGTCGTCATCGCGACGCTCGCGGGCGACGATCCGGTGCGCGTCAGCGCGCTGCTGCACGAGATCGGTGAGCAATACGTGCGGCAGAACATCGAACGCAAATCCGCCGACGCGGCCCAGTCGCTCGCCTTCCTGAACGATCAGCTTCCGGTGCTCAAGGCGCAGCTCGACCGCTCGGAGGCGCGCTACACGAAGCTGCGCAACGCGAACGGCACGGTCGATCTGCCGGAAGAAGCGCGCCTCGCGCTGCAGCAGAGCGCGCAGGCGCAGACGCAACGGCTGCTGCTCCAGCAAAAGCGCGACGAGCTTGCGACGCGTTTCAATTCCGCGCATCCGAGTCTCGTCGCGATCGACCGGCAGATCGCGACGCTCGACGCACAGGCGGGCGGCTTTGACGCGCAAATCAAGCGCCTGCCGGATTTGCAGCAGGAAGCCGCGCGGCTGATGCTCGACGTGCGCGTCAACACCGATCTCTACACGGCGCTGCTGAACAACACGCAGCAGCTTCAGCTCGTCAAGGCGGGCAAGGTCGGCAGCGTGCGGGTAGTCGATATGCCGATCGTGCCGCAGGAGCCGGTCAAGCCGAACCGGCCGCTCGTGATCGCGGGCGCGGCGCTTGGCGCGCTGGTGCTCGGCGTGGTGCTGGCCTTCGCGCGCGATCTGCTGTTCGGCGGCGTGAATTCGCCCGACGAGATCGAACGCGCGCTCGGGCTGGACGTCTATGCGGCGGTGCCGTTATCGGCCGAGCAGCGTTCGATATTCCGCGCGGCGCAGGCAAAGCTGGCCGGCACGCATCTGCTTGCGAGCGCGGCGCCGGACGATCCGACCATCGAGAGCCTGCGCAGCCTGCGTACCGCGCTGCGTTTCTCCAAACTCAACGGCGAGCGCACCGCGCTCGTGATGACGGGCGCCGAGCCGGGCGCGGGCAAGTCGTTCGTGCTCGCGAATCTGGCAGCGGTGCTCGGCGCGGGCGGCCAGCGCGTGATCGTGGTCGACGCGGACTTGCGGCGCGGCTATCTGAACCAGTATTTCGGCGTGATCCGCGAGCCTGGCCTGTCGACCGTGCTGCAAGGCCGGCTCGACGGCGACGACGTGATCCATCGCGGCGTCGTGCCGAACGTCGATTTCATCGCGACGGGCGCGCTGCTGCCGCGCGTGGGCGAATGGCTGCTCAGCGAGCGGCTCGGCGCATTGATCGCGTCGCTGCGCGAGCGTTACGACTATGTGCTGATCGACGCGCCGCCGATGCTCGCGGCCACCGATGCGGCGATCCTCGCCCGTCATGCGTCGGCCGTGCTGCTGGTCGCGCGTGCGGCGCAGACCCGGCTGGGCGACCTGCGCGAAGCGCTCAAACGGCTCGCGCACGGCGGCTTGCGGCCGCACGGCGTCGTCATGAACGGGCTCACGCCATCGTTGGGGCGCTACGGCGGGCGCTACGGGCACTATCGCTATGTCGAATATCGCTACGCCGCCGACGCGCCGGCGCCGGGCGTCCTGCGGCGTATCGCACGCAAGCTTTCGGGCGGAGGCGCGCGATGAGCGGCCGGCTGCATGTGGAGGCGGCCGAGCAGGCCGACGCGCGGGCGAAGGCCGCGCCCGCGCGCGGGCCCGCGCGCGTCGCGCAGCGCGCGGGGCGGCGGCTGCGCGTGGCGCTCGTCGTCGAGGCGGCGGGCGGTGGCGTGGCCGTGCATGTCGCCGATTTGATCGATGGGCTGGCTGCCGCCGGCGTCGAGGTTCATTTGATTGGCCCGACGGGCGCGCGTTTCGACACGGGCATTCTCCATGACGCAATCTTGCGGCGCTGCGCGTCGGTCGTGCGCGTGCCGATGCAGCGCGCGGTGTCGTGGCGCGATGCGCGCGCCTATGTCGGCGTGTTTCGCGCGCTCGCGCGCATCGAGCCCGATATCGTTCACAGCCACAGCTCGAAGGCGGGCGTGCTGGCGCGCGCATGCCTCGGCGCGTGGCGGCACGTGTATACGCCGCACGCGTTCTACACGCTCAATCCGTATCTGTCGCCGGGCTCGCGTTGGCTGTACGGCTCGATCGAGACGCTGTTCGGAAAGTGGCGCACGGATCGCGTGATCGCCGTGTCCGACGACGAGGCGCGTCACGCCACCGGCAGCCTGCGCATTCCGGCGCGCGCGGTACGCACGATTCACAACGGCGTGCCCGGGTTCGCGCTGTTGAGCCGCGATGCCGCGCGCGCGTCGCTGGGCATCGCGGGCGATGCGTTCATCGTGGGTTTCGTCGGCCGCTTTTCGTTCCAGAAGGGCGTGGACCGGCTCGTCGCCGCGGCGGCGCTGCTCGATGAGCGCTATGGCGCGCGCTTGCAGATCGCGGTGATCGGCATCGGCGATTTCGCCGCGCAAGCGGGGCGCGGCGCGGCGGCGATGAGCGCGAATCTCAAGCTGATCGGCCGCGTGCAGGATGCGCGGCGCTACTTCTCGGCGTTCGATGCGTTCGTGCTGCCGAGCCGTTACGAAGGCTTTCCCTATGTGTATCTCGAAGCGATGGCGGCGCGCTTGCCGGTGGTCACCACGCGGGTGGCGGGCGCGGACGAAGTGGTCGGCCGCCACGACGTGGGCATCGTCGTCGACAACGTCGATGATCCGGCCGCGCTGGCGGGCGCGCTCGGCACGCTGTTCGAGGACGGCACGGCGCGCGCGCGGATGGCCGCGAACTGCACGCGCGCGATGGCGCGGTTTTCCGCCTCGGGCATGGTGCGGCGCACCCTCGAGCTGTATCACGACGTTCTCAATGGAGGTTCACGATGAATCGAGTCAAGCATGTGGCGCTGCTGCACGCATATAGCAGGCGTAATTCGGGGGACGGCCTGCTCGTCGACCTGTCCGTCAAGCTGCTGCGCGAGGCGTTCGGCGACGACGTCAGCGTCACGATCGTCGCGGCCGATCCTGCTTCGTTCGCCGATTACGACTCCGTGCTCGGCGCGCCGGTGATTGCCGATCGCGGCTTCACGCGGGTCGTCGCGTCGGCGAACCTGCTGGCGTGCGCGTCCACGCGCGGCGCGCGGCAGCTCGCGCGGCTGCTCGATTCGGTCGATCTGATCGTCGGCGTGGGCGGCGGCTATCTGCGCGCGCGCAACGCGACCGAGGCGCTCAAGCTGGAGGCCGGGCATATCCTGCAAATGCGCGCCGCGCGCGCATCCGGCAAGCCGGCCGTGTATCTGCCGCAGAGCATCGGGCCGGCGCACGCGGGCTCGGAGTTCGTGTCGCGCGCGCTCGGCCAGCATCTGGCCGGCCTGCTCGGCGGGTTCTCGAGCGTGTTCGTGCGCGACGATCGCTCGTTCGAGTTTTTGAAAGGCAATGCCAACACGCGCCGCGCGCCCGATCTCGCGGTGCTGGAGTTCGGCGCGCGCGGCGGCGCGCTGAAGCAGCGGGCCGCGCGCGCGGCGGCGGAGCCGGTCGGCCACGTCGCGATGGTGCTGCGCGAGGCGCCGAGCTGGAACGCGGCGCAACTCGATCGATACCGGCGCTCCAGTGCCGAGCTGATCGCGGCGTTGCAGGCGCGCTGCCGCGTGAGCTTCGCCGTGCAGAGCACCGGGCGCGGCAATGACGACGCGGCTTATTACCGGCGGCTCGGCATCGACCAGCCGCCGTCGCTGCGGCACCTGCTCACGCACGACCGGCCGGACGTCGTGATTTCGGTGCGGCTGCACGGCGCGCTCGAATCGATTCTCGACGGCGTGCCCGCGTTCCATTTGAGCTATGAGCGCAAGGGGTTCGGCGCGTATGGCGATCTCGGCGTCGACGACTGGGTCGTCAACGCGGCGGATTTTGCGGCGATGCCGGTGGTCGCGCGCATCTTCGCGGCCGGGGCGATCGAGCGGTTTTGGGCGGCCGCGGCGCGCCGCGTGGGCGCGATCCGCGCTGAACGCGAGCGCATCGTCGCGGCACTGCGCGATGCGGCGCGCGTGTCGCAGCCGCGCACGCGGGAGCGCGCGGCTGCATGTTGACGCGTCTTTTGCTCAGGGTGTCGGCGCTCGGCGCGAAGTTCGCGCTGACGCTGGTCGTCGCGCGAGTGCTGGGTTTCGGCGCGGTTGCCGATTATGGGCTCGCGGTGGCTGCGTCCGTGATCGCATCGAAACTGTTCGGGCTCGGCTTCAGCGCGGAGATCAACCGGCGTCTGGCCGCTGCCGAGCCGCGCGAGGCGATCCGCGACGCGCGCCGCATCGGCGGCGTGTACGCCGCGTTTTATGCGCTCGTCGCAGCCGCCGGCGCGCTTTGCACCGATGCGTATGCGTGGTTCGGCGCCTCGACGGCGTCGACGGGCGCAGCCGTGCTCGCGGTGGTGATCGCCGAGCATTACGCGTTCGAAGCGAATTCCTACGTGTTCTCACTGCACCGAACCGACGCCGGCGCCCGGATGATGTTCGTGCGCACTGGCCTATGGCCCGCGTTCGCGATCGCGGCGCTCGCCGCGGGCTGGATCGGCCGCATCGAGACGGTGTTGTGGATGTGGGCTGGGGCGAACGCCGTCGTGATCGTCTGGGCGTGGGCCGCGATCGCGCGGCTCGCGCGCGCGGCGCAGCCGGGCGGTTCGCGCGCTGGGCATGCCGGGCATACGAAACGCGGCGCGGCGGCGGCAGGGCGCCTGTGGCGCGACGGCGCGGCGTTTTACGTCGGTGCGGTGCTGCTGTCGGCGATGCAGTACGGCGAGCGTTTCGTCGCTGACCGGCTGCTCGGACACGACGCGCTCGGTCGCTATGTGTTCGGCTGGTCGATCGCCAATTCGGTGCAGACCGTATCGTATGCGGTGCTCGTCGTGATGGCCGCGCCCGTGCTGGCTCGCGCGGCAACGGATGCGCCCGCGAAGTTCATGCCGCTCGTGGTGCGCTTCGTCGGCCGCACCGGCGCGCTGGCGCTCGCGCTGAGCGTGGCCATCGCCGCGCTCAGCGCGCCGATTTTCCGGCTCGCGCACGAGACGCCGGGGCCGGACGGCGCGCTCGTGCTCGCGGCTTTGCTCGCATCGTTCGTCGTGCGCTCGATCGCGGATATCGCGTGGGCCGCGGCGGTCGCGTTGCGCGAAGGGCGGCGGGTCGCGTCCGGGATGGCCGTGCTGGGCGCGCTGTCGATCGCGAACGATTGCCTGCTGATCGGCCGTTTCGGTGCGACGGGCGCGGCGCTCGCCCATCTATGCGCGAGCGTGGCGATAGCGGGTTGGCTGGCCTGGGTGATCCGGCGCCGCGCGCCGCGCGCGTCGGCGGGAACGGCGGGAACGGCGGGAACGGCGGGAACGGCGGGAACGGCGGGAACGGCGGGAACGGCGGGAACGGCGGCGTGCGCCGGTTGCACCGCATGTGACGCGCAGACCGGGCGTGCCGCGCTGGATGCCGCGCGCCGCGAAGCACAGGAGGGACGGCATGTTGCGTAAATGGCTGATGGGCGGGCCGGTATTGAGCCGCGGCGTCGTGCGCACGGTCACGGCACTGTACGTGCTGATGTACGCGCTCGTGTATGCGAAGGCGGGCGCATTGCTGCCCGAATTCATCTTTCGTGACGCGGACAAGATCCAGGCGCAGATGGGCGGCGCCGACACTTACGCAGGCACGTCGTTCGACGCGGTCGGCAGGTTCTATGCGATGTTCGGTCCGCTCGTCGATCCGCTCGTGATCGGGATCGGTGCCTGCTTCATCTGGGCGATGCTGTGCCGCGCGAACCGGCCCGGCCTGATGGCGGCGGCGGTGGTGCTATCGGTGCCTTGCGTGTTTTTCAATCTGTTCGTCGCAAGCAAGGACACGCTCGTCGTGCTGATTTCGCTGTTCGTCGCCCACGCGGCGCGCCGGGGCAATCCGCGGCGCGCGATGCTGACGGCGCTCCTCTGCTACGGCGCTTATGCCGCACTCGTGCGCAGCTATTTCGCGCTAATCGCCGCGATCGGCTTCGGCGCGTATGCGTGGCGGAATTTTCCGCTGCAATGGAGGCTGGCCGGGGCCGCGACGGCTTTGCTCGCCGTGTTTCTGTTGCCGGGCAACATCTATGTCGCGCTGCTTCACTCGCGCGACATGGCGGTCGATTATCTCGTCTACCAATCGCCTTACGGTGCGCGCACGAGCTTTTACAACCCGCTCGATCCGTCGTCGTTCGCAGGCTTCGTCGGCGACTATCTATACGCGCTCGGCCGGCTCAATCTCGCTTGGCTGTTTTCGCCGGGCATCAAGGAACTGGCGATGCAACTCTTCATCGTGCTGGCCGTCGGCCCGGCGCTCGGTAAGCCGCAGGCGTCGCGCGCGCAGACGCTGCTCGGCTGCTTCGTGATCGGCCATGTCGCGGTGTCGATGTTGTTCGAACCCGATCTGGGCAGTTATACGCGCCACTTGTCGAGCGTTGCGCTGTATTCGATGACCGTGTTGAGCGTGGCGCGGCGGCGGGAGGGCAACTCGCCTGCCGCGGCGGCGCCCGGTGCTGGCTGACCGGCAGCATCGGACGCCGGCAGCGTGCTGCGCTGGCGTTGTTGTCGGCATTGAGTTCGGTTTTGGCGTCGGCTCCGGCCGCCGGGGCAGTGCCCGCATGTGGCGCGGTATTGGCAATGCCGCTCGGCGGTTCGAATCCCGGCCAGCCGGACGTCAATGCAAGGCGCCCGATCTTTGCCCGCGACGCGCGATTTTAAAATGCCCGCGACGCATCGTTGTTCCCTACCAGTTCGATCCACGGCGCATTGGCAAAGGTTCCATAGGTATCCCGGGTGTCTGCGCTAGTGCCTTGCAGGTCGCCGCCTGACACCGTGATTTCCGCGGCATCGAAAATCCGCCGTCCGGGAGGCGGTTCTTTGTCGAACAATTTGTGAAAGGCGTATTTTGCCAGCCCGGCGAGCGTCCAAGCGGGGCTGAGAAGCTGAAAGACCGAATGAATCGGTGTGTTCCGATCCTCGGTTCCAGAAAGAATGCTGGATTCCCGGCTGTTCGCCTTGTTCAGAACGATCGAGCCATCGGGGTTCATTTTGCCGATACTCACGCCTTTCTTGTTGAAAAGCGTGCCGTCGCGATCCATTTGCGCTTGGATCGATCCATGATCGGTACTCAACTTCACGCCGTGAAGCCCGGCGCCGTCTCCGACCAGGCCCGCAGCGCCGATATTCGCATAGCCGTTTATTATTTTTGCGCGCTCGGTGGCGGAGGGAGACTGGGCGGCGTTTTTTACATCGGCCGCAAACGCGCTGTTGTTGAGATACGAGCCGATGAAATTGTAGTTGCCGATGAGCGCCGAGCCCGCCGGAAGCGGGCCGGCCGTATTGTGTGCGCTGACTCCGTGAAAATTAATCATGCCGATTGGTCCTCGAGTTGACTTTTACCGTTCCTGAAAATAATAGGATCGATAGGTGTCGCCAGAATACCCAAGTCCGATTTCCACGGTTCTTTAAATGCGAAACCGCATATGGCTGTGCGAAAGACGAGTTTCTGACGGCCTGCGCCAGGGCAGCAATGATGGGCTGGCGGAGGGTTTTGATATTTCGGTTTCGTCGAACACTAAAGATCTATAGCTTACCGCCCATTGAAATGCGCCCGATTCAGGCCATCAGTGCGCGAGCGGCGTTCGCCGGCAGTGCGGATGCCGTAGGCCGTCGCGCTCGGCTGCTCGCGGGCATGTTGATGCAGGACGGCGGTGAAGCCGAGTTGCGGGCGCTCGGCGCGAGCCCGCCCAGCGCCCATTGGAGCGGTTTTCGGATCGATTGCCGATTGGCGTGCCGGGGAGCCCGCCGTTGGAGTACTGGCGGTGCGATGGATGCGGCCGTCGAGCCGCCATAGGCGCGGCACTGGCGAAAATGCGCGGCAGCGCGCGGGGCAGCGCGTGAACGGCGCGCCTCGCCGTCAGCAGTGCATGAGCCTTTCGCTGCAGGTCAACGGTTGCCGTTGCTGGCCGATGCCGCGCCGGTATCGCGCAGCAGCATCCGCAATTCGCCGCGCGCGGCATTCAGCGCGGGCTTGTCCGTGCCGCTCGACGTCACCAATCCGAAATTGCGTTCCCGGCTATTGCCGCCGTTGGCCGTGTTCTTCCATTCGTAGATCGACACGACGGGCGTGCCGACCGATGGAAGCTCGGCGAGAAACGCCTTGAGCCGATCGGCTTGCGCGTCGTCGCCACCGTTGATGAGCAGCGACGGCGTGCCCCATTCGGTGATTACGGCGGGCAGGCGATAGCGCGTATGCGCGTCGTTGCTGGCGGTGCGGATCGCTTGCTCGGTCATCCCGTAGGCGTGGTACGAGATCGCATCCAGGCAATCGGGCGCGGCCGTGGCGACCTGGCCGAGCAGCGCGTCGGCAAGCGAGCCCGGCGACGGTGCGTGCGCGAAGCCGAAGCCGATGACAGGCGCCGGTCTTTGTCCGCGCGGGCCGAGTTGCTGGCACGCGGCGCGCATGTAAGGCGCGAAGTTTTGCTCGACGTTGCCGGTCGGCCAGTACTTGCCGAGATCGGGCTCGTTCCATAGTTCGACGGCTAGCAACTGCGACGCATAAGTGCGCGCGAGCGCCGCCGCAGCGGCGCCGAATTTCGCGCCCGCCTGTTCGAGCGCCGCCGGCGTGGAGGCGGCGGCCGGCGAGACGGAGTCCACCGCGCGCACCGTCATCAATACCGGCAGACTGGCCGCGCGCGCGTTGGCGAATGCCGCCTTCACCCGGCTCTGGTACGCTACGTCGCTTAGCCGGTCGATCCAGACGCCCAGGCGGACGAAGTCGAAGCCGGCCGCATGGATTCGCGTCGCATCGGTCGGGCTGAATTCGCCGAGCTTGACTTGCACGCCGACTTGCAGCGGCTGGTTCGGCGCGAATGCTGGCGGCTGCGCGTGCACCTGCGTCGCCGCGAACACGAGCGGCGCGGCGACACGCGCCGCAAGCCTGCCTCGCCCCGCAAACGAGCGCGTGCGCGGGCGCATGCGGCATTGGCCCGCCGCGGTGTCGGCAGCGGTATTGGCTGTATCGGCGGCGGGAGGCAGCGCAGCAGCGGCCTGTCGAGCCGGGTTCGAGATCGCTGCGCTTGACGTGAGACACCGGTCCATTATCGATGCGGATGGAATCATCATGTTGGAAAATTTGACGCGATCGTTTCGATTTTTCGGCCGTCTTGCCGCGGGCGGCGTGATCGTCGGCGCGGCGATCATCGCGGCCGGCCTCGCGGCGGGCGCGGATAAACTGCGCGGGGCCGCGACGCGGCGGCCCCGCGCTCCGGCTGATGCCGATTAGACGTCAAACCGATTCGACAGGCAAGCGTTCCGCTGCGGCCGGCGCAACCGGCGCATTTCGTGGCGCAAGCGGTACGCGCTCGCGCAGATAAGCGGCGAACTCGTCCTTGACTTCGGGGTGCCGCAGCGCGAATTCGATGGTGGCCTTGAGA
>NZ_LOWB01000131.1 GCF_001522865.1 Burkholderia sp. TSV86 | reverse complement strand
GGTGGACTCCTTGCTGTTCGCGGCGCGCATTGCCGCTACGGGCTACGCCCTTCGCGCCAATGCGCGCCAGCATGAAAAACCAACCACTGTCAGATTTAGTCTAGTCCACCGCAGGTGAGATAGCCCCACCGCTTACCGCGAATTAGCCGCGAACGTATCGCACGATCGCACATCCCCCGACTGAAGCCCGCGCCGTAACCAATAGACGCGCTGCTCGCTGCTGCCATGCGTGAACGTCTCCGGCACGACATAACCCTGGCTTTGCCGCTGGAGGCGATCATCGCCAATAGCGGCGGCGGCCTGCAAGCCCTGCTCGAAGTCACCCGCTTCGATGAGCCGCTGATTCGCGCGCTGCGCATTGTTCGCCCATACACCGGCAAAACAATCGGCCTGCAACTCCAGCCGCACCGATAGTTGGTTCGACTGCGCCTCGCCCGCGCGCCGCCGCGCAGCATCAACCTTCTCGGAGATGCCAAGGAGGTTCTGCACATGATGCCCGACCTCGTGTGCAATCACATATGCCTGCGCAAAGTCGCCCCCAGCGCCGAAACGGCGGCGCAGTTCGTCATAGAACGCGAGATCGATATAAACCTTGCGATCAGCGGGACAATAGAACGGCCCCATCGCGGACTGACCTGTGCCGCATGCCGTCGGCGTCGTGTTCGAAAACATTACGAGCTTGGGCGGCACGTACTGCGCTTGCAATTGAGTCGAAAAAATGGTCGTCCAGGTCCGCTCGATATTGCCAAGCACCTTACGGGTAAAAACCGCTCCCGCATCGGTAGCAGGCACGCCCGCGTTTTGCGCTTGGCTCGGCTGAGCCTGTTGCTGCTCCGCACCCTGCAACGCCGACGCACCTTGCAGGACGACACGCGGATCGATCCCAAAAAAATATGAGGCGGCAAGCGCTACGACGATCGTACCGATGCCTACGGTCGCACGCCGCCCTGCGCCAAAAGCGCCGCGCCGATCCTCAACATTCTGGCTTTCGGTTTCGTCGTCGAGTCTCATGACCGGTATAACCCTATTCGTTGTCGATATCGATAAACCGGGCTCGCAGAGGCAATCCGGCGTCGAAAGTATAACCAACCAATGCGACGGGATCCGTTCGTCTTTTCACTCAAATCGCATGCAATCAACGAGTCAAATCGGCAAGCAAACAAAACGGCCGGTCTCACGACCGGCCGTCCCTATATCGGCATCGAAACCAACGCGGCCCGCTTTTCGATGTCACGCAAGATCGAAGCGATCAAGGTTCATCACCTTGCTCCAGGCCGCGACGAAATCGCGAACGAATTTCTCCTGCGAATCCGCGCTGCCATAAACCTCGGCCAGCGCACGAAGTTCGGAATTCGAACCAAAAACGAGGTCAACACGCGTGCCTGTCCACTTCAACTCACCTGTCGCACGATCACGTCCTTCGAACACGTCATTCGCGTCCGATGTCGGTTTCCACTCAGTGCGCATGTCCAGCAAGTTCGTGAAGAAATCGTTCGTCAGCACTTCCGGCCGTTTGGTGAAAACGCCGTGCTGAGTCTGCTCGAAATTGACGTTCAGCACGCGCAAACCGCCGATCAGTACCGTCAGCTCCGGCGTAGTCAGCGTCAACAATTGCGCCTTGTCGATCAACAGTGCCTCAGCCGATACGGAATACTTACCTTTCAAGTAATTGCGAAAACCGTCCGCGATCGGCTCGAGCACCGCGAAGGATTCGATATCAGTCTGCTCCTGCGATGCGTCCGCGCGCCCCGGCGTAAAGGGCACCGTGACCGCGTGGCCCGCTTGACTCGCCGCGTGCTCGACGCCCGCGCAGCCAGCCAGCACGATCAAGTCGGCCAGCGAAACTTTCTTGCCACCGGACTGCGCACCATTAAACGTGCTCTGGATACCTTCCAGTTTCGCGAGCACCTTCGCCAGACGATCAGGCTGATTAACCAGCCAGTCCTTCTGCGGCGCAAGACGAATCCGCGCGCCGTTCGCGCCTCCCCGTTTGTCGGAACCGCGGAAGGTGGACGCCGACGCCCAAGCGGTCGACACCAATTCCGCAACGGACAGCCCCGACGCCAGAATCTCGCGCTTGAGCGCGACAATATCCTGCTCGTCGATCAATGGATGACCGACCTCGGGAATCGGGTCTTGCCAGAGCAGTTCCTCTGCCGGCACTTCCGGGCCGAGATAGCGGGCGCGCGGCCCCATGTCACGGTGCGTCAACTTGAACCACGCGCGGGCGAACGCATCGGCGAATTGATCAGGATTCTGATGGAAGCGCCTGGAGATTGCCTCGTATGCCGGATCGAATCGAAGCGCAAGATCGGTCGTCAGCATCGACGGCGAACGGCGCTTGGACGGGGGCACAGTGCCAGCGCCTGCATCGCCTTTCGGTTTCCATTGATGCGCGCCGGCGGGGCTCTTCGTCAGTTCCCATTCGTAGCCGAACAGATTGTCGAAGAAATCGTTACTCCACTTCGTCGGCGTGGTAGTCCAGACAACTTCCAGGCCGCTCGTGATCGTATCGTCGCCTTTGCCCGTACCAAAATCGTTCTTCCAGCCAAGGCCTTGCTGCTCAAGGCCGGCTGCCTCCGGCTCGGGCCCCACGTGAGACGCAGGCGCAGCGCCATGTGTCTTGCCGAACGTGTGGCCTCCGGCAATCAACGCCACCGTCTCTTCATCGCTCATCGCCATCCGCGCGAAAGTTTCGCGAATATCCCGAGCGGCGGCGACCGGATCCGGATTGCCGTTCGGACCTTCCGGATTGACGTAGATCAGTCCCATCTGCACGGCCGCGAGCGGATTTTCGAGATCGCGCTCGCCGGTATAACGCTGGTCTCCCAGCCAAGTCTTTTCGGAGCCCCAATAAACATCCTCGTCCGGCTCCCATGCATCCACGCGCCCGCCTGCGAAACCGAAGGTTTTGAATCCCATCGATTCCAATGCGACGTTGCCGGTCAGTATGATCAAGTCCGCCCACGAAATTTTTCGACCATATTTCTGCTTGATCGGCCAGATCAGCCGGCGCGCCTTGTCGAGGTTGGCATTGTCGGGCCAGCTATTGAGGGGTGCGAAACGCTGCTGGCCGCTGCCGGCACCGCCTCGTCCGTCGGCCGTGCGATACGTGCCGGCGCTATGCCAGGCCATCCGGATGAACAGCGGACCATAGTGTCCAAAATCGGCCGGCCACCAATCCTGCGAATCGGTCATCAGCGCCAGCAGATCCTTTTTCACGGCAGCCAGATCAAGGCTCTTGAATGCGTCGGCGTAGTTGAAATCCTTGTCCATCGGATCGGACAAGGACGAATGTTGGCGCAGGAGGTTCAGCTTCAGTTGATTGGGCCACCAGTCTTGGTTCGACGTGCCGCCGCCAGCGGTATGCTTGAACGGACACTTCGTTTCTGTCGACATGCTTCTCTCCTTTGTTCGTGGGGCGTGCAACGCCGCGGCTCAGCCTGGAGCCTGGGCACTGCCCGAGAATAGTACGGGTTCTCGTCTATGAGCGGAAATAGGTTTCCTCAATAGCGACGCAACAAAAAAACTAACGTGAACGCTGATCGCAGCCATCGCTGCGATGATTCGACGTTTTCATGACATTTCCTTGATCTGCGGTCGGCTTGCCAATCCGGAGCGGGCGACGCCCGGTTTCGATCGACGCGCGACGCAGCACGAGCACCTTACCGAAAAACAAGCCATCGTGTTTTTTAGCCGTCTCGCGCCGATATCCAGGTCAAAAGACGATACGGACCGGTGACTTCATGCGGCACATGCTTACATGTGTAGCCCAACGCCGGATAGTACGAAGCAAACAAGACACTCGATATCGAAGCAGCGAAATCAGGCACAACGAACAATGGAGAACCGATAGCAATGGGAGGCCGTCTAGTCAATATTTTGCAGGACGGATCGATTGGGACGGGATTTCGGCTCATCTGCTCCCGACGTTCATACGCGCCTTCCCACCATGCAAAAATAACGCCGCACGCCCCACGCCTCTCATCGCACAGCGCCAAGATTTTTTGGCATAAAATGCGACGTCGATGCATTCCCACCGCACCAGCATCGATCCAATCAGCGTTGCGTCCGATGATCGCAGCGGGTTTGCTCCATAAGAACACGCATACCCCCTTCCCTGAGAGAAGACAATGCCGGCTCACCCGCTATGGTCGACCATCGCCGCGCGAAAGCATGCCGTTCGGACATTCATCGACGGCTATTGCGCCGCACGTAATCAGATAACAGCCACCGTCACTGATCACGCAGATGGCTTTGCCGTCCGATTCAATCCCGAGATGGGCCGGGAATATGAGCATTTCATGATCGAAGGCGCCGCGATGCAAGATGAGCGCGCATTCGCAGCCGGTGCATGGATTACGCAATTCGGAACGGTCGCGCTGCCAAAAACGATACGCGATAAAACATGCAGGCTCGCTGCTGAGCATTTCATGGTCGCCGATATCGCGCAACTCGCGGGCTCCGATGAATTGGCTGCGTCGTTGGCGTGCGCGCTGGATACCGACATCGAGCATTTCAACGCTTGCAGCAAATTCCCCCTGTTTCGATCGAACCCGCGCGCATTTCTTTTTGCACATCGAATCGATGGCCAGATCGCCGCGACCGCCCGCTACGGCTTCGCATCCGATAACGCCATCGTCATCGACCGGGTGGGCACTGGCGATACGTTCCGACGCCGTGGCCTAGCATCCCAGTTGCTCAAGGCGATCGTCTCGCATGCGCGGCGCCGTGGAGCGCAGCGTGCATGGCTCATTTCGACCGATGCCGGCGAGCCTCTTTATCGCTCTGCCGGCTTCGCAAATATTGCTTCGGTGATCGTCGATCAGGTGATGGCGTGACTCGGTCGAATCGGGGGAGCGCTACCACGAGCAGCGTTCGCTGAGATAGCCAGCCGTGCACGGATGATCCAAGCTGCCCGGCTGGAGCGCGGCACGACATCCGGACAACCCGCCATCATCGAACCGGCGGCTTTCGTGGCCCCAGAATAAGGCGCGACAGTGGTTCTTCTCATGGAACCTCGAGCCGGTTACGATTATCGGCTGGGCGGGCGTGTCGCCCCGCCACCGCCGAAGCGAGAACGACCTTGGTTAACACTACGAACGAATTCCAGCAATCCATCGGGCAGGCCGTTCCAGACTGGTCCGCTCGTCCGCGCCCCGCTCCCGTCACACGCCAGGGGCATTACTGCCGCATCGAGCCGCTCAACGCCGACCGCCATGCGGCAGATCTCCACGCTGCCTATGCAACGGCGGCCGACGGCCGCGACTGGACCTACATGGCGGTCGGACCGTTCGACGATGAGGCCAGCTACCGACGCTACGCTGAGAGTGCGGCGGCAAGCGCCAATCCGATGCACTTCGCCGTAATCGATCTCGCGAGCGGCCGCGCAATCGGTACGCTCGCGCTGATGCGCATCGATCCGGCCAACGGTGTCATCGAGGTCGGTTCGGTAGCCTTCTCGCCCCATCTGAAGCGCACGCCGGCGTCAACCGAAGCGCAGCACCTGCTGATGAAATACGTATTCGATGAACTCGGCTATCGGCGTTACGAATGGAAATGCGACAGCCTCAACGCCCCATCACGCAAGGCCG
This sequence comes from Burkholderia sp. TSV86, assembly GCF_001522865.1. Classification (GTDB taxonomy): domain Bacteria; phylum Pseudomonadota; class Gammaproteobacteria; order Burkholderiales; family Burkholderiaceae; genus Burkholderia. The sequence continues at coordinate 75,774 of NZ_LOWB01000131.1, read as the reverse complement.
CCGCGCGCCTCGGCTTTCGCTATGAAGGCACATTCCGTCAGGCGGTGGTGTACAAGGGCCGCAATCGCGATACTGCCTGGTTCGCGATTCTTGACAGCGAGTGGCCCACACTCGCGGCGGCATTCGACACGTGGCTGTCCCCCGCCAACTTCGACGCGCACGGCCAGCAACGCCAGTCGCTCACCGCGATCCGTAGCGAACAGGCGGCCGCGCGCGCCCCTGCCAGCCGCCCGCACGCCGGCGCGAGCATCGCGATCCGGTCGCTCAATGGGCACGACGAAGCCGCATGGCGCGAGCTATGGCGCGGCTATCAAGCGTTCTACGAAACCACGCTGAGCGAGGCCGTATTCGCGACGACCTGGGCCCGCCTGCGCGATCCACAGGAACCGATGTTTGCGCTAGGCGCGTTCGACGAGGCCGGCAAACTGCTCGGCATCGTTCATGCGATCTACCATCGCTCGTGTTGGACGACCGAGCCGTACTGCTATTTGCAGGATCTATTTACCGAGCCCGGTGTGCGAGGTCGCGGCGTCGGGCGAGCGCTGATCGAAGCGGTGTACGAGCAGGCGCGTGCCGCCGGGGCAAGCCGCGTGTACTGGCTCACCCACGAAACCAATACGGCCGCTCGCATGCTGTATGACCAACTCGCAGCCAACGCCGGGTTCATTCAATACAGGAAAGACCTGCGTTAGCCGGCCCCACCGACTGTGGCTTTCGATAAAAATCCATTCGGGTTCGCGCATTCTGCCGCAGCGCCGGTTGTCCACCGATTCATCAGACGGCCTGCAAAAGCTGCAAGCGCACGAACCCGCCGATGCTGGCGATACATCGTCCGGCCCAAACGCTGCCGAGCCCGGCATGGGGCATCAGATATTTTTGCGATATCAAGCACGATGCCGTGCCAAAGCGTGCGAATCAGCCACCGAATCAGTTCAAAACCTCAGCGCACACAGGGGTGTTGGCTCCCTACGGACGACAAAACGGCCGGCATAGCCGACCGTCGAAACATAAGCCAAACAAACTTGGCCAACCGTGATCCGACATATTGGCGACAAGTCGTACATCTGACTCATACGCGCCGAGATGGCCAAATCCGTAACAAACGGCGCTTACCCACCGGTATGTTTGCGCACCGCATCCGCCGCCTCGCCGGCTTTCTCCTGCAGCTTGCCGGCAGTCTTTTCGGCGAGCCCTTCAGCTTCAGTCTGGCGATCACCCGTCACCTTCCCAAGCGCCTCTTTCACCGAACCCTTGACTTGCTTGAGCTTACCTTCGATACGATTCTTGTCCATGGTCCACTCCTTCAAAAATCCGCATGATCGACGGTGCAGATGGGCAACCAACACCATCGAGTCAATATGATCCCAATCGCTCGTCACCGCCGAAAGTGACGAATACCCCAGACTGGCTAGTGCATTCGCACTGTTCACTGCGCCATCGGCACTCGCTCGCGCGTTCGTCCGAGCAATGTCGATTCCGCCTTCAGGCCGCATTTCGTTCATATGGCGGGGCACGGAAACCAAAAGTTTGGGATGCGAAACAGAGTGAACGCGCCGCTCGGACAAAGCGAAAAACTCATGCACGCACCTTGTTTTCAAAATCGGCATGGAACCATGCAGGCTCGGCAGCGCCTGCCTTATCGCTTCGCTTTGGCGCCCGGCTTGCCGTTAGCACTCACTGCTCCGACAATGCCGCGCTCGCGCGCCCAGACGATCGCTTCGCTGCGGCTGTGAACATCCAGCTTCGCATAGATGGTCGAAACGTGATTGCGTACCGTGTTCGGTGCAAGACCCAGCCGATTCGCGATTTCCTTGTCCGCCAGACCATCACAGAGCAAATCGAACACATCACGCTCGCGTGCAGTGAGGTCGGACAATTGCGCGCCGGCATCCGGCGCATTCGCACGCCGCACGTTCGCCAGCTTCTCGATCAGCGTGCGGCTGAACCACGTCGCGTCCTGCATCGCGGTCTCGATCGCGTGGACCAACTCCATTTCCGTGCGCTTGCGCTCGGTGATGTCGAGCAACGCAATCAACATGCAGTCTTGGCCGTGGATTGCAACCAGATCGGCGGATACCAAGCAGTTGCGCACATCACCGTCGCGCCCTCGAATTCTCATATCGACATTGCACATGCCGCCATCGCCGCCAAACAGCGCATCGAAACGCCGGCGCACGTCGGCGTCAATCCACAATCCAATCTCGTCAGCGGACTTGCCGAGCACATCCTCATGGGCATAGCCCGTCATCGCGACGAACGCATCGTTCACGTCGAGTAACTCGAAACCGTTCGAAGTAATGATTGCAGTTGCAACGGGCGACATCCTGAACGCCTTCGCAAACCGCTCCTCACTTTGCCGCAACGCTCGCTCTGCTTGCTTACGCGGCTCGAGATCCATGAACGTGAACAGCATGCACGCCTCGTCGCCAATGTCGATCGGCTGCCCCGCTACGACAACCGCCTTCGTGCCGCCACCGGGCAAGGTCAACACTGCTTCCATCTGCGGAATCGTCGCGCCCTCACCTAGACGCTCGATCGCGAGTTCGCGCCGCTCCGCACTTTCGAGCACGTCGACTTCATAAACGGTGCGACCAAGCACATCATCTCGCGTATACCCGGTCATATCGAGAAACCCCTGGTTCACCTTGATATAACGAATATCGCTCAACCGGCAAATCACGGCAGGAGCCGGATTTGCATTGAATGTGCGCTCGAAACGCTGCTCTGCGCTTGCCCACTCCGTTGCATCGTGCAACACCAGCGCCAGACAATCCGGCTCGCCCGCCGCATTCGTCAGCACCAAGCTGCGAATGCGATGCACACGGCACACGTTCTCATCTTCGGCATGAAACACCTCGACCGTTACGTCGCTGAACTCTTCGCCTGCGATCACCCGATCCATCGGGTAGTGCCCCTCCTGCACGGGATGATTGTTCCTGTAGCGCAGCCGAAAACGCTCGCGATACTCGGTGATATCCGTGCCGAGCTCGCTCAGTTCGCTGACGCCGTGCATCTCGAGCGCTGCTTCATTCGCCCAGACAATCCGTTGATCCGGCTCTACAAGGATCACGCCTTCGGTCAGTCCGGCGATGATTTGATGTAACTGGCGCCGGTCGGTATGCGACTTGAGCGCCTGTTCGTCGACTTTCTCGTTCATCGTTTGTATTCCGAATAAGTTGCCGATTGTCGCGAATCCTGGCAAAGCCACCTCGCGAGATGCCCATCGCGCCAGCCGGATGCTCGCACGACGCGCGCAAGAACCAGACACGAATGCACTAATCCGGATAGTACATTCGCATCGTGCGATCCAATCGTTCGATACACCGCGAAACCGATATTGAACCGGGCGAGCCGGCTATCGCCTCTGCCAACGAGCCCTCTCCCGCAGTCCGATGTGCGCGCAACGACACTCTGGTGCAAAAGCACTAATCCGTCCGGTGAATTTGCGCGATGACGATGTCCTGTTGCGCCAGTAAGCTGATTCCGTGTCGACGATTCAACACATTCCCCCGAGAATCATTTCGAAGGAGATAGCGGATGGAACTGCATCAAACACCCGATCCTCAACCGGTCAAACAGCCGCCGGTAGGCGATCCGCCACAATCGCCGAAAAACGATCAACCCGTGCCTGCACAACCGCGGAAACCCCATTCTGCATTTTCATTTCGCCAGGTCAATGTCGACGCGTTCGGCATGAACTGACGCAAACGGATACCTCTTTCCAACGACGCACAAGGAAATATCGATGACCAAAACACAACACATCTCCTCGCTGCTGGCCGTCAGCACGGCATTCCTTTTCGGTTCGGCTGCATTGACGAGTGCCTATGCACAGACCGATGCAGCAAGCGATGTTTCGTCAACCGAATCGAATCAACCGATAACGGATACTTGGATCACCACCAAGGTAAAAAGCGAGCTTGCGACCACCGATGGCGTAAAGAGCCTTGACATCAGCGTAAAAACCGTCGATGGCGTAGTTACGTTGATCGGGGTGTTGCCGACGCACATGGCGGTGAAGAAAGCGATTGCCGTCACGCGCGCCGTCAAGGGCGTCAAACACGTTGACGCATCGGGCTTGAAATCGAAAGCATAACCTGTCCACCGGTTTCAGCCGTTTGCATTTTCAACTCGCCAATAGGAGCACACGATGAACGAAGACAAGATCAAGGGCCAATGGAAACAACTCACCGGCAAGCTGAAGGCCAAATGGGGCAAGCTGACCGACGATGATCTCGCAGTCGCCGAAGGCAACCGCGAGTATCTGGCGGGCAAGATCCAGGAGCGCTACGGGATCGCGCGGGACGAAGCAGAAAAGCAGTTAAAGGATTTCGACCGCGACCTGTAAAACCGGTGTGATGCGTGGCGCCTCCAGGCGCCGCGCCAATCAAAGAAGCACTCTTTTATCTACTTGCCAGGCAAACCGTGGGATCTGCCAGCCACCAGCCCCCCGTCTGCCACGCCGCCCGGCATGAATCTCGGGTTCGACAGATTGCCCGCATTTCATTTCCGAATAATCCCTACACATGGGCCCGAGCATCGAATCGGTCAAATTAAATAAGCAGATAAATTAATTATCCAATGGTCTTCCGCATCACTCGTGGAAATTCATATGCCGCACTACGTTTGCGTTTGCGTTTGAACAAATACGAACCGTGAATTCCTTGCGGATGATTTTGTACAAAACAAGCTGTATTACCCACATCCCCCTGATTATCGAACGATCCGTCGCTCATCGGCTGGAAGCCAAGACCGCTCGCCACCGGATTACTGTGATGCACACTCACAAATTCCAAAAACAGAAACTGTCGACCAATCGAAATTAAAACACAAATCCTCACCCGCACAACAGCTATCAAAAAAACAAAATCCTCATTTGTTTAGCACACACAACGCAAAACCAAAATCAAGATTGCGTTCAATAAAATCCCCAAGTAACATCAAATGGACTTGTAAGGTATTAAGAATGCCGAGCAGGTTGCGGCGGTCAATCCGCCATGTTTAATAACCCCGGTTCACCACACCAGGAGAATTGACATGCAAGAAAATCAACAAATCGACTTGCTCGATTGGATGCAGGAAGACACGCATCCGCAAGCCGTCGACATGATGGTTGAAGACGCCGTGGTACCGTTCGGCACCGCGCTTTGGCCGGTCTGAGCAAGCCACATTGCTTGGCGGAAGGGTGCTATCTCTTCCGCCGCTTTCGGAGACATGCATGCTGAATCTGCACCGTGCACTCGGCTTTCACCCGGCGCTGCGCGACAAGCTCGCACGCGGTGACAAGAGCAAGCTGCTGATTGGCTACGATGCACGTAATCGTGATATTGCGTTGCGCGCGTTTTCCGCGCCGCCCACATCCTTCGACACAGCCATCGTCTGTTTGGAAAGCACACCGCCCAGCGACGTCATCAAGGCGCTCGATCACGCCGACTTGTTCGTTTTGCTATACGACTCGTCGTGCTTGCCAACGCCGTCGCCAAATGGGCCGCCTTTTCTTGCGGCCATTCGGCCGGCGATCGTTGAGCACTGGAGCAAATCAGTGCTGTTCAAAGACTATGGCCCACATCTCGACGAAGCGTTCTCGGAGTCGCTCGATGACATCGCGATACGCAACAACCGGCTGATCGACATAGCCTTGCATGCGTCGCGGATACGATTCGTCGACGAATCGGGTAATAAGCTGGCGGGCTCATTGACGCGTGACCAGAAGTGGACCAGCGTGGACGGCATGGGCAACCTCGATGTCGTACCGGGCGAAATCGCGACGCACATCACCGATCTGCACGGCTCGATCGTCTTCAGCGGCACCTTCCTCAGCACGATTCCGTTTGCGGTCAAATACAAAGTTGTCGAACGGTTCGCGACCTTGCATATCGAGAACAGCACGATTGTCGATTTTGACAGCGATCATGCAGGCTTCCGGCAAGATTTCGCGTCGTACCTGAACCGGCATGCGAATCATCGCAAGATCGAGGAGTTCGGCATCGGCACGAATCTCGGCATCAAGGGCTTATACGGCCGCAACGCCGGTTTCGAGGAACGGCATCCGGGTATGCATCTGGGCCTGGGAGGCGGTGAACAGGGCAGCCACCACTTAGACCTCATCTTCGCCAAGGGCACTCTGATGTTGGACGACAGAACGGTGTTCGACGACGGCGCATTCACCGTTTGACGTTATCGTATCCGGGCCGTGCTTCCCGGCGCATGCCCGCGTCTTCCGGGTCGCCGGAGCGCGAGGCCGCACCGGATGAACCTATGCGTGCTCGCCCAACCATTTGTACATCACGAGACTATCGACCAATCCGAACCGCGCATGGCGATACGCCCGGGGCAGACGTCCGACGATTTCGAAGCCCAGTTTTTGCCATAGGGCAACCGCAATCTCGTTGGCCGCCACGACCGAATTGAATTGCATTGCCAAAAAACCGCGTTCGCGCGCGATCTGCTGCGAATGCTCGCACATCAGCCGCGCGATGCCACGCCCGCGCGACGCCTCGCCGACCATGTACCCGCAATTGCAAACATGGTCACCCGGTCCCGCCGCATTTGCCTTTAGAAAATATGACCCTAGCAACGCGCCGTCTTCTTCCACGACCCACGTGCAAAGCGGTGCATCGATCCACAAGGCCCGTGCGGCTTCTTGTGTCGGCGCGGGATCGAACGCGTAAGTTTCCTGCGCGCCCACCACTGCGCGGTAGATAGGCCAGAAATACGCGAAATCCTCGCCGGTCATCGGCCGAATCGTGAGCATGCAATTCCTTGTGAAATGGATTGGAAGACAGAATTCTATTGCGCTGCGGATCGTAGACGCCGCATATCGGCCAAAGATATCAGCACGTCACAAACGTAATCACCGAAATTGCGTTGCCGATCCCGGCAAGCGGCAAGTTCGACATCGCAAACCGTAGCCGCGCAACCTAGGCGGCTCTCCACACTCCCTCGGCTTTTCCGTTACAGTAAAATCGCTGGCCTCGAACACGGCCCAGGCAAAGCCAATATTTATGTCAAACCCGTAGGGGACAGGATGACTACTTCGCAAGCTTATACCGCCGACGCACCCACCCGCGCGGAAATCGACTCGTTCGCCGGCGCAACCGTCATCGAGTTCGGCGCCAATTGGTGCAGCATCTGTGCGGCTGCGCAACCTGCGATTCGCGATTCATTTTCGGCACATCCAACCATTCGTCACCTGAAAATCGAAGACGGTCCCGGCCGGCCGCTTGGCCGCTCGTTTCGCATCAAGCTTTGGCCAACGTTGGTGTTCTTGCGCGATGGAGTCGAAGTCGCGCGTATCGTTCGCCCCGCAAATGCCGAACAGATCGAAACCGACGGTTTCAATGCGCTCGCGTAAGCGCACCGCCGCCCAATAGCCATGCAGCAGATTATTCAACACATTACCGTTGAGGCACGCGGACGCGGCCTTGTCGAGTTCACACCGCAGGTTCGCGCGTTCGTCGCGCAGCAGCCGGTTCGCACTGGACTGCTTACGTTGTTCTGTCGGCATACGTCGGCTTCGCTGCTTATTCAGGAAAATGCAGACCCATCTGTACGGCGCGACCTGGAGCGTTATTTCGAAGCTCTCGCGCCCGAGGACGAAACCCGGTATGAGCACGATGCGGAAGGTCTCGACGATATGCCTGCGCATTTACGCACGGCGCTTACAAGCGTGCAGTTGGCGATTCCTGTCGAACATGGGCGCATGGTACTCGGCACTTGGCAAGGCATTTATCTTTTCGAACACCGACGTGCCGCCCATCGGCGCGATATCGTGCTGCATTTGCTTGGCGAGTGAGTACGATGATGCACCGGTTATCGACGAAAACGCGGTGCCGTGATATTAACGAATGCGATCCTGCACTTGGGCGATTGGCCTCGCCACTTCCTCGCCCCAGGTTGGCCATATCGATGTGGGCGAATTTTCAATGGCAAGCAGCCGCAACGATCTGAAGCGTTCAGCGTCTTCGGTATCCAGCAGGCGTACCGTGATCACAAATGCCAAATCCTTATGCTATCGGATTAAGTACAGCAACCGGCACAGAAACATTGCATCCGTTTCGAAAAACCAGGACGACAGAATAAACTACTTCCCGGGCAAATTTGCAACCATCGCAATGTCCGATTCTTCATCCCATCCCTCTCGACAGTCAGAGACAGCCGTATGTACGTACCCGCCCATTTCGCAGAAAACAGCAAGGATGTGCTGCACGAGCGCATTGCCCAACACCCGTTCGGTACACTGATTACCCACGGGACAAGCGGACTCGACGCCAATCACATTCCGTTTGAACTTTCGTCAAACGAAGGTGAGTTGGGCATGTTGCGTGCACATGTCGCGCGAGCCAATCCGGTGTGGCATGACATAGCGAATGGCGACGAAGTGCTCGTGGTTTTTCACGCAGGCGACGCCTATATCTCGCCAAACTGGTATCCAAGCAAGCATGAATTTCACAAACAGGTGCCGACCTGGAACTACATGGTCGTCCACGCGCATGGGCGCATCGCAATTCTCGACGACGAGCGCGACGTCCGCGGGATCGTCGCTCGCCTGACGCGCACACATGAAGCATCGCAGCCGAAGCCTTGGAAGATGGGGGATGCGCCCAACGACTATATCGACACGATGCTCAAGGCAATCATAGGCATACAGATAGAGATCACGCGCTTGGTCGGCAAAAGCAAGCTCGGCCAAAATAAGGAGGCTCGGGATATTCGCGGCGCGGGTGAAGCGTTGAGTGCGCGCGGAGCATCTGCCGTAGGTGAAGCGATGCTTGCCGAGGCTTCAAAGAAATCGCAATAGAGTGAATCCGCGTGGAAGCCCCCCCTGACCACGCGTGGCGCGCAGCAGACGCGCTCGCAACTCGATTCATGCGCTGCCAATAAACGCCGTCCGGCTGTGCGATACAACGGCGGCTTGCACCATCCATGCCAACGTCCTTCCCCTCCTCACTACAGCGTGCTCCACATGGACGAAAAACGCGTCGTCCCGCCCGGCGGCGCCATCCATTGGTGGATCATGCTCAGGATAACTCTCGCGTCGATCCTCATCAGGATGCGCTGACGACGATACTCAACGAGCATATTAAAATTTCTCGATCAATCTTTTTTCATAAATTTACCGATACAATCGCCTCATCTCTATAAGTTTAATTTTTATAAATACCAATCAACTTTAATTCATAAAAATTTCTCAATCAAAAATTCACCAAAAGAATTTTTCGTTACAGCAAATTCAAAATACAGATTTATATATCAATTTCAAATCGACCGATTCTTTATGCACACCAGGCTCGACAACACAGAGCGTCACCATAACCAGCCGGCTCCGCAGTCCATGCACCTCTCACCTGACAATCATGCATCGAATTCCCATGTAATTTTCAAAAACAATATCAAATGACATTTCAAAAATCGACAAGCCGAAATTTGAATCGGAAATTCAAATTTGACTTCACCTAAATTTTTTCGTAATTTCCATTTCAACGGAAATTCGAAAATACAAGAAGCAGCACATTCTCACGCGCATTCACATTCAAATCGGTTTCGCTGCCCATCAAGAGGAGCAGACATGCCACCCGTCATGCAAGAAGCCATCCGTCAGCCGTTCCCGTTGCGTCGATCGACCGCGGTTTATCGGAGGGCCAGCCGATGAAGAGGCACGCGATGCAGCCGATCCGGGTCCTGATCGTCGGCGGCGGCCTCGGCGGCACGATGCTCGCGAATCAACTTGCCGCGAAGCTGTTTGGTGAATTGATCGATAAGCGTGTATCGCTGATCCTGTTGTCCGATTCGCCTGATCATTTCTACAAACCCGCTTTCATGTACGTTGCATTCGGAGCTGCACTGCGCGAGGATCTTGTGCGTTCCGAGCGATCGTTGCTGCGGCCCGAAATCGATTTCGTCGTCGACGGCGTCGAATCCTTCGATTTCCCCGCGCAGCAGGTCCACACACGCAGCGGCCAGCGATATGGCTACGACTACCTCGTGATCGCGACCGGTTGCATACCCGCGCCAGAGCGCATCGAGGGGCTGCCGGAAGCCGGCGATCATTTCTATCAGTACGATCCTGCCCGTCAGCTCGCGCAACGCTTGGCGGCCATTGAACGCGGCCGCGTATTCATCACCGTAACCTTTCCCAAGACGCACAACGTGCCGCACCAGTGTGGAATCGCGCCAATCGAAACGACGCTGATGCTTGACGATTACCTGCGCCGCCGCGGTGTGCGCAAACAAGTCGAGATCGTCTACACATACCCGAGCGTCGCGCAACTGCTGCGCAATTGTCTGTTCCTGCAAAAACCGACTTGCGACATCCTGCCCACGCTTTTCGCGCAGCGGAACATTCGATATCAGCGAGGCTTCCTGGGCTCGCGGATTCGGCTGATCCGGTCGATGCTGGCCGAGGATACCGGGCTGGTGTGGATCAACCAGTACGAGAATGACGAGAACGTTCTCGCACATTACCACTCCACCGGTCCGGAAATCCTGAAGCAGTTCGAGAAGCCTGACTTCGTCTTCGTGGGCGCCGGCACGACCGGGACGCTGGGCGGCGTCTCGCGCTACCTGCGGGAACATTCCCCGCATACCCGGATCATTGCCGTCGACAGCGTAGGCTCGGTCACGTTCGGCCAGCCTCCAGGCAAACGCCATATTCCGGGGCTGGGCACTAGCACGCCGCCCGCCATTCGCGCGCAATCCCGTTACGATGCGTTGTTGATGATCCCGGAGGCGGACACGGTCGACATGTGCCGGAACCTGGCCCGGCAGGGCATGCTGTTCGGCGGCTCCACCGGCACGGTGCTGTGCGGCGTGCGCCAGCATGCGCAGCACATCCCGCCGGATTCCTGCGTAGTGGCCATTTCCCCGGACATGGGGGATCGCTACGTCGACACGATTTTCTCACCCGACTGGGTGGCCGAGCATTTCCCGAGTCTGCCGCACGTTGCCTCGGTGCAAATGCAAGAGGCCGCTCTTTCCTGACACGCATCCTTTGCCAACTTCTCCGATGAACAGACTCGCTCCCCCGCCTTTCAAGATGATCGGCGCGCCCAGCATTTCAGCCTGGCTCGAACAGCATCCCCGCGAGGTCTTCGACCTGGTGTGCCGGGCCTATCAGCACGACGCGGACGGCCATACGGTCAACCCCGACAGCTATTTCCTGCGATTTCCGAATGAGCCACGCAATCGGATCATCGCGCTGCCCGCGTCGATCGAAAGCGAGCCGCCGATCACCGGCATCAAATGGATCGCGAGCTTCCCGGCCAACGTCGATCGTGGACTCGATCGCGCCTCCGCCGTGCTGCTGGTCAACAGCCGCGAGACCGGCTATCCGCTTGCCTGCATGGAGGGCAGCCTGATCAGCGCCGCCCGTACCGCGGCATCCGCTGTGGTGGGCGCGACCCATCTGCACCCGACGCCAGGGCGGATCCGCAGTCTCGGCGTCGTAGGCGCGGGTCCGATCGCGCTGGGTGTGGTGCAGTTGCTGGCACGCCTGGGCTGGGTGATCGATGAATTGTGCGTGTCCGACCTGTCGGACGCGCGCGCTTCGCTGTTCCGCGACAAATGCGCCAGCCTGGTCGGCCGCTCGCGAAGCGCCGAGTTGCGCACCACGATTTCGGAATCCGACATGATTCTGTTCGCAACCTCGGCCACCGTGCCGTATGTCGCCGAACAGGACTGGTTTCGCCATGCACCGACCGTGCTGCATATGTCGCTGCGCGATATCTCAGCGGACCTCATCCTTGCCAGCCAGAACGTGGCGGACGATCCCGAGCATTGCATGAAGGCTCAGACCTCGCTGCACCTGGCCCAACAGCAGTGCGGACACAGCGACTTTGTCGACGGCGGTGCCGCGGCCTTGATCCGCGGTCAGATCAAGCCGGACACCGGACGGACGCGGATCTTCTCGCCGTTTGGCATGGGGATTCTCGACCTCGCGGTCGCACAGGCCATTCTGAACGATCTCGACGAAGCACGGATGACGAGCATGCCGGACTTCTTCCCGGCGCCCTACACAGTCTGATCACGATGGGTGCCGGGATGAGCGGTTCCAGGCGCCCCGGGTCGCGACCGGCATCTACTCACCACGAACTCACCACATCATGCAAATCAATGACTGGAAGGAATGGCGCCTGGCGTTCAGTCGCTCGTCGCCGCTGCTGATCTCGGCGCTGCTGACAGGCGTCGTGTTCGGTACGCTGGTCATCCAGAGCCGACTCGGCGTCGTCGACGGGCTGATCATGTCCGGCTTCATCTATTCGGGCTCGGCGCAGTTCGTCGGCCTCGAGCTGATCACCTCGCACGCCACGATGGTCGTCGCACTCGGGACGACGTTCCTGCTGAGCTTGCGCTTTTTTCTGTATGCGGTTTCGCTGGTCGATGAAGTCAAGAAAGTGCCGGTTCTTTACCGGGCCATTCTTGCCTTCGGCCTGATCGACGCAGTGTTCGTGCTCACCAAGGATCGCTTTGCCGAAGACGGCACCGAGGCGCAAAAGAACACCTACTTCATGGCCTGCGTCGTCATCTTCTACGTGAATTGGGTGCTGGGTACCGCGATCGGGCTGTTCGTCGGCGATCACCTGGCGCAGTACAGCACACGCCTCGGGCTTGACTTTTTCACCTACGCGACCTTCGCCGCGATGCTCGCCCCGTATCTGAAGCAGTGGAGAAACCTGGCGGTGGCCGTGCTCGGGCTCGGAATTTACCTGCTGACCTGGTCCGCGCCCTACAACCTGGGCATTCTCATTTCGTGCCTGGCATCCGTGCTGTTGGTGCAAATCGCGACCGGCTTGTCGCGCCGCAAGACCCAGACCCTGGAGCCGCAAGAATGACCCCGACCATGATCATGATTCTCGCCATGGGCGCGACCGTCTTCGTGGTGCGAGGGATCGCCTTCATCTTCGCAAACCATATCTCGCTGCCGCGCTTCCTGCGCGAATCCCTGGAACTGCTGCCCCCCGCCATCCTGACGGTGATTATCGCCAACGGCGTGCTGCTGTCCGGGCATGGCACCGAGCTCAATGCCAGCCTGCGCAATCCCTATCTGCTGGCCACGCTCGTCACTATCCTGATCGCCACGCGCGTGCGGAATTTCTTTGCCGTGATCGCATGCGGCTACGTGGCCTACCTGCTCCTTTCCCATCTGCCAGCCTGAGCCGCCAATAGCATGACTGATACCGAACGTGCACTGCTGGACACACTGCGGTCGATTCTCTCGGTGCCACTGTCGAACGACGATTTGGCTCATGGCCTGCTGGCACTGGGTGCCGACTCGCTGCAGGCCGCGGCATTCTCCGCGAGCATTCATCGACGGTGGGGCGTCAGAATTCCGGTGGCCCGCCTGCTGCAGCTGGAACGCGTGAGCGACCTGTTCGCTCTGCTGCCGCCTCAGACTCGGCCGCTGCCGCCGGCCCCGGCGCCAGATCCGACCCGCACCCATGCGCAAAGTCCCGCGCAACGGATGGTTTATCTCGAGCATTTTCGCCATCCCGACACCACGGCCTACAACATCCCGATCCTGGCCGTGCTGCCGCAGCCGGTCTCGCCGCAGCAATTCAGCGACGCGCTGCAGGAAGTCGCGGCTGGGTTGCCGATGCTGTTTGCGCGTTTCCACGACGAAGACGGCCAGTTCGTCTGGCGTTTCAGTGAGCCGCGCGAGATTCCGGTACGGCGCTTCGCGGATCTGCGCGAGGCGCGCGAAGCGCTGGTCCAGCCGTTTCGGCTGGACCACGATGTGTTGCTGCGTGCCGCCATCGTTCCGTTCGATGGCCGGCAGACCTGTCTGATGCTCGACTTTAGTCATATCGTGGCCGATGGCGTGTCCATCGGCCTGTTTGTCGAGCGACTCAAGGCGGCGATCAATGGCGCCCAGCGGGAACCGCGAGCGGGGCATCGTGCGGCGTCGTGCATCTGGCAAGCTGACGATGCTTGGCTGGCGCGGCAATCGGCCGGCCGCCAATTCTGGCAGGGCCTGCTGAGCGAAATCGGCCCGAAGCCCACTTGGCCAGGCCTGCCGGAACTTCCGCCGCGCACCGCGCCCGGCTACGGCTACGCGGTGCAATACACCGATCTGGACGAGCGACAGGCCGATGCGTTTCGGGCGCTGGCCAAGCGTAGCGGCAGCACGCCATTCATCCTGGCGCTGCTGCTGCTCGCCGCCTTGCAGGCACAGCTGTTGCACGGCTGGCGCAATCATCTCGGCGTCGTGGTGTCGGGCCGCGGCGAGACGGACGGTTTCGACAGTTTCGGCATGTTCGTCAATACGCTGATCCTGCCGTTGCCGCTGGATGCGGATCGAACGGTGCAGGAGGCGATTCATCTGCTGCATCGGCATGTCCTGGCCGCGCTCGAGCATCAGACCTTTCCGGCGGCCGATCAGGTTGCGATGTGCGGCGTCGAGCGCGGTGCGGGCGACCATGACCATCCGCTGCTCGATGTGCTGTTCGCATTCCAGAATATCAGTTACCAGCGAATAGATATCCTGGGTGGGTATTTCCGTTCGTTTTGCGAAGCCAAGAGGATGGCGCAGTTCGCGCTCGTTCTGCATTGCTTCGATCTGGGCGCTTCGGGTTACCAACTGCAATGGGAATATTGCCCGCACCGCTTCAGCCATCGCTCGATCGCGACGTTCTCAGCCATGTTCACCCGGTTATTCCAGCGCCTGCTGACGGCCGAACCCTCCGCCTTGCTGCGTGAGTTGATCGAGCCGCCCCGGGCCGACCATGCCGCCCCTCGCCTGACCGCCACCGCCGATTTCGATTTCGAGGATTAATCTGATGTCCAGCGTTTTCACCCCCTTGCAGGACGAATCGCGCCTGCAGCGCGTTGCCTATTATCAGCGCCAGCTCGATGCCGACGGCCTGCCGGCACAATTGCCACCCATGCCCGGGTATCCAGGCGATCCGGAATCCGTGGACGGTCGGATGTCGGACGTGGCGTTCCAGGCGCTACAGAAAATCACGCGAGGCGACGAACACAATATCTGCGCTCTGCTATCGGTCGGACTGAACCTGCTGGCGCACTATTACGCGCCCGCCGACTATCCGCTGCGCTTCGGCTACTCGATCGCCGGCGCCTCGCACGCCAGTCACTTCGTCCTCCAGCATGCTGCGCCCGCTCCGCACGAGCGTGCCGCCGACGCGATGCTTCAGCACCGCAAACAGATTTTGGATGTACTGGAACTCGGTGACGGCAGCTTCGAGGAAATCCGGCTGCTGCTGGATCAACCGGGCCCGCATCTGATTTTCGGCCTTCATCTGTGTGTGCGCATGGCCGGGGCACAGCCGCTGACGCGCCAGCCCGGCACGCTGCAAATCGATTTCGACTTGTCGGCCAACGGGCGGATCAGCCTCCACGCCGATGCGGCACTGTATCCGCTGGCTTATCGCCGGTCGATTCTGCGCAATATCGTCGGACTGCTGGAGCAGATCGCGGGTGCGCCGAAGCAGACGCTGGGCGAGTTCGTTCCATGCTGCGACGAGGAGCGCGCCATTGCCGAGCGCTTCACGAACGGACAGACACGCGAATTCACGCGCCACCTGCGTCTCGAGCAGATGTTGGAGGCGCGCGCGCTCGACATGCCACATCAACTGGCTGTGATCAGCGACGACGAGCGACTCGACTACGCGACGCTGAACGCGCGCGCCAATGTCATCGCCTGGAACCTGATACACCGCGGAGTACGTCCCGGCGATGCGGTGGCGGTCATGTTGCCACGCGGCATCGGCATGCTGAGCTCGATCTACGGGGTGCTGAAGGCTGGTGCCTGCTATGTGCCAGTGGATCCGAGCTATCCGGACAACCGCCGCCGCTACATCCTGGAAGACAGTCAGGCCCGTTTCGTTCTTGTCGACGGGACCGACGGCGTGCCCGCCGATCTTGCCGAGCATGCGCTACCCGTGCTGGACTTCGCCGCGACCGCGGAGGGCACGGCCAATCCCGCGCTCGGCCTGGATGCCGGCGAACTGGCCTACCTCATCTATACCTCGGGCTCCACCGGCAATCCCAAGGGCGTGATGATCGAGCATCGTTCGGTGTTCAATCGTATCGAATGGATGCAGCATGCCTATGGGCTGCAACCTGGCGACGTCATCCTGCAAAAGACGCCGATCTCATTCGACGTCTCCGTTTGGGAGTTGTTCTGGTGGGCATTTTCCGGCGCCGCCGTATCGTTGCTGCGCCCTGGCGGCGAAAAGGATCCCGCTGCATTGCTCGAGACTATCGCGCGCGATCGCGTCACCCACATGCATTTCGTGCCGTCGATGCTGGACGCGTTCCTTCAGTCGGTCGATGCGCGCGCACCGCAAGCTCGCTCACTGAAGATTGTATTCACGAGTGGCGAAGCACTCACCCTGCATCAATCCGAGCGCTTCTTCACGCAGATCGGCACACCGTGGCAAACCCGTCTCGTCAACCTGTACGGGCCAACGGAAGCCACGGTCGATGTAACCGCCTACGAATGCCAGCCTGGCGAGCGGCGTGCATCGGTGCCGATCGGCCTGCCGATCCAGAACACCCGTATAGTCATCCTCGATGCCCAGCAGCGTCTTGTTCCGATCGGCGTGCCCGGCGAACTGTACATCGGCGGTGTCAATCTGGCGCGCGGCTATCTCAATCGCGCGGAACTGACCGCCGAGAAGTTCTGCATCCTGCCTGCTCCCCTCGCGCAGCGCTTCTATCGGACCGGCGATCTGGTCCGTTGGCTGGCCGACGGCCAGATCGAGTATCTCGGCCGGATCGATCACCAGGTCAAGATTCGCGGCTACCGCATCGAGATCGGCGAGATCGAGGCCGCGATCCAGCGCGATCCCCTAGTGCGTGATGTGCGCGTGATCGCGCTCGCGCGTGAGGATGGCAGCAAGTTCCTGGCGGCCTACGTCCGGCCCGAGACAGGCTACGACGAGGCTGCGGTCCGAGCGGCCTTGTTACGCGATCTGCCTGAGTTCATGGTGCCGGCGTACCTCGTCGTAGTCGATCATTTCCCGCTCACGCCGAACGGCAAGCTCGACCGCGCGAAATTGCCGAATCCGCAGAAACTCGCGCTCAGGGCATCGCAGGCGTCGCCGCGCACCGAGTCGGAGAAGGCGCTGGCGGCGATCTGGTCCGAGGTGCTCGGCGTCGACTCGGTGGGCATTCACGACAGCTTCTTCAGCCTCGGCGGCGATTCGATCACGGCGCTCGGCGTTATCAGCCGCGCTCGCAAGCTCGGCTTCGAGATCAGCTTCCAGCAAATGTTCAGTCATCCGACGATTGCCGGCCTGGTTCCACTGCTTGGGCATGCACGGCCCGTCGACGAGCCGGCCTACCGGCGTTTCTCGTTGTTGAGCGATGAAGACCGGTCCCGTCTGCCGCCTGACATCGAGGATGCCTATCCGATGTCACAGCTGCAGGCCGGCCTGATTTTCCAAAGCGAGCTGAACAAGGGCGCATCGTGGTACCACGATATCCAGGTTTATACGCTGGACGGCCGGTTCGAAGCGGAGGCATTTCGCCAAGCCGCGCAACGAATGGTGGCCGATCACGCGATCCTTCGAACCAGCTATCACCTGCAGGGGTATGACAGTTTCGTCCAGATCGTGCATCGCGATGCGCCACTGCCGCTGTTTATCGAAGACTGGCGCGACGAGGATGCCGACCGGCAGGCTCAGCGGCTCGAGCAGTTCATGGAGCAGGAAAGCCATTATCAGTTCGACTGGCAGCAGCCCGGCCTGATTCGCATTCATATCCAGGTGCTGTCGTCGCAACAGTTCCGCTACATCCTGAGCTTTCACGATTCGGCGCTGGACGGCTGGAGCATCAATCAATTCCATACCAAGCTGCTGCGCCTCTATCATCTGGCCCGGCAGGGCGCGCTGCCGGCCACGGATTTCAATGACGACTTCCTGCGCAAATACGTGACCGTCGAGCAAACGACACGCGCTGATCCCGACGCCCAGGCATACTGGCGGACCGCCTTGCGCGATTACGCGCCGATGCCGCTGCCACGTCTGCGCGCCCGCGAGGGTGACGTGCCCGTCATCGCGTATCACGATATCGAGATCGCGCCAGCTCTTTCCGACGCGCTTCGCGCCCTGGCGGCGCGGCTTGGCGTGCCCGTCAAGACCGTGCTGCTCGGCGTGCATATGCGGGTACTCGGCCTGCTCGCGAACACCCGAACGGTGGTCAGCGGCTACGAGCACAGCGGGCGTCCGGAAGAAGCCGAGGTCGATCAGGCGATCGGCCTGTTCCTGAATTCGATACCCTTGCTGACCGAGCTTCGGACCAACGAATCCTGGTCGGCGCTGGTGCGCCGCCTTCATGCGCAGGAGGTCGAATTCCTGCCGTATCGCCGGTTCCCGATGGCTGACATGAAGGCGATGCTGGAGACCACGCAGACGCTGTTCGAGGCCGTCTTCAACTTCACGCACTTCCATATGCTCAAGGCGCTGCGTGCGCTGCCCGGCATGAATGCATTGAACGTGCGGGTTCGGGCGGAGACCGAGTTCCCGCTACGCGCGGAATTCTCGCAGAACGCCTATACCGATCAGGTGCAGTTGAGCCTGCATTATCACCGCAACGAATTCGATGCAGAGCATGTCGCGCGGATTGGCGAGTATTACCTGAATGCGCTGCGCACCATTGCCGACGATGCCGAACAACCCTACTGGCTGGCCGAACTGATTCCGCCCGCCGAGCAGGCGCTGCTCGCGCGCCTCGGGCGGGGCGAGCAGCGCCCGCTGCCGTCTCATACGGCGATTCATCGGATCCTGGATCATGCGCAGCGCACGCCACGAAAAATCGCACTGCGCGACGCACGGCATATGCTGAGCTTCGAAGCGCTGGCCGCTGCGGCGAGCGCGGTCGCCTCGGTACTGCCGGCGCGTGCCGGTGCTCCTCGCGTGGTGGCCATCGCGCTGCCGCGCTCGGTCGAATGGATCGCAAGCATCGTGGGCGTGATGGCGGCGGGGGCCGTCTACATGCCGCTGGACGCAGACTATCCGGACGCACGCATCCTGGAGCTGCTGAAC
Source organism: Burkholderia sp. TSV86 (assembly GCF_001522865.1). Taxonomy (GTDB): domain Bacteria; phylum Pseudomonadota; class Gammaproteobacteria; order Burkholderiales; family Burkholderiaceae; genus Burkholderia. The sequence goes on along the minus strand of NZ_LOWB01000131.1, from coordinate 56,770 downwards.
GAAGCTCGCGTCAGCGACCTGATTTGCGAGCGCGATCAGCATGCGCGCTTCATGGCTCTGCTGCAGGGACACGAGGCGCCGGTTCGCCTGCATGTACCGGCTGATCTCCCGGCCGGCACGCAGACTATCTGCCGCCCGGGGATGGACGATCTGGCCTACGTGCTCTTTACATCCGGCTCGACGGGCAAGCCCAAGGGGGCAATGCTCGAGCATAGCGGCATGCTGAATCACATGCTGGCAAAGATCGAGGATCTGGCGCTGAACGACTCGGACGTTTTGGCGCAAACCGCGCCCGTCACCTTCGACGTCTCGGTCTGGCAGGCCCTGACCGGGCTCGTGTGCGGCGCGCAGACCGTGGTCTATGCGAAAAACATTCAACTGGATCCGGCCACCTTCTGCGCGCGCTTGAAGCAGGACGGCGTGAGCGTGCTGGAAATCGTTCCATCGTATTTCGCGCTGCTGCTCGAATACCTGGAGCAGCATCCTGTCGATCTGGGCGCGTTGCGCGTGCTGTTGCAAACGGGCGAGGCGCTCAAGCACGAACTGGTGGTGCGTTGGTTCGCCCTGTATCCGCAGATTCGGCTGGTCAATGCCTATGGCCCCACCGAGGCATCCGACGACATCACGCATCACATGCTCGAGGCGCCGCCGGCCAACGCCATCGTGCCGATCGGCAAGCCGATCCGCAACATGTGGATTCATATCCTCGATGATCAGGACCGACCGGTACCGTTCGGCACGCCGGGCGAAATCTGCGTATCGGGAGTCGGGGTGGGGCGCGGCTATATCAATGCGCCCGACAAGACCCGCACGGCATTCGATTTTGCACACCCGCTCGGACAATGGTCGAACGGGCGCCTGTACCGTACCGGCGACGTTGGCAAATGGCGCGCAGACGGCGTGCTGGCCTACCTCGGGCGCAAGGACGAGCAGGTGAAGATTCGTGGCATGCGGATCGAGATCGGCGAAATTGAAAATGCGTTGCTGGCGATCGAGCATGTGCGCAACGCCGCCGTGGTGCTGCAAGCGGGCGAACACGGCGGCCGGCTGATCGGAGTGGTGCAGGGGCAAGCCGATCCGGATCAGGTTCGGCAGCGGATCGCGGCGCAACTGCCGGACTTCATGCTGCCCGAATACGTCCTGCGATGCGAGGCCTTGCCGCTGAACGCGGCGGGCAAAGTGGACAAGAAGGCGCTGCTCGCCTGGTGCGCGCCGCAGCTTCGGGTCGACCAGCCGGCGGTACAGCCGCCTGCCGGTGCGCTTGAACAGGATCTGGCGGCGCAATGGTCCGAGCTGTTGAAGATCCCGGCCCAGGCGATCGGGCGCGACAGCAGCTTCTTCGCGCTCGGCGGCAATTCGCTGCTCGCGATGTCGGCGGCGATGCGCTCGCAAGGCCGATATACGCTCGTCGATCTGTTCACGTATAAAACGCCGGCGCGCCTCGCGGCATGTATCGAGAGCGACCGGCAGGTCGCGCCCCGCATCCTGCATCGTTTGGCCAGTGGAGGATCGGGACCGGCGCTTGTCTGCTTCAGTTACGCGGGCGGCAATGCCGTCAATTTCCAACACGCGGCTAACGCGCTGCGCGAACGCCTCGATCTGCAGGTGTTCGCGGCGGAGCCGCCGGGTAACGATCCTTCGATCGATCGTGGCTTGCTGCCGGCGACGCAGCTCGCACGGCATTGCGTCGAGGAATTGCGTGAAGCCGGCGTATCGGAGGTCGTCGCGTGGGGTCATTGCTCGGGATGCGGGCCAGCGGTGGAATTCGCCGCCCAGGCCATCGATGCGGGGATGCACGTGTCCGCAATCGTGTTTTCGGGCAAGGTACTGCGCCCGGTGGAAATCCTGAAGCAACAGATCGCGAAGACGCAGCAGCTGGACGACAGCGAGATTCTGCAATGGTTGACCGATGTGACCGGGCTGGACCTGAATGTCGACGAGAATGTCGAGGTTCGGGCACGGCTTGCCGCCGCGTATCGCAACGACGCAGTCGGGGCCAATGAGATCCTGCTGAAAATCTGGCGTGAGCAGTTGGTGTTCCGTCGTCCGATCCGGGCACTGTGCCTGCTGGCGGACGACGATCCGCTCACACGCGGGGACGAAGGGCAGGCGGAAAACTGGGGGCATCTGAATCTCGATCTTCAGGTTCGGCGCCTGCCTGACGGCGGCCATTATTTTCTGAAGACGCGTGCGCCGCTGCTCGGCGATATCCTGGGTGAATACCTGGCGCAAGTGCAGCCCTGAGTCGTGGCGCGCCGCGCTTCCGCGCGCGGCGCGCCAGATGCTTCGCAAGAATCGGTTTCCATCGTACGAGATCCAAAGCATCAGTCGATCGAGGAACGACGAAGCCATCAACAGGCCGTTGAAATACCTTGGCCTATCCCGCACGATGCAGTCTCCCGAGATCAACGAAGAGGGAGCAGATGCGAGGCGCCGACGGCTACAACGAATCGTCGTTCAGCACGGTCAGGCTGGAGGAGTGTATTCCGCAGACCCATCCGTTGCGGCCGATCCGGACGTGACTGGACGAAGCGCTTTCGAAGAGGGATGCCAAGTTTTCGGCGATCTACGAAGCAGACGTCAAGGGTGGCCGCCCGAGCATCGCGCCGGAGAAGCTGATGGGCAGCCAAGCTGCTCCAGCTGTTGTACAGCATCCGCGGCGAGCGGTAGTTGGTCGAGCAGATCTCGTGCAACCTGCTGTTCCGGCGGTTCGTCGGCCTGTCGTCGATTGAGGATGCACTCTGGCATCACTCGGTATTCAGCAAGAATCGGGATCGGCTGATCGAGTTCGACGCGGTGAGTAAGCGCTGATTGGAGGCCGTTGTTCAGGCCCAATCGCTCGTCGTCAGTCGAGTCGATCTGAGACTGCGGTTCCGAGGCAACCAGCACCATGGCAAAGGCTAGGGACTGCATCCCTCTTCATTTTCAACTTATTCGCGAGGCCCTACATCGCAGTCACCGTTCATGCCTCCTCACTCTTCCGTAGACAGTTAGAGAATGACTTTCCAGGCCCGTTCGCGCGGATGAGCCTCAACCGTGAACGGGCGGTAGGCGCCTCCAACGTGGCAACAATGATACAGCGATCTTGATCAAACATTGCGCCAGAAGCCCAAGTCGGAAAATATTCGCTATCACTTTCTGCGAGTCGAGGCTGGTCGCAGCTTTTACGCACAGGACGGCAGTCAATTATTCAAAGACAACTTATTGAGACTACGGACATCTTTTCTGAGAGACAACACCAATAAGCAGTTGAATTGCCCGCTCACCAGTTCCGTACTGGTAATCATTCGTCAAATTGGCTCGGTACTGTACAGATACTGTCCACTAGACTTGCTCTCACCCTCAACGATTTCAGTGCAAAAAAGAGAGCATCACATGGACCATCTCACCGCCAGCGCGCTACCAGCCGGCCTGTTGTTCGCGCTTGTCACGTCGATCACGCCGGGCCCGAATAACACCATGTTGCTCGCATCCGGCGTCAACTTTGGCTTTCGCCGCACATTACCGCACATATTCGGCATCAGCGCCGGCGTAGCGATCCTGATGCTTGCGGTCGGTTTCGGCCTCGGTGAAGCATTTAAACGCATCCCGATGCTTTACACCTTGTTTGAGACCGCCAGTGTCGTGTATTTGCTGTACCTCGCGTGGCGTATCGGCACGTCCGGCGAAGTGCGTGCGCAAAACGGCAAATCGCGCCCGATGACGTTCATAGAAGCCCTGGCGTTCCAATGGATCAATCCGAAAGCGTGGATGATGGTACTGACCGCCGCGACCACGATTCAGCTCTCGGCCGACTATGGCCTCAACGCCGCATGGATGGCGCTCGTGTTCATCGCGGTAGGGTTGCCGAGCATTTGCGTCTGGGCCGCATTCGGCCAGGGAATGCGCGGCCTTCTGTCGAATTCGCGCCGGCTGCGCACATTCAACGTCATGATGGCAGCACTGCTCGTGCTATCGCTTTATCCACTGCTGTCAAAAATACTGGCGGCTGACTGACGCGCCGTGCGTTTGCCTTGGTGTCGTCCCTCGTTGTGATCCGTCCCGGCAAGGCGTACGCTGCAATCCTGACGCCGGTTCGCCGCCGTGCGAACCCGTCCCGGCTGGGAGGACGCTGATGAAGCCATTGCTGAAAGCAGGCGATCGGATCGAGGGGCTGCACTGGATCGCCGAATATCGTCACCGCGCGCATTTGATCCGGGTGCTGCGCGAACGTGTCGAAGTGGGCACTTACGGCGCGCCGTCCGCGTTGTTCGGCGACGAGGAAACAATGGGCGCATCGACAACCGCCGATCGCCGCAGCCGTGAAGCGGCGCTACGCGCCTACCTGCGGCACTTCGCGAAAGTCCACGACGCAGAGGAATGAGCTTGCCGGCCCGCCGTGCGCCCTACGCCGGAACGATCCGCGCGTATGCCCGATTGCTCCGACGACGATTCGGTGGCGATCCGGCGACGAAACGAACCACGTAACCGGAATCGTTCCATCGCCCGGCCATCAGGCGATACCGGTCGACACAGGCGCAGCCGCCTGCCGCCGCGCCGCCGAACGCTTGACGAGCAGCGCGCCCGTGGCGATCAGCGCCGGCACCGCGAGCATCGAGAAAATCGTGCTGAATCCGAGCTGCGCCTGCAGCAGCAAGCCTCCCGAAAAAGCCCCCAGAATTCCCCCAAAGCGCCCGACGCCAAGCATCCATGCGACGCCGGTCGCTCGTCCGCTCGTCGGATAAAACGCAGCGGCGAGCGTGGGCAACGACGATTGCGCGCCGTTCATGCAAACACCCGCAATAAACACGACGGTCGCCAGTAACGCAAGATGTCCGGCCTGCCAGCCGATCATCCAGACAAACAGCGCGGTCAACGCATAGGTGACGGCGATCACGCGATGCGGCTCGAAGCGGTCCATCAGCCAACCGCATACGATCGCGCCGATCCCGCCTCCCAGCGGAAACAGCGCGGTGACGAGCGCCGCGTCGCGCACGGAAAAACCGCTGTCGCGAATCAGCGTCGGCAGCCAGCTCGTCAGCAGGTAATAAACGAGCAGGCCCATGAAGTAGGTGAGCCACAGCATCGCGGTGCCAGTGCGATAGCGCGGCGACAAGACGACGGCGGCTCCCGATCGCGCTTCGCCCTGTTCTTCAGGCAACACGAAACGCACTCGATCGAACGACACGCCCGGAGCGATCCTGCTCAGCACCGCAGCGATCCGGTCCGGACGCGCGCCGCGCAGCGTCATGAAGCGGATCGATTCGGGCAACGCAATCAGCAACGCGACACCGAGCACGAGCGGCGCGCTTCCGCCGACGACGAACACGCTGCGCCAGCCGTGCTCGGGAATCAGCGCGGCGGCAACCAGGCCACCGGCCGACGAACCGAGCGTGAAGCCGCAGAACATCGTATTGACGAGAAACGAGCGCTTCGCGCGTGGCGCGTATTCGGCCATCAAGGTTGTCGCGTTCGGCATGGCGGCACCCAACCCGAGCCCGGTCAGCAAACGCAGTATCGCAAGCTCGACAACAGAATTCGCGAATGCACAGCCGATGCTGAAGAGTCCGAACCATACGACCGACCCGACCAGCACACGCTTGCGGCCGATCCGGTCGGCCATCGGCCCCGCGGTGAGCGCGCCAAGCGCTAGGCCCACGAGCGCCGCGCTCATCACCGGCGAAAGCGCTGCCTTCGTCACATGCCATTGCTGGCCAAGCGCGGGGGCAACGAAGCCAATCGCGGCGGTATCGAAGCCGTCGGCCGCAACGATCAGAAAACAGAGAACTAGAATCAGCCACTGATAAGGCGAGAAGCGCTGCTCGTCGATAAATTGCTGCACATCGAGCTGGCGCGCAAAATCGGTCATGAATGTCTCCTTGAGTTGCCGTGGACGCTCGCCACGTCCTCTTGTCTCGTTGCCCTCTCACCACGCCGATTCGATGCCAGCGCTGGCCGTCGCACGCGGACGGCGGTTTCGTTCGGTATGCCGCCCACGCAAGCGGCCTCTACGGGGCCGTTGCGTTGCGCGCGGCGTCAAGCCGAGTAGGCCGACTTAGGCAGGCGCGTCCTCTTCACCGAAGATCCGCTGCGCGAGATGAAACGCTGAATTCGCAGCTGGCACGCCGCAATAGATCGCAGTCTGCAGCAGCACTTCTTTGATTTCATCACGTGTCACGCCGTTGTTCTTCGCCGCACGCAAATGCAGCGCAAGTTCCTCGCCGCGATTCAGCGCGACCATCATCGCGATCGTCAGCAGGCTGCGGGTGTGACGCGGCAACCCTTCGCGCGTCCAAATCTCGCCCCATGCGTATCGGGTGATCAAATTCTGGAATTCGTCAGTCAACTCGGTGCGGCTCGCAAGCGAGCGATCGACGTGCGCATCGCCGAGCACGGCGCGGCGCACGGTCATGCCCGCTTCGTAACGTTGGTCGTCATTCATGCCGAGACTCGCTTCAGGCCGTCAGAAAATCGATCAGCGCGCGGCTGAAATCGTCCGCGCATTCGATATTGGAAATATGTGCGCAGTCGAACTCGACATGCTTCGACCCGGCGATCGCCGCAGCGAGCGCGCGCCCCTGGCCGGCCGGCGTCGACTGATCGTGCGCGCCTGTCACAACGAGCGTCGGCACGGCAATGCGAGACACTTCATCGCGCAAATCGGCGGCATTCAATGCATCGCAATTCGCTGCGTAGCCGTTCTGGTCCGTGTGAACGAACACATCGCGGATCACATCGATCAGACGCGGCTCGCGCGCGAAGAACGCGGGCGTAAACCAGCGCTGCAGCACGGCGTCGGCGAGCACGGCCATCCCTTCGCTACGCGCCTTCGCCGCACGCGGCGCCCATACTTCAGGAGAACCGATTTTTGCAGCGGTATTGGCCAACACCACGCGCCCGATTCGCGCCGAATGCCGCGCGGCAAGCGCGGCGCCCGTGAGCCCGCCCATTGACACCCCGCAAAAATGCGCGCGTTCGGCGCCGATATGATCGAGCAAACCGAGCACGTCACCTGTCAGTTGCTCGAGCGTATATGAGCCGGCCGGCGCTTCCGAATGGCCGTGACCGCGCGTATCGTAACGCAGCAGATTGAAATGCTGCACGAGCGCGCCTACCTGCGGCGCCCACATCGACAAATCCGCTCCAAGCGAATTCGAAAACACGAGCCACGGCGCGTCGGCGCGCGCGGCGCGGTCGATCCGGTAATGCAGCCGTATTCCATTGACTGACGCGAAAGGCATCGCAATCTCTCCTTAGTGACGGCCCGCGTAAAGCGCGAGCACGGCGTCGACGTAAGTACGCGCTTCGCCGACGTAATGAGCGGGATCGAGCAACCGCCGCAATGCGTCGGGCGCCAGATGCGCGGTAACCTCCGTGTCGGCGGCAAGTACGTCGTATAGCGTACCGCCGCTCTGTACAGCCTCGCGCGACGCGCGCTCGACGAGATGATGCGCGTCGAGCCGGCCGATCTTGTCGCCGAGCGCAAGCATCACCGCTTCGCCGAGCACGAGGCCGCGCGTCGCGTCGAGATTCGCGGCAAGCCGCGCCGCATCGATCTGCAAGCCGGCGGCGATCTGCGCGATTTGCGCAAGCGCGCCGCCCGCAAGCCGCGCGAGCTCGGGCAGCGCCTCCCACTCTGCCTGCCAGCCGCCAAGCGCGCGTTCGTGCTCTTGCACCATCGCGGCGAATATGGTTGCAACGAGCCCCGGCGCCCGCACGGCCGCCGTCAGTACCGCCGCGCAACCGACCGGATTGCGCTTGTGCGGCATCGTCGACGAGCCGCCTTTGCCGGCCGCGGCCGGCTCGGCAAGCTCGCCGATTTCGGTTTGCATCGACAGCGAGATGTCACGCGCGATCTTGCCGAGCGTACCGATCAGCATCCCGAAATATCCTGCGACTTCGGCGATCCGGTCACGCTGCGTATGCCACGGCACGGCTGGCAGCACGAGCCGCAAGTCGTCCGCGAGCGAGCGGGCGACGGCAGGCGACGCATCGCGCAAACTCGCGAGCGTGCCCGTCGCGCCACCGAATTGCAATACGAGTGTCGTTCGGCGCAGCCCGTTGAGCCGCTCACGGTGACGCAGCAGCGTATCGAGCCATTGCGCGAACTTCAGCCCGAGCGTGATCGGCAGCGCTTGCTGCAGCCACGTGCGGCCGATCATCGGCGTATCGCGATGCGCGGCGGCAAGCGATGCGAGCTTCGCGCATGTATCGTCCAACAGCGGCTCGAGGGCATCGAATGAATCGCGTAATTGCAGCACTGTCGCGGTATCGATGATGTCCTGGCTGGTCGCTCCCCAATGCACGTACTTTGCCGCTTCGGCATCGTGTGCCTTCACGCGCGCAGTCAGCTGCTTGACGAGCGGAATCGCCAAATTGCCGCCAAGCGCCGCATCGCGCGCAAGCGCCTGCTGGTCAAGCGCGCCGGCAACGCACGCGGCCTCGATCGGCTGCACGGCGCTCGCCGGAATCACCTGATGCGCGGCGAGCGCGCGAGCAAGCGCCGCCTCGACATCGAGCATCCGCTGCAATGTCGCACGCGGCGACCAGATCGCATTGAACGATTCGATGCCGCAAATCAGGGAACTCAGGCGGGCGCTGTCTTCAAGCATGAGGTCGATCGGAAAATCAGAAATGAGAAATGCGCTTATTGTCCACCGAAGCGCCGGTTGTTGCGCGCTCGTGCGCGTCGGTGGGCGCGGGTTCGGCCTCCATGCAACGCCGCGCCCGCCTCTTCTGCCGCAAATAACGGCAGACGGCGGCAGATGACGCGCGCCTTCACATCACGCAGCAGCGGTTTGCGCCGCTTTCGCGTTGCCCGTCGCGTCAATCAGCAGCACGCCGGTCAGCCGCTGCAATTCGTCAAACGAAATATCCGCGAAGATCTCCCGCACCGCGAGCCCATCGCGTGTCACATCGAGCACGGCGAGATCGGTATAGATGCGATCGACGCAGCGCACGCCCGTCACCGGATACGAGCATTGCGCGACGATCTTGCTGTCGCCCTGTTTCGTCAAATGCTCCATCATCACGAACACCTGCTTCGCACCGATAGCAAGATCCATCGCGCCGCCGACGGCGGGAATCGCATCCGGCGCTCCCGTATGCCAGTTCGCCAGATCGCCTTGCGCGGAAACCTGGAACGCGCCGAGCACGCAGTAGTCGAGATGCCCACCGCGCATCATCGCGAACGAATCCGCGTGATGGAAGTACGCGCCGCCCGTCAGCAGCGTCACGTGCTGCTTGCCGGCATTGATGAGTTCGTCGTCCTCGTCGCCGGGCGCGGGAGCGGGACCCATTCCGAGCAGCCCGTTTTCGCTGTGCAGGAAAATCTCCTTGTCCGAATCGAGATGATTCGCGACAAGCGTCGGCACGCCGATTCCGAGATTCACATACGCACCTTCAGGAATGTCTTGCGCGACGCGCTTGGCCATTTCGTCGCGAGTCAATCGTTTCATCTTGTTCTCCTCGGGAATTCACGCGGCGTGGCCGGCATGCCCGGCGCACGCGGCCAGTTCGGCGGCATGCGCGGCCTGCGGCGCCTCGACGATCCGTTGCACGAAAATACCCGGCGTCACGATATGCTCGGGATTGAGTGCGCCAAGCGGCACGACGGCAGACACCTGGACGATCGTCGTCTTCGCGGCCGTCGCCATCACCGGGCCGAAGTTGCGCGCCGTCTTCCGGTAGACGAGGTTGCCCCAACGATCGCCTTGGAGCGCCTTGATGAGCGCGAAATCGGCACGAATCGGCGCCTCGAGCACGTAATGCTTGCCGTCGATCATGCGTGTCTCCTTGCCTTCGGCGAGCTTCGTGCCGTAACCGGTCGGCGTGAAAAAACCACCGATCCCCGCGCCCGCCGCCCGAATGCGTTCGGCGAGATTGCCTTGCGGCACCAGTTCCAGCTCGATCTCGCCCGCACGATACAGCGCGTCGAATACCTGCGAATCGGCTTGGCGCGGAAACGAGCAGATGATCTTGCGCACGCGCTTGGCCTTCAGCAGCGCGGCCAAGCCGGTTTCGCCGTTGCCGGCGTTGTTGTTGACGATCGTCAGGTCACGCGCGCCCTGGGCAATCAACGCGTCGATCAGCTCGGCGGGCATGCCAGCCGTGCCGAAGCCGCCGATCATGACCGTCGCGCCATCGTGAATATCGGCAACCGCCGCGTCGAGTGAATCGAAGATCTTGTTGACCATGTCTGTTCCTGATGCGAATCCGTGTGCGGCCCCGCGCGGCGGGAGCACGGCATGCGTTCACGGGCGGCGGCATACACCACCGCTTTTGTTCGAAATATGAACTTAGATTCGTTAAACGAACGATTGGCCAATCATAGGGATGCGTGCGCCAGCTTGTCAAGGCGCGTTGTCACCAGCGGCACTTAAGCCGCCGCATCGATCGAATACATCTTCGCCTTGTCGTCGAACGGCAAGCCGACATAGTTTTCCGCCAATGCCTGAGCGCCCGCGCTTGAATGTGTGACGTACTTCAGCTCGGCGCGCTTCAGACGGGCCACGAACGGTGAATCGTCGGCGCACGGATGCAGCATGTTCGTCATCCAGTACGAGAAATGCTCGGCGCGCCATACCCGCTCCAGGCACGTCGACGAATACGTTTCGAGCAGATCGTTGCGGCCGTCCCGGTAATGCGCGGCGAGCGCTTGTCCCAACACGCGAACGTCGGCAACCGCGAGATTCATTCCCTTCGCACCCGTCGGCGGCACGATATGCGCGGCATCACCGGCGAGAAAGAGCCGGCCGTATTGCATCGTCTCGGAGACGAAGCTGCGCATCGGCGCCACGCTCTTCTGGATAATCCGGCCTTCGGTTGGCGTCCAGCCGCTGTCGTTCGCGAAACGCCGGTGCAGTTCATCCCAAATACGCGCATCCGTCCATTCTTCGACGTTTTCATCAGGCCGGCATTGCAGGTACAACCGCGTCACGCTCGGAGAGCGCATCGAGAACAGCGCGAAGCCGCGCTCGTTATGCGCATAAACAAGTTCGTCGAGCGACGGCGGCGCATCGGCCAGGATGCCGAGCCACGCATACGGATAAACTCGGTCGAACGTGGCCAGCCGTTCGGTTGGAATCGTCTGGCGCGATATTCCATGAAAGCCGTCGCAGCCAGCGATATAGTCGCAATCGATCCGGCCCTCGCGGCCGTCCGTGTCCGTGAACGTCACCGACGGGCGCCCGGTTGCAACGTCGTGCAACGCGACGTCGTGCACGCCGAAATACAAGCGCTGACCGTGCTCGCACGCCGCCGCGATCAGATCGCGCACGACTTCATGCTGACTGTAGACGGTGATCGCCCGGCCGGGCGTCAGCTCACCGAAGTCGATTCGGTGACGCACGCCGTCGAACAGCAGTTCGATACCGCGATGAACGAGCCCTTCACGCCGCATCCGCGCCCCGAGCCCCGCTTCGTTCAGCGTATCGACTGTTCCCTGCTCAAGCACGCCGGCGCGAATCCGGTTCTCGCAGTAATCGCGCGAACGCGTTTCGACCACGACCGATTCGACGCCGCGCAAACGCAGCAGATGTGAAAGCAGTAAGCCTGCCGGTCCGGCGCCGATGATTGCGACTTGGGTACGCATGTTTGTCTCCTTGCCGATCGGAACGGGCTTTTAGCGCCCCCTCCGGTCGCATGCCTTGATTGACTGGGGTTTGCGCTTCAGCGCCCTGTGTCGATCAGAGTGACCGCTTCGGCACTGCCTCCGCCGTCATATTTCGCACTCCGTCTCACGCCAAGCCCAACGTTGATTGGATTGGCGGCCCCATTGTCCATACTCTCCCGACTATTCAACAAGACAATTCAATGGATAAGTTGTATACAAAATCCAGATAGTGCTCCCCTCGATGCCCAACCTCGATCTGAACCTGATTCCATACCTGGTTGCACTCGACGAGACGCGCAATGCAAGCCGCGCGGGCGAACTGCTCGGCGTCGGGCAACCGCGCGTCAGCGCCGCGCTCGGCCGGCTGCGCGCGCATTTTGGCGATCCACTGTTCGTGCGCACGGCGCGCGGCATGCAGCCGACACCCCGCGCACTCGCCCTGCTTCCCGCCGCCCGCGCCGCGCTCGAGAACATCGAGCGCGGTCTCGGCGCACCGGTTCAGTTCGATCCGGCCACGAGCACGCGCACGTTTTCAATCGCGCTGTCGGATGTCGGCGAGATCGTGTTTCTGCCGCGCTTATTGCAAGCGTTTGCTCAGCACGCGCCGCACGCGAACCTGCGCTCCGTGTCGCTGCCGCACCTCGAAGTCGGGCGCGCACTCGAAGACGGCGACGTCGACCTGGCGGTCGGTTATTTTCCCGATCTCGGCGGTGGCAACGTGTTTCAGCAGCGGCTCTTCACGCACCGCTTCATCTGTCTGTTGCGGCGTGGCCACCCGCTCGCCACGCAACCGCTCACGCTCGAGCGGTTTCTCGCGTGCGGCCACGCAGTCGTGCGTGCGGAGGGCCGCAGCCAGGAACTGCTTGAGCGGCACCTCGCGAAACATCGGCTGGTGCGGCGCGCGGTGCTCGAAACGCCTCACTTCATGAGCCTGCCGTTCATCCTGAGCCGCACTGATCTGATCGCCACCGTGCCGCATGCGATCGGCTACGCCTATGCGGCCGAGCACGCGGCAATCGCGCTCGTCGAACCGCCCCTGCCGCTGCCCCGCTTCGACCTGAAGCAGCATTGGCATCGTAAATTCCACAACGATTCGTGCATTGCGTGGCTGCGCGGCGTCGTCGCCGGCCTCTTCAACGATGCGCTGGATGAGTGGCCCAAATAAGCGCGGCCATGCGGCGGCGCACACGCAAGGCCAAAGCATGAAACAATGGCCGATCTGGCCGAGAGATCGGCGGTACATACACAGGGCACGACACATGGCTAAAGGAAAGACCGCGGACAAAGCCGCCACGCCGACTGCTCACCACGCAGCGGGCAAGACAGCCGGTAAAACGGCAAGCAAGCAGAAAACCCCCGGCGCGAGTCATGCGCGCTCGAATGCGGCCCGGCCCAGCCGGGACGACGCCGAAGCAGCCGTGCGCGTGCTGCTGCGCTGGGCCGGCGACGATCCCGAACGCGAAGGGTTGATCGACACGCCCGCGCGCGTCGTGCGCGCGTATGAGGAATTCTTCTCCGGCTACGCGCTCGAACCCCGCGACATCCTCGCGCGCACCTTCAGCGAAGTCGACGGCTACGACGAAATGATCGTGCTGAAAGACATTCGCTTCGAAAGCTATTGCGAACATCATATGGTGCCGATCATCGGGCGCGCGCATGTCGCGTATCTGCCGAATCATCGCGTCGTCGGCATTTCGAAGCTCGCGCGGCTCGTCGACGCGTTCGCGAAGCGTCTGCAAATTCAAGAAAAGATGACCGTTCAAATCGCCGACACGCTGTTCGACGTGCTGCAACCGAAAGGCGTGGGCGTGATTCTCGAGGCGGCGCATCAGTGCATCTCGACGCGCGGCATTCATAAACCGGGCGTCGAAATGGTCACGTCGCGGATGCTCGGCACGTTCCGCACCGATCCGGCGACGCGGCGCGAATTCCTGTCGATCGTCGCGAATCCTTCCGCTGTCAATCTGACGAACACCTGAATGCAGTCGATGCAGTCGAATCCCAATCCAGGCCCCGCACCTGTCGTACTCGTGACGGGTGCCGCGCGCCGCGCGGGCCGCACGTTCGCGATGCGCTTCGCGCAGCGCGGCTATCGCGTCGCGGTGCATTACGACCGGTCGGCCGATTGCGCGCACGATACCGTGCGCGCAATCGGCGCCGCGGGCGGCGAAGCTGTTGCGCTGCAAGCGGACCTCGCTCAGCCGGACGCGATCGTCGCGCTCGTCGATGCCGTCTATCGGCGCTTTGATCGTCTCGACGTGCTCGTCAACAATGCGTCGGTGTTCTGGCAGGACCACTTGCCGAGCTTCGATCTCGCCGCGTTCGATCAGTCATGGGCGGTCAATTGCCGCGCACCGGTTCTGCTCACGCGCGCGTATTACGAGCGAGCGAAAGCCACCGGCGCGCAAGGCGTCGTGATCAACGTGGTCGATCAAAAAATCAAGGAAAATTTTCATCGCGACCACTTCAGCTACACGGTCGCGAAGACGGCGCTCGGCAATCTGACGCAGATGCTTGCGCTGTCGGCGAACCCGGTGCTGCGTGTGAATGCGGTGTTTCCGGGGCTGATGCTGCCAAGCGACGACCAAACCCCGGCTGACTTCGCGCATGCGAGCCGCGCATCGACGCCGCTTGCGCGCATCGCAGGCCCCGACGATGTCGCCGATGCGATCCTGTTGCTGACGGGCGCTGCGTACAACGGCGTCGATTTCGTCGTCGATGCTGGACAGAATCTGATTCGCGTCGATCAGGACGTACTGTACAAGCACCGCTCGCCCGCCAGCCAGCGCTAGCGGGTTGCCGTTCACGGAACCAACAGGGGCCGCGACGGCAAGGGCTTTCGTCAATCCTTCTCGGCCCGCTCCCCTTCGCGAATCTTCCCTTGCGCGACGCTGCTGCCGGGCGGCACGCTATGCGTCAGCCACACGTTGCCGCCGATCACCGAGCCGCGGCCGATCGTCACGCGGCCAAGAATCGTCGCGCCCGCGTAGATCACCACGTCGTCCTCGACGACCGGATGCCGCGCGTTGCCCTTGACGAGGGTGCCATCACCATCGGCGGGAAAACTTTTCGCGCCGAGCGTGACCGCCTGATAAAGCCGCACGCGCTCGCCGATGATTGCGGTTTCGCCGATCACGACGCCCGTGCCGTGATCGATGAAGAAGCTCGAACCGATCTGCGCGCCGGGATGAATGTCGATACCGGTCGCGGAATGCGCGATCTCGTTGATGAAGCGTGCCAGGAGCGGCACGCCGAGCCGATAGAGTGCATGTGCGAACCGGTGATGCATCATCGCGCGCACCCCCGGATAGCAGAGCAGGATTTCGGTGATGTGCTGCGCAGCGGGATCCCCCGTATACGCTGCCTGGATATCGCTGACGAGCAGCGCGCGGATGGCGGGCAACTGCGTGCCGAACTCGCGTGCGATCTCGAATGCGCGCTCGGCCAGAACGGCGGACGGCGTTTGCGCATGCTCCGGCAGGAACGGCAGCGCCCGGCGGATCTGCTCGGCAAGCAAGCGCAACGTGCTCTCGAGCGTATGGCCGACGTAATAGTCGACGCTCTCGTCGGTCAAGTCGGGCGCACCATAATGCGTCGGAAAAAGCGACGCGCGCAGCCCGACGACGATCTTGCTTATCGCGTCATACGACGGCAGTTCGCGAATGCCGCGCGGATGACGCGTGCGATGCAGGCTCTCGCGCGATTCGCGCAATTCGGCGACGATCTGTTCGAGGCCCCAGTTTCGGGCAAATTTCGACATAGGCAAAAACGCATGGCCGCGCGCCGACGCGCGGCCACCGATAAAAGTGACGGGTTCCGCAAGATTACCGCGTTTTTGCCGCGTCAGCGGAATGCGCGCCAACGTATGCCGGGCCGCCTACCTCGTCGGACTGCTTGCGTCGATCCATCGGACGGCCCAATCGCGCGCATGCGCGATCGCTGCGTCCTCATCGTTGAAATGCAGGTCGGACGGGAAGAAGCGATTCGCAACTAGTTCGCCGTCGCTCGATCGGGAGATGACGACATATGGCTGAAACGAGCCGTCACTGGCACGCGCCGGCGCGCAATTCAACAGATAACCGCGATGCATGAATGCCGTAGTCGTAGAGTGCATAAGTCCGCCCACCTTCAGTCCCCTTACCTTCTTGTTCGCTACCCGTCCGTTAAGGATGCTGCGGTGCCCAATCCGGGCGGAAGCGGGTGCGCCGGATGTCGCGCACCGCTTTGCAGGAAAAGAATCATACTCTGTAGATAACGCGTCTTCTAGTTGAAATATTTATTAGGAAAACATAGCGCATGGCGCGGCTGCGGCGCTCGCACGTGCGCCTTTTCCTGTCGTGTCCGCAGCGGGTTTTGCCCGCCGCCGGACGCCGCGCCGCGGAGGTGACTGCGATGAATTCGTTCGAACGCACCATACCGGCGCCCGCCAACGCCGGGCGCCCCAATGCACGCATGCATCCGCGCAGCATTGAGCAATTCAACGACGCGACACACGACAGCACCGTCGATGCCGACGGCAAGAACCGCGAAGCAACCCGCATCGCGAACGGCGAGCCTATCTCGCCGGATCAGATCACGACGAGCAACGCGTCGCTCGTCAACGCGGTGCCGGAAACGCCCGACGGCTTCGCCGGTTTCGATAGCCGGCCTGGCGGCAATCATCCGCAGTTCGCATTGCGCACCGGCTATACGGTCATCGACAAAGGGTTCGACTCTGCCGCGCCGCTCGACGCGATTGCCGACGACGAACGCCCGCCGTTGCATCGACCGCTGCAACGGCCTGCGCGCATCGTCGAACTTGCGCCGGCTCCGCGCTGACCGCGACGGCCGGCCAGGCAGCCGGCCGCTGCACAGTGGCACCGCTGCATCCGCAGGTGCGCGAGCCGCGTTCGTTAGCCCCCCGGCATGACATGCGGCATCGGCGCCCACGCGTCGATTGGTCGCGCCGGCCGGCGTCAGCTATCGTTTATTTTGTAAAAGGACGGCGGCGGACGCAATCCGCCAAACAGCCGATCTTTCCCCGAACACGCCACGGAGACATCATGTACAAACGCATCCTCGTCGCGGTCGACGGCAGCGAAACATCCCGCCATGCATTCGACGCGGCGCTCGCGCTCGCGAAGGAGAACGCAGCGGAATTGCAACCGTACTACGTCGTCGAAAACGCCACGGTCTACTACAACGTTCCGGGCTACGATCCGGCACTGCTGCGCAATCAGCTGATCGAGCAAGGCAACGCGCTCGCGCAGGAGTTCACGCAGAGAATGCGGCAAGCCAACGTTACCGGAACCATGAAGATCGGCGAAGCCGAGACGTCGCTGGCCGATGTGCCGTCGCTGATCATCGAAGGTGCGAAAGCATTCGGAGCGGATCTGCTCGTGCTCGGCACGCATGGCCGCCGAGGCGTCAAGCGGCTCGTGCTGGGTAGCGTCGCCGAGCAGTGCGTCCGCCATGCGGTGCTGCCCGTGTTGCTGATTCCGGCCGCCGCCCATCAGCCGGCCAACCCGTAAAAATGCGCGCCGCAGCAAACGCGCAGATTCGCCGCAACCGGAATTGCGCGATGTGGCCAAACTCAGCTCGCGCGCGCTGCGGCATTGATCCAACCCACTGAACTTCAAGGCCCGTCCGTCATGCTCACGCCCGTCCCCCGCTCCGCCGCCGCTCCGGCTCACGCATCCGGCATCCGCACGCCGCGCCGGTCCGCGCAGTGCTCGACGTGTGCGATGCGCCACCTCTGCATGCCGCAAGGGCTCACGGCCGAAGCGCTTGCGCATCTCGAATCCGTGATATGCAGCGCGCGGACGGTGCGCCGCAACGAAGCGCTATTCCGCGAAGGCGACGCTTTCGACAATCTGTACGCGGTGCGCTCCGGATCGCTGAAGACGGTCGCGACCCGATACGACGGGCGCGAGCAGGTCACCGGCCTGCATCTTGCGGGCGAAGCGCTCGGCCTCGACGGCATCTGCGACGACGCGCATCCGCGCACCGCGATCGCGCTCGAAGACAGTTCGGTCTGCGTGATCCCTTACAGCGCGTTGAAGGCACTGTGCTCGAAAGCCAGCACGATGCAGTTGCGGATGCACAAACTGATGAGCGAGCAGATCGTTCGCGAAACGTCGCAGGCGATGGTGCTCGGCTCGTTGAACGCCGAAGAGCGCGTCGCGGCGTTCCTGCTCGACGTGTCGTCGCGCTACATGAAGCGCGGCTATTCGCCGACCGAATTCAATTTGCGAATGACGCGCGAGGACATCGGCAGCTATCTCGGGATGACGCTCGAGACAGTCAGCCGCACGCTATCGAAGTTCCACAAGCGCGGGCTCATCGAAATGCACGGACGGATCGTTCGGATCGCCGATTTCGAAGGCTTGCAGCACTTGTGATCCATCGCGCCGCGCTGTCACGTTTCTTTTACCGCAATCAATCGAGGAACAACGCGGCGCGCGCCTTGAGCGCCGCGCCGAACTCGTCGAGCCAGCCGATCGACAATCGCCAGCTCTGCCAGTAAAGCTCGATATCGATACTCTTGCCCGGCGACATATCGATCAGTTCGCCCGCGGCAATCTGGCGCTCGACCATCCGGTTCGGGCACATCCCCCAGCCCAGTCCCGCTTCGCATGCGCGCAGATAGCCCGCGACGTGCGGAATCCAATGTTGCGGCGGATCGAGATCCACGCGCGTCACGCGCCGGATGAAACGCGCCTGCAAGCTGTCCTTCGAGTTGAACATTACGCACGGCGCGCGCCGCAGCGCGTCACGATTCAGGCCATCGCTGAAATAGCGCTCGAAAAACGCAGGCGAACACACCGGGTGATAGCGTATCCGGCCAAGGCGCGTCGAGCGGCAGCCTTGGATCGGCTCGGCAAGCGCCGTCACCGCGCCTTGTACGCTGCCGTCGCGAATCCGCTCGGCGGTGTGATCCTGATCGTCGATCACGAGGTCGAGCAGCGTGCCGCTTTGCGCGCAAAACGGTCCAACCGCATCGATGAACCACGTGGCGACGCTGTCATCGTTGACAGCGACCCGCAGCGTCGGCCATGTGCCAGGCGGCGCATCGGGCGCCGCCGGCATATGCGATGACAGTTCTGCCTCGAGCATCCGCACGCGCTCGGTGTGACGGCAAAGGAGCGCGCCCGACGTCGTCGCGACGCATGGCTGCCCGCGCTTAACGAGCACGCTGCCGACCCGCTCCTCGAGCAGCTTCACGCGCTGAGACACCGCCGACGGCGATATGTTGAGCGCCTTCGCCGCCCGCTCGAACGAGCCCTGGCGGATCACTTCAGCAAGCGCATCGAGCAACGCGTAGTCGAGCATTAATTTTCCTTAATCAACATTAGCCAATTTAGCTTTGCTTATGTAAACGGATATCGGAGACTAGCGTCTTTCATTTCGTCAGTCCATCGAAGCTGCCGCAACCGCCATGAATTGGACCGCTTTTTCCCACGGCATGATGCTGTCCGCATCGCTCATCATCACGATCGGCTTGCAGAATGCCTTCGTCCTCAGGCAAGGCATCATGCGCTCGCACGTCGGCAAGATCGTGTTGATCTGCGCGTTGTCGGACATGCTGTTGATCAGCGCCGGGGTGGGCGGTGCGTCGGCGCTCGTCGAGCGTTATCCGGCCTTCGTTCATGCCGTGCTGTATGTGGGTCTCGCGTATCTCGCGTGGTTTGGTTTCGGTGCGCTGCGTCGCGCGCTCAAGCCGGCGCGCACGGCCCTCGACGCGGCGGACCCGGCCGCCGCGCAACCCGAGCAGCGCGCGTGGACGATCGTGCTGACGACGCTCGCGCTCACCTGGCTCAATCCGCACGTGTATCTCGACACGTTCCTGCTGATCGGCACGGCCGGCGCACGCGAACCCGAGCACGCACGCAGTGCGTTCGCGCTCGGCGCGATGGCGGCCAGCGCGATCTGGTTCGTCGGGCTCGGCTACGGCGCGCGGCTTCTTGCCCCTTGGTTCAAGCGCGCGTTCGCGTGGCGCGTGCTCGACGGCGCGATCGGCGGCATGGTGCTATTCGTCGCAGCCGCGCAGTTGCACTGAGCCATCCGCCCGGCTTGGCCGGTTGCGCCGGTTTCATTGCGCCTGGCCGTTGTCCATTCGACATTCATTCACGAATATGGTGCATGGCCGGCGCATGCCAGGCCCCATGCGCAAGCGCGATACGCGACACCCAATGCGCGCTGGCCGCGCAAACCGACGGCAGCCTGCCGGCCAAGCAATCACTCGCATCGCAGCAAGCGTCATGCGATTTCGATCGACGTCACATTACCGTTGCTCAATGGGCCCCGCCAGCAAGCCGGATCGCGGAAAAATTCGGGGAAATCTCAGATTGACCCGCGCGTATCGGCATGCTTTATTTCCACATCCTCAACATACTCGCGCACGACTCATTAAAAACTTCGCGGGTAAAAAAAGCAGTCTCGCAAACCGCTTGCTACTGAAGAGCGGGATACTCAAGGCGACGAAAAGCCGCGAAGAGCATTGCATCACTGGACCATCATGGAGAGAGACATCATGGCCTACCGCAACGCGTGGCGACTGCCACGATGGACCGCCAGGCTCATTGCGATCTGCACGCTGGCGACCCTCTCCTTCGTCACCCGCGCCGCTGTTCCCGCCGGCCCCAGCGCGTGGAGCAGCCAGCAAACCTGGGCCGCCGATACCGTCAACGGCGGCAGCCTGACAGGCTATTTCTACTGGCCGGCCACCCAGCCGACAACGCCCAATGGCAAGCGTGCGCTCGTCCTGGTATTGCACGGATGCCAGCAAACAGCGTCCGGCGACGTGATCGACGGCGCCAACGGGGCCGGATTCAACTGGAAAACCGTCGCCGATCAATACGGCGCGATCATCGTGGCACCCAACGCGACCGGCAATGTTTATTACAACCATTGCTGGGACTATGCGAACGCGTCGCCGAACCGCGCATCCGGACACGTCGGCGTGCTGCTGGACCTGGTCCGTCGCTTCGTCGCCAATTCGCAATACGCGATCGATCCGAATCAAGTGTACGTGGCAGGCCTGTCGTCAGGCGGCGGCATGACGATGGTGCTCGGCTGCATCGCACCGGACATCTTTGCCGGCATCGGCATCAACGCCGGGCCGCCGCCAGGCACGACCACCGCGCAAATCAGCTATGTCCCGCCCGGCTACACCGCGGCCACCGCAGCCAACAACTGCAAGACGTGGGCAGGCTCGAACGCCGGCCAGTTCTCGACCCAGATTGCCGGCGCCGTGTGGGGCACATCGGACTATACGGTAGCGCAAGGATATGGCCCGATCGACACGGCCGCATTGCGGCTCGTCTACGGCGGCGCGTTCACGCAAGGCGCGCAAGTGTCGATTCCCGGCGGCGGAGTCAACACACCGTATACCGACAGCAGCGGCCACGTGCGCACCCATGAGATCACGGTATCGGGCATGGCGCATGCATGGCCGGCCGGCGCCGGGGGCAACAATGTCAACTATGTCGACGCCACGCACATCAACTACCCGGCGTTCGTGATGGACTACTGGGTCAAGAACAATTTGCGCATCGGCCCGGTAACGACACAGCCCGGCGGCACGCCGACCGGCCTTGCTGTCACGGGTACGACCCAGACCACCGTTTCGCTGGCCTGGAATGCGGTCGCGAACGCCAGCGGCTACAACGTGTACCGCAACGGCGTGAAGATTGGTTCGACCGCCTCGACGTCCTATACCGACACCGGCCTGAACGCCGCAACGACCTATTCGTACACCATCACCGAAATCGATCCGAAGGCGGGCGAAAGCGCCCAGTCCTCCGCCGTATCGGCCACGACGCAATCGAGCTTTGCCTGCACCGCCACCACTGCCAGCAACTACGCGCACGTGCTCGCCGGGCGGGCGCACGATTCCGGCGGCATCGCCTACGCCAACGGCTCGAACCAGAGCATGGGATTGGACAACATCTTTTACACGACTACGCTCGCGCAAACGGCGGCGGGCTACTACATCGTCGGCAACTGCCCATGACCGTCAGCGTCGGCGGCTTTTCGAGGCCACGCCGCAAAAATGGCACGCATCGGCCGTTGCCGCATGCGCGTTCGTCGAATGCAACGCGCATCGTGCGCCGAGCCGCTCGCGCAAGCGTCGCTTCATGCAGTTCCGGCGACGTTTGCGACGATGGCACCGCGCACGTTCCACTTCGCCGTCATCGGCATGCCGGTGCTCATGCGGGCGACGATCGTCCGGCGGCTCGGCCCCAGGCACCCGCAGCCTGGCGCGCAGGGCCGAGCGCGGCAAACCGCCGGATCGCGCCCGGTCCGGCGCATCCCGAACTCATTCACGCGAATCCGCGAAAAATGCTGCGTTATCGCAGCGTGGTTTATTTGATTCGGGGAATTAGTGGCGAACCCTTGGCGCACCGAGCGTCGATTCGCGGGCAAGATCGACGAACGCGGCCAAATAATCGATCGACGCATCCGCGTCCCGCGTGCCCAGGAATATCTGCTTGGCGATGCCGCCCTTGCCGAGTTTGACCGGCACCACCGGCATCCGGTCCGAGTACTCGTCGGCGAGCCAGCGCGGCAGCGCCGCCACGCCGCGCCCGCTCGCCACCATCTGGAGCATGATGTCGGTCGTCTCGATCGCCTTGTGCCGCTTGGGAACGATGCCCGCCGGCATGAGAAACTGGGTGTAGATGTCCAACCGATCGGTTTCGACTGGATAGGTAATCAAGGTTTCATCCGCGAGCTGGGCCGCCTTGACATAGTCCACGCTCGCGAGGCGGTGCTGATCCGCCACCACCAGCACCTGCTCGTAGTCGAACACCGGCTCGAAGCGCAGCCCGGGCTTGTTCAGCGGATCAGGAGTAACGAGCACGTCGATGTCGTAGCCAAACAGCGCGCCGATACCGCCGAACTGGAAGCGTTGCTTGACGTCCACATCGACATCGGGCCAGCGCGCCAAATACGGCGACACCACTTTCAACAGCCACTGATAGCACGGATGGCACTCCATGCCGATGCGCAGCGTGCCGCGTTCGCCGTTCGCATACTGCTTCATCCGCGCTTCCGCATGTTCGAACTGCGGCAGCAGCCGGTTCGCGAGCGCGAGCAAATACTGCCCCGCCTGCGTCAGCCGCAAGCTTCGCCCTTGCCGATCCCAAATCGACGTGCCGAGCTGCTGCTCGATTTTCTTGACGGTATGACTGAGTGCCGATTGCGTGAGATACAACGCGTTGGCCGCCGCCGTCAACGACCCTTGGCGCTCCACTTCACGGATGATGACCAGATGAAACCGCTCCAGCATGGCTAGGACTCACGAAAAATTCACATGAACAAATTTAATGGATAAATGAAATAATGCCATTTTATTTCATGCTTCGAAAACCCTATCATGACCGCCGAATCCTTCAATTCCACTGCAAACGGCGGCTCTCATGGTCACGACACACAATCTCGGCTTTCCCCGCATCGGGGCGACGCGTGAGCTGAAATTCGCGCTCGAAAACTACTGGAAAGGTCAGGCTTCGCGCGACCAGCTCAAGACACTGGGCACACAATTGCGCCAGCGCCACTGGGACAATCAACAAGGTCTCGATCTGGTTCCGGTCGGCGACTTCTCGTTCTACGACCAGGTGCTCGACATGAGCTTCACGCTCGGCAACTTGCCGGAACGCGTGCAAGGCTTTCACGGCGACACGCTCGACAACTACTTCCGGGTAGCGCGCGGCCGCTCCGCGCAAACCGCGGAAGAACACGGCGCATGCTGCGGCGGCGTCGCTGCCGCCGAGATGACCAAATGGTTCGATACGAACTACCACTACATCGTGCCGGAATTCACCGCGACGACCCGTTTCTCGCTGGACGCCTCGCGGCTCGTCTCGCAACTGACCGAGGCCCGCGCCGCCAACGTGAACGCCAAGCCCGTGATCATCGGCCCCGTGACGTATCTGTGGCTTGGCAAGGCAAAAGACGATTCGGACCGCCTCGCACTATTGCCGAAGCTGCTGCCTGTCTATGCCGCGCTGCTCGACCATTTTGTCGCCCAGGGTGCCGAGTGGGTGCAGATCGACGAACCGGCGCTCGTCACCGAACTCGATCCCGCGTGGCAACAAGCATTCGTCACCGCATACGAGGCGCTCGAGACGCGGCGAGTCAAGCTGCTGCTCGCGACTTATTTCGGCTCATTGCGCGAGAATCTCGCGCTCGCGTGCTCGCTGCCGGTCGAAGGTCTGCACATCGACGCGATCAACGCACGCGCCGAAGTCGCCACGCTCGCTCGTCAATTGCCGGCGGACCGCGTGCTATCGGTCGGCGCGATCAACGGCCGGAACATCTGGAAGACCGATCTAGCCGCAACGCTCGACTGGCTCGAGCCGCTCGCGCAGATGCTCGGCTCCCGGCTGTGGATCGCGCCATCGTGCTCGCTGCTGCACGTGCCGGTGGATTTGTCGAGCGAACAGAAGCTCGATCCGGCGATCCGTTCGTGGCTCGCATTCGCGCTGCAGAAGCTCGACGAACTGAAGGTGCTCGCGTCGGCGCTAAATCACGGCCGTGCATCAGTCGACAACGAACTGGCCGCGAATGCGGCCGCAATCGAAAGCCGCCGCACATCGCCGCGCGTTCACAATCCGGCGGTCAAGGCCGCAGTCGACCGCATCACCGCGGCGCTCGGCCGGCGTCAGAGCCCATACGGCGCCCGCGCACCGAAGCAGAATGAACGGCTGAAGCTGCCCGCGTTCCCCACCACCACGATCGGCTCGTTCCCGCAAACCGGGGAAATCCGCCACGCGCGCAGCCAATTCAAGGCCGGCACGCTTGACGAAGCCGGCTACAAGGCCGCAATGCGCGCGGAGATCGCGCGCAGCGTCCGCGAGCAGGAGGCACTGGGCCTGGACGTACTGGTTCACGGCGAAGCCGAGCGCAACGACATGGTGGAGTATTTCGGGGAGCAGCTCGAAGGTTACGCGTTCAGCCAGTTTGGCTGGGTACAGTCGTATGGCTCGCGTTGCGTGAAACCGCCTATCCTGTTCGGCGACATCAGCCGCCCAAACGCGATGACCGTGGAGTGGATCGAGTATGCGCAATCGCTGACCAGCAAACCGATGAAAGGCATGCTGACCGGCCCCGTGACGATCCTCAACTGGTCGTTCGTGCGCGACGATCAACCCCGTTCGGTGTCATGCCTTCAGCTCGCGCTCGCGATCCGCAATGAAGTGCTCGACCTCGAGAAGGCCGGCATCCGCGTGATTCAAATCGACGAGGCGGCGCTGCGCGAGGGCCTGCCGCTGCGGCGCTCGCAATGGAAGGAATATCTGGATTGGGCCATCGAATCGTTCCGCATTGCCGCCAACGGCGTAGACGACGAAACCCAGATTCACACGCATATGTGCTACTCGGAGTTCAATGACATCATCGCGTCGATCGCAGACATGGACGCCGACGTGATCACGATCGAGACATCACGCTCGGATATGGAATTGCTCGACGCGTTCGATAACTTCAAATATCCGAACGAGATCGGACCAGGTGTCTACGATATTCACTCGCCGAACATCCCGACCCAGGAGCATATAGTCCAGCTCATGAAGAAAGCGGCCGAGCGAATTCCGGCGCAACGACTGTGGGTAAACCCGGACTGCGGACTAAAAACGCGCCAGTGGACGGAAGTGATTCCGGCGCTGACGAACATGGTGGCCGCCGCCAACACGCTGCGCAACCAGGTGCAGTAATCGTATTGTCCCCGCCGAGCGCGCATGGCGGGGCACTGCATTGCGCCCCAGGCCGGTGCATTCCAGCCTGGGGCGATTTATTTCGTCAAAAGATTTTCTTCCGGAGTGACGACAGTGCTCATCACGCCTCCGGCCATACAAAACGGCCATCCTGGAAACGGGGCCTTGACGGTACTCTTCGTTCAAACAGTGCTTAAACGATCCACCATCCCGCTTCACTTATTTACAGCGCATGCCCATCACACAATTCAGTCAGATACGTCATTGCACACCATCTGGAATTAATTACCACCAAGAAAGAGTGAGCGGATGAAATTGGCTGTCAATAGATCACGGATTTTTAATTTTTAGATTCCTCAAGCCAAGTCCGCTTCATCGCCTCGCTCCACCAATTCACTCATCTTGGCTATCTCGATAAAACGATGAACCGGTCATAATTTCTTTTCGCCGGCATCGCAAGCGCCGAGATTGATTTAAGTGCGTACAACCGCGGAATTGAAAACATTCCGAAAATTCACTCCCAGGTAGCGTTGACACCAGTGGACAGTGCGAAGAGAATCAAACAGGCACGCTGATACGGCCAACCGCTCGCCATTCAGTCAGCAACGGCATGGCAGCTGCGAACAACCCGAAACATTTGCCGTTCGCAGCATCGCTGCCAAATCGTCCGCAATGCCGGTTTGAAGCCGCGCTCCGAATCAGAAAAAGCAATGTACGGCGGCACTAGAAGCCCAGTCCAAGCATCCAAAGGAAGGCCAGACTATGCACCGAAACACCCATGCTGATTATGAGTTAGATTGCCACAGCAGACCGGGCTCGATACCTCTCCATTTATCGAAATTCGAATCCACCATTTTGGCTTGCTCTCCGGGTCTATTTCGCCCGGAGTCTTCCCCATATTTCCATACATTGCCATTCCACTCAAGCAACCGAATAACCCGTCGCGCCCCTTCAAGTCGATTACATTCATACCATCCACTGCGAATAGGTGCCACGTCAGCTGAAAACCACCGAGTTTTGTTCATCCCCAACATTCCTCTTATTGGCAATAACGATGCTGCCGTACATCCGATGCAGCCACTCCATATAGCATCCGGCTCCTCTCAGCAAACTTATATAAAAACGACGTTGCCGTCACCTGCCAATACCAACAGGATATTAATTATAAAAATTGGTTTCAGATCGGCCACCCTTTACTGACGAACCAGACCCCTGATAAATGATCAAGCCGGACATGAAAATTGACCATTAGCATTACGATATAATATTGCAAATTGTCGTAACTTCGCGGGCTACAATGAATATTCGGAAAAATCAATACGCATTGGTATCAAGTCGTACATCTGGATAAAATCAGCTGCCTGAATTCAGCCTTCAGCCATGAATCAGAACACTCCTCCAAGCCCCAAAGAGCACTGTCTCCTCGCCGATCGGTCATCCAATCCCACTCAGCCCGCCACGCTGTCCGAAAAGCGGTTTTCCCCGTCCAAGCTGGCGGCCCTGGCCGAAGTGGCGCTGGATTTGGGGTTGGACATGCGTGAGGTGCTAGCAGGCACTGGCCTTAGCGCCGAAGACGTTGCCAACCCATTCATTCTTACGTCAACGTTACAATTCTTGACAGCCGCACGTAATACGATCCGCCTATGTCCGCGTTCGGATCTGGGTGTGCAAGTTGGCAGGCTGCTCCACGCTTCAAGCTATGGGATGTTTGGCTATGCCGGGCTGTGCTCGGAATCCATGGCTGATGCGTTTAACTCGGCAATCAAATTTCACCAGCTTGCAAATGGCATGCTCGGCGTTAGCTGGAACCAGCAGGGCGACTTAGTATTTTGGAATTTTTCAGGTTGGAACGAAACGAAATTGCCTGAAATCGATGCGGATTTGTATCATTTTCTCGTCGATATGCAATTCGCATTACATGTGACAGTCGTCAAGGATATCATGGGGACATGGTGTGTGCCGGTACGTGCGGAATTTATGCGTAAGCAACCACCTCATGCGAAACTGTTATCCGAAACGCTCGAATGTCCGCTTCTGTTTGAACAGCCATGCAACAGAATCAGTTATCCGTCGGCATGGCTGCCACGTGTTCCGCAGCTCGCTCATCCGGTCACGGCAGCACAGGTCTCACTGCAATGCGCGCGCCTGCTGGATGAAATCCGTAATCAATCTGATATCACGCAGCGCGTCTATCAAATACTTACACGCACGCCGGGCAAATTCCCAGAGATCGATGCTGTCGCTAGCGACTTATGCATGACCGCCCGCACGCTGCGCCGCAAACTCGACGCTGCGGGAACGTCATATAACGAACTGCTGACAAGCGTGCGAAGAGCGCTGGCCATTGATTACCTCAGTACAACCACACTGAGCATCGAAGACATCGCATTCTTACTGGGATTCAGTGATGCAGTGAGCTTTCGGCATGCATTCAAGCGTTGGATGGGAATAACCCCGAATGATATCCGCCGTAATCGAGAAAAATGGATCAACAGCGTGGAAGCCATGAACAAGCCGGAGTAATCTTCCTACGCAATCGCCATTCTTCCCGGCGAGAACTGCCTGCCGATACTCATGTCATCTCCCGCTTATCTCTCCGTAAAATGCATACGGGTCGACTTCTCAAAAAATCGAATTAATGATGGAAATGGTCATTTTTTTTGACCGTCTCCATCATTTTTGTAGCCCCCCTGGTGATCCATATTTAACCTGTCGAATCAATTTAATGCTTTACAAGCAATACATCGAGAATGCCATGCCTATCAGCATTAACGAAGATGGATCATCAACCCATACGAATCAATATTGCCGCGTTCAGCCGTCATCCAAGCGGATTGCGAATATTTTGGGCCGTATTGCTTCATACTCGATTCGGGCTTCGGCTAACTTAATTACTGCTTACCACGATAAGTCGGGGCGCCCCGTATAGCGGTGCTTCGCCCGCTTAAAGCGGTTCAAGCATAGGCGGTGGATATAAGTGCGCGCATGGAACAAGCCGTTCGACAGGTAAGAGAGACAGGCTATTCATTTTCGGCATACGGCTCTTGAAGCTGACCGCCGCCGCGATGTTTGACTTGTGCGCACGATGGGCTGTGCGCCAACACACCGAGTTCGCGTATCGGTTCACAATCCGGCATCGTCGACAAGGCAATCGCCCGTGACAATGTCGACTGTCACCTGCCCCGGGCATATCGAGCTGAAATGCGTACAGTCATTTTGGCAACTTATCCCCGACAGCATCATGCATACCCAAGCGCTCCTGATTCTCGCAGCGAGGTCTATCTATCGACGAGCCTGCTGCCAATCATGCTCGCGATATTGACGGTCGATCGTGAATCGTGGATTCGCAGAGCGGCACGAAAAGTATCAGCATTCGATCTGCCCAACCGCCTTATCATCCATCCGCAATGAAACCTATCGTAAAAATCACCGACTTCAAAAGCGTATGAATAGATCAAGCTCTCAAATCATTCACCGCGTCACTTACCATAAATTGCCCATACAAGCCCATCTCGATATTTATTTTCGTTTCACACGAAAATAAATTCATGAGCCAACATTTGGAATTTTAAAAGCACAATCCAAGATGGATCTTTTAACGGCAATGCGTGTTTTTGTCAATGTGGCGGAATTAGGCAGCTTTGTGCGCGCCGCGAAATGCATCGGAATTTCAACCGCTGTGGCAACACGACATATCGTGGCACTCGAAAATCGACTCGAAACCTGCCTTATCTATCGAACCACCCGCAGCCTTTCTTTAACGGAAGCTGGTTCGAAATATCTGATTAGCGCGCGGCAACTGCTGGAAGATCTCGAAAAAATCGAGGAAGAAATTTCCTCGACCAGTCGAGGGCCGATCGGAACTTTGCGCATAGCTTCGTCTCCGGGCTTTGCTCAGCATTGCCTCACTCCGCTCCTTCCATCATTCATGACGACATTCCCCAATATCTCCCCTGACCTGACGATCACGGAAAGACAAGTGGATTTCATCAAGGAAGGATTTGATATAGGAATATTAACGCCTCAACAAATACGCCATCCCAGCACGGTAACCCGCCCCATCACTAACATCCGCATGATTGCGTGCGCATCGCAACAATACTTAAATACGCATGGAACTCCACATTACCCGGTCGAATTGGAAAAACACTCGGTTCTCGTACTATCCAACTTATATTCCAACGGGAATAAATACAAATTCACGCATAAAAACGAAACTCATCAACTCAAGCTTTCGAGCCCGGTTTTAACCAATAACGATGAAATTATTCGTCATCTTGCACTACTAGGGTTCGGCATCGCGATATTACCGGAATACACGGTCGATCGAGATATTGCGCTAGGAAATTTGCAGGGAATATTGTCGAACTACGAGCTACCCAACCTCGAAATGTATATTGCGTACCCCAATCGTCAGCATATGCCAATTAAGGTTCGCTCGTTTATCGATTATTTACTTGCCAATTTCAATGAATGACTGCAATGGGCCCGGCAGAATTCCGCGGCAAGCTTCCCGATTAATGATGAAATGTAATACACGGGTCACGGGCAACCATTATTACCGGCCGAAGGCAACTCCGGGCGGCGTCGGCAAGTTATCTCGAATTGATTTCGCCTGGAACAATGGCCAATCCGGGGTCACGTCAACGCGAGATCAAAACGCTCCAGGCGTGGCTCGATACGCTTGGCATCGACCCACGCCTGATTGTCTTGTCGATACCGTCGTCACGCCTCGAGGAACGCCAGCAAATCCGCATTGACCTGGTCGGCATGCGTCACACAAATGCCGTGCGAGCCGCCCGGATACACTTTCAGCGTTGCTTGTTTGATGATCGCCGCGGACAAGCGCGCGGACGCGTCGATCGGCACAATCTGATCGTCATCACCGTGCAAGATCAGCGTCGGCACGTCGATTTTCGTCAAATCCTCGGTATAGTCGACTTCGGAAAATTCGCGCACGCACGCGTACTGACCAAGTATCCCGCCCGTCATCCCCTGCGCCCAGAATGCGTCGATCGTGCCTTGCGACACCTTGGCACCCGGCCGATTGAAACCGAAGAACGGCAACGCGAGATCTCGGTAGAACTGCGAGCGATTGTCCGCGACGCCCTTACGAATGCCGTCGAACACATCCATCGGCAGACCGCCCGGGTTCGCGTCGGTCTTCAGCATGATCGGCGGCACTGCACCGATCAGCACAACCTTCGCGATGCGTTGCGAGCCATGTCGGCCGACATAATGCGAAACTTCACCGCCGCCCGTCGAATGGCCGACGAGCGTCACGTTGCGCAAATCCAACGCGCCAATCAAGGCGGCGAGATCGTCCGCATACGTATCCATGTCATTGCCCGCTGCCGGCTGCGCGGAGCGGCCGTGTCCACGGCGGTCGTGCGCGATCACCCGATAGCCACGCCGTGCGAGGAACAGCATTTGCGCGTCCCACGCATCTGCGTTCAGCGGCCAGCCGTGCGAGAACACGACCGGGCGCCCCGAGCCCCAATCCTTGTAGAAGATTCGCGTGCCGTCTTTCGTCGTGATCGTGTCCATCCAAAGGCTCCGTATCGATGAGTAAGTGATAGGCAATCGGCACGACGCGCGCCGATCGGACTGCGGGTCATTTGTCGCGGCAGTAGGCTGCCTGGATCATGCCGTTCGGGATTTCTTCGGCACAGCGTAACAATCGGCGACGAGCCGGATGCGAAGTGCGTCAACTATCCATGCATGGCGTGTCGACCGCCGCACGCGCCGTGTTTAGCGTGCCATCTTGCGCTGCATCAGCTTACCCGCATTCGAGCTTTCCGTCCGGCGCCACCACGTCCGCCATGCATTCGGGCTGAGGCGAGCACCGCCATGCTCGGCACGATGCCGAGTACTAAGTCAACGCCGTTGGTCATGACGACGGCGTCCCCGGGGCGTCTGCCTCCAGCATGCAATGCTGACCGGCACCCTGCTCGTGCTGCGCACCGGTATTGTCTGAGCATTGCCCGGGATTCGCGCAATGGAATCCGGTCAAAAACGGGATTGGGGCTCTCCAATCGGGCACGGGCCGGTTCCGAGCACCGCTTCGTGACCGAAGCTACGCGTCAGCCTGCTCAATGGATGAATCACGCAGCGCCTGCTTTTCCTGCGCGACCTCTAACGCAAGCCGGTGTCGAGGATGTAGTTTCGATTGCTCTGCCCACTGGTGTGACAGAAGCGCTATCTGAGGCCGCTCGTCAGGCTCAAGGGAATCTATTGCTTATATTCGAAGCGGTTCATGTTCCGATTAAAAGGAATCATTGGCGGACGAGAATGCGCCGAGACCGGCGCCGGGGATAAAACATTGTGCGGGTCCTGCGGGCCGACGGCGTTCGCGCCACGGCGACCGACGATTGTAGTTGGGGGCTCCGGATCGCGTACCCGTATTCCGCGATCCGGATGGACGCACCCGCCGCGCTGCGTCCATACCCGCCGAGCGTGTTGATCTATTCGCAGCCCCAGCCGGTGATGACTTCGAACGCGGCATCTTTCGCAGCAACGACGTCGCCCCATCCCTGGCAATCGTCAGCGTCCATCACACGGCCGTGGCTCAGACACGAAAATCATCCGCGCCATCAAAAATCGTAACGGCTAGCTGCGTCGCCAACCTCATCAAAAGAGGCCATTTGTGTCATGCGTGGAACGCAAGTGCCGGCACACGCATCAGAAGCGGTGGCGTAGCCCAAGATTGATGATGCCTTGGGTCCGCGTTCCGCCGTAACCATAGGAACCGATCGAAGCCTGCGCCACTTGTGTACGTCCGTCGAGCGTGCGCTGTTCGCCGTTCGCACGCTGCCAGGCACCGACCGCATAGAGATCGGTGCGCTTCGACAGCACGTAGTCGGCACCGGCAGACACCTGATGGTAGGTTGCGCTCGTATCGCCGCGGGCGCGCGTGTAGCTGTAGCCGACGCCGACGAGCAGGCTGGCCGTCGCCTGATAGTTGAAGAAGCCGCGCACGGTATCGTACTTCTGCGTGCTGCGGAACGCAGACATTGCATCGGCCTTGTACTGCGCATTGCTGTAGTCGATGCCGGCGGCGAATGGCGCGAAGTTGTAGCGCAACGCGCCGCGCGCGATGTTGATCGATTTCGCCGAGATGTAGCCGCCGTTGACCAGCGACCCGTCGAACGTCCCGTCCGATGTGCCGTTCCAGCCGGTCCGGATACCGTTGGCGAGCGATGAATGATTCGCGGCGTAGTAATAGCCGCCCGCGACATCGACCGGACCGTTGCTGTACGAAAGACCCACCGACCAGGTTTGCCCGGCGCCGCTCTTGCCGGCCACGCCGCCGAGCGCATACATGCCGACGAACTGGAATCCACCGATCACGGGCGACGTGTATTTCACTGCGTTGTCGGTACGCGACGACGTGTCGTAATTGTCGACGTCGCCGGGCGTCGAATAGACGCTGCCGAAGTAGAAATCGCCGGTTACCGGCCACGCAACGTCGGCAAGGGAATCGTATTGGCGGCCAAGCGTCAGCGTGCCCCAGCGTGCGCTTTCGAGACCAACGAATGCCTGCCGGCCGAACATCCGGTTGCCTTGCCCAAGCGCACCGGTGTTCGGGTTGAAACCGTTTTCCAGCGTGAAGATCGCTTTCAGTCCGCCACCGAGATCCTCCACTCCTTTCACCCCGAAGCGGTTGCCGAGCAGATTGCCGTTGCCTAGACCGACGAGATTCTTGCCTTCCGCATTCGCGTTCCAGACAAACGACAAGGATGTGTCGAACAGACCATAAAGCGTGACTTCGGACGCTTGGGCCGCTTGGCTGATTGTGAGAAAAGTGCCCGACAGCATTAAGAACCGAAATGGCTTGTTCAAGGTGCGCTCCCCAATGTTCACAGTGGTTGTCTTATGCGTCGGATGGCTTCCGGTATCGTGCTTTACCACCTCTGGCGGGGCGGGAAATTTCCGAACGCGCTGCCGATTCTGGAAAGCATTCGCATCGCGGAGATGAGCAACAAATGACAAAAATGTCATTTCCGCGTCATCATAGATGCGGTGACAGTGATCTCGAATGCGCTCTGAAGAACGGGTTCTGAACCAGAATTGGGGAGAGGTGGCAACCCGATTCAGGCATGACGGCGTCACGCGAGCAGTGAAGAAAAGCCAAGGCGCCCGCTACGTGCGAAATGGGAATCGAGACGTAGTCGATGGCCGGGAAACGATCGATACGCACACCGCGATTCGCGGCTGCACTCATTCGATACCAATCCACAAGGCTGAACGACAACAACGCTCGCCGCCCTCATGCATAAACGTTATGCAGAATCTGCTTCGCGCATGACGCATGGCGACCGGCCGGTAGCTTCGTATCAATCGCGCAAACTCACGAAGCAGTTGCAATTGACAACGAGCGACCAGGTCATCGCAATGAATATCCGGGATAACGACAAAAGCCGGCGGTGGTGCAAACACACAGTCGATTCCCGGTCCGCTCTTCGTAACGAAGCAGCCGCCCTCGGCAACGGAACTCGCATGATCGACGCGTATCCAGCCCGCGCCACCACGTGGTAATTCGATCGTCGAGCATCGTTGCGTTGCCGAGCAAACACCCGCGACACGCGCAATCAAGCTGCGCCGATTGAGCCCTCGATCAGAAAAAACACGATGAAGCCGACAAAAAAGGCGGCAGTCGCCAGCGGCGTTTCCGGTATTTCATGTGCTTCTGTCAGCAACTCTTCGGTTACAAGATATAGCAGCGCGACTGTCCCAAGGCCCAGTAGAGCTGCGTAGACATTCGTCGGCAATCCCGAAAATGCCACAGTGCCCGCCACTGCAGCCAAGCTTAGCAGCACGGAAATCGCCATCGGTATGATTATCGCAAGCGCGCGGCTGATTCCCGAGGCCGCTAGCGCTGCGCTGACCGAAAGGGCAAGGAATAGCACCTCCAAGGTCAACGCGATGGTGAGGATGATGCCTGTCTGGTCGCTTGCAGAGAACGCGATGCCGAGCACGAGACCATCGATAACTAGATCAATCGCAGTGACGATGATGAGGCTGACGGGTAGACGCGTCTGTTGAAGCCGTGTCTCAATCACGCCGGATATTGTCCGGATCGCCAGCATCAACACAAGCCCCAACGCGAATCCGACGATCACGGGAACCGTCGCATAGGTGCGATCCTTGGGTAGCAACTCGAGCGCCGCAGCCGAAAAAACGATACCGCCCGCGAAGTGTTGAATGATGCTTGACGTCGTTGGCCGTGGGGCACGCAACGATGCGACCACGGAGCCCATGCAAGCCGCCAAGACAGGCGGAATCGTCAGCAATGCCAGTTTGGCCGTTGGAGTCATAAGTCGTTACGCCATAGGAGTGCTGCATTGGTTAAGGAATTTCGCGCGTGGCGGCAATGCGTAATTGCATTTCGCGTGGGCGGCCGGCAGCAATGGGGTTGCAACCGGGCACAAAATCTCGCTCCAGCCGGATTGGCGGCACGACATTGCGAAAAGATACGGCCATTGCTCGTGAGTGACAACGATTGGCTTGAATGTCCGCATTGATGATCAACCTGCCGGCGGCAGTCATATCCACCCTGATGACCGTGCGATCCAAGGTAGCCGCCGATATCCTGCATTTGGACAACACCCGGTTCCATGAAGAACCGAACGGACATGGCCGTCACATTCAGCAAGCGCTTACAGTGCCCGTCATCCGCTGAATTCACAATCAGGTGACCACGTTGATGGTGATGCAGCCTCTTCGGATATTCGTGAAACCGTGCCGGCTTGCCCTTTTTCGACATGCTCGCTCCGTCGCCTGTTTTCCGATCTTTAATGACTGCCACGTTGGAAACCGTGAACGAACGCGTCAAGGCTGCTGTTTACCACATTCACCGCCGTGGTCGCGGCAGCGATATCTATCTGCGGTTGAACCTCACTCAGGCCTGCAACGTCAAGCCTGCCGCGGGATATCGCATTGCAACAAATCTATCTGTCAGCAGCGACGGCATAGACCATGATATTAGCGCTCCATCGGCCGATACTTCGATGTACTTATGTCAAGGCTTCATCCTACTCGCCACCAAGCTGTGGCGTCTCGGCTCACCCGGACTAAATACGCCCGTGCCCAGCGAACCGGCGCCGCACTGACGCCGCAAACAGGCGTGAGGCGTTATCACGCTGTCCGTCACGAGCGAAGGAAAGAATGTCCGGTACAGCCTTGACGCAACCAGCAATTTATTCACGGAGGAGCCAGAAAACCGGGCCAGCGCGATGCGCGATACCGAGCAAACTTTCTCAATGGGGCCCGTACCGCGTTGCGATCGTAACTTTGCTTGACGCAGGTGATTTTCGAGATTGAAATTTGTGGCGACGAGGCGATCAACGAGCGTTGATATTTTTACTTGACCACAACACGGGGATTGTCATGGACGTTTCGATTCAGCAATCTGCGAGCCATTGGGGTGCCGTGCCGGCTGAATTTGCCATTCCGCTGGTTGAGAGCGCGTTCGTCCTCCGGCATCACGAAGACGGGCTAAGGTTGCGTGAGCATTCCCGTCGCTGGATGCTCGAGCATCGGCTGGTGCCGGTCGATGTCGTGGGAACACAGGCCGATGGGCTGCGTTACACCGAATTAGTAGCAAGTTATTCAGTCGGTGCGCCCTTTGACGCATTGTGCGCGATCTCGGATCTCAGTATCTGGTTCTTCGTGTGGGACGATAAGCACGGCCGATACGCGTTTCATCACCAACACGGCCGATGGGCGGCCCTGCGCGACGCCCTATATCGTGTCGTTGACGCGCCAGCGGCCTACTCGCACGATGCCGAACCGCTCCTTAGCGGGCTTGCCGATTGCCTGCTGCGTTTTCACGCGCTGATGAGCGAGCACTGGAATACGAGCATCGCGGAACACTTGCGCGCTGTGATCCACGCCTACGATATCGAATATCGCGAGCGTATCAACAACTACGTGCCGCCGATTGACGACTATGTGAAGCTGCGGGCCGGCACGTTCGGCTACCGCGTCTGGCTCGATTGCCTCGAACTCGCGGCGGGACGCGCATTGCCGGCCGATATCCGTCAGTGGGGCGAATACCGTCGCGCGGGCCTGGCCAGTCAAGAGTTTGCGGGCTGGTATAACGATCTGTGCTCGATCCGCAAGGAACTGGCCGCCGGTGAGCTACACAATCTCGGGATCACGCTGATCAAGCATCGGGGACTGTCGGTAGGCGATGCAATTGATGAAGTTCGCGAGCGCGTCATCACACGCGTCGAGGATTTCCTGCTCGCCGAGCGTGCGGCGCTGGAACGAGTGGATCGCGCGAATCTGCCGCCCGAAATTGCAGACGCTGTCCGGCATTGCGTGTTCAACATGCGCAACTGGATCTCGAGCGTTTACTGGTTCCATCACGCATCCGAACGTTACAACGTGAACGCGTGGGCAGACAGGTCGCACCCGCCATACGTCGTCGACGCCTGAGCGGGAAGCAGTCTGTGATGCTTGCATGTCACGCGCAATGAGGAAGCATGGTGTGGCGCGGCGACGTAGAAGCGCGAGCAAATGACGGAGGAAAGTTGAGTTATCCAAACTGCGTGGCCGGCAGCGGAAGCTGCCCGACCGAGGATCGTGGCCGGCGGGCCGGCCGTGCGCAACTTGTGCGCACGCTGACCGGTTACGGATTCGTCAATTCTCCTGTGGCCCAAAGGGGCTGTACGCTGTTTGGGTGCTGCTCGTGCCGGAGGATGACGATGTGCTTCTCCCTGCAACCGGAACGACCTCGACGGTCACGTGCGATAGATCCTTGAAGCGTTGCAGCAGGCCGTGATAGAAGCGCGAATCCCGCGCCGTGTCGCCGGTGGAAACGGAAACGACCGCGCTCATATGCCCCGGTCCGAGGCGCCAGACGTGCAGATCGTTAACCCGATCGCCGCTGCCTTCGATGGCGGCGCGCACGCCGTCTGCCAGCCGGCGATCCGAATTCATGTCGAGCAGAATGCCGCCCGTGTCGCGCATCAGGCCGAACGACCAGTTCGCGATCACCAGCGCGCCGATGATACCTGCGAGCGGATCCATCCAGACCCAGCCAAACGCACGCGCGAGCAGCAGACCAATGATCGTCAGAACCGATACTGCCGCATCGGCAATCACGTGAATGTACGCTGAGCGGATATTGTGATCCCGCGCCGCCGCAGCAGACGCGCCGTGATCATGTTCATCGAACGCAAGTTCGTGCTCTCGGCCGTTCAGGCGCACGATGGCCCTGAACTGATGAGGCTCGGGGATAACCTCGAGCGACTCCAGGTAGCCGCCACGGCTTTGCATCGCAAATTCTTGCCGGGTGCCGTCCGGGCGGATCGTCGTCACCGATACGGCATTCGCATCGACGAACGCCGTATCGTTCGTGGCAGGCGCCACGCGGAACACGGGCGGCACGCCATCTTCGAACACCGATACGAGCAATACCCCCTGCTGATCGAAGATTTTGTGCACTTCCTCTTCGTGCCCGTGATCATCGTGACCGCCATGCGCATGCCCGTGATGATGGCCGTGGCTATGGCCATGGTGATCGCCGCTTAGCAACCAGACGCTCGCGATGTTGACGAGCAGGCCGGCAACCGCAATCGGAATCGCTTCACCGAAATGGATCGGAACGGGAGCAAACAAGCGTGCGACCGCCTCATACCCGATCACGAGCGCGATCATCGCGAGCACGATCGCGCTCGTGAAGCCTGCGAGGTCGCCGAGTTTGCCCGTGCCGAATACGAAACGCGGATCGCTCGCGTGTTTGCGTGCATAGGTATACGCAAGCGCGGCAATCAGCATCGCGCCGGCGTGAGTCGACATGTGCAGCCCGTCGGCGATGAGCGCCAGCGAACCGAAAATCGACCCGCCGACGATCTCGGCCACCATCATGACCGCGCACAGCCCGATGACCATCCACGTTTTGCGCTCGTTCTCCTCGTGCGCAGCTCCCAGAAAAATGTGGTCGTGCCCCGCACCGAATGCAGCGTCCTTGAATTCGCTCATCACAGCCCCCGATTACTTGAAATAGCTGTGAACGACTTCGATCAATTGCTCGGTCGCGCTGCCCTCGTCTTCGTGCCCCTCGGCGTCGACGAAATGGCTGCGGATGTGATCCTCGAGCACGACCGCGAGCAGCCCGTTCATCGCGCCGCGGCTGCTCGTGATGCGCTGGAGGATTTCGTTGCAGCCGCGCTCTTCTTCCAGCGCACGTTCGATCGCTTCGACCTGTCCCTTGATACGGCGGACGCGATTCAGCAGCTTCTGCTTTTCCTTGACTGTGTGGCTCATGGCGGCTCCCTCATATAGTGGGGGGGAGTATAAGCCACTCCTCGTCACTCGTTGCCGCGGTAGACGATACATCCCACGCCAACGTCACCGAATGACCTAAATCCTCGCATTGCGCAGCCTCAGTGCATTCGAGATGACCGACGCAGAACTCAGACTCATCGCAAGCGCGGCAATCATTGGCGAGAGCAATAGCCCGGTGACCGGATAAAGCACGCCGGCCGCCAGCGGAACGCCAAGCGCGTTGTAGACGAACGCGAAACCTAGGTTCTGTTTCATATTCGCGACAGTCGCTTCCGACAGCTCGCGAGCACGCGCGATACCTCGCAAATCGCCCTTCACGAGGGTGATCTGCGCGCTGTTCATCGCCACGTCGGTTCCCGTTCCCATGGCAACACCCACATCGGCCTTGGCCAGCGCCGGTGCGTCGTTGATACCGTCGCCAGCCATCGCTACGATGTGCCCGGCTTGCTGAAACTTCGTCACCAAATCGAGTTTGTCGGCCGGCTTGACCTCGCCATGAAATTCATCGACACCGAGTTTCCCGGCGACGGCCTTGGCCGTCGCCACGCCGTCGCCCGTTGCCATCACGACTCGAATGCCATTTTCCTTCAACGTCGCGAGCGCTTCCGGCGTCGTCGCCTTGATCGGGTCCGAGACCGCCAAGAGCCCGGCCAAACGTCGGTCCACCGCCATATACATGACGCTCGAACCCTGCTCCCTCATGCCATCCGCTTCCTTTGCGAGCGGCTCGACCGATACGGAATCAGTCTGCATCATCGCGGTGTTGCCCAATGCCAATGAGCGGCCGGCAATGACGCCTCGCACGCCGATGCCTGTTACGGACTCGAAATTCTCGACACGGTCGAGCTTCAATGTCTTCTCACGGGCAGCTGCCACAATGGCCGCGGCAAGTGGATGTTCGCTACCCTGGTCTAGACTGGCCGCCAGTCGAAGCACCTCGTCCGGTGTATAGCCGTCAGCGCCCAAAGCGCGTTCGAAGGCAGGACGGCCCTCGGTCAAGGTACCCGTCTTGTCGACAATTAGTACGTCGACCTTGCGCAGATTTTCAATCGCCGCGGCATCCCGGAAGAGAACGCCGCTCGATGCGCCTTTGCCACTGGCGACCATGATGGACATCGGCGTAGCCAAGCCAAGCGCGCAGGGGCACGCGATAATGAGCACCGCGACTGCATTGATCAGGCCAAATACCCAACTGGGCTCGGGCCCAACGAGGCCCCATGCCACGAACGTCAACAGCGCTATGCCGACGACGACCATAACGAATACGCCGGCCACTTTGTCAGCCATCCGCTGCATCGGTGCTCTGGAGCGCTGGGCCTGGGCAACCATCTGTACGATTTGTGACAGCACCGTCTGAGAGCCGACCTTTTCGGACCGGATGACGAGACTGCCAGTCGCATTCATCGTCGCACCGATGACATGGTCACCGACACGCTTCGTTACGGGAATGGGCTCCCCGGTAATCATGGATTCATCGAGCGAACTCGAGCCGTCGGTCACCACGCCATCCACAGGGACCTTCTCACCCGGCCGGACTCGAAGCAGATCTCCCACATGCACGTGGGACAATGGCACATCCTCCTCCGAGCCATCGCCATTGATGCGTCGCGCAGTCTTGGGAGCGAGGCCGAGGAGCGCCTTAATGGCAGCTGACGTTTGCGAGCGGGCCTTCAGCTCGAGCAGCTGCCCGAGCAGGGTGAGCGAAATAATAACGGCCGCGGCTTCGAAATAGACGCTCACACGGCCGTGTGCACTGTATGTCGAAGGAAACGCGCCCGGGAAAACGGTGGCGACGACGCTGTAAATGTAGGCAGCCCCCGTACCGAGCCCAATGAGCGTCCACATGTTCGGGCTGCGGTTCAGGAACGAACGGACACACCGCTCGAAAAACGGGAAGCCCGCCCATAGGATCACCGGCGTGGAAAGCACGAACTCGATCCAACTCTCGGTTGACGCCGGCAGCAGTTCGACGCGATGGCCGAACATCGCCAGCACAAAGACGACTGCGGTCAGCGGCAATGTCCACCAGAAGCGGCGCCGAAAATCCACCAGCTCGGGGTTTTCACCTTCGTCGATGCTGGGCAGGATCGGCTCCAGGGCCATGCCGCATATCGGACATTGACCGGGATGGTCCTGACGAATCTCCGGGTGCATCGGGCACGTATAGAGCGCGCCCTCCGGTATCGGCGCCGCCGGCTCAGGGGATCGGGATTCAACGTACTTCTCCGGTGCCGACTTGAACTTCGTCACGCATGCGTTGCTGCAGAAGTAGTATGGTTTTCCGTCGTGCTCGGTATGAAAACGTGACGCATTTGTAACGTTCATCCCGCAAACCGGGTCGCGCAAGGCGCGGGCGGTATCGGCTGGCACGCGGTGTTCCCCATGCTGATGCGCGTGTCCGCCATGGCCGGTACGCGTGTCGCGCTTGCCCGCGCTGCCCATATCATCGGTGCTCGACGGCGCATGCCCTGAAATTCGTTGGTGATACGGCCTACCTTCGCTATCTCGATCGTTCATCTTGACGCTCCTCGATAATCTGCTCAGGCGCTTCCCCACTCCCCCCACGGAGCGGCCTGGCCCTTGAGCCCAGCCCTGAAACTTCCTCACAGTGACGAATCATCTTGGCCGGCACACCAGATGACTTCACGGCTTCTCCAATATTCGTGAACGGCTCCTCCGTCCAAACGCGCCATTGCGTCAGACGGAAACGAACAGGCTCTTCATCGGTTTTCTCCAGACCGGGGAAAACCCGTTTTCGAGCTAGATGGTATTGAATCGAACGTTGGTGCATCACTGGCCGCTCGCACACGACGGCCCTGCAGCAGCATCCAGGCAGCCGGGATCACGAACATGGAAAGCAACGGCGCAGTAATCATGCCACCCACCATCGGGGCGGCAATACGCTGCATGACTTCGGAGCCGGCACCCTGCCCCATCATGATGGGAATGAGGCCGGCCAGCACGACCGCGACCGTCATTGCTTTCGGCCGCACACGCAACACAGCGCCTTCGCGAATCGCATCGAGCAGCAATGCTTCAGTGAGCGGCTCGCCCGCTTCCAGCCGCCGGTTCAATGCACCCTTCAGGTAAAGTAGCATCACGACGCCGAATTCGGCGGCCACGCCAGCCAGGGCAATGAAACCGACCGACGTTGCGACGGAGACCGCGTGCCCCAGCATCCAGATGAGCCAGAACCCGCCGACGAGTGCAAACGGCACGGTCGACATCAGCAACAATGCATCCGCTGCGGAATTGAACGTCAGGAACAGCAGCACGAAGATGACGGCGAGCGTAACGGGGATGACCATACGCAGCTTTGCCGCTGCCCGCTCCAGATACTCGAACTGTCCCGACCAGGCGATTGAATAGCCTGGCGGAAGTTTGACCTGCCGCGCAACGGCCTTCTGCATGGCCTGCACTGCGGACTGAAGATCCGTATTGCGGATATCCACGTACACATAGCCGGACAGCCGCGCATTCTCGCTGCGAATCATCGGCGGACCGTCGGCGATCGTGATGTGCGCAACGTCGCCGAGTTGAATTTGCGCACCTCGGTCCGTGACGACGGGCAACTGCCGCAACTTTTCAAGCGAGTCCCGGACTTCGCGTGGATAACGGATATTGATCGGAAAGCGCTCGCGGCCGGCGATCGCCTCGCCGACGTTTTCGCCACCGACAGCCGACGACACGACCGACTGGACGTCCGCGACCGACAAACCATATCGTGCGGCCGCGAGCCGATCGATGTCGACATCGATGTATCGGCCGCCGTTCAGTCGCTCCGCCAGCGCGGATGTCACGCCGGGCACGTTCTTCACGGCCGCTTCGACCTGCGTCGCAATGCTGTCGATTTGCGTCAGGTCGGGCCCTGAGATCTTGACCCCGACCGGCGTCTTGATACCCGTGGACAGCATGTCGAGCCGGTTCCGGATCGGCGGTACCCAGACGTTCGACAGGCCCGGCACCTTGACGGTCCGGTCCAACTCGTCGACGAGCTTCTCCGGCGTCATGCCAGGCCGCCACTGATCACGTGGTTTGAACTGTATCGTCGTCTCGAACATCTCCAGCGGCGCGGGGTCGGTCGCCGTATCGGCGCGTCCGGACTTGCCGAATACCGTTGCCACCTCGGGCACCGTCTTGATCAGCCGATCAGTCTGCTGCAACAGCTCCGATGCCTTTGCCGCCGACATTCCGGGCAGTGCAGTCGGCATGTACAGCAAGTCGCCCTCATCGAGCGGCGGCATGAACTCGCCTCCGAGCCGCGAGATCGGGATAATCGTCAGCGCCAATGCAGCGGCCGCCAGACCGATCGCGAACCATGGACGCCGCAGTGTTCCGTCAAGTAGTGGCTTGTACAGTTGAATCAACACGCGGTTGATGGGGTTCGCGTTTTCATGCGGAATGCGCCCACGGATCAGATAGCCCATCAGCACGGGCACAAGCGTCACGGACAATCCGGCGGCAGCGGCAATCGTGTACGTCTTCGTAAAGGCGAGCGGCGAAAACAGCTTGCCTTCCTGGCCTTCGAGCGAGAAGACAGGAACGAACGACAGCGTGATGATGAGCAGCGAGAAGAACAACGCCGGCCCGACTTCCGCTGCAGACGTCGCGATCAGCTTCCAACGATGCGCCATTGATATCGGCAATTCCGGATGCTCATGCTCATAGGCTTCCAAATGCTTGTGTGCATTTTCGATCATCACGATGGCCGCGTCGATCATCGCGCCGATCGCAATCGCGATGCCGCCCAGCGACATCAGGTTCGCATTCACGCCCTGGTAACGCATGACGATGAATGCAGCCAGCACGCCAAGCGGCAGCGACAAAATGGCGACGAACGCGCTGCGCAGATGGAACAGAAATACTGCACAGACGAGCGCAACGATGATGAATTCCTCGATGAGCTTGTCTTTCAGGTTGCCGACCGCGCGCTCGATAAGCTGCGAGCGGTCGTAAGTCGTGACAACCTCGACGCCGGCTGGCAACGAGTGCTTCAGATCCTCGAGCTTTGCCTTTACCGCGCCGATAGTGTTCAAAGCGTTCTTGCCCGAACGCATGACGATGACGCCACCAGCGACCTCCCCTTCGCCGTTCAGCTCGGCGATGCCGCGGCGCATCTCCGGACCGATCTGGATACGCGCAACGTCGCCCAACAGCACGGGCGTGCCAGTGTCGTTCGTGCGGAGCACGATATGGCGGAAGTCATCCAGCGAGCGCAGATAGCCGGACGAGCGCACCATATACTCGGATTCGGCGAGTTCGACGACCGAGCCGCCGGACTCCTGGTTCGCCTTGCCAAGCGCATCGGCAACCGTCGATTGCGTGATGCCATAGGCGCGCAACTTGTCGGGGTCCAATACGACCTGGTATTGGCGCACCATGCCGCCAATGCTGGCGACTTCGGAGACATCAGGCACCGACTTCAGCTCAAACTTGAGGAACCAGTCATTGAGTGCACGCAACTGCCCGAGGTCGTGCTTCCCGCTCCGGTCAACGAGTGCGTACTCGTATACCCAGCCGACACCCGTCGCGTCGGGTCCGAGCGAAACGGTCGCGCCCTGAGGCAGACGGCTTTGTACCTGATTCAGGTACTCCAGCACACGTGAGCGTGCCCAATACTGATCAGTCTTGTCGTCGAACAGCACGTAGACGAATGCATCGCCGAACAATGAGTACGCGCGAATGGTCTTCGCGCCCGGTACGCCGAGCAGCGTCGTTGTCAGCGGATACGTCACCTGGTCCTCGATGACCTGCGGAGCCTTGCCGGGATACGAAGCCTTGATGATGACCTGTGTATCCGAGAGGTCGGGCAATGCGTCGAGCGGCGTTTCCTTGAGCGAGTAAACGCCCCACGCAGCGATGAGC
Organism: Burkholderia sp. TSV86; assembly: GCF_001522865.1. GTDB lineage: Bacteria > Pseudomonadota > Gammaproteobacteria > Burkholderiales > Burkholderiaceae > Burkholderia. The sequence goes on along the minus strand of NZ_LOWB01000131.1, from coordinate 12,319 downwards.
ACGGTCGCGAGCAGCACCAGGAGCCTGTTGTGAATGGACCAGTGGATGACACGCGCAATCATTTGGCGCCTCCGAGCGGTTCAACCTTCGTCAATTGGTAGCCGTCGTCCGTTTGCTCGAAGACGAAATGCACGGTCTGCCCGGCCTTTACGTCAGGAAAGGCGTTTGCAGCCGGCTTGTTGAACGCCATCGTCATCGCCCCCCAGCCGAGCGCCGGCACGGGTTGGTGAGAAAACGTGATGTCCGTGGCCGTGACCTTTTCGACCTTGCCGGTGGTCTCATAAGATTGCACGGCGGTGGCCGGACCCGATGCGGGCATCGCTACATTCGAGCCGGCGTTTCCTTCAAGCCGTGGCAGAACGGACTTGAGGCTCGCCTCCGAATCGATGAGGAACTGTCCCGACGCGACGACGGTATCGCCTTCGTTCAATCCACTGAGCACTTCGGTTTCGTCGCCGGCATCATTGCCGATGGTTACCGAGGCAGGCTGCAGGCGACCGTCGCTGTTCTTAACGATGACGACCGATCGCTTGCCGGTGGTAATGACCGCTTCGGACGGCACGAGCAATCGAGAAACGTTCTTCCGGCCGGCGACGCGCACACGCATCAGCATGCCGGGCGTCAGTTTCAGCGATGCATTGTCGATTTCCAGGCGAGCCTGCAGCGTGCGGCTGCTCGTGCTGATGCCCGGCAGGATTTCGCGGATGTGCCCGGTGAAGTGTTGCGCCGGATCACCGGCAAACGTCGCGTCGACCGCCATTCCCGGCTGCACCGTCAGCGCAAGCGCCTCCGGAATCTCGACGATCAGCCAGAGCTTCGACAGGCCGGCAATCTTTGCCAACGTCTGCCCGGGTGCCACCATCGCGCCGTCCCGAACATTGAGTTCGCTAACGACGCCCGTCTCCGGTGACGATAGAACGACATGGGTTTGCGCTTTGCCGGTCCTGTCGAGGCTCGCGATCACGCCGTCCGGAATCGACAGTGCACGCATCCGCGCACGCGACGCATCGAGCAGGCTGCTATCCAGCCCGCCGCGCTTGAGCGCAAGATATTCCTCTTGCGGTGCCAGCCAGTCAGGCACGAACAGAGATGCGATCGGCTCGCCCTTGGCGATGCGCTGCATCGGCGCACTGGCGTACAGGTGATCGATGTAACCGGTCACACGCGATTGAACGACGTCCGAGCGGGATTCGTCGAACTGTGTGGTGCCGACCGCGTCGAATCCAGCCGCTGTCTCTTGCCGGCGAACGGTCGCATAGCGAATCCCGAGATTCTGCTGCAGGCCCGAGTCGATCTTGATGCCGGACGCACTGCCGCCTTCATCGGCGTAAACCGGTTCGAGTTGCATGTTCATGAAGGGAGACTTACCAGGCTTGTCGAAGTGCTGGCTCGGCACCATCGGGTCGTGCCAGTACAGCACCTTCCGGCCGGTCTTCGGGTCGATTTTGTCGCCCGAAGCGGCGTTGGCGGCAGACATCGCCGTCTCGTTCGTCGAGGCATGGCGCGTGCCGGCGAAATAGCCTGCGCCAAGCAACGCTGCGCCGGCGAATGCCGCAAAAATTGCGCGCATCAGTGGTTTCTTCGTCATGTTGCGCTCCTTCACTGGGCTACGGCCATCGTTGACGGAACCACTTGATATTCGAGCCGGGCCCAGGTTTGCGACACCTCGCGCTTCAGATCGAGCACTTGAAGCTGCGCTTCCAATTGCGCGCGGCGGGCAGCAAACGTGTCCGCAAGCGAGCCGGTGCCGGCCCGGTAGGCAGCGTCGGCGAGTTGCACGCGCTGGTCAGCGGCAGGCAGAAGCGACCGGCTCAGGTTGGCGATACGCTCGCGGCCGCTCGTCAGCGTAGCGGACTGCGTGCGGATATCGGTCTGGATCTGCCGAAGCGTGTCGTCGTACATCAACCGAGCCTTCGTCGCCAGTTCGGCTTTTTCGGCGACGTCTCGGTTCTGACGGTTCTTTCGGTTCAGCGGCAGCGGGATGGTCACGCCCACCGACACCATGTTCGAATACGCACCGCCGCGCTGCTGGTAAGCGACTTCCCACGTCCAGTTCGGACTGCGTTCGCTGTTCGCGACTGCAGTATCGGCTTCGGCCACCGCGATATCGTCGGCAGCCGCCACGAGTGTCGGCTGCGAAAGGCGCAATTCGTCGGGCGGCAACGACGACACGAACGATTCCGGCGCCGGCGGTTCACCGCTCACATCGGATGCGGGTACCGCCGTCCAACGCGATAGCGCAATGAGTGCGGTTTGGTAGGTCTGCTGCGCTTTGAGTACCTGGTCTTGCGTCTGTGCCAGCATCGCTTGCGCCTGGACTACATCGGCCGCGCTGGCCTTCGCACCGCGGTAGGAGGCTTGGGTGGCCGCCAGTTCGTGCGTCATGTGAGCCAGCAATGCTTGCTGGAGCGCGACGGCTTGCTTTGCGTAGACGGCGTTGAGCCAGGCAGCCGCGGTTTGCTGGCGGACATTTGCGAGCTGCATCAGATAACCGGCCCGCTCGCGCCCGACCATTTCGCTGGCCAGCGCCGAACGAAGACGCCGCTTGTCGCCGGACACCCACTCCTGCTCGATGCCAATGCGCCGCATCGTCATGAAATCCTGACCGACCGTGAACCGCTGCGGCCCGTTCACCGGCAGGTTATCGATACCGGCTTTGAGCATCGGATCAGGAAGTTGGCCGGCCTTGACGGCCGCCTCCGAGCTGGCACGGATGGACGCTTGCGCGGCTTGCATCGATGCCGAATGGTCGCTGGCCGACTGCAGGGCCGCGTCGAGCGTGAAAGGAGCTTGCTGCGCATGCCCGACGCCCGCGACAAGCAGCGCGGCAACAAGGATGGGCACGCGCCGAAGAGCACGCCGACCGCGCGGCGTGCCAAAAATAAATGGCATGGTCTAACCCCAACGGCGAAATCCCATAGGGATTCCACGTCCTGGCATAGGACGAACCTCACCGCATGCGCGGTGAACCTGTCAGCGTGGGATTAGATGAGACGCGGAGGTCGCCACAGCCCATTGGGGTCGCGAACCGGAAGTGAATCGACGTAGTGGAAGACGACCGAGCAGACCAACGCCGCAGGACGGCTGACGTCGGCACATGCCGTTGGATGATAGAGGCTGCCGAACTGGCACTCGGCGGTGGCCTTGCAGAACACGCCCTTCGCAGCGGCTTTTCCCGGCGACGACGAGTTCATCGAATCGCAGCCGCGCATATCGGCGGACATACTCGAATCCGAGTCCATGGACATGGATTGCTGCATCGGACATTCGCCGGTCAGCCCGCTCGCTGCCAACCCACTGATGGGCAGCATCGCGCAAAGCAACAACAGGAGGATAGTCCGGAGCAATTTCATAGGCCGCATTATAGTCCTGCGATACCGCCGATTGCAGCGCAATTGCAATGATGTTTAGGCCCCGAAACATACGCTCGATACGAGCGCCACGACGAGTTCATGCTGAATTTGAGTACAGCGCTTGCGTGCCTGGCCAAGAGACAAGTTACGCCATTCAGCGACTGCATCAAACTTGGCCTGGATTGCGCGAGCGGTCTGTCTGCTCGTGTCGAGCACGAGCCAGCCAGGTTGAATGCGCGGCCGTTCGGAACACGCCGCGCCAGGTTTTGAACAGCGACGCGTGCATCAATGTTGAGCGGCCCACTTCGGCTCAACCAGCCGGTGGAGTTCCTTGTTGCGTGCGATCGTCGCTTCGCTAGGCGGATAGTCGAGCTTGCTCGTCGGCAACAAACCATCGTGATAAGCCTGGATCAGCTCTTGCCGAACCTGCTCCCGAGTCTTGCCTGACGATACGGTATTTGCGCTTTGTGCCTGCAACGCCGCGGGCGAAATCACACTGGCGCCAGCGACGGCGCTGCTGTCTAGTGCGACAACGGGATAGGCGTGACCGCCATCGGCAAATGCAGACGTGGAGGCGAAAGCGGAAATAACGACGGCAGCAATGATTTCAAGTTTCATGTTTTCTCTCCATTGTGAAGTACGCAGCCGCACCTACGGCTCCATTGAGATCTATTCTGAAGAGGTAGCCCTGATCGGACCGTGACATGAAGATGATTTTTTGATCATGCTGCTTTTATTTTCAGTCGTACCCTGCGGCACCACGCGCGGTTACCTAAAAAAGCCCGGCCTAATCAGCCGGGCTGACAAAGACAAGATCCCTTACGAATCGCTCTCCCATGAGTGACTCGGCGACGTGCACGAACGGAATGCATCGGACGAATCACGTCGTTCCCGGCAACGGACTCGAAACGAGCACGGCAGCAACCGTCAGAACGCCCAGTAGAATCAGGGATTCGACGTGGAGTACAGCACCGAAGCGCCGAAGCGGCTTAGTAAATTCTGATTTCGTCGGTATCCTGAGCGTCGACAGCAGCGTCGGCATCTCGAAGAAGCGGTTATGTCCGCCGAGCGCGGCCGCAACCAGCACGAGCACAAGTTTCAACAAAAGAATCTGGCCGTATGCCGATCCCCCTAGATTCACCGGCGTATCGATCCATCTCCATCCGTTGTATGCCCCGGTGCTGAACAAAATCATCAATGCATAAGTCGACGCGTCTGAGAGCGATTGCACGAACGACGCACTGGTTTGCCGCTCGCTTGCAGGCGCATCAAGCAGGCTCGGCATCACGACGTAGGTCGTCACCAGAACGAGCCCCACCCACGTACTAATGGCCAGCAGATGCAACCAGTCCACCCACACCGGCAGGCTGAAGGGCCCCGTATCGACCGGATGACCGCTGTTGCTGCGCGCCAACGCAACGCAGGCCAATGCAACCCATATCCCCAACGCGAAGCGCTTCTCGCTGCCCTGGCGCAGGAATACCAATACGACAACGCAAAGCATGAAAATCGCCCCGGCCAGCCACGCATGTCCAAAGCCGGTTCCTACGAGCATGGACCACACGGCAGGCCCAGCCTCGAGCAGCGTCGAATCACTCATCAACGCACAATGTGCCCAGAACGACAGCATGCTCGCCAGCAGAGAAAGAATGGACGCCATCCGAATTGTCATGGCAAGCCGGCGGCCAACGCCGGCTTGCCACGTGGAGTCTCCCCGCACAAGCCAACGGCTGCTGAGTAACCCGCCCACGATCACCGCGAAGCCAACATTCTGAATCGCCACCGCGATCAGACGCAGGATGCCCAGGAACCCGTCGTTCATTACTTCACCTTGAACGTGTAGACACCCTTGGTCTTGTGCGCGTCCGCAGTCATGACAGCCCACTGAACCGTATACGCGCCGGATGCGAGCTTCGGTACGGCAAGCGTCATGACGCGCGGATTGGTCGCATCGATCTTCGCTTTTTCCTTCGTCACCGGTGCACCGGTCGCATCGGCGATTTTCACCGAACTGAAGGTCGACTCGAGGTCTTCATTGAAAGTCAGGCGCAATGCGTCTGGCGTAGCGTCGACGGTGCTGCCCGGCGCCGGCGTTGCGCTTTCCAGTTTGCCGTGTGCGAACGCGGCGAGGGGCGCGGATGCAACAGCACCAGCGATAGCGAGGCCGGCGAAATGTCTGAGAGTCGAAGTCTTCATATTGTTGCTTATCTCGAAGAATGAAACGGGGACTGCGGCATGCGCGCCCCCGTCATTTGTCATCACTGTTTCTGCAGCTTGACGACGGTCAAGGCGCCGTTGACTTCCTCGGCAACGAAATCGATCTTGTCGCCGACCTTCACCTGCGACAGCATCGCCGGATCCTTGGCCTTGAACACCATCGTCATCGCTCCCATACCGAGGTTTTCGAGCGGACCATGCTTGATGGTCAGCTTGCCTGCAGCCGTGTCGATCTTCTTGATTTCGCCGTGCGACATGCTGCCCGGCGCGTCGGCGCTTTGCTTTGCGTCGCCGCTCATGTTCATGTTGCTCATATCGCCTGCTGCATACGTCGACGCAGAGAACGCCAGCGCGCAGCCCATTGCTATTGAAAACAGTGCTTTCTTCATCGTGCTATCTCCAGAGTTGAGGTGATGAAACCAACGCTTGGGGGGTGGCCCCGGCCTTGTTGTGTCAATCAGCTGTCCGGCAATTCGCCGGTGTATTCGTATGCAACGGTGCCTTTGGGATGCTTGAACCAGCCGGGATCACGATAGTCGTTCCGCCCGAGCCCGCGCCGAACCTTGACGACCGTGAACATGCCGCCCATCTCCAGCGGCCCGAATGGGCCCGTACCCGTCATCATCGGCAGCGTGTTGTCGGGCAGCGGCATTTCCATCTCGCCCATTGCGCCACCGGTGCTGCCCATTGCCATGTAGTCGGGCACCAGCTTATTGATGCGCTTGGCCAGGTCCTTCTGCGGCACGCCAATCATGGTCGGCACGCTGTGCCCCATCGCATTCATCGTGTGATGCGACTTGTGGCAATGAAACGCCCAATCTCCCGGCCGGTCCGCGGTAAATTCGATCGCACGCATCTGGCCAACCGCAACGTCGGCCGTCACCTCCGGCCAGCGGGCCGCCGGCGGAATCCAGCCACCATCCGTACCTGCCACCTCAAAGTGGTAGCCATGCAGGTGAATCGGGTGGTTCGTCATCGTCAGATTGCCAAACCGGATTCGCACGCGATCGCCAGCCCGAATCGGCAATGGATCGATACCAGGGAACACGCGCGAGTTGAAGGTCCACATGTTGAAGTCGGTCATCTCGTTGACGCGCGGCGTGAAGCTGCCCGGGTCGATGTCGTAGGCGGACAGCAGGAACACGAAATCGCGGTCGACCGGCATTACACTACGGTCCTTCGGGTGCACGATGAACATGCCCATCATGCCCATCGCCATCTGCACCATCTCGTCGGCGTGCGGGTGATACATGAAGGTGCCGTGCTTCTCGAGCTGAAACTCGTATACGAACGTCTTGCCGGACGGGATGTGCGGCTGCGTCAAGCCGCCGACACCGTCCATGCCGTTCGGCAGCAGCATCCCGTGCCAATGGATCGTCGTATGCTCGGGCAACTTGTTGGTGACGAAGATGCGGACCTTGTCGCCTTCGACGGCCTCGATCGTCGGGCCGGGTGACTGGCCGTTGTAGCCCCACAGATTCGCCTTCATCCCGGGGGCCATTTCACGCACCACGGGCTCGGCTGTCAGATGAAACTCCTTCCAGCCATTCTTCATCCGCCACGGCAACGTCCAGCCGTTCAACGTCGCGACCGGTGTGTATGGGCGGCCATTGGGCGGCACGAGCGGCGGCTGCATCGTCGCCTTCGCCATGGTTGGCGCTTCCGGCAACGAAGCCGCGCCGGCCTTGCTGACCATCGCGGCGCCGAGGATTGCGGCCCCCGAGCCGCTGAGGAATTGTCGACGGGACACCATGTTATTTACCTTCCGAATGCATTTCGTGCGCCGGTTGTACTGTGGATGCTGACGCCGGCTGGGCCGTCGTTGCCGTGGACGGTTTCGCTGACGATTGCACGTCCGTCGGCGTGGACGCGGCCGGTGTGGCGTCGGCCTGCGGCAGACGTCCGCCCAGCGCTTGCTGGAGATCCGTTTCCGCCAGCCAGTAATCCTTCAGCGCGTCGATATAGCTGTTCACCGCGCTGACTTGCTCGCGCGAGTCGGCGAGTAGTTCGAAAACACTGGCAAGCATGCCGTTGTAGCGGAGCAATAATTCGTCAGAGATCGTCTTGCGGATCGGCACGACCTCGTCACGATAGTGCTTCGCTACGTCGTAACTGCTGGCGTAAGCGGAATACGACTCACGTACCTCCGATCGCGCATCGATCGCCGTTTGCGCAAGTCGGTTCGCAGACTGCATGTAGATGGCCTGCGCGCGGGCGACCTTGGCACTGCCGAAATCGAAAATGGGGATTTCGATGCTGATTTCGTAGCCGTGCTCGTGGCCCTTGTCGGTCTCGTAGTTGTTCTGATAGCCGGCATCGAGTGCGTTGATGAACCGCGTTGCCTTGCTCAGGCCCAGAGACGAAGCAACCCCCTGCGTCCGCAACTTCGCCGCCTGAATGTCGAGCCGGTTCTGCATCGCGAACTGCTCGAGATCCTTCAGTTCCGGCCGCTCCTTCGGCAGGTCCGGCAAGCGATCAGGCAAGATGTACTGCGTGCCGGTACCCCATACGCCCATCGTGCGTGTGAGTTTCTCCCTAGCCGATACCGCTAGCTGCCGGGCCTTGGCGACCTGGGCGATCGAGTCGGCGTAGAACGCCTGCTCCCGCGCATAATCGAGCTTGCTGAAGTTCCCCGCCTGCCGCATGCGCGAAGCCAGTTCGGCCCCTGCGTCGGCAGAGTCCTTCACCTGGTTCGCGTAATTGGCAGCCTGCTCGGCGGCCACTGCGTTGACATAGGCGCGCCTCGCCTCGGCCGCGAGCTTCAGCATCGCATCGGCGGTCTCGAGTTTCGTTTGCTCGAAGCGCCGGCTCTCGAGATGTGCGGCGAAAGGCAAGGTCAGAATGCTCAGTACGTTCGCCGAAAACGTACGGCCGATGCTCAGATCGCCATTGCCCGCTCGCGTGCGGCTGAACGTGAAGCCCGGATTCGGCAGCCGCCCCGCCTGCACCAGATCGGCCTCCGAAAGCCCCAATTCCGCATACGATGCCTGCAATCCTCGATTGTTCAGCAGCGCGATCTGTACGGCATCGTCCATCGAGAGCGGCTTGGCAAGCAATTCCTGCGTCCGCTTCGCCACTGTGTCCCGATCGGTATCGGTTTTGACGACAACCGCGTCCTTGCCGAGCCGCTCCGTGGCGATCGACGACACCGCACCGAATCCGCCGTCCTTCGAGAAGGTGGTACAACCGGCCAGAAGCACCATGAAAGCAACACCCGCGCTCATGCGTGTTGAAACGAATCGTTTCATCATTTGGCGGGCTTTCCATGCTGCGAATGATTCGACTTGCGATCGCCAACTGGCTCGTTCATCGCGCCGCCGTGCGTCACGCCGCCGTTGGCTGGCTTGTCCTGGACCGCTTGATTGAGTTGTTGCCAAGTCAGATTGCCGGCATCGTTGTATCGGCGATAGCCGTCGAAGGCCGACGCCGCCGAAATCGCCGGGACGGACGCCGCTGCATCCGTCGGGTCGGGAATCGTCTTTGTGGCGTGCACGAGCGTCGGCAATGAAGCCGCCGCGCCAAGCAGCGCCGCAGAAATCAGTCGCATAGATTTTCTCGTCGTAAATCACCTGACGGGCCCATGCAGGGCCGTCAGTACGAATGGCACATCCCGCGTGCTACCCGCGGTGGAAAATTAGATGAGGGCGTAGCGAGGAGGTCGCTCGATGCCGTCGGTCAGGAAAGACACGACACCGGCACAAGGCGGAATGGACGTGACGACGCGTGTTGCGTCCGAGGATATGACGACGGCCGGCACCGCCGGTAACCCGGTGCCGAAGCAGCAGGCCTCACATGTCGCACATGAATGCGCGTGATGGCCACCGCCGTGGTGACGGGTGTGATGGTCGTCGGCCGCGAGCGCCGTTGCGCGCATGTCGTGATGATGCTCGGACATGCGTTGCTCGGCATGAACGATTGGCGTTTCGCCGGCTTCGGCATGCGAGGTAACGCATTTCATCGAGACAGCCGCAAACGACTGAACCGGCAGGCTCAGCGCCAACAGCACGACGATGAAGAATTTGCGCCAATATGACATGGGTGCAGAGCTTAGCACGAGCAGTTCGCTACGATAACTTCGATAACGTGTTCGGGGTGGCCACCAGCGGTTTAGCCGGGATCTAGCTTATCGGCCGATGTGTGACAACGGCGTGGTCGAAAAATGACCATTTTTTCATCCAGCGATGGGGGCAGCGCTCGCCGGCTGCGACCATCGCGGATTCATGAAAAAATTGTCACCAAGCCGTCATGTTTCATACCCTTTCTCGCCCGTATGCTGGGCGCAGCGCTTGCTACGCCGAGCCCGTTGATAGGTCTACTGCACTTCCATGCGGATACTCATAGTCGAAGACGAACCCAAAATGGCGTCATACCTCCGAAAGGGGCTGACGGAAGCGAGCTATACCGTCGATGTTGCCGAGAACGGCAAAATTGGATTGTTCCTCGCGCTGCATGAAAATTTTGACCTCGTCGTGCTCGACGTCATGCTCCCGGAACTGAGCGGGTTCGAGGTGCTCAAGCGCCTCCGAGCGGAAAAGCAGATGCCGGTGCTGCTGCTTACCGCCCGCGAGGCTATCGAGGACAAGGTAACCGGACTTGAACTCGGCGCCGACGACTATCTGCTCAAACCGTTTGCCTACGCGGAATTTCTCGCCCGCATCCGGTCCTTGCTCCGGCGCGCACCCAGAAGCGTCCGGGACATTCTGCTCATTGCGGACATGGAGATTGACCTGCTTAAGCGGCGAGTCCGCCGCGGTGACAATCGCATCGAGCTGACCGCACAGGAGTTCGCGTTGCTGCAGCTTCTGGCTGATCGGGAGGGTGAGGTTTTGACGCGTACTTTCATCACCTCGCAGATTTGGGACATGAACTTCGACAGCGATACGAATGTCGTCGACGCCGCGATCAAGCGCTTGCGCGCCAAGGTCGACAATTCATATGACAAAAAGCTGATCCACACCATCCGAGGCATGGGATACGTGCTCGAGGATCGTTCATGACGGAAAAGGCGGCGCCTTACTCGCTGCTCACGCGGTTGACGGTCGCCTTTGCCGTCGTCGCCAGCATAGCGTTTGCGTTGACCGGTGCTTGTCTGTATCGATCCCTGTCGACCGAATTGCAGCGGCGCGACGATATCGAGATTAGCGGCAAGCTGAGTCAGTTTTTGCAGTTGGCTCACGCCAGCGGTTCGACACAGGGCGTTCGCGCGACTCCCGCGACGTTTCATGAGGTACTTCTCTCGCACCCCGGCGTCTACCTCGGTATCTACGACGCGCAAAACAATCCGCTCATCGAGCACACGGCCGGGCCGGGCGTGACGTTGAGGTCGATCGCCACCGGCGGCCATCCGTCTCGTGTTCCATACACGTGCGAGCCGGAGGGAATCGGGCCGTCACGCTGCATTTTCGCGAGAGACAAGTTGCCATCCGGCGAAGACATACAGGTCTCGCTTGTGCGAACCGCGACTGACCGGCAGTCGCTTATGGAAAACTATTGCGTCGACATCTGGCTTGCGGTCGCAGCCGGCGCGGCATTGCTCGGCGGCTTGGGTTATGCGATCGCCCGCCGAGGCCTTCGCCCGGTGGAAAGCCTGGGCCGCCAGACCTCGACGATTGAGGCGCACAATTTGAGCGAGCGACTCGACATACGCGGTGGCCCGCTCGAGCTGCGCGAGCTCGCGCTGTCGGTCAATCGAATGTTGGATCGCCTCGAGCGCGCGTTCGTGCGCCTCTCGCAGTTCTCTTCCGACCTCGCTCACGATATGCGTACTCCCCTCGCCAACGTGATCAGCTCGTCGCAGGTCACATTGTCGCGGCCGAGAACGCGTGACGAATACGAGGCGTTGATCGGCTCGAACATCGAGGAATGCGAACGACTGCAACGGATGATCGAAAGCATGCTGTTCCTCGCACGTACCGACAACGCGCAGCAGCACCTCAAGCTGTCAGATTTCGAATCCGGTCACGAACTGATGCGGCTGGCCTCTTACTTCCAGAGCGTCGCTGACGAGAAGCGCGTCGATATCGTGATCCAGGGCAACGCCCGCGTATCGGCTGACGCGACGTTGTTTCGTCGGGCAGTCAGCAATCTCGTGTCAAACGCAATCGACCATGCGGCGACCGGGTCGATCGTCGTACTGGCTTCGAGTCGCTCAGCGGGGCATGCCGTCATCGAGGTAACCAATCACGGACGGCCGATCCCGCCCGAGCACATCGACCGAATTTTCGAGCGCTTTTATCGAGTCGACACCGCACGGCACGGATCGTCCAGGAACGCAGGGCTCGGTCTCGCCATCGTGAAATCCATCATGGAGTTGCACCGCGGAAGCATCGACGCGACAAGCAGCGACGCCGCTACGACTTTCACTCTGCGCTTTCCGGATTCGACCAGCACGTGATCCTTTGACGCAGAAGCGCTAAAGGAGATCGAGAATGGCACTCCACATCCGAGGGTGGCGCTATGTGCAGCCGGCCCGGATCAATTCTCCGGTTTAAGCCGGGCGGGCGGCACCCACGCGAAGCTGATGCAACCGTGGTCATGAGTCTTTCCGTTGCCGAAGACCGGCGGCATGACCTGCCCCCGGTTTTAGTCCGAACTGGAGTTAGAGTCCGAGGTTAAAAACTGCTGCTTTGCATCGTGCGCCCGAGCGAACTGCGCAGGCGTCAGATAGCCGAGTGAATCGGCCCGGGTTTTTCGGAGACCTCAACCTTTGAGAGAATGGGGTCATGGAAACCTTAAAACCTGAAAGCAAT
>NZ_LOWB01000130.1 GCF_001522865.1 Burkholderia sp. TSV86 | reverse complement strand
CAAGAAGATCTACGACTCGATCGCCACCTTGCAGACGGACCTTGATGCGTGGCTCGACCAGTACAACAATGAACGAGAGCATCAGGGGCGCTGGTGTTACGGCAAGACGCCGATGCGCACTTTCCTCGATTCGCTCGATCTCGCCAAGGAGAAACTCATCCCCCATTGATGACTCGTACTTTGTCGGCCCGACTACCTGTCAGATCAAGTCCCGGCTAATACACTTCATCTATCTGGCGATCGTGCTTGATGTGTGGAGTCGGCGCGTGGTCGGCTGGGCGATCCGCGAGACGCTGCACACGGACCTGATGCTGGCGGCCCTGAATATGGCGCTCGAACAACGTCAGCCGGATGATGGCGTGATCCATCATAGCGATCAGGGCAGTCAATACACGCGTTTCCAGTTCGGGAAGCGCTGCAAGCACATGGGCGTGCGCCCGTCGAGGTTCTGTCGCAATAAGGAAGCCTGTCGATAAGCGGTCTCGGAATGATCAGGATTCCTCAGAAGGCCAACGAATAAA
>NZ_LOWB01000129.1 GCF_001522865.1 Burkholderia sp. TSV86 | reverse complement strand
ACTATCGGCAGTTTGAGGACGTCGCCAAGGCGGCCTGACTCAAACAAATCGGTCTCCGATGAACCCGGGGCGATTCATTCCTGCAGGAACGCTTCGGTGCGCTCGGCAGACAGGCCGCGAATCTTCACGCGCCGCTTGCCGATCTCCACCTCGATTTCGCACACGGGCTTCGGCATCGGTACGCTGCTCATCGCTTCCGGCGCCACGGTCAGCTCCGGCGCTGGCAGTACCAATGCCGAGTCGATCACATCGACGCTCAGCAGTTCCGTGCTTGGCACGCTCGGCGCAACGCCAAGTGCAGGGACGACCAGCTTGCCTTCACGATATTGCTTGCGCCATCCGAATATCACATTGGCGTTGATGTCGTGCCGCCGCGCAACAACCGACACTGACATACCAGGCTCCAGTGTCTCCCTGATCACCTGCTGCTTGAATTCTTGCGCGTACGTTCGATGCGGATGGGCACGATTCCCTGCGTTCGACATGGCTGACGAGTTCCGTCAATCTAAACGCGCCCATCATGCTTTGGAAAAATCAGCTTCGGGAAACGGTCCGGCCGAGCCGCTTACGCTGAGACGGTTCGTTGACGACAACCGGCAGCATTGCGTCTGGAATCGCATCGTCCGTTAGCAGGCCTTGCGCATGGAGGCGGCGCCATGCCCACACCTGATTGGCATTGATGCCGTTCTCGCGAGCAACACGGGCTACCGACGCGCCGGGCTCGAATGTCAGCGCGACGATGGTCCGCTTCCATTCCGTGGGATGTCGGCGAGTTTGCCGTTTCGGCGGGATCTCGACTGTCTGAGTCACTCTGTCCACAACTCCTATCGTGGACACGACCGGTCATTCGTGTCCTTCGCCGGACATCATGGCACTCGTCACCGAGCGTTCACAGACGGTACTGGTCTCGTGCTTACTGACCGCCCCATCCGCTCGTCAGTCACGCGCAAGCCTCGACCAGCTCGCCTACATCGCCTACATTCAGTGGTAGTCATCCTCACGTTGATGTCGGACTGCGAGGATCGTGACCCGCTGCGCATCCTCAACCTCAAACAGCACAACGTATCCCGCTACACCGAACGACACGACGAGTTCGCGCAAAAATGGATTCTGCGGGTCCGCCTTGCGGCAGGTAAACGGGAACGTCTGAAGCAGATCGACACCCTGCCGAATTGCGGCCAGCGCGCGCTCTGCCGCCGTTAGGTCTTGCTCAAGCAGGAAACGGTACAGGCGTATCAGGTCCTCGCGTGCTGCACGCGTATAGCGAACCTGGTAGCTCAACGCGACGCCCCCGCCGTCCGAGCGGCCGCCAGCATCGTTTCAAGCTCGTGATGGACATCATCGGCGCCGAAATACTCGCCGGTGCGCCGCGCATCTTCGCGCGACGCCAGGCCGCGGGCCACGAACTCGCGCTGCATTCGCCGGCGCTCGACACCGGCCCGCAACGCCTGCTCCATAAACGATGACAGGGTCTCGTGGTCGTGCAACTCCGCTTCCACCGCTTGCCGCAACTCAGGGTCGACGCGCAGCGCCGGGATCGTGGCTGTTTTCATAGGTACCTCACGCATTACATATGCGATGCACTATAGCAGGTTCTGTCGCGATAACGCAGTCCGAGCGAGTTCGAGGGGAGTTGTTAGGATTCTTTACATGTATTAGCCGGGACTTGATCTGTAAGCGGTCAATAAATGACGCCCTTCCCATGAGGGTCAGGAGGTCAGAAGCTAGGTGTCCGCGTGGACACCTGCAC
>NZ_LOWB01000128.1 GCF_001522865.1 Burkholderia sp. TSV86 | reverse complement strand
CAAGAAGATCTACGACTCGATCGCCACCTTGCAGACGGACCTTGATGCGTGGCTCGACCAGTACAACAATGAACGAGAGCATCAGGGGCGCTGGTGTTACGGCAAGACGCCGATGCGCACTTTCCTCGATTCGCTCGATCTCGCCAAGGAGAAACTCATCCCCCATTGATGACTCGTACTTTGTCGGCCCGACTACCTGTCAGATCAAGTCCCGGCTAATACACTTCAACTCTGCTGTGCTCCCTCTCGATAGGCGGGCAATGAATTCAGTAACGTGCTGCCTTTCGTGGCACCACCCCAACTATTCAGGTCAAGCTCAGCGTGTGTGGAGATGCACGTAAGCGTTCCAACTTTCAGTTTGGCCTCTCGCGCCACAAAGCCGAGCAGCTGAGAAAGCCCGAGGAGATTCCCGAGCGCACGTGCAGCGTAGTGATGCGAGCGATAGATTGCGGTCAAATCAACAGCCTCTCGATTAGTCAGCTTGAATGAAAGATGACTTAGGCATGGCATATTGGAAATCTTCCTCCCGTCCGTCGCTGCATGGAAAGTTGCGATTTCACACACTGGCGAGACAGCACTGAGATCCAAGTCAGCAGTCTCGCAAAGTCCCGCGTCAACATCGGGAGCAACGATCCCGACCTCGAACGCTGACTGGTACGGATGGCCACCGTGCGCAGCACGATCCAACTTAACAATCGTCGTCTCAAGCTGGTTGATGTGTTTTCCAGTTCCCGTCGGCCACGCCATCATACGCATCGCATATGTGCCCCACGTATTGCGAACTGCTGCACGCTTCATGATGTTCACATATTCCCTGTACATGCCCTCCCGGCCGTGACGTTTATAGAGTGCGACAGGAAAAATAGTAGCGGCCACTGTCTTAACATTCAGCCCGTTCGAATACTTCCGCAGCACTGCATCGACTTGATTAAATACTTGCAAATCTAAGGGATCGAGTATTTCCGGGGCAGCGATCTCCAGCATCAAATTGCGATCCGTTCGACCATAGTCCTTCCGTGCATCGAGATGCCTACTTGCATCAAGCCAGACAGGAACCAATCGGTCAGCATGAAAAAGCTTGCCCATAGCAGTCATTTCCTGAATGCGTCAACAGTATGTGTATCAATGTAGTCCGAATGCAGCCAGGCATGCCCGTTATCTCCCCAGCCAACCCCCCAGCTGTTTCGGATACGAATGTATCGCTCAGAGGATGTCTTGTGTGTGCCAACAGCTGTTGCAATTACAGCATGACGCTGGCCAGGATAGACCTTCGGCGAGAAATCAACCAGTCCTGCTTTGGGGCGCATGAATTCCGGCGTCAGATTGATAACGAGTCCAACAGGGCTGCCTTGCGCGAGCATCGTCCCGACGGCCGTAGCGTTCGAGATATTTCCGCCTTTCATGACCGTACGAAAGAATATGCTGTCTTCCGGCAGCGGTAAAACTGCAAGCGGCAACGTTGGTTCGAACTGCTTGTATGGCAGCACTTCTTCAACCGGCAGTCCAGGATCAGCCGCAGCTACGATCGCATATTTCGTATACGTGCCTTCGCCAGGTTTCCAGCCAGGTGTCTTTGCCGCCGCACTTTGATAAAGATATTCCGCGCTGAGCAACGGACTTTGTGCATGGAACCTACTCAGGTCCGACATCGCGAACGCCATACACGTTGGTCGACTACCTTGTGAACGTGCTGGCCCAAACGCCGATGACACATCATGGAGAATCTCGATGCTCATTGCGCAGCTACTCCTTGAACCAGCTGCCGCCGCGATTGTGAGGTGAGGCCAAGCTCAATAGATTCGAATCTTGCCTCGAGGCCGAACAACGTGTCGGCAATCTCCTCATCTTGCCAAGGCTGAGACTCATGGAATTCCAGCTTGACTACAGGTACTGGGGCCGCACCGTCATGCTCCAACGTGTACCGCAACGGATGCGTTCCGCCTACTTGAATATCATCACCCGCCACGGACTCCTCACGAGAATCAACCAGTGCGGGCTGCAGCTCGAATCCGTCGGCCGCTGCCTCATCCAGCGACCACATGTATCCGGCAGAGATTCGACTTGGGAGGTCAACAACAAACCGGTCCTGTGCACGTGGCTCAAGAATCAAGTCACGATCTCGTTCGTCAAGCAGCCAGACATCTTCAATACGTGAATCATCTAACGCGAAGGGGGCAATGGAGCGTTTTATATCCTTCGGCGAAACGCGCACCAATCGCTTTGCCTCATCGAGGCTCATCAGCTTCTGTCGATGCAATGACCATACCGTTCCGGTATAGCTCACTCCCATCCGCAACGACAACTGGTAAACAACAACAGGATTCTTGAGCGAAGACGTATTCCAGTTCTTCAACGTCATCAGCTTCGCCAACAGCCACCGAGGCGTCAGGAGCAAATAGGCGAACCAATCTGCCTGTCGCTCCTTCAGACTTGCACTGGCATCGTAATCAATGCTGTGATCTGTTGTCGTCTCGTGCCCAAGAAAATAGTGACCAAGCTCGTGGGCACACGTCATGTGAACCAAGCCAGCTGGCCGTTCACCATTCACGAGAATACCCGGTTGAGATTCGCGAAGAAAAGCTCCCAGCAATCGATCCAACGGGCGCACCATCACTGGCACAGATTCGAGTGCGGCCACTGAAAATGGATCGATTCGGGTATAGCCATCGGCGATCCGGTGTCGCGCATCAGTGGCCTCAAGGACCTCCGACACCTTCCGCCCAACAGCGAACAATTCGTCGCGTACGGTCATTACTTATCTCCCCGGCCGCCTGATTTCGGACTGCGCTTCAAGAATTCAGCAAATCTCGACACTTCCTCTATGTCCCGCTCGGAAAGACCGTTCAACGTGCGGGCCAAGAATTCGACCTTGGCATCGCTTCCTGCGGGTTCCTCACCAGTCAGGAAAAACTGCACGGGACGTCCATACAGACGGGCAAGCTTGTCCAACTCGACTGCTTCCACCTTGCGAAGCCCAGATTCGATATTGGTAACCGCCGGGCGGGAAATTCCGAGCGCGTTCGCAACATCATCCTGGGATAGGCCCAAGTACGCGCGCGCTTCACGCAGCCGTCGCGCCATCTGCTGGCGCTGTTCGTCCGCATCTTCATTAGCGTTCATGTGACCTCCGTTCCGATGTGAGCAAGCACTTTCGTGGTTACATCACTAATAAACTGTTCTTTGGAGTCATATCCCCCCTTTCGAATCACGGAGCCCGCGTCGAGCTCCTTGCCCACTATCTCGTCCAAGTGCGTCAGCACCTCCACTGCGCTCATTGAGTCCAGTGGCGCCATGTACTCGAGTGTCTCGTCCGCCGAACTATCAACGGGGATAGCGTTATCGTCCCAAAATTGGCTCAGGACCGCCTCTATCTGCTGCGTGATCGGCTGGGAGTCTTCCATTTGGCAAATTTTCGAACATTGAATGTACGGAAATCATACATCCCCGGTGGAGGAAGTCAAGTTCTCAAACCAAGCGATCACTGCTCGGATAAAACGGGGACATATTGTGCGGACATCTGAAACTTCTCCGCGTCGATCACAATCTTGCAAGAGGGGGTTCTATGTGCCCATCTGGTGATCGAGAACCCTGCGATTTCATGCCTTCACGCGAGAAGCGGCATCGGCAGAGGACGTCTCGGTTCAATCGCCAAAGCGAGAGAAACGAAGGCGCTTGGCGCCCATACGGGGATGCCAAGCCACTTTGAGGCCCTCGCGCTGCTCGCCCGGCAGCGCATACAGTACATTCACAGCCAGATCGCCCACGTGGTACAGCCATGTCGCGAAGGCCACCTGGCCGTTATGCTGGGCGGTTTGGACGTCCGAGCCACCGGCGACCTCTACCGGCATAGGCAAATGACCGAATGCCAAGTAGATATGGGGGTGCGTTTGCCCGTCGACCAACGCCTTTGCGATCGGTGCAATGTCGATCGGGATGCCACCTTCGACCACAAGGCAGCCGAATAGCTTGGTGAAGTAAAGGTGCACGCGCCGCATGCAGCGCCGCGTGTCATAGGAAAAGAGCCAGCTGGCGCGGAACGATCCTGCCCCTAGCAACCGCGGCACCGCATCGCGCAATTCTCCCGAGGCGTGCTCCCAAGCGTAGTCATACGGTTGCGTTAGCTTGCTGTTGCAGGTCAGGCAGATGCGGTGCGCGAACTTCAGCGTGTCCGACTTGATGCTACCGACCTTCACGTTTCGGCGGCGAGGTCGACTTGACTGATCGCTTGCGTTGAAGAAAAGTGGTTTGGCCTGTGTCGCCTTGCCAAACAGCGCCTTGAGATCGGAGGCTTTGGCCAGGTGCTCCCGAGTGGCGGCGTCTTCAGCACCGCAGATCCAGCATTTCATGGACAGAGGCTCCAACGTATGATTCAACAGAGTAGATCGAAGTCGTCGCGCGCGCCAGAAAGGCAATGCCTCGTGCTTCCATGAGGCAGCCGCACTTGTACGTCCACTCTTGGCGACAACGGAATTGCCCGTTTGTGGCCGCGAATTCAATTGTTCGTCGCGAACCGAAATAGGTGTTCACGGCATCCCGGCCTCGACGTGTTTGAACACCAGAGATATTCCCCCCTGCTAATCCTGTCCATCGTTCGCCAGCACTTTGCGTCCCGCGCTGAACCCATCCGGTGTGCTCCCTGGGTTACGCGAGTCCTCTGACGAGTTTTGACGTTTTCATCAGACATTTAGTTTAAAGTAGCCTCGGCGCAATCCCAAAAGACGGAAACAACAACATGGATGCATTTATCGTTGAGGGCGACACCACCACCCATGGCGGGCGTGTGATCGGCTGCGCATCGACGACCAACGTCGATGGCAAACCGATGGCGCGCGTGGGCGATATGGTTACGTGCCCACGTTGCGGTGGCGTCTATCCGATCGTCACAAGCAAAAACCCGGGCTTCAACTTGCAAGGCCGAGCGGCCGCATTCGAGGGCGACAAGACCGCGTGCGGCGCGTCGCTGATCTCTTCGCAGACGCTTGCTCACGCGCGCGTGCCGACGGGCCCCGGCGGAACCGGCGGAAAGACCGCGACGCATGAAGCAACAGCCAATGCGGCGGACTCGTATCGCGGGCGTTTTCAGGTGCTCGACGAAGTGACAGGCAAGCCTGTCCCGAACCACCCCTATTCGCTTGAAACGGCTGATGGCCGAACGCTAACTGGCACAACGGACGCCGAGGGCTACACGCAGTGGCATGAAGCCGATTCCCCCGCTTCACTGCGCTTCGGCTCCGAGGCGTCGGGCGAAGGTGGCTCGGCATGAGTGGCTACGGATCGAGCAGCGCCCCAGGCGGGATGACGCCCAAGGGCACAACAACGCCAGTTCGCTTGAAGCCTTTGACGCTCGACCCAGTCGACAAGAAAGTCATCTGCAAAGCAGTCTGTGTGTGCAACCGTTCGCCGGACGAGAGCGAGTCCGAGGCCAAACTCAAACAGCAGTGCGTCTCACGCAATTTGCGCGACTGAATCGGCCCGGGTTTTTCGGAGACCTCAACCTTTGAGAGAATGGGGTCATGGAAACCTTAAAACCTGAAAGCA
>NZ_LOWB01000127.1 GCF_001522865.1 Burkholderia sp. TSV86 | reverse complement strand
AGGTGTCCACGCGGACACCTAGCTTCTGACCTCCTGACCCTCATGGGAAGGGCGTCATTTATTGACCGCTTACGCTCGACGCGCTGTTCAGGAAGGCGCGCGACAGGCTGGCCGCTGCGCATCCGTCGATCGCTGACCTACATTTTCACGACTCGCGCGCCGAGGCATTAACTCGGCTGGCGCGCAAGGTCGACGTTATGACGCTGGCGAAGATCAGCGGCCATGCTGACCTGAAGATATTGCATCGGACGTATTACCGCGAGTCCGCAGAGGACATCGCGGCGCGCCTCTAGACAACCGCTCGGGCCTCGTCGATCAGCTCAATCGGGATCATCCCGCATTTGTTCAACTTGAACTGACCCATCTTCACCATTTTGCTCACGGTGTGCCGACTGATGCCGAGCATCTCGGCCGCTTGCAACTGCGTGACCTGCGTCGGGCGCGGATGCGTCTCTGCATAGAGTTGCATTGCACGGCGCATCAGCTTTAATTCTTCCAGAAATGAACGCTCCTGATTGGGAGTTTTCGCGGCAAGTTCAAGCAATTCTTTGGTCACTTCTGTTCTCCCTCACTAGCAGGGGCACGGCGGTTCCATTTGGCAATTGCCGACTCAATTGACGTATGGCCCCCGGCAATAGGCAAAATACATCCGGGTGTTTGACAGGCGACATACCACCATTCATCCGGGTCGCTTTCCTCGGCCACGTAAGGTGGCTTCCCGCAAAACGGGCACGGTAAAAGTTCGCTCACGTTCCCTCTCCCTGTCGTTGCGCGAGGGCTGCATGCAGGTCAACGAGTGCATGCACACGCACGCATGCCATTTCTCCGCAAGGAATTGCTTCTGGTTTGGGTGGCCGATGCTTTATTTCTGTCCAGTCCAACACTGCCTGCGCTGCATCGCAAACTTTCTCCGCTGCTTCAAGGCGGTCGCAAAGGGCGAGGATCGTTTGCGGCCCGATTGCCTCGATGAACGCCGCGACGCCTTCCCCGAATGACAGATCGGGATGGTTGTCATATCGCTGCACACATGGAGTAATCGCTGGCTCATCGCCGATATAGATGCGCCGCCAGCTATTGCTGGTCCATACCGAAAAGTCGCCGTGCGGCAACGCCTGCGCCAATTCCCGCAGCTTCTTCACGTCAAACTCAGCCATTGCCTTCCTCCCTCGATGCGGCGGTCTGAATCGGCCCGGGTTTTTCGGAGACCTCAACCTTTGAGAGAATGGGGTCATGGAAACCTTAAAACCTGAAAGCAATGTAAAAAAGAAGGCCCAACCGAAATACTCGGCGGAGATGCGCGCACGCGCCGTGCGGATGGTGTTGGACCACCTGCGGGAGTACGAATCGGAATGGGCGGCCATCAGCTCGATCGCGGCGAAAGTCGGCTGCACGCCGGAGACGCTACGCAAATGGGTTCGGCAGGAGCAGAAGGATCGGGGCCAGCGCGCCGGCGCCACGACAGCCGAA
>NZ_LOWB01000126.1 GCF_001522865.1 Burkholderia sp. TSV86 | reverse complement strand
CCGCTGCCTGACGCGCTACAGTTTGCCTTTTCTTCTTCATTGGCATATCCATGACTTTTACACCTCATGATATGCCCCGCCCACGAAATCACGGATAGGCCCGATAATGCAGCCTGCGAAGGTTTCTTCGGGCGCCTCAAGACGAATTGTTCTATCCTCGCGGCTGGCGGGCCACGACCGTTGATCAATTCATCGAAGTCGTTGACTCGTACATCCGCTGGTACAACGCAAAGCGGATCAAGGTCTCGCCCGGCTTCCTGAGCCCGGTCGAATACCGGCAGAGTCTTGGAATTGCGGCATAAGTCAGTCCAAGAATTTGGCCGCCCCCCCTACACATGAGCCGTCGTGACCCGTCATCCACACGGTATCACCGGCCGCCGAGACGTCGATGCTGTAAAGCTCTTCCATCATTTCCTATTCAGGTTTATTGCCTTGTGCCGCGATTACTTGATCAACTGCATCCCGGCGACCTTCGAGGCCGTCACGTCGAAAGTAGCCGTGTACTCACACTCGGCCACATACCCGGAACGCTCTATCAGACAGTCAGAAAAATCCGCCTTTGGAGATGCCGCGAAAACGCGAAGTGCCTTTCGCACCGTGTCCACACCTTCAACAATCAGTTCCTTGGTCCCGATCATCGAGTCGATGATGTCCTTCATCTGCTCGCGCTCGACGCCATAGCAGCGCCCAAGGACCCACACGACCTCCACCAGTGCGACCTGCGAAACGTATCCCGGCCGCTCGGCCGACAGGGACTCCATCAACACGGTCGCCTTCTTCGACTGAACGGCGTCGTCCTGAGCGAAGTAGCGGACCAACACATTCGTATCCAGGCCGATCATCGCGCAGATGCCCCCTGCTCGGCGATGGCCCGATTCATATCCTCAATTGATACCGGTTTCGCGGGCTTCTTTACGATGCCCTTGAGCGCCGCGAGCGAGCGCGTGGCTGGGTAGACCTCATATCGGCCCGTCGCCTCATTGAAGCTGAATTCAATCCGGTCGCCGGCCTCCAAGCCAAGTTGATTGCGCACGTCCACTGGGATCGTGACCTGGCCCTTCGAAGTGATAGTTGCTGCTGTCATGGTGACACCTCCAATACGCCTTACCTTAGGGTAAGGAACATCGAAAAGCAAGTGTAAACCGCAGATGTACCGCACGACAAAGGACCGCCGAGATTGGCAGGCATCACTCGCCGAGATCAATCGCGACGACAACTTCCCGCTGATCGCGTTTGGACACACCAAAATAGGGCGAAATGTGAGCGAGGCGAGCATGCCCCAACAGAATCTACACCGTTTCGAGCGAATGTCCGCTCGCCAGCAGGCGACTGACAAACGTCCGCCGGCCAGCTAAACCACCTTCGTCGCTACGAGCCAGGCCTCAGCTCATCACCTTGTTCGGCTTTCACACCGGCTTCCATCGAGTGCTTCCGTTTTCCGATTTACTTGGAGACCAACAGCGCGATGTCATCGTGAAGCAGTGCCGCCTCGCGCCAAAGAGCCGTTTGTTGGACGTCCGACATTTGATCCCACACCGTTGTCACGCTCGAGGCAGTGCCTTGAATTCCTGATCTGACGAACAAGCTGCTGCCCGGATCGAGCAGCGCTTCCAGGTAGCCTAGTACGATGTCGCAGAAGACCTCGCACTCATCCTCCCTTCGCAGATCAAGACGATGCTCCTCGAGACCGGTGAAGAAGCGCTTCATCGCCACCTGCTCTCCTTCTATGTCAAGCGCAACAGTAGATGCCCACGCACTAACTTGTTCGTCCGAAAACTCCTTCAGAAGAAGCGCCGCGAGTATGGGCGAAAGGGAACACTGCAAGTCGATCATCGTTGTTTTCCCCGTTGTTAGTTCCAGCCCTATCCTTTGAAAGGGTTTAGCACGCGGGCACCCGTTCCGGCGAAATCATCAACATTTCGCGTCACCACAGTCAGGTCATGAATCAACGCAGTTGCGGCAATCAACTTATCCAGCGAATGCTCCGGGTGAGGGGCACGTAAGCGTCCCCACAGTTGTCCTATCTCTTCGTCCACCGCCAGAATGTTCGAAGCAAATTCCCGGAACACGCCATCGAGCCAGTTTGCAAGACGCGTTGCCTGGGGCTTGTCGCCACGGTGGCGAAGGATTTCCACACCCCGCCGCAATTCGCCAACCGTTACCACCGACAGGTACAGATCAGCATCATCCTGCGCAGCCTTGCGAAAGAAAGCCATTACGCCCTTGTCCGCTCGATCCCGCTTCCGTACTTCGCTAACCACGTTGGTATCAACCAAATACATTCGCCGCCTCACCATCATCCACGCGCGCAAAATCGACATCGGTGCCGACGTTCGGAATGCTCATCAACACTTCCGCGAATGTCTTGCGCTGCGGCGCGCGTAGCGCCTTTGCCAAAATCTCGCGATGTTCGGCTTCCGCGCTACGCCCGTGGGCTGCAGCCCGCTCGCGCAGGCTTTGGACAAGTGCCTCGTCTACGTTTCTCACCAGAAGATTTGCCATGATTCCCCCACTCGATTTGCTATCAATGATAGCAATCTTTGAGGAAAGTGCAAGCATTGATAGCAAATCCGGGCGGCACGCTATCATCCACTGCCCGAGCTAATGTAGGGGCTCCAAATTGGGACCAGTGCTATCGGAATTTACGACACCGATGGCGCAACGATAACGCGGCCACCGTAGAAACCCATGGAAGGCCCCATGTGCTCCAATCAATAGTAATCGTCCTCCCGCTGGAGGCGTATCGCCAAAATCGTCACCTGCTGATCGCTCTCGATTTCGAACAACGCCACGTAGCCCGACACTTCGAACGACACGATCAATTCTCGGAGAAACGGATTACGTTCAGCCGCCTTGCGGCAGGTAAACGGAAACGACCGCAGTACTTCAACGCCCTGCCGAATTGCCTGCAATGCCCGCTCAGCGACTGCGGCATCCTGGTCGAGCAGAAATGGATACAGCCGCAGCAGATCCTCGCCGACGGTATTGTCGAGCGTCGAATCAGCGGTGATCGACAGGTTCGGTGCAACAACCGAGTCGCCCTGATTGGTCATCGAGCCGGTGTGGATCGCCGCGCTCGTGCCTGGCCAAGCTGGCCGCCGTCGTTCGTCAGCGTGCCGCTGGCGATCCCCAGGGAAAAGAGCATGCAATAAATCGAACAAAAAATGGCGTGCCCGTAGCGGGCACGGCGATTAATACCGCCCAAAGTTTTGAATAATTTTCCAAATCTCACTTGAGGCTGAATCTTCGTCAGAAACCGCTATGATATTGTCACCCAAATCATGAATTCTATATTTTTTAGATGCCAAATACATAAGCATTTCATCAAAATCCGATTTTATTTTCTCCACAAACATAACGGGCCTCGATGAATTTAATGTTTTACTCGCTCCCTTCAAGACCGACATCTCCATCCCTTCGACATCAATCTTCACAAGATCGATTTCACTGCAATTTAATGAGTCTATCGTAATCAAAGGAACGTCATATCCGGAATTATAATCTACACACTGCCCGATATCCTCATTCCCCTTCCCTTCAATCAACTCCAAGCTTCCAAAACTCGATTTTTTATGATAATCGACATTCGGTATTTTCAATGTTCCATTTGTATCGCCTATTGCGGCATTTTTTGCCTCAACATTTAGACAATTATTGATGGCAATATTTCCACATAATGCGTAATAGACGGGTCGTTGCGCCTCAATCGAAATTACTTCACCGGCACCCTCAAGCGCTCGTGCGAATTCGACCGTATGGACGCCGATGTTTGCACCACAATCGATTGCAACAATTTTCCTTTTCCCGTTCATGAGAGATTTTTTTAATTTTAATATTGCCACAAGCAAATCGATATCGTTTTTATAAAAAGCCCCAGTCTCAAGAATATTCCACCCGACTCCATAAATTCCGTACTTATCATTCTGATTTTCGTCATTTCTATTTACAATGAGCGTTCCATGAATCGTGGATGCAAGAATATACGAAACCTTCATGAACACCTCATATGGAATCAATCGGAACCGTGAATCAGGCAGTCGGCTTTCAAATGGGCTCGCCAGTTTGCGCAGCAGCAACGCACAACTCAGCGGTTTGCCGAGCTTATTTTTCATCGGGTCTTCGTCGATGAATCACCGCAAGAGTTGATAGTGCTAATCTGCGTCTTGAACATCAGCGTGATACGCATCGTCGGGCAAGTGCGCGAAACACCGCGCGCGACATGATAGACAAAGCCAGGAAAAACCAGCAGCCGATTCGGTTTCGGATAGATTGCCGCAAGAATGTCCGTCCGGTCCTTGTTGAAGAAGACCGTTTCGCCACCCCAATCCGGGTTCCAATGTTCGTGCGGGTAGTACACCGCCGTGCAGGCGCCAATCTCGAGCGAATCGGTATGCACTGCGCCGTCGGTACCGTAGGGCAAACCGTTCGCGTAGCAGCTCTGCAGCGCATGACGCGGCAGATACGACTGCGCGATATGCTGCCAACACGCATGCAACAGCGGTGCGCGCGCTGCCAGTTCATCGCTTGCGTCGTGATGTCCGGTCAGCCGCGCCGGGTCCCTCGATCCGGCGAAGTGCCGGTTCCAAAACGGTTCGGCACCGGCTCCGTTGTGCGAGCGCCAGCCGTGGTGCCACGGCCCGTCCGACAGGAATTGTTGGACCGCCGCCTGCTCGTCACGAGGCAACAGGTCGTCAATGATGGTGATATCTTGCCAAATATCGCTCGCGCTTGGTCGAGTGTCGAGATTCATCCTCGCTCCGTCAATAACGGCAGGCGTCCGCCCACCTGCTCAGAACTTCCAGCTCAGGTTGCCTTGCACTGCGTGATCCGACTGGCGGCTCGCTAGGGCGCCCGAGTAACCGATGCTTGCACGCCCCCCCTTGCCAAACGTAAAACCGGCGTTCAGGTTGACCACCGCCGTGTCCTTCGCGACCGGCACGCTCGCAACCGTGAAGCTGTTGCTGCCGGATGCAAACGCGAGTGTCGCGATCGGACGGCCACTCGACAGCGCGTGCTGCCATCCCACGCTCCCCTGCAGCGTGAGCTGCATCACCGATGTCAGCGCGAACTGCGTCGTGCCACGCACGCCGAGCGTCGAGAACGATACGTCGTTGTTTCCTTCCTGCACGCGCACCGCGGCAGCGCCGCCCGTCTCGGTCATCCCGTGATTGTTTAGGTGGACGTAAGCGAACCGACCGAACGGCTCGATTTCGGCTGCGCCTCCGATCTCGAGCCGATAGGCTGTCTCGGTGAACACTTGGGTTGTCTCGGCGTTCAACGTGCCGGTCTCGTACTCCGGCGTCGCGCCGTACTGAACGTAGCGGTCGACGCCGCCGCGGTGCCATGCGTGCACCACGCCCGCGCGCAATCCGAACGCGTTGGGTTGCCACGCGGCGTACGCACCGAGATGGAAGCTGTCGAACGACCCGGAGGACGGCTGATCACGCAAGCTGACGCCGCTGTGACTGTAGCCCGCGAGGCCCCCTACCCGAACGCCGTCGCGCACCGCCGCGTCCGCGCCCGCGAGGAAGCCACCCGTCGAACTAGTGTAGCCGTTGACACCATCGCCGCGAGCACTGCCCCACGAGCCTAGCAGTCGCGCCCAGACGCCGGGCCGCGACTCAGCCGTATCGCGGATCGTCGCGAGCCGGTCGAGTACCGCGTCGCGCACCTGCCGGCTTTCATTGATGAGCGTCGCATAGGCGGCCGGGTAGATCTCGCCCGTCAGTTGCGCGAGTGTCGCTTGCGGCACCTGCGCGGAAGTCGCAAACAACACGCTGTTGTATACCACGCTGCCCGGATTCAACGTCTCCAGCGCGTTCGCGACGCTGCGTTCGTTATTCGTGCGCGCGACGCTCGCGAACGGCGTGGCGTTGCGGTTTACAACCAGGCTGACGCTCGTCGGGCCGTATACCACCGCCGGCGACACGAACAGATAACCACCGGGCGCCACGAATTGACCTTCAACACCGCCCGCCGCATTGAGGATGACGAAGCGGCGTCCCAGCACGGAGCGCGACTGCTCCAGGTTCAATGGCGGCGGTGCATTCTCAAGCGCGAGGCTCAACGCTCCACCTGCCACAAGCGCCTTGCCGCCCGCATCGATCCGGTCGCTCGCACCACTCGGCGACAACTCGACCGCGTAGGTCGAGCCCGCCGCGAAACTCACGTCGCCCGCCACTGATAGCGCGCCGACCGAGTGCCCTGGCGCGACCGTGCCGCCTGCCACCGCGCTCAACGAGCGCATCGCGCCGTTGCCGTTCACGAGCCCCCCGTTGGCGACTGACACATCGCCGCTCGCGCCGTCGAGCGACGCGCGCCCACCGTCGACCACGACGTTGCCCGTCCGCCCCGTAATCGCCGCCACGCCGAGCGGCTTGACATTCACGTTGCTGCTCACGCCTCCCAGCGCGGCAACACCGTTCGTTAGCAGCACGTCGCCGGTCGTCCCCGTGCTCGTCACGGCTACGGCACCGGCCTGGTCGATCGACAGACGCGCGCTCGTGCCCGCGATCGTCGCGACGCCGCCGTTCACCGCGATATCGGTCGCGCGCCCATTTACCGTGAGCCGCCCGGCCGCGTTGACAATCGCGCCGGACGCGATCGAGCCGTCGATTCGCAGTTCGCCGCCGTCGACGGTTGTGAGCCCTCGATAGGTGTTCGCCCCCGCGAGCGTCAATGTACCGCCGCCCACTTTGACGAGACTGCCCTGATATTCGCGGGCTTGATAGGCCGCCTCGCGGGTGACGCCCGTCGCATAGTCCACTTTATCGCCATCGCTCGCGCCGGCCGGCAGTCCCTGCTCCCAGCCCTTCGCCTTCAGCGTGTCGAGCCACGCGCGGTGCTCGGCGTCGTCCTCCACCTTGCGCGCCGCGAGCGCGACGTCCGAGATGTCGTTCGACCACACGTCGGTGACGCCAGACGGCAACGCGACGCGGAACGTACCGAGCAGTTGTCCCGGTCCGTTCATCGCCTTGCGCAGGTCAACGAGCCCCCAGCCGCCGAACTCGTTCGGCACGTTCGACGTTCCTGGCTTCGCGGGGTGAACGGGCGAATACAAACTGTTATTGCTGGTGTAGTCCGGCCGGCTCGGGTCCGGCTCCATGTTCTGCGCGGTGGTAAACATTACCGACAGCGCTTGCTCGCTCGTCATGTACGGAAACCGCTCCATGATGAGCGCGAGCGCCGCGGACGCGTGCGGCGCGGCGGCAGACGTGCCGTTGAAGTTCGCATAGGTCGCCCCCGTGGGCGCCGCGGAACTGCCCGAATACGACGTGGACGGCACACCGGTCGGCGCCATCACGCACCACCATTTCGCGATGCCGCACTTGTTGTAGACCTGCCCGCTCTGCTGGTCGTAGCCCGTCGTCGTCATCCAGTGCCCCTCCAGCTCCGGATGAAAGTACGCATACGAGCCGCGCAGGCTCGCATTGCCGTAGCCGGTATTGCCCGCACTGAAGTTATTGATCACGCCGTCGCGCGATACCTTCGCCGCCGCGTCGAGCCACGTGCCTTGTCCGGTTTGGATGCGCACTGCCTCGTGCAGCTTGTACGCGTCGGTGATGGTCGCGAGCGTGCTATAGTTTTCATTGCCCGGCTGCGAACCCCAGCTGTTGCTGATGACGCGCACGCCCTTCGCCGCGAGCGCGTCGTAGACGTCGGCGAAGTATTTCGCGTTCGACGTCGGGAATTTCGGGTCCGACACACCAAACAGGAAGCCGTCGGTCGCGTTGGTGTTACCCTCGTAGACCATCGCGTCGGGTGCGACGCCGTGCATCCCGACGCCATCGCGGGCACCGCCGATCACGCCGCTCACGAGCGTGCCGTGATTGTTGTTCTTCTGATTTAGCACGCCCGACACGCCGCCAGCGGTGACGGGCACAAAGCGGCTGGCGGACAGTTCGGGATGTTGCGCGTAATAGCCTGAATCGAGTACCCCGATCGAGATGTTCTTGCCGGTGAAACCCGCTGCGTACGCATACTCGGCGTGCATCGCACCGAGCCCCCATTCGCTGATGAACTCCGGCGTGCGCCAGCTTGCGGGATCGCCGAGTTTGCCGGGTTCCTGATACGACGCGGCCTGTGCACCGGCCGGCCTCGGAATCACGGCGGCGGCAACGAGCAGTTGGAACAGCAGCATCGAAGTGGCGCGGCGCGCACGAGTTAATTCGTTAATGTTATTAGGATGATTAATCACGTTTAATGTGCCAAGGTTCGCAGAAGAGCCCTGGTGGACAGGGGGCTGCGGCAAAGATTAGTTAACCAAAATATGATTGTCTATCGGTGATGGCTACTCGTAGAGGCTGGAGTTGCTCCTGCAATACTGGACACGGCATCACACTAAGGTTGCTGAATCCATCGAGCGCCGGAACTCGCGCGGCGAGCGGTCCCACTTATCTGGCTGCCCGAATTCGCGCGGCCGCCTCTAGCCGGTTGACGGCGCGGCGGTTCAAGAATCGATTGGCGCGGACACGCCTACAGTTCCTTCCGACGCATTGACCTCCAGCCAGTCGCCAGTGCGGATGCGCTGTGTTGCAGTGCGCGTTCCGATTACCGTTGGAATGCCAAGCTCGCGCGCGACTAAAGCCGCATGTGAAATAATGCCGCCCTCATCCGTCACGATAGCGCCTGCTTTCCTGCATGCGAGCATGAGTTCCGGTCCAGTCGATCCGGTGACGAGCACCGAACCCGGCGCCATCGAGTCAATGCGACGCAGAAGCTCGGAGCCGTGAAGCCCGTGGATGACTTCCGCCAACCCGGCATATCGCCCACTCGAAGCGGAGCGTCCGCGTAGTACAGTCGATCTGTAGTCTGGCCTCATCAGACGGCTTATCAGGCGCGCTGCCTTCGCACCGGTGACATGCGTTGTTCCGATCGCTACTTCGCACAATTCATGTTCCGGTCGTCGGGGTAGTGCACCGTGAGCGAGCGCATCGGAAACATCGTGCCAGTCACAATCGATAAGGTATGCTGGACAATTGCCACCGAGGCGCAGCGCGATTTCCTCAAGCAATGGTGTCGCAAGCTCGGGGATTTGATCCAAACGGCGTCGCTGCATAAATTTCAGGAGCATCATCCGTCTTAGCACGCGCGGCCGAATCAGCGAGCGTTCAACTTGCGACCACCCTTCCGTGCTGTGGGATTCAGTGACGAAATAGACGCGCCAGAGATCTAGGCTGTGCTTTACACATGCGGCAAGCCGCTCCGCAAGTTCGAGTAGCGTCATTTGTGCAGGCGTCGACGCAGTTCGTGCCATGTCATCAAACGCCTTCAATGTCAGACGTACTCGATGAAGGTAGTCGTCGTATCCATCTGTATAACAGGAAAATGCGGCATTACTGAGCACCGTTCTAAGGTTTTTCGAGATGAACAAGGTATGCTGACGACCTTTTTGACAGGCAATGAATCCTGATCGCCGATAGCCAGCATCGAGATAGAGTGACGCAAAGAAACGAGGGTAAGTCGTATGCCACAAAAGCTCGAACTCCGAAAGCTGCGCAGCCGTGCTTAGATCCACGGGAGAATGCGGTTGCGGGACGATCGGACGGCACTGCACGAGGTAGGTCCGATCTGACGACGCAGCCCATTCAACATCCACTGGATAACCGAAGATCGCTTCAGCCTGAAGGGTATAGTCCGTTAATTGTTCTATCAACCAGTTTGGCCACTCCTCAGGCGCATGTTGCATTGCCTTCGGGTCGGAAGACGAGATTGTCAAGTGACCGTCTCGCCGCTTCCGGCGCTCTATAAGAATACTGGTGATTCGCGCGCGGCCACTCATGAAGGCGTCTCCGGTCCCTGGCGCGCCCTCGATCAAGAGGGTGTCGGGCAACGTAGGATGGGAAGAAAATGCCACACCAGAGCGAAGCGCCGGCACCATCCGCTGAACAATTACCGCGCATGCGTAAGGCATAGGCGGAGCTCCCAGATGCCAAAGCGCTATCGTACTGAACAACGATGACCAACAGTCCACAATCGCGGTTAACAGCTCCCCGCTGGATACGTTCAGGAAAGATTCGAAATGCCCCGCAGCACTCCGGTGGCGTTGATCTTCGCCGAGGCCGCTCGATCTGACGGCCACCAGGTCATCGAGATAGGGACGATGGGCAACCTCGATCTGCTTTCGCATGAAAGCGGGGAAGGTAGCTTGCGAGAACAACGTTCGGATAATCGATGAGCTTCGTGTGACTGACTCGACGCTTTCCTTGTCCATGGTGGCAAGTACAGGACCGATGCGTTCATTCAGGCAATTGGCTTCAATGAACCCGTTCAGCATTTCGCTGGAAATAACATAACCCTCGGGAACCGGGAGGCCTACTGACAGCATGCACCCCAAATGGTAGGCCTTTGCACCGATGTTACGGCGACTGCTGGAGCGCCCGACCGCAGACAAGTCGATGATCATTGAAGCTCCTTTCCGATCGAGCTTCTTGTAAAGCGGAGCGGCGATCGGTATCTGCTATGGCGCACGGTCGACGAGTGCTGAACCGAACTCAACGAGTTGGTGCAGAAGCACCGTGACAAGGTTGCAGCCAAGCGTTGTTTCGACGGATGTTGGAGCGGCAATCCGGCACCGCAGAAATTCGTAGCAAATTTGCCGTGCAACTGTCTGGCGGCGAAGGCCGCAGTCCTGCTGTTGGTCCGCATGAAACACATCTTGGTGAACGTTGCGACTGGAGTGAACAGTCGCACGGAGAACAGCCATCAGCCCCCACACCGGCATGGATGTCAATGATTGGGGCCGTAGTTCGCGTCGCACACAGGTATCTCTGGAATGCTTCGGCCCGATTCGACAGCATTTCGCACTGCCTCGGCACCGGATGGCTGATTCGCCGTAACGCGTGGTCCTCCGATAGCACCTTGCTTCGTGGTTAATCTGGATCACGCCGAATTCAATCGCCCTCCACTCGATGATAAGGAAGTCAATGCATTGGCGATCAAATCGACCAATGGCCGGGAAGTTGATAATGCCATCGATTGCGTAGACGGCCATCCTCAGCATTCCGGCCGCCCCACTCTCAATCACCCATTTGCCGCACCTCCCTTGTCATCAGCTGAATCGCTGCCAATAACTGCATTTCTTTCCGCCAGCAAATGAGAAATGGCCGCTCCGATGCTCGCGGAAATTAGCGCAAGTGCATCCTTGCTTAGATATATCGCGGCGGCAGCGAGACCGGAAATCAGGACAATAACAAATAGAATGTTGAATTTAGAAACCCCTCGCTTAAGCGATAGCGAAGCCTCGCTCGATTTCACTTTATCGTCCAAGTCTCGTTTTATGGCGTGTTTTGCAATGTTTTCACGCAGCGAAGTAAATTGAATCTCGGCATTTCTAAGATTTCCGATTGTCTCAATGCCATGCTCCTCAATGTATATTTTACAGAAATAAAAATCTCCACCAGGGTGCCCCAGTAGATTTAAGCTTAGGGAGGTTTCCGCGATATCCTTCAACATTGGGTCGCCATTTGGCATGATCAGTTGATCGTAGACATTTTTGCAATAACGTGCCAGCAATCCATCAGCCTGCTTTTTTATATCCCCTGTTGATCGAGCGCGGCGTATTAGTTCTCTGGCATCGATGAATCTCTTTTCCAGGGTGCCTATTTGATCAGGCGTCAACTTGGCAAGTTGTTCGGGCAAGCTCGGAGGAGCTTCGCCATTATTGACAGTAAATTCTTCACTCCCGCCCAATAACAGATCAAAGCAGGTATCCCTCAGCAGAGGCTCCGATTCATCCATGAGCCCATTCCAAATATTTGGACCGTGGCGACGAAAGGAATCAGCAAGCTCGGTCGACTCGGAGCTTAATATTGCCTCCCGCACGGCATCACGATACGTCCACCCGCTTTGCTTGATTGGGTTCATCTCCACCTCTCAAACAAGAAATAGCGCACGAAAAATTCCGATATCCCGAGAGGCCGCGAGTCACTCTCAGAATATCCGGCACATCATCTGCCAGTATGCTCAGTGCGCGCTGCACTACTCAATTCTATCGTTGGCCCGGCGTCCGGTATGCCCTCAAGGGCGGCTTCACCGATCCACATCGTGACGTTACCTCGTTTGATCAGACCGGCATTGTAGGTCGACCAGTTCCTGACACAGTAGCGCGCCTCCCGCTCGCACGCCTTGCCCTTGTCCCTGTGCATCTTCTTGAAGCCAAAAATCGAGAATCTACGCAGGAACCCGAGTTGTTAACAGGGGTGTAGGACCGGCTGTTGTGCGTAAATGTCGGCCGGCCGCTTGCTTGCCCGATTTATGCAACAGCGCCTCGTACACGCGGTCAATTTCGCATACTTGGTGATCCGAGCGCATCAAGATGCTCGCCAAAGATTCGCCATGGTAGCCAGCGTTACCGATAACGACGATCTTCATCAGCTTTCCGTCGGTATATGCTGCATGGTGTCTGCTTTTCCGTTAATTTAATGGATAATTCGCGTATAGAAATATAGACAATATTTTCGATTCGAGTTGGTTTCGGTGTAAAAATTTATTGTTGAATAAATTGATAACAAATTGCTTGATAGTATTGATTTTTGAAATTCATGGTTTACAAGAATGCCATCCTTAATTTTGGCGTAGGCGCTCCTTAGGAAAACACTGATTTATCCGGCCCGGAGGTCATAGCGGACGCAGCCGAGGACGTTGTAGAAGATAGTTCACGGAACGAGCCCACGACGATGAAACGGCAAATGAGCTTTACGGAAGCGGAAAGCGCGGGCAAGAAGCGCTTGACCCAGCGCCAGCGTTTCCTGGACGAGATGGAAAAGCTCGTGCCGTGATCGCGGTTGCTAACGGCAATCGAGCCGTAAGCGCCTTGAGCTCGTCTAGCGAGATTCGTCAACAGAGCGTGCGGTGCTATCGGTAGCCCGTATGAACTCAACGTTATTCACATCGCCATGCTTGCTCCAAGCGCTCCCTGCTCGCGCCGCGCAGTCGAAGGAGGCCCAACTCTCGACCCATGGCGTTGAGTCCCGACTCCTCATCATGCCCCTCGGCTTGCAGTTTCGTTGCAAGCGCTCTCAGCTCTGCGATTGAAACCTCATCTACCGGTCGTGTAGCTCCGGGCAGCGGACTTCTGAACGCTAAAGATGCCTTATCACCGACAGTCTTAGGCCGGATAAACAGGCCAACATCTTCAGTCTCTGCATCGAAGTGCTTCGATGCGAGGTCGACCACGCGATTCAGAATGCGAGAGCCGGTTCGGGACCATCCATGCGCGCGAGCAATACGTCTTGCCAGAACCTCGTCGCGCACGGGTCCCTCGACGTTGACGACTGCTGTAATCATCGCGAGCAGACGCTCGTCGTAAGAGTGAGCGAAGAACAGCTCCGGGTCACGCTCGTGGTCGGAAATGGTCAAGTCAACTTCAACGAATATCGCCTCCTCGCGCCCAACGGATGTCGGCGTTGACGCGTCACGGGCGTACATGAGCGGCGCGTCATCTTCGGAGACTGCAGCCTTCGATACCACCTTCGGCGCAACAACTTCCACTGCATTTGCGTTACTGAATCCGCTGCCTGAACCCGATTTTGCGGCGATGAGGACCTCGTCCGCGATTGCCGCAGCGCTCTGCATCTCCACCTCCCCTGCTTCTCGTCTGACGGCAAGCAAAGCGCGCAGTTGACTATCCACCTTCTCGAGGGTGCCCGGCATGTCAACCCACCAGTCTGTCGACCAGATTCGGACGATTTCCCAACCAAGTCCTCTCAGAACCTGCTCGCGCAGCTTATCGCGGTCACGCGCCGTCGCTGAGCGATGGTAGGTCGCGCCATCACATTCAACGCCTGCCAGATATCCATCAATGGTCTCCCACTACAACCAGCTATTCGTCTAGACGTGTTGCCACGAACGCTCGCTTCCTCCGGAAACATCCGTGCCAACCGTACTTTCTAATCCCCGTTCAAGCGGTACAGAAGCTTCCACTTGGCGAACCCACCAGCGCGTCGAACAACAGTCAGACCTCGGATGCGAACGGCAGCGGGGAAATTAGGATACCAGCGGCAAGATGTATTACAAGGACAATAAATGTCACCAGAATGCTGAAAGCAATAAAATCGGTGTCGGGCTTATCTGATGGCTTCGCGGAGCGGTGTTGGTTCAGCCGCCTTACGTTGCTTCATCGCTATCTGACGCCTGCGCAGTTCGCTCGGGCGCACGATGCAAAGCAGCAGTTTTTAACCTCGGACTCTAACTGCATTCGGACTAAAACCGGGAGCAGGTCAGACGCCCCAGATAGCGGCTCGCGTGCCACCACCGGCGGCTGCGACTGCACTGTCACGACTGGCGAAAACGCCGACGCAGATGAGTTCGCCAGCTCACCCGTCACACCGTCGCCGCGAACGGCGCCCGTCAGCACTTCATCGATGTCGCAAACGCAGACGGGGTGGAACGTGACCTACACGGGGCCCAAGCGCGCTGCCTGTCGGGATCGTGCAAGCGGGCGACGCATTCGAACGGCTCGAGCAGACTCGGGCAGACGGCACGGCAAATTCGGCGACTGGTTGGCCAACTGCGCAAGCAAGGGCGATAAGGTCTCGTGTCGCAGCGGCGCGCGCCCCCCAGCAACAACCGATTGGACAGCCCGACTGCTGCGGTCTTACGCATGCCCTATGGCCATCGCGAACAACGTGTACTGATTTTTCTGGGTACTGTTGGTCGGCTCGGCAGTGATCTGCACTTGGTTCAATCCTAATACCAGATAGTCGTGGAAATTGATGGAGGTAAAATCGGTATTGCGTAGATCGATGCTGGTGACATTGTTTTGTCCACCCTGGCCTTCGGCGGCATCGACATAAACCGTCACGGTGTAGAGACCATTGATGGTGACAGTGAGTTTACAAGCACTACTCTGAGTCCCGATCCAGTTCATTAGAAAGAGGGCATAGTTATTAGCAGTATCGAGCACCTTGAAATTCACCGTTAACGACACCGGAGTGCTGAATTCGGTAGTCATTGAGGAATTGAAGCCGCTTCCTGTTATTACCGACAGTCGAGCGTTATGTAGAGTAGCCACGGTAAACGCTTCGTCAGCAAGGTGGCAGTGTTGGATTACTGCACATAAAGTTTCATGATTGGGGTCTGGCGGTCATCTGGATCGCCTTTTGTGAGGAGCTCGATCATGGAGCATTCCACCCTTCAAGTTTCAAATCATCTTCCGTTGCAGCAGTTCGTTGCAGGTGCCGTGCGCGAACTGGAGAGGCTTCAGTACAGCAGACGATCATTGGAGCGCTACCGCGTCGTCTGGCAACGTCTCATCTCGTTCTGTCACGAGATGCGCTCGGGAGACGAGTACTCGCAGAACCTGGCGGCACAGTTTTGCACGGTGTATCAGGTACGTGCAGGTGAATGCCTAGCTTCAGGCCAGGGATGGCGACGGCATATCGTGTTTGCCCTTAAGGTTCTGGAGGACTTTGCACGTGACGGGTATATTGAGCGCACCGTCACCGACATGCAGAAGATGCAAGCGCCGGCATCCATGAGCAGGACGTTGCGTGACTATGAACTGCGGTGGACTAGACTAAATCTGACAGTGGTTGGTTTTTCATGCTGGCGCGCATTGGCGCGAAGGGCGTAGCCCGTAGCGGCAATGCGCGCCGCGAACAGCAAGGAGTCCACC
>NZ_LOWB01000125.1 GCF_001522865.1 Burkholderia sp. TSV86 | reverse complement strand
GGTGGACTCCTTGCTGTTCGCGGCGCGCATTGCCGCTACGGGCTACGCCCTTCGCGCCAATGCGCGCCAGCATGAAAAACCAACCACTGTCAGATTTAGTCTAGTCCACCGCAGGTAATCGGTTTAGTTATGGACTGTCTGAAGAATACAGACCGACCGTTCGCGCCTATTTTATATGCTGCGTTTCATATCGCTCGGCACCGCGTAACAACGTGCGGCCGTCCCGCCCCACAGCGCGCCGCGTTCGGCTGCCGACAGCCGCGATTCGGCCCAGTGTTCGACCAGCAACGCCACTTCGTCATACGACGCCGCCAGCAGGCACACGGGCCAGTCCGACCCGAACATCAACCGCTGTGGGCCGAACACATCGAGCGCCGCGTCCAGACACTGTTCGATGGTCCGAATATCCTGCGCCCGCAGGCCGCACTGCCAGTCGGCCTCGGTCACGAGTCCCGACAGCTTGCACGCGACATGTGGCAGCGCGCCCAGCTCGCGCAACGCGGCACGCCAGCGACCGAACGACGTGGCGTCGCGATCGAAATCGACGAGTGCCGGCTTACCGACATGATCGAGCACGAGCCAGTGTGCGTCGTGCCGTGCGCAGAACGCCTGCACGTCCGGTAGCTGGCGCTCGAATACGAGCACGTCGTACACGTAGCCGTTCGCCTGCAGCCATGCGATGCCGCTGTTGAAACCTGGATCCGCGACGAATGCGGCCACGTCGGCTTCGTCTTGCACCTGGTGACGAAAACCCCGCAGCTTCGGGCTATTCCACTCGGCGACGCGGTCGGCAAGCGCTGGCGCGCCGAGATCCTCCCAGCCGACCACCGCCGCGATGCGCGCGTCGTCGCGCGCCAGATCGAGTAGGAATGCCGTCTCGTCCTGCCCGGCGCGGGCCTGTACCGCGATCGATGCGTCAAGCGCCTGCGCATGCATCTGCGGCCACAACGCGTCGGGCAGGTAGTCACGCGCGAGCACGCCCATCCCGGGGCCAATCCACGGATAGTCGGCCGTGCGATAACGCCAGAAGTGCTGATGGGAATCGATACGTACTGCGGCCATGATGCCCTCGTGTTCAGTTACCGCGGCGGCGGCACACCCCGCGACATCGCGATTCGGTCCCAACCCCATTCCCATTGGTATAGACGAACTGGTTTTGTCGCAATAAGGACGATGGTCGGCATTGGTGCCTGGGGTACTGTCAGGTTGTTCGTCGGCCGGACAGTGTCAAACGCAATCTCAAGTTGATACAGCTTCGAACGCAAACGCAATCGTAATTTGATACACCCGCTCCTGCGGTTATTAGGTGGTGCTGACCTCCTTCGAATTGCGTTTGCGTTTGACGTCGTTCGCGTCGCTTAGAGGCCAGTTCAAAAACCCCGTGAAGGGCTGTTTTCTTCCTCGGCGAGCTGTTAATCTTGGGCACCAGAACAACGGAAGCCCAAGGATGGAAGCGCCGATCATCGACGACGAACTGTGGATACTGATCGAACCATTGCTGTCGCCTGCGAAGCCTCGTGCGAAGAGCGATCCTGGTCGTCCGCGCGTGTCCGATCGTGCGGCGCTCAACGGCATCCTGTTCGTGTTCAAAACGGGAATTCGCTGGAACCACTTGCCGACTCGGCTGGGCTTCGGCTCGGGCGCAACTTGCTGGCGGCGATTGAGCGACTGGCAAAAGGCTGGTGTATGGGACCAACTGCACGAGTTGCTGCTCGACAAGTTGCGTGCGGCCGGCCAAATCGATCTGTCATACGCTGCGGTCGATTCATCGTCCGTGCGCGCCGTTGGGGCGGGCGAAAAACTGGCCCGAACCCCACGGATCGCGCGCGACCGGGTTCCAAGCACCACATCCTCGTAGACGCCAACGGCGTTCCCGTCTCTGACTAGCGCGAACGCCAACGACGTCACGCAGCTGCTGCCGCTCGTTGATGCGATTCCACCAATTCGCGGTGTCCGTGGCCGACCGCTTCAGAAGCCCGGCGTCGTCTACGCCGATCGCGGCTACGATTCCACCCGACACCGTCGCGCGTTGCGCGAGCGCGGTATCAAACCCATGATCGCGAAGCGCCGGACCGAACATGGCAGCGGTCTCGGCAAGTATCGTTGGGTGGTCGAACGTACGCACTTCTGGCTCCACAATTTCCGTCGCCTACGCACGCGCTTCGAGCGACGTGCCTACATTCACGAAGCATTCCTGAAGTTTGGCTGCTCGCTCGTCTGTTGGAACATCTTCAGGCGAGCTGAACAGGGTTTTTGAACTGGCCTCTTAGCGTGCGTTACTTCGTCTTGAGCATGATAGTCATCGGCGCCTGATTCCGGTAGACGCGTAGCGCGAGGCTTGCGCCATTCGCTTGGTTGATCTCATTCGACAGATCGGCGACCGTGGCAATCGTGGTCGTCCCGGCACCGACGATCGCATCGTTGGCCTGAAGCCCCGACGAAGCGGCAAGGCTGCCGGCCTGCACTGAATCGACCTGTACGCCTGACACGGTCGGTAGGCCCAGTGACGACTGTTGAGCCACTGTTGCGATCGATTCGACCGTCATGCCGATCGCGAGCGTCGTTCGGTCGGACGTCTGCGCTGACGTGCCGGAATAGTCGAGCACCGGGAACGCGGGCGTCGCCGTCCTCGCCTTCAATGCTGCGTTCGTTACACCGAAGTGCGTCGTATCGAAACTGACGAAGCCGATCTGCGTAACCGCCGGTGAATCGGACGGCACGTCGTAATTCCCGCTCGCCGGATCCGTGAATTTCGGATTGCCCACGGCCGAGTGAATGTCCCACGCGCCGGGGTCGAGATTTTGCGATGCCTTGAGATCCGCGGCCGTCATGAACAGATTCTGGTCGACGAGCTTGCCGAAATACGACAGGATGGCCGGGTTGTGCGCGCCCATCGTGATGTTGTTGGTAAATACGTCACCGCTGTTGACAAACCACACCTGCGGATAAAACGGCCGGTTCAGGATGATGTTGTTCTTGCCTATTCGGTTGAACCCTTCCCGGAACTTCAGGCCTCCCGACAAATCATTGTTCGCTTGGGCTTGCGTCGTCCCGAGCAGCACGTTGTTTTGCACGAGGTAGTTCGACGTGCCGTCGTCGAAGTCGATGTCCCAGCCGCGATCGCAGCGGAAGCGGTTGAACTGGATCACAGTCGTGTCGACCGCATCCAGGTTCCAGATCGTCGGATGGCTTTGCATCTCGGCTCTCATGTCGTTGAGATTCGGACTCCAGTAGCGGTCGCGTCCCCACGCGTTGAACGCACCATGGTCACCGGTTTCGAGCACGGTATTGAACACGTCGTTGTACTGGATCACATGGCCGCCCCACGTCCCGTCGCCGATATTGATGCCTGCACGCGGCGTGTTGTAGATGCTGTTGTGGTCCACGGTAATCTTCGATGCCATTGAAATCTCGACACCGGCGACCTGCTTCTCCTTGAGCCCGATGTCGTGAATCAGGTTGTCGGTGGCGATCGAGCCGGACGGATAGTTGTTCGTCTTCGGCCCGGGCGTCATGTCCAGATTCGCGTAGTTCGGTGCGGCGCCGTAGCTGGCCGGCGCCGGCACACTGGAATTCGCGACGGCCCGCACCGCGTCCTGCCTGCCGACGAAGGCGATCGCACTCGCACCGATGTTGTAGAGCTCGTTGGTGTCGATCGTGGTGCCGCGGTTGTACCCGCTCACGAATATCGCGTTACTGCCGAGATCGTGAAAGACGTTGTTGGCGATCCTGACGTCCTTCGTACCTTCGAGGAAAACCGCACCGTTCCGATAGATCGTCCAGTCGCTTCTGAGCAGCGGCTCGGTGGTCTTCATGAACGTGTAGTTTCCTTTCGTGAACACGAGACCGTCGATACGAACGTTCTGAACCGGGTTCTGCTCGGTTCCGACGAGCCGGATCAGGCTCTCGGTCGTCGTGCCTTCGAAACGCGTCTTGCTCAGGTCCATTCCCGTCGGCGGGTAGAAATACAGAACACCTTTGATCGTGTCCAGATACCATTCTCCCGGCGCGTCGAGTTCATCCAGGACACCCTCCACGTATTCGGTCGATGTGTCGGTCCCTTGGCTCAATCGGTTGTTGCCAACCGGCGCGCTCATGCTCAACTTGCCGTTACTACCAACACCGTACACGATCTGGTGCTGATCGGCCCATTTTGCGTTGAGCATCGAATGCAGATAGCCGTAACCCTGCGACGACGGCGCCCACATCGCGGCTCGCGCCTGGATGGCAGACTGGCTGGTCGAGCCGTTAAATACCACGCCCGGCGCCGCGGCCTGGTAGTTCGGGTAGCGTGCCAGCACTTGCTGCGCGTCGTTGGCGAACAGCTGGTCGAATGTCGCGCCTCCCACATTCGTCATCACGATATTGCCTTTGTAAGGCTGCCAGTTCAGCCCGGTCAGCACGCGCGAGCCGCTGATGACCGGATGCGCGCCGCTGTCCGCGTGAATGTACAAACCCGACGAAGCAGGCGTGATGTAGACCGGCTTGCTCTGGTAGTACACACCGTCTTCCAGGATGATTTCGCCAAGGCCTTTCACACTCGCCATCGCGATTGCAGCGGACAACGTCGCCAACGGGGCGGCCTTGGTGCCCGTCGCCTTGTCGGAACCCTGCGGCGACGCGTAAATGGCGGCCGGATTGCCGGTGTTGGCCAGCGTCGATCCCGTAGACGTTTCGCCGCTGGCGCCCGTTGTGGAGGTAGGCGAGAAAGTCGGCTGGCCGACATCGTTGGTGACGGTCGGACTCTTGTCGTCACCGCCGCATCCGTATAACAGGCCAAGCGTTGCCAGTGCAAGTATGTAGCATGTCGATTTCATCTCGATCCTTTCTTGAAGCGAAACTAGCAAATGTCGTCAAACCCGGCTCTGTACGCTCGCGACAATACGATGTGCGCACCGGACCGCGCCCCCGTTTACGCAAAGCCGAGCACCGCTAGAGTGGAAGCGGCCTCAACGCTCCCATCGTCGTGAT
Organism: Burkholderia sp. TSV86; assembly: GCF_001522865.1. Lineage (GTDB taxonomy): Bacteria > Pseudomonadota > Gammaproteobacteria > Burkholderiales > Burkholderiaceae > Burkholderia. Next base: position 2,532 of record NZ_LOWB01000125.1, on the reverse strand, counting down.
TCGTAGTCACGTGGTAGCCGGTCACGATCAATGTTTCTGCTGATGTTGTCTGTTACGTCATGCCGACCCAACTTTACTGTGAGGAGGTGATACTCTTGTTCGCCGACACCATCCTGTTTGCGTACGGTATCTGGTATATCGCCTGCAGTGTGAATTGATCGAGGAATATGTTAAGTTACGCGAAATATTGACGCGAAAGGACATCGGTCAGTTGGTCGCTCTTGTTGCTTGCCCCATCGTATAGCGAAGCTGGGAATAGGCCGTGGGTTAAATACCGTCCGCACGGCCAGCAAATGCGTGTCGTTGCCATTCCAGTTCGCCAATTTCAACAGCGAATGCTGCCGTATAGGGGGCGGTCACCCCACACACAAATTTAATGGTCCAACCAATGGGCCTATTATTTGATTATCTAAGGCGTACGTCTACCTAGGTAAAACACCGGTATAGTGAGGCCGGCCGGAAAAAATGGAAGCCAACGTTTCGTAAAATCGAGAAACGGAGGCATGCATGAATCGAATTCCAAGAGCGGTCTATACGAAGGAGCATCGCGACGAAGCGGTCAAGCTGGTGATGGCTGAAGGTGTTGGGGTATCGGAAGCTTCCCGGCGCTTGTCGATCCCAGTCAAGACGCTGGCAAACTGGGTGCGCGCGGCGAAGGCCGGTAAGCTGAAAGATGTCGGTCGGCACCAGAAACCACTGACGGAAGTTGAGGCCGAGCTGGCGCAGGTCAAGCGCGAACTGGCCGAGGTAAAAATGGAGCGCGATCTGCTAAAAAAGTTCGCGACGTACTTCGCGAAGGAGTCTCGGTGAAGTACGGCATGATCGAGCAAATGCGACAGGACTATCCAGTGCCGTAGACCAAAGCAAAGTTGTCACCGTTTGCGAAGTAAAAATGTCACTTCGCCGGACGGCATCGACTGGGAAACGGAAAACTGCCGCAAATTCATGGGCTTGAGTGTCGCGCAATAAAGTCGTCACCGGTCCCAGAGTTGCGAAGACCGGTGTCAACTCCCCAGGGACGCACTCGCACCGCCGGCAGGGGCGGTCATGCGTTCCGCGGAACCCGAGTTTGAATGGGTAATCGTACTGTCGTGATAATAGCTATTATTTCCCTGGAACGCATTACACTGCGGTCTTCCTGAATCCATGAGCGCTGGAATCGGAGCCCTACAGCTGCGCCATCTCCGCCCGCGCCGATCCCGTCATGCCACGTCGGACCATTCTCTCGGCTGCCGAGCGAGACAGCCTGCTTGCATTTCCGGATAACCGGGACGATCTGATTCGTCACTACACGTTCAGCGAAGCGGATTTATCGCTGATCAAGCAGCACCGGGGCGCCGCCAATCGCTTGGGATTTGCAGTGCAGCTTTGCTACATGCGCTATCCGGGCATCACCTTGCCGTCTGGCGCAACGCCCCCGTCCGAGCTGCTGCAGTTCATCTGCCAGCAACTGCACATCAGCCCTGACCAGTGGACGGCCTACGGGCAGCGGGACCAGACCCGTCGCGAACACGCGATCGAATTGCAATCTGCCCTGCAGCTCCGGCCTCTTACTGTCGCCAACTATCGCGCAGCAGTGCAGTCACTCGTCGATCTGGCAATGCAGACCGACAAGGGCATCGTACTCGCGCAGGCGCTGATTGACCATTTACGTCGGCAGGCGATCCTGCTACCCGGAGCTGACGTTATTGAGCGCATCTGCGCTGAAGCAATTACGCGTGCGACCCGCCGGATATACGGCATCCTGACGGAACCGCTTTCCGACGAGCAGCGGCAACGACTCGATCTGCTGTTGCAGCGCCGGGCTGATGGCCGCTTGACCTGGCTCGCGTGGTTACGGCAGCCACCGGGCAAGGCAAGTTCGAGACAAATGCTTCAGCACATCGAGCGCCTGAAAGTGCTACAAGGTGTCAACCTGCCAGCCGGACTGGACAGGCTCGTTCACCGCAATCGCCTGCTCAAGATTGCCCGAGAAGGCGCGCAGATGACGCCACACGACCTGGCGAAATTCGAAGTGCGGCGCCGCCATGCCACGCTGGTGGCGATCGTCTTGGAGGCGAGCGCAACGGTTACCGACGAAATCGTCGATCTGCATGATCGAATTATCTGTAGCGACTTGCATTTGAAACGGGCCGTGCTTGCAATCAATGCGGTTTGCTGCTCGGATTAACTGCAACTCACGGAACGCGCGTGCTTGGATTATCTGCAACCGTGCTTGCATTCCATCGCCGCCTGCTCACATTATCTGCAACTGACGCAGTTCAGATCGGCAGGCCGGCGGCCAGCATCCGGTCGCGAAGCGTCGCGGCCCGCACGGGCTCCAGCGAGTTGCCGAACATCGCCTGCCTTGATCTCGGCCGGCATCAGCGCCGATACGTGCGTGCAACTCGGCCACGGGGATGGCATAAAGGTACAGCGTTTCCAGGGCTTGCGCGTCGATCCAGTCAAGCACGCGGGTTCTGTCGCAATAAGGAAGCCTGTCGATAAGCGGTCTCGGAATGATCAGGATTCCTCAGAAGGCCAACGAATAAA
>NZ_LOWB01000124.1 GCF_001522865.1 Burkholderia sp. TSV86 | reverse complement strand
CGCACCAGGCGCACCGCGCGCTCTCGGACTTCCGGGGAAAACTTGCTTGGCTTCTTGTTCATGGCTCCATTCTCTCAGGAGTTGGAGCCTCCACAAAACTCGGGGCGGTTCAGAGTGAGATGCAGGCTAAGCAATTGCGAGCAGCGCTCGATGTCCGGCTTGCGGCTTGCAAACTGCAGCTTCATCCGGAGAAGACCAAGATCGTCTACTGCAAGGACGATAACTGACGCGGCAGCTATTCGGTGCAACGCTTCGATTTCCTGGGCTACTACTTTCGGCCCCGGAGTTCGATGAATCGCTCTGGAGCACTGTTCGTCAGTTTCGCTCCTGCGGTAAGTGACAAAGCCGCCAAATCGATGCAGTTGCGAATGCGCCGGTGGCGTCTTCACAGTCGCAATGATCTCGAACTTGTCGAAGTCGCTCGATGGACGCAGCCTATACTTCTGGGCTGGGTTCGCTACTACGGGTGGTTTCGGCCTTCCGCTCTTTGCGGGGTCTTACGTAGACTGGATTCATTCGTTGTGCGATGGGCTTAGCGCAAATACAAGAAACTCCGAACGCGCAAGCTGCAGGCATGGGATTGGTTGTGGCGTCTTAATACGCGCCGTCCGACCCTGTTCGCGCATTGGACGCTCGGGGCCACGGCTGGACGATAGGCGCTGTATGAGTCGAGAGGCTCATGTACAGTTCTGCGAGGGCTTGGCGGTGCGATTCCGCTGGACTATTCAACTATCCGAGCACCTACGAGTCAGTCATCCATGCCCGGCGCTCCATCGGCGACTTCGGGCTGTACAACCGGAAACGGCCCTATTCGAGCCTGGCGAATCGCACGCTGGATGAGGCATCCTTTGCGACGCTGCCGGCGATCAAATCGGCAGTATGATTGCCACGGACGTTCCACTTAAAAATCTCAGAAAACTGCCCTAACGATCGAGGTCACCTCTAACGCTGGGCGTATGATTTTTCGGCTCCCGCTAATGAGCCGAGTGCGCATAATCCAATACCGAGTTGACGTGAGTCGTCGCTATGCCCTTCTTCCAACGGTGATGTGACAAAATCAATCAAAAATTTAATCCGAACAAATCTCTTGTCATTATGAAATAAACTGGGCGGTATAATTAACGGTAAAATATGTTCGCCACCATTTTCGGGTGTTAATGGAAATTTTGCTGTCACGCGATCATTAACCATGATCCGCAGTGTTTTGTTATGCTTTTGAAACATGTGCCAAATCCTGACATCGAGAGTCGCATAACCTCGGATCAATTCACGTGGAATCAATAATGACGATGACGTACTTGATGACCATACTCCCCAATTCTCAGGACAATGCCAGCCCTCATCCAGGAACAGGCGGCCGCTACCATTATCAGAAAATAAAATTGGCTCTGGATTGGAGAGTGCCGGATTATTGAAAATCCCTTCTATTTCATGGAAAAATGACAAATCACTCATTCTTTCCTCATATATACTTTTCCCAATTGCTCGTGGCACGCAATGTGAAAAAAAGTCGGCCAACACAGCATTGTCATGGTCGATTAATGTTTGCGTGCGGTCATTTTCTCTCGCATTCGTCAAATGCGATGTTTGAATTACTTCCTGATATATTTTCTCGAATTCTAAAACTTTCAAATCAAGATCAGCCTGACTACGAAACTGTTCGCTAATAGATCTCGTCATAACTGGATCATAGGATAAAATATCGTTCACTAATTCTTCAATGGAAGGTAGCGGTGCAAGTGCACGAGCGGACAAACATGTATTAGGCCATTGCTCAATCTGTTTGTAATTAACAATGCCGCCATAACCGCACTTATCTATGATTATGGTGTGCGCTCCAGTACAAATGGCCTCCATCGCACTACGAGAATACGCAAATACGACATCGGCCTTGGTGTTACGGCGTGGCATGTCGGTTACTACACGACGGATACCAGGTCCAACAATATCCAGCGTAATTCCAGCACGATCGCAAGCATGCTGAACCAAATCAATATGCTGACCTTTTTGTTTGCAGACGAGTAGCGCAGTACGGGGAATTGGATTCCAATCTTCTCTTAGCGCAAATGACTTCGTGTCAACTGCATTTTGAATAATTTGAATCCGCTCCTCTGAAACGCCACAGACAATCATACGTTCGCGACACGCCGCATCAACCGCGATGTACTGACCAATTCGATTCAACAACAATGGTTCATCGAATATCTGGCTACTATCATGGCAAACGAATATTGCAGGTGTTGCTGGAAAGCGAATCATTGCAATGGCACTTGTAACATTATGATGGCCATGAATAATATTTGGAGTAAAATTAATGTCCGTAATTCGATCGGTAACAGGAATTCCATGTGCTCGTGCTTGATGGGCGAGATCGCCGAGTGTTAATGAATAAATTGCCACTCGATGGCCGCGCATAAGCATGGCGCGCGCCAGCTCAAATGTGTAAATCTCTGTGCCAGTTCGACCAGACAAGATAATATTTGTGAACAGGATTGTATTTTTTCTTGATGAAAAATATTTATATGTCACAAGCCCTCCAATTTCTTTTGATGATGCAAAAATCAATATCTGCTATAATTATTTGGTAAAAGTAAATAAATTAACTCTTAAAATCATGATAATTTAAAATTATCGCTGCGATATTTTTATGTATTAGCCATATATTCTGCAAGTTTTCGGCCAATCTGCTCGCCATGTTGCGGTAAAAGCATTGCGTCATGGTGGCATGCAATCTCAAATACATCGACGCGCCCATTGATAAATGGATACCATACATGTGCGCTTGGTGGCGGAACATTTTCGTATGTCGAGGTAGACTGGATAAGCAGCAGATTGCCATTAAATACGCCAAACTTATCCTTTGCGAGGAGATGTCCGGTATTACAATAAACTCTCAGCATTGCATCGAGTAACATATCATCAATTAAATTTGGCGGTAGTGTATTGTGGAAATTGTCAAGCATTAGATATGGTCTCATCGTTTTTTTCAGCATCTCTCTCGCAATATCACGCGGTAATTTTTCCGGCAAATTTTCACCATAGAGTGGCCCGGGTGGATAACCGTCCAGCGATGCTAATATTCCAACTAGCGCGCCTTGCTGCTGCAGCACAGTTGCAACACCATATGCGATTGGGCCGCCCGACGACCATCCCACAAGATGATATGGCCCCTCAGATTGAACGCGGCGAATCTGTGTTGCGTAATCCTCGATCATTTCGGCCAAGCTTGTGGGCATTGAATCCGTATTATTGAGCCCGCGTGCCTGGATCGCGTAGATCGGCTGGCCAGGTGCCATTACCCGGATGAATACTGCATACGGCCAACCAAGTCCTGGTCCCGGATGTATACAGAACAGACCGGGCCCTTTTCCGCGCTGCAGGGGTAATACGACTGAGGTTGGCGATACTGCCGACGCTGTGCCATGGGCCAGCTTACGTGCAAGCGAGGTAACGGTAGGTGATGAAAAAATTGTGGCCAGCGATAGGTCAACACCAAATCTTTCGCGGATGCGTGTGGCAAGCAGCATCGCTTTCAATGAATCGCCCCCGAGTGCAAAGAAACTGTCATTACACCCGACGCTCTTACGTTGCAGTACTAGGGAGAACAGCTCGGCAAGCGTTTGCTCGCTAGAAGTAGTCGGTGTGTCGGCTGAGGATATTGGTGCCGGCAACGCCGATAAATTGACCTTTCCATTAACCGTCGTTGGTAGTTCCGACAGTGCGATGATCACAGTCGGCACCATGTAATACGGCAACGACGAAGCAAGGTGTTCGCGGATCGTGTCCACATCGGCATCACTACCAGGTCGTAACACGACATATCCAACCAACATGGTGTCACTATGCCCGTTGTTATATGGCGTCACACATGATGCGGTGACGCTAGATAGGCGGCCCAATGCAGTTTCGATTTCGCCTAGCTCCACGCGGAAGCCGCGTAGTTTAATTTGCCGGTCGACTCGACCGATAAATTCGAGTGTGCCATCATTACGGCGGCAGACAAGATCGCCTGTACGATACATTCGTGTACCGGGAGCCTCAAATGGGCATGCAATGAAGCACTCAGCTGTCAATTCCGGGCGATTTATGTAACCGAGAGCGAGACCTTCACCGGCAATATACAGTTCACCGGTTATTCCTTCAGGTACTAGGCGACCGAATGCATCGAGCACGTAGAGTCGCGTGTTGATGATCGGGAGGCCAATCGGTACGTCGCTGCCCTTCAGCGAATCGCTAACCGTCACACAAATCGTCGCCTCCGCTGGCCCGTATAGGTTGAACATTCGACGCCCCTTGGACCACGCAGCAGCAATTGCCGATGGACACACCTCACCTCCGACTAACAACGTACCGGGCGCTTCCTGTATCTGCGGATCAAGTCCGACAAGCGACGCGGGTGGCAGCATCGCGTGTGTGATGTTATTTCGATTGAGAAATTCACCGAGGGCTGCACCATGACGTTCGTCATCGCGTGGCATAAATAGACACGCGCCAGCCGAAAACGTCAGTAATATCTCAAGTACCAATGCATCAAAACTTAACGCGGAAAATTGCATGAAACGAGACGATGGATAGACATGCAAGCGTGGCAGCAGTGTTGCGACTAAGCTACTAAGCCCGCGATGTGGAACAACCACACCTTTGGGTTGCCCAGTACTACCAGATGTAAAGATCACGTAAGCAGGATCATTCGGCATAATCGGGCGTATACGTTCAGATTGTGCTAAATCATCGCCAGGCTGTTGAGAGCATGCATAGTTGAAATTCGGATCATCAATATAGATAATTACATTCGTATCAAGCGGAAGTGCCATCGATAACGCATGAGTCGTAAGTAATATAGGTGATGTAATGCTTGATAACATTGACACGATGCGCCGTGACGGTAATTCTGGATCAATTAGCGTATATGCGGCGCCCACCTTCATCGCCGCGAGTAATGCCGTGACTACGGTGGCTGAACGGTATAATAGGATGGCGACAATTTTCCCTGACGTCACACCTCGCACAACAAGCTCACGAGCCATTCTATTTGCTGCGTTGTTAAGTTCTATATATGTATACTCGAAACCGTCGGCAACAACGCAGCGCGCATTAGGTGTAACTGCGACTTTCTTTTCAAATAGCGACGGGAAGCTCTCAAATTTTAGTGAGATAGGGCGTAGATTATGTGCGGCGGATGTGGTTTCGTGCTCATCAAATGACAACAAATTCAGATCATGCAGTGGTCGATTTGGATGGCGCGCAAGCTGAATTAATAAGTTTCGTAAACATTTAGTGAATCTTGAGATTTGATCAGGTGCATGGCGTGCAATATTCACGTTCAGTACGAATTGCGGATCTCGACCATCATGCCGGTCGTAAACAGTTACACAGACATCGTCAACGGGCCCGATCGACAGATTGTGGGCATAAGCTCGCAGACCGGCAAAGCGCAGATCGTAGTTGAAATTCACAACATTGACCATTGGTCCAAATAGACCCGCTGTGCCTGTTGCGTCGAGCGCAAGTCGTTCGCCACGATACCCATCGTGAGAACGTGCGGCCTTACGAAAAAGCGCAGCTTCGCGTGCAAGATCTATCATTGTCTGATCTGCAGATAGCTGTAAACGCAACGGTAATACATTGCTCGACACTGTTGGCGCCAGTAAGCGTAGTGCGCGTGAGCTAGAGATTGCGACGCCAAACACAAGATCTGTCTGTCCGGTTAGTGCGTTCAACCAGATCGCAGTGACCGCCATCGTGACCTGCGCGAGCGTTACTCGTTGTTCTTTCGCAATGTTGACAAGACGCGCGGTAACGCCATCAGGTAATGCGATTTCGGCCGCAAGGCTTGGCGACATCGGGACAGTTAATTGTCCGCCGATCGATACACGTCCTTCCCAGCCATCTAGCTTATCGTGCCAAAACTTCCGATCCCTTGCTTCGGCTTCAGATCCTACGTATGTAGCGTCTGCGATAAAAAATTCATGCGCCGATTCAAGTGGCCGTGCAAATCGACGACGATGAGTGGGTATGCCAAGTATCTGGCTATAAAGCGCGGCAATACGACCTGCAATCACCATTGCTCCGTGATAATCGATTATCACATGGTGGTAGCGATGGTAGAAAAAACAACGATTTGACGATATAGTTAACAGTGCGAAGAGAAATAATGGATCGTTAACTTTGCTGCCATTTACAACATCATTATGCATCCAGGCTTTTGCTTCGCCAACTGAATCCAGTTTTGTCGACAAGTCTATTCGCACTAAGCGGCAATGATGCGGACGCGCAAATTGAAGTGGGCCATCAGGCGTCATTTCAAATCTGACCGACAAAGTCGGAGATTCTTCGATAACCTTGGATAGCGCAGCCTCAAGCACGTCGGGATCTAGAGGCCCATTAATATCGAAATACTCTGCAACGTGATAGGCAGAGCTTTCAGGTGCCACAGCTTGACCGTACCATATACCAAGTTGCGCGGTTGTTAGTTTTATGCCGTCGACTGGAATTTTCATTATGCCAATTCCCGGTTGAACTTCAAATTCTGCCGCATTGGATTTGCCCGTGTCCCCCAAAAGTACCTGGGCATTATTCTCATCTTTCGCTGCTAAATTAGGAGCCAGGCGTCTTGAGGTATGTAAAAATCCGTTTCTAGAGCCGCCTTAGAATGCCATCAATTTTTTCGACAATTAATCAACCGGAGCTTCAATCAAGATCAAATAATTTTCGATCATTGATGTTGGTTAGCCCATTATCCAGAAAATAATACAGCGAGATTTCGTTAAATTCGCCTCGTTGCATGGCTAGCAGCACTACACGGCCAATCAATAATTGCATGTGAATATATATAAAATTATTTTCGCGATAATTTATTTACGCAAGTGAGAAACATGGATGGGGCGTTGTATTTTTCTGATGTTTCATATAAAACTAAATGGATGGGGGTAGTATTTTCATGCGGCAATCATATTTTTGAAATATCATATATAAAAATATTTTAGGTTCGCTTGGTATATTAATTCAGCCTCCCGGCAACGGATATGGTATTTTTAACAGGTGAATCGGTTCCAAATCGTCAAACAAAGCAAAACCGTTTTTTTTTTATTGCTGATATTTGTTATTTTGATAATGGGAATTTTGAGTTATCTCGGCATGTCACGAAATAAGTGACGGTCGCCAGTTGCGCCCGCTGCTGGCAGCGGCGGCCACCGACAACGTCGGCGCGGCAGTGCACGCCTGGTCGCGTGACCTGCCCCCGGTTTTAGTCCGAACTGGAGTTAGAGTCCGAGGTTAAAATGACTCTTACCCAGAATTAGTCCTGGTCGGAAGTGGAGATTTCCGGCTTGGTTGAGTTGTCAGGCGAGGCGGATTTCCTTGCCTGACGCGCGAATTCGGCGGGTGCATCCACTGCAATGCGCGGTGGGGACGATCCTCGTTATAGTACGTGCGCCAGTCGTTGATTTTGCTCTGCGCGTCAGCCAATGACAAGAACCAATGCGCGTTCAGACATTCCTGCCGGAAGCGCCCGTTGAAGCTTTCGACCTTGGCGTTGTCAGTGGGCGTCGCCGGCCGGCTGAAGTCCAGTTCGACGCCATGTTCATACGCTCACCGGTCCATTGCCTTCGAGATGAATTCGCTGCCATTGTCGACCTTGATCGTGGCAGGGTGTCCGCGCATAGTGGCCCACGAGCGAATTAATGAGGAAAGCCGTTCGTGACGAGAGTGGAGTTGCTCCTGCAGTACCGGGCACGGCATCACCGGAAGGTTGCTGAATCCATCAAGCGCTGGAACTCGCGAGGCGAACGGTATTTCAGCGCGCGATGGGAATGCTTCTCGTTGTAATACTCGAACGCGATAGCCAGGTTGCGTACAGCAGTCTCGATGTCGCGCGGCTCGGTTTCTGACATGTACTTGTGCCATTGACGGCCAGTCGAGACGCCGAAAAATTCTGCCATTTCGTTGCTGCTTTTATTTTGATCCGGCTTCAGACGCATCAGATCCTCCGGAGTCGGCGGGATGTAATGAATCATAGTTTTTCGGGACGCAAGTTCGCGTAGCAAGAATGGTCCTCATGGGTAAAGCGATTTCGTTTCAATTTCGCATTCTCATTGGGGATTTCGTATAAATCGACGCATCTCTCTTCAACTTCTTATCTAATTTAATATCGCTTTGGCGTATAACTTTTCATTTAAACGAAAAATCGTAAAATTTTTATAAGGATTGTGTCGGTGATGAGGCTGTGGGTTGTGAAAATTAACTGTAATCGGCATCGTGAATTCGCATATCGATTACATATTCCAGTCAAAGAATCGATGTGTAAATTTATAATTTTCGGCAATGCCATGAGTTATTAAATACTCAATCTTCTTGAGAGGGTGCCGATGTGCTGGCGCCAAGGATTTATCCATAAATAATGTATAAGCCGCATGCGAGTGCGGCGTTGGAGCGAAGGGTTGGCGAAGAAGCGAATCGAATTGTGGAAGGTGACCAATGCGCGCTGGCAGCGGGGGAAGCCGCTGATTTCGTCACGTGCCCCTTCACTCGAGAAAAAGTATCTACGCAGGCCGGGGGCCGGGCGGCCGCCGAAGCCGGTTCGCCGAGCGCTTGAAGCCGTTATATATGTCCTGCGCACGGGCTGCCAATGCAGGGCGTTGCTCAAAGTGCGTTTGGGTAGTGCCAGCACCATTCACAAGCAGTTTCCCGAATGGCGACGCGGCGAGTTTGTCCAAGGTGCTCTTGGCATAAGACGCTGTCGGCCCAAATCCGACGGATTGGAGCAAAAAAGGGAAGCAAACGCCAACTCTGGATTGCCGGGCGTGGCGTCCCCTTGTTGCATATCGTCACCGTGGCTCACGTCAATGACGGTAAGCGACTCGATGCGTTTCTCCGTGCCACCATGGTCAAGCTTCGGAGTCCCCCGCATCGTCGAAGTAAGCATCGGAGCGTTGAGCGCCTTCGAATCATCGACGAGCACGCCTCCATGTGTCATGGGGGCGATCGTCGGAAGAAGCCCTCCCTCAAGCGGCGCGATTCGAACAAAAGGGCTAGGCGCTGGGTGGTTGAAGTTTGTCATAGCGGGTTCAACCACTTTCGCAAACCGCTCGTCCGCTACGAAAAGCTTAAACGCAGTTTCGTCACCTTAAATCACCTTACCGCTGCCATCATCGCTTTCTGCAAAGTGTCGCTGCGCGTCAATATAATTTTACGATGAATTATAAAAACGAATCCTGGAATTTATGTTTATTTTTTCGTTATAAAGCATAGAGTAAGAATGGTAATAAATTATTATGGTGAAATTTGGCAATTAAAATCATTATAAGTGATTATTTGTGTATGGTTAGGGAAATAGCCAATGGAACATCCAAATGCCCTATATAAGACATAAACATCAGCCTGTTCTGCGCAGCTTGGACGCGACGCTCGATCCATCACGAAAGAACCGTGATCGCCATGCCGCATGGCTCGAGAGATCTCTACGCAGCCGCGAAGCGGCCGTGGACAAAACGCCGCAGCGTTTTACGCCACAACTAACGGACGCTTATGTTCAGGATGTGCTGGACGCTCATTTACAGCGCAGGCATCCCGCGGATGCGCATCTTGTACCGTTACTCGGGATGCCAGCGCCAACCGCGAAAGCGAAGGCGATCATGGCTGCCGCGACGTTTCTCTCTTCACTGCGCCCCCCCGATACGGACACTCGAACTGCCTCAGACAACCCGACGGTTTCGCCGCCACGCACTCATGACGTTTCCCCACTGGTCAGTGAACAGGACGTCCTTCCTCCTGATAGTGTGCATGCCCGGTTTCACGGTGGCTTCAATTCCGTGGAGCCGGAAAACGCGACCGGCATGGCCAAGCAGGTTGGCCAGGCAGCTCGGAAGATGCATATCCCCTCGCATCCGTCGGCAATGATCACTGCGTTGCAACTGCGCGAAGTTGTCGCCTCGTACCAGAGAAGCATTCAGCGGGAACGGGATCTCGCTGCGGCGCTTGCAGAAGAACGGCTACGAAAGAGCCTGTTTTTACCGGATAACCTGCCGCACCGCGAGCGTGCCAGCGGCATTTATTTTGATGGCAATGCCCTTGTTCATGCGATGAATAAGAGTGTTGACGACCTGGCTGATGATCCATCCCTGATGCGGTTGCCTGATTTCGCGAGGCTGTCGCAACCGGCTCGCCGCAAGATGGTTGTCCAATGGCTGGATGCGCATGGCCAGGATACCCAGTACACGTTCGGCACGTTCGAGCACTCGATGGCGTCGGTGCTAAAGACGGCTGCGTTGTCCCGAGGGCAGGCTGCGCCGCAACCCTATCCGTCTCATGATGCATTGGGATCGGCGTTTGCCAGCTTGGCGCAAGAGTGGCCATCGTCGAACAGTACCCTGATTGATCCGAGAATCCTGTTTGGCTTGCATCTGGTGAAGACCCATGGGATTGAACTGCATGGTCCGTCGTCGCAACGACTGAGCGAGCTGGGGGACACCATGGCCGACTTGCTTATCGACGCGGCCGGACCACCGGTCTTCGACAAGAAAGCCGCAGCATTGGACCTGCTTGCGGAGAAGACGGGACTTTCAAAAGACGAACTGATCGTGGCGCACGGGCGAAATCACCGCAGCATACTCGACCGGTTCATGCATTTCACGGAATACTTGCCTATCTTCGAGCTCCCTCAGTCCTTTTATTATCCAGCCACTTTCGTCATACGGACACCGAAGTCGGGCAGCATGCCCCGTCATCAGATCGAACTCGATGCGAGGATCCTGCTCGGAGAAGCCAGAGCCAGATTCAAGGCGAGCTTGCCAGACCATCCATGGTTTGCCGCGCATGCCCGTCTGGAATTGCGACGGCAGAATGTGCCGCAAACCGCGGATACGGTTGCCGAGGAAATCGATGAGCTGGTGGCGCAGTACAAGATAGTTTCCGAAGGTCCGTCCGAACTCAGGCATTGGCTGGACAATATGCCGATTATTTCGAGCATCATTGGGTTCATGGAGGGAGTCTCGCGTGGCGATGTAGACGAGATTATCAGCTCGGTGCCGGTAATCGCGAACATATACAACGCGGTTGGAGGCGTCGTAACAGGAGACGGCAAGCGCACGGCAACAGCGCTGATTACACTGATACCATACGTCGGCTCGGGCTACATCATTGGAGATGGCGTTGCAAACAACGACACGGCTGAGATCGTCGGTGGCACGATCGGGCTGGGACTGGATTTTGTGACTGCCGGAGAGGGCCACCTGCTCACCCGCAGCCGTGCCAGGGGGCATGCGGCGCTGAGTAAGGGCGCAGCGGTGTCGCATACGTTCTCCCGCCGTGAAGTGCCGCCGGTAGTGCGGTTGCAGGCCGAATATAGTCTCGGCGCGCTGAGAGATCTTGGAATTGACGACCGTGCGTTGATGTTTACGGACGAGGCCGGAAAATACGAGGGCGTGAATGACGCTTATGAGCTGGCCAACAGGGACGAGGGCGCCTCTTTAAGCCCCGAGATGCAAAAACTCGTCGAGCGGCTCACGCCGGTACCAGAGGATAAGCATCCTGCGGCAATGCGCTCTTCGGAGGGGGGGACCTGGCAGGATCCTGCCACGCTCGCCCATTACGCCAGGATTGGGCCCAACCTTTATCGGGTTGCGAAGGACGACGCAGCGTCGATGGCAGGGTATGCAGTATGGAATCCAACGGACTCCTATGGTCATGGGCAGGACCGCACGGTTCGTCTGGTGTTCAGGGAGCGATGGCAGGAGGCCCGCGACGTTCCAGGTCTGAAGGGGGGCGCACCTCAGCAGATATTCAGAATCGTCAACACCAATGCGGCGAAGCTTGTGGATCTGCCAGTTCCTCAGGCTTACGCGAATGCCAGCCCTGGCCGACGATTCGCTTTGAACAACGAACCTTTGGCCGTGTCCGAAACGCAAACCGTCACCGAGGTGCGGAAGATCCTGTCGGAGGACGCGAGGGACGTGACCCGGAGAGAAGGTTTCGCGCAAGGATTCGATCAGTATTTCGCTGTGACAGCACAGGCTCACGACGGAGAACCGATTTCATCAGCGAAAACACCGGAAGACATCAAGTCGTTCTTTACTCGTCTGTATGACGAATCCGAAACATTCCGGAGTCTCTATAATTTTGCCGTAGACAACTCAAGGATTGGCCCAAACCAAACGTGGCGATTAAGAATAGGCAGCCGAGATAACCTCGGATATACAGTCTTGCAGCATTCACGAATAATGAGTGTTCCCCATATCGACACCGTGATCGATCATCCGTTGAAATTTTTATCAAGAAACGGGGAGCTCGTTGACATCGATTCCAAAGCGATACTGACGCACGAAATGGTCCATCTGCTCACTGGCCTGGACGATCCTGACCAGACGTTATGGGACCAGCCGGGCACGGTGGGTATTGTGCGCACATACGGGTTGGGCGAACGCGGTGCGGTCGAGTATTTAGCCCAGAGAATACTGAGAGAGGCTAGCGTCGAGGTGCCACAGCGCCAAACTTATCTCGGTATGAGGCCGGAAATGAAGGCGGCCCTGGAGGAAAACGGTGTCGCGAACTATGCCGACCTGGACACGTATGTATCACTTCAGGATCGTTACCTAGATGTATTGTTTCCCAGCAATGCCGAGCATCCGGCCTTTGGCAGCGCGAGCGCATATGAATCGGATCGATTGCAGGGGGTAAGTGACCCGGACAACAAATACTATTCAGGGCCCACCGGCGTTGGGACGTTCAACATGGACTCTGTTTATTGGAAATCAAGCAGATAGATGGTAAGCGGTTCATAGAAGAGCGCTTGCTTGCCGGGCTGATCGAGCAAGGGCGTGCGCTCAGACATGGAGTTTTCGCCGTTGCGTTTGTGGCGCGATGTTTCAGGAGTAAGCCAAGGCCGTGGCTTCCTTTAGCCCAGGAACATCCCGCTTTCAACGCGTAAGCACTGTGTGAAATGCGCTGGCCGGTGTGCAGGATGATGCGACGTTGATCTTTGAGGCTAGGGTCACGAAGCTGCACACGAAAAGCAGTTCAGGCCGGGGACAAGTCCGCGCCGCCGCCACGATTCTATGCCATTCGTCCGAGCGTGGCACGAAACCGGCTCAGCGAGATGACGAACAGCAGCGCGCCGATTCCCGCGAGAGCGACGAACGACGGCCAGACCGTGTCGAGGGCCGCTCCGCGATACAGAATCGCCTGGCTGAGCGCGACGAAATGCGTGGTTGGCGCGGCGAGCATCATGTCTTGAACGAGCTCGGGCATGCTTTCGCGCGGCGTCAGGCTGCCCGACAGCAATTGCAGCGGCAGGATCGTCAGCACCATCAGCATGCCAAGCTGAGGCATGTTGCGCACCAGCGTCGCGAGCAGAATGCCGAGCGACGTCGTGGCGAACAGATGCAGCGCCATACCGGCAACGAACAGCGGAATCGAGCCGCTGATCGGCACTTTCAGCAGCCCTTGCACGACGAAGATCAGCGATGCGATGGCCGCGACGATCACGACGGCGCTCATGGCCCAGATCTTCGCGAGCATGATTTGCGCCGGCGTGATCGGCATCACGAGCAGGTGCTCGACGGTGCCGTGCTCGCGCTCGCGGATCAGCGCCGCGCCTGTCAGGATCATCGATAGCAGCGTGACATTGTTGATCACTTCCATCAATGCGCCGAACCAGGTCTGTTCGAGGTTCGGATTGAAGCGCAGATGCAGCGCCAGATCCACCGGAGCGACCGGCTGTTGCCGGTGCCGCCGCACGAATTCGTCTACCTCGGCGGTCACGATTTGCTGGACGTATCCGCTGCCGGTGAATGCCTGGGTCATGCGTGTCGCGTCGACAGTCAGGAGTATCTGAGCGGGCCGGCCGGCGAGTACGTCGCGCTGAAAATCCGGCGGAATGTCGAGTGCGAATGTGTAGGCGCCGGTATCGAGCCCATGATCGGCATTGCTGGGGCCGACGCGCGCGGGCGGCGCGAATTGCGGCGGAAAAAAAGCCGATGTGATGCGCGCGGCGAGCGGCGAGCCGTCTTCGTCGACGATGGCGATCGGCGCTTTGTGCAGCGTATCGGGGCGCGCCGTCGCCGCGGAATAGATCGACGCGCTGAATGTGTAGACGATCAGGACGAGCAGGACCGGGTCGCGCGCGAGGCTCCACAGTTCCTTGACTCCGAGCCGGAAAACGACGAGAAGGAATGGCATGCTCAGGCCTCCTGCTTCTTGAGCAGCAGCAGCGTCGTGCCAAGCACGACGGGCACGGCGGCGGCAAGCGGCCAGAATGCCGCGGACAGATCGGCGAAATGAAGCGCCTTGTTGAAAATGCCGCGGCTGATCGTCAGCATGTAGGTAGCCGGATAGATCGTGCCGATGAGCTTGCCGCTGCCTTCGAGCGACGACAGCGGTGTCAGGAGTCCGGAGAACTGCACGACCGGAATCAGGGTGCCGATGATCGTCATGACGATGGCCGCGACCTGGCTGCGCGTGAACGCGGAGGCGAGCATGCCGATGCCGGTCGCCACCACGCTATAGACGAGTACCGCTGCGGCGAGCGTCGCGAAACTGCCTTTCACCGGCACGCCGAATCCGAAATCGGCGAGCAAGGTCATCATCAGGAAGTTGAGCATCGCGAGCGCGATATACGGCGTTTGTTTGCCGATCACGAATTCGGCGCGCGTGACGGGCGTGACGTACAGGTTGATGATCGAGCCGAGTTCCCGTTCTCTGACGACGGCAAGTGCGGTCAGCATGGCCGGCAGCATCAGCAGCAACATCGGAATGATTGCGGGGATCATCGCGGGCAGACTGCGCACGTCGGGGTTGTAGCGGTATCGCGTGACGACTTCGACGCGCGCCGCCGGTGCGATGCCCAGCCGCTCGCGCGCCTGCCGGAACAGCCATGCTTCGTGCATGCCGATCACATAGCCGCGGATGGTCTCGGCGCGCAGCGGCATCGCGCCGTCGATCCACACGCCAATTTGCGCGCGCGCGCCGCGTTCGACGTCGCGCGCGAAGTGCGGCGGAATTTCGAGCGCCAGCGAAATGTCGCCGGCGCGCATGCGGTGATCGAGGTCCGCGTAATCGGCAAGCGGCGCGCGGATGTCGAAATAGCGTGAACCGGACAGGTTCAGCGCATAGTCGCGGCTCAGCCCGGTCTGATCGCGATCGAGCACGGCGAAGGCCAGATGCTCGACGTCCAGACTAATGCCGATGCTGATCACGCACATCAGAATGAGCGAACCGAGTAACGCGAGCGTGGCGCGCACCGGATCGCGCCGCAATTCCAGCATTTCCCGCCACATATAGCTGAGCGCGCGTTGCGGGCTGAAGCGGCGGGTGCCGGGGCGGGCGTGTGCGGCGGGAGATCGGGGGCGGTGCGGCGCGGGCGCGGGTGCGGCGCCGGCCAACGGTGCCGCCGCGCCCGCCAGGGGGCCGGACGCCGGCCGCGCGACCGGCGACACATCGGCGGCGTTCGCGGCTGGGTCGGCATCGGCCGCTGCGTCGCGTAAATAGCCGATGAACGCTTCTTCGAGCGTTGCCGCGCCGCGTGCCTGAACCAGCGCATCGAGCGTGTCGCTCGCGAGCACGCGGCCCGCGTGCATCAGCGAGATGCGGTCGCAGCGTTGCGCTTCGTTCATGAAGTGCGTCGAGATAAAGATCGTCACGCCGTCGCGCCGCGACAGATCGATCATCAGTTGCCAGAAATTGTCCCGCGCGATCGGATCGACGCCGGATGTCGGTTCATCGAGGATCAGTAATTCAGGCGCATGCACCATCGCGACGGCGAGCGACAGCCGTTGCCGCACGCCGAGCGGCAGCCGTTCGGGCAGCGCGTCGGGCACGTCGCCGAGGTCGAAGCGCGCGATCATTTCGTCAATGCGAGCGGCGATCGCCGCTTCGGGCAGGCCGAACAGCCGCGCGTGCAGCACCAGGTTCTGGCGCACGGTCAGTTCGCTGTACAGCGAGAAGCCCTGCGACATGTAGCCGACGCGCCGGCGCGTGTCCAGATCGCTCGATTCGATGGCGCGTCCGAACAATCGCGCACTGCCTTCGGTCGGTGGCAGCAGGCCGGTGAGCATTTTCATCGTCGTCGATTTTCCACAGCCGTTCGAGCCGAGAAAACCGAAGATTTCGCCGCGGCGGATCCGGAAGCTGACGTGGTCGACCGCGACGAAATCGCCGAAGCGCATCGTCAGGCCGCGCGCCTCGATTGCCGGCGTGGCGTCGTCGCCAGCGGGCAGCGGCGGGCGTTCGACGCGGCGGTGGCCGCGTCGGCGCGTGTCGGGCAGCAGCGCGACGAACGCGGCTTCCAGCTCGCGCGTGCCGGTGCGCGCAAGCAGTTCGGCCGGCGTGCCTTGTGCGAGCACGCGGCCGGCATCGAGCGCGATCAGCTGGTCGAAGCGTTTCGCCTCGTCCATGTATGCGGTGGCGGCGATCACGCTCATGCCGGGGCGGGCGGCGCGAATGCCGGCGATCAGCTCCCAGAACTGCGCGCGCGCAAGCGGATCGACGCCGGTCGTCGGTTCGTCGAGCAGCAGCAGATCCGGATCATGGATCAACGCGCAGCACAGCCCGAGCTTTTGCTTCATGCCGCCCGAGAGCTTGCCCGCCGGCCGGTCGAGGAATGGATGGAGGCCGGTGCTGCGCGTCAGCGCGTCGATCCGGTGGCGCCGCTCGTCGGCCGCATGGCCGAACAGCCGCGCGAAGAATTGCAGATTTTCCTCGATCGACAGCGTGGCGTATAAATTGCGGCCGAGCCCTTGCGGCATGTACGCGATGCGTCGGCACGCGCGCCGGCGGTGCTCGACCGAGCGCATGTCGCCGCCAAGCGCTTGGACATCGCCGGTCTGCAGCGCGCGGGCGCCGGATACGAGCGCGAGCAGGCTCGATTTGCCGACGCCGTCCGGACCGATCAGGCCGACCATGCGCCCGGCGGGAACATCGAGCGTTACCGCGTCGAGCGCGACGGTTTTGCCGTAACGCAGGCTGACGTTGCGCAGGCGTGCGGCGGGCGGCTGCCCGGCGTTCATTGCGCAACCTTGACGGCCAGCTCGGCGGGCCATGCGGCGGCGGGATCGACCTTGACCCAGGCGACGCCCGGCAAGCCGGTCTTCACGAGTTTCAGATGGCGCAGCAGCAGAGCGCGGTCGATACGCGCCTTCACGCGAAACATCAGCTTTTGCCGCTCATTCGAGGTTTCCACGGTTTTCGGCGTGAATTGCGCGGTGCTCGCGACGAACGAAATGGTTGCCGGGATCACGTAGCCGGGCGCGGCGTCGAGCACGATCCGCGCGTCGGCGCCGAGCGCGACGCGTCCGGCGACGGTTTCTGGCAGAAAGAACGTCATGTAGACGTCCGACAGATCGACGAGATTGAGCACCTTGCCGCCTGCCGGCAGCACCTCGCCGGCCTGCGCGATCCGGTACTGGATTCGTCCGTCGCGTGGTGCGACAAGCTCGCTGTCGGCAAGATCGGCCTGCACGCGCACGACACTTGCCTGCGCGGCGGCCACCGCCGAGCGTGCGGCGGTCAACTGCGCGCCGGTCGCGTCGATGGCCGCCTGCGCCGCATCGACCTGCGCTTGGGCGGCGGCGATGGTTGCAAGCGCGCCGCGCACGCGCGCGCGATCGTCATCGAGTTCCTGCATCGACGAGGCGCCTTCGCGAGACAGCGTGTCCGAGCGCGCGAGCCGCCGCTGCGCGGCATCGAGTTCGCTCTTGCGCTGCGCGACCATTGCGAGCGCGGCGGCCTTGTCGCTCTTGCGTTGTGCTACCTGCGCGGCGACGCCTGCCGCGGTATTGAGCGCCTGCTGCTGTTGCGCACGGGCCTCGTCGAGCTGGGCCTGCAATACCCGGATATCCATCCGCGCGAGCGGCTGGCCGGCCCGCACGTAGTCGCCTTCGTCGACGAGCAGCGCCTCGATGCGGCCGGGCAGCTTGGTCGCGACGTCTACTTCGGTCGCCTCGATTCGGCCGTTGCCGCTCGCAAAGCCGGCGTGAGAGCCGTCGCCGTGCCATCGGCTCCATGCGTAATAACCGGTCAGCGCTGCGGCGAGCGTCACGGCGGCGCCGAGCATCAGGGTGCGATGGGAAGGCTTCATGGTCGGGTTTGGGTTGGGGTCAAGGAGGGCGCGCCGTCTTCGGCGTCGCCGCCGAGCGCCGCGTACAGTGCGATCCGGCTCGACAGCAGCCCTTGGCGCATCTGCACGAGCTGCTGCTGTGCGTTGAGCAGATCGCGTTGTGCGTCGAGCACCTCGAGGAACGGCGCGGCGCCGTTGTCGTAGCGCAGCTTCGCGAGGCGCGCGCGTTCGCTCTGCGCGGCGAGTGTGTCGCGCTGGATGGCAACCTGCTCGGTCAGCCACGCGCGGGCCGACAGTGCGTCCGCAACGTCGCGAAACGCGGATTGCACGGTCTTTTCGTATTGCGCGACGGCTTCGCTGCGGCGCGCGTGGGCGAGATCGAGATTCGCATGCAGGCGTCCGCCTTCGAAGATCGGCAGCGTGATGCGCGGGACGAAACTCCATGCCGCGCTGCCGGCCGCGAACAGATCGCCGAGCGCGGGACTGACGGTGCCGAGCGTGCTCGTCAGCGTGATGCGCGGAAAGAATGCGGCGCGGGCCGCGCCGATGTCCGCGTTTGCCGCGCGCAGCCGGTGTTCGGCGGCTATCACGTCGGGACGGTGGACCAGCAGCTCGGACGGCAGCCCCGGCGCGAGCCGCGCTTGCACGGCATCGTCGTCGAGCCGTGCAGGTGCGTGCGCCGGGGCGTTCGGCGCGCCGATCAGCAGATCCAGCGCGTGCTGCTGCGCATCGCGCGCCTGGTCGAGTTGAGCGGCGAGCGTCTCGGCCTGGTGCAGCAGGATTTCGGATTGCTTCATGTCGAGCCGGGCGATCGCGCCTTCCTCGTAGCGGCGCCGGAAAATCCGCAGCGCGTCGCGCCGCGTGTCGAGCGTCGCACGCGCAAGCGCGATGCGCTCGTCGAGCGCGCGCAGCGCGAGATATCCGTTCGCGACGTCGGCGATCAGACTGAGGGTGACCGCGCGCTGCGCGGCTTCGCTTGCAAGGAAATTTTCGAGCGCGGCGGCCTTCAGGCTGCGCACCCGTCCCCAGAAGTCGGCTTCCCAGCCCAGCTCGGCCAAGCCCACGTTGTACAAGCCTTTGGCGCTTGCGTCGGGCGACACGAACCCGCCCGGCACGCGGGTGCGCAAAGCTGTCGCCGCAGCGTCGAGCGACGGCCATTGGTCAGCGCGGCGAATGCCATAGTTCGCGCGCGCCGCTTCGACGCGTTGCGCCGCGATCCGCAAGTCCCGGTTGTTCGCGAGCGCTTGCTCGATCACCGCGCGCAGATCGGCGTCGGCAAAATAATCACGCCAGCCGATGTGGGCGCCGCAGTTCGTGGGATCGGCGGCGCCAGGCAGCGTCGCTGTGGCCGCGGCACTATCTCGCTGCGTCGTGCGAAGCGGCGGGCCCGCTTCGCACGACGTGTGCGCAAACGCGTCTGGCACGGGCGCGGCCGGCCGCCGGTAGTCGGGCGCGAGCGACACGCAGCCGCCGAGCGCGGCCGCGAGTGTCAATCCGAGCGCAATGGCAGGCACGCCGCGACGAGGCCATTCGAAAGGCGTCGGTGCCGCTCGTCGATTGTTTCGAAGCATGGGCTTCCCCGTCGGTTGTGTCGTTCGCGCCGCGAGCCCAATGCAGTCGCCGCCGCGCCGGTGCATATCTGACAATTAATCGGGGCATGAAACGTTGATTTGGGTCATTCATGTCGCTCGGCCGGCGCGGTTGACCGACATCAACGCGCGTGCCGCGCGTGCTGCGGATGATGGAGGTTGACGGATACATGAACATGAGGCCGCGCACGGCGCCGGCTCGACCGAGCGAGGTCGTCATGAACGAGAGCGCCATGGCCGCGCGTGGCGTCAGCATCGCGGCGCGCTTCGTGCATGGGCCGAGTGAGCGGTGTGGTGCTGCTGGTTCGCGGCCGCGCGCTGGAATGCGCGAGCGGTCGAAAGAAATGAATGACCTGACATCGGATGAAAATCATGCAGATTTCGTTTCCCGCCGATTTGCCCGAATATCGCGCGCGCGATTGGACGATCGCGTTTACGGCACTCGTCGATAATGTTCGCGTGCCATGTGCGATTACCGCCGAAGCCCTCGAGGATCATTTTGGCGCGCCATCGATCGGCGAGCGCGATTTGACCGACGCGTTCGAACGCCATCGCACCGAGATCGAGCGTGCGGCACGCCGGATGCTGGAGGCGGTCGGCGGCCGCCCGGTCGTGCTGCACAGCGGGTTATTCCGGTTCGAGCGTTGCCGCTCCTGACGAGCCTGTGCCCGTCATCCGGCACTGCTCGCGTGCGTTTGCATGCGTCGTGCTGCGGTCGAACGTTTTGCATCCGGGCGCGATTGATCTGCGTCATCGGTACGCACCGACCGATATGCGAAGCTGGCTTCGACAAGCGGCGACGCGCGTTTCGCGATGGGTCGCCGAGTTCACTGGAGGATATCCGATGAAAACCGATCGACAATTGAAGCAGGATGTGCAAGACGAACTCGCATCGGACCCGGCTGTCGACGCGGCGCTGATCGGCGTCGAGGTGGCGGAGCGCATCGTCAAGCTGTCCGGGCATCCGACAAGCTATGCGCAAAAGCTGGCCGTCGAGCGTGCGGCGAACCGGGTGGCGGGCGTTCGAGCGGTGGTTGTCGAAATGACCGTGCGTTTGCCGCAAGACGATGCGCGCACCGATTTGGACATCGCGGACATGGCGCGCTCGATTTTGCGCTGGACTGTGGGGCTGCGCGAAGAGGCGGTCAAGGTGCAGGTGGAGCGGGGTTGGGTCACGTTGTCGGGCAAGGTCGATTGGGCATATCAGCGTCATGTCGCGGTGCGAGCGATTTCGCAGATGCGCGGCGTGACAGGTGTCACGGATCATATCGACGTGCTTGGCAGCGTGGGCGCCGAGGCGATCGGCGAAAACGTCAAGCGCGCCATGCTGCGGCACGCTGCACGCGAGGCGGCGCATATCGGGGTCGACGTGCGCGACGGAATGGTTACGCTGTCGGGCAAGGTCGATTCCTACGCGGAACGTGAAGTCGCGCGCGGCGCGGCGTGGTCCGTGCGGGGCGTGCGCGCGGTCATCGACAATCTCGTCGTTGGATGAGCGGCGCTCGCCTGGGGCGCCGGGCTGTCGCGCGACGCGTGGGCAGGATGTCACACGTCGTGCGTGGTGACTTCACGGAACGCTCGGGTATTTCTTTTTCCATGCAAGCCGTTATGTTGCTGGCGCCCACGAGAAACGGGCCGCGGCCGCCATTGCGCGGCCGCGGCCCGCTCGTCAGCGTGAAGCGGCGCGTGGCATCGCGAGAGTGTGAAGCAAAAATGCGCGACAGGTGGGTGCGGAAGAGACGAAACGGCAATGCAACGCGTGTGGCCATAGCCACATTTGAATGACGAGCTGAACTCGGCGTAACGTTTCGCCTCCGCAACCATGTTGATATCGGCCGGAGAACCGAAGAATCGCCCATTCGTCGCTTGAGGTGGTCGATCATGCGTGGCCATACGGTAAGCAGCATCTGGTCTGGCGGCACGCTGCCAACCGATACGAGCCGTTCGATGGCGACAGCGCCGCTGCTCCCGGGAGCCGATGGAAAGCATCGGTGCACGTGCCATCGATGGATTCGTCATGGCGGCCTTCCCCGCGCCGAATTCGGGTTGACTTGCTATTGCGAACGACAGTAACGGGACGGCGCTTAGCCGCAGCGCGAACACGAGGCTGGGCGACGAGCGCGCGGCCAATGGCGCTCGGCGTCTCGGCGTTGAGTGCGTTGCGTACATGCACGCGGTTTGGATGCCGATGGCCCTGAACGGCGCTCGGCATTGTGTTCTCGACTCGATTAAGCCGGCCCGGCGATGGAGATCGCGCGGGCGTTCGGCCGTGAAGTGCGAGCAGGGAGCGTGAACTTGCCGACGGCGGCGACGATGAAGCTCATGAGCGGCATGGCCGTTGCGACCGTCGCAATCGCATTCGGCGCGGCGGCGCCGCACACCGGGCCTGCGCATGCATGGCCTGACAGGGCGGCGCCGTTGATCGCCGCACGGCGGCCGTGGCTGTCGCGCGGACGCTCGATGCTCGATTATGGCGCCGAGCGCGGCGTGCGCGGGCCTTCGCATGCGATCGCCGCACTGCTTGATGCGCGTCAGATGCGTGATTTGCGCTTGCCGGGATCATGAGACGTAAGAAGCCGCGTTCGACACCTATGCGCCGAGCCGACATGAGTGGCGCTCGTAGCAAGCCGATGCGATGCGTATTGGAAGGAGGACGTGATGGGCTTGGGCATGCAGATTGCCTATTTGGGTTTTGCCGGATCGGCACGGATCGAATCGGAGGCGGGTGTGCAGCTTGTCCGGCTGGGGCGTTTCGACGATCGGCTCGCGGGCTGCCAACTCGCGCTCGAGGCGTTGCGCCAGCCGGACGGCCGTGTGATGTATGACGCACGGCTTGATCTGATGACGCACGAGCACGAATTGACGCCAGTTAGACGTTGCAAGCACGCCGATCCGCTGGTGGCGATCCGCCACGCGTTCGACGCAGCGGAATTGATGCTCGACGCATGAGCGGCGCAACGTGGCGATGCCACGCAGGCTATTTCCCGCTGCTGGCGAATAGTGGGTTGACTCAGGTCAAGCGCCGCGGCGTCAGGTGCGGCGACGAGTTCGCCGTTCGCCTAATCTGAAGACTCTAGGCCGCGACTCGCACAGGAGGAGATCGATGCGTCACGACGGATTACGCACCTCGTTGTACGACTCGATTTGCACAGTGTCGGTCCTGAAATGTGCATCGCGGCGTTTGCTCGGCCCGAAAGTCTGCTGTTTTGAGCAACGCGCGCGCAGTCTCGAAGGCATCGGCGCGTTGGCGGTTCGCGGCCTGCGCGAGCGGCCGGGTGCCGTGCAGGAGCGTTAGCATGCGTGCGATGGTGTTCGACGGCACGTCGAACCGGCTGCGCGACGCGCGGCTGCCGGATCCTGTGCCCGGCCCCGGCCAATTGCTGATCGACGTGCATGCGTGCGGCGTGTGCCGGACCGATCTGCATGTCATCGACGGCGAATTGCCGCTGTTGAAGCGGCCGCTGATTCCTGGGCACGAGATCGTCGGCACGGTTGCTGCGTTGGGCGAAGGGGCATCCGGCTTCGAAATAGGCGAACGAGTCGGTGTGCCGTGGCTCGGCGGCACATGCGGGCACTGCACGTATTGCTCGAGCGGCCACGAGAACCTGTGCGATGCGCCCGTATTCACCGGCTATACGATCGACGGCGGCTACGCGCAGCGCACCGTTGCCGACAGCCGGTTTTGCGTGCGGATTCCAGCCCGCTATACCGATCTGCAGGCCGCGCCGCTGCTGTGCGCAGGGCTGATCGGTTACCGGACACTGCGCAAGGCGGGCGCGGCGCGGCGGATCGGACTCTACGGCTTCGGCGCGGCCGCGCACATCGTCGCGCAAGTCGCGCGCCGCGAAGGCCGGACGGTTTTCGCGTTCACCCGGCCGGGCGATGCTGCGGCACAGCAGCTCGCGCGGCGGCTTGGAGCAGTCTGGGCCGGCGGCAGCGATGAGCGCGCGCCGGAGCCGCTCGACGCCGCGCTGATCTTCGCCCCCTTCGGCGCGCTGGTGCCGGCCGCATTGGGTGCGCTCGACAAGGGCGGTATCGTCGTTTGCGGCGGAATACACATGACCGACATTCCATCGTTCCCTTATGCAGCGCTGTGGGGGGAGCGCCGGATCGAATCAGTCGCGAATCTGACGCGCGCGGACGCCGCCGCGTTCATGTGGCTTGCCGCCGAAATGCCGCTCGAGATCGAGACGAGCGCCTATGCGCTGACCGACGCGAATCGCGCACTTGACGAT
This sequence comes from Burkholderia sp. TSV86, assembly GCF_001522865.1. Taxonomy (GTDB): domain Bacteria; phylum Pseudomonadota; class Gammaproteobacteria; order Burkholderiales; family Burkholderiaceae; genus Burkholderia. The sequence goes on along the minus strand of NZ_LOWB01000124.1, from coordinate 2,614 downwards.
TTGCGTGCCGGGCGCGTGTCAGGCGCGGCCGTTTTGACGATTCGCGGCTGAGGCTTCGCATCGAGCTTTGTCAACGCACGCATCGCGGTGCCGCGCACGCATGAGATGGGGTGATCGAAAGGGCAATCGAAAAAAGGGGCGGCGATGACGAACATCATGTCAGGCTCGAACGACCGTTATTCCGCATGGCGGCGGGTCGCGGGGGGGCTCGTCGCGAGCGCCGCGCTTGCTGTTGCCGTGACGTGGCTGGGCGCGGCTTACGATCAACCGATCGACGCGGCCGTCATCGCAGGCATGCGCTCGCCGCATTGCCAAGCGGTGCGCGACATGCCGCCCGGCTCGCTGTTGATCGCGGCCCAGCCGGAAGATGGAGTATGCCGGGCATTTTTCCTATATCGCGGCGCGATCGGAAACGGGGCCGCCGACGAGCACAGCTACAAGGATGCAGTGCAAGCCGGCCGGCTGCAAGAGTTCGAACAACTCGTCGGCTATGTGTTCGTGCTGGTCTCGGTGGTCGTGCTGAGCGCGATCGCGATGGCGGCCGTGGCGCGCATGTTATGGCGCCGGTTGCGCATGGTGGGCGAGTCTTTCGGCCGCTGACGTGGATCAAGGCTGGCCGCCGCCGCCGGGTTATCGTGAATACCGCCGCGAGCGCCGACTTGCGGCTGCCGGGCGTTGCGATCCGGCGGCAAAGCGCGAAGACGACGCTCGCGGCGTGCGGTGCGTCCGTGCAGAGCCGGCAGATGCGGCGAGCGCGCGGCCGGCTGGCGCGCCAATTGGCCGCCGTCGATACGGCCGGCGTGCGCAATGCCGCCGGCTGATTGAATCCGTGCGGCTGCCGGCGCGGCCTGTCGCCGTCGCTGCGCGTACTGCCGCGAGCATCGCGAAGGAACATTCATCGGTGTCGAGCGTGCTGGGCTTCGGATGCATGGGATCGACGCGACAAAGGAGCACATATGGACGACAAACCGATTGTCGTGGAAGTGGTGCAGCTCGAGCATTTCCGGTTTCGGGTCGATTTTCCTGGCATTGACGCGCCGCCGGTTCTGACCGACGAGATGCCGCCGCTCGGCGACGGCGGCGCGCCGAATCCCGTTCGGCTGCTGGCGGCGGGCGTCTTGCCGCCAGTTTGCTCTATGCGCTGCAGCGATACCGCAACGATCCGTATCCGGTTACGGCGCGCGTGGACGTGGATCTGAACCGCGACACGGCGGGGCGGTTGCGCGTCGCCGGGATGGCGGTCCGATTGCGTGTGGGCGCGCGCTGGCCGGCGCTCCATCATGCAACGCGCGCCCTTGCTCAGTTCGAGGCGTTTTGCACGGTGACCGAGAGCGTACGCCGCGGTATTCCCGTAACGGTCGATGTCAGGGACGCGTGCGACGATCCGCTCAACGCCGACGCGGCGTTATAGCGATTGCCATGTGACCCGCGCGCCAGCCGCTCGCACGTGCGCGGTGTCCTCCGGCCGCATGGTGCCGCGGGCGCCGCTCATGCGCCGGTGCGCGCATTCGATGCGTGCGCGACCAGCGCGGCCACCGCGCAGCTTGCCAAACGCGTGCGCTCACTGTCGGCGCGGCTGGTGAGGATGATCGGCACGCGTGCGCCGAGCACGACACCCGCCGCGTCGGCGTTCGCGAGGAACGTCAGCTCTTTCGCGAGCATGTTGCCGGCTTCGAGATCGGGCGTGAGCAGGATGTCGGCATGACCGGCGACGTTCGAGCCGAGATGCTTGATGCGCGCGGCTTCCGGATCGATCGCATTGTCGAACGCGAGCGGGCCATCCAACTGCGCGCCCGTGATCTGGCCACGTTCGGCCATCTTGCAGAGCGCCGCGGCGTCAAGCGTCGACGGCAGTTTCGACGTAACGGTTTCCACCGCCGACAGGATCGCAACTTTCGGCGTGTCGACGCCAAGCGTGTGCGCAAGATCGATGGCATTTTGGACAATTTCCGCCTTATGTTCCAGCGTGGGACGGATATTGACCGCCGCGTCGGTGATGAAGAGGGGTTTAGGGTAGGTCGGCACGTCCATGACGAACACATGGCTCAGCCTGCGTCCGGTGCGAAGACCCGAATCGGGGGCGACGACGGCGGCGAGCAACTCGTCCGTATGCAAGCTGCCTTTCATCAGCGCTTGCGCGTCGCCCGAGCGGACCAGCTCGACGGCAAGCGCTGCCGCAGCGTGGCTATGCGGCGCATCGACACGCCGGTAACGCGATAGATCGATGCCGAGCGTGGCCGCCAGCGCGTCGATGCGCGCGGCCGGGCCGATCAGCACCGGTTCGATGAGGCCGGCGCGGGCCGCGTCGATCGCGGCACGCAGCGACGTTTCATCGCACGGATGCGCGACGGCGACAGTCACGGCCGGGTATGTCCGGCAGCGGGCGATCAACGCGTCATATTTGCGAGGGACGGCTGCTGCGGGCCGCGTGGACTGCGACGGAATTTGCATGGCGTTTCCTCTGGGGCTATGCAGAACAGTGAGTCGATTGTCGGCAAATTGCCCGCGTGCCGTGTGATCTGAATCAAATGCCGCGGTGAATCGCCCCGGGTTCATCGGAGACCGATTTGTTTGAGTCAGGCCGCCTTGGCGACGTCCTCAAACTGCCGATAGT
>NZ_LOWB01000123.1 GCF_001522865.1 Burkholderia sp. TSV86 | reverse complement strand
TCAGCGCTTGATTCATCGTTCACATCGCAGCTTCATTGACGCACTCAGCATACCACCCGCCTTATTGCGACAGAACCTTCTTTGCCAGTCTCGAACGCGAACTGCTCGATCGACAAACCTTCAAGAGCAAGGCTGAAACACGGATGGCGGTGTTCAGCTGGATCGAAGGCTGGTACAACCCGCATCGTCGGCACAGCGCGCTCGGCCAACGCTCACCGGCGCGATTCGAGGAGGAAAGTCGTCAGGAAAACGTAATCCATCACGATGAAAACGGGTCACCCCCCGCCGGCGTTTGTGTGGTCAGCACCACGCCGGCCGGGGAGAATCCTGCGTCAACTTGAGGCTGGATATCCAGCCAAAAAACTGTCCACGGAACCGGGGTAAGACCAGTGCACGGCGAATTCGAGTCCGAATGTCCGGGCTACTGCGGCGCGCAGGATACGTTCTATGTCGGCAGCCTCAAGGGCGTCGGACGTGTCTACCAGCAAACTTTCGTCGATACCTACTCGAAGGTTGCGTTCGCCAAGCTCTACGATCGCAAGACACCCTTGCCGGCGGCGGACTTGCTCAACGATCGCGTTGTCCCGTTCTTCGACGGCTTCGGCATTCCGCTGCTACGCGTGCTGACAGACCGCGGCACCGAATACTGCGGCAACCCCGAGCATCACGAATACGAGCTGTATCTGGCCTTGGAGGACATCGACCACACCCGAACAAAGGCCAAGTCGCCGCAAACCACCGGGATCGTCGAACGGCTGCACAAGACCATGCTCAACGAGTTCTATCGCATCGTCTTCCGCAAGAAGATCTACGACTCGATCGCCACCTTGCAGACGGACCTTGATGCGTGGCTCGACCAGTACAACAATGAACGAG
>NZ_LOWB01000122.1 GCF_001522865.1 Burkholderia sp. TSV86 | reverse complement strand
GCTCGACCGCCCGAACGCGGTCTTCGTATGAATACATGGACTACCTCCAAGTAGTCCAAGATTTTGTCCGCATCCCCGTACCACACCCAAAGTCACGAAATGTTGTTCGATGCGCATGCCCGCGCCTTCGTCGCGTTCGGCGGAGTGCCGCGTCGCGGCATTTACGACAACATGAAAACTGCGGTCGACAAAGTTGGCCCCGGCAAGGAGCGGGCGATCAACGCTCGCTTCCATGCAATGAGCAACCACTACCTGTTCGAGCCCGAATTCTGCAACCGGGCCGCTGGCTGGGAGAAAGGAGTCGTCGAGAAAAACGTTCAGGATCGTCGTCGCCAGATCTGGCATGAGGCAATCCGGATGCGTTGGGAGTCGCTCGATGTCCTTAATATATGGCTAGCGGAGCGCTGCCGTCAGGCATGGCACGAACTGAGGCATCCTCAGTGGCCTGAGTTGACCGTGGCGGAGGCGCTGCAAGACGAACAGCCGCGGTTGATGCAAAACCCGAAGCCCTTCGACGGCTACATCGAGCAGCCGGTGCGAGTATCAGCAACCAGCCTGATCCACTTCCAACGCAATCGCTACAGCGTACCGACCGAGTACGCGAACCACGTCGTCAGCTTGCGTACGTATCCGGCCTTCCTGAGCATCGTGGCAGATGGCGCAGAAATCGCCCGACATGCTCGGAGCTTTGATCGCTACCAGACGTTCTACGACTGGCGTCATTACGTCAACTGGGATACCGTCACATTGGCGTCGGGCAAGGATCTCACGATCAGCGGCAGCACGGTCAGCCTGGATAAAGGCAATGCGAACCTGATGGCGAGCGGCGAAGGTTGTCGAGCAGCTCGCGAAGGAAAAGGCGCAGGCGGTATGCCGCGGCGATTCAAGTTGCGTGGCGAAGGCAACGACTTACTGGACCGACATGCTCGAGCGCGCGGCGAAGGGAATGGTCGACGACACCGCCAACAAGGAAAACATGGCGTATCTCCAGACGCTGATCCAGACGGCGAACAATCCGACCAGCGAAGGCGCAATGGGAGGCCTCAGCTCTTACCTGGCGAACCTTCAGACAGCGCAAGACATGTTGTCGCAGTATATGGGCAAGCCGATTCTGGTACGCGGTTCGCCCATATTTTCTGCCGGTTCGCCGGAGACGTATTTCAGCGCGACGCCTGCGCAACGTTCGAACCCGTATCTGAATACCCTGGGTACACTGCCCGACTCTATCGTGCCGGGCGGAAGCCAGCGCGACCAGAGTCGAGTGGATTCCTTCGCCACGCAAAACGGCTCCGTGAAACCCGATTACACGATCGAGGAAACGGTCATCGGCGGTATCCTAACCAACAAGATCGCGTCGACGGTCGCCCGCGTGGGTGAGTCGATTGATGTTTGGTTGGCGGGGCCGGTGAATCCGACGGGCAAAGGGTTCATCAGCACTGGCAAGGTAACGATGGAGAGCATGCCGGTGAAATTGAATACCGCGGAACAAGGCGTGCTGTCACAACTCGACCAGCTGCCGTCGAAGGATTTGCAGGGGCAGGCCCGTGAATATGTGGCGAACAACTACTTCGTGCGCAACGGCTTTACTCCACTGGATGGTAAGTGTGGCGTCAATTGCTTTGACGGCGTCTACATCAAGGGTGACACGGTATATATCAACGAAGTCAAGCCATTGAACGCGAACGGATCGGTCCAGCTCAATGGCCCATCCGGTAGCTTGCCAACGCAAATGACTGATGGATGGATTGATAGCGCAGTTGCCCGTCTTCGAGGTGGAGATGCAAATCAAAGGGCAACCGCCGACGTGATCCAGAAGGCAATTGATAGTGGAAAACTTGTAAAGGTCGTTACGGGTGTTAATTCTAATGGTGCAACACTTGTGAAGATAAAATAAGGTGTCGAAATGGATGCAGAGGTGATTAAGCGGAAATCTTTTGGATTTGATGCGGCCATGCGGCATATTCCGGAGATTTCAGGAAAGATCCGAAATCGGATCAAGCCTATTGATTTGAAGCGCTGTTATGATGGACTTTCGAGAGATCACTCCGTAGTCGGACTTTATGATTATTTTGTCAATGGCGATATGCCATCGCTCAAAAATAATTTATACGTCTCGTGTGTTCTCAAGTTGACTTCCCTCGCCATAAGCGAGGATCGCTTCGAGCTGCAAACACCAGATTACTTATTGTACTCGATGATGTCCGACTCCAATGCGATGGTCCAGGCGTTCTCGGTCGCCTCACCTCAGGGGTTCGTGAGTGCAAGAGAAGATCCATTAAATAACCAGTTCTATGTTCACATGCTTCAGTTGGCTATGATGGGCGACGATGTTTCTCTAGCTGACAAGATTCGCCGAATGGCGAAGAACGGTCGGAATCCGCTGAGAACTGAATGCGAGCGTGGTGAGGATTTTTTCTCGACGTTGATTCGTGGCGATAAAGAAGGGCTTGAGCAAATCATTCGCACTGACGCTTCACGCAAGTCGGAGCACGTGTATACAGAGGATTATTTTTCATTCTTGGCCGTACTGGAGGCGAAACTGTGCTGGCGCCGAGGTGTTTTTGTTGAAGTCGATCATCCGCTGGTGCCAATGGAGCTGATGCCGGTGAAGCCTCTCGATCACTACGATGACGTCTACGACTTTCTGAAACCCGGTTGGGTGCCTCCTCCGCAAGGACTGATCGGTCGCGTTTCCCGGTGGTTTAAGACATGATCGATCGACGTCCCGTGACGCTGAGGTAATGATGAAGAAATCCAAATGGTCGGCGGCTCTGGCGTTTGTTATGTCAGCGCTTCTCGCGGCATGCGAGACCGTGCCACCTGATGCTCCTCCGCGTCCTTCGCCGAAACCGGAAATGGAGCCCGTGTTGCCGTCGTGGTCGAGCACGATCTGGGTCATGGGCTTCTGGAAATGGAGTGGTACCGAATGGGTTTGGATTCCGGGGCATTTAGCCCCCAAGCCATAAAATCGAACGAACAAGACCACATTTATGACAATCCGTACCCCGGTCGTGCTGCTGTCGGCCGCATGGCTGATTCCAATGGCCGTGTCGGCGCAAGAAACTCCTCGCCCGATCATTTCGGGCAACGACCAGCAAATCCGACAGCAGGAAGAAGCGCGCGAGCGCGAACGGACCGTCACAGCGCCCGGGGTGCGTTCGAGCGTAACGGCGAGCGCAGGGTATCCAGCGCTGCCATCCGAAACGCCGTGCTTTCGCATTGACCGTTTTGCGCTCGACGTACCCGATGCGCTGCCTGCCTCGCTGAAGTCGCAAGGCGCGTCGGTGTTACCCATGGATCGTTTCGCCTTCGCGCGCGAATGGCTCGAGCACTACGCCGGCCAGTGCGTCGGCAAACAGGGGCTCGACCTGCTAGTCAAGGGCCTGTCGCAAGCCATCCTGGCGCGTGGGTACGTGACGACGCGCGTGCTGCTGCCCGAACAGGATCTCTCCACCGGCACGCTGAAGCTCTCGCTGATCCCCGGTGTCATCCGCCATGTGCGCTTCGCCGATGAAAAACTGCGCGGTACGTGGAAAACTGCCTTCCCGACACGTGACGGCGAACTGCTGAACTTGCGCGATCTCGAACAGGGCCTCGAGCAGATGAAGCGCGTGTCGAGCCAGGACGTGTCGATGGAGATCGTGCCGGCCGACGTGCCGGGCGAGAGCGACGTCGTGCTCGACGTGAAGCGCGGCAAGCCGTGGACGGTCGTCGCCTCGATTGACAACTCGGGTACGCGCGCGACCGGCCGCTTGCAGGGCAACTTGTCGCTCGGCATCGACAACCCACTCGGATTGAACGACCTCTTCAACATTGGCGTGAGCCAGGATCTCGAGTTCGGCGACAAGCGCCTCGGCTCGCACGGCTGGAACGGCTTCTATTCGATCCCGTGGGGCTACTGGACCGCGACGTTGTCCGCGTACACGAATACCTACTACCAGCAGATCGCCGGCGTGAACCAAACGTTCATCGCGAGCGGCAATTCGAAGACGGTCGATTTCAAGCTGAACCGCGTGCTGTCGCGCAGCCAGAACGACGTGTTCGGCGTGCAGTTCAGGTTGTCGCGCCGCTTTGGCCAGAGCTTTATCGAGGATACCGAAATTCCGCAGCAGTGCCGCAACAACACGTTCGTCGAAATCGGCCTGACCGATCGCCATTACTTCGGCGGCGCGCAATTCGACGGCACGTTGGCCTATCGGCAGGGGATCGGCGCGTTCGGCGCGCAAGACGACAGCCTGGCGGCCACAGGCGGGCCGACGTACCGCTACAAGATGGCGGTGCTCGATGCGAACCTGTCGGTGCCGTTCGCGATCGCGCAACAGCCGTTGCGCTACGTGACGGCCTTCCATGGCCAGTACACGGGCAACACGCTGTACTACATCGACGACCTGACGATCGGCAGCCGCTACACGGTGCGCGGCTTTGACGGCGAGACGATGCTGGCGGCGGCGCGCGGGTTCTACTGGCGCAACGAATTGCAGATGCCGATCGGTCAGACGGGGCAAGCGATTTATGCGGGGCTGGACTACGGCCATATCTGGGGCCCGCAGCCGGTGTCGCTGGTCGGCACGCAGCTCGCGGGGGCGGTGATCGGCGTGAAGGGCAGTGTGGGCACGCGGTTCGGTGCGTATGCGTATGATCTGTTCGCCGGCACGCCGGTCTACAAGCCGTCGGGGTTTCCGACGGCGCGGGTGACGCTCGGGTTTCAGGTGACGGCGCAGTTTTGATGACGGCGTGTTCCACAGCCCGGCTCCATACGCACCAGAAAGGGCTGGCGAGGGCAAGGGACCGACACATTTTTGGATCAAGCAAATTGCCGCTGTCTTGTCCGTGAGCCACGCCCCCCGTTGTCCGCATCTCGGTGGTGACTACATCATCAGTGCCGGATTCTCTCCGGCGTCACCGCATCAATAGAGGACAATCTTTCAAACCATGCATGAGGCAAACAGCGTCGAACCGTACGGCCACCTCGTCGCGCTGTTCAGAGCGGCCCCGCTCGCAAACACTGCTGACGCTTACGAAGTGCTGTTGCCTTGGTGTCTCACCACTTCCGCAGATTGATGTACAGCCAGTCGCGCAACGAAAGCCACGTGGTTTATTACGCGCTATACGATGTATAGCCTGATTGGCACTGGCGCCCGGATGGCCTCGAAAACTATGCACTTTCGTACGGCACGGCAATTCGCCAGTGCGGCAGACCACCGTGCTATTCGGTATGCAGCTACTTCAGTGAATGCGGCAACAGATAATTTGCCCAATCCTGCATTAGCCCGGTACGTTTGGCGAATAGATCACCGCGTGCATAGGCCGCTTCGGTTTGATCGCCGATGATATGCGCCAGCGCGGCCTCCGAAACTTCGTTCGGGTACTGGGTGGTTTGCCGACTCTATATTGGCCGACACTCTCGATTTCAAGGTTTGCGCGGCTTTCTTGACAGCCTTGTGAGTCACGCTGGCTGCGTTCCCACCGCGGCCTTGATCGGCGCGGCACTTCCTTCTCTGTATCCTTCTTTTCCTACCTAAATCATATGCATCGCAAAGGCGCTCTATCCAGCCGTCCGGGGATGAGCGGCGGCAATGTCATCCGAAGCGGGCCACGCAGATGCAATGCGCCGAGTGCAAATGGCCGGGATCGTGCATTCGACAGCGCATGCCGCTACAAGCGTGAGCGGGACCGGGCGTGATGGCAGCCTGATGTGCGATGGCGGTATGCGCGTGTTTGCGCGACAAACGCGTACTGGCCGCCGATACGCGACCCGGTTGTGTCCGTGTTCCGTGGGGCATGGTTGCCGCGCCCGCGTTCGTGCAGGGTCGCGGGACGGCGTGAGCGCGGCCGCATCGATACGGCTTGCAAAGCATGCCGGCACTACGATCGCCGCATCTGGGCGTGGCGGCAGTGCCAGTTATGCATGCGGCGCGTGAGCGACGGCGTCGAGCGGATTGGCGGGGCTATCAGCACTGGACGGTTGCGCTGCGGCGGCCCAACTCCAAGCCGATGGCCGATTTTTTGATGCGAGTTCCAGGTGGTTTGATCGACGATTTTATTTCGATTTGATTCGTGCGCGAAAGCGGTTCGTGCGATGAAATGAGAATGAATGCTCGCGAATCAATCGGCTTGACCGATCAAGGTGGTCATGAAACTGGCGGCCGCGGGATGCATGCATATAAGGAAAATATTCTGCACGGCGACGCGCGTGAATATCCTGATGCCGTTTCATTGGAAACTGAAATGCAAAAAAATGTCGTCATGTCCAAAAACCATGGTTTTCTTCATTGAAGCGGATTTTTTTCGACAACGAAAGTGTGGCGGAAAGACAGTTTCAGCCGGTTTTGCAAATGGAGCCTCCTTTTCGAATAGGCGGATGGACGTGATGCGATGTCGGGAAATCAATTGTGATTGGTAAGGAGGCTGAATGGCATGGCGGCCCCGATTAACTGCCGGGCACGGCCGGGATCGACGTCGAATGATATGTTGATGGCGTGAATCGGGGGTGTCTGCGTGAATCGTGAAATCCGGGCGCGTTGCAAGGAGAATAATGGCGGGTGCCGATCGTATCGGGCTGCGGCGAGGTTGGCGCAGGCGCTTGCTCACGGGCCGCGCCCAAGCCTGTAGCGCCGAGCCGTTCAACGCAGCGCACGGTTGCCGCAAGAGCGGGCCGTACCGATCGACTCGATACACGCACTGGCTTTAGCGAGTGGCGACGCGGGGAAGGTGGGCGCGCGGGCGCCGATACAATCCCGGCTGTAGAGCGCCATGCGTTTATCGTCCGATCGAGGCCAGCCGGATGCATCGCCGGGGCGAGCACGGGGCGGGCGGAGTGAACGCCGCGATCGGTCAGCACGCGTTCGCAGGTGCAGCATGACAGCGCGTCGATTTGCAATGGGATATTTTGTTCTTTGCGGGATCGCGGACTTAGCCGGTTTTAGCGGGCCGACAGTAATTCGAAACGAGTGTTCGGCTACGCGCGCGGCACGGTTTTCAAGCGCGCGTGATGCATGGTCGAATGGACTGGCGGGCCTGGTGCGTCAATGCATGAGGGCAATAGTCAGCGGTATCGAACGCCGCCCATGGGAATTTGGAAATCGAGCAGGCGCGGTGCCGGCGGGAGACGGGCGGCTCACGGAAATGGCGCATCGCAGCGAGGCGTGTGTTGCAGGGCAATATCGGATGGATTGTTAAAGAAAGATAAGTCGGGGGATGAGAAGTAAAAATCCGCTGGACAAAAAGGACCGTTTTTGTCGGTTCAATAAAACTCGCTGCGACCTCTCGATAAATCAATTGGATAGCGAACCCGTCAGCGCTCGAATCCTACTGTGATACAAACGGTCGTTTTTTTCCGTGCCGAACGCGTTGAGCAGGGCTTGGCCATGCACGGAAAGATACGCGTGAAGACCGCCTTGGACCAGGGCGGAAGCGCGGGTGGCTGAATGCTGTGAATCGCCCCGGGTTCATCGGAGACCGATTTGTTTGAGTCAGGCCGCCTTGGCGACGTCCTCAAACTGCCGATAGT
>NZ_LOWB01000121.1 GCF_001522865.1 Burkholderia sp. TSV86 | reverse complement strand
TCATTCGAGCGGACCAAGCCGCACGTGAACGTAGGAACGATTGGTCACGTTGACCACGGCAAGACGACGCTGACGGCGGCGATCGCGACGGTTCTGTCGTCGAAGTTTGGCGGCGAAGCGAAGAAGTACGACGAAATCGACGCGGCACCGGAAGAAAAGGCGCGTGGTATCACGATCAACACGGCGCACATCGAGTACGAAACGGCAAACCGCCACTACGCGCACGTTGACTGCCCGGGCCACGCCGACTACGTGAAGAACATGATCACGGGCGCCGCGCAGATGGACGGCGCGATCCTGGTGTGCTCGGCTGCGGACGGCCCGATGCCGCAAACGCGTGAGCACATTCTGCTGGCGCGTCAGGTTGGCGTGCCGTACATCATCGTGTTCCTGAACAAGTGCGACATGGTCGACGACGCCGAGCTGCTCGAGCTGGTCGAAATGGAAGTGCGCGAGCTGCTGTCGAAGTACGACTTCCCGGGCGACGACACGCCGATCATCAAGGGTTCGGCGAAGCTGGCGCTGGAAGGCGACAAGGGCGAGCTGGGCGAAACGGCGATCATGAACCTGGCCGACGCGCTGGACACATACATCCCGACGCCGGAGCGCGCGGTGGACGGTACGTTCCTGATGCCGGTGGAAGACGTGTTCTCGATCTCGGGTCGCGGTACGGTGGTGACGGGCCGTGTCGAGCGTGGCGTGATCAAGGTCGGCGAGGAAATCGAAATCGTCGGTATCAAGCCGACGGTGAAGACGACCTGCACGGGCGTGGAAATGTTCCGCAAGCTGCTGGACCAGGGTCAGGCCGGCGACAACGTTGGTATCCTGCTGCGCGGCACGAAGCGTGAAGACGTGGAGCGCGGCCAGGTTCTGGCCAAGCCGGGTTCGATCACGCCGCACACGCACTTCACGGCGGAAGTGTACGTGCTGAGCAAGGATGAAGGCGGCCGTCACACGCCGTTCTTCAACAACTACCGTCCGCAGTTCTACTTCCGCACGACGGACGTGACGGGCTCGATCGAGCTGCCGAAGGACAAGGAAATGGTGATGCCGGGCGACAACGTGTCGATCACGGTGAAGCTGATCGCGCCGATCGCGATGGAAGAAGGTCTGCGCTTCGCTATCCGTGAAGGCGGCCGTACCGTCGGCGCAGGCGTCGTCGCCAAGATCATCGAGTAAG
>NZ_LOWB01000120.1 GCF_001522865.1 Burkholderia sp. TSV86 | reverse complement strand
TTCTATTCATTGATTGCATAAGGATTCCTATTCATCTCCGCCGCCTCACGCATGAACATCCTTATTGCGACAGAACCCTCCCTCGTCGAGACGTGCAAGGCGAACGAAGTCGAGCCATATCGCTATCTGGTCTGGCTGTTCACCAGGTTACCGCTCGCTGCAACTGCCGACGACTACGCCGATCTCATGCCTTGGAGAATGCCTGCTGCCCTCAACCGCTGAGGGGCGTCGTTAAAAGACCGCGTACAAAACAAGTCCTTGCTCGAGTGGTTGCATTCGCTGTAGCGCCACGGAGGTCACGTACGCCGCATTCGAGCTGCGGGACCTCGCCATCCGTCCAAACATTTATGTCGAGTTCCGGTGACCAGACTCCTTCCGTCTCAACTCCCGGGAATCCAGACTCCGCATAACAACTTTCTGTCGGTAATACGTCAAATGTGCTGCAGCACATTTGACGTACCTGCATAGCGACGAGGTGCAGCGCGCCCGACAATTCGATCAGGCGTTCAGCTCAAGGGATTCCAAGTTGTAGGCTGCCGGCTTATGCAATCAGGATATAAGCGGGCGTGATTTCATAACCTCAAAGCTTATGATAGGAATTTGCGCTTACCGTGTTCATATCCCAGAAATACCGGGCGCTGAAACGGTGACGGCACCGCTTTTCGATCGCCGCGGTGGGGGCGCGCAATTCCCTACAGGGAGTGCCGCGCACGCCGCGGCTTCGTCCATGTCCCGAAAAGAAGGGTAACATAGCCCTTACTATGTTACCCTTCACTTTATTGGCCGATTCGCCCATTTTCTGAGCGAACCTGGCTCTCACGCTTGCCCGGCAAGGCTCGCCGGGCGGTCGACGACCACCGGCGATGCAGTGTTGCCCTCGCCGTCCGTCCGCCTCCGACGAAGTCAAAGGCGAGCGGACGCCGCTGCGCCGCAGGACTCGTATCAAACAACACGCTTTCCGTATTACCTTGAAGCCGCCCATGACGACCGTCGACGGTCCAGACGTGCTCGATGTCGAGTTCCGCGAGCTGCCAGCGGCGCCGCGGCGCGCGACCACGCCGGACGCGCGCCGCAAGTCGCGCTCGCGCGCAGCCCGCCGCGATGCCGCCGCCCAGCGCCGCATCGGCCTGCAGCACCTCGCCTTCTTCCGTGGCTATCTGGAGGGACTGGATCTGGCCGAGTTGGCCGACCAGTACCTCGAATTCGGCCGCGACGCGCGCAAGGCCGCCGCCACGCGCACCTGGCTGGTGACCGCGTTCGTCGCCGCCGCGCGCAAGCGGCAGGATTTTGCGACCGCCCGGCTGCTCACAATCCGGCCGGCCGCCCTCGCCGCGACGGCAGCGGCCGACGCCCCGGCGCCGGCCGCGCCGTCGCTGGAGGACTTCGCCGCCGAGCACGATCCGGAGGGCTTTTACACCGAGAAAGAGCTGCTCGACCTGTTCGCCGCCCGGCATGCTGGCGCTGACACCGACGCCGGCGCGGCCCTGCGTCGGCAGCAGCGCAACGCGCGACTGCGCGCGCGGCAGATGGCCGCGCTCGAGGTGCTAGCGCGCCTGGTGGTCGAGGATCCGCGCCCCGAACACCACGTGCTCGGCTGGTTTGACACTGCCGTCGCGCTCCGTCTGGCCGACGTCGGCCTTACCACGATCGGCAAGCTGGTCGAGACGATCAACGCGCTCGGCTACCGCTGGTACCGACGCGTGCCGCGCTTGGGCGAAGTCGGCGCCCGCCGCATCACCGCATGGCTCGCCCACTACGGCGACGTCGCCGGCCTGCAGCTGGCCCCCGGCGTGCACACCCACCCGTCAGAATCCACCCTGCCCGCCCCACGGCTCGCCGCGGCCGGTCCCGTCACCGCGATCGTGCCGCTCGAGCGCTTCTTGCTGCCGCCCGAGCTGGACGGCTCGCACGGTGCACACCGCAATCTGGTCAAGAACAACAGCCGCGCCAACAACGACCGCGAGGCGATCGAATTCTGGCTCGCCGACTACGAGAACCCGCATACGCGCCAGCGCTATCGCACCGAAGCCGAGCGGCTGCTGCTCTGGGCGATCTTTGTGAAGCGCAAGGCGCTGTCGAGCCTCGACACCGACGATGCGCGTGAGTACATCAACAGCTTCCTGCCCGATCCCCAGCCCGCCAGCCAGTGGGTCATGACTGGCACCGCGCATCGCGGCGATCTCGGCTGGCGGCCGTTCCGCGGACCGCTATCGGTCAAGAGCCGGCAGGACGCGCTGTCCGCGCTCAAGAAATTCTTCGGTGAGCTGGTCGACGCGCAGTATCTGGATCACAACGCATTCGCGAAGGTGCGCGTGTTCACCGGATCCACGCACGACGCTGCCGGCAACGAACGACGCGTGGCCGCGAAATCGCGCCTGCAGATCGAGCGGGGCTTGACTGCCGATGCCTGGCGCTTCGCGATGCGGATCCTCGATGCGATGCCGGACACGGCCGCCGCGACACGCATGCGCTTCGTACTGAGTTTTGCGTACAGCACCGGGCTGCGGCGCGCCGAACTTTGCGGAGCCTTCACGGACGACGTGCAGGAGCGCTACGCCGGTCCCGAGCTGGGGACCATCCGGTTGCTGCGCGTGGTCGGCAAGCGCGCGAAGGAACGCTTCGTGCCGCTGGTGCCGGCGGTACTGGACTTGATGGGCGACTATTTGGAATCGCGTGGCCTGCCGCGCGATCCCCTCGCCTGCCCTGCCGCTACCCCGTTGATCCCGGCGCTGCTTTCGAATGCCGAGATCGGCCGGATCCGGCGCGCGGCGAAGGCGAACAAAACCGATCCGGCGCTCGAGCTCGCTGCGCGCGCGCGACAAGCCGGGCCGATCCATCCGGTGCAGCTCTACAAGGCGATCAAGCAGTTCTTTGCCGCAGCGGCCGCAGCGGCGCTGCGCGAAGAGTCGCCGCACGCGCGGGCCTTTAGCGAAGCCAGTCCGCACTGGCTGCGACACACATTCGTTTCGCATGCGCTGGCCAACGGCATGAGTCTCGAGAGCGCGCGGAATTTTGCCGGTCACGATTCGCTCGATACGACCTCGATCTATGCAACTGCCGAGCTTGGTCGCCAGTACTGCGAGGCAGAGGAATTTCTTCGCAACTGCGCTACTCGATAGCCTGGACCGCTCCAGAGCCACAAGTCGAGCCGAACGTAGTGCTTCGGAGCAGCGATTCTTGCGATTGCCTGACTAGTCTCCTGTCGCGGGCGCAGTTGCTCCGAAAAACTCACTTCCCCGGGGAATTGAGGTCCGGTTGGTCCTCGCGCACCAAGACGGGGACGCCTTCAGCGTCAGCCACAGTCTTCTACGAGATTAAGCCCGACTATGTACTGTTCGTTCGAACAAAGTCCGACATAGTCTGGTAGTTTAAAATTCCAGCGCATCCAAACACCCAGATTATCTGAGACTTCGGGCCGAGCTCTCCCCGTGAATGCACCATACTTTAACGCCGGCTTAGCCAGGTCGTGCGCAGCAATCACAGTCGGTATATAAGATCAGAGAGACTTTAGGCGCGTCGTGAAAAATCTAGGCGCTAATGGCGCGCGTATTGGAAGCGGCTAGCATCGCCAGTTTCTACGTCGAAACTGGCGCCGGCCTGAATTCAGCGGACCTGAATACGCACGACCACGCACTCTCTGCATTGTTGCTATCGGGCTCGACGGCACGGGCAGCAGTTTCTACGTAGAAACTGCCGAAGCGTGGCGCGGCCCATCAACGGGGAACCCAAGCACGATCCAGCGAATGAATTTCCGCCTAAAAGCATCCTCCTTTCGGTACAGAGTCTCCGCTCACGACGAGTCCGTCCCCGCGGCAAACCCTTGGCAGGAGTTTCTACGTAGAAACTCCTGCGGCCTAGCGCCGCACCCGCGATATCCGAAAGGTGCACCACCTCACGCCGATCTTGGACGTCTGCGAAGGACTGATAGAGTCTAGATCGAGTCCTAACCAGAAACTTTCGCTCACGGCGTAGACTCATCGACATTCTGCTGGGGGCGATCGGCACGCGCAGTTTCTACGTAGAAACCACATCGAGCCCTGGGCTGGTTCTATCGCAAGTAGCGATATTCGTGCGTTCTTGCCGGAGCCCGGGATGAGACGGCGAAGTTTCCACATTGAAAGCCATGCGGAGGACAAACTGAGCCAGCGCTCAGTCCTACCCGCTAAGCCTCGGCTCACTCCGGAGACTCTTGCCACTCCGCCGGCAGGGCCAGCGTACGCAGTTTCTGTGTAGAAACCACACATCAAGCCCAGCGCCGGTCAAATGGCAAGACGAGACTTTTCACTGAATTTTCGCCCGTGCCCGGGGTGCGACGGCAAGTTGCCACGTAGAAACTCCCATGGATCCTCGAGCGAACTCGGGACAGCGTCCACTGTTACTGCCACAAATGAGTCACGAAAAACCGCCGACATGTTCGCGGCCCGAAAGCTCGCTCTCGTTAACAGGCCAGCTTCGCCCTCGTAGTTTCAACGTAGAAACTCCAGTGTGCGGGAGACAGCAGTCAGATGTTTGCATGATCTCGCTCTTCGCATTGTAATTTCGTTCAAATTTGCCCATTTTTCTTGAAATTTCTCCGGCTACGTCCTAGTATTTCGCCCAGCGCGCTCGGCTCGCAGTTTCTATGTAGAAACTGCTCCGGCTCAGCATCGAATAGATAAGGAGAATGCATGCCAGCGAAAATTATTGCCGTCTTCAACCAGAAGGGCGGGTCGGGGAAAACAACGACTTCGACTAATATCGCGGGCGCCTTAGGCATGCGCGGCTATCGAACCATGCTTGTCGACCTCGATGAGCAAGGCACCGCGACGCTCTCGGTCGGGGCTGCGCCAGATGATCGACCGTATCCCGCCGCGATCTCAAACTTGGCATTGAGCCCGCGCCCGGATCGCGAGATCGCGAAGTACGTCAACGATTATGATTTCATTGTGATTGATTGCCCGCCGGCTATCAAATCCGCGGCCCCGTCCGTGGCATTGCTTATTTCCGATCTGGGGCTGATCCCCATAGCGGCATCGGGCGGCAACCTGTGGGCGGTACAAGAGGCAAAAAAGCTTGGGATGGAAGCGCAGATCCGAAACCCGGATCTAAAGCTCCGGTCATTCGCCAACATGAATCAAAACGTCACGATCGTGAAGCAGATTTTTGAAGCCGCAGCAGGTGACTCCGAACTCCCCATGTTAAAAACGAAACTCGGCTTCCGCACTGCGTATAAGGAGGCGGAGGTATCCGGCGCTACGGTGCTGCAGCTCCGTTCGGCAAAGGCCGCTCATAAAGAACTAAACGATCTTGTCGATGAAATTCTTGAAGTTCTGGAGGTGCGAGCATGACGAAGAAAGATTTCTCGGCGGCACTTAACGCTGGGGTAAAGCGCGACCAGACGATGCGCGAAGCAGCTGCACCTTCTAGATTCGACCGTGTCGATGAAGCGTTGAGTGGTCGAAATAGTCTCTTAGATGAGCCGAGGGAAATTGCTGCGCTCCCGACGCGGACCTCGGCAGAAGCGTATTTGGCCAGCCTAGAACAAGCAGGCAAGGTGCAGGCACGATACATAACGATGCCAATCAGCCACATTGACGATAATCCGCTCAACAGTCGCACGATCTACAAAGAAGAATTGATCGCCGCGCGTGCGGCGTCAATGGCCCGCGATGGTCAACTCGTCCCTGTGCTAGCAGGGCGCCACCCCGACTTCCCCGACCGCGCAATTTTGATTGATGGCCAGTTCCGGAAGCTTGGTGCACTTCGCAACCGATCCGAGACCTTGGATGTTAAGCTGCTCGAGGGCCTAGACCCGATCGACTTCTATCGTCTGGCTCGGGCAGCAAACAACGAGCGCGAGCAGGAAACAGTTCTGGATGTCGCACTCGGGTACAAGAAGCTAATCGATCAGGGTCATGCGAAGTCGAACGACGAACTAGCAGCCTTGGTAGAAGAGGGGAAATCGAAGGTCAGCAAAATTCTCGCGCTGTTGGATTTGCCACAGTCGGTCCTGGATGTGATCGCTTCGCATCCCAAACAATTCGGACTATCGACTAGCTATGAACTCACGCTGTACTTGAAGGCATCGGACGAGAAGCGGACTCTGGCATTTGCCGAGCGTATCCGTGACGAGGAACTTCCGTTTCAAAAGGTGAAGGCGCTGCGTGAAAGCCTCGAGAACGGCCGAGCTCCGCGGAAGTCGCTCTCGCGACAGTACAAAGTCGCAACTGAAGACGGGGCCGAAATCGGTGCGATAAAAGAATGGGGTGACGGGAAGGTCCGTGTCGATTTGGTCCTAGGATCACCCGAAAAGGCCGAAGCATACGTCGCCGCCTTTAAGAAGATCCTTGCAGAGGACGGGCACCAACTGAAGTAGGGAACGGTGAAACACTGGCTGACAGCCGCTCACGCCATGGTGCTTGGGCGGCGTTCATGACTCGCAGGGCCATGTAGCAACTGGGAGCAATTCAGCCCCGTGCCATTCAGTCCTCCGCGGTTTCCGCAGCGCTCGGTTCCTCAAAGGGTAGGTCGCCGTCCAACGCTAGGCGACTTTGCGGATTCTGGATAAATTTGAAATCGAGCGAATTCACTGCCCGGCCAAGCTTTACAGGGGTCCAGGAAATCACCAGGTCCGCCTTGGCGTTCAACTCATTCACTGCGGTTTCAATTACTCGACGCTTGATGTCAGCAAAGCGGTACGTCGCAGGAATCTCGAGCACGTGCCGGAAATCTTCCAATGTGATCAGGAGCCGGCCGCGATCTCGTTCGCGCATCAGCAGCTCAAGAAGCCGCCACGAGTAAAGTGACTGCAGACCTCGGGCAAACTCAAGTTGATAGGAGACGAAACGCCGTTGCAACATGAAGATATGCGGCGTCAGGTCCGGTGAGAACGAAACTTCCGCCCATCCTTCTCGTTCGTGGTAAACCGCCTTCCACACCCAGTTCAGCACCACCTTCCTTGGGCCATCCATATACGTCAGCTGACGCTTTTGTAGGCTCGCACAACCTTCCTTCAACCCCTCATAAGCAGCGGTTGCCTGCTTCTCACCGGACCTTGGAGCAAGTGCCGCAAGGGCGGCAAACTCGTCGGCTCGAACACGAACACTCACATAGCCATTGCCCTTACCATGCAAGTAGGGTGATTTCTTACTGTCGATGCATCGAAGCGCCGCCATCATGACTCGCTTCTCGTTGAGAGTCAGCCCTTGTTGGGCGTTGACCAGTGCGCGGCTCATAGCGACCGTGCCCCGCACTCGACCGTCACCGTCCAGAGCCGGTTCGTCCAACGGCTCGATCCGGAGCGGTTCGATCTCGACGATCTCGACTTGGGCCGGCTCGGACTGATTTTTTGCCTTTTTATTCACAAAGGTGACCTTCAGCGGGAAGTGTCACAATTATAAGGTGACATGCTCGCTGTGCAAGTCACCGATGTGGATAACGGTCGAAATTTGTCACCAGCGGCCCGCTTTGTGTCTCCTTAGGGTCGGAATGCGTCACTTGCAGGCCGGAAAACGTCACAGTTGTTCGACTGTGACGCCCCGGAGAGCCTTGACTAGTAAGGCTGTGCGCGGGCGGGCACAGCGTTTACAAAAGGGTTTACAAACGGTTCTACAAACTGTTTTACAAAGCACCTGCTTAGAAAGTTGCTTCGGAACAACAAAAAACCGCCCCTATACCTACCGCCAGCGTTCGCTGTCCACCTCAAAGGTGACATTTTCCGACCTCGACGAGGCGATACCGGCTCCTAAGTCCTCCAAAAACGGGATTCCCCACTGGAAAGGTGACGCTTTCCGACCTAGGGGACCATAAGCTACTAAGTACTCACTCACCTTAGGCTCCGAAAACAAACGTATCTGCGAGGTCTTGAACTGCTGGGTCGGAAAATGTCACCGTTCCCGGCAGTGCTCCTGGCCTAGCGGATAACAGGGACGTTCCGTATCAGCTCTACGGAGTTTGCGGGTCGGAAAACATCACTTTTGGTGTATCCAGCAGGTTGAAAGGCGAAGATTTCTCTATGTTCCCGGTTTTGTGCGGGTCGGAATTTGTCACTTTTAGAGTCCCAGCTAGGTCGGAATATGTCACTTTTCGCCCAAGAAGGTCGGGTCGGGAAATGTCACTTTTCACAGGCGCGCTATCGGGAGGTCGGAATTTGTCACCCTTCGTCGCACACGGGTAGGTCGGAATACGTCACTTATGCGAAGGACCGCTTCGGGTCGGAATTTGTCACCTGCGACGGTCGCTCGGAAACCATCATCATGACTTTCAGAGACCTCCCTGATCCTGATGGCCTAGCTAGTGCGCTGGGTCGGATAATGTCACTGTTTGTGCCGCAGCGACATTCAGATCGAAGACCGCTACCGGTGCGCGAACGACCGTTACCGTTTGCTCGGGAGCACGGACGGGAGGAGAGCGTTCAGGAGATCTTGTATCAGGGCGAGGTGGGGAACCACGCGCTCAAGATGAGGCCCGTCGATTCTTAGATATCTCCCGGTCGCGCCTAGCGATAATGTGAATTCGATTGCGTCGTCGGTTTGGACTTTTCCCGTAGACAGGATCGAAATCACTTTTGCTGAATGACACCTCAGTGGAACTGTGAGTGCCCTATGTATGACAACGTCCCTTCCAATTTCACGGATCAATCTCACAGCAAGCCCTGCCGTTCGATACGAAACATGACGTGGCCCGCCGAATGCGGCGACAACTTCGGTGGGAAGCAAAGACGCTTGGATAGATCGCGTGACAATCGGCTTCGATACTTTCAGGTCTGCGGCAAGTTTTGCTTGACTCGGCTAAAGCTGCCGATCTAGCTGTTCCCGATAAAACTCCCCCAAAGCAATAGGTGAAGCGCCAGCCCTGCGAAGACCTTCATGCCGCTCGGTCGCGAGCAAGCGGTCCCGAGCGATATCCAATTTCTCGGCAACTGAACTACTACGTGAATTGAAACAGGTCATAGGAACCGATCGGCGGTGATCGTCAATTGTTGTTGCTGATGAAAAATGCCGCTCAACCGGTTGAGGGGGGCCGCCGGGTTCAGAGAGCGAGGACCTAGACAAGAATCTTGGGAAAACAACCACTTGCAGAGAGTCGTCGTCTCGGCAATACCAAGGTGCTGCGTGCAACGCGTGCAACAATGACGAACCGATTCTATCGTTCTGGCGGGAAATACAAGTCCGAAAACCTCGCGATTTTCATAGGGCTTTTTGCTGGTCGCCCTGCAACCGGTTGCGCGCAGTAGTGCCGCGGGTCACCGCTTTTGGGCATCGCGAAAAGGTCCCTGAAATGTATTAGCCGGGACTTGATCTGACAGGTAGTCGGGCCGACAAAGTACGAGTCGTCAATGGGGGATGAGTTTCTCCTTGGCGAGATCGAGCGAATCGAGGAAAGTGCGCATCGGCGTCTTGCCGTAACACCAGCGCCCCTGATGCTCTCGTTCATTGTTGTACTGGTCGAGCCACGCATCAAGGTCCGTCTGCAAGGTGGCGATCGAGTCGTAGATCTTCTTG
>NZ_LOWB01000119.1 GCF_001522865.1 Burkholderia sp. TSV86 | reverse complement strand
AATGGACTCCTTGCTGTTCGCGGCGCGCATTGCCGCTACGGGCTACGCCCTTCGCGCCAATGCGCGCCAGCATGAAAAACCAACCACTGTCAGATTTAGTCTAGTCCACCGCACTTTACATCACCAAGGCGTAGAATGGCTGACCCACGCAAAGCGGCACGTCACGGTGTCTCTGCAACTGCCCTTTTCGGATCATGTGCATGATCTCGATGCCAGAAAGAATAATGCGCGCGCAGCGAAAATCCTTGAAGCCCAGCATCGGTCTGACGATCCGCTTGATCGCCCGATGATCCTGCTCGACAATGTTGTTCAGATACTTGCACTGCCGGATCTTGATGGGCGTCTCACGCTCAGCGTTGATCGCATGAAGTGCTGAAAGATTGGCCCCGCTTTTATCGACGGTGACCGTCTCCGGCGCACCGTTCTGGTCAATCGCTTTCTCGAAGTAGCGTTGGGCGGCTGCCCTGTCACGACGGGCCCGGAACAGGAAATCGACCGTGTTGCCGTCCTTGTCCACCGCCCGGTACAGGTACTTCCACTGGCCGCGCAACCTGATATACGTCTCGTCCATCCGCCAGCTTCCGCCCACCGGGCGTTTGCGCTGGCGGAACGCCTTTTCGAACAACGGCACCAGCTTGATGACCCACCGGTGCACCGTCGAGTGATCGACTTCCATGCCGTGGTCGGCCATCATCTCTTCGAGATTGCGCAGGCTCAGCGAGTACGCCACATACCACCGCACGCACAGCAGGATGATGTCGAGCGGGAAATGCAGCCGCTTTAGCACTTTCGCGACGCCCGGTGCCAGCATCTTGCGTGAAATCCGCTCTTTCTTCACCGGGCTGTCTGACAAATTTTTCATCCGCAAATCTTACCCTATCGCGCTATCGCGACAGAACCCTCCATTAATTCCCTTCCCACAACCCCAGATTGCCGAGGCTCGCCGCGAGCTTGAGCCGGGCGGTGCGCCACTTCGAGACGGCCAGCACGCGCTGCTTCTGCGCATCGGTCAGCGCCGTCTGCGCGTTCAGCAGTTCGGTGAAGGTGCCGACCCCCGCCTTGTAACGTCCGCGCGCGATTTCGAGCGAGTGCTGCGCATCGGTGAGCAGATCCTTCGAATTGCCCAGGTTCGCGGTGTCGGTCTGCAGGCTCTGATAGCTCTTCCACACGTCGAGCGATACCTGCAGCTCGGTGTTCTGCACATCCGCTTCCTGTGCGTCGGCCTGTGCTTGCGCTTGCGCGGTGCGATAGCCGGAGGCGAAGCCTTCGAACAGCGGGATCGTTACCTGGATGCCGATGGTGCTGCCTCGGCTGGTTTTCAGCGGCGGAGATCCGTATGAGAGAGGCTGTTGCTGGTACGACGGATTATTCTGGCTAAGGCTGCCCATCAGCGAGATGGTCGGACGGCCCTGGGCGCGCGCGACGTCGACATTGGCACGCGCTGCTTCCAGTTTCGCGCGGGCGGCCACCAGTTTCGGTTGCCGCGCTTTCGCTTCGTCGATCAACTGATCGACCCCTTCGGAGAATTGCGTATCGTCTGCCGTTGGCTCGGATGCGGCGATTCGTACTGGCGTGTTCGCGTCGAGTCCCATCGCGGCGGCGAGTGTGCCGGCTGCCGAACGCTCGTCGCCCTCGGCGCTCACGCGATCGAGCAACGCACGGCGGTAGGTCGTCTGTGCCTGTAGCTGGTCGCTCAGCGTACCCGCTCCAGCGCCATGCTTTGCGCTGGCTTCGGCAAGGCTTTCCTTCGCGATGTTTTCCGATTGCCGTGCCGCATCGACCGACGCCTGCGCATCGCGCACCGCGTAAAAGGCTTGCGCCGCGTTGAAGAACACGGTCTGCAACGCGTCATCCTGTGTGGCATTGGCGGCGGCAAGAAGCTGGCGTGCCTGACGCAGCGCGGCACTACGCTTGCCGAAATCGAACAGCACCCAGCTCAGGTTCAGCATCCCGTACTTGCTGGACGTGCGCTGGGTTGGCGCCGTGTACGAGCCGTAATTCGGAACGTCGTAGGTTATCCGCTGCGTATCCCGTTCATACCCTCCCGTCGCATTGAGCGTGGGCAGATAGGCGGCTTCGCTGACCCCGACGGCGGCGGCCTGCGCGCGGGCGTTCGCCCACGCCTGCCGCGTCTGCGGATTCGCGCAGACTGCCTGCAGGATCGCATCCTCCAGTTCGATCGGGCGATCGACCACCTCCGCCACGCAGGATGCGTTCTTCAGCATCGGCGCGGCCGGGGTGTCGGAGACCAGTGTGTGCGTGCGGTAGACGTCGAGCAACTGCGCGCCGGCGGGCGGCGCGCCGAGCAGCGCGGCCGCGCAGGCGGCGATCAGACGGGTGCGGACCATCGGCATCACCGTCCGGCGGCGGGCTCGCGCTCGGCGGCCTCGGAGGTGGGGGGGACCGCCGGCGAGGGCGCTGACGAGGCCGGCGCGGTGGGTGCCGGAGCCGAAGGCGCGGGCTGCGCTGAAGCGCTTTGCGCCGGTGCGGCTTGTCCGTCTCCGAGCGCGGCTTGCGCGGATGCGGGTTGTTGTCCGGGCGCATGTTGCGTCGCCCCGGCGGCCGGTGCCGAGGCGGGCTGAGCAGGCGCCGCTTGCGCGGCCGCCGCCGGAGTCGGAGCCTGCGCCGCTTGACCCGGCGCCGCCCCATTCACCGAGAGCGCCGACGTCGGCCGGTCGAGCACGATCTTGCCGCCGTTCAGCACGACCACGCGCGATGCCGACGCGATCGTCTCCGGCCGGTGCGCGACGATCAGGCGCGTCATCTGCAGCGCGCTGACAGCGGCATTCACCTGCTGTTCGCGCTGCACGTCGAGATGGCTCGTCGCCTCGTCCAGCACCAGGATCTTCGGCCGCTTGTAAAGCGCCCGCGCAAGCAGCACCCGCTGCTTCTGGCCGCCCGACAGCACCGTGCCCATGTCCCCCACCAGCGTGTTGTAGCCCATCGGCATCGCGACGATGTCCGCATGCACGGCCGCCAGCTGCGCGCATTGCGCCACCCAGAGCGGGTCGGCCTGCGAATCGAAGAAGCTGATGTTGTCGGCGATCGATCCCGCGAACAGCACATCGTCCTGCAGCACGGTACCCACCAGCGTGCGCAGCCGGTCCAGGCCGAGCCGTTCGACGTCGACGCCGCCGATGCGGATCGTGCCGCCCGACGGCGCGAGCACCCCGAGCAGCACGTTGATCAGCGTGGTCTTGCCGCAGCCCGACGGGCCGACGATCGCGACCGATTCGCCCGGCTCGATCTTCATCGATACGCCGTCCAGCACGAGCGGCTCGCCGTCGGCGTAGCGGAACGCGAGCTGCTCGGTTTCGATGCTGGCGACCAGGTTGTCGCTTTCGCCCGGCACCTGCCGCAGGCTGGCGTCGGGTTCGGGCTTGGCGAACACGATGTCGGCCAGACGCTCGCCCTGCAGCTGCAGCATCTTGACCTCGAAGAACTTGTCGATCAGGCTGCCCACCCGGCTGTCGAACTGCCCCTTGTACGCATTGAACGCCATCAGCACGCCGACCGTGAACTGGCCGTCCATCACGAGACGCGCGCCCAGCCAGATGATCACCAGCCCTTCGAGGCCGAACAGCAAGCCGTTCAGCTGCTGGTACAGCAGCTGCAGCTTCTGCACGTGCAGGCCCGCGTTGATCTGCTCGACCAGTAGCGTGAGCCAGCCCGAGCGCCGCTCGTTCTGCCGGTTGAAGAGCTTGATCGTCTTCACGCCGCGAACCGTTTCGAGGAAGTGGCTCTGCTGCTTGGCGGTGTGGACGATCTGCTCTTCGGTCGCCCGCCGTAGCGGCAAGTACCAGAGCGCGCGCAGCAGCGCGTAGAGCAGCATCGTGCCGAGCGCGATCAACCCCAGCTTCCAGCTGTAGATGAACATCATCGCGAGCGTGACGATCGTCATCAGCCCGTCGATCACCGCGCTCAGGAACGAGGTCGTGAGCGTCTGCTGGATCGTGTCGACCGCGCCGAAGCGCGACACGACGTCGCCCAGGTGGCGGCGCTCGAAGTACTGCACCGGCAGGCTCAGCAGATGCGTGAACACGTTGGCGCGCCACTGCACGTTGAGCGTCGTGCCGAAGTACATCAGCGCCCACGCGCGGATCGCGCTGGTCGCCTGCTGCATCAGCAGCAGCAGCCCGAAACCGAGCGCGAGCACCGTCAGCAGATCGCGGTCGGCGCTGACGATCACCTCGTCGATCACCCATTGCAGGAAGAACGGCGACGCCAGCGTGAACACCTCCAGCGCGATCGCGAGCAGCAGGATCTGCCCGAGCGAGCGCGACAGCCCGGTGACCGGCCCGAGCAGCGCGCGCAGCTTGACGGTGGGCGACGCCTCGCGCGGCTTGAAACCGCTCGCGGGCCACAGCTCCAGCGCGACGCCGGTGAACGCGTCCGACACCTCGTCGAAGGTGAGTTTGCGGACACCCTGCGCCGGATCGTGGATCGTCACGGTCTTGCCGTTCACTTCGCGCAACACCACGAAGTGGTTGAAATTCCAGTGCAGGATGCACGGCACGCGCAACTGGGAGAGATGGTCGAGATCGAGCTTGAGCGCGCGGGTGCCGAGATCGAGGCGCTGCGCGACCTCGATCACGCGGCCCAGGCCGACGCCCTTCAGCGATACCGGAAACTGGCCGCGCAACGACGCCAGATCGATGTGATGTCCGTGATAGCCCGCGACCATCGCGAGGCACGCGAGGCCGCACTCCGCGGCTTCGGTCTGCAGGGTCACCGGAAGCTTGTTGCCGATGCCGAATGAAAGGCGATCCAGAAGGGACATGAGTAGGCGCCGCGTCAGAGTTTGCCGGTGAGGCTGTAAAGAGGTTCGAGCACCCATTCGTACAGGCGGCGGCGTTCCTGCAGGACGTCCGCCTGCAGGGCCATGCCGGCCTGCAGCGGCTGCGGCTTGCCGTAGGCGGTCACGTGCTGGGATTTCAGCGCGACGGTGATCCGGTAGTAGGTGCCTTCGTTGCCGGTGGGCCCGCCGCTGGTGGCGAGTTCCGAGGGTGACAGCGCGGTGCGGGCGATCGACACGACGCTCGCCTCGTACTGGCCGAACTTCTGGTACGGATAAGCCTGATAGCGGATCAGCACCGGATCGCCGACGTGGATGAAACCGACCGCGGCGCTCGGCACGAACAGGTACGCCTGCCAATGCGCATTCGTCGGCACGATGCTGGCGAGCGGGTGGGTGGTGTCGGCCATCTGGCCCGGCTCGGCGATCACGGCGGTGGCGGTGCCGGTCTCCGGCGCGGCGATCACCAGCTCGCGCTTCGCTTCGCTCTCGATCAGGCTCTGATCGACGTCGATCACGCTGCGGTCGATCTGCGACAGCTGGTTCTGCTGCTTGAGCGACAGGCCGGCGAGATCGTTGGAGGCTTCCTTCAGCAACTGGGCGGTGCTGGCGCGGTCGCGCTGCAGGCTGTTGAGCTTGGAGCGCTGATCGAGCAGGTCGGCTTCGCGCTGCTGGGCCTGGTCCGTCGAGATGTAATCCTTCGCGAGCAGGCTCGCGTAGCGCGCGGACGCATCGGCGGCGAGCGAGGTGCGGGTGCGCTGAGCGGCGAGCTGATCGTCGATGCCGGCAAGCTGGGTGCGCAGGCTGGCGATCTTGGCCTGCAGGGTATCGCGTTCGTCGCCCTGCAACTGGCGCGTCTTGGCCATTTCCTGCTGCAGCGACGCCTTGCGCTGCTGCGCCTGGCCGATGAGGGCGGCCTGGGTGTCGCCGGCGACGGCGCTCTGCAGGTCGGTCGAGATCGTGTAGAGCGCCTGGCCGCGCGTCACGCTCTGGCCTTCGACGACATGCTTGCTGAGTACGACGCCGGGCTGCTTCGCGTAGAGCTTCACGAGGCCGCTGTCGGGCGTGAGCACGCCTTCGACGGTGGTGCGGCGCGTGTAGCTGCCGAACACGAAGAACAGGATCACGACGAACGCCATGCAGACGGCGGCCGCCGTGAGCAGGACGAACGACACCGGCCGGATCAGGACGATCTCGCCGAGGGTCTGCGTGCGCTGGGCTTCCTGCGCGGCGGTGCGAAAGAGTGGTGTGTTGGGCGTCATGGATGGACAGCCGAAAGTAGCGTAGGGAGCACGTCGCCGGTTCCGTGCGTGGCGTTCGGCCGGCGTATTGCGGTGGCGTCGGGTTGCTTCGTCACTGCCGCGACCCTGCGCTCGCCGCGCCTGTAGCACGGTTGTCGTGCCGTACAGCCCTGGTTTTCGCTCGAGTGGCCTGTTGCATGTCTAGGTGTGTCGGCGAACGATGCCATGACGATAGGGCGCTTAAAATTTAGCGCTCCGAACTCACATCGCGTAGATCCGCAAAGATCGCGGTAATGGGCAGACGCTGTGCGAGATTGCACAACATTGATTTGGAATCTATCGGAGCAAACCGAAACGGGAAAGCGCGCCGGCCTACGTTTTGACGATTATTAGCGGTGTTTTTCCCTGTTTAACATTCGAATCAGTCGATAATCGATCGAGCATCCGGGAAATCGGATGAACGGTGATGTCGGTGACGCGATGCATGCCGCGTCGGGCGACCGGCCCAGCGGATATTGCACTGGCGCGTGCCCGCCCTGAGACGGGCACGCGCATCGCTCGACCGCTCCAGGCACGCATCCGGCGGTTTGCCGTCGATGCCTGGTCGGTCGTTGTATCGGGTGGCGGATTAGCCCGTGATGACCTTGCCCGTGCCGGAGACGATGCCGACGATGTCATTGACCAGGCCGTCGAGCAGGCCGCCGACCGTGTCCGTCAGATTCACGCCGAAGTTGAGCGCGGCTGCGCCAACCGTGCCGATTGCCTGTTGAGCGCCGAGAACCAGAGCGGTCGGAATAGCAACCAGCGGATTCCAGAGACCGCCGCCAACCATATCGATTTCTTGCTGATTGATTTCTTGCATGATCGTTTTTCCTAAAGATAGTGTGGCTAAGGGGGTGTGGCTTAAGACTTGAAGAGGCCGTTGAAGAAGGCCGACCCAACGTTTTCGACCAGTTGAACCGGCAGGTTGCCGACGATCTGGATCGCGCCGACGAGGCCGCCAGCCAGTTGGTCCGTGATGGTCGAACCGATGTTGTACAGGCCTTGGCCGTACACGCCAACCAGACCCGTGAGGGCGCCGACCAGACCACCGCCAACTTGCGCGCCGCCAACCAGATCGATTTCCTGCAGACTAAGTTCTTGCATTGCCCTTCTCCTAACGATTGCCAGATGGCCCATCTGGCAGGGTATCGATCTGCCGTGCCTTTGCACTGCACAAATCAATTCTAGATATTGTTCGCTATCCTGAATTTATCGTCCCGGCGAATCCGGATCATGTCGATGCGTGTTGCTTCAAGCAGAGAGCAAGTACGCAACGCGTGCTCAGTCCGGATCGATTGTCCGGTTGCGAATTTGCCGGACGAAAATTAGCAAAGGTTACCGGTGGAGAAAGTTCGGTAGCGTACTCAGTTGGGTATTGTCAACTTGTTCGGTAAGCGGACGTGACAATGCCGGTCGAACCCATCATCGGAGGTTCTGTCGCGATAGCGCGATAGGGTAAGATTTGCGGATGAAAAATTTGTCAGACAGCCCGGTGAAGAAAGAGCGGATTTCACGCAAGATGCTGGCACCGGGCGTCGCGAAAGTGCTAAAGCGGCTGCATTTCCCGCTCGACATCATCCTGCTGTGCGTGCGGTGGTATGTGGCGTACTCGCTGAGCCTGCGCAATCTCGAAGAGATGATGGCCGACCACGGCATGGAAGTCGATCACTCGACGGTGCACCGGTGGGTCATCAAGCTGGTGCCGTTGTTCGAAAAGGCGTTCCGCCAGCGCAAACGCCCGGTGGGCGGAAGCTGGCGGATGGACGAGACGTATATCAGGTTGCGCGGCCAGTGGAAGTACCTGTACCGGGCGGTGGACAAGGACGGCAACACGGTCGATTTCCTGTTCCGGGCCCGTCGTGACAGGGCAGCCGCCCAACGCTACTTCGAGAAAGCGATTGACCAGAACGGTGCGCCGGAGACGGTCACCGTCGATAAAAGCGGGGCCAATCTTTCAGCACTTCATGCGATCAACGCTGAGCGTGAGACGCCCATCAAGATCCGGCAGTGCAAGTATCTGAACAACATTGTCGAGCAGGATCATCGGGCGATCAAGCGGATCGTCAGACCGATGCTGGGCTTCAAGGATTTTCGCTGCGCGCGCATTATTCTTTCTGGCATCGAGATCATGCACATGATCCGAAAAGGGCAGTTGCAGAGACACCGTGACGTGCCGCTTTGCGTGGGTCAGCCATTCTACGCCTTGGTGATGTAAAGTGCGGTGGACTAGACTAAATCTGACAGTGGTTGGTTTTTCATGCTGGCGCGCATTGGCGCGAAGGGCGTAGCCCGTAGCGGCAATGCGCGCCGCGAACAGCAAGGAGTCCACC
>NZ_LOWB01000118.1 GCF_001522865.1 Burkholderia sp. TSV86 | reverse complement strand
TCCTGCCGATACGGATGAACGCCGACCGAGGTGGTGCCGTCTGGAAACAGACCACACAGCGTGCACATATCCCGGATAAATTTCGGGTTCGCTTCCGTGACGCCGCCCGTGCCAACCTGCGCATGAGGATCGACGCGCTTACCCCAAACACGCTGGCGATGTATTGAGTCCTGACGCCCGCCGATTTCATGCGGATAATCTCCGCGTCACGATAACGCCGGTAAATTTCCGCGCAGCTCGCTGGTTGCAGAATCTCACCACCGAACACCCGGCATAGCTTCACTGCATCGCTCCACCCCAAGATCCGAACCAAGTCATGATCAAGGGGCAATCGCGCCGCAGTCGGCACGTATAAAACGACGTGAGACGCCGTGGCGTTCGGATAGCGCCTATCGCGCGTGATGCATCGCGGCAATTGCCCGATCAGATAGAGCGCACGCTCACAACCAATCACGTCCGCGATTTCCTGGACGCTCCGCGGCAATCGCATGCGGACGCTCTCGGTCGATACGTTCATGGAAGATCCCTCACATCCCATTCGAGATCGCCGCTCGACAGGAATGGCTCAAGCGATCGACGGTTGTGATTCACGACTACTTCCACGCGATGCGTCCCATCCGCGTTTTGAGACATGCACATCGCGTCTTTCATGTACCTCTCCGGGACAAAAATATCGGCATAGATGTACGCCGGAACGCGACGCCCACTCCGCACCGGACCAATCAATCTCTGCACCACACATTCGAACGTCACCCAATCGTCATGCCATCGGTTGCGCGCACGAATCGCCGGCTTTATCAACCGCACCTTAAGCCGCACCTTTCACCTCCAATCCCATCTTTCGGGCGCGTACCGGTTCCCATCTCTCGTATGCCCGATTCCACACATCGAACTTGACCTGCTTCGGCGCGCCGACGCGGTTCTGATCGATCCACGCATGACAGGCATCGCATCCCGGAACCGTGAACTCGTTTTTCGCCTTCATCGCACCCGCCTTTCCGTGGCGTGACTGGTTCGAGTGGCACGGCACAACGGTTTCATCCATGGGGTTCAGCCGACAGACGCCCGGCACGCGGAGATAGCACTCTTCACCGCAACAGGCCGCCAGATACTTCGAACCTTCGGCAACGGTCGGTTTCTTGATCCGGCGCACGATCGCCTTTTGACGCTTCAACGTTGATGTGCGCGTCAGGCTGCTGAACGGCGAATGCGTCTTTCGTTTGAATCCGGTCCGCTTCAGTGGCGCAGCGCGCTTCACGACGCCGCCCTCCCGACATCGATCATGGCTCGCATGGCCGGGATCACCACGTCGTACGCATCCCCAATCACGCTACGGCGCAAGCGGCGAAGGTATTGCGCGTTCGGGGCCCAATCTGCCGATGATGGGAACGACTTTCCTGTCAACGTTAATGGGAAGCAATTGCCCCGACGCTTGCCGCGAACCACATATCCGCACTTGATCAGCTTCTGAACCGGTTTCCTGGCGCGCTCAATTTGCCAACCCATCGCCGTCGCCATCTGGTTCACTGTCACACCAGGGTTGCTTTGCAGGTATTCGCAAATCAATCGGGATGTGCGCCCCATCTTGCCTTCCGCCATCAAACCTCCCTGATTGAGATGTCGTACTTGTCCAGCATCTGCTTGCGCTTCTGGATATACGTCCGGTCCTTGCGTGTCGCCGCGGATTTCACGTCCTCGACAACTTGTTTGCCCGTCATCGCGTCGATGTAGACGAAATCGGCGACGTATTTGGATGCCCGCTCCCACTTGCCGTCGTCTCGCTGCTTACGTTCGGTGAGGACATACGGGACTTGCAACTGCAAATCACGAATGTGGCCGCACACCTGTAATTGGGTCAGTTGAACCCAGCGCGAGCATTCTTTCTGACTGTCAAATTTGATTCCGCCCTGCTCGCACTTCGTGTTGCGGTATTTCGCTGGCTTCGTCGGCTTTTGCATTGAGAGCGGAATCGGCGCGTCCGGATCGAAGCCATCGGCTATTTCGTCAAAGCCGCTGTCAACCTGTGGGCGATTGCCCGTCGCTTCGAATATCCGGCGCTGCGCCGCCGTCATGGCCGGCCGCGCTTCGTCGCGAACGTGCGCCGTGCCGACCGTCTTCGTGCCAGCCGGGACAACCATCGGCCAGGGTGTTCGTTTCGTCATGCCTTCCTGTCGCTATCCACGTAGCTCCTCAACTCACGGCGCGCGATCTCCGCTGCCGCATCCCCAAAGCGTTCGCGCACCGATGCGATGAGCGCGCGTGCCTTACCGTTCCTTGTCGAGCGTGCCGTCGCCCTTGAGTGCGAGAAGCCCGATGAAGTGACGCTGATCCTCGAACGCCAGCGAGATCATCTTCGGATCGTTCAGGAAATCCGTGTACACACGGAACCACGGCATCTTTGCGCTACTCATGCCGCACACTCCACCTTGCATTTTCGTATCCGATTGGATACAATGAATTCATGAACACGCTGATCCGCTCCGACGAATTCAACGACTGGCTCCGCAACCTGCGTGACGGGCGCGCGAAAGCGCGCATCGCTGCCCGGCTGATCAGTGCTCAGCACGGCAACTTCGGCGAGTACCGCGTCCTTACCGAAGGCGTGTGTGAAATGAAGATCGACATCGGGCCCGGCTACCGCGTGTACTACGTGCGTCAGGGGTCGGTCGTGTATTTCCTGCTGACGGGCGGCGACAAGTCCACCCAGCAAAAAGACATCAAGCGCGCCGTTCAGATGGCCCGCGAACTGAAGGAGTAACGGATGGCTACCACCAGCTACGCGGCGTTTGATGCCGCCGAATACCTTGACAGCGAAGAAGCGATCGCGGAATTCCTTGCTGCCGCGGCGGAAGACGGCAATCCCGACGTTCTGCTGTCGGCCATCAGCGCTGTGGCGCGGGCGCGCGGCATGGCGAAGGTCGCAGCCGACGCAGGGCTGGGCCGCGAAAGCCTGTACAAGGCGCTCGCGCCCGGCGCGCACCCTCGATACGAGACGATTCAGCGTGTCATCCACGCGCTCGGCGTGAAACTGACCTTTACTCCGGCGGCCAGCGGTGCCATGCGCGTCGATTGAATTTTTTGCCATTCGATTTCCCTCAATGACCACACGGCACCGAGCCGTCGAGAGATTCGAGCGCCCCGCATGACAAGCACTTGCGGGGCGTCATGGCCTGAACGAGTGATGTAACGACAGGCTCACGTGCCGCCCCCGTGGCAAGTTCATAGAACTTGATCCGGCCGTTTGCAATCTCGCGTAGTAACGCTTCGTCAGCGTCTTGAGGTAAAGCATGGATGACGTTGTTCAATTCCAACCTCTATGTAGGAGTACTAAATCCAGGCAGAAACGCTTTCCGGTAAAAGCGCTTGTGACGGGACTCCCGCCTCCTACCTCACCAACGCGTGCCGCACTCCCCGAAACCTTCTCGCGCGCATTTGCAATGCAAACCGACTTCGCTCAGCGTGGTGTGAGCCTCCAGGTA
>NZ_LOWB01000117.1 GCF_001522865.1 Burkholderia sp. TSV86 | reverse complement strand
CGCGCCGTCGACGTACTTTCGGCGCGCCGACCAGCGCACCGATCCTTCCAGGCAATCGAGCCGTGCCCGGCGTGACGCGGAGCTCAGTCCCGAGATCCAGCGCGTCTACGACGCGAACTTCGAAGTCTACGGAGCCGACAAGGTGTGGAAGCAACTGAAGCGTGAAGGGATCGAGGTGGCCCGCTGCACGGTCGAGCGGCTGATGCGCAAGCTGGGGCTCGAGGGCGTACGACGCGGGAAGAAGGTTCGCACGACGATTCCCGATGCGCACGCGCCATGCCCGCAGGATCGCGTGCATCGTCAGTTCACCGCGACGCGACCGAACGCACTGTGGGTGGCAGATTTCACCTACGTGTCGACCTGGCAGGGCTTCGTCTACGTGGCGTTCGTTATCGACGTCTACTCCCGCTACATTGTTGGCTGGCGCGTGTCGAACACGATGCGCACGGACTTCGTGCTGGACGCGCTGGAACAGGCGCTCCACGCCCGGCAGCCCGAGCGCGACGGTGGACTGATCCATCATTCCGATCGCGGGGTCCAATACGTTTCGATTCGGTACACCGAGCGCCTGGCTGAAGCGGGCATCGAAGCGTCGGTCGGCACGGTGGGCGACTCCTACGATAACGCGCTGGCCGAGACGATCAACGGTCTGTATAAGTCGGAACTGATCCATCGGCGCGGCCCGTGGCGCAGCCAGCAGGCCGTCGAGCTGGCCACGCTCGAATGGGTCGACTGGTTCAACAATAGGCGGCTGCTCGGCCCGATCGGCGACATCCCGCCGGCGGAAGCCGAGCAAGCTTACTATCGGCAGTTTGAGGACGTCGCCAAGGCGGCCTGACTCAAACAAATCGGTCTCCGATGAACCCGGGGCGATTCA
>NZ_LOWB01000116.1 GCF_001522865.1 Burkholderia sp. TSV86 | reverse complement strand
CGACTACGCCGATCTCATGCCTTGGAGAATGCCTGCTGCCCTCAACCGCTGAGGGGCGTCGTTAAAAGACCGCGTACGTTATACTGGATAACATCCCACGGATATGACTGCCCCCAAATCCAACTCGGCGTCTGATCCCTGCTGTCCACATAGCCATACGAACTCCAGTCCTTGATGCTCATCGATTCGCCGCTCGAGGAGCCACTATGACGGGAAAGGTCCGATCCGGTAGTCTTGGATGAAAAAGTGCCGGACTCCCATCCGTGTGAGTATTCAGCGCCTACATTAAACACCGGCATTCCGGCGAAAACGCCACCTGAGACATTGACACCAAACGTATTGGTCTGCGACGAATTGGACCCACTGGTGTTTTGCACTGAATTGGATCTACTGGATCCGGATTCCTGATTGAGAGATGTATTCACCGATGCGTTTAGGGTTTTGGGGAATATCTGCTGTAGATTCACCGTTGCACCGGCATTCGCAACGGAGATTTGTATCGAGTTGGTTACGATTGCCGGGTAGTTCGTGTATTCAGAAAAGCTGCTCGGGCCGGCGCGATACGGAGTTCCGTTGGGAATGATGATTCGATGCTTGCAGGCGAGCACGTACGCGAGTGTATTTTTCAGGTTCTGGGTATCGATGTACTTTTCGATCGAGTATTGGATGATGGAGGTTCCGAAGATGGCTCCGCTTTGGGGATCTTTCATCGGCACGACGGTTTGGTACGTGTACAAATCATTTGGATTCAGCATAAGTTCCTCTTTGACGAGTGATTTTTCGGTGGAAGCTCATCGAGTAGTAAACACATGCATCGGAGCCGCCGGCCGCCCCTTACCCGGAGGGCCCGCCATCCCGGGACGCCCGTTCGCTCCGGCGGCAGCGGAGTGCTCGCCGGCGGAAACGTCAGCGCATGAGCCATGCCGCCCACCGCTGCCACCCCGGCCTCCACGGCCTGGCGCGCCGCCGCTCCCCCCTTCACTGTCCAATGACCGCAACTCCAGGCGATCTGCATCGCACTCGCGCAGAGTGATGAAAATATTCGATGCAAGTCCCCCATTCCCGCCTCGGCCGCCATGTCCTCCTGCCCCGCCATTTCCGCCGCGCCCTCCGCGGCCACCGTGACGCACGCCATCCAGTGCATCCAGTCCTGGCGCACCGTCGCCACCTTGTCCGCCATCGCCGCCTTGCCCGCCATCTCCTCCCGCTTGGCCCATTCCCGCTTGGGCGAAGATGCGCAACCCGCCGGGGCCGAATCCGGAAAGGTGGTCGATGCGGATATCGGCCAGCATGCACATGCCGCCATTCATCCCCGCGGTGCCGTCTCCCCCTTTTTCTCCATTCGCCCCCGGAGCGCCGTCCCTTCCCTCTAAGCCCTCGACGAGCCTCGGGCCGAACAAGGTTCCCACCAATTCGGCCGCACTGCTGCATGCGCCATCAGCTCCATCGTTTCCGGGTTTGCCGGCAATACTAGACAGTCGGCGGTACTGGCTATACGCATAGTGGCACACGGGCAAAATGCGAATCTGAAATGCGGCGGCCGTTTCGCCACCCGCAACCAACTCCACCCGTCCTAACTGCATTACCATGACATTGCCATGCACTTCTATTGCCGCCCCGGGTTCCACGGTCAGATGGTCCACGATCACCATCACATACAGCTCTTCACGACTGGAAACGCCTTTCCAGTCGGTGTGCCGATGGGTGACATCCCATATCCGGCCGGCCGGAATATGATGCCGTTCGATGCGTATCACCTTCATGTGAGCAGGCAAGTGGCGGTTATGTCCGCCCGCGTCCTGCAAATGGATTTGCCCATCGGCCCATACGTATTCCTCACCGCGGTCGTGCATTCCCAGGCGCAGTTTCGAACGCGCCTTGTTCGCCGCTCCCCGGTAGTAGACTTGACTGCGCGCGCGCCGCTCCGCTTCATCCTCCGGCCCCAGCAGTCTGCGCGCTTCTTCCAGGGAAGAAATCAGGTGGTACGAGACGCCTAAAGGCCAGGCAT
This sequence comes from Burkholderia sp. TSV86, assembly GCF_001522865.1. Taxonomy (GTDB): domain Bacteria; phylum Pseudomonadota; class Gammaproteobacteria; order Burkholderiales; family Burkholderiaceae; genus Burkholderia. The sequence continues at coordinate 535,493 of NZ_LOWB01000116.1, read as the reverse complement.
TGTCTTTCCTAGCCAATGGATCAGACAGATAGGGATGAAGCGGCACGATTTGTCCGGTTGAGCAACTCAAGCGTTTCCCGGACATCGTCAGCTATAGTTGATGATGAACTGGCCGGGTGCTCCGGCCAACACTCCCGGTGTGCCGCTCGGGCCTGCCGATCCGCTAATCCCTGGGCTGCCGGCACTGCCATTGACGGAATGCTTTCCGCCGCTGCCGCCGGCGCCCCCCTTGCCACCGGCACCCGCCATGCCGCCTGTGCCACCCTGCCCGGCAGGCGCGGGTTGGGCGTTCGTCACCAGAGATTGACGGGACGCGCCGGGAAAATTGACGGTAATCGGCATGCCAGCGGCACCGTTACCTCCAACTCCACCTGGGCCGCCATTACCGCCTTTGCCTCCCCGCCCCCCTCTACCGCCATCGGTTCCTTCACAGCCTGAATCACAGCCATTACCGCCCCGACCGCCATCTTGGCCCATGCCGCCTGCGCCCCCCGTACCGCCCTTGCCTCCCGTGCCGGATTGGGTAAATACAGAAAAGATCGACGTACTGGAAGAATCGAACGCCTTGATGCTAATGGTGGCGCTGAGCGAAGGCAGTCCATTGCCTCCCTGCCCACCTGGCTGGCCATTGCCGCCGTCGCCACCATTGTCTCCGTCTCCGCCAGAGCCGACACCCGTGCATATTCCGGGCGAAGCAGCGCTTTTGTCTTTGCCGTTCGCAGCAGGGCCGGAATAGGAGGAGCCCGCCGCGCCAGTTGCACCGGTGGTACCAATAGAGCCGAGAATCCCGACATGGTAGGCCTTGGTCCCACCTACCTTTACCACCAACCTGTCTGCGGTAATGTTTGCCACAGTGTTCAAAAGCGAGATGGCCCCCCCCGAGAAGGTAAGCGTGCCCGCGTTCAGCATATATGGCGAGGCTGACGGCCCATAAGTCAGATCGGTGCTGATCACGATATTCTCTGCTGACACCGCATTGATCTTGATTGGAAAGATCGATTCGGCCAACGCCTTGTCATTGGCAGAAAGAGTGCCATTTCCATAGACATAATCAGTCAGCCTGGTCAAAGCAGCTCGAGGAATCTCTTTTATGGTTATAGGCTCAGATAATGCATTGAGCGCATCGGAAAAATCCACCCGTGCCGCCTCACTCGTTTCGCCGCCAAACAGCAAACGGTAATCGTCGATAGAATTAATCACCACGGTCGATGAGATCACCTCACCGCTCTTGAGACAGGCAATATCGTGCCCTAGAAGTTTTGCCCGATCCAGAAAGTCCATTTCGGTTTCCAATTTTCAGATACGTTAAATACATCGAAATGATTTAAATTAAAGTGTACGCCGCAAATTCTTCAGGAAAACCTACCAGAATTGGCAGTATATTTTTTCATGATTTTCAAATAGGCCGCTTAAAACGCCAAGGAAATGATGGTTACCTCGGCCTTTCTTGCAAGCAAGATATTGTTGATGTAAATTCAGATGAGCCGAAATCTATCCCAAGCCGCCTCGAAAACGATCTCTCACCTCATAAATTCTCATAGCGAGTAAAAATTACCTTGGCCTTAAAAGCGATGATAGTTAAATAAATTCAACCAATACCCCAACAGCAAAGCCATTGTTTCGACAGGATGATTTTCCGTTTCATCAATTTCCAAAAATAATTATATGGTGAAAAATTTTTCGCTTTTATTCATAGTGAATGATGTTTTTGTAAATCTCTAAATCACAGTGACATCTTGTTCAGCCCGGCGCGAAATGCGAAGACCACATCCTCCATTGGCGGCGCCACGTGCATAGGGATATGCACTAGCCTGCCATTAAGCTGAAGCGGCCGTTCTTGACACCCGCGCCCAAGCCCGCCCGCCGAGAATTCGGTAATTTTTGGTGGCTTCGCTTTCAAAGCGCAACGTCTAATAGGGGTGGCTCATGCCTCGCAATAATCCCTTTGTTAACCGTGACACCAGCGAGCCCGCATCTTCCGATGTGAGGGCACGAATAATTAAGGAATTTCTCGTGGAGTCGCATATGGATGCGATCACCGAGGCCTCGCGCAGGGGCAACTTTGCAGTCAGTTTCAGGAAAGCCGGGGAAGCAACCATTGCCAGGCTCAAGGAGGGAGCGGCTGCAAAGGGCCACGACATCCTGGAAAAAACAATTAAAAGTTCGTCATTGGAAAAAGCTTATGGCCAATCAGACGGGGCTGAAAAGCTGGAAATGGCACGGCGAGCGAGCATTGAGGGCTACGTAGGACAGTGGGAAGGCAATAAATTAACTGGTATCTACATGAGCAGCAAATCTACAGTCGGTAATCAGAGAACGCCCCGGTCCGGCCCTAGAATATTGCCCATCGATATGGACAACTCGAGCAGTCTCGAGAACGCTCTTCGCCCGTTGAAACAGCAGACAAATTGGAAATCCCTGCCTTTTACCGGTGACTACGATATGCACGACATGATCCAATTTGGAGGGGCCGGACCAGCACACACGGTTGCATCCAATAGTCGCGAAGAATCCCTCATCATCTCCAGGCTTAATAAAGCCGTTGCCCGAGTTGACCCGCTGAGGCGCGGCCAATCGAAAGAATACGATGTCGTCCGGCATGGACCGCAAGTGAATTACCCCGCCTTCAGGATGGCAGAGGAAGGTAGTTTCGATCTGGTGGGAGTCGTCGCCCGCCCCGAGTTTCCAGTCGCCATTGTCAGCAAGGGCAAATGGGCAATTGCCGAAGACCTGGAAGAGCTGGAAGCCTTCTATCGGGGCGCCGGCGTACACATAAAAGAAAGTTGGCGGTCAGGCGGAAGCCGCTATTTTGAGAAAAAGAAAAACGGAAGCTCCGGCAGCGTCGAGCTTGCCCGGTCGCGTTCTGAAAGAACCCCTCCGTTTGGCATGCGTCGCCCGAGTGGGCGAGCCTTTTGGGATAAAGGTTGACGCGTTCTTCGCCGAACTCGGTGCGCGATCGGCGTCGCGTCCACCACCGTGGTGTCGCAACAGCTCTTGTTCGGCTTGCAGATTCGCGCACCGGCAAACGGGAATTCGAAATGCAGCTTGTCGGTCCGGCGCATCAGCTTCTTGACCTGTTCCCCGCGTTTAGTACGGTGACGGTGCAGGGCCTCGTATCGGATGCGCAAGCGCACCGCGCATCCCGCCATGAAAACGGCGCGCGGATCACTCCGCGCGCCGGCCTCTCCTGGGCGATGTACACGTGCACCGCCCGTGGCCTGCTTACCGGTCAATTGATCGCAAGTTTTTTCTGCGCGACCGGAGCCTTCTTCGGCAGCGTCAGCGACAGCACACCATCCTGATACGTGGCCGTCGCGTTCGCGTCATCGATTTCGCCGGACAACGAAAACGACCGGCCGATCGCACCGCTGTAGCGCTCGCGCCGAATCACGCGCTCACCGTCCCTCTGATCGTTGTTGCGCTCGATCTTTGCGTTGATCGATACGGTATTCCCCGTCACCTGAACGTCAATATCGTCCTTCGAGACGCCGGGCAGCTCCGCGTTGACCGTATACGCCTTGTCGCTTTCGGTAACGTCGATCTTCATCGATGCAAGATCGGGCTCGTCTGCAAGCGTCATCCCGCGCAGCGGCCTGAATAGGCCCTGAAACAGGTCAGCAACGGGTTCGATAGAAAACGGATCGTAACGGGTCAGATTGCTCATGGTTCGCACTCCTCTGACAGCTGACAAGCGGCCGGCGCTTTCGCCCCGACAGCATCGGCCGCGATGAAAATCGGATGACGCGACACTGCTTGTCGCGCAAGGGGCAAATGATCTTTCAAGATTCAGCGTACTCGTATGCTCCGACATGCACTTGATGCGCGTCAAAGGCGACCGGCATTCACCTGCAGAACCGGAAATAGCCGCTCCACCCGCCCATTTCCTCGAGTTTGCAGCGCGCCACGCACTCGATCGCCGGACGTTGGCGCATAAAGGCGTCCATGAGATCTTGTTCGCGGGGGGATGCCACGCGCAGATGCTCTTCCAGCGCTTCTGCGGTGATCACGCATTGCACGCGGCAGCCGTCGACGAGCACCGGAAAACTCGGCGAAGGATCGAGGCCGCGATCGTCGAATGCTCGGAAGGAAGCGATATCTGCATGGGCAGATGGCATGGCGTCGCGGGGTGGATTGCGGGGCAGCGCTTCGCCCGTGCGGGCAGCGCATCCCGCGCGTTCGTGCGCACCGCCGATTTCCATGAATTCCCGTACCGTGGCGAAGGCGGCTAGGCCATCGCCGCAGCGGTACTGACAGGATCGTCGCCGCGCATGAGCAGGACCGGGCAACTTGATCCACGCATGAAACGTTCGGCGACGCTGCCGAGCAGAAGCAGCACGCCGCGTCGCCCGTGTGTACCAATCATCACCAGATCGAGCGAACGATCGGCGACGTGGGCGGGCGATCCCACAACTTCAAAGCTTATGATAGGAACTTGCGCTTATCTTGTTTATAGGCCAGCTACCTATCAGACCGACTCCCGGCTAATACACTTTATAGCCCGCTCACTCGCGCGAAGTCTCGAGGTGTTTTCGTTCGTCGTCACCAGCGCGGCTCTCACCGCATTCACTGCCATCGTGCGCCGCGAAAATGCTTTCCTCAGAAAAACGACATCGCGCGCATATTCCGCAGCATCAGGCACCGGAGTCGCATGCACTTCTCCAGCAGTCAATCCAGCCCACGCCGGCACTAATGAAATACCACGCCCCTGCTTCACGAGCATCGTGATCGCTTCGAGCGAATCGATTTCGCAATGGACCCGTGGCGTGATCGCATTGTCCACGAGGTATCGCGATGCGATCTGCCCGTCCCAGGAATGGGAATCGTACTGAATCAGCGGCCGTTCCCGCAACGACGCCAGTACCTTTTCGTGGGCGATCCGCCGATTCGCCACCAACGCCAGCGGTTCCGATCTCAGCACATCGCAACGCAAGACCTTCGGCAAAGCGAACGGCGGATGAACGAGAATCGCGGCGTCCAACTCGTCTTTCACAACCATCTCGTACAGCACGTGCGAACAACCGGGAACGATTCTTAGCTGCAACAATGGCGCAGCCGCGGATAACCGTCCGACGAGATTCGGCACCATACAGATCAACGCTGTCGGAATCATGCCGATGCGAAAATGTCCAGCCAATTCGCCATCCCCTATCGACCGCTGCAATTCATCCGTCATCCTGATGATCTCGCGCATGGCGGGCAACAAATTGAGGCATCGCTCGTTCGGCGTGACGGATCGCGCAGAACGTATCAGCAATTGAGACGCAAGGCTTTGTTCAAGCGTTTGAATTCGCTGTCCGATGGCCGCGGCCGTGAGATTCTCTTTACGCGCGGCTGCCGCAATAGACCCCGTTTCAACCACGGCAACCAGACTCCGAAGAAACCGCGTATCCAATCTAGGTCCTTTATATTGATTTGAAATACATGCTCTTCGTCATGGCGATGCTGTTGACCGGGAACGGGGAAGCGGACTGCGGCCGATTTTTCCCACGGCCGCTTTATATGAGCCTGCGCCACGTCAATGTTGTGCGCATATTATGTTGCCACGTTCATCCCGCCATAGCATATCGGTCCAAACGATTTTTCCATCAGTTCACCTTTTACTCGCCTGCGCACATCTATTACGCTTCCCAACATATGATAGATCAATGCGTGTCTGCGCAGCGCGGCGTAACTTCATAGCATCGCCAATCGAAATGGTCATTTCGATTTTTCGAGAAGGGATTTCCATCGATTTCGAGTATGAACGCTGCGAGCAAGCCCTGCGGTTTGTCGCTGGTTCGATCGCCGAGGAACGCGCCGATCTCAAGTTGGCTGGCAACATCGTGCAAACGCAAGGAAAGACGCGGCTCACGCCACCTTGCAGACTAGACCGTTGCTCGCCATTCAACCATCCGTTTTTTGATGAGTAACGCTGCGCCGAAAATGTGGGCCACTACCGATAACATCGTGAACCACTGTCGAATCGACAAAATTTCAGAGCATCGCGATATGCTCGAATATACGTGCATTTGTGTCAGCACAGCATGAGAATTTTCTCATTTTTACGCATGACGGCATTCCTTTCTCAATCCGAATCATCGATATCGTTGTATTGGTTCATATATTTGAACAGCGCGCCGTCAGTTGATACTCCGAGCTTATCCATTCCCGATCGTTTGTGGCGGCTGACAGTTTTGATACTGCGCTTCAAGCGATCCGCCACTTCCGAAGCCGACAGGCCAGCCGCGAACAGTTTCAAGACTTGTGTCTCACGCGGTGACAATGGAACCGTCTGCATGGCGACCGGACGCTCGCAGGTCATCACACCGCGAATGACCGAGGACAAATAGCGTCTTCCGGCCGCTGCCGCCTGGACTGCAACGGGCAATTCGCTCGGCAAGTCCGCCTTGCTCACGAGCGCGGAAACGCCCGACTGCCAGATCGTGCGATGTACGGCAGCATTATTAACCATCGTCAACACAACAACGGGAAGTGCGGGAAACGCTTGACGAACGTAGCTCAGCAAACGGATTCCTCCGCCATGCAATTTGCCCGTCATCAGGTAATCGGTAATGAGCAGATCGCATGGCGCCGCCTTCAGGACATCGATCAGCTTGTCGGTATTTTCCGCTTGGCCACTCACGCGACCGAGCCCACTTTGGTTCATCAATGCCTCGACGCCCAAGGTAAACAACGGATGGTCGTCAGCCACGATAATGTTTAGCGGGTTCCTCTGCATACTGCTGCCTCATGCTTGCTTGAATTATCTATCCCTCTTTTCAATCATCCTAAGTTTGTATGAGGGAAGAGATCGCAGGTAGGATACCTGATCGTGTCAATGGCTGAAAGGATTTTCGATGATTTACCTCGCTTGTTGGCGTATGCGGATTTACGCAATGACAAGCTCGCTATTGCTTTTGCTTCATCAGGCAGCGCTCGCGGCCACCAGCATGCCCGACACGCCTGATCCAGTTGCTCAGACCGACCTCTCGCACCCCGCCCTTTCCCTCCCATCTCTGTTTCACTATCACATCAGCGATGCATGGGGCAGCGATTTTTCATCACAAGTATTCTGGATCGTGACGGTTTCAATGGCCTGTGCGTTGCTCGTGCTGTGCGTAATATTGCGCCCGCGTCGCCATCGCCGTTCCGTTTCCTGCCGCGCGTCGTCGCTGCGGAACTTTGACGCACTCGAACACATTCCGCTGCCTGTCATAGTCATCGATCATGAACGCCGCATCGTCATGGCAAACGCACTATTCGCGCAACTCGCCGGAAAAGCGCGTAACGCGCTGCTGCGTCGCCGGATCGACGATATCGGCGGTGTCGGCAGCGAACTCGGGAACGTGATTGCCGCGCGGCTCCACACGCGAAGCGGCAAGCACGCCGTCGAATGCGGCGAGATACGCTATATCGGGCACGCGTGCCGACCATGCTCGGTGCTTTATCGTTTTTCGCCGCTCCCCGCGTCGAATCCTGCGCGAACGGATGTCATCGCGACATTTGTCGACATCACGCCGATCCGCAATGATGAACTGGCCGCGCGTTACAACGCGCAACATTTGGACGGCATCACGGCGAATCTGCCTGGAATTGTCTATAAACTGCGGCGTCACGCGAGCGGCATGCTTAGTTTTCGCTACGTCAACGGCGATACGTTGCCCCTTTTCGGACTCTCGCCGCGCGAAATGATGGCCGACGAGCGGCGCGTGTTCGCGAACGTGCATCCCGACGATCGCGCGATGCTGCAGAACGTGATCAACGATGCAGCAGAGCGTCGCAGCGGCTACAACTGCGAATTTCGAGTGCGCTCGCCGAGCGGCGAGCGCTGGATACAGAGCCGTGGCGCCTACAATCCCGCGTCGTCCGAGGACGCGCTTGATTGGGACGGCTATTGGATCGATTCGACGGACAGCCATCAGCAGGCCGACGCGCTGCGCGCCGCGCGCATCGAGGCCGAGCGCCTTTCCGCGGCGCAGGGGCGCTTTCTGGCGACGATGAGCCACGAGCTTCGCACGCCGATGAGCGGCATCTTCAGCATGCTCGAACTATTGGGTTCGACCAAGATGACGCCATCGCAGCACAGCATAGTCGACACCGTGCGCGGCGCTTCGCAAACGATGCTGCATATCCTGGATCAAGTGCTGGATTATTCCCGTATCGACGCTGATCAACTGATTCTCGAAAAAAAATCATTCGATCTACGTGAACTCGTCGAGCATAGCTGCCAAGTGGTTGCGGCCGATATCGCCGCCAAGGCTCTTCAGCTTCGGCTCGAAATCGACCCGCGCGTTGCGGCGCGACTGACCGGAGACGCGCTGCGTATCCGGCAGATTCTGTTGAATCTGTTGCACAACGCCATCAAATTCACCGAACGTGGAACGATCGACGTGCGTATCGTTGTCGTCGACGATTCGCTCGACAGGCAAATCGTCAGCGTGGAAGTTGCCGATACGGGCATCGGCATTGGCAGCGACGATCTCGACAACGTGCTCGAGCCGTTCGTTCAGGCCGATGCGTCGACATCGCGCCGATTCGGCGGCTCCGGTCTCGGCCTGCCGATCTGCCGGCAGCTCGCGCGCCGGATGGGCGGCGGATTGCATCTCGCGAGCCAGCCTGGAGCCGGCACGACTGTCCGCGCGCGGATCACGTTGCCCGTGTCGGAGCGCGCTCGTGCGCAGGTGCCGGGATGCGCGAAGCGTCGAGCGCGCGTCACGTTGCGCGATTGCGCGCTCGCGCAATACGTGCGCGCCGAGTTGACGGCAATGGGAATGACTGTCGCTGTCGACAACGATGCGGGCAGCGTCGATCTTCACGTCACCGACGAACTCGCGGCCCGCGCGGAAGCCGCGCGAAACCCCGGCGGCACGGCGATCGTCGCGGTCACCGAGCGCCTTCTGATCGGCGGCGTGTGCGTTGACTCGGATCTGCCCACGATAGGCTCGCGGCCGTTCTATCCCAGCTCGATCCGGACCGTCTGCACGAACTTGTTCGATACGCGGGCCGCCGCAGCCGATATCCGCACGAGCATCGCCGCGCGCACGTCGCCACCCCGCTGCGCGCCGATCCTCGTCGCCGACGACCAGGCGCTCTACCGGATCGTTTGGCAGCGGCAACTCGAAGAGCTTGGCTACCCGTATCGAGTCGTGCCTACCGGCAACGAAGCGCTCGAAACATTATGCAATGCAGAGCACTCGATGCTCATCACCGATCTATGGATGCCGGACATGAACGGCTTCACGCTCGCGCGCCGCTGGCGCGCGCATGAAGCGACCGACAGAGCGGCAGGCCCTGTGCGGCGATTGCCGATCATCGGCATCAGCGCGAACATCATCCACGGCGATCGCAACGTTCGATGCGGATTGAGCGCGGGCCTGGACATGGTTCTTGTCAAGCCACTGCCGCTTGCACAGCTTCAGGCCATTCTGATTCGCTACTTGCATGCCCAGCGGGCACAAGAGCCGTCAGACTCGGAATCGCGCGCCGTGCTCGACATGCTGCTAACGGCCTACGGCACTGATCGAACCGTGCGAGCGATGTTCGATGCCGCGCTCGATGCGTATCGTTCGCAGCGCGTCACGCTCGCGAAGACCGACTGCGCGTCCGTTGCATTCGCGGCCTGCCTGCACGACATCGTTGCGACGGCTCACGTGTTCCGGGACCAGCGGCTAAGTGACGCGTGCGCCGAGATGAATCGGGCACGTTCGGCGAATGGCGAGACCGCGTTCGCACGCGATACGCTGCGCGCCGCGCTCGATGCGTTCGCGAGGCGTGTCGACACGATGCGCGCGATGTTCGATGCGCGCGCAAATAGCGAAAACGCCCCCTAACGGACGACGCCGCTCATGCGGCAGCGGGCGACATGCGTTTGCCCGCGAGCCAATGTGCCGGATCGAGCGACGCGTGACGCGAAAACGGCGTCGCCACCGCGACGCTCGACGAGCGGCTGTACGGGCCGAGCAGATGCTTGCAGTACGTCGCCAACGTACCGGACAGACTAACGTCGACATACCAATAATCGCCTTGCTGTTCGAGTCGCTCGATCGCGCGCTTGAACTGAATCGGCCGGCGCAGCACAGCGTCCAGGTGTGCCGCGTCCGGACGGTCGACGAAATCGGCCTTTTCGCACGAAAATAGCGGAACGATCGGCCGGCTCGCGCCGATCTCCGCAAACCGCCTACGCAGGTTCTCGCGCGCCGGATCGATCGCCGCGGAATGGAATCCGTATTCGACCGGCAGCCGTACCGTTGGGACGCCGAGCGCACTCAGATGGGTTTCGATCACGTCCATGCCCGCCGCCGTGCCCGCGACCACGAAATGCTGGTCGAACGAAATCGACGCGATTTCGGCGTTCCCGCCCAACACCGCGTCGCGATCGAACAGACTGGGCGACGCCAGTACCGCGAGCATGCCGCCCGGCATGCAGGTGCGCGCCATCGTCCGCGCGCTGTCCGCGAGCATCGCGATGCACGTGCGCGGGCTCAGCGAGCCGGCAACGCAGGCGGCAACCAGCTCGCCCAGGCTCGCGCCCAGCACGCAATCCGGATACACGCCATGCGCCAGCAGCGACTGAGTCAGCGCATATTCGAAGCAGAACACCGCTTGATTCGAATAGCGCGTATCGTCGAACGGCATTGCCGGATTCTTGCCCGGATCGAATACGTAGTCGATCAGCGACGCGCCGATCTCCGCCTCGACGATCCGGTTCAGCCATGCGAGGCTGCTGCGGAACGCGTCGTCGCGCTCGAACAGCGTTTTTCCCATCCGGAAATACTGGCTGCCCTGCCCTGGGTACATGAACACGATCTTTCGACCGTCGAATATCTTGCCTGCTGTCATATGCCTCCATCGTTGCCTATCGTCGATTTGCCACCGCCATCGCCGCGCCGCCGATGCCGCACGGACAGCCGACGCGCCCGGCCCCCGCCGCGCGTGGTGCTATGCCCGGCCGGCGTCGCGCGCTTCACCGTCACCGGCGCCGGCATCGACGAGCGCGAGCAGGCGGCGCAGATGCGGGCTCGCTTGCGCGAGTGCGCGCTGTTCGACGAGCACGTCGTCCAGCAGTGCTTGCGTCGTCTTCGGATTCGCGAGCACCACGCGAAACACGTCGATCTGCCGCTCCGGCCACCGCGGCGACGCGAGCCGCGTGCGCGACACGAACGAGCGCCCGGCGTCGCGTTGCGCTTGCTGGATGTCGATGGTCAACGCGTCGAGCGCATCGTGAACCGGCAGCCGCAACGACGCCGGCCCGTCGACGAGCGCGCGGCGCACGGCCGCCGGCACGTAGCGATAGGTGAGAATGTTGAGCTGCGGCGCGCTGACAAGTTCGAAATCCGCTTGCTGCTCGATCAACGACGCGAAATACCGCGCATTGTCGATGCCGAGATCGATCAGGCGCGTGTATCCGCTTCGTCCGAGCAGATGCAGGTTCGCATACAGCATCACCGATGCCGCGCCGCGCGACCCTTCGAGCGTATGGCGGCCGAGATCTTTCGAGCCCTTGCGCACGATGTAATTGGCGTGCTGACTGATCTCGGCCGTCCAGGTCGGCGCCCGGAACAGCGTCATGCCCGCGCCCATCGGCACGTAGAGTTGCTTGTGCGCGTCGATAACGACCGAGTCGGCCCGTTCGATGCCCGCGAACCGATGACGGTGGCGGCCGGAGATCAGGGTCGCGCCGCCCCACGCCGCATCGACGTGGAAATGGCAATCCGCGTCGCGCGCGACGTCGGCGAGCGCATCAAGCGGATCGATCGCGCCCGTCTCCGTCGTGCCCGCGATGCCGACGATCGCCATCGGACGGACGTTGCGCCGCCGCAGGTCTTGAACGGCGTCGCGCAACGCGTCGACACGCATGCGGTGCTCGGCGTCCACCGGCACGGCGATCAGATGATCCTGACCGATGCCGAGCACGTCCGCCGCCTTGCGCAGCGAATAATGCCCGCGCTCCGACACAAGAATGGCAAGACCATCGTAGCCGTAATGGCGAAGCGCTTGCGCGATGCCGGCGCGATTGACGCCCGCGAAGCCTTCGCGAGCGCTCAGCAGATTGTTGCGGCTCGCCCACAGCGCGGCAAGATTCGCGACCGTTCCGCCGGAGCAGAACACACCGAGCGCGTGATCGCCGCTATGCAGCCAGCGGTGGTAAAACGCGTCGCCGCCGCTGAACACGAGTTTGTGCAGCATGCCGATCACCTGCCGTTCGAGCGCTGTCATCGCGGCGGACGTCTCTGTTTTCACGACGTTCTGGTTCAGCGCGGCCAATACCTTCGCGAGCGGCGGCACGAACGACGGCAGCGCCGACGTCATGTGCCCGACGAACGACGGCGACGCGACGGGCATGACGCGCGCGAATACGTCGTCGATCAGGTGCGCCGCGTGCGCGCCGGCCTCCACCGGCTTGTCCGGCAGATCGACCGCCGAGAAGATCGCTTCGGAATCGGCGGGCGCGCCCTCTCCGCCGAACCGGCCGCTGGCGAAAAACGCGGCCGGATGCTCGGCGATCGTCCGCTCAAGCCACGCGAAATCGCCATGATCCGGGCCAAACCATTTGAGCACGGCGTCGGACTCGTGCGCGCCGTCCGGCTCATCGTGCGCGCCGCTGCCTGCATCGGCGCCGGGAGAAAACCGGGCGGCCCTCATGCGATTTTCCCGTTCAGTTTTGTCAGCACGTCGCCGGGGCCGACCTCGATGAAGCGCGTGACGCCGAGCGCGCGCATCCGCAATACCGAATCGCGCCACATCACCGAGCCGCACAATTGCGCGGACAGCCTCTCGATCAGATCGTCGTCGCGATACAGCGCGCCGTCGAGATTCGACACGACCGGCACCCGCAGCGGGCGGAATTCGATACCGCGCAGGAACGCGCGAAACGCATCCACGAGCGGCGCCATATGACGCGAATGAAACGCGGCGCTCACCCTGAGCGGCACATAGCGGACGTTGCGTTCGTCGAACGCCGCGAATGCGGCTGCCAGCTCCGTTCGCGCGCCGGCAATCACGATCTGCGAATCGGCGTTGTAGTTCGCGATGTCGATGCCGTCGACGCCCGCGTCGCGCAGGCAGCCCTTCAACGCGTCGAGCGGGCAGTCCAGCACGGCGGCCATGCCGCCCGCCGGCGCGTCGCTCATCAGCTCCGCGCGCTTTTTGACGATCGCGAGCCCGACGTCGAAGCGGAACGCGCCCGCCGCGAGCAGCGCGCTGTATTCGCCGAGACTGTGTCCGGCGACGCACGCTGGCGGCGACGGGTCGTTCTGCAGCGCCTTCAGGTAGCTCAGCGTGTTCACCGTGAAAAGCGCGGGCTGGGTATATCTGGTGTCGTTCAATTGACGCTGTGCATCGTCCACGCACAGCGATTTGATCAAATAGCCCAATATGTCGTCCGCTGTCCGCGTGTAATGGTCGAACTCGTCGAACAGCTCGCCGCCCATGCCTTTGCTCTGCGAGCCCTGGCCGGGAAAAATGTACGCCTTCATGTCAATCGTCCTCTTCGTAACGTGTCGCGACGCGCTCATGCGTGCGCGGTTTCATGCACGCCTTCGGCGGGCGCGGCGCCCGGCTCGGCCGTGCGCGGCGCATCGGCCCCGGCCGCACTCGAGTAGATGCGCCGGCACGCGTCGATTACCTGATCGAGCGACGGTTGCGCCGACAGCATCAGCATGTGGCAACGCGCATCGACGTCGATCACGCTGAGCGTCGGCAGCGCGCTCCGCCAGCCGCGCAGATAGTCGGCCTCGCCGAGCCGGCTCGATTCGCCGCGCACGAACAGATAGGGCTTCAGCGGCCCGAAATACTCGCCGCCGCGATTGCGCAGGTAGTACGCCGCGAGTGCATCCGGCCGCGGCAGCGGCAGCACGTCGAAACCGGCGGGATCGTATGCCGCCTGCACGGCGGCGTGGTGCCGGATGCGCTGCGTGAGCTGCGCGGCGGATGCGTCGACGCCGCGCGCGACGGCCGCTTTAACGACCGTATCGAGAAAGGCGTCGTCGTCGATGTCGGTGGCGATGTCGTCCTGATGAATCATCGCGTGGAGCGCCTGCTCGACGTCATCGCGCCGCATCGCGCCGATCGCCATGTTCGCCGCTTGCAAATACAGCGTCTTCGTCGATACGGCCGATTCTTTCATCGCATCGCCGTCGAGGCTGTCGATCATCACGAGCGAATCGACGGCCTCGCCAAGTTCCTGAAGTTGGCGCGCGACTTCGTATGCAAGCGCGCCGCCGAGCGAGTAACCGCCGAGCGAATACGGCCCGTCGGGCTGCTGCGCGACGATCAGGTGACAGTAGTACGCCGCCATCGCCTGAAGACCGTGCAGCGGCGCGCGCTCGCTCAGGTAGCCGCGCGCCTGGATGCCGAAGAATGGCCGCTCGACGTGCTGCGCGAGCGTCTGGTACACCTCGACGCCGCCGATGCCCGCATGAATCCAGAAGACCGGCCGGCCGACCATCCGTGAGTTGAGCGCGACGAGTTCCGGATAGCGCCGCCCGCCGGGCGCGCCCGCGCCCTCGCGTGCGCGCTGCGCGGCCGGCGCGGGCCCGCTCGCGTATGCGCGGCCGATCTCGCGCATCGACGTGCAGCGGCGCAGATCGTCGAACGCGATTTCGCCGAACCGTTCGGCCAGCGCCTGATGCAGCAGCGTGAACGATATCGAGCGCAGCCCGTAGTCACTCAATGCGCGCTCGGCGTCCCAATCCTGCGTCGGCAACCCGGTGATCTCGGCCAGCAGTGCGCGCAGCGCATCGACCGTGCACGCCGTGCCGGGCGCGGCAGCGTCGGCAATCCACGGGCGCGCCGCCGTTATAGCGGGTGTCGCGGGCGGCTCGACCCAGCACCGCACGCGATCGAACGGATAGAGCGGCAGGCCGACAGGCGGCTGCGACACGGTTCCATCGAGATCCCGCCAGTCGACGTCGCCGCCGGTCGCCCAGTGCGCGGCGAGTGCCGTCAGCCGGTCGGCCTGCTGCGGCGCGGCTGCCAGCCGTTGCCCGGGCGCGGCGTCGCCGCGGCCCTCGAAGCGCGCCCCGGGCACGCAGGCGGGCGCACCCGCGCAGTACGCGTCCAGTTCGGCAAGCAACGCGCGCTTGTCGGGCACGACGAACGCGATGCGATGCGTCAGCGCATCGCGTTCGTGCCGCAGCGCGCGCGCATAGCGTGCAAGCGTCAAATCGCGCGGCTCGCGCAGCCAGTCGAGATGCAGGCGGGCCAGCGCGGCCAGCGCGTGCGCGCTCTGCGCGGACAGCACGATCAACTGCGCCGCGCCATCGGCGTCGACAACGGCGTCGGCCGGCTTTGCCCCGATGGCGCACGCCTCGACAATCGCATGCGCATACGTGCCGCCCGCGCCGAACGAATCGATCGCCGCCCGCCGCGGCAATGGCGGCGCACCATCGGCGTTGACTACGGGTTCGGGCCAGTCGCACAACGTATGAGCGAGCGAGAACGGCGCCCCGCGCCAGTCGATCTCGGGATTCGGCGTGCCGATTGGCGGCGTCGGCAGCCATTTCCGATGCCGAAGCTGCAGCAGCACCTTCGTCAATTGCGACATGCCCGACGCCGCCTCCGCGTGCCCGATGTTCGATTTCACGGTGCCGATCGCGCGCGGCACGCCCGGCTGCGCAAAGACCTTGCTCAGCGCGCGCATCTCGACCGCGTCGCCAAGCGCCGAGCCAGTCGCGGCCGCTTCGACATAGCCGATGCTGGTCGCGCAGACACCGGCCTTGTCGAGATTCTCCTCGATGAGCGCGACCTGGGATTTCAAATTCGGCGTCGCGTAAGGGTTCGTCCCGCCGCTGTGGACCACGTGAGTCGAGCGCAGCACGGCGAGCACGTCGTCGCCGTCACGCAGCGCGTCGCGCAACGGCCGCAGCAACACCGCGCCGACGCCCTCGGCGGGCAAATAACCGTCGCCGCCGCCGAAGCTGCGCCGCTCGGGCGTGCTGGCGAGCATGCCCGACACGCCGAGCCCGACGTATTTCTTCGGATGCAGCGACAGATTCACGCCGCCGACGATTGCGCCCCGGCACTCGCCGCGCAACAAGCTTTCGCGCGCATAGTGGAGCGCGACGAGCGCCGACGAGCACATCGTGTCGAGCGCGACGCTCGGCCCGCGCAGGTCGAACACGTGCGACACGCGATTCGCGATCGACCCATACGACGCGATCGACGTCAGCGATTCGCTGACGGGGTTGCTGTCGAACGCCGCATATTGCTGGTACATCGCGCCGACGAAAACGCCGATGCGCCAATCGTAGCGCTCGGCGACGCGGCGACGCGTGAGGCCGCCGCTCTCGAACAGGTGCTGGACGATCTGGAGGAACAGCCGTTCGTTCGGATCGATGACGCTCGCCTCGCGAGGCGTCATGCCAAAGTAGCCTGGGTCGAACGACGCGACGTCGCTCAGGAAACCGCCCCACTTACAGCGGCTCTTGCCCGTTTCCGGGGCAGCCGCGTAGTAGTCGGCCGCGTTCCATCGATCGGCCGGAACCTCGGTGACGCCGTCGTAGCCGCGGGCGAGCTGCGTCCAGAACGCGTCGACCGAGTCCGCGCCCGGATAGCGGCCCGCGACGGCAACGATCGCGATGAGATCGTCCTCGCCGGCCGCGCGCCGTGGCGTATGTGACGGCTCGTGTGACGGCTCGTGTGACGGCTCTTGCGACCGCGCATCGGGGGCAAGCTTCGGCGGCGTGGGTGCGGGCGTCGCCTGCACGGTCGGCGCCGGCATAGGCGCTGGCGCTGACACGAGCGCCGGCGCGCGGTCTCCCGAAGCGCAGCCGGTGCCGCTGTCGCTGCCCCGCTCACTGCCGCTGCACGCGTCCGAGTTCGCGGCGGGCCAGCGCGCGGCAACGCGATCGCCGTGCTGTTCGACGAAATAATCCGCCAGTTCATCGAGCGTCTGATATTCAAAGAAAATCGTTTTCGGCAACGAACCGAAATCCGTCTCCAGTTCGGCGATCACCTTCATCATCATCACCGAATCGATGCCATAGCGGCCGAGCGGCGCGTCGGCACGAATCCGGTGCTCGGCCAAGCCAAGCTGGGCGGCGACGAGCCGAGTCAGATGCGTGCGGATTGCCGCTTGCCGCGCATCGCCGGGCCGCGCCGCAGGCGGCATCGACGGCGTGCGGGCCGCTGGCGGCGCAGACGCGGCGGGCGCGGCGAGCGCGCGCGCATCAGCTGTATGGTTCGCATCGGCCGCGCGCGGCGCATCAACCTCCCACTGCGCGGCAGCGGGCGCGCGCGCAACCGAACCGCCGCGTGCCGCCTGCGCGGCCGCGCGCAGCCGGGCTGCGTCGCCCGCGACGACCATCAGTTGCTCGGCGTCGAGCGCGAGCGCGCGGTAGAACGCCTGCAAGCCGTCCGGCGTCGACAACGGACGCATCCCGCCATCGCGCCACATCCGCTCGATCTGCGCATCGTCCATCCGCATGCCGCCGTCGCGCCAGTACGGCCAGTTGACCGACACCGTGCGGCCGTGCGCGAGGCCGTCGCGCACGGCTTGCGCTCGCAGCCGCGCGTAGCCGTCCATGAAGCCGTTACCGGCGGCGTAATCGGTTTGGCCGGCGTTGCCGAGCACGCTCGACACCGACGAAAACAGCGCGAAGAACGACAGCGGCACGCGGCGGCTTGCGTCGTCGAGATTCACCACGCCGCGCGCCTTCGGCGCGAGCACGGCGCGAAACTCGTCGGCCGGCTTGCGCATCAGCAGATTGTCGCGAATCACGCCCGCGCAATGCATGACGCCGTCCAGCCGGCCGCACGCGGCAAGCGTCCAGCCGATCAGCCGCTCGACCTGCGCGCGCTCGGCGACGTCGGCGCGCACGTAGCTGACCGGCAGGCCCTCGCGCGCCCAGCGCTCGATCAGCTCGCGGCCATCCTCGTCGAGACTCGAACGCCCGGCGACGACGACCCGGTTGCCAAGCCCAGCCGCGCCGATCGCGTCGACGAGCACCCGCCCGAGCCCGCCGAGGCCGCCCGCGATCAGATACGCGTGCCCGGCGCGCCAAGGCGGGCGCGCATCCGTCGCCGGCTGTTCTTCCCAGCCGAGCGCATAACGTGCGTCGCCGCGATACAGCAACGTGACGTGCGAATCACGCGCTGTCGCATTCGCATTGAGTTTCGATGCGAGCGACGCGAGCGTCTCGAACGGATTGACCGTGATCGCCTGCCCGCGAAACGCCGGATATTCGGCCCGGATCGACAGCAACTGCGCGGCCGTGCCCGCGCGCAACGCGTGCTGCCGCTCGTCGAGCACGACCTGCACGACGGGCGGTGCGCCCTCTTCCGACAGCGCGCGGCGCACGCCGTCGTGCAACGCGAGCACGAGGCGCTCGAGTGTGTCCGGCGCGTCGTGGCCGCCACCGCTGAAGTCATGACACGACGCGCCGGGAAATTGCGCGCTCAGCGCGTCGAACGGCTGCCCAGCCAGATGACAGAAGTACAGATGATGCGTTTTCGGCTGCATGCTTGATTCCCCGCAATTCAAAGATCGGCCGGCACCCAGCACGGCGCCAGCATCACGATTTCGTCCGGCCGCGCGGCCGCGCCCGCCGGCATGCCCGCGCCGGGAGAGCGCGTGGACAAGCCACGGATCGACAGGCAAACCTCGCCCGCGTCGTCGTACAGATCGATATCGAACGCCGCACCGAGCGCGCCGGCGCAGTTGCGCCCATAGCGCGCCGCAACAGCGCCGGTACAGTTCGATGCGCTCGGTCGCGAATGGCAGCGCGGCGAGCGTGCTGGAATCGTTCGCGCCGGCGGCGCTGCGCGCGTCGAACAGCGCGAGCGCCTGCAACGCGCCGTCGAGCAAACCGGGATCGATGGTCCAACGCGCGTGCGCCGTGCCCGCACCGGCAGCCGGCTGCGCCGACAAGCGCACGAGCAGGCTGTCGGGCGCCTCGCCCGCCCACGTGAGCGTGCGCAGCGACGGGCCGTAAACCATCCCGGCCGCCGCGAGGCGCTGATAGAACGACTCGGGCGTCACCGGCAACGGTTGATATCGGCGCCGCAACGCGTCGAGATCGACCGCGCGCGGCTCGGGCAGCACGTCGCGCGTTTCGATCGCGCCCTGGCAGTGGATCGCGGCGGACGAAGCCGGCGCACCGCTTTTCGGCCCGGACGTCAGCGCAAACGACAGCCGATCGCCGTCGCCGCGCTGCAAGCGGACGTCGAGCTCGATCGCAGCGTCGGCATCGACAGGCTCGACCCACGCGAGGTCGCGCAGACGCATCGGCAGCACGTCCTGCGCCGCCGCGCCGGTCGCGGCGTCGGCCGCCGCGCGAATCAGCTCGATTTGCACGGCGGCGGGCAAAAGGGCCCGGCCGTGAATCCGGTGGTCGGCGAAAACCGGTTCGTCGTCATCGATGCGGCTCGTGAAGCGCAGGCCGTCGAGCGTCGACCGGTTCTCGTGCAGCAGCGGATGCAGCGGCGCCGCGCTGCGCGGGCTCGGCGGGCCCGCGCGCATCGTGAGCGCGTGCAGCGATTCGACGCCGAGATCCAGCCAGAACCGCTCCTTGGCGAACGGATAGCTCGGCAAGCTCACGCGCCTCGCCCGCGCGCCGCGGTAAAGACGCGCCCAATCGACGTGCAACCCCTTGACCCACAACGCGAGCAGCTTCGTCCATTTCTCTTTTTCGAACCAACGTTCGATGGCCTCGCGCAAATCGTCGTCGCCTTGCAGCAGGCCGATCGACGCGCGGTGATCGTCGACGCAGCCGACGTGAATGTCGACGCGGCTCGCATGCCGGCCCGACAGGAACGCGTCGAGCGCGCTGCATACGGCTTCGTGCGACGCCGCCGTCAACGCAAGCCGGTGCTCCATCGCTTCCCGCCCGATCTGCAACGTGTACGCGAGATCCCGCAGCGGGACCGGCCGCGCCTCGTCGCGCAGGCGCTCGAGCAGCCGCTCGGCGCGCCCGGTCAACTGCTCGCGCGTGCGGGCGGACAGCACGATGGCCACCGTGCCGGGGTGATCGCCGCCGGCGTCGGCCGGCTCGCCGCGATACTCCTGAATCACCAGGTGCGCATTCGCGCCACCCGCGCCGAACGACGAGACGCCAGCCGTGCGCGGCAGTTCGTCGGCCGCGCCGCCAGCCGTCGGTATCGGACGCGGCCACGGCTCGACGCCGCGCTGTAGCCGGAACGGCGTGCGCGCGAAGTCGATGCGCGGATTCGGGCGCTCCGCGTGCAGCGACGGCAGCAGCGTCGCATGCTGCATTTGCAGCAGCACCTTCGTCACGCCGGCGATCCCGGCCGCGCTCTCGCAATGGCCGATATTGCCTTTCACGGAACCGAGCGCGCACGATGCGCCGCCGCCCGCGCGGGCAAAGGCGTCGGCCAGCCCCTTGATCTCGATCGGATCACCGAGCGGCGTGCCGGTGCCGTGCGCCTCGATGTAGCCGATCTGCGAAGCCGGCACGCCCGAGCGGCGTATCGCCTCGCCGATCACGTCCGCTTGCGCGGCGGGATTGGGCACCGTGAAGCCGCTGGTGCGGCCGCCCGCGTTCAACGCGCTCGCCTTGATGACGCCGTAGATGTGGTCGCCCGCGTCGACGGCTGCTTGCAGCGGCTTCAGGACGAGCGCGCCGACGCCCTCTCCGACGACGAAGCCTTCGGCGTCCGCGCCGAACGCGCGGCATTTGTCGTCGCCGGCGAGCATGCCCATCGTCGACAGGCCCATATAGTGGGCCGGACTCATGATCAGGCTCACGCCGCCCGCGATCGCGCAATCGCACGAGCCGGCGGCGATGCTCTCGAGCGCCAAGTGAATCGCGCTCAAGGACGACGAGCACGCCGTGTCGACCGCCAGGCTCGGCCCTTTCAGATCGAACAGGTACGACACCCGGTTCGCGATCGACCAATAGCTCGCGCCGTTCACGTAATCGGCGTTCATCACGCCGACGAATACGCCAACCCGGTTGCCGGGCGCGAGCGTGGCCGGCGTATAGCCCGCGTCCTCGATGCTGGCGTAGGCTTGCTCGACGAATAGGCGCGCCTGCGGGTCCATCCGCTCGGCTTCGGTCGGGGAAATTTGGAAGAACAGCGGATCGAACGCGTCGATATCGCGCACGAAGCCGCCCCATTTCGTGTAGTGCTTGCCCCACTTGCCGCGTTCGGCATCGAAGTGCGCGCGCCAGTCCCAGCGATCGTTGGGGATCTCGCTGATACAGTTCCGGCCTTCGCGCAAGTTGCGCCAGAATTCATCGAGATCGTCGGCCTGTGCGTAGCGCCCGCTCATGCCGATTACCGCGATGTCGCACGCGCGTGATGCCGTGCGCCGTGCGTCGTCGGCGTTTGGCGGTGACGGGAGCGTCGCGGCGGGCGTGGGCATGGGCTTAGACGCGGGCGACGTGAGCGCGGGCGCCGGCTGCGCAGCCGAAACAGCAGACGCGCCGGCCGCCGTTTCGGCGACAGGCGCGACGCCCACCAGCACCTCCAGCTCCCGGCGGTGCGACGCGACGAAATGCTCGACCAGCCCGCGTATCGTCTGCACCTCGAAGAACAACGTATTGCTGACGTCGCTGAACGACTGATTCAGCTTGGTGACGAGCCGCACCGAATAGATCGAATCGATGCCGTAGCCGTCGAGCGGCTCGTCGACATCGAGACGATCGAACGGAATGTCGAGTTCGGCGGCGATCAAGCCTTTGAAGTACGCGAGGCTCGCATCGACGAGGCGTTCGTATGCGCCATCGGCGGTGCGGACGTCAGCGGCAGTGTGCGCGTCAGCGGCGATGCGGGCGGCGCGCGTTTGCCCGCTGCCCGGCTCATTTGCCTGCCCGCCAGCCGGCGCGGCGGCCTCGGGCGGACGCGCGACGGCGGACGCGTCGTGCGAAATCGCTTGCGAGGACGGCGCATCCGACGCGCGCGCGGCTATCCGGACCACGCCGTCATGCGTCGCGAGCCAAATGCCGTCCACTGCCCGGCGCGGCGCGAACCCTTCGCGGCGCAACGCGTCGCGCACGGCATGCCCGGCCCCGCCGTCGCCGACGAGCAGCCGGCCACCGCGTTTCATCAAGCGTTTCAGGCGGCGCAGCAGCGTGTCACTGCCGGCTTCGCCATCGATGCGCGCCAGCACGAGATCGAACGGCGCATGCGCATCACGCGTCACATCGGACGCCGCGCCGATGCGCAGCACCGGCAAGCCAGACAAGCGCGCGGCGGCCGGCGCTGCCGGCGCGGCGCGCGCGTCGTCCACCGCGCCGATCACATACGCGCCGCATCGCCGCGGATGCGCGAGCAGCCGTTCCGGCAAGCCGGTATCGAGCGCGGCGCGCCCATCGACGTCGAGCAGCGTCGGCGCGGTGTCCATCCGAGCGGCGGCCTGCGCGAGCAGCGCCATCACGCAATCGGCAAAATCGCCGTCGAGTTCGGGCGGCGCGTCGGCAAGCGCGGCGTCGTGCGGCAACACTTGCAGCATCTCGTCCGGCGGCAGCAGCCCGCGCGGATAGGCGACCTGGTCGGTCACCTTCAGCAGCGCCAGTTCGCTGACATCCTGGCCGAAAAGTTGCGCGAGCGCCGCCATCCCGTCGTCGGGCTCGATCGACGCAATGCCGTTGCGCGCCATGATTGCCCGATAACGCGGTGTCGCGCCAACGCCGACACTGCCCCAATACCCCCAGTCCACGACCTTGACCGCGCAGCCCAGATCACTCGCGAGCCGCGCGGCAAGCGCATTCTGGAACAAGCAGCCGGCGCTGTAGTTCGCCTGCCCTGGCGGCGGCGTGAATACGACGGTCGACGAGAAAAACAGCAGAAAATCCGGCGGCGCGTCGCGCAGCGCGATGCCGAGATTGACACTGCTGTCGACCTTGCTGCAGTAGACCCGCCGGAACGATGCTTCGTCCATGTTCGCGAGCGCGCTGTCCTCGAGCACGACGGCCGAATGGATGACGCCGTGAATCGCGCCGAAACGTGCGCGGACAGCCGACAGGCAAGCGTCGAGGGCGGCGAGGTCGCAGGCGTCGGCCTGATAGTAAGACGGCGCGCGCGCGCCGTGCGTGCAGGCGTCGATGCGCGCGCGGATTTCGGCGTCGAGCGCCTTGCGGCCGACCCAAACCACCTGCGCGTCGCACTCCCGTATCGCGTGCGCGCTCCACGCCGCGCCGATCCCGCCCGCGCCGCCGATCACGACATAGACCCCGTTTCTGCGCAACGGCATGCGCTCCGAGCGGGCGTCGAATTCGGCGCGCAGCCATTGTTTCGCGTACCAGCGCCCGCCGCGCTGCATCCGCAGCGTGCCGAGCGCATCGCAAGGCTGAGCCAGCAACGCTTCGAGACGCGCGCCGCCGCCGGCTTGCGCATCTTCTACGCGTTCGATGTCGACATGGCGCACGCGCCAGCGCGGCATCTCCTTCGCGATCGTGCCGACGATGCCGTGCACGCCGCTTTGCGCGAAGTCGAAGCGATCGCCGGGAAAACCGTGCGCCTGCGTTTGCACGACCGTCAGCTCGAATGCCTGGGGCGCAGCCTTCAAATGCTGCAGCGCCTTCACGAGCCGGAACACCGGCAGCACGCCCGCCTGTTGCGCGCGCTCCACGGCGGCCCGGTCGAACGGCGATGCGTCGCTCGACGGCGCGATCCATACGAGATGATCGAAATCGCGCCGGGCGAGCCGCGCTTCGATTTCGTCGCCATCCAGATGAGATTCGAGCAGGATTCGCGCGGCGTGCGCACAGCTCGTCGCGAACCGGTCGAGATCCGCCTGGCTCGCGGCAGCGATGAGCAACCGCGTATCGGCTGTCCGCTCGGCGGCGGCAGCGGGCGCTTCGCTCCAGCGCGGCAGGAAGTAGTACGTCTGCGCGCTCGCGGTCGAATCGCCGCCGCGGTGCGCGGCAGGTGTGGCGGCAGCCGCGTCAGCAGTCTTGGCGGCCGGCGCGCCGCTCGCCGGCGCGTCGAGCCGCAGCGCACCGTAGCCGACGATCGCGACCCGCACGAGTCCGTCTTCGTCGCACAGATCGATGTCGAACTTCGCGACGCGCGCGCCGTCGTCGCGCCGGCGCGCGAGCGCCCACATCACGCGCTCGCACGGGCCGCGCCATTCGATGCGTTCGATCGAGAACGGCAGCAGCGGCCGCGTATCGTCGCCTGCGCCGGCAAATGCGGCGGTGGCCTGCAAAGCACCGTCCAGCAGCGTCGGCGGCATGCCGAACGGTGTCACCAGCGCCGCCGTCTGCGCCGCTTCCACTTCGAGCCGCGCGAGCGCGTGATCGTCGGCCGCGCGCAACGCCACGATGCTCTGGAACGCTGCGCCGTAGCCATAGCCGGCGCCGCGGTAGCGTTGGTACAGCGCGTCGCCCGACACCTCCTGGCCGCAGGCGGCCGATAACGCGGCGAGATCGTGCCGGCGCGCACGCGCGTCGACGAGCGATGCGCTCGCCTGAGCGTACTGTCGCTGCGCGTCGTCGCCGTCGACGCAACGCAGCGCCCATGCGTCGGCGCCGGGTTCGCCGCGCACCTCGATATCGAGCGAGAGCGCAGCGTCGCGCTGCCACGCCGGCTGCAGCCATGCGAGATTGGCGAGCTGAAGGGCGCGAGTGCCGGTCGGCCGCATGCCGCTCGATGCGGCGGCCGCCGCGAACATCTCGATGAACGCCGCGGCGGGCAGCAACCGTTCGCCGTCGATGCGATGATCGTCGAGAACGAATTCGCGGCCATCGAAGCGGCTGCTGAAACGCTGCAAGCCGACGCGCGACGTGTTCGCGTGTAGCAGCGGATGCAGCCAGCCCAGACGGACGGCGTCGGGCGCATGCGCATCGGGCGCGGCCCCGCCCGACTGCTCGATCAGATCCGTGACCCAATAGCGTTCGCGCGCGAACGGATACGCGGGCAACCCGATCTTGCGCGGGCGGGGCTCGTCATATCCCGCCAGCCAGTCGATCTGCGCGCCGTCGACCCACGCGCTCAGCGCGGCATCCAGACCGTCGCGCGGCGAAATCCGCGGCTGCTCCGCATGTGCCGCGCGGGCCTTGCCCGTGCGCACGTTCGCGGCGGCCGCGTCGCCCGCGACGTAGGCGGCAAGACGCGCGCCGAGATCGTCCAGCGACGACGTGATCAGCCCGAGCCGCTCGCTCATCGCCTCCCGGCCGGTCTGCAGCGTATAGGCGATGCGCGGCAGTTGCGCGTCGCGCCAACCGTTGCGGCGCACCGCGAGCAACAGCCGTTCGGCCGACTGCCGCAACGCCGCCGGCGTCTTCGCGGACACGATGATGGCCACGGGCTGCGGCGCGCGCGCCTGCTCGACAAGCTCCGCCCGAGGCTCGACGTATTCCTCGATCAACACGTGCGCGTTCGCGCCGCCCGCGCCGAACGACGAAATCCCCGCGATGCGCGGCAGCTCCGTGTCGACGCCGTGCACCGGCACGACCGGCCGCGGCCACGGCGCCAGCTTGCGCTGCACGCGAAACGGGCTGTGCTCGAAGTCGATGTTCGGGTTGAGCGTGTCGGCATGCAGCGAAGGCGCGAGCTGCCGATGCCGCATTTGCAACAGCACCTTGCTGATTCCCGCGATGCCCGCCGCGCTTTCGCAATGGCCGATGTTCGACTTCACCGAGCCGATCGCGCAGAACTGCCGGTCCTGCGCGTCGCCGCCGAACGCGCGCGCGAGCCCCGCTATTTCGATCGGATCGCCGAGCGCCGTGCCGGTGCCATGCGCCTCGATGTAGCTGACCGCGCGCGGCGCGATGCCCGCCTTCGCGAGCGCGCCCGCGATCACGGCGGCCTGCGCGGCCGGATTCGGCACCGTGTAGCCGTTGGTCTTGCCGCCGTGATTGAGCGCCGATGCGCGAACGATCCCGTAAATCTGATCGCCGTCGGCGATCGCGTCGCGCTTGCGCTTGAGCAATACCGCGCCGACGCCCTCGCCCGGCACATAGCCCTCGCCGCCTTCGCCAAAGCTTTCGCAGCGCCCCTTCGCCGACGCGAAGCCGCCTTGCCCGAGCATCAGGTACTTGTTCGGATGAATCGACACGTTGACGCCGCCCGCAATCGCCATCGCGCATTCGCCGTCGCGAATGCTGCGGCACGCGAGATGCAGCGCGGTGAGCGACGACGAGCACATCGTGTCGAGCGCGAGGCTCGGGCCTTGCAGATTGAACAGGTACGACACGCGATTCGCGATCGACGCCGGATGGCCGGGCACCGCGAACGGCTGTCCGCGCGCCGCGGACTCCGCGCCGAACAGCGGATATTCCTCGTACATCACGCCGACGAACACGCCGACGTGCCGCCCCTTGCCGCCCCCCGGCGCGCCCGGCAGGCTTGCGCGGGTGTAGCCCGCGTCCTGCATCGCTTCATACGCGCACTCGACGAACAGCCGCTCCTGCGGCTCCATTCCAACCGCCTCGCGCGGCGAAATACCAAAGAAAAGCGGATCGAACTTGTCGACATCGTCGATGAATCCGCCGTGCCGGCAATATGTTTTGCCGATCTTGTTGCGCTCGGGATCGTAAAAACGCGCGTGGTCCCAGCGTTCGGGCGGGATCTCGCGAATCATGTCGCATCCGCCGGACAGGCGCGCCCAGAACTCGTCCATGTCGCGCGCGCCCGGATAGCGGCCGGCCAGGCCGATGATCGCGATGTCATCGTCGGAGGCATCGGCCGCACCGGAAAGCGCGGGCGCGGGCGCGGCGGCGCTCGCAGCCGGCAAAGCCGGCTGCGGGCCGGCTCTCGGAGCGTCGGGTAGCGCGCACGCGTCGAGCACGGCGCTTGCATCGCGTGGCTCGGGCTGCGCCGACGGCACCCGCAGGTCAGCCGCGTCAGCTTCGTCAGCCGGGCCGGCCATGCTCTGCCGCTCGGCCGCAATCGCGTCGCCCAGCCGCTGCGCATGCACGCTCACGAAGTAATCAACCAGCTCGCCGAGCGTCTGATGCTCGAAAAAGAGCGTTTTGGACAAACGGCCGAACGTTTGCTCCAGATCGTCGGTGAGACGGATGATCATCAACGAATCGATCCCGTATTGCTCGAGTTGCGCATGCTCGTCGAGCGTGCCGTCATGAAGACGCAGAATCCGGGCAAAGCGGTCGCGAAAGAATGCGAGCGCGCGCTCGCGCAGCCCGGCGTCCGGCGATGAAGGCGATGCGGCCGGCAGGGCTGGTGCGGCTGGTGCGGCTGGTGCGGCTGGTGCGGCTGGTGCGGTTGGTGCGGTTGGTGCGGTTGGTGCAGTCGGTGCAGTCGGTGCAGTCGGTGCAGTCTGCACGGTCGGCGCGCGCCCGATCGGTTCAGCGGCGGCTGGCCGCGATGGCGTTCCGAATGCCGCGCCATCGCCCGGCATCGACGCGCCGGCGTCATCGGCCGCCGCCTCGCGCGGCAACGTCCGGACCGCCAGGCCGTGCAGCAGCGCGACCGCCCGCCCTCGCGCATCGATCAAGTCGACGTCGATGCGGCGCACCACGCCCGCCGCTGTGCCTGCCCGATAGCGACCCCATGCCCACAGCGGGCCGTCGGGCACCGGCGCCGCGAGTTCGAAGCGCTCGAGCGAGAACGGCACGGCGGCAGCCGGATGCTCGACGTCGAGGATGTCGAGGCCGAACGCCGCTTGCAGCGCTGAATCGAAGAGGCCGGGATGCACGACGAACGGTTCGTCCGCCGGCATGCGTGGATTGCGCAGTTCCGCGAGCACCCCGTCGCTGCCGGCCCACAGGCGCTCGATGCACTGATGGCCCGCCCCGTATTCGAAGCCCGCTTCCGCAAGCCGCGGATAGCAGTCCGCGCCGTTCAGCTCGCGTTTGGCGCGCGCGCGCAGCGCGGCGAGATCGACGGGTTCGCGCGCCGGCTCGCCGCGCGGCTCGGCGGCCTCGCCCCGGCCGTGGACGACGCTCGTTCCGGCGGGGCCGTCCGACACGAGTTCGAGCAGCCCGCCGCCCGCCGCCGGCTGGACACGCACACGCACGGTAATCCCGTTCGCGCCGGCCCATGCGGGCTGCAACCAAACGACGTCGCGCAGCACGAGCGGCGGTATCGGCCGGCCGATGGCCCGCAGCGCGCGGCCGAACAGTTCGAGATACATCACACCGGGCAGGATCGACCGGCCGTTGACACGATGATCGCGCAGATAGAAAGCGCCGGCGTCGAGCCGGCATTCGTATGCCGCGTCGATCGGGCCCGGCTCGTCGCTTGCCGCGCCGCGCGCCGGCGGCGTGCCGGACAGCGACGCCGCCGCCCAATGACGGCGCCGCTCGAACGGATAACCAGGCAGACTCACGCGCTTGGCTCCGCCCGTCGCGCCAAGCCGCGCCCACGGAATGACCGCGCCGCCCGCCCATGCCGCGGCGAGTTCGGCTGCGCTTGCGCGGCGGCAGCGTTCGACGTCCCATTCGAGCGCGCCGGCGTCGCGCGCGACACCCCGGACGATGCCCGGATGCGCGGCGTCGGGCGCGGCGGCGAATGCACGAAGCTGCGCGCACAGCGCGTCGAGCGACGTCGCGCAGATCGCGACACGGACCGGCAGCGCCTCGCGCCCAACCTGCAACGTATGCGCGATGTCGTCGAGCGCAAGCGAGCGGGTGTGCGTCAGGTGCGCGCGCAATTGTTCGGCCATCACAGGCAGCGTGTCGGCCTCGACGGCGGACAACAGCACGAGCCGAGGCTCGCGGTCGGCAATGTCATTCAGCATGATGATTTCCCGGAAATTCTTCGAAGAGCACGTGTGCGTTCGTGCCGCCGATGCCGAACGAACTCAACCCGGCAAGACGCGGCGCGCCGCGCTCGGACGGCCACGGCGCCGCGCTCGACGGCAGGTGGAACGGCGTGCCGCGCAGATCGATGTAAGGGTTCGGCGTCGCGCCATGCAGATTCGGCGCGAGTGTGCGGTGCTTGAGGCTCAGCACGATCTTCAGCGCGCCGGCGATTCCCGCGGCGGCTTCGAGATGGCCCACGTTGGTTTTGACGGCCCCGAGCGCGCAACGCGCGGCCGGCCCGCCCGACGCGTCGCGCCAGACCTCCTTGAGCGCGTTGATTTCGATCGGATCGCCGATCGGCGTGCCCGTGCCGTGCGTCTCGACATAGCTCACGTCGCCCGCGCGTATGCCCGAACGCCGGTAAAGCCCCGACACGAGCGCCGCCTGCGCGGCCGGGTTCGGCGCGGTCATCGAGTTCGCGCGGCCGCCGTGATTGACCGCGCTGCCGCGTATCACCGCGTGCACCGGATCGCCGTCCGCCAGCGCGGCCGCGAGCGGCTTCAGGATCATCGCGCCCGCGCCCTCGCCGCGCACGTAGCCGTCGGCGTCGGCCGCGAACGTGCGGCAGCGGCCGCCCGGGCTCAGCATCCGCGCTTTGCCCATCGACAGCGTGATGCGCGGCTCGAGCAGCACGTTGACGCCGCCGACGATCGCCAAGCGGCAGTCGCCGCGGCGAATCGCGCTAATACCTTCGTGAATCGCGACGAGCGAACTCGAACAGGCGGTGTCGAGCGCGACGCTCGGGCCGTGCAGATCCAGCAGATACGACACGCGGTTCGCGATCATGCTGTGGCCGTTGCCGAAATTCGCGAGCGGATCGACTTCGCCGCGCGTCATCAGCATGCTCGCGTAATCCATCGAGCTTGCGCCGACGAACACGCCCACCGAGCGCTCTGGCAGCGACCGTGGCGCATAGCCCGCGTCTTCGAGCGCATGCCAGGCCGTCTCGAGGAAAAGCCGATGCTGCGGGTCCATGTATTCGGCCTCGAGCGGCGACAAGCCGAAGAACGCGGGCGAAAATTTGTCGACGTCGTTGACGAAGCCGCCCCATCGCAGCGCGTCGCCGCCCGGCTGGCCCACGTAGTCGCGCCAGTTCCAGCGTTCGGCCGGCGCCTCGCGAATCAGATCGACGCCGTCGCGCAGGCTGCGCCAGAAGCTGTCCAGATCGTCACAACCGGGCATCACGCCCGCGATGCCGATCACCGCGATCGCGCCGTCGCTCGCGGCAGACGGAACCGGCGTGACGCCGGGCATCGCGGTGGGCGCGCGTACCGGCGCGGCAGGCGCTGCCGCAGCGGCGGCTGTCTGCGCGGCCGGCATCGGGGCGGCGGCGAGGACCGCCGCCGGTGCCATCGCCGTCATCTCGGCGGCTGCGGGCGTCGGCTCGACTGACTCGACTGACTCGACTGGCTCGACGGTCGATGCCGGCGCGGCGAAGGCCGTCGGCTCGTGGATGGCCGCTTCCGCAGCCCCCGACGCAGCCCCCGATGCAGCAGTGGATATTGCCGCCGATGCCGCCGTATCGGACTCAGCAGCGGCAACGCTCGCCAGCCATTTGCGCGTGGTGCCGTGCCGATAGAAGTCGGCGGGCGTGCTGCGCGTGCCGAAAGCGCCGTTCAACGCATCGGCCAAACGGACGAAGCGGAACGAGTCGAAGCCGAGCTGATGAAAGTCCTGATCCACGTCGAGCGTTTCGGCCGGCACGCCAAGCACGCCCGCAACGACCGCGAGCGCACGCGCTTCGCCGCCGGACGCCGCGCCGCCCGTCGCAGCGGCGTCAAACGGCAAAAGCCGCGCGTTGGCCGCGCGCACACTGGCCCGATCGAGCTTGCCGCTCGCCAGGCGCGGCAGCGCCGCGACATGGTGGAACCGGCCGGGCAGCAGCGCCAACGGCAGCGTGCGCGCGAGATGCGTGCGCAGCGTGGCGCCGTCCGTCGGCTCGCGCAGCTCGACGAACGCTTCGAGCGCGATACCGCCAACGCCCGGCTCGACGATCGCGTCGACGACGCTCGCGTGCGC
This sequence comes from Burkholderia sp. TSV86, assembly GCF_001522865.1. Lineage (GTDB taxonomy): Bacteria > Pseudomonadota > Gammaproteobacteria > Burkholderiales > Burkholderiaceae > Burkholderia. The sequence continues at coordinate 504,825 of NZ_LOWB01000116.1, read as the reverse complement.
GCGCAGCGCGGCCTCGATTTCTCCAGGCTCGACCCGTTGCCCATTGACTTTCACCTGGCGATCGCGCCGTCCGATCAGCACGAATTCGCCGTCCGAGCGCCGGTAGCCGAGATCGCCGCTGCGGAAATAGCGCTGCGGACCGGCGCCGTCCGGATCGGCCATGATAAAGCGTGTGTCCGATCCGGCCGATTCGCCGGCATAGCCTTCGGCGAGCGCGAGCCCGCCGACCAGCACCTCGCCTTCGACGCCGTCGGCGCAGAGGCGGCCGTGGGCGTCGACGACGAGCATCCGCACGCCATCGATCGGCCGCCCGATCGACACGATGCCCGGCTCGTCGCGACCGACGCGCTTGCAGCTCGCATCGGCGCTCATCTCCGACGAGCCGTACAGGTTGACGAGCGCCGCATGTTCGCAGCAAGCGTGAAACGCGTCCGCCAGATCGCGCGGCAGCGGCTCGCCGCTGCTGAAGCAAAGCCGCAGGCTCGCGAGCGAGCGCGCGGCCTCTGGCTCGCGCAGCAACACGCGCAGCAGCGACGGAATCGCGACGATGCGCGTCACACGGCGCCGCGCCAGCTCGGCGGCGAACCACGCCGCGCCTCGTTCGCGCAATGGCCGGTCGCCGAGGATCAGCGTCGGAATGCCGCGCAGCAGCGGCGAGAAGAGTTCCGCGACGTGATCGACGAAATTCAGCGACGTCTTTTGACAGCAGATGTCGTCGTCCGCGTAGGGGAATGCCCGCCAGCCCCATTCGAGCCGGTTCAGCGTGCCGCGCACGCCTTTCGGCTTGCCGCTCGAACCGGACGTATAGATCACGTAGCAGCATGTCTGGCCGGCGTCGGGCTCGCCCGCGCCCGCCGACGCGCCGGGCATGCCGGGCGCGTCAGCGTCCACGCACGGCAACGCGCCCCAAAACGGCCCGTCTTCGAGACGGCCGCGCGCGGCCGCATCCGTCACCAGCAGTGCCGCGCCGCTGTCGGCGCTCATCTGCGCCAAACGCTCGGCGGGCAGCGCAGGATCGAGCGCCAGATAGGCGGCGCCCGTCTTCCATGCGGCGAGCGCGGCCGCGACGAACGCGAAGCCCGGCTCGAGCAGCAGCGCCACCACGCGATCCGCGCCCGCGCGCGGCGGCAGTGCCGCGCGCATCGCGCGGGCGAGCCGATTCGCGTGGGCATCGAGCGACGCATAGTCGAGACGGCGCCCATCGTGGATCAACGCAGTGCCCGACGGCGTGCGCGCCGCCTGCGCGTCGAACAGCGCGACGAGCGCGCGCGTATCGACAGCCGCGCGCGCGCCGTCGAACGACGCCGGGCCGCCGGCCGCTGGCAGCCCCGCATCCCGCGCCGCATGCGCCGGCCACCGCGCGAGCAGCGCCAGATAGTCTGCGCGAATCGACTCGATCCACTCCGTCGAATAGACGGCCGCATCGAAGTGGCACAGCAGCGTGACGCCGCGCGCCGTTTCGAGCGCCTCGAATGCGAGAGGAAAATCCACCTGCTGGCGCACGTCCATCACCGGCCGCATCTGGACCGGCGTATCCGCGAGCCGGCGCTGCATCGGGCGAATCCAGTTCTGATACATGAACACGGCGTCGAACAGCGGCTGCGCCGGATGCCCGAGCGCGTCGTGCAGACACGCATACGGGTAGTGCCCGTGCTCGAACGCGTCGAGCAATTCGCGCTGCAGCGATCTCAACCGTTCGACCGGATCGTGCGGCACGCGCGCGTCGACGGGGATGACGAGCAGGTTCACGAAATAGCCGATCAGATCCTCGAAACGTTCGTGTGGCCGCCCGAAGAACGGCGTCGCAATACGCACGTTCTGGCCGTGCGCCGCATCGGCGCGCTCGCGCAACACCGACGCGAAAGCGGCCAGCATCACGCAGTAGCGGCTCACGCCGCCGCGCGACGCCAGCGCGTCGAGCCCGTCGAGCGTGGCGGCCGGCACGTCCGCGACGAGCGTGAGCTGGCCGCCTTGCCCGCCTGCGCGCGCGTTGCACCCGCCCGGCAATCGCAACGGCTCACGCTCGCCGCCGAGCCGCTGCAGCCAGAACGCACGCGCGTGCGCGCCGTCGTCGCTCGCGAGCCAGTCGCGCTGCCACGCGGCAAAATCCGCGTAGCTCGCGCGCGGGGCCGGCAACTGCGCGTGCGCACCCGCTTCGTAACAGCGGACGAACGCGTCGAGGAAAACCGGCAGCGAGCTGCCGTCGAACACCGCGTGATGGAACGTGAAGAGCACCATCGTCTGATCGCCGGCCGCACCCGGCACGACGTCGACACGCAACAGCGCGTCGCGTTCGAGATCGAACGGCTGCCGCGCGAGTTCGCGCAGCCATTGCGTCAATTCGGCAGGCGAGCCGCTCCATCGCGGGTGCGCCGTGCAACGCGGGCTTGCATGCCCGCCGACGCGCAATCGAAGCGCATCGCCATCCAAATGAAAATTGGCGCTCAACAGCGGATGCTGCTCGAATACGCGCCCGGCCGCGGCGAACACGCGTTTTGGTTCGACATCGCCGTCGATCTCGAACGCATACGGCACGTTGTAGCCGACGCGCGCCGGATAGTGACGCTGCTCGATCCACAAGCCGCGCTGCCCGATGCTGCACGGATAATCGCGCTCGCCGGACTCGTCCGGACCGCCTGGCTCGCCTGACGAAACCGCCGGTTTCCCCGCGCGCCGAACGTTTGCGGGAAGACGTTCGGCCAGTTCCGCGAAGGTACGGCAATCCGTCAGCTCCGCGAGCGTCAGGCGGGTTCCGTATGCGTCGTTCAAGCGGTTGCGCAACATCACCGCCAACAGCGAATCGACGCCGTACTGCCGGATCGGCCGCTCGAAATCCAGCTCCTGCGGCGCGAGTTGCAGCAATGCGCCGAGCAGCGAGCGCAATTCGGCATGCGAATCGTCGGCGGATGGCGAACCGGCGTTATTGGCGTTATTGGCGTTATTGGCGTTATTGGCGTTATTGGCGTTATTGGCGTTATCGGCGTTATCGGCGTTATCGGCGTTATCGGCGTTATCGCGCGCACCGGTGGCGCGGTCAACGCCAGGCGGCGCGGGTTCGGCCGTCGTGTCAGCCGCGCCCGGCAGGGCCAGCCAGCCGGCCGCGGACGGCAGCCGGCAGATCCGCTCGTCGAACGCATAGCCCGGCAGATGCAGCCGGCGCACGCCATCGAGCGCCGGCTCCGCGCCGATGTCGACGCCGCCGCACCACAGGCGCGCGAGCATGGCGTCGTCGCCGGTGTCGCGCACGGACCGCACGAGGGTCTCCACGGCGGCGCTGCCCACGAAGGTCGCGCGAATCCAGTCGGAGCCGGCGGTGGCGCCGACGTGCAGGCCGGCGTTGGACTCGCCGGCGACGAACGCTCGCAACGCGTCGATCACACCGCCGACATCCGGCGCAACGACGGCGAGCCGGCACGGGAACACGGTGCGCCGCCACAGCGTCGCGGCGAGCGGTGCCAGATCCGTGTCCGGCGAGCGTTCGAGATACGCAAGCAGCGCGCGCGCATTACCGAGCAGCGACGCGTCGCTCTTCGCGGACAGCGGCAGCAGCCACGGCCGGCTCGCCGCGCGCCGAGCTGGCGCGGCCGGCGCGACAGCGCTCTCCTCCAGCACGGCGAACGCATTGACGCCGCCGAAGCCGAACCCATGCACGCCCGCCCGCCGCACCGCCGCCGGGCCGGCCGGCCAATCACGGCACGCCGCGCGGATGCTGAACGGACTGTGCTCAAGCGGCACATGCTCGCCCGGCCCTTCGAAGCCGGGCACGCCGGGCCGCACGCGCCGGCGCAGCGCAAGCGCGGTTTTCATCAGCGCGGCGATGCCCGACGCAATCTCCGCATGGCCGATCACAGGCTTGAGGCTGCCGAGCGCGCATTCTCCATCGGACGACGGACCCCACGCCGACTTGAGCGCCTGGAATTCGATGCTGTCGCCGATTTCCGACGCGATGCCGTGCGCTTCGACATACGTCAGCGAAGCGGCCGGCACGTCCGCGCGTTCGAGCGCCTGCGTGATCGCCGTTTTCATGCCTTGCGCGTTCGGCGCCGTCAGCGATAAGCCCTTGCCGCCGTGCGCGACGCCCGTGCCCTTGACGATCGCGTAGACGTCGTCGCCATCCGCGAGCGCGACGTCGAGCGGCTTGAGCACGATCACGCCGACGCCTTCGGCGCGCACGAAGCCGTCCGCGCCCGCCTGAAACGATCGCGCGCGACCGCTCGGGCTCAAGAAGCCCACCGCGCCGAGATTGATCGCGCCAAGCGGCGACAGCACCAACTGCACGCCGCCCACCAGCGCCTGTTCGCACTCGCCCGCGTCGATCGCGCTCATCGCACGATGCAGCGCGACGAGTGATGACGAGCACCCCGTATCGCAATGCTCGCTCGGCCCGCGCAGGTTCATCAGATGCGACAGCCGGTTGGCGACCATCGACGACGACAGCGCCGACGCGACGAGCGGACTGCCCACCGGCAGTTGCGCGGTATATGCATACTCGGACGCGCCGATCGCCATAAACACGCCGGTTCGCCGCTCGGCGAACGCCTTCGGCGCGATGCCCGCGTCGTCGAGCGCAAGCCACGCGTGCTTGATGAGCAGGCGCTGCTGCGGGTCCATCACGGCGGCTTCGTAAGGAGACAGATCGAAGAACAACGGATCGAACGCGTAGACATCGTCGATGAAACCGCCCCACTTCGACAGCGTGCGCGGCGACACGCCGTCGCTTTGGCCAAAGCACGCGCGCCAGTCCCAGCGCTCGGCCGGCACTTCGCCCGTGCAGTCGACGCCTGCTTCGATGTTGTGCCAGAACGCGTCGAGCGACGGCGCGCCTGGAAATTGCCCGCTCATGCCGACGATCGCGAGATCACGGCGGCGTGGCGCGCGGGATTCGGGCGATGCGGCGTTCTCGGGCGACGCGCCCGACGCGGCGGCCGGGCTCTCGGCTGCGGCGTGCTCGGTCCGCGGCGCGACCGATTCGACGGCGCGCGCCGACGCGGCTTCCGCCCGGCTGCACACATCGTCGATCGGCCCGCGCGCAGATGATACCGACCTGCGCTCGCCGGGCATCCCGTCGAGTCCGACGTATGCCGCTGCTGTATTTGCCGGCGGGGCCGCGCCAGGTTCGGCGGTTTCGGCGGTTTCGGCGGTTTCGGCGGTTTCGGCGGTTTCGGCGGTTTCGGCGGTTTCGGCTGCTTCGGCTGCTTCGGCTGCTTCGGCTGCTTCGGCTGCTTCGGCTGCTTCGGCTGCTTCGGCTGCTTCGGCTGCCTCAGCAGCCTTGTAGACTGCGCCGCCGCGCCCGGCCGGACGGATCTCGTTCGCGCCGTGCGTGCGCACCTGCGCGACATGCCGCGCGAGCTTGTTCAGCGTGTTGAATTCGAATAACGCACCGGCGACGAGTTCGGCGTCCAGCGCATCATTGATCTGCTGGACGAGCTTCACGCCGACAATCGAATCGAGCCCGTAGTCGCCGAGCGATTCGTCCGGATCGATATCGGCGGGCCGCTGCTGCAACGTTTCGCAGATGATGCGCAGCAATGCCGCGCGCACGGCGTCCACGGCGTCGGGCGACGGCGGCGCGGCGGGCGCTTCGATGGCCTGCGGGCTGCCGGCATGGCGTGCGTCGCCGCTGCCGGGGGCGTCACCGCCGTAGGAGGCCTCGCCGCCGGCGCGCGGAACGCCTGCCTCGCTCGCCGGCGCCGGCGCCGCGCCGCCGCCGGCGGGGGCGGAATCGCCGCCGCTCGCCCACGCGGAATCGTCTCCATGCGCATCTTGCGGCGCGCCCGCGTCGGGCCACGCTTCGTCGTCGCCCCGCGGCCCGATTCCGTAGCCCGCGGCGTCGCCGGTCACGATCTGCAGATCGCTGCCGTGCAGCCGCCCGCAAGGAAACGCGATGTGCTCGTAGCCCTGATCCAGCAGCACGTCGCGCCAGCTTGCCGCCGACAGCGCCGGGCCGTATGGCTCGCGCAGCTCGCCGTCGCCGAAGCGCCACCAGCCCTCGAGCAGGCCGAAGGTCAAATGCGAGAACAGCGAGTTCTCGGACAGTTCGAGCAACAGCAGACGACCGCCGTGCTTCATCAGCGACTGCATATGCCGGACCGACGTCCGAATGTCCTGCGTCGCATGGACGACGTTCGCGGCGATGACGAACTCGTAGCGCTCGGCGGCGAACCCCTGCTCGAACGGATTCTTTTCGAGGTCGAGAATCTTCGTCGTCAGATACGGATGCTCGCCGCGATAGCGCCGCTCGGCGCGCTGCAAAAACAGCTGCGACAGGTCAGTGAAGCAGTATTCGTCGACATGCGCGGCGAACGGCTTGAGCGCGCGCAGCACATGCTCGCTACAGCTTCCGGTTCCCGCGCCGACTTCCAGCAGCCGGATGCGCGCGGCGGGGTTCGCGGCGACGAGCGCCTCGATTCTCGCCGCGACGAGCGCGGCGACAACCGTGCCGTAATAATGAACGACGGGATTTTCCTTGTAGATCGATTCGACGAGTGCCATCGAGCTGGCCGAGAAGAACACGTCGGTTGCCTTCTTGCGGCCGGCGAGCACATCGGGCGTCGCTTGCAGCGCGACGTCGATGAAGCGCGCAACGGACGTCATGAACGGATCGCCCGCCATCCCGGCCCGGGTGGCTTCCCAGCGCGGCCCGCAAATCGCCGCGCGGGCTTCGAGGTCTGCCGACACGATCAGCGCGTCGCCTTCGATCATGACGTCGTCGCGATCGGCGAGAATCCTGACGCTCGCATCCACCCAGCGCGCGAGATAGTTGTCGCGGCCCAGCGCCGCGCGCAACGCGCCGAGCGAATAGCGGCCGCGCCGGCCGTCTGCCGCCAAGCCGGCATCGGCGGCGAACGCGGCGATCTGCCGCCACAGCAGCGCGCAAAGCAGCGGCGCGATGTCGTCCACCCGGCCGTAGATCACATCGATCATGTCCTGGGCTTGCGCCAGCCCGGCCGGCTGCGGCGCGTCGTGCACCGGCACGGCCGCCGGCGCCTTCGCGTGCAACGCCATGTCGCTGAAATGCAGCGGCGCGGCGCCGCCCGCGTGGACGATGCTGAACGCCGCAAGCCGCTCGAACGGCTGCGCGAGCAGCATATCGAGCAACGCCATGCCGTTGGCCGGCTCGAGCGTGCCGAATCCCGCACGCGCCAAGTGCCGCCGCGCGCCGTGGGCGTCGTCGCGCAGCCGCGGCGTCTCCCAATGCCCCCAGTGGATCACCTTCGCCCGCCCCGCGCCGCGCTGGTTCAATTGATCCGCGAACGACGCAATGAAGGTGCCGCCCGCCGCATACGCCGCGCAGTTCGGATTCAGATAAAACTCGTTGACCGACGAGAAGAACAGCAGAAAATCGAGCGCGCCGAAATCGAATGCCTCGACGAGATTCAACGCGACCGTCACCTTCGCCGACAAATTCCGCTCGAACGCGTCCGCGTTTTGCCGGTGCAGCGGCTGGTTCTCGTGCAGCATCGCCGCATGTACGACGCCATGCACGTGTGCAAAGCGCGCACGGATCTCGTCGCAGGCGCGCGCCAATTGCCGCGCATCGGCCGCATCGGCCTGGATATAGACGGGCGCGCGGCCGAGCGCTTCGAGCCGGCGGATCGCAGCGGTGATCGCGTCATCCTGCGCGCGGCGGCCGATCCACACGAGTTGCGCGCGATGCGTGCGCATCATGTGCTCGCTCCAGTCCTGGCCGATCGCGCCCGCGCCGCCTACCACCACATAGACACCGCCCTCCCGGCCGCCCGGCGCCGCCCGCGCGACGAGCGCATCGTCAACGGGACGCAGCGCCGGGCGGAACCAGTCGCCGCGGCGGCGCGCCCACGGCCGGCCGCCGCGCTCGAACGGCAGCGCGTCAAGCGCGCGCGCCGCCGCCTCGTCAGCGCCGCCAGCGTCATCGAGATCGACGATCCGCGCCCGCCAATGAGGATGCTCGTTGACCACCGTGCCGACAAGACCATGCACGCCCGCGTGCGTTGCCGTGACAGGGTCGCCCGCGAGAATCGCGACGGCGCGCCGCGTCACCACCGTCAGCTTTAACGGCTTCGACCCATACGCACCGCCGAGCGCGCGCAGGAACGCCGCGCCCCAGAGCACGCCCCAACGCTGCTGCGCGGCCATCTCGGCCGGCGTGCCGGGCGCGTCGTCAGGCAGCAGCCAGACCCAGTGATCGACGTCCGGGTGCGCTCGCACCAGCCGCTCCAGCGCGGCGGCGTCACCGTGTTCGCACGGATCGACGCGCCGCGCGTGCATGAACGGCAGCGGCACCTCGCGCCCGGCGCAGGCCACGGCCGTCAAGCCCGCGTCGTGCGGGCCGGCCGGCATGGCCGCGCAACGCTCCCAGCACGGCACGGCGGCCACCACGCGGCCGCGCGCAATAGGCGCGACCGACGTGTTCGATGCGACCGATGCGCGGGTCGCGGCCGCAACCGGCGCGACGCGGGACGGAGGAGCAGCCGTGCTCGACGCCGTATCGGCGTCGCGTGCGGTGAGTGGCATGTCGATGAGTTCCCTTGCGGTGATGAATGGATAAGTCGGAAGATGAACGCGCGGTGGCCGCAGCGGCCCGCGCGCCCAGCAGACCTCGCCGCCCGCCGTCCAGTGACGCGCGAGCGCGTGCGCATCGTCGTGCGCATCGAACGTGCCGGCGGGCGGCGCGCTGCGCTTCGTGTCGCCGACGTGGACGGCCGCGTTGGCGTCGCCCGCGACGAACGACGCCAGCGCGCGGCGCGCGTCGTCCCAATCGCGCGCGACGATCGCCAAGCGATGCGTCCACGCAACGCGTCCGGTCTGCAGCGTGTATGCCGCCGCGCGAAAGTCGGGCAGCGGGCCGGGGCGCCGCGCGAAGGCGAGCATCCGCTGCGCGACGGCGACGAGCTTGTCGCGCGTCTTCGCGGACAGCACGACGCACGCCGCCGGCTCGCCGGTCGCCGCGCACGGCGACGTTGACGGCGCATCGTCCGCGCTCCCGAACAACGCATGCGCGTTCGTGCCGCCAACGCCGAACGAGCTGACCGCGGCATAGCGCGGCTTGCCGTCGCGGCTCGGCCACGCGCGTGCACGCTCGACGAGCGCGAACGGCGAATGTTCGAGATCCAGCCGTTTAGCGGGCGCGTCGACGTGGAGCGTCGGCGGGATCACGCCGTGGCGCAGGCTCAGGATCGCCTTGATCGCGCCCGCCAGCCCCGCCACGGTGTCGGTGTGGCCGATGTTGCTCTTGACCGAGCCGATGCCGCAGCGCTCGCCGTCGCGCGCGAGCGCGCCGAACGCATCGCTGAGCGCCGCGAACTCGATCGGATCGCCAAGCGCCGTGCCGGTGCCGTGCGTCTCCACATAGCCGACGTCGGCGGGCGCGACGCCCGCGCGCGCGAGCGTGCCGCGAATGACCTCCGCCTGGCCCGCCGCGCTCGGCGCGAAGAAACCGGCCTTCAGCGCGCCGTCGTTGTTGACCTGCACTTCATCAAGCCATGCGTAGATGGCGTCGCCGTCCGCGAGCGCGAGTTCGGCGCGCTTGAGCAGCAGCACGGCGACACCCTCGCCGCCCACCATGCCGTCCGCTGCGTCGTCGAACGCGCGGCACTGGCCGTTACTCGAGAAATTGAGGCCCGGCTGGTGCAGATAGCCAGCCATCGGCGCGGCGAACACATTGGCCGCGCCGACAAGCGCATAGTCGGCGGCGCCGCTGCGGATGCTTTCGAGCCCCGCCTGGAGCGCGACGAGCGACGACGAGCAATTGGACTGCACGAACACGCTTGGGCCCGTCAAGCCGAGCTTATGCGAGATCATCGTGGGGATGCTGCCACCCTGCGCCATCAGCCAGCGCACGTATTCGTCCGCCTCCTCGATCCAGTACGCGCCGCGCGCGGCGTCCGCCCCGCCGGACGCGCCCTGTCCCGCCGACATATAAACGGCCGTGCGCGGCGCGTCGGACGGCACCTGCCCCGCATCCTCGAACGCACGCCACGCATGCATCAGCAAGTGCCGGAATGCCGGGCTCATGAAGCCGGCGTCGCGCGGCGACAGGCCGAAAAACGCGGCGTCAAACGCGCCGCGATGCTCGATCACCGCTTTCGCCGGCACGAAACGCGGATCTCGGCGCGTTGCTTGCGGCACGCCGAGCGCTTCGAGTTCCGCATCGCTCCAGCGCGTCACACATGCGCGGCCGTTGCAGAGATTTGCCCAAAACGCGTCGACATCCGAGCTTTCGGCGAATTCGCACGATATGCCGATCACCGCGACACTGCGCGAGCGCGCGGGGCCGCTCGCCGGCGCGCCAGGCGCTCGCGCGGCCGGGCCCGGCCGGGCGTCGCCGGCCACGCGGGCCGCCGCGACCGCGCCGCCGTCGGCATCCGCGCGCTCCGTTTGCGTGGCACGCACGGTCGCGCCCATTTCGTCGAGCACCGCGCCGAGCCGGGCGATTGTCGGATGCCGGAACAGCAGGGTCACTTCGATCTTGCGTCCGACGCGCTCGCCAAGCCACTGCGCGACCTGCACGGCGCTCACCGAATCCCCGCCGAAATCGAAAAAGCCCGCCGCGTCGTCGTCGATCGGATAGCCGAGCACCGCCTCCCACGCCGCCCGCACGAGTGCCGCGCCCGCGCCGCCATGCGCGGGCGCAGGCGCAGGCGCGGCATCGTCGGCGGCCGGCTGCAGCGGCCGTTCGATCAGCGCGCGGCGATCGATCTTGCCGTTTGCGGTGGTCGGCAATCGCGTGTCGAACACGATGCGCTGCGGCACCATGTACGCGGGCAAACGCAAGCCAAGCTCGGCCTTGAGCGCCGCGGACGACACATCGTCCGCGCGCGGCACCACATACGCGACGAGACACGGCGGCCGCGACGGCGCTTCGTGCAGCACGACGGCCGCCGCATCGAGCGTGCCCTGCCGGATCAGGCAAGCCTCGATCTCCTCGACGTCGATCCGGTGGCCGCGCAGCTTGATCTGATGATCGCGGCGGCCGAGGCAGCGCAAATCGCCGTCGCCGTCGCGCACGGCGAGATCGCCCGTCAGAAACATCCGCTCGCCCGGATGGAACGGATCGTCGACGAACTTCTCGTCGGTCTGCGCGGGCAGCCGGTGATAGCCGGCCGCGAGCCCCGCGCCCGCGATCGCGAGTTCACCCGGCGTGCCGGGCGGCTGCATCCGGCGGTGCGCGTTCAATACGTAAAGCCGTGTGTTCGCGATCGGCGCGCCGATCGTCACGCGAGATGCGCCGTCGAGCCGCTTCGCGCTCGACCAGATGGTCGTTTCGGTCGGTCCGTACAGGTTCCAGCAGCGCGCGCCGGATGCGGCGAAGCGCTCGAGCAGCGCGGGCGGCAGCGCCTCGCCGCCGCACAGCACCTTCAATGCGGGCGACGGATGCCAGCCGACCTGGAACAGCATCTGCCAAGTCGTCGGTGTCGCCTGCATCGCGCTCGGCCGCACCGTCTCGACGAACGTCTTCAGCCGCTCGGCATCGGCCGCGACGTCCGTATCGCACAGCACGCACTCGGCGCCTCGCACGAGCGGCAGAAACAGTTCGAGCGCGGCGATATCGAAGCTGAAGGTCGTCAGCGCGAGCATTGTGTCGCCCGCTCGGACGTCGAGCAACTCGCCCATCGCGCTCAGGAAGTTGTTCAGCGCGCGATGCGTGACCATCACGCCCTTGGGCGTGCCCGTCGAGCCGGACGTATAGATCAGGTACGCCAGCGCGCCCTCGTCGAGCGCGGCCCGTTCCGGCACGACGCTGTCCGCATAAGCGGCGATCCGCTCGCGCTCGCGATCGACAAAGAGCGTCGGGCAACCGGGCAGCCAGTCGCGCTCGATCGCGGCCTGCGTGAGCAGCAGCGCCGCGCCGCTATCGTCGAGCATGTAGCGCTGACGCTGCGCGGGGTAGCGCGGATCGAGCGGCACGTATGCGGCGCCGCTCAGCGCGACGCCAAGCGTCGCGCGCAGCAGATCCGGCGAGCGCTCGACGCAGATCGCAACCTTCGCGCCGGGGCCGATGCCGCGCGCGCGCAGATAATTGCCGAGCGCCGTCGCGTCGCGCATCAGCGTCGCGTAGTCCAGCGCGACGTCGCCATGGCGAACCGCGATCTTCCGCGGCGCGTGCGCCGCCTGCCCGGCGATCCATTCGACGAAATGCGCGATGCGCGGTATCGGCCGCGCCGTCGCGTTGCAACGCTCGATCAACGCGCGCTCGCCATCGGTCAGGATGTCGTGATCGGCGAGCGGTCGCGCCGGATGCGCGAGCACGCCATCGAGCAGGCGCAGGAAATGCGCGATGATCCGCCCGGCGCGCGCGCGATCGTAAAGCTCGCCCGCGTATTTCAGATTGAGCGTCGCGCCGCCCGCGCGTTCGATCACCTCGAGTTCCAGTTCGTATTCGCCCTCCTGCCGGATGTCGTCGATCATCCGCACGCCGAGCGGCGCCGCGTAATCGCGCTCGATCTGCTCGAGCCAATGGCCGTGCGCGAAATTCTGATACGCGAACGCGACATCGAAGAGCGGCCGCTGGCGTCCGTCGCGCGGCACCTTCAATGCCTCCAGCAGCGCCGGAAACGGATAGTCCGCGTGTTCGAGCGCGTCGAACAGCGTCTCGCGCAGATCGCGCAGGTAATCGAGCGCCGGGACGTCCTGCACGTTCCGGCTGCGGATCGGCAGCATGTTGACAAAGTAGCCGACGCAGGATTCGAAGCGCGCATCGGGCCGGCCGAGCGCCGGCATGCCGACGACGATGTCCGCGCGCTGCGCGTATCGGCTCAGCAGGCCGTTGAACACGCCGAGATACAGCACCGCCCGTGACACGTCGTGCGCGTCGCAGAACGCGGCGACGCGCGCATGCAGCGCGGGCGGCACGGCTACCCGCAGGCTGCGGCCGTCGAACGACGCGTGCTCGCCGCGCGGCTGGTCCGTCGGCAGCGCGAGCGGCGCGGGCGCACCGTCGAGCGCGCCGCGCCAATGGTCGAGATGGCGCTCGCCTTGCGGGCCGTCGAGCATCGCGCGCTGCCAATCGACGAACTCGCGAAACGGCGCGGCGGGCGCCACCGCGCGAGGCGGCGCGCCGCGCAACAGGTTCAGATACGCGTCGAACAGATCGTTCAGAACCAGCACGGCGGAGGTGCCGTCGAATACGATGTGATGAACGCGGATCAACGCATACCAGCACGCATCACCGACGCGATGGATCTCGGCGTCGATCAGCGCGTCGCCTTCGAGCGGCAGCGGCCGTTTGGCCAACGCGCGCAGGCGCTCGACCATCTCCTCGTCGCCGGCGGCGCCCGCGTCGTGCACGCGCAGGCCGAAGCCCTCGGGCGAGCGGGGTTGCAGCGCCGGCTCGCCTTGCACGTCGATGAGCCGGGCCGTCAATAGCGGATGCGACGCGAGCGTGTGCCGATACGCGCGCTCCAATGCGGCGACGTCGAGCGGCCGTTCACAGCGCAACGCGAGCGGAATCACGTAAGCGCCGATGTCGGGCCAAGTCTTGTGCAAGGCCCACAGGCCCTTCTGCCCGACCGACAGCGGAATCGGCGCAAACGCGCGCAGCGCGCGCTTCAGTTCGTCGGTGGAAATCTCGCCGGCCCTGTAAGCAGCGGCAAGTTGCGCATGGGTATCGACAGCATTCATTTCAGCAACTCCCTGACATCGGCGAGTGACGGATCGAGACCGGCGATTCGATCGAGCATGTCGAGCACGCGCTCGTCCCGGAATCGCGCGAACGCGCCGGCTTCGTCCGCCGCGCGCGTGGCGGAGCCGGCATGCATGCCGATGTGCCGGACGAGCGCCGCGATCGACGGATTCTCGTGGAAGGTTCGCGGCGTCAGCTTCACGTGAAAACGGTTCTCGATCGCGTGGCCCAGCTTGAGCGCGAGCACGGAATCCATGCCGTACTGGCGCAGCGGCTTATCGTCGAGAATCTGCGACGGCGCGAAGCCGAGCTGGCGTTCGACGAACGCGTGCAGGAACGCGCGGACGGTTTGAGCGTCCGATTGGCCGGCCGTGGGTGACGGCGTGGCGGTTGGGATCGACGGCGACGATAGCGATGACGCTGCCGCTTCAGGCGGAAGCGGCGCTGGAGCGGGCGCGCCGCCATCGGCTCCATCGGCGGCCGCCGGATCGCGTGCGGCCCAACACGCGATGCGCGCGAATGGGGTCGTCGGCAGCGTGATGCGGCGTCCCACGTCCGGCCGGCCGCCGTCGAGCTGCGCGCCCGCGGCCCAGGCCGCCGCGACCTCGCGCAGCGCCTCGGCCGTCGGCTGAGCGGGCCATGCGATCCGCCGGCGCGGATCGAGCACCGGGTGGTCGCCGCGATAGCCGTTGCCCGCGCCAGCTGCCGGCGCGTCGAGTGCCGCGCGCAGTTCGTCGCGCGACGTCACCACCCACGCGACGCGCGATTCGAGCTGCGCGCGGCCTGCGAGCAGCGTGAACGCGATGTCCTCGATCCGCGGCGGCTCGGGGGCGTCGAGGGTTTGCCGCAGCGCGGCTTCGAGCCGTGCAAGCCGCGCCGCGTCGGGCGCGGACAACACGACGAGGTGCGCGCGGCCCGCAGGCGCCGCAGCGACGGCCGGCCGCGGCGGCGCTTCCTCGACGATCGCGCACGCGTTCGCGCCGTTGATGCCGGTCGTGCTGACGAAACCGTAGCGCGCGCCGCCCGCCGGCGCGTCCCACGCTTGCCGCCGCCGCACGGGCGCGACGGCGCCCGGCGTCGAGAAATCGACGTATTCGTTCGCCGTTTCGAAGCCATGCAACGCCGGCACGCTGCGATGGTGCAACGCCATCATGAGCGCGAGCAGATCGACGACACCGGACGCCGCGAAACTATGGCCGAGCATCGGTTTGGTCGACGTCAATGCGCACGGCGCGCGGAACACCTGCTGCAACGCGTCGATCTCGACGGAATCGCCAAGCCGCAAGCCGATGCTGTGCGCGAGCACCATCCCGACGTGCTCGGCGGCCAGCCCTGCCGTATCGAGCGTGGCGCGGAAAAGCCGCACCTGGCTCGCCGGATTCGGCGCGAGCATGCCGTTGGTCCGGCCGTCGTAATTGATCGCGGTGCCGCGAATCACGCCGTGAATGCGGTCGCCGTCGGCGAGCGCGCGCGACAACGGCTTGAGCACGACCGCCGCGACGGCCTCGGCCGGCACGAGCCCCGTCGCGCGGTCATCGAACACGCGGCATGCGGGCTCGGTCGCAAGCGCGATCGCAGCGGCCAGGCTGCCGAGTTCGCGCGCGGACGCCACCACGCTGACCGCGCCGGCCAGCGCGACCGAGCATTCGCCGTTCTGCAGCGCGCGGCACGCCTGATGCACCGCGACGAGGCCCGACGAACACGATGCGGTGACGCTGCAATTCGGCCCTTTCAGATCGAGTGCATAGGCGATCCGCGCCGGCAGCGTCGCGTTGCGGTTCGCGGTGATGTATTCCCGGCGCGCAAGCTGCTCGCCATACAAGCTTTCTTCCGCGCCGACGAACACGCCGCAGTCGCTGCCCCGGATCGCGTCCCCGACATAGCCCGCATCCTCGAACGCGTGCCATGCCGTTTGCAGGAAAAGGCGCTGTTGCGGATCGATCTCGGCCGCCTCGTTCGGCGACAACTCGAAGAACAGCGGATCGAACATCTCGACGTCGTCGAGAAAGCCGCCGTACAGCCGCTCGCGCGCGGCGAAGCCCAGGCTCGACGCACGCGGGCCTTCGAGCGTCGATGCGGCGCGAATCCCCGACACGCCGTCTGCCCAGTTGCGCCACAGCGCATCGATCGATTCGGCCCCCGGAAAGCGTCCGCTCATGCCGATCACCGCGATCGGCTCGTAGCGCGGCGCGGCGCGGGGGGCGCCGCGTGTCGCCGCATCCGGCGGCGCGGATGCGCAATCGCGCGCCGGCGAATCCGGCGTCGCATCCGCCTGCACCGGAGAATCCCGGTGTGCGTCGGAAAGCGCCCGCTCGGCGGCTGCCGAGCGCGCCGGCTGCGCCGCGCGGGCCGACACGCCAGCCTGCGCGAGATGGCCGATGAGATCGTCGACGCTCGGGTTGGCGAAGAACGTCGCGGGCGTCACGCGCACCCCGAGCGTTTCGCCCAGCCGCTTGCCGAGCGCCGCGAGGCGGATAGAGTCGAAACCGAGTTCGACCCAGTTGAGCCCCGTGCGCACGCGTTCGGCGGGCAATTTGAGTTGGGCTTCGATGGCGTCGAGGACAATCGCGCGCAGCGTCGCCTCGTCGGCGTTCATCGCGGCGGCTGGCATGGGCGATGCGGGCGGCGCGTCCGGGCCGGACGCGTCCACTTCGTTCATCGCAGCTTCGTTCCTTGCAGCTTCGTTCGGCCCGCCCGCGCGGCGGCGCAACGGATTGCCGTCGCCGACGAGCACGATCGCCTGCCGCGGCGACGCGGCGAGGATGCGCTCGAAACACGCGAGCCCCGCGTGCGTTTCGAGATAATCCTGGCCGCTGCTCGCGAGATAGACCCGCTCGCGACGCTCGCCGCCCAGCCCCATCGAACCGTCGCGCCATAACGGCCAGTTGATCGTGATATGCCGGGTGGGGCCGTCCGGCTGCGCGAGCGCATGCGCGGTCTGAAAGCGGTTGGCGACCGCGTAACTGCATGAGCCGAAATCGCCGAGCACGGCGGACGATGACGAAAACTGCACGAGCCAGCGCCAGCCCTCGCGCTCGGCAAGCCGCGTCAACACGCGTGCGCCGTCGACCTTCGGCGCGAGCACGCGCCGGTAATCGTCGAAATCGATCGATTCGATCGTCGTGGTCGGCGCGACGCCGGCCGCATGAATCACGCCGTCGATCCGGCCGAAACGCGTCTTCGCCAGTTGAATGGCGGCCCGCATCGCCACTTCGTCGCCCGCGTCCGCCTGCACATACAGCACGCGCCCTGCACCGCGATCGCAAGCATCGAGCTTGCGATTCTGTTCCGCGTCCGGCGCGGAGCGGCCGGTCAGCACGACGTTCGCGCCCTGTGCATGCAGATGACGCCACAGCAGCGTGGCGAGCGCGCCCATGCCGCCCGTGACGAGCCAAGTCTGTCCGGCGTGTCCGGCATGCGGCCCGGACGGCGCATCGGGCAGCGCGAGCGGCTCGACGTCGGCGACATGACGCACGCCGTCCCGGTACAGCACGCTTTGCATCTTCTGCGCGCGCGCCTCGGCAATCGCGCGTTGCGCGAACCAGTCGGCAAACGGCGCACCGCCCGCCGCCGCCGTATCGTGACACGCGAGCAGTGCCGCATCGGTTTGCGGCAACACCATCGGCAGCGACCGGCACAGGCCGATCCAACTATCCACCTGAGGTTGCAGACGCGTCTGCTTGCAGCGCGCAAGCAGCAGCAAACGCGCAACGGGCAGGCCGGCCGTGATCATCCCCTGGATCGTGTACAGCAATGCGTGATCGCGTTCGCAATAGTAGACATCGCACGCGGCGAGCGCGTGATAGCAGACGTCGACGGCCGGCCAGCGCTCGCGCACCGCGGCGAATGCGTCGCGGTAATCATCGGCGGCCTCACCGCGCAGCGCGATCCGGTCCGGTCCTGCAGCGGCGGCGTCCGCGCAAACGATGAACAGCACGTCCGCGCCGGGATGCCCTTGCGCGACGACGGGCGCCAGCACGTCCGCGGCCGCGGACGTGTCGACGATGCACAGCACACGCCGCGCGGCGTCGGCTAACGCGTCGCCGGGCGCCTGCGGCCGCCAGGTCTCCCGATACAGATACACCGGCGCGGCTTCGGCCGGCGGCGCGGCGCGCGGCAGTGCAGCCCGCGGCGGCGCCACGCTATCGCGCCGCTCATCTGACTGCGCCAGCGCCAGCGCAGTCAAGCGCCGGATATCGTGGCTCGGCGTAATCCAATAGCGTTCCCGCTTGAACGGATAGGTCGGCAAGCTGATCCGGCGCGGCTTGCGGATATGCCATGCGTTCCAGTCGACGCGCGCTCCGGCCGCCCAGTCGGCGACGAGCCCATTCAGCGCCCGCACATCGCCGGGCGTGACGAGACGCGCTTGCACCGGTGTGCGATCGCGCGGCCGGCCGCTGCCGAACGCGAGCCCGTCGAGCGTCGCCCAATCGGCGTCGACGATACTCGCGAGCCATGCGGCCAGCGCGCCAATCGAGTCGACGACGAACCCGAGCCTCACATCGAGCATTTCCCGGCCGACCTGCAGCGTGAACGCGATCGAATGCAGCCGATCGTCACCGAGCGCTTCGTCGCGAATCTGCGCGAGCAGCGCGCTCGCGCGCTCGCGCACTTGCTCGCGGCTCTGCGCGGACAACACGATCGCCTGAGGACCGGGCGCCGCCAACGGCGCGTCGTCCGGCAAGTTCGCCTCCGCGATGATGGCGTGCGCGTTCGCGCCACCCGCGCCGAACGACGACAGCCCCGCGATCCTTGGCAGCGTCCACGCGCGGCCGTCACGCTCGACGGTCGGCCGCGCCCACGGCTGCGCGTGCAGTGGCAGGCAAAACGGCGTGCGCGCGAAGTCGATGCGCGGATTGACCGGCTGCGCGTACAGCGTCGGCGCGAGCGTGCCGTGCTTCATTTGCAGCAGGATCTTGGTCAGTCCGGCGAGACCCGCTGCGCTCTCGGCATGGCCGATGTTCGATTTCACCGAGCCGAGCGCGCACGTCGAACCGTCGCGGCGCGCGCCGCCGTAGATACCGGTGAGCCCCTTGACCTCGATCGGATCGCCCAGCGCGGTGCCAGTGCCATGCGCCTCGACATAGCTGATGCTGTCCGCGCCGACGCCCGCGCGCGCCAGCGCGCGCTCGATCACCGCGCTCTGCGCGCGCGGGCTCGGCACCGTATACCCCGACGTGCGTCCGCCGGCGGCGACCATCGTCCCCTTGACGACGCCGTAGACATGATCGCCGTCGCGCTTGGCCGCGCGCAACGGCTTCAAGAGCACGATGCCGACGCCCTCGCTGGCGACGAAGCCGTCCGCGCCGTCACCGAACGCGCGGCATGCGTCGCCGTGCGACAGCATCTGCATGTACGACAGGCTGGCCAGATGCGCCGGATCGGTAATCAGATTGACGCCGCCGGCGAGCGCGCTCGCGCACGTGCCGGCGCGCAACGCCTCCATCGCGACATGCAGCGCCGTCAGCGACGACGAGCATGCCGTATCGATCGTCATGCTCGGCCCTTGGAAGTCGAACACGTATGACACGCGATTCGCGATCGACCACGCGCGCGACGCGAGCGGATAGTCGCTGTTCATCGCGCCCGCGAACACGCCCACCTCGCCCGCCGCGTTGAGGCTCTCGGGCGTATGGCCCGCATCCTCGATGCATGCATACGCGTACTGCAGGAACAGACGTTCCTGCGGGTCCATCAGTTCTGCATCGGCGGGCGCGATATGAAAGAAGTCGGGATCGAATTCGTCGTGCCCGTCGATGAAACCGCCCCAGCGCGAATAGGAACGTCCGACCGTCTCCGGATCGTCCGTGTGCAGTGCGCGCCAATCCCAGCGGCTGGCGGGAATCTCGCGAATGCTGTGCACGCCATCGCGCAGATTCGCCCAGAAGGCGCGCAGATCCGAGGCCTCCGGATAACGTCCGGACAGGCCGACGATCGCGATGTCGTCGTCACGTTCGAGTGCGAGCAGCGGCGGCGTCGCGTCGTGGTGGGGAGGTGCCGGAGTTGCCGTCGGCGATGGATCGCCGCCGACGGCCGCCGCTTCCAGCGGCCCGAACCTCGCATCGCGTCGAGTTTCAGTTTCGATCCCGGCCTTGGCACTGGCGCATAGCGCCGCGCAACGCGCCGCGTCGCGCTCGAGGAAGTGATCCGCCAATTCCTCGATGGTTTGCAGATCGAACAACAGCGTACTGTCGACGCCGTCGAACACCGTGCCGAGCGCGTTCGTGATGTGAACGCCGGAAATCGAATCGACGCCGTAGCGCACGAGCGGCGTGCTGTCGTCCAGCGCATCGAACGGAACTTCGAGCGCGTTCGCCACCAGCGTCTTCATGTAGGCGATCATCGCGACGCGCAACGCGTGCGGTGCGTCCGCTACCTGACCGGTGGCGTCCGCATGCGGGCCGATTTCGCCGCTTCGTACCGCGCAGGCGTCCACGGCAGGGTGCGCCGCCGGATCGGCGGATTGCGCCGCTGGTTCGGCAGCCTCATGCGCGGGGAACGCATCCGGATGCGTCGCGAGAAAATGATCGGCGAGATCCGCGATCGTTTGCAGATCGAACAGCAGCGTGCTGTCGACGTCGCCGAACCGTTCATTCAGCGCATTGGTGATGTGAACGGCGGAAATCGAATCGACGCCATAACGCACGAGCGGCGTGCTGTCGTCCAGCGCGTCGAGCGGCACTTCGAGCGCGCGGCTCACGAGCGCCTTCATGTATGCGAGCGCGGCGCCGCGACGCTCGCCCGCGCCGGACGCGGTTGAAGCCGGCTCGGGCGCCGGCCGGGGTGCGGTCGCCGACGGTGCGGCGGCGGCCGGCAGCGGCGCTCGCGCGTGTGACGCGCTCTGCGCGGCGGCAAGCGCGACGCCGCGCTCGCCGCGCGCGCGCACAATGCCGCCATCCTCGACGCGCAGCGCCACGAGCTGCCGCTGCGCGTCGTCCAGCACACGCGCGACGTCGCGGCGCGGATGTGCGCGGCCGCCTACGATTTCGACGGCCTCGTCGAGCCGCGCCGACGGAATGATCGCGACACGCGCCAGATCGAGCATCCGGATAAAACCCATCTGCGGCAGCGAGCCGCGCAGCAGCTGCTCGAGCGCCGCCATGCTGTCCGCGATCCGCACCGACGCCACGCCGATCGCCGCCATGCGCTTGCGATAATGTTCGGACGCGCCCGCGCCAAATTCGCTCCAGTAGCCCCAGTTCATCACCTTGACCGGGAACCGGCCGACTCGGCCCAGATAGTGCGCGAACGTGTCCTGGAACACCGAACCGGCCGCGTAGTTGCTCTGCCCCGGCATCTTCAGATAACCGGCGAGCGACGAGAAAAACAGCATGAAATCGAGCGCATCGCCACCGAACGCGCTCGCCACGTTGACGCTCGTCGCCACCTTCACGTCGAGCACCTGCGAGAACTGCGCTTCGTCCATCGTCATGATGCCCTGGTCGCGCAGCACGATGGCCGAATTGATCACGCCATGCACCGCGCCGAAGCGCGCGGCGATCTCGCCGCGAACGCGCGCGAGCGCGTGCGCGTCGGTCGCATCGACCTGCCAATAGGCGGGCTGGCGGCGCGCGGCCGCGAACCCGGCGAGATCCGCGTCGACGCCCTGCGCGAGGCTGCGCCGGCCCAGCCATACCACCTGCGCGTCGTAACAGTCGATCAGATAACGGCTCAACACCTTGCCAATGCCGCCCGCCCCGCCGACGATCACGTACACGCCGCCTTGGCGAAACGCTGGCGCTTCGTCACGCAGCGTCTCGCAACACGGCACAAGCTGCTGCCGATACCACCCCCCCGCGCGCCGGCTCCACGCCTCGCCGTCCCGATCGAACGGCATCGACAGGATTTCGTGCATCGGCCGCGGCTCCGAGAGTTCGAGATCGACGAGACGGAACCGCCACGCGCGCATCTCCTTCGCGAGCACGCCGACGAAACCATGCACCGACGCATGCGTCGGCTCGAGCGGCTCTTCATCGAGCACCGCCTGCGCGCCACGGGTGACGATCGTGAACGCGAGCGGCTTGGTGAGATACCCCTGCGCGATCAGCGCCTTCGCGAGGCGGAACAGCACGCCTACGCCGTGCCGCTGTATCCGCGCGATGTCCTCGCCTGCGGGCGGCGCAATCCAGACGATCTCGTCGACGGGTCCTTCGCGCTCGAGCAGCGCCGCGCATGCGTCGATGCTGCCAAGCGAATCGCGCCCGACGCGGACACGGCGCGCTCCGTATTGCGCCAGTTCGCGGTCCGCCGCGTCATCGCCGCCGATCTGCCAGACGAGCGCCGGACGCGCGCCCGTCTGCGGCTGCCAGGCGGCGCGCACCCAGCGCATCGCGAGCGGCACATTCAGCTCGACGCGAGCGGCGGCGCCGTCGGCGGCGCCGGACGGCGAATCGGCCGCGCGCACCCGCGCGAAATTACGGATCTTCAACATATCGAAGCGCGCGCACAGTTCGCCCTGTGCGTCGAGCAGTGCGATGTCGAACGTATCGTCGCCGTCCGCGCGCGACGCAATGCACCACATATCAGTGCCGCAGCGCCGATGCAGATCGGCGCGCGCGAGCGAGAAAGGTACCGGCACCCAATCGCGCGCGTCGTCGAGATAAAACCCGATGATCGACTGCAGCGCACCGTCGCCGATCGACGGATGCAGCCAATAATTGTCGTCCGTCCGCGGCCGCGACAAGCGCGCAACGACATGCCGCGGCCCCGCATGCAGCCCGGCGATGACCTGGTGCGCGGGACCGTATTGCAGGCCCACGGCGGCGAAGCGGCGGTAGCAGGCGTCAGCGTCGTAGGTTTTGTCGCAATGACGCGCGATGAATGCGTTCACATCGATGCGCGCGGACGCCGCTTGCGTCAACGCGTCGACACGGCCCGTCGCGCAAACGGACGGCTTGCCGTCGCCGATGTGTTCGACGACGAACGCATCGCGCTCGCCGTGTTGCGCGGAAAACGCGATGCGCATCGCGAGCGCCGCACCGTCGGCGCGCGCGGGGCGCATCCACGTCACGTCGGCAACGCGCACGGCCGGCTCGGCGTTCATTCGCGCGGCAAACGCCGCGCGGGCCATTTCCAGATAGGCGACGGCAGGCAGCATCGGCCGGCCGTCGATCTGATGATCCGCAAGAAACGGCTCGCGTGCGCTGAAATGCGAGGCAAACGCGTCGCCGGCCGGCTCACGCCGATGCAGCAACGGATGACCGCCGTCACGCGTGTTGCTCGACGATGGCGCAGGCTCGGCGGCCTGCAAGCGCGTATCCGCCTTCATCCAGATCTTGCTGCTTGCAAACGGATAAGTCGGCAAACTGATCCGGCGCGGCCGCGCGTCGCGATGCAAATGGGTCCAGTCGACCTGCGCGCCGTCGACCCACGCGCGCGCGATCCGCTGCGCATCCCGTTCGGCGGCGGGCACCGCGGCCGTTTCCGCACGGGCCTTGCCGGCATACACATGCTGTGGCAGCGCGCCCCCGGCGACGTATGCCTCAAGACAAGCCTGCGCAAGCGCGACGTCATGTGCGACAAACGCGATGCGATGCAAAAACGCGTCGCGCCCGACCTGCAGCGTATAGGCGCAGTCGTGTAACGCACTGTCGCCGGCCGCGCCACCTTCGCGCAAAAACGTCAGCAACTGCTGCGCTCGCGCGCGCAACGCGGCCGGATTCGGCGCGGACAACACGATAATCGGCGGCAACGCCGCCGCCGTCCGCAATGCCGCATGCGCCGTTTCCGGCACATGCTCGGCGACGATCAGGTGCGCGTTGGAGCCGCCTGCGCCGTAAGACGACAGACTCGCGAGCCGCGGCAATTCCCGGCCCGCCGCGTCGACGGCGCGCGGCCATTGCGCGAGCGAGCGCTGCAGGTAGAACGGCGACGCGGCGAAATCGAGCGCCGGGTTGATCTGCTGCGCATGCAGCGACGGCACGAGCATGCCGTTTTTCATTTGGAGGATCACTTTCGTCAACGCGGCGATGCCCGCCGCGCTTTCCGAATGCCCGATGTTCGATTTCACCGAGCCGAGCGCGCAGAACTGCTTATCGGACGTATAGGCGGAAAACGCATCGGTCAACCCTTGCAGTTCGACCGGATCGCCGACAGGCGTGCCCGTGCCATGCGCCTCGACATACTGGATGTGCCGCGGGTCCACGCCCGCCAGCTCGATCGCCTCGTGAATCAGCGCCGCCTGCTGCCGCGCGTTCGGCACGTAGTAGCCCTTCGAGTGTCCACCGTGATTAATCGCGCTCGCCTTGATCACCGCGTGAATCCGGTCGCCGTCGCGCAGCGCCTTGTCGAGCCGCTTCAGGACGACGATGCCAACCCCCTCGCCCGGCACATAGCCGTCGCCGTCCGCCGCGAAGCTGCGGCAGCGGCCGGTTGCGGCGAGAAACTTGTTCTCCTTTAGCAGCCGATATTTGTTCGGGTGGATCGACACGTTGACGCCGCCCGCGAGCGCCGCCTCGCATTCGTCGAACATGAGGCTGCGGCACGCGAGATGGATCGCCGTGATCGACGACGAGCACATCGTGTCGAGCGTAAGGCTCGGCCCTTGAAAGCCGCCGAAGTAGCTGACCCGGTTCGCGATCGACGCGGCGATGCCAGTCGCGGCCGTCGGTTCGCTCGCGAAGGACGCCTCTACGCCATAGAGCTGGTACTCCTGATACATCGCGCCCGCGAACACGCCGACACGGTTATGCTCGTGCGCGCCGCCAGGCTCGCCCCGCCCGAGCGTCGCGCGGGTGTATCCGGCATCCTCGATCGCCGCATACGCACATTGCAGAAACAGGCGCTCCTGCGGGTCGAGCTTCGCGGCTTCGCGCGGCGTAATGCCGAAGAACAGCGCGTCGAAGCTGTCGACGTCGTCGAGAAACCCGCCCCAGACATCACCGAAACCGCTCAGTTGCGGGTGATCCGCCAGCCAGCGGCCGGGAGGCAGCGGCGACACGCAGTCGCGTCCGTCGACCAGATTGCGCCAAAAGGCATCGAGATGCTCGGCCATCGGGTAACGTCCCGCGAGGCCGATGACCGCGATGTCACGCCGCGCGCGATCGGCCGCCCGCGCTGCATTGATCGTGTCGATCGCGGGAAGAAGAGTCGGCTTGTTCATGATGTCCACCAGTAGTCCGGAAGAGATGTTGCGCGACGACGCAGCGACAACCGCGCGCCGTGAGCCCCGGAGCGCGGCGGCACGCAAGTCAGACGAAATCGCGAAAAGGAAGGCCGTGAGGAAAAGCGCACGCGGCGCCGAGCGTCAGCCTGCGCCGTTCCAGTAAGCGAGCACCTTGAGTTCGCCCGCTTCGAGCGCCCGGCGGCACGCCTTGCGGCGCACCTTGCCGCTCGACGTCTTCGGCAGTTGCCCCGGAGAGACGAGGAACACCGAATGCGGATTGACTTCGTGCTTGAGCCAGATTTCTTTTTGGATGTCCGTCACGACATCGTTCAGATTGCCGTGACGCTCGACACGCTCGATCTCGGCGACGATGACGAGGCTCTCCCGCTCGTCATCGTCCGCGACGAACGCCGCGCAGCCGTTCTGAACCACTTTCTCCTGGGTCGCCGTGACCGTCTGCTCGAGATCTTCCGAGTAGTAGTTCCGCCCCGAGATCACGATCATGTCCTTCAGACGCCCTGTCACGTACAGTTCGCCGTCCAGCAGAAAGCCGAGATCGCCCGAGCGCATGTATGCGCGGCCGGCCACGCCGTCGCGCACCGTGCGGAACACCGCATCGCTCAGCTCGGGACGCCGCCAGTAGCCCTGCGCGATGCTCGGCCCGGCGACACAGATCTCACCGACCCGGCCGTCCGCGCAACGCTCGCCCGACTCCGGATCGACGATCAACACATGTTGGTCGCCCGTTACGCGGCCGATGCAGGCAATCGAGCGCCAGCGCGCCGCGTCGCCCCCGGCCATCGGCGATGTGTCGCGCGCGGGCGCCGCGCGGCCTTCGTCCTGCAAAATTTGCCGATCGACGTCGAGCCCGTGCGCCAATGTGTGCGGCTCACGCCCCGCGACCAGCAGCGTGGCCTCGGCCAGGCCGTAGCACGGCGCCATCGCGGAAGGCTCGAAGCCCGCGGCCGCGAAACGCGTCGCGAACGCGTCGATCGTCTTTTGCCGCACAGGCTCCGCGCCATTGAACGCGAGCCGCCAACGGCTCAGGTCGAGTGTCGCGATTTGCTCGTCGGTCAAGCGCTTGCAGCACATCCCATACGCGAAGTTCGGGCCGCCGCTGATCGTCGCGCGATGGCGGCTCACCGCATCGAGCCACACAAACGGATTCTGCGCGAACGACTCGGGCGGCATCAGCACACACGGATAGCCGCCCGCCACCGGCGCAAGCAGGCCGCTGATGAGCCCCATGTCGTGATACGGCGGCAGCCAGCTCACCATCGTGCCGCCGGGCGCGCCGCCCAGCCATGCGTTGAGCATCGTAAGATGATGGGCGAGATTGCCGTTCGAGATCATCACGCCTTTCGGATCGCCTGTCGTACCTGACGTGTATTGCAGGAACGCGAGCGCGTCGGCGCGCTGCGCGGCCGGGGCGTTCGGCTCGGCATCGCGAAGCGCATCGCCGTCGACGGCGACGAGCATCGATTCGGATACGCCTTGCTCGGCAAAGAACGCGCCGCACCGCTCAATGCTCTGGCGGCTGGACAATACGAGGCTCGCGCCCGCGTCGCGCAGCACGCTGACGATCCGTGCGACGTGAAGACGGTTTCTCGGCGGGTAAAGCGGCACCGCAACCGCGCCGGCATGCAGACAACCGAAGAACGCAGCGACGTAATCCGGCCCCGGCTGACACAGCAACAGCACGCGCGCGCCCGCGGGCACGCCGCGCGCGCGCAGCACCGCCGCCACGCCAGCCGCCGCGCGCTCCAGCGCGCGATAGCTCAGCGCCGCGAGGGGCGCCCCCGTCGTCGACAGAAATTCGAACGCCGTTTGTTCGGGCCTCGCCGCGGATCTCGCGCACAAAGTATCGATGATCAGCTGCATCTGATAATCCTTTTGGTTTCCGCCGGCGGGAGCGATCACGCCCGTCGGTCATTGGTCATCCTGGGAATCGTTCGCCGCGCAGGCGAAGACCCTTGGTGCATTGACATTGAGCGCGTCGACGCGGCGCGTGAGAACGATTTCCACCGGCCGTTCGGGCCGTAACGCGACCGTGAACGTCCAGCCGGGGTCCGTCTGAGCGTGCGCGAGCCGCAACTCGAAGCGTTGCAGCAGCAGCGCATAGACAATCGTGAGTTCCATCAGCGCGAAGTTCATCCCGACGCAGGCTCTCGGCCCCATGCCGAACGGGAAGTACGCGCCGCGGGCGATGCGCTTCGTGTTTTCGGGCGCGAAGCGATCGATGTCGAATCGATCGGGATCGGGATGCCAGCGCGGGTCCCGATGAACCTCGAAGTTTTGCAGCGCGACGAACGAGCCCTTAGGCACGTCCCAGCCGCCGATTTCGACGTCGCGCACCGCCTGACGCATGAACAGCGCGGGCGCGACGGGATAAAGACGCATCGTTTCACGAATCATCTGGCCGAGCACCGGCAGCTTCGCGATGTCGTCGTAGCCCGGCATGCGGCCTTCCAACACCGCATCGACCTCGCCCGCCGCGCGTGCGGCAAGCGCGGGGCGAGACGCAAGCACCCAGCCGATCCATTCGAGCGTGGCGACGGTCGTTTCGTGACGCGTGAGGAACAGCGTGATCGCCTGATCGAAGATTTCCTGTTCGTCGGGCTGCCCGCTGTCCCTGCCCTGCCCTTCGAGCAACAGCGAGACCCAATCGCGATAGCCGCCGGGGTGCTGCCGGCGGTCGGCCACGCATTGACCGATCAACCGCCGCAGCATCGCAAGATGCCGGCCGCGCTCGGTCGGAAACGGCAGCCAGTCGGGCCACCGAACCGGCATGAACATATCGCGATACGCGGCTTCGGCAAGCGACGTCACCGCGTGGTCGACCTCACTGCCGGAAAATTGCGCCGCGTTGCGGAACATGCTGCCTAGAATCACGTCGACGGCCAACGCGCCCATCGCGGAACCATAGCGGAACGGCACGCCGACCGGCAGTTTTTCCAGCGCGGCATCGGCCGCGCTGGCGACCTGCTTCGCGAAATCGGCCAGCGTTCGGGTGGAGAACACCGGCTGCAAAAAACGTCGCTGGCGGCGCCACACATCGCCTTCCGACGTCAATACGCCAAGTCCGTGGGTCTTGGTGAAAATGCGAATTCCGGTTTCCCAGCGGACAAAAGCATCGCCGTTGTCGACGAGCACCTCCCTGATCAAATCCGGATGAAAAAAACTGAAATATCGGCGCCCCAGTATTCGCATATGGACGGCGTCACCGTATAGCCGATGTAAATTCGAGAAAAATTTCAGGAAATTCCGCCTCATCCCCCAAATGTGCGGCACGCCCAGCAATCGATCTCCCGGACCGTTTGGTATTCTCAGCGTCTTCATTACACTGCAAACCTTCTTAGATATATCCTGCCCCCGAAAAATCAGCGGATACAGCCGCGGGCATACCTCGTCATTCGCATGTCTCGACACTCCAGGAACGCGACGCAAAGAGGCATTGAATCGCACGCATCAGCTCGCCAGCACGTTCATCCGATTTACTCCGATCAACTCATCAACAACCAATCCCATTGCAAATTCATGAGTTACAAATGAGGCACAAAAAATCTTCCAAAATAATGTTATCAATCAAATTTTTAAAATTATCCAATCAAAATCAAATCCCGTTTACTATTTTACTTTCACAACCAACGACATGGCCAACTTTCTCTTTTTCACACCCAAACAAAATTTATCGAATGCGCTCCATTCCTCATAAATAGAGTGATCTATGCCCGCGATTTTTTCTATTTTTGAAAAACATAATTTAAAAAATCACAGCGAGACTGTGCACGTGTTACGGACCTTCGAACGGATCTGACGAGATTCGGGGTGATGCCCTGCACTAGCTATTTGCGTGATGAGCGGCACCGGTGGCGAAGAACAGTCGTGTGTTACGCCGCGTCCGACATCAGGCAGATCGTGTGTGGATCGGCCACGCCTCGGAAATCGGAAAAACCGTATGTGCGCAGCTGCGGCGTGCAGCGCGGACAACGGTATTGACGCGAAACCGAAACCGCTCAGCTGGAAGCGGAACGACTCATTGGAGCGATCCCACGCTGGACTTTCCAATGGGTGCGCCGCGATGAACCGGTCATCGAAATCGGTAAAGCGCCGCTTGCTCTTCGCAATTCGCACCGGGGCGAAGGCGCCTTCATGCTCACGCGGGATCTCGACGTCGAATGTGCCGTCGTCGGTCACAAAGCGCTTGTTGCACGGCCGGTGCGGTAATGACCCGGCGAAACCTGCACTGGTTAAGATGCGTGAGCCGGGGCTTCGGCTTTGGGGGCGAGGAGGCAGTGCGGCTGAGCACGGGCCGCGTGCCTGCGGTATCGCGTTTCACGTCGCCAAGTACGTCGGCTGATGACGGATGCCAGGCTATGAGTACCGCGCCGGCAGTGACCGCCGAAGATCGATCAGCCGCGAGCGCGACGCACGTGCCCAGGCGAACTGATTGGAGTCGTCCCCTGAAACGCAGGACATAGCCTCTTATTTAAACTGGCGGGTAGGCATAAGATTTATGCCCACCTTCGGCCCGACTCCTGGCGTCATTTGGCAGCGTTCTGGGCCTCGCCGCCGGATGCCGGATCTGACCGACATCTACAAGACATTACCGGCATCTGCATACCTACTTAAGCAACAAATGGAGGCAACGCTGCTCAGCGCCCTTGCCCGACATGCGCAGCGCGCCAGCGAGCAAACGTCCACGTGTCGACGTCGAGCACCGGCGCATCCACCGGGCACCAGCCATAAAAAGCGCCATCCCAGCCAGGGATGGCGATCGGCAAGGTCGATCGAATCGACGTCATCCCGGACCGGTAAGCCTGAAATGGCCAGAATAGCGGCATCATACGGCGCGCCTCCATGTCGCGCCGCATATCGGCATCTCCGCCCTCATCGGTCAGAACGTCGCACTGGAACGCCCATTCGTCGTCGTCCCAGGCAAGAAAAACGCTCGGTTGGCCATGGGCATCGAACATCAGAACGACATTTTGTTCAGGACGCCAGTAATACTCGATGATGCGCTCGCGCTCGACAATCGTGCGCATCGCCGCTATCGCCCTGGAGTCGCAATACGCCGACCCGATACCGTGCACGCCGATGTGCCCTCTTTCAGCGCAGTGCCGCATCTTTGCGTCAGCAAGCGCCGCGGTCAGCTTCCGGGTCATGTCCGGCGCGGACTTCTTCAGATACAAATCGATTAACCCGTCATTGAATGCATCGACGGCTTCGCGCTCGCTCGCCACACTGGTGAGCAGGATTTTCGCGCAGGCAATGTCGCCGAGAGAAGCAAGGAATTCGACGCCATTGATCTCACCCATTTGATAATCGACGACGATTGCTGCCACTTCGTCGAATCGCGCGGCGTCGGTCAGCGGGTCCTGGCCGAATGCATTGAGGCCTTTCTTTTCGAACTCCGAATATTCCGTGCCCGATAAACGCCGTGGCGTCGCACGGCGGCCATGCTTCAACATGAAATTCAACGCGTCGTCCGGCGCGTTAAAAAAACGGTGCAGGCGTTCATTGCGGAAGATTCCGCGCAATGCGTCGAGGAAATCCGGATTGTCGTCAAGAAAAACCACCGACACGGGATAGAACACCGGTTGCTTGGCAAAGCGGCTCATAGCGGGCCCGAAAAACGTGAATAGAACAAGGCCCATGTCGTCATCAGGCGGCGATTCCGCGCAAGAGCCCTCTTTCTGGAAGCAAATTATCGAACATCTCGACGACCGCCGGCAACTACGCGCCCCATGCGCACGGATGCGCCCTATTCGCGCCGCGTGCCACGGTTCAGGGCGCGCTCGACGATCGGATCGCCGCAACGTCGGGTAAATCCGGGTGAGCCGGCTGCGCGGTCTAGGCAAACCCCGCAGCCTGATTTCTCCGGACATTGCGCTTCAAAATCCCGGAATACGGCTCAAGCGGCCCGGACCACCTCTGCGTGCCGCGAATTCAAAATAGGACATGCCCTCATCTCGAAGGCGTGCGCCGCTGCCGCAAGCAGCCGTTCCTCAGGAGCATTTCATGTTGTCCAAAGACATCATCCCTCAAGCCCTGTTTCGTCACACCGCGCTGCTGTCGTCGGAAATCCAGACGACGACGCGCAAGACGTTTCATCATGTTATCGATATTTACCTGAAGGATTCCAATGCATTCATGAATACCTACTTCTCCCGATACTTTGAATGGCAAGGTATATGCCGTGAGCGCTGGTTTCACGAATGCGTCGACGGCAATCTGCTGGCCGCCGGCGGCACATTCATCACGAAGCGCGCGCACCAGGAATACGTGCAGGAGACGTTTCCGTTTCAGCGCGTCGACTGCTATTTGAATACCTTCCAAATCAGGCAATGCTCGGCCTACCTGCTGTTCCGTTTCTACGTGGATGGGCGTCCCGTTTCGCTCGGCTACCAACAAATCCTGTTCGCGGGGCCGGACAAGCGCATTCGACGCTTCCCGGCAGGCGTGCTGGAACGAGTCAAGGAATATGAATTGAGCCTGCCGTCATTCGATAACTAACCGGCTCCGGCTGGCATCGTCCAGCCCGGCGCTCTCGCGCCGGGCTGGATGATGCGGGATCGCACGAACCCCGATCATGCCGCCGTCTGTGGTTCCGGCAATTTGAGCGTGAAGGTGGTCGGCGATCCCGGTATCGATTCGCATGAAATATTGCCGCCGAACACCTCGCATACACGGCGGCAGAACGCCAATCCAAGCCCGGCACCGCGGCCGTGCGATTTAGTGGAGAAAAACGGATCGAAGATATGAGGCAGCACGTCGGCCGCGATGCCGGGCCCCGTATCGCAAATGCGCAACGCGCAATATCCGCCCGCGCGCTCGGCGCTGATCTCGACGCGGCTGCCCTTTGCGCCCGTCGTTGCATGCAACGCGTTCTTCAGCAGATTGAATACGACGAACAGCATCAACGAATCCGAGCCGAAGAAGCGCAGTTGCGGGTCGATCGGCATCACATGGATGCGCTCGCGCTCGCCTGCGGAAAACGGATAGCTGGCAAGCGCCGTATCGATACAATGCCGGATCGAATGTGAAGCGAAGGTACGGCGGTCCACGCGGTTGATCGTAAACATCGCAAGAGACATTTCCACCATCGCGTGCGTGCTGTCGACCTGCCGGCGAATCGCGGCGACCAGCGAGGGCAGACGCTCGAGCTGCCCCGGTTCGAAATCGCCGTCGACGAGCTGGTGCTTCACCGCAAGCTGATATCCGCTGAGCAACGCCGGCAGCGCACTGCCCAGTTCCTCGCCGTACATGCCGATCGCCGCGAGCGGCGTCGCGACCTCGTGCGCGACGGTTGCCGCCACCAGAAACGGCCGCATCAGCCGGTAACGCACGATCGTCACCGCGAGTATGCCGAGGCTGATCGCGATGAAGATGACGCCAGGCGGATAGAATGGATAACCATAGTTGACGGCATAGTCGATCGCGGCGAGCGAATACAGACTCAAGCTGAGCAAGCAAAGATTGAAGAGCCTGCGCTGATCGCGCGTGCGCGCCGCGCGCCGCGCGCCGATCAGCAGCCATGCACTGCGCACGGCGAGCGCCATCGTTTGCAGGACATGCACGGGATGCAAGCGCCCGGCTTTCGGATAATCGCCGAAAGCATAGCGGCGAAAGCCGTCGACGACTTCGTCGCCTGTCAGCAGCAACACCACTAGAATCACGCACAAGCCATACGAAGCGAGCAGCAACGGACGTTCATCGCGCTTGCCGACCACTTCCGTCATGAAGTGATAGAACGTCGTCGGCAAAAACAGAATGAACACATAGCCGATCTTCACCAGCGCGGCGGCAATGTCCGGCTGGGTAGTCTGGAACAAAAACGACCAGCTTCCCTGCCATGCGAACGTCGCCATGCACATCAGCACGAACGGCATCGATCGCCGTGTCATGCCGTCGGTCAGCCACACATAGGCGCCAAATCCGAGAAAGAGCGCAGACACAAACGCTGGCAAGATCGAATACATGCAGCTCGGTTCCGTTTTTGCTGGTTTTTCGTCGTGGGTCGAAACGCATCCGGCCAAGAAGATGCCTTGGGCGCCCATTCGCGCCGTCATGCTCCGCGGGCTTGCGTGTGATCACAAGTCCCTGACGGGCAAACGTTGCCGGCGCCGGCGCCGAAACGAATTTCAAATCGGATCGAGTATATGACAGGTCGCGCTAGAGTGATTACCGTGCCGTCCGGTTCGCTGATCCGGATTCGATGCCCAGCGGCACCGATATGCATCGAACCATGCGCTGGCGCGGATAACCGGCGCGCGGCGTGCTACGGCACGACCACCTGCCGCAACCGGTTGCATACATGGCCGGTGCGCGCGCCATTCCATTCGGAT
Organism: Burkholderia sp. TSV86; assembly: GCF_001522865.1. Classification (GTDB taxonomy): domain Bacteria; phylum Pseudomonadota; class Gammaproteobacteria; order Burkholderiales; family Burkholderiaceae; genus Burkholderia. Next base: position 471,773 of record NZ_LOWB01000116.1, on the reverse strand, counting down.
GACGAAGCACCTGCCGCCGCGAATGCGACGCTCATCCCGCCACATGCCGGATTCTATGCGCGAAGTTCGCACGCTCGGCCTTGTCCATTAACGCGAGAAATTCGTCGCGCTCCATATGGATCAATTCCCGATGATCGCCTGCTTCGAAATAAATATCCGGCTGCCGCGCGAGGCTTTCGTCGAGGAAAGTCTGCATACCGTATGCCATGCACACGGGCGGCACCGCGCCCCAATCGCAATCGTTGAAAAGCGCTCGCAACTCGCTTTCCTTCGCGAGCACCAGATGACGCCCGGTGCGGGTCCAAAGCTCGGACAGCCGTATCGCATGCGTCGCCGGCAGCACCGCGGCGACATAGCCGTCCTCGTCCTCCAGCAGGACTGTCTTAGCGAGCCGGTCGCCGGGAATATGCGCGGCCGACGCCGCTTCCATATTCGAATAGCTGTACGGGTGATAAATGATTTCGTAGCGCGAAGCTTTTTCGCGCAAGCAGTCCTGCAACTTGGTCGACATTGACATCGCACACCTCGTCTGAAAAAAGCGCCGCATCTTGCGGCGGCCCCATACGCGCAATATTTCCAGCATAGGTCGCATTCGCCGGCATGAATAACGGCAACGTCGACAGCCTCAACCCGGCTCCGATCCCTTTTTCGTTCGCCGGCTGCGTGCGCGGATGAAAGGCTTCCCAGCCAACACACTGGCACGGGTCCGGCCGATGATTGGGTGCTCTGGAGCGCAGTTTGTGGTCGATTTTTCATGTTGCGGTCATCGCCACGCTTCGCGCGCGCGTCAGACTGAAGCCATTCCCTGAGCCAGGGTCACCAAGGAGCGACAAACTCATGAAACCTCTTGCCTTCGTCGCCGCCGCGGCCATGCTCGCGGCAGCATCGGGTTCCGCGTTTGCGCACGGCATGCCCGAGCGCGTGTTCAAGGAGCACAAGTCGGTTCGCAGCGAAACGCCCGCACCGAGCCCCGACGCCCCCTCGTCCAACTGCGAAGCGCCGAGCTGCCGGGCAGCAGACGACGCGCCCGCGCAGCCGGCGGATTGATCGGCAAATCGACCGATCGCGCTTGTATCGTCGTTGCATCGCCTTGCAAACGGCGGCCCATACGGGCCGCCTCTTTCGCATGGGCGCACGCCTCGCCGCCGGCAAACATGACGGAAATATCATGTTCATCTCATGTTTGCATTGCACCACGTCCGTAGCATCGATCGCGTTTCTCCAGGACACGATCGACCATGCTCAAGCGTATTCTCGCCGCGGCCTTGTCGGTCGCGATCGTGGCGCCAACGGCCTGGGCATTCGCCCAACCCGTTTCGCCTCCGGTCGCGCCCGTCTCGCCCGCCACTGCCGCGCCATCCGACGAAGGGCCGCCCACCTCCCCATCGGCTGCCGCACCCCGTGCGCTGTCGCTTGACGACGCGCTCAGTCTCGCCGCCGCGAACAATCCGCTGCTGCGCAGTGCGCGCGCCGAAGCAGATGCGTCGGTCGGCACGCTGATCCAGGCCGGCGCGCGGCCGAATCCCAGCGTATCGGTGCTGCAGGAAGGCTTCGGCGCGCGGGAGCGCACTACCACCGGCATGATCAGCCAGACGATCGAGCTTGGCGGCAAGCGCCGCTCGCGGCTCGACGCCGCGTCATATGGCCGCGAATACGCGCTCGCCTCGCTCGACGTCCGCACGGCGGCGCTGCGAGCCGACGTGACAAGCGCGTTCTACGGACTCCTGGCGGCGCAGCGGCAACAGCAAGTCGCGGAGGAATCCGCGACGATCGCCGCCCGCTCCGCCGAGCTGGCCGACAAGCGCGCCCGCGCGGGCAAGGTGTCGCCGGTCGAGGCAACCAAGGCGCGTGTCGCACAAGCAGGAGCGCAGATCGAGCTGATGAGCGCACAAACGCAAACGGCAGCAGCGCTTGCCCGGCTGGTCAACGTAACCGGCAGCGCGGACGTGCGCGGCCGCACCGCAACCGGAGATCTCGAAACCGTGCCCGACGTCGAGCCGCTGAGCGAGTTGCTCGCCCTGCTCGACGACGCGCCGCTCACGCGCGCGGCAAAAGCCGACATGCAGCGCAACAACGCGCGAATCGCGATTGAGCAGGCCAAGCGTATTCCTGACATTACCGTCAGTGCGGGGTTCAAGCGTGTCGTCGCGGCCGGTTCGCCGTATAACCAGGCCGTCGTCGGCGTGTCGATTCCGCTGCCGCTGTTCGACACCAACCGGGGCGCGCTGCTCGAAGCGGTGCACCGGGCCAAGAAAGCCGATGCCGATTTCGATAGCGAGCGCGCGCGGCTGCGGCTCGAGCTGACGCAGGCGTATGCGAATTACGAACGCGCAACAGCGCAGGCCCGGCGTTTGAAAGACGAAGTGCTGCCCGCCGCGCGGCAAGCGCTCGACGCGATGTCGCGCGGCTATCAGCTCGGCAAGTTCGGCTTTCTCGACGTGCTCGACGCCCAGCGCACACTGTTCGCCGAGCAGTCGCGCTACGTGCAGGCGCTCGCCGACGCTCAACAAGCCCGAACGGATCTCGACCGACTGGTCGGCGCACCGATGCCGGCCCCGTCCCGCCCTCTAGCCCAACTTCCTTGAAATTTTCGCCATGCGACGCAAGAACCTGATTCTCTCCGCGGCACTCGCCGCTTGCGCGCTCGCCATCGTTGTGGCAATCGCTCGCGCCCCGTCCCAACCGGCCGCGCCCGGCCCAGGCACGGCACCCGACACACGCGGCGCGCAACCCGGCCAAGATGGCGGGGTCGTGCTCACGCAAGGCCGGCTGGCGGCAAACATCCAGCTGTCGGAAAAACCGGGTGACGCACGCCTGGTCGTCGTCCCTCTCGTCGACGGCAAGCCTGTCGCAACCGGCGCCGCCGTTTCCGGCACGTTGACGCGCTACGACGGCAGCCGCATCGCGCTGCGCTTCACGCAGTCCGCCGCGCGCTTCACGTCCGAGGCGGCGATCGCCAAGCCGCACGTCTTCGACGCTGCGATCGAGGTAAAAGCCGACGGCATGGTCGCGACGTTTGCGTTCTCACGAACCGATGGCGCGATCGCGCTGACCGGCGAACAAATCGGCGCAGCCCGGATCGGCGTCGCGCAAGCCGGCCCCGCGCAGATCGTCGACAGTTTCCAGCTTCCCGGAGAAATCAAGTTCAACGAAGACCGCACCGCGCATATCGTGCCTCGCGTGGCGGGCGTCGTCGAGCGAGTCGGGGTGTCGGTCGGCGAGCAGGTGTCGAAGGGCCAGGTGCTGGCGGTGATCGCGAGCACCGATTTGTCCGACCGGCGCAGCGAGCTGCTCACCGCGCAAAAGCGGCTGACTGGCGCACGGCAGGTCTACGAGCGCGAGAAGAAACTGTGGGAGGAGCGTATCTCGGCCGAGCAGGATTATCAGGCCGCTCAGGTGCAGCTTCGCGAGGCGGAAATCGCCGTGCAGAACGCCCAGCAGAAGTTGTCGGCGATCAATGCGCCGGCCTCCGGCGCGCTCAATCGCTATGAATTGCGCGCCCCGTTTGCCGGCACGATCGTCGAGAAACATGTCGCGCCCGGCGAAGCGGTGAGCGCCGAGGCAAATCTGTTCGTGCTGGCCGATCTGTCAACGGTTTGGGCCGAGATGGCCGTGCCGCCGCAGCGGCTCGGCGACGTGCGCGTCGGCAAGCAAGCGACTGTGAGTGCAGCCGCGTTCGAATCGCAGGCGCGTGGTCAGATTGCATACGTGGGCGCCCTGCTCGGCGCGCAGACCCGCACCGCCCCCGCGCGCGTCGTGCTGCCGAATCCGGGCAGCGCGTGGCGTCCCGGCATGTTCGTCAACGTGGCAGTCGATGCGGGCGCGCAAACGGTGCCCGTCGCGGTCGAGACTGACGCGCTGCAAACCGTCGACGGTCAGCCGACCGTATTCGTCGAATCGAAGCGCGGCTTCGTCGCGCAGCCTGTCGAAATCGGCCGCCGCGACGGCAAACGCACTGAAATCGTAGGCGGCCTGGCCGCAGGCCAGCGTTACGCGGCGGCGAACAGCTTTGTGCTGAAGGCCGATCTCGAAAAAAGCGCGGCCGACGACTGAGCCGCGCCCGCCCGCGCGGCCGTCCGTGAATTCATCGCATTGGATTTCCCCTCATGTTCGAACGCCTGATTCGCTTTTCCATCGCGCACCGCTGGCTCGTTTTGCTGGCGGTGCTCGGTCTCGCCGCGCTCGGCGCATACAGCTACCAGCGGCTGCCGATCGACGCCGTGCCCGACATCACCAACGTTCAGGTGCAAATCAACACGCCTGCTGCCGGCTATTCGCCGCTCGAAGTCGAGCAACGCGTCACCTACCCGCTCGAGACGGCCATGGCGGGCCTTCCGCATCTCGAGCAAACGCGTTCGATCTCGCGCTACGGCATCTCGCAGATCACCGTGATCTTCAAGGACGGCACCGACATCTATTTCGCGCGCCAGCTCGTCAATGAACGATTGCAGCAGGCGAAGGACCGTTTGCCGGAAGGCGTCACGCCGACCATGGGCCCGACGTCGACCGGGCTGGGCGAGATCTATATGTGGACGATCGAGGCCGACGCGAATGCGCGAAAGCCCGACGGCACCCGCTACACGCCAACCGATCTGCGCGAATTGCAGGACTGGGTGGTCCGGATGCAGCTGCGCAACGTGCCCGGCGTGACCGAGGTAAACTCGATCGGCGGCTACGTGAAGGAATATCAGATCGCCCCCGATCCGGCCAAGCTGATGTCGTATGGATTGTCGCTATCGGATGTGATGCGCGCGGTTCAGGCGAACAATGACAACGTCGGCGCCGGTTACATCGAAAAGCGCGGCGAGCAATACCTGGTGCGCGTACCGGGCCAGGCGCGCTCGCTCGACGATCTCGCGAACATCGTGCTGACCAATGTGGGCGGCGTGCCAGTGCGCATGCAGGATATCGGGCGCGTCGAGATCGGCCGCGAGCTGCGCACGGGCGCGGCCACCGAAAACGGCCGCGAAGTCGTGCTCGGCACCGTGTTCATGCTGATCGGCGAAAACAGCCGGACAGTGGCGAAAGCGGTTTCGAAACGAATGGAGGACGTGAACCGGTCGCTGCCACCCGGCGTGCGCGCGATCGCCGTGTACGACCGCACGGTGCTCGTCGACAAGGCCGTCGCGACTGTCAAGAAGAACCTGCTCGAAGGCGCGCTGTTCGTGATCGCGATCCTGTTTCTGTTTCTCGGCAACCTGCGCGCGGCGTTGATCACCGCGCTCGTGATTCCGCTCGCGATGCTGATGACGTTCACCGGCATGGTCAACGCCAAAGTCAGCGCGAACCTGATGAGCCTAGGCGCGCTCGATTTCGGGATCATCATCGACGGCGCGGTCGTGATCGTCGAGAACTGCGTGCGGCGCCTGTCCCATGCGCAAGCCGCGCTCGGCAGGCCGCTCACGCGCGACGAGCGTTTCACCGAGGTCTATGCGGCGTCGCAGGAAGCGCGCCGCGCGCTCATCTTCGGGCAGATCATCATCATGGTCGTCTATTTGCCGATCTTTGCGCTGTCAGGTGTCGAGGGGAAGATGTTTCATCCGATGGCGACGACCGTCGTGCTCGCGCTCGCCGCCGCAATGGTGCTGACTGTCACGTTCATTCCGGCCGCGGTCGCCGTGCTCATCGGCGAGAAGGTCGAGGAAAAGGAAAACCGGCTGATGACCTGGGCGCGCCGGCTGTACGGCCCGGTGCTCGACTATTGCCTGCGATATACCCGGCGCGTGCTGATCGGCACCGGCGTCGTGGTGGTCGCAACCGCGCTGGTGGCCTCGAGGCTCGGCAGCGAATTCATTCCAAGCCTGAACGAAGGGGATTTCTCGGTGTCCGCGCTGCGCATTCCCGGCACGAGCCTCACGCAGTCGCTCGACATGCAGCGGCAGATCGAAGCCACGCTGAAGGCGCGCATCCCCGAAATCGAACGTATCTTCGCACGCACCGGCACCGCCGAGGTTGCGACCGATTTGATGCCGCCGAACCAGTCCGATGCGTACATCATGCTCAAGCCCACGAAGGATTGGCCCGATCCGGCCAAGCCGCGTGACGTGCTGCGCGCGCAAATCGAGGCCGAACTCGACAAGATTCCAGGCAATGTGTACGAATTCTCGCAGCCGATCCAGCTTCGCTTCAACGAGCTGATTTCAGGCGTGCGCAGCGACGTCGCGGTAAAACTGTTCGGCGACGACATGGCCGTGCTCGACTCGAGCGCGAAACGCATCGCCGACGCACTGCAGCAAGTGCCTGGCGCAGCCGAGGTCAAGGTCGAGCAGACCACCGGCCTGCCGGTACTGACGATCCAGCTCGATCGCGGCAAGCTCGCGCGCTATGGCATCAACATTGCCGACGCGCAGGCCACGATCTCGGCCGCGATCGGCGGCAAGGCCGCGAGCACGCTGTTCCAGGGCGACCGGCGCTTCGACATCGTCGTGCGCCTGCCCGAAGAGCTGCGCTCGGACCTGGACGCAATCAAGCGGCTGCCGATCGCGCTGCCGGCGGCAGCCGCCGCGCCCGTGGCATTCCCGCTCACGCAGGCAAGTGGCCCGGCGGCCGCCAATACGCCGCCCGGCGCCGGGTTCGTGCCGCTGTCGGAAATCGCGACGATCACGCTCGCACCAGGCCCGAACCAGATCAGCCGCGAAGACGGCAAGCGGCGGATCGTCGTCAGCGCGAACGTGCGAGGCCGCGATGTCGGCTCGTTCGTCGCCGACGCGCAGGCCAAGCTGCGCGCCGAGGTGCCGATCCCGCCTGGCTATTGGATTACGTGGGGCGGCCAGTTCGAACAGTTGCAAAGCGCGAGCGAGCGGCTGAAGATTGTCGTGCCGGTGGCGCTGCTGATGGTGTTCGTGCTGCTGTTCGCGATGTTCAACAACGTCAAGGACGGGCTGCTGGTGTTCACCGGCATTCCGTTCGCGCTGACGGGCGGCGTCATGTCGTTGTGGCTGCGCGGCATTCCGCTGTCGATCACGGCGGCCGTCGGCTTCATCGCCCTGTCGGGCGTCGCGGTGCTCAACGGGCTCGTCATGATCGCATTCATCCGTAATTTGCGCGAACAAGGCATGCCGCTCGACGCGGCCGTGCGCGAAGGCGCGCTGACCCGCCTGCGCCCCGTGCTGATGACGGCGCTCGTCGCATCGTTGGGATTCCTGCCGATGGCGTTCGCGACCGGCACGGGCGCCGAGGTCCAGCGCCCGCTCGCGACAGTCGTGATCGGCGGTATTTTGTCATCGACTGCGCTAACGTTGCTCGTTTTACCGGTACTCTATCGCGTAGCGCATACCATATCGCTGCGCACGGTGCTCGGCGGGCGTGCCGGGCGGCTTGCGGCCGCCGTGTCGCCGCGCCGTCAACGCGAATCATCGAGGTGAAATCATGCGAATACTGATCGTCGAAGACGAGCCGAAGACCGGCATCTATCTAAGCAAGGGACTGACGGAGGCCGGGTTCGTCGCCGATTGGGTCGACGACGGCGTAACCGGGCTGCATCAAGCGCAGACGGAAGACTACGATCTCATCATTCTCGACGTGATGCTGCCCGGCCAGGACGGCTGGACCGTGCTGGAAAAGTTACGCCGCGAGCGCTTGACGCCGGTGCTGTTCCTGACCGCGCGCGACGATGTCGGCGACCGTGTAAAAGGACTCGAACTCGGCGCGGACGATTATCTCGTCAAGCCGTTCGATTTCGTCGAGCTGGTCGCGCGCGTGCGCTCGATCCTGCGCCGCGGCCAGGGGCGCGAATCGACGATCATGAGGATCGCCGATCTCGAACTCGACCTTACACGGCGTAAGGCAACCCGCCAGGGTGACGTCGTACTGCTGACGGCGAAGGAATTCGCGCTGCTGTGGCTGCTGATGCGGCGCGAAGGCGAAATTCTGCCGCGTGCGACGATCGCCTCGCAGGTGTGGGACATGAATTTCAACAGCGATACGAATGTCGTCGACGCGGCCATCCGCCGGCTGCGCGCGAAAATCGACGATGCATACGAACCCAAGCTGATTCATACAGTGCGCGGGATGGGCTATGTGCTCGAAGACAGGAGCGCCGCGGGCCGATGATCAGACGCATCATGCCTCGCACGCTGCGCGCCCGGATGACGGCGCTGATCATCCTCGCGACATCGGCAACGCTCGCGCTGAGCGGCATCGCACTGTATGGTGCGCTGCGCAATCGCATCGAAAGCACGTCGGCGCATGAGATGGCCGCGACGCTCGATGCAATTCGCACGCATCTTGTAGACATCGGCGGCATCAATGACATCGCGCTCAACGCAGCCCTGTGGACTGATCAATTGCACGGGCATCAGAACCTGGACATGGCGATCATCGACGCCGACGGCCGCAAGCTGTTCAGCACGCGCGGCTTCGTTGCCGCCTCGCTGCGCACGGCCTGGCCGTCATCGCCGGCAACGAGCGGATCGTCGTCGCCCGGCCTGATGTTGCACTATCTCGGCGCCAATGTGCCGCTACGCCATGCCGACAACCGCACGGTCAGCGTCGTCGTCCAATACGACGGCAAAAACGATCGCGCCCTGCTGCGCGCGTATGCGTATACCGTCGTGCTGATCGAAGTGCTCGGCGTCATGCTGACCGCAGCGCTCGCTTACGGCATCGCGATGCTCGGCCTGAGCCCGCTGCGCCAGCTCGCCGCGCGCGCCGAGCAGATGTCGACGAGCCGCCTTGCGCAGCCGTTGCCGGCGCTCGATACGTCAGGCGAATTGAAGGAAATGGAGCACGCGTTCAATGAGATGATCGCGCGTCTTAACGATTCGTTCGCACGCCTGAGCCAATTTTCATCGAACCTCGCGCACGACATGCGCACGCCGCTGACGAACCTGTTAGCCGAAGCGCAAGTCGCGCTGTCCAAGCCGCGCACAGCGGACGAATACCGCAGCGTGATTGAATCGAGCATCGACGAGTATCGCCGTCTGTCGAGGATGATCGAGGACATGCTTTTCCTCGCGCGCTCGGACAACGCGGAAAGCAATCTGGCCATCCGCACGCTCGATGCGGCCGAGGAGGCCGAACGCGTTGCGGGGTATTACGAGGCGGTCGCGGAAGATGCGATGGTCAGCGTCGTGGTGCGCGGACAGGCATGCGTGCAGGCGGACCCGCTGCTCTATCACCGCGCGCTCAGCAATCTGCTCAGCAACGCGCTGAATCACGCGCCGCATGGCTCGACGATCACCATCGAATGCCAGCAGACGGCCGACTTCACGACGGTCAGCGTCTCGGACACCGGCCGCGGCATCGAACCGCAGCATCGCGAACATATCTTCGAGCGCTTCTATCGCGTCGATCCCGCCCGGCACAATTCGGCTTCAGGCACGGGGCTCGGGCTCGCGATCGTCCGTTCGATCATGCAAGACCACGGCGGCACGTGCGGCGTCGACAGCGAGCCGCACGTGCGCACGACCTTCTGGTTGAAATTCCCGGCCAATCCGCGCTCAGCGTGAGTGATGCACGGTCCGGCCGCGCGATCGGCGCGGTACGCGCGGTTCGGTATCGCAGCCGCGAATCCGAGACACGCGCGTCGCGCGCCGGCTGGCCGCAAGCAAGCGAGCGGCGCGCCGGATCAGCGCCCGGCGGCTTGCTTGTCATGCTCATCAAGCGTCGCACTCGGCTTGCCGCCATGCACGGAAACCGCATGCGTCGCTTGGTTTCGCTTGACGAGCGCATTGCTCGGCGGGTAATCGTTCTTGCCCGCGGGCACGATGCCTTCGTGTTGAGCCTGGACCAGCTCCTGTTTGACCTCGGCCCGCGTCTTGCTCTGCGCCCATGCGGCCTGCGTGGACACCAGCATCGACAACGCAATCGCCACGCTTCCTGCAACAATCGTTTTCGTCTTCATAGTTCGTTCTCCATCAAGTAGAAGCTGTCAAGTGACAGCGCCTCCACTATGAAGAACGGTCAACACGCCAAGATGAACGCTGGATGAGAATTTCGTCATGAAGCATTCGGCATGAATGACAGAAATTTCATGTTCGCGTCAGCTTCGCGCTTTGTCCGCTCGCTATGATTCGTCCTACCCATCCATACCACACACGACGACGAGGAGATTCAAGCGAGTCATTGTGTTCCCCCAGAACACGCGAGGCGCGCGGCATTCCCCCAAATGCTGCACGCCGTCTGTGCCGGACAGCTTCACGCTGTCCGGCATTTTTTTTTGATTTGCCGTGCGATAGCGGGCATGCCATGTGAGACCGGGTTGAAGCACGGCGCGCCATGCCCATGGCAATGGATGGCACGAACGGGCCGGCAAGCGGCTTACCGTCCCGCCATCGTGCGAGAAGCCGGCGCGCTGCGTTGCGCATCGCCATTCGCCATTCGCCATTCGCCATTCGCCGACAATTTTGTCATGTCGCGCTCATGCTCGCGTAGAGGGCCTGCCCGCAATATCGATGCATCGATCCAAACCGAGCAAGAGACCACGATGAAAACGTCGACCATCGTCATCGCGGCGAGCATCGCACTGGCGGCCTGCGCGCCGCTATCCGGCAAACATCGGGACGGCACGATGCTCTCCAACAAGTCGACGCCCGCTACCGTCGACTATGCGGGCCGCGCGTGCGTCAATCAGAATATGTACGTGAAAATGCAACCATGCATTTTTCCGCGCGAGCAACGCTGACGGCACGCGCACGCAACGCACGCGCAGCTGCCTCGAACCCGCCGCGCAGCGGCCAATACCGCGATACAGCGGCCCATTCAGAGGCTGATACGCGCGCGTACAAGCGGCTGAGCCGCTAAATCGTACCGGCCTCGCCCGCATCCGCGAAGAACGGATCGCCCGCGCAATTGCCGATAATCGATAAAGAAAGCACGAATCCATCGTTCCATTCGGCGAGACGCTTGCACAAAATGCTTAGCTCGTCTCAACGTCTGCTACCGGATTTCGTCGAAACATGGCCAAGCCGCCCTCGCCGTTCGCCCGCCTGCTGCCCGCCTTGCTGCGTACCGCCGTGCTCACGGCAGGCCTGATCGCCGGTTTTGCGCAGGCGGGCGCGCCAGACAGCGCCGATACCGCACGCGTTACGCTCGCTGGCAAGCGGATCGGCATCACGGCCGCCGGCACCGATCACTATTGGGATCTGCAAGCGTATCAAGGCGCGGTCGATGAAGTAAAACGCCTCGGCGGCACGCCGATCGCGCTCGACGCGGGACGCAACGACAGCCGTCAGATCGCCCAAATTCAAACATTGATCGCGCAAAAACCCGATGCGATCATCGAACAGCTCGGCACCGTCTCGGTGCTCGAGCCGTGGCTGAAAAAAATCCGGCAGGCGGGCATTCCACTCTTCACGATCGACACTGCATCGCCGTCCAGCTTGAATGTCGTCACGTCGGACAACTTCGTGATCGGCTCGCAGCTCGCGCTGCAGCTCGTCAACGACATTCGCGGCGAAGGCAATATTCTCGTCTTCAACGGCTTTTACGGCGTGCCGGTATGCACGATCCGTTACGATCAATTGAAGGCCGTGCTCAAGTGGTATCCGAAGGTGAAGATCATCGAGCCCGAATTGCGCGACGTGATCCCGAATACCGCGCAAAACGCCTACGCGCAGATCAGCCAGTTGCTGCAGAAATATCCGAAGGGCTCGGTCGCGGCGATCTGGGCTGCGTGGGACATTCCGCAGATTGGCGCGACGCAGGCCGTCGACGCCGCGGGCCGCCATGAAATCCGCACGTATGGCGTCGACGGCAGCCCCGATGCGATCACGCTCGTCAGGAATCCGAAATCGAGCGCGGCGGCCGTCGTTGCGCAGCAGCCAGCGCTGATCGGCCGGACCGCCGTGCGCAACGTCGCGCGTTATCTCGCCGGTGACCGGTCGTTGCCCGCGTATACGTTCGTGCCATCGGTGCTCGTGACCAAGGATAATGCAAACGCCGTGCAACGCGCGCCCGGGCAGGTGCCGGCCAGCGCCGAGGCTGCCCGGCGATGACGTCGGCCCCGGCTCCGCTCGCGCTCGACGTATCGCGCGTCAGCAAAAGCTTCGGCGGCGTAGCCGCGCTGCGCGGCGTATCGCTCGCGGTGCGGCGCGGCACCGTGCATGGGTTGATCGGCCAGAACGGCGCGGGCAAATCCACGCTCATCAAAATCCTCGCCGGCCTTCACGCGCCGGACCAAGGCAGCATTCTCGTCGGCGGCGCGCCGCTTGCGGTTCGCCGTGGCGCGCGTGCGCGCACGCAGGCGGCAAGCATCGGTTTCATCCATCAGGAACGGTTGCTGCCCGCGACGTTCACGGTTGCCGAGGCGCTGTTCTTCCCGCACCCGCCGACGATGCTGAGCGGCCGATCGCGGCTCAGCCAGCTGCTGCCGCTCGACGTGCGCAGAATGCGCCGCGAGAGCCGCGCGGTATTACATGAGCAGTTCGGCATCGATCTGCCACCCGATCGCCTGATCGGCGAGCTGTCTGTCGCCGAGCAGCAGATCGTGCAGATCACGAATGCACTGTTGCGGCGCAGCGAGATTCTCGTGTTCGACGAACCCACTGCCGCGCTCGTATCGGGCGAGATCGACCGGCTGCTGAAAACGATCGAGCGGCTGCGCGATGACGGCCTCACGATTCTTTACGTATCGCATTATCTCGACGAGATCCCCCGCATTTGCGATCACGTGAGCGTATTGCGCGACGGGGTCGACGTCGCGCATCTCGACGCGCGCGCCACATCGCACGACGTACTTGTCGCCGCGATGCTCGGCACACCATCGGCGGGCCCCGTTCGGTGCCACAATGCGGCCAAGCAGCCGATCGTGCCGCGCGTGCCGAGCGGGCTCGCGCTCGACGCACGCGGCCTGACGCTGCCCGGTCGTTTCGGCCCCCTGTCTTTCACCGTGCATCGCGGCGAAGTCGTCGGGCTGACCGGCGTGCTGGGCTCCGGCGGCAAAGAGGTGATCCGCGCCTTGTTCGGCCTCGAACGCGGCATGCGCGGCGAACTCACGGTCGACGGCCGGCCCGCGAAGGTGCGCCGGCCGCCCGACGCGCTCGCGCACGGCATCGCACTCGTGCCGGAAAACCGCATTGCGCATGGTGTCGCAGGCACGCTGCCGGTTCGCGAAAACATCGTGCTTGCCAGCCTGCCGCGCGTGTCCCGTTTCGGCTTCGTGCGCGAGCGCAGCGCCGCCCAGGCAGCCGAGACGTTGATCCGCCGGCTCGACATCCGTCCGGCTCGCGCCGATTGGCCCACCCGCTTCCTGTCCGGCGGCAACCAGCAAAAAGTCGCACTCGCGAAATGGCTCGGCCGCGCATCGTCGGTCTACCTGCTCGACGAGCCGACGCTTGGTGTGGACGTCGGCGCGAAAGCGCAGATCTACCGGCTGATCGACGAACTCGCCCGTGCGGGCGCGGCGGTGCTGCTGTTCACGACCGACCTGACCGAGTTGCTCGACATAACCGACCGCGTTTATGTGATGGCGCGCGGCCAGATCGTTGCCGAGCGCGCGTCGTTACAAACGACCACGCAGGACATACTCGGATGGGCAACGCTGACGCGAACCGCGCGCCGCGATGCCGGCGGCAGGCCGGATGAAGCCGCACGGTACTCGGATGCTGCGCCCCCAGCCAACGGTGCGACGGCATGAGCGACACATTCAAGCTCGGCTCGTCCCGCGCCGCCGCACCCCGCCGTAGCCATCGCGGCCTGAGCCGCCGCATCGCGTTGCAAAGCGCCGCGTGGCTGACGCTCGCCCTGGTCTTCGTCGGCTTGTCCGCCAGCTCGCCGTTGTTCCTGAGCATCGCGAACCTCGGCAACGTGCTGCAGCAAAGCGTCGTGACCGGATTGCTCGCGTTTGGGCTGACGATCGTGATGATCGGCGGCGGCGCGGATGCGATCAAAGGCGGCCTGGATCTGTCGATCGCCGCGAATCTCGGCTGGTGCTCAGCCGTATTCGCCGTGCTCACGCGCAACGGTTACGGCGATGCCGCCGCATTCGCCGCCACCTGCGCGGCTGGCGTGGCGATCGGCGCATTGAACGCCTGGGCGGTCACATCGTTGCGCATCCTGCCGCTGCTCGCGACACTGACGACCATGAACATCTGCGCGGGCCTCGAACTCGTTCTGACTGAAAACACGCCCGTTCCAAGTACGAGCCCGCTCGCGGCCGCGCTGCTCGGCAGTGGCCCGTTTGGCCTGCCGTGGCTCGCCTATGTGCTGATGACCGGCGCGGCGGCGCTCGCCGTTCTCGTCCATCGAACGCGTTACGGATTGACGCTCCATGCAGTCGGCGCGCACCGCACGGCAGCACTCGCCGTGGGTGTCGACGTCGATCGCTACGTGGCATCGAGCTATCTGGCCAGCGGCTTGTCGGCCGCGCTCGCCGCCCTGGTATCGTGCGCGCTGCTAAGCGGCAGCGCACCCGGCGCGGGTGACAATCTGCTGCCGGTCGTCGCGGCGGTGCTGCTCGGCGTCGTATTCTCGCGCCGGCTCGTGCCGACGATCCCCGGCACGCTCGTCGCGGTGCTGTTCGTCGGCATGCTCGCGAACGGCTTTCAGTTGAACAACGTATCGAGCTATTGGGTCAGCGGCATCGAGGGCGCGCTGATTCTTTGCGTCGTTGCGGCCGTCGCGCTGCTGCGCCGGCGCCAATCGGAGGGACCGTTCGATGCATGATCTCGCCGATCGCCTGCAGCGCTTCGCCGCCGTCGGCGCGCTCGCCGCGGTGCTCGCATTCTTCGCGTTCGCGGCGCCCGGATTCGCGACGCTCGCGAACGCCGAGCGCGTGCTCGTCAATAATTTCGCATTGCTGGCGATCGCCGCGCTCGGCGTGACACTCGCGCTGTCGATCGGCGCGATCGATCTATCGCTCGGCACGGCGGTCGATGTCGCGAGCCTCGTGTGCGTATCGGCGCTCGCGCATCATGCCGGTTTCACGAGCGCCGCGTTCGCCGGGCTGGGCGCGGCGCTCGCCGTCGGGACGCTCAACGCGCTGCTCGTCACCCGCCTCGGCATCGCGCCGTTTCTTGCCACGCTCGGCACGCTGTTCATCGGCCAGACGATCCAGCAGCTCGCGACCGGCGGCGGGCAACCGATCTACCTGTTGAGCACCGCGCCGCCGAGCGCATTCGGCGCGCTCGCGCACGGCGCGTTCGCCGGCGTCGCGCTGCCGCTGTGGATCGTCGCGGCGCTTGCGATCGCGCTCCATCTTGCGCTCGAACGCTCAACGTTCGGCCGTCAGGCGCGCACGCTTGGCGCGCACCCCGGCGTCGCCCGTTATACGGGATTGCGCATCGGCGCCCTGACGGCCGGCGTATTCGTCGCGAGCGCGTTGATCTATGGGGTCGCGGGGCTCGTGTTGTCGTCGACGGTCAAATCGTATGCGCCGCAGGCAGGCAATGCGTATCTGTTGAATGCGATCGGCGCGGCCTTCATTGGCACGACGTTGTCCGCGACGCATCGGCCGAATGTCGCCGGCACGATGGTCGGCGTGCTGCTGATGAGCTTCGTCGCAAACGGGCTGCTGCTGATCGGCTGGAATTTTTATTGGCAGCAAGTCGCAGCCGGTGTGCTCGTATTCGCGGTGCTGGCACTAGGTTCGGCGTTCGGCCGCGAGCGGCACGCGCAGCAGGCGGCGTGACCGGAGCGGCAGCGGCGCGGGACCAGCCCGCCGGCAAGCGCCGCGCGCTGGCGAGCAAGCGCGTCGAAGCAGCGGCTCGCGCGCCGCGCCGCATACCGGGTCAAGCCACGAAGCGGGCGCCGCCGCGCGGCCATGGCATGCATGCCGCTTTCGCAAAGTTTCGCGAAAATTCAATCCAAGCGTCGGACCTTATAAGCGGATCGGCTTACGCAATTGTTTTCCGGATCGCCGCGGCCGCCGAGCACGGAATCATTCCATCAGGCAGCGCGCGCCCGCTGCCCAATCGACCGCGGCATCGAACAGCGCGACACCCTCCGGCGACAAATTGCCGAACGTGTCGTTATCCAGCAGGAACATCACACGGCGCTCAGGGGCGAGTGACTCGTAGTCCATCGTCGCGCCCTTCTCGTAGGCAAAAATCGCGGCCTTGCCCGGCTCGCCATATACCGTCGCGATGATCGTCGCGCCGAGTCCCGGCTTGCCCCAGCTCATCGGCATCCGCTTGCCGTAGACGTTGATCTTGCCTGCTGGCAGTCCTGCCGCAATCGGATGTGGCGCGTTGACGAGCCACAGGTAACGCTCGTTGGCTGTCGCGCCGAAATCGACATCGTGCCGCTTGCCCGTCATCGCGAGGCTGTCGAGCATGTCGTTTTCCCACGTCAGCAGCGGCTTGGCGAGCGCGCGCCAGCCGCTGCCGACCCGTTTGCTCGACACCGTCGACGAGATGACCACGAGATCGGCGTCGGCGGCTGCATCGACGGGTTGCGCCTCGTCCACCAGGCGCACGTTATAGCCG
This sequence comes from Burkholderia sp. TSV86, assembly GCF_001522865.1. GTDB lineage: Bacteria > Pseudomonadota > Gammaproteobacteria > Burkholderiales > Burkholderiaceae > Burkholderia. The sequence goes on along the minus strand of NZ_LOWB01000116.1, from coordinate 455,409 downwards.
CGCGCCTCCAGATGCGTTTTCACGCGCTGGTCGGTCGCGAGATTGGGGCCGGCGAGCTGCACGAGCATCGTCACCCGCTTGCCCGCGCCCGGCGCGGCGCAATGCGCTCCAGCCGGGGCGGTTTCGGCCGCCGAAGCGGCGTGCGTCCCGCCCGGCGCGGCCACCGCGCATGCCAGCGCCACGCACGATAGCGCACGCAGCACCGTGCGGCGTGCCTTCATTCGATGATCGAATCGGTTTTTCATGAATTGTCTCTGTCCGGCGCGCAGTCCGTTCACAACCCGCGGTGCCATTGATCGATTGGGATGACGAAATACATCCGCCGGCGGTGCGAAACCACGCTCAAAATTCCAACGTCGTCAGCAACGACACCTGCCGTGCATCGCCGATCGACACGAAATACCGATTCACGCTCGACGGATAGTAGGTGCGGTTGAACAGATTCTTCACGTTGAGCTGAAGCTGAAGCTTCTGCTTGCCGATGCGCGTGCCGTAGGTCGCAAATGCGTCGGCGGTCGCATAGGCGGGCAGCGTGAAGCTGTTGGCCGAATCGCCCGGCCGGGCGCCGACATAGCGGCCGGACGCGCCGAGACGCAGATCGTCCCCGCCGAACACCGTGCCCACATCGTAGGCCGCCGTAATCGACGCGGTATGCCGCGCGACGTTCCATAGCCGGTTGCCGGCATACAGAGGGTCCTCCGTCGTCTTCGCATCGAGATACGCGTAGCTCGCCATCACGTTCCAGCGCGCGCCGAGTTGCCCCGATACGTCCAACTCGACGCCGCGCGAGCGCGCGCGGCCCGACGTCCGCCAGTCGGTCTGCCCGGTCGCGTCGTTGAATTGCGAAACGAGCACGTTCTTCTTGTCGATGTTGAATAGCGCCAGCGTGCCGGCCATGCCGTTCTTCATGTCGAGCTTCGCGCCAAGCTCCCACGACGTGCCCTGCTCGGGGGGCGTCGACGCGCCGATCACATAGCCGCCCGCCATCGGCGCGATCTTCGACGTGGGCTTGAGCGATTGCGTATAGCTGCCGTACAGCGACAGCGCGTCGTTCCACTTGTAGACGGCGCCCGCCCGCGGCAGCCATTTCGTGCCGGAGATGTCGGTGTTCGCGTTAAATGGCCGGCCACGCCCCGCGACCTGGTTGTAGCGCAAAAAACGCGCACCGCCGACCACGATCCACTTGTCGGTCAGATGCACGCTGTCCTGAAAAAATAGCGATTGGTCGTGCAGCGTATCGGTCTGATCGCTGTCCGACGCGGACACCTGGCTCGACGGCGAAATCCGCCCATAGACCGGATCTCGGTAATTGAACGGTGTCTTGATCGGCTGGCGCAGCAGATCGGCGCGATAGATCCGCCGGTATTCGCTATCGACGCCGATCTGCACATCGTGCCGCATGCCCGCGAGCGTCACATGCCCGTCGACATACGCGATCGCATAGCTGTCGACGCTGCGCGCGCCGTGCGTCGCATCGTTGCTGCGCGTCAGCGTGCCTTTGACGGGGTCCACCCCGGTCACGCGGATCTGATTCGCGTCATAGACTTCCCGGTTGTAGCTGTATCCGAAATGCGCGTTCCAGTCGGGGGCGAGTTGGTGATCGACCGTGAGCTGCGCCAAATTCGATTCACCGCGCATATCGTTGAACGGCTCGTCGAGCCGTGTGCGGCTGGAAATCGCAAGCGGCGCGTTGGTCCGCGGATCGAGCGCGGTGCCGCGGTCGAACGGCATCAGAAATCTCCGGTACTCGTAAGACAGCACGACCTGCGTATCGCGCCCGTACCAGGCGAGAGACGGCGCGACGAGCGTTTCGCGATGCTCGCCATAGTTGCGCCAGTACAACTCGTCGGTCTGATCGACGATCAGCCGATACGCAAGCTTCGAGTCGCCGAGCACGCCGGTCGAGTCGAGCCCGATCTCGCCGCCGTTCTTGCCGTGCCCGTATGTCGAGCCGCCCGCCCAGATCGCGTGACGGCGCGCTAGCTGCGGCTGCTTGGTGACGACGTTGATCACGCCGCCAGGGTCCATGATCCCGTATAGCAGCGATGCCGGACCTTTCAGCACCTCGACGCTGTCGGCCGTCGCATTCAGCGAGCGGCCCTGAACGATCGGCATTCCGTTGCGCATCACCGAGCCGTCGCGGTTGTCGCCGAAACCGCGCTTCATCACCGTGTCCTGCGTGCTGCCGAGCGTGTTGCCTTGCGTGATGCCGCTGACGTTCGCGAGCGCATCGTCGAGATTGCGCGGGCGCTGATCGCGCAGCACCTGCCGCGGCACGATATTGACCGCCTGCGGCACGTCGGAAAGCGGCGCGTCGCTGCGCAGCCCGGTTGCCTCGCGCGGCGGCCGGTAGCTGTCGGCATGCGGCTGGCTGCCGCGCACCGACACAGTGGGCAGCGTCATGTCGGCCGCCAGGGCCGCCGCCGACGGCGCGGCCGCCGCGCCAGGCAGCTTTTCGAGCGTATAACCGCCGTGCGGCTGTTTGACGGCGACGAGGCCAGTGCCGGTCAACAGCCGGTCGAGCGCTGACGGCGTATCGGCGCGGCCTCGCAGGCCAGGGCTTGTCAACCCGGCAGTCAGTTCGCCAGGGAACGCCAGCAGGATGCCCGCCTCGCGGCCGAAGCGGTTCAGCGCCGCTTCGAGCGGGCCGGCCGGGATGTCGTAGATGCGCGACGACGCGGCCGACGGCTCGGCCGCGGCCGCCTGAGCCGCGACGGAAATGGCCAGCGCCGAAAACAGCGTCGCTGCGGCCAAATTTACGGCGGCGGCCAGGCGGATGCACGACACGGCCGGCCGGCGGGCGCGCAGGGTTCGCGGACTCGGCGCCACGCCGAAAGTGGCGATTGCAGAATAAATCCATGATCGATGACTCGTTGGCGATGGGTGGAATGCAGCCTTCACCTCCCATGTCACGCGAGCATCGAAAACAGCTCACGCTGGGGCCGTCATCGAGTCGACCAGGCAGAAAATTTTTTACCGGACCAAACGATATCGAGCCATGCTGGCCGGCCCAACGACGCGCGCGCGGCCTGTCTTGCGGAAGCCGTTCAACGTGCCGTCACGCTCGCCGCGCCCACAGGTCGAACGCGCCGGGCCACTGCCACGCGGCCGCCTCGCATGCTGACGTGTATGCGCACCGCGTATGCGCGCTCGGCAATGTGAAACACATCGCCTAACCGCGAGCAGGCACGACCGTCACCCAATAGCGGGTTAAATAGTCGAGATCGATCGGCAACGTCGCACGCAGCGTCGCGAGGATGCGGTCGGGATCATCGAGCGGATACGTGCCCGACACGCGCAGGTTCGCGACCGCGCTGTCGCAGCGCACACGCCCGCGATAGTAGCGGCCGATCTCGGCGAGCAGATCGGCAAGGCGCAGATTCGACGCGACGAACATTCCGTTCACCCACGCGGCGGCATCCAGGCCGATCGGCTGCGCGGGCCGCGCGAGCGCGTCGCGCGTGAAATCCGCACGCTGGCCGGCGGCGATCACCGGGCCCATGCCGGCAAATCGCGCCGGCGCGATTCGCACCGCGCCTTCGAATACGTCCACGCGCGTCGTCGCGCCCCGGTCGCGCACCGCGAAACGCGTGCCGACCGGGCGCACGTCACCGTGCACGGTCGCGATCACCAGCGGACGCGGCAAACGGCGCACGCCGCCGGCGCCGTCATGGCCGCTCGTCACCATGATCTCGCCGCGCACCAGTTGCACGCGGCGCATCGCGTCGTCGAAACGGATGTCGATCGCGCTATCCGTGTTGACGACGACGATCGTGCCGTCGGCAAGATGAAGCGTGCGCCGCTCGCCGACGGCAGTGCGCACGTCCGCGACCCACACGCGCCACGGCGCGTAGCTGTTGGCCATCCAAGCCGCCCCGCCCGCGACCGACAGCGCGACCAGCGTTTTCGCGGCTGTACGGCGTCGCGCCTGCGCGGGCGGCGGCAGCAGCGCGGCACGCACGGCCTGCGCATTCAATCCGCTGGCGACGCGATCGAGCCGCCCATTGACCGCCTCGATATGCCGCCACGCGGCATCGTGCGCGGGGTCCTGCTCACGCCAGCGTGCAAGATCCGCGCGCGTCACATCGGTCGCCCGGCCCGAGCCGAGTTCGACCCACCATTCGACCGCGCGTCGCGCTACATGCGCGGGTACGGCGGGCGGCCCACTCATGCGGCGATCGCGAAATAGCATTGCGCGCCGGCCTTGACGAGGTAGCGCTTGACAGTCGCAAGCGACACGCTCAGTTCGGCCGCGATCTGCGCATGCGTCATGCCGTCGAGTTGCGCGAGCAGAAACGCTTGCCGGACGGCCGCAGGCAGCGTGTCGAGCATCCGGTCGATCTCGACGAGCGTTTCGAACAGGATCACGCGCGTCTGCGGCGACGGCGCCACGTCCTGCGGCCATTGCGCGAGCGCATCGAGATACGCGCGCTCGAGCCGCTCACGCCGCCAATAGTTGAACAGCACGCGCTGCGCGACTGTCGTCAAGAATGCGCGCGGTTCGAGCGCATTAATCGGCTCGGTACGCGCGAGCAGGCGCATGAACGTGTCGTGGACGAGATCGGCGGCCCGCTCGCTGCAGCCGAGCTTTTTCGTCAGCCAGCCGTGCAGCCAGCCGCGATGACCGGTGTAGAGCGCAGCGATTTCGTGCTGCAGTTGCAAAGGGTTGGCTGCCATGGACAGGATGCCGGCGTCGCGCCGGGATGTTAAATTGTAAATGAGAATGATTATTATATAAGAAATCGCAATCATGTCGCGAGACCAACTCGTGCCTGTGCGGCGCACCTTCTTTTCCGGTGGGTCGAAAACGCGGAAAACGACGCGCCGCCTTCCCCAGGATCGTGCATTTTTAGCGACAATCCGACGATTCCGGGGCGCACGAGTGCTCCCGCCCCCCGACTTGCCCCTCGTCCAATCCGCCTGACCGCCCATGCCTGCCATCACCCAGCCGCGCACCTACGGAATGTCCGAGCGAAGCGACCGCCTCGATTTCTATATTCGCGACGAAACCGTCCGCCGGGCCATCGCCGAGCCGCACCGGCATGCCTATTTCCAAATCCAGTTCAATCTCGGCGGCGACACCGAGCAGCGGATCGGCGACGCCACGCGGCCGTTTCCACGCGGCGCACTCGCGTTCGTGCCGCCGTATCGCGAACATCTGATTCCGCATCCGCCGGGCGCGCATTTCATTGTGATCAACTTTTCGCTGCCGTTCCTGCGGGCCGATCTCGATATCGATCCGCTCGATCTCGACAGCCTTCCCATGCAGCACACGCCAGAGCTTGCGCCGTTCCGGCTGCAGGAATCCATCGACTTCATTCTGACGGGCGCCTCGTTCGACCATGCGCGCCAACTCGCGCAACGCATGCTGGAGGCAGATCGCGCGCGCACGTTCGGCTCGGTGCCGCTGTTGCGCGGCTATCTGCTGCAACTGATCGGGCTCGTCTGCACGCAGTATGCGGACGCACTCGTAAAACTCGCGCACGAGGGCGCGCCGCACACGGGCCGCCGCGATGCGCTGGCACGCGCGTTGCGGCATGTGCGCACCCATCTGACGGACGAACGGCTCACGCTCGCCGGCACTGCGCGCGCCGCGTTCGTGACACCGAACTATCTTGCCCACCTGATCCGCAAGGAAACCGGCCGTACCTTCATCAATCTCGTCACCGAACGGCGGATCGCGCTCGCGCAATCGTTGCTCGTGCACACGATGCGCCGAATCGCAGATATCGCGCATGCGGTCGGGTTTCGCGACGAAGGTTATTTTTCGAGGCGCTTTCGCGCATGCGTCGGGGTATCGCCGAAAGATTATCGGGACGCGCATGCAACGGGCGGCGCGCGGCGCGCGGGTGATGCTGCCGCGCGTATGCCGGGCGATGCGCGTGCGTCCGGCGCACCGCACCCGCCGCGCGAATCGTATTTCTCGAGCACCCCGAATCGTTCGGACCACCCTCCCGCGCCGCGCATGCCGAATCATTCGCATACGCCGCCCCGCTCAAGCGCTTCGGAGCGCACGGACAATGCGCGCCTATCGAGCGCGCCGGAGTGTCGGCACGCGTCGCCGCGCCCAGATGCATCGCATTATCCGGGCGACTCCAATGCGTCAAATACTCCGGTATGTTCAGACATCCCGAACACCTCGTCTGCGCCAGCCCGCCGCCTCTGCGATCCGCTCACCCAACACGCATCGAAAAACGCAACACCGCACACGTAGTTTTGTCCATGAAGACGATACATTCGTCGCATCGGCACCCGCTTGGCGCTGCTATCGTCGACATGCGACACACCGCCTGCCTGCAACACCGGCGGTGACGCGCCCTTTTATCGTTACTTTCATCGCCTCCTTTGCGAAACCCCACCATGACCGAATACGTTTTCGCGCCGCCCGCCCCCCCTTGCGTCGAAATCGGCGGAACCGACGCCCGCTTTCCAGTGCGCCGCGTGTTCTGCGTCGGCCGCAATTACGCGGACCACGCCCGCGAGATGGGCGCCGATCCGGCCCGCGAGCCACCGTTCTTTTTCACGAAGCCAGCCGACGCGATCGTCGCGGCAAGCGGCACGGTTCCCTATCCGCCGCTCACGTCGGATTTGCACCATGAGATCGAACTCGTGATCGCGATCGGCCGAGCCGGCCGCGCGATTGCCGCGGATACGGCACTCGAGCACGTGTGGGGCTACGGCGCGGGCGTCGATCTGACGCGCCGCGACTTGCAGGCGCAAGCCAAGAAGCTGGCGCGCCCGTGGGACTGGGCGAAGGGCTTCGACGCGTCCGGCCCCATATCGGCGCTTTATCCCGCCACGTCGATCGGCCATCCGCAGCGCGGCCGCATCTGGCTTGCCGTCAACGGTGGCACACGCCAGCAAGGCGATCTCGCCGAGATGATCTGGCCCGTCGCCGACATCGTCAGCTATGCGTCGCACGCCGTCGAACTTCGGCCGGGCGATTTGATCTTCAGCGGCACGCCGGCCGGCGTCGGCGCGCTGCAACCGGGCGACCGCGTGACGGGAGGCGTCGACGGCGTTGCGTCGTTCGAGTTCGTCATCGGGATGAAGCCTACGATCTAGAGCCGCGAGCAGGCCGCGCACTGAAGCGGATCACGGCCCTTACGCCAGCCGCGAGCCGCGCTCGTGCGCCGCTTGGCGCGCGTCGCGCCGCATGGCGCTCGAACGGCCGCCGAATCCCGCGCACGAGCCCGCGAAGCGCGAAAACGGTATGATGTGCGGCCTTTCATAAAACTTACGATTACTTGATGACTGGCAATTCCTTCTGGTTCGCGGCTGTGTGGGCCGCACTGTTTGCCGCCGCGTTCGCGGCCGTCTGGCTTGGGCCGAAGCTGCGCTCGGCAAGCATCGGTCTCGGCGCACTGGCCTACGCAGGCGCGCTCGCGACCGGCATGCTGGCACCCGTCGCGCTTGCGCCCATCGCGCTGCTCGTGGCCGCTGCCTACGCGGTGGCGCCCGAGCGCAACCCATCCGTGCGCTACGCGGGCCACGCGCTGTTCGCCGTGCTCGCCGTCGCACTGATGCTGCACTGGCTGCCCGGCTTCCATAATCCACGCGTCATCGACTCGGTCCGTTTCACGCCGGACGCCGTACCGTTCTCGATGTATCTGAATCTCGACAAACCGCTCGTCGGCTTTTGGCTGCTGTGGGTGCTGCCGTGGCTGAGATCAGACGAACGCTGTGCGCGCACATGGCGCGTCGGCATCGGCGCGGCGGTCGCGACGTCCGCGGCCTGCCTCGTGTTCGCGCTCGGTGTTGGCCTCGTCGGCTGGGCGCCGAAATGGCCGGCATCGGGCTGGCTATGGTTCGCGAATAATCTGCTGCTCGTCTGCTTCGCCGAGGAAGCGCTGTTTCGCGGCTATCTGCAAGGCGGTCTGAGCCGGTTGTTGGCGAATCGCGTGCGCGGCGGCCACCTGTGGGCACTCGCGATCGCCGCGTTGCTGTTCGGCGCGGCGCACGCCGCCGGCGGCTGGCAATGGATCGTGCTCGCCGCTGCGGCAGGCGTCGGCTACGGGCTCGCCTATCGCGCGGGCGGATTGCGGGCCGCGATACTTGCGCATGCCGGCCTGAACGTCATTCATTTCGGACTGTTCACCTATCCGATGCTCGCCGCGGCGGCTTGACGCCGCCGGCTGCCGATCCGTGCCGGGCTTTCGCCGTCATGCTGGCGATTTCGGCGCCATTGCCCGGCGCGACGCTGATTTCCACTAGATTGACCACTTTAGGTCATCGAATTCGACAGGTGGTAAATCATGGTCAACCCCAGCGTAAACGAACTGACGCCTTCGTTTTCATTCCATGCGGCCAGTGCGGCCAATGCCGAGCCAAATGCTAATTTAAACCTGAAAAGCCGCAAGCCATCGACCAGCGGTGCGGCGCCTGCTCCAGCCTCTTCCGAACTGCGTGGCGGACTACCGCCGCGCAGCGCCACGCTTGGCTGGTCTTCCCAGCTGCGCCGCGCCGCGCCGATCATGCTCGATGCGTTGGCGTCGACGACCAACGCCATCAACGCATTGAAAAATCATTCCACGGGCAGCGGCTTACCCGCCGGCGTCAATCTGATCAACTCCGACCTGCCTTGGGCCGCGGGCTCGGCCATCAACCTCGGCCAACGGCTGGCGCAGACTCCATCGCAAGCGCCCCGGCGCGCCACGGAAAAGATCGCCGATTACAGCGCGCACGCATCGGACGGGTTGGCTACGCTGGCCGCCGCCGCGTCGGCCGCATCGACTATCCGCCCGGATACGTCGAACGATTCCGCCAGGCTCAGCGGCGGATTATGGGCACTCAGCGCCATTGCGAAAGGCATCCATGCGCTGTTCGATCAAAATCGAACCTGGCTCTCCCGTGGCTGCCAACTAGTCAGCGCGGCATGCGACGGCTTCGCGGGGCTCAACCTGATCGCCGCCCAAAACGCATCGGCGCGCGGGGATACCGCGGCATCGGCCGATCATGTGCTCAAGACCGCTGCTGGTTGGTCTGCCGGCACATTCGCCGCTGCGATGGGCCACGCGCTGCAAAACAGCCCCAGCGTTTATCCGTCCGCCGAAGCGAGCGTGCGCCCCCTTTGACGCAACGATCCCATCGGGGCCGACGGATGGATTCACGCAATTCCCGGCGATCGCGCAATCATGCTGACGCCAACCGGCTTGGGCAAACCCGAACCAACCAAACGATTCGATAAAGCCTCTCTACCACGCGACGGATATCGGGCATCTCGGCACAGTGCGCCGCCCATACCCCCCGCCAAACGTCGAACGTCGCCGAACCGCAGGCGGCGGCGTGCGAGATCGCTGCCCGGCGCGCGGCGACGTCGGCCGCGACAGCGCGCGGCCAGCATTCGACGTCATGCCGATACACCGCGCGCATCGGCTCGGACACAGCAGAAGCAGGCGTCATGCGCGGCCGTGTCGCCCGCACGCCCTTGGCCACTCGGCCCGGCGCGGCATGCCGGATCGGCCATCGGAGCGCGGACAGGCCGCCGCACGGCCCATGCGCGGCATGGCACACTGATCGTTGCGCTCCGATATGTCGGCGCCGACCCGCCTGCTAGAATGTCCCGCTTGCGCCCGCTTCGATCAAGGACATCATATGCCGGCTTCATCGCCCACTCTTGCGCGCTGGACACTCGCCGCACCGCTCGCCGCTTGGCTCGTGCTCGCGCTGTCGCGCGTCGTGCCCGCCGAGGGTTTCGCCATTGCATTCGTTGCCGCGGCACTCGCGGGCGCCGTGTTCGCCGCAGTCCATCACGCCGAAGTCGTCGCGCACCGGGTCGGCGAGCCGTTCGGCACGCTCGTGCTCGCGATCGCCGTGACGGTGATCGAGGTCGCGCTGATCGTATCGGTGATGCTGTCGGGCGGCCCGGAAAAATCCGGGCTCGCGCGCGATACGGTCTACGCCGCGGTGATGATCGTCAGCAACGGGATCGTCGGGCTATGCCTGCTCGTCGGAGGCTGGAAGCACGGCGAGCAGGACTTCCAGGGACGCGGCGCGGCCAAGGCGCTCGCGGTGCTGGCGTCGCTGTCGGTACTCTCGCTTGTGATGCCCAACTATCTGAGCGCCGCGCCCGGCCCGCATTTCTCGACGTCGCAGCTCGCGTTCGCGGGCGTGTCGTCGCTCGTGCTTTACGGCATGTTCGTGTTCGTTCAGACGGTTCGCCATCGCGACTATTTTCTGATCACCGACAGCGCCGACGAATCCGTTCACGCGGTGCCGCCATCCGGCCGCACCGCGCTCGTCAGCATCGTATTCCTGTTGTTGAGCCTCGTCGCGGTCGTGCTGCTCGCGAAGCTGCTGTCGCCGGCGGTCGAGCGCACGGTGATGCGGCTCGGCGCGCCGGAAGCGGCAGTCGGCATCGTGATCGCCGCGCTCGTGCTGCTGCCGGAGGGGCTTGCCGCCGTCGGCGCCGCGCGCGCGAACCGGCTGCAAACCAGCATGAATCTTGCGCTCGGCTCGGCGCTCGCGAGCATCGGGCTCACGATCCCCACCGTCGCCGCCGTGTTCATCTGGACGGGCGCGCCGCTCACGCTCGGCATTGGTGCAATGGAAACCGTGCTGCTGTCGCTCACGCTGCTCGTCAGCACACTTACGCTGAGCACCGGGCGCACGACCATGCTGCATGGCGTCGTGCATCTGTCGCTGTTTGCCGCGTATCTGTTCCTGTCGATCACGCACTGACGCAACCGCGCCGCGCATCGCACACCCTGCCGCCAAGCGGCGGCGGGCTCACCCGGCGTGCTGCGCGTGAGCAAACGCCCGCGCCGAAACGCGCATTACACGATTTCGCGCTTAGCCCGCGCCACCCGCTTCGCCGCCGCGCTCATCCGGTCGAGTTCCGTCAGATCGTTTTCGAGCATCGGCGTGAGCGTCGTGCGCAGATGATCGAGGAACGTGCGGATTTTCGCGTCGAGATAGCGGCGCGTCGCGTATACCGCATAGACACTCAGCGTATCGAGCCGATAGTTCGGCAACACGCGCACAAGCCGCCCTTCACGAAGATCATCGAGCGCCGTGTACAGTGAAATCGAGCCAATGCCGCGCCCCGCGCGCAGCACGGCGCGCATTGCATCCGGCACGTTCACCTGGAACGTCGCGGGCGGCAAATCGTAGGTCGTCACCTCGCCATCGTCGCCTTCGAGACGCCACGTGCCGCCCGGCGACGCAGGCGTATCGAGCCGCAGGCAAATGTGCTTGGCAAGCTCGTCGGGCGTCTTGGGCGCACCGCGCCGCTCAAGATACTCGCGCGATGCGACGAGCACGCTGCAACTCGCCCCGCAAGTCTGCGCGACATAACCCGAATCGGGCAGATGGGCGGCCGACACGATCGACACATCGTACCCTTCCTCGATCAGATTCGGCACCCGCTGCGCGAGCGTCAGCTCGACCGACACGTCCGGATTGTCCTCCTGATAGCGCACGATCGACGCCACCACGTGGGTTTGTCCGAGCCCCGTCATCGCGTGAATCCGCAGCTTGCCGGTCGGCCTCAGCAGCGCGTTGCGCGCCTCCGCGTTCGCGTGATCGATCTCGGCGAGAATCGATTTCGTGCGTTCGAAATAGCGCTGCCCGCTTTCGGTCAACCCGAGATGGCGGGTCGTCCGGTGCAGCAAACGCGTCTGCACGTGCGCTTCGAGATTCGAGACGGCGCGCGAAACCTGGGCCGTAGTCGCATCGATTTCGCGGGCGACGGCGGTGAAACTGCCTGCTTCGACGACGCGCACGAACAAGCGCATGTTTTCGAGCATGTCCATTGGATGGGTATGACGAGTAGCGGGGAAACGATGGCCGGCGGCAGCAATGGTTGGCGCACACCGCTGAATGCGGCCCTGGGTCGATACGCTGATCGATAATCGGCCGAACGGATGCGCGGGCCATTGGGCAAGCTAAGGGCGGGCATCGCGGACGGCAATTATTTTGAATTCGTCAGAATCGGATGCGGCGCATTGTACGCCGATGCATCGGAACGCGCGCTGCCGAGCGCTCATCAAGCGCGTGATTCGCCGCCTGACGGACATTACGACCGAGCGCCCGCACCCGCCCCGCAACATGGCAAAGCGCTCCATTGGCCCGCCCGCCAGATCGGAATTATCCGATGTTCGTCACGGCCTTCTAACGATTCGCGGTAAGCGCCCGGCGGCAGCCGCAGCCGCCGTCAACTAAAAAGCCGCCGGCGCCCCATCCCGGCGCCGGCGCGCTCGATCGCCCAGCGGCGAATTCGTTACCGAAACAACGCACTGAGCAAGCGTTTGCAAGCGCCAAGCAAACCTCGCTGCTTCGGCTCGCGGATATCGGGCGAAAGCAGCGCGTCGTAATACGCCCGCGATTCATTCAGGTGAGGCAAATCAGAAACGAGAAGTGCGAAATGCATGGTGTGCGTCCTGGTTCATTACGTTGAAGTAAAGCGCTCGCGCAACGAACCGGGGCAAGCAGCGCGGCATCTCAGGCAGCTCGAGAAGGCGGCGTGCGGCGTGCGAAACGGTTTGTCACACGAACCGACCACGAAAAGCGTCGAGGTGTCGACATAAGGGGTAAGGGTCACTGTCGTCGGGCATTGATCCTCCTTCATCACGTGCTTGCGCATGCGTCAACGCCCGCACCGTCGCGACGTGCGCGGCGCGGGCAAGGTGTGCGCCGCATCGGCGGCACACCGATGCCGCACAGGCCAATCAATACGAAGCGCGAAAGCATTGAAATCGCGTAGCGTCATGCCGCGACGCGCGCCGTTCGCCTACTAGCGGAACGACGGCTGGAATGATGAAGCGGAAAACCGGCAGGCGTTCTGCATGTCAGGCGGGAAAACCTTGCGAATATGACTATCGCTGTTCAAAACGTAAGCCCGTGATCTGAACGTTCGGCCAGTGTAAGGACGCCTGCATCGACCGTCAAACAAATAAGGCACCCTGAACAATCTATGACAATTCTGGCGATCGATTTGAAGGTGCTTAACAGACATTGCGCCGCCACTTTGCGATGATGAACTCAAACAGCGACGGGGCCACCGTTAGCACGAACCCTACGCCAAGCGGCCATCAGAGCCGTGGCGTAGGCTGACGGTTTCGATCGCATCTTTCATTCTTTTTCCGTCCCGCATCTTCTTTGCTTCCTTCGCTTCGCAGAGCCAAATTTCATCGTTTGGCAAGCGCCTTAACAACTTGTTTCCGAATCCACGGAACATTGGCGCAATTCCGCACTCCATTTCATCGCAGTACCCGTTAAGAACCGAATCGTGAATCACGACCAGAAGGAGATAACATGAAATACTTACCGCTGATCGCGTTGGTTGCGGCAACCTCCGCCATCGCCGCGCCGGCCGCTGACGTTCAAAACGTCGGACAAAGCCAAAAGCCGGCCGAAGAAGTCGCAACCTGCATCGCGAAGACCTGGGCCGACAAGGCGCAGCAGCAGGTCGTCTCGCAATATGAACTCGCGAACGGTCTGGCAACGGACGTCTACGTGCCGGGGCAGCAGCCGCCGAATGGCGCAGCCGCCGTCGTGCGTCCGGCGTTCGCCAGCAACGCGAAGACCTGGGTTGGCTTTCGCAGCGGCAGCGGCTCGGCCGGCGGCGCAGCCGCAAGCGACATCAACAGCTGTCTGTAATGCTTGAGATGCCGGCTCCCGCCGGCATCGAAGACGTGCCGGCGCAGGCTGTACAGCAATGCGCGCCGGCGCGTCGATCAGCGGGAAGCCGCACATGAATCGCGCGCTTTGTCCCGCAGCGGCGCCTACGCCGCGCCCCTGTCACCTTCCACCCCCTCCCGCCCTGCCCTGAACGTGCCTGCGTCGCCGTTAGACGCCCGGAAATCGCCCGCCCATGAGGATTACACGTGCCCCGCTCCGCGCGCTTCGAGCATCGCGGCACGCCGTGCAAGGCTTGGTGCCGGCCAAACTTCGCCCAAACGCATAGTATTTGGGTACGGCGCGCGCTTTGGGCGGCAAGACCAGCCAGGGCTGCTTCGAAGACGTAAAAATATGAATGTCCGGCGGCAGCCGATCGGGCTCATCGAGCGCGCCAACGCGAACGAACGACACCAGCTCGCCGCCGCCCGCATAATGCCCCCACCGCCACGCGACATGGCGGGCAACGCACGATCGTTTGCCTCTTGCCAATCTGCGAACGCATGCGCGCGCTCGATCTCGCCATGTAACAACAACAGCCTGGCGGATTCGATCAATGCGCGCAGCGCGAACGATGCGCCCGTCTGCCGCTGGCGCCAGCAGCAATGGCAGCAATGCACGATGAGCAGCGCGCCGGTCATCCGGCAACGTACCGCGCGACAAGTGCAGCCGCCTTCGTAAAACGAGGGCTTTTCGGCCGGCATGTGCCGCCTCGCTTGAAAGGGCCCGATCGACGGCGGCGCGCGCCGATGATCATCCCGCCGCGCGCGGCTCCAGTGAAGCGCAATATGCTTGCGATGCAAACGCGGCCTCGCCTTCGCCGTGCAACGAAAGCGCGAAAGTCCGGCGGAACGATGGCATGATATCGACCTTGCGCGTCATTACCCACCTGCACTCAGTTATGTCGAATCTGATCGTCCACGGCGGCGCCCCGCTTCGTGGGGAAATCACCCCGTCCGCCAACAAGAATGCCGTTTTACCCATCCTATGCGCGACGCTCCTCACCGATCAGCCGCTCAGGCTCATCGGCGTGCCGGACATCACCGACGTCCGCAAGATTCTCGAGATTTTCCGCACGCTGGGCAGCGACGTATCGATCGACTATGCAACGGGCGTGCTCGATCTGCACCATCGCGAAACGCGGTTCGATCCGGCCGTGCACCGGCTGCCGGAAGAAATGCGCTCTTCCATCATGCTGGTGCCGCCGCTCGTCGCGCGCTTCGGCGTCGCGCGGCTCGAAAACGACGTCAAGGGCTGCACGCTCGGCGTGCGCGAAATCGATCCGCACGTCGAAGTGTTCGAACGCTTCGGCGCACGCATCGAGCGCACCGCGGATTCGCTGATCGTGCGCGCCGACGGCCCGCTCACGCCGAATCATCACTGGCTCGACTATGCCTCCGTGACGACCACCGAGAATTTCGTGCTGTGCGCGGCATCGGCCGGCGGCGTGTCGACGCTCGTCAACGCCGCCTCGGAGCCACACGTGCAGGAGTTCTGCCGGTTTCTCGCGATGCTCGGCGTGCCGATCGACGGCATCGGCACATCGCACCTCAGCGTGCAGGGCGGCCGCCCGCTCAGCGGTGGCGAGCACCGCTTCGCCGAGGATTTCCACGAAATCGCCACTTTCCTCGCACTCGGCGCGATTACGGGCGGCGACATCGCGGTGCGCAACGGCTCTCCCGAGCAGTTTCCGCTGATCGACCGGACCTTCGCGAAGTTCGGCGTGCAAGTCAAGCACGAGAACGGCTGGTCGCATGCGCTGCGCGACGGCCCGCTGAAGGTCAAACAACCGTTTACCCGCAACATTCTGACGAAAGTCGAAGCGGCGCCGTGGCCGTACCTGCCCGTCGACCTGCTGCCGATCTTCGTCGCGCTCGGCGTACAAGCGCAGGGAAGCGTGATGTTCTGGAACAAGATCTACGACGGCGCGATGGGCTGGACAGGAGATCTGTCGAAATTCGGCGCGCATGTGTTCCAGTCCGATCCGCACCGCCTGATCACGTTCGGCGGGCTGCCGCTCGGCCCGGCGCGGGTCGAGAGCCCGTACATCATCCGCGTCGCGATCGCGCTGCTGATGGTCGCATCGAGCATCGACGGACGCTCGGAAATCCTCAACGCCCAGCCGATTCGCCGCGCGCACCCACATTTTGTCGAGAACCTGCGCTCCGTCGGCGCAAACGTTGAATGGACCAGCAGCGAATGACGGCCGCCTAGCGGCCGCCCGAGCGGGCCAGGCATGCGCGTGGCCCGCCCTTGCTCGCCCCGCCTCACCTCATCTCGCCTCAAGAAGGCTTGCATAAAACAGTACCTTGCATAGAACAATAGTGGCTGCTATAGTGCAACCACGTTTTCCAAGGTCTAAGCTGCCACGCTGTATCATGCATTACACAATACCTTGCAACGCAGGTTAAACCGATCGGCATGAAGACCCAACTGAAGAAAGGCACGCTCGACATGTGCGTTCTCGCGGTGCTCGCACGTGGCGACAGCTATGCATATGAATTGGTATCGACGCTGTCGGCCACGATGGAAATCAGCGAAGGCACGATCTACCCGCTGATGCGGCGTTTGCAAGGCGAATCGTGGGTGTCGACCTACCTCGTCGAATCGAATTCGGGGCCACCCAGAAAGTACTACTCGGTCACGGCCGAAGGACGGCGCGCGCTGCGTGAAATGGAAGACGAATGGCGCAGCTTCGTCGACGAAGTCAACGGCGTATTGGGCTTGCCCGGCCCGGCAGCGGACGATAAGGAGTCGAGATGAAACAGGATGCGTTCATTCAGCAATTGCGACACGAGCTGCGCAGTCTGCCCAAGGAGGCAATCGACGAGATCGTCGCCGATTATCGGGAATACATCGGCGATGCGATCGCGGCCGGGCGCAATGAGGAAGACGTGATCGCCGCGCTCGGCGATCCGGCCAGGCTCGCACGCGAGCTGAAAGCACAGGCGAATTACCGGCGCTGGGAAAAACGCCGCTCGTTCGGCAACTTGATGCGAGTCGTCGGCTCGATCGCCGGGCTCGGCCTGCTGCACCTGGTGCTGCTCGTGCCGCTCATGCTCTACATGCTGGTGCTCACGGCCGGCTATATCGCCTCAGGCGCGCTCACGGTGGCCGGGCTGGTCGCGCTCGCGCTGTTCGGCAGCCACGCGCTGCTCGGCAAGCCGGCCGAGACGGCACCGTTCAACATTCATTTGTTCGACGGCGACGCCAAGCATCGCGACGCCAGCCACGGCACGCTGACGCTCGACGACATCGACGCGCTGAAGGTGGTCGGCGATCGCTACCGGCTGATGCTCGACAACGGTACGCGCATCTCGATCGTGACGTCCGCAGGCCCGATCGTCCTGCGCCTGCAGGACGACAAGCCCGTGATCGACACGCCGAGCGAAGCCGCGCGCAAGCTGCTCACGCCCGATGGCGATGCCGCGTTCACGATCGCGCGCCGCGACGTCATCTCGCTCGAGCTTCACACCGACGACGGCGATCGCGTGTCGCTTGCGCGCACCGGCCGCGACAATCCATCGACCATTTGGAGCATGGCCAGCGACGACGGCAAGACGGCGAGCTTCACCGAAGACGAGCACGGTAAAACCACCGGCGCGGCCATTCATGACGGACCGGCATCGGTCGCGATCGAGAACGGACAGATTGCTATCGACACGGCGAACCAGCATGTGCACATCGTCGCGTCGAACATCAACGCGCTTTCCAGCTACTCGTCACGCGCGTCGCTCGCGATGCTGCCGATCGGTATCGCCGGCCTGTTGTTCTGCATATGGCTTACTCGTATCACGTGGCGCGCGCTCGCCCGCTACGTCAGGCGGCAGATCGGCGTGATCTCGGCCAGCCTGGAGCGCGACGCGTCGGTTTGAGCGGCCGGCGCGCCGAACCTGAGCCCATCTTCGCTTCGCCTCAAGCAAGGAGACCAACATGAGCATCGAATATTTGAGACTCATTCATCGGAACGCCCGGCCGTCGCCGCTTGCCGCCCTGCCCCATCCGGACGGCCGCATGGTCCGCATCGCACGCATCGGCGGCTGGCTTGCGAACGGCTGGCAAGCCGCCTGCGCACAACCGCTGCTGTGGCTGAACATCATGCTGCTGTGCGCGGACATCGCAACGCTCGCGCAACTCGCCCCGGTGCTGAGCCCACTCGCACTGCTGCTTGTGCCGTATGCGGTCGGCATCCTGATTGTTGCGCAGCATCGCGCGCAATCCGGGCGTGCTGCCACGTTCAGCGAAATCAGGTCGATCGTGATCGCGCGGCGCGACGCGCTGATCGTCGTTGCATTCGCGATGCTTGCGTACTGGGCGATAGCCTATGTATTCGCCATCGGCATGCGGGACATCTTGCAACCGATTGCCGCGTCGAACGACGTGCGCGCATTCGCGCAGGCGCCGCGCGGCATGATCGAGATTGCGCCCGGCGTGCCGGCGCTGGTCATCGCGCTCGCCGCGAGTGGATTCGCGCCCGCGCTGGTGGTACTGCACGATGCATCGCCGCTCGAAGCGATGACGGCAAGCCTGAAGGCCGCCGCACTCAATTGGCGGATCGCGCTCGCCTGCGTGCCTGCATTCGTTTGCGCCGCCGCGCTGCTGCCGACGATGAGCGCGATGCTGCGCGCGCTCGTCGCAACTCCGCTCGTCACGGCACTGCCGCTGCTGGCAATCTACGGCGGCTACCGCGACATATTCGTCGAACGTCGTTGATGCCGAACGGCCGCGACCTCGCAGGCGCCGTTGCAGTTACAGCGCCATATCCTGCGCCGCTTTCGCGGGGCGCGGCGCGGCCGGCGCGGCCGCGCGCGGCGGCGCGCTCAAGTCGATCTGCGGCGGCGGCGTGAGTTGCAGCACATCGCTCGTTTCGGCCCACTCCCGATAGACCTTGGCCGGATCGTCGTTGAGCTTGGTTCCGTAGCTAGGCACGATTTGGCGAAGCTTGTCCTGCCATGCCGGAGTCGCGACCTTGTCCTTGAACACTTTTTGCAACAGGCTCAGCATGATCGGCGCGGCGGTCGACGCGCCCGGCGAAGCCCCGAGCAAGCCCGCGATGCTGCCGTCCTTCGCGCTGACGATCTCGGTGCCGAGCTTCAGCACGCCGCCCTTCTCACTATCGCGCTTGATGATCTGCACGCGCTGGCCAGCCTGCCACAAGCGCCAGTCTTCCTTCTTCGCATTCGGGAAATACTCCCTCAGCGCGTTGAAGCGGTCGTCGTCGGATAACATCAACTGCCCCGCGAGATATTCGACGAGCGCGAATTCGTCGACGCCCACATGCATCATCGGCATCACGTTGTGCATATTGGCACTCTTGAGCAGGTCGAAATATGAGCCCTGCTTCAGAAATTTCGTCGAGAATGTCGCGAACGGCCCGAACAGGATGATTTTCTTACCATCGATGATTCGCGTGTCGAGATGCGGCACCGACATCGGCGGCGAGCCGACCGACGCCTTGCCATAAGCCTTCGCGAGATGCCGGCGCACGATATCGGGATTGTCCGTCACGAGAAACGAGCCGCCAACCGGGAACGCGCCGTAATCCTTCGCTTCGGGAATGCCTGACGCCTGCAGCAGCCGCAACGCGCCGCCGCCCGCGCCAATGAATACGAACTTCGCATCAACGTCCCGCCCGTCGCTGCCCGTCTTCGTATTCACGTAAGCCACATGCCACGTGCCGTCGGCATTGCGCTTGATCTCGCGCACCTCGCTCGACAGCGACAGCGCGAAATTCGGCTGGCTCTGCAGATAGCCGACGAACTGGCGCGTGATCTCGCCGAAGTTCACGTCGGTGCCGATCGGAGTCCAGGTAGCCGCGACTCTCTGCTTCGGATCGCGGCCCTCCATCATCAACGGCACCCACTTCTTGATCTGTTCGTAGTCCTCGGAATACTGCATGCCTCGGAACAGCGGGCTCGCCTGCAATGCTTCGTAGCGCTTCTTCAGATAGCGGACATTGTCGTCGCCCCAGACGAAACTCATATGCGGCGTCGAGTTGATGAACGAGCGCGGGTTCTTCAGCACGCCGTTCTTCACCTGCCACGCCCAGAACTGGCGCGACACCTGGAATGCCTCGTTGATTTCGATCGCCTTCGAAATATCGATCGAGCCGTCCGGCTTTTCGGGCGTGTAGTTGAGTTCCGCAAGCGCGGAATGGCCGGTGCCGGCGTTGTTCCAGCCGTTCGAACTCTCCTGCGCAACGCCGTCGAGCCGCTCGATCATCATCATCGACCAGTCGGGCTGCAATTCGTGCAACCACACGCCGAGCGTCGAACTCATGATCCCGCCGCCCACCAGCAGCACGTCCACCTTCTTCGTCTCGGCCGCCTGCGCGGACAGCGCGGTCAACGATACCACCCAACCCGTTACCACCCAGCGTATTGTTCTCAACATCTCGATAAACTTCTCTCTATGGCACACAACCCGCCGCCCGACGCACGTCTGGCGACAGACGCCGACATCCGCGTCCGCCTGCCAAACCCGGACGAAAGGGGCGAAGAATAGAATCAAAAACTCAATAAATCAACGATAACCCCGTGAAAGACAGGCTTTGCGGCCTCGCGCAGCCGTTCGTAACCACTGATGGTAACCGCTTATGGTTTGCGCTCGTGCGAAGCCCGGTGTCCGCACGGCGGCATCGGTATGGATACGGCCCGCCCGGCCTTACGTTACCACCGCTTGCGGCCAGTCTACCGGCCGGCAAGGTGCTCGCCGCCAATCGGCATTGCCGTGCCGCCGACGATCGCAACAATGGTCGAACCCGTGTCGGCGGATATGTCGGGGGGCGCCGCCAGCCTATGCGGCACATTGCAGCAAACGGAGAGTCATGGGCACGGCGATAACGCGCGCGGCAGCAACACCGGCAACGCAGGCGTGCGCCGCGCGTGCTTCAAATTCTTCCAGCCGCCGGGCGCGCGCCCGGCGGCTCGTCGAGCGGTTGGTTCGGCGCGCGGGATGCGAACGTTACCGCGCGGCGCGCAGCTTCGCGACGTCCTGATCAGTCACCTGCTTCGCGCCCGGATTGCCGAACCGCTGGGTCAGGTAATTCGTGAGCGCGGCGATTTGCGCATCCGACAATTCATAGCCAAATGCCGGCATCCCGACATCGTTGCTACCCGCCTTGCGCTGCACGCCATGCAGAATCACTTGCACCAGATTCGTCGGATCCGACGCGCCCACCGTCGAATTGTGAAACAGCGGCGGATAGTAGCCGTCCGGCGTGCCCTTGCCGCGCATCTGGTGACATGTCGCGCAGTTGCCCAGGTAAAGCCGCGCCGGATCGACCCCCGCCGACGACAGCGCGACACCGCGCAACTTCACACCGTCGTTCGTCGGCTTGCCCCATGACGAGCGCGACTGCTTGCTGCCGTCGCTCACCGCCGGCACCGTGCGGATATACGTCGCGATCGCGCCGAGGTCCGCATCCGTCATTCGCGAGAAGCTGTGCTCGATCGCTTCGGCCATCGGGCCCGCCGCCTGTGCCAGGCCCGGCACGCTACCGGTGCGCAGGTACTGGACGAGCTGCGGTTGCGTCCAATCGCCGATCCCCGCGTTCCGGTCCGACGTGATGTTGTAGCCCTCCCAGCCGGCCAGCACCGAGCCCGACAGGAAACTGCCGCCCGTCTCGTCCAGCGACTTCTCCTGCATGGCCACACCGCGCGCCGTGTGGCACGTCCCGCAATGCGCGAGCCCCTGCACCAGGTACGCGCCGCGATTCCACTCGACACTCTGATTCGGCTTGACCTGATATGGGCCGTCCTTCAAGAACATCGCGTTCCAGATCTTCAACGGCCAGCGCATATTGAGCGGCCACGGAATCTCGTTGCTCGGCGGCGCCTGCTTGACCGGCTCGACGCCGTGCATGAAATACGCATACAGCGCCTTCACGTCGTCGTCACTGACCTTCGCATACGACACATAAGGCATTGCCGGATATAGATTGTCGCCGTTCTTGGACACGCCGTGACGCACCGCGCGCTCGAAATCCTCGAACGTCCACTTACCGATGCCGTTGTCCGCATCCGGCGTGATGTTGCTCGTATAGATCTTGCCAAGCATCGGCACCGGCATCGGCAGCCCACCCGCGAACGGCTTGCCGCCCTTTGCAGTGTGACAGGCCATGCAGTCGCCCGCGACCGCCAAGTAGCGGCCCCGCTCAACGAGCGCCGCGTCGCCCGAGGCGGCGGCCGACGGCGCGACCGCTGCAACGGCGGGCGCGGCCGCCGCCGGCGACGACGCCGCGCCCGCTGCGCTCGACAAACCCGGCCATGCAAGGCAACCGGCCAGCACGAAGGAAAGAGTATGTTTCAGCACGTCAGATTTCCTTCTTCAACTGATCCGAAATTCGCAGCGCCAATGCCGCGATCGTCAACGTCACGTTCACCGTGCCCACCGTCGGCATCGTCGCGCTGCTCGAGATGAACAGGTTCGCGTGATCAAACGTTCGGCAGTCCTTGTCGACCACTGAGTCGCGAGGGTCCGCGCCCATGATCGTCGCGCCCGTGATGTGGTTGTTCGGTGCAAATTCGTCGTTGAACACCACGTCCGTGCCGCCCAGCACCTTCGCCGCCGTCGCGTATACCTCGCGCGTATGCACGGCGCCACGCTTCACATAATCGTCGATCCGATAAGTGATCTCCGGACGCGCGATGCCGATCGCATCCGTTGCGCTCCTGCTCGGCACGATCCGGTTCTCCGGCTGCGGCAGGATCTCGTGGAAGCAGTCGAACTGCACGTAGCGCGCCGAACGGTCGCGGATCTGCGCATCCAGTTCGGCCGGTTTGATCAGCTTGCCGCTCTTGAAAATCTTCTGCGTTTCCTGATCGATCCGCGACAAGTTCGACAAATGGATTTTCTTCCCTGCCTGCGTCGCGCGGAACGCGCCGTCGCGAAAACCGATCAGTGACGTCATTTCCTGCGGGCCGCGCCCCGGCCACAGCTTCTCGCTCGCATAGAACGACACGCCGGTACCGGGATGGTCCATCAGATTGCGGCCCACCATGTCGGAGCTATTGCCCACGCCGTTCGGGAAATCATGGCTCGTCGACATCAGCATCAGCTTCGGCGTCTCGATCCCGTTGGCCGCCAGCACGAAGTACTTGCCCTCGACGCGGTGCTCGACACCCTGCGGGTCCTTGTACAGCGCCGCCGTGATCTTCTTCTGCGCGCCGACTTCGAGTTTGTAGACCACCGCGTTCTCGATCAGCTTCGCGCCCGCGCGCTGCGCTTTCTCGACATGCACGATCCCGTTGTACATCGCGCCGATCGGGCAGATCGGCATGCAGTTGTTGTTGCCGCAGCAGGTCGGCCGGCCGTCGTATGGCCGGCTGTTGCGCGCCACCGGCTCCGTCACCACATGGAAAGACGCATCGTGCGCGTTCAACGCTGTCTTGATCGTCTGCTCGTTATACGACAGCGGCAGCGGCGGCATCGGATACGGCTGGCTGCGCGGCGAACCCAGGTCCTCTTCAGCCCCCGGTCCCCAGACGCCCAACTCCTCCTCGGCGCGTTGATAGTAGTGCTCGAGATCGCCATATTGAAGCGGCCAATCGCGCCCCACGCCGTACACCGTCTTGATCTTGAAGTCGTTCGGCAGAAAGCGCCACGCCGACGCGGCCCAGTGCCACGTCGTGCCGCCCACGGCGCGGATGTACTGCGAATTGAACTTGTGCTCGCCTTTCAATACCAGGTAATCGTTCGGCGGGCCGTATTCCGGATGCGGTGCCCATGCCGTCGACGGATACGGCGCCATGAAATCCATCTTGTCCGCCTGGTTGCGAAAGCGCTCGACGATCTCGCCGCGCGGCAGCCTCGGGCCCGCTTCCAGCAAAATCACCGACTTGCCCGCCAACGCGAGCTGATGGGCGACGATCGCACCCGCGACGCCCGAGCCGACCACGACGACATCGGCTTGTTGTGTATCGGCCATCAGGCTTGCCTCTCGATCGGTTTGTCGGCCCAGAATCCGGGCTTGTTGGGGCAGTAAGAGCGAACCACCAGCGTATCGGACACGACGCTGAACATCAGCGCGTCCTCATATATGATCACCGCGTTGTCGACGAGCCCGGTGTACCACGCCTCCAGGATCTTCAGCGCGACAGCTTCCTGCTCGGCGGTGAGCGTATTCGATGCGAGCGCGCCCGCAAGCTTCGGCAACTGGTCGCCGAACGACAGCGAGCCCTTCTGCAACGCCGCCAGCAACCGCTCGCCGACGGCGCGATCGAGCCCGGTCTTGCCCGTCAATGCTTCGGACAACGTCATGAATGCGTCGAGTGGCGCCTTGCTCGGCGTGTCGGCCAGCGCCCGCAAGGTCAGCGAGCCGGCGAGGCTCGCCGCCGTCAGCGCCAGCGCGCCTTGCAGCCATTGGCGCCGGGTGAGCCCGCCCGCGGCAGGCCCGGCGGCGTCGTCCGAGCGACGCGTATGGGGGGTGATGTCGTTGTTCATTGTTCCTTCTCTCTTGCACCGAATACGGGAAAACCTATCTTGATATTTCTCAAACTTCGATGCGGACTCGAAATGTACGCGCTCGCCGCGATTTGAACAATCCCCTCCAGCGATCTAAATATCGCCAGTTTTTTGCAACAATATGAGTTCTAGCCGTTTTTGCGTTTCTAGCAAGAAATTATTTCGCTCCAGCGTATTGCACAATTCCCGTCGCCCCGTCACGAACAAATCTCGGCGGCGCCTCCCTGCAGTTCAGTACTGCGCACGATCGCTCGGGCTGCGGAAAAGCGCCCGCATTTCCGGTGACAGCGGGTAATTCAGATTCAGCCCGCGCGGCGGGATCGGCTGCGTAAACCATTTGTCGTAGAGCTTTTCGGCATCGCCGGAGGTCTGCATCCTCGCGATCACCATGTCGATCAGCTGCTTGAATGCAGGGTCGTCCCTGCGCATCATGCATGCGTAGTTCTCGTGAACGAGCGGCGTGCCCGTCACCTGGTACGCGAACGGGTTCTTCTCCTTCGCCAGTTCGCCATACAACAACGGCTCGTCCATCACGAACGCCGCCGCCCGCCCCGTCGTCACGTTCATGAACGCTTCCGCGTGATCCTTCGCGCTGATGATCGTCATGTTCATGGCCTTGTCTTCGTTGAGCTTGCGCAGCAGCCGCTCGTCGGAAGTTCCGGCCGTCGTCGCGACGGTCTTGCCCGCGAGGTCGCCGAAATCCTTGATGCCCGAATCCTTGCGGGTACTGAAGCGAATGCCATACAAGAAAATACTGTTCGAGAACGCCGCCTGCTTCTGCCGCTCAAGCGTATTCGTCGTCGACCCGCATTCGAAATCGATCGTGCCGTTCTGCACCAGCGCAATACGGTTCTGCGACGTGATCGGAATCTCCTTGACGATAAGCGCTGGTAGTTTCAACTGCCGCTTGATCTCGTCGATGATCTTCGCCGCGATGTCGCGTGAATAGCCGATGTTCTTCTGTTGGTTGTCCGAATATGAGAACGGCACCGATGATTCGCGAATGCCGAGCCCAACAACGCCAGTCTCCTTGATCTTCTTCAGCGTGCCGGCCAATTCCTGCGCATGCGCAACGCCCGCCGCAACGCAAACAACGGCGGCCGCGATCCATTGCAAATTCAATCGGATGCCCATCCTTGTCTCCTGAAGGGGTGAACGAAAACCGATCGTAATGCGATCAAAAAGCACTCGGCCATCGATCCGTCCGTTATACGCCGCAACGAGGCAATTTCTACGGCGCCGGGCCGTCTCGATCGGCAATATCTGCCGCTGCGCCATCAAGAAATCTTGATCCCTGCCGTTACCCGCATCAAAGCCCCAATCGGACAAATCCGCGCCGATCACGAGGAGCCCGAACCAACCCGTTCAGCCCCAGCGATAACCCAGGCGCCATGAATCGAACCCGCAACCAAGCCGACAAGACGCGGCCCGGCCAACTCCACGCATTCGCCGGCGCTGTCTCGCTGTGCATCCTCGCCGCGCTGTCCGGCTGCGGAGGCGGCGACGGAAGCGGCACCGCGTCGCCGGCAGCACAACCGATGCCGGCCCCTTCCACGCCACCGCCCACGCCGGCGCCTTCGCCGCCCTCGCAAGCCGCCCCCCGCCAAATACGACCGTCTATTACGCCGCCATGCAAATCTCGCCGAATGCCCGCAACACATCGATTACGCCGACGAGCGTGCGCCCGCCCGCCCGCGAGAGTCGATCATCTGATCGTCAAGCTGCGCAAAGCGGCTACCACATCCACCGCACCCGCAAGGGCGCGCATCATGGCCGAGGCGAGCAGCGCGGCGCGCATCGACGCCGTTATCCAGCGGGTTGCCGCACAATGGAGCGGCAAACAGAGAGCCGCGTCCGCCTACGCGCAACGCAGCGCATCGGGCTCGATACAGGCTGAGCGCACGACGTCCGACGGCGCGATGCTGATCGCACTCGGACAAAAACTGAATGCCGACACCACCGATACGCTTGCGCGAGCATTCGCATCCGATCCGGATGTCGCCTACGCGGAGCCGGATCACCGCGTGTTCGTCGATGCGACGCCGACCGATCCCGCCTATCGTCAACAGTGGAATGCGTCCGATCCGACCGCAGGCATCGATCTGCCCGCCGCATCGTCGACCACGGCTGGCTCGTCCGCCATCGTCACCGCCGTACTCGATACCGGCTACCGGCCGCACCCGGACCTCGCCGCGAACCTGCTGCCCGGCTACGACTTCATCTCCACATCGACTTCGGCGCATATGTCACATTGAACGTGCCGGGTACAGATATTCTTTCGACGTCCAACACAGGCGCGACGACGCCTGATCAAGACACCTACAGCGTGCGCACCGGCACGAGTTTCGCCGCGCCACAGGTGGCGGGCATCGCCGCGCTGATGCTCGCGGCCAATCCGGCTCTGACGCCCGCACAAATCGCGCAGAAGCTCACGAGCACCGCACGAGCGCCTGCGGCGAGCGTATCGTGTCTCGCCCGGGCGCCGGGCGCCGGAATCGTCGAGGCGGGGCGGGCCGTTGCATCCGCAACCCAATGATGGACAACGCACGCCGCGGCCAACACATATTCGCGTGCGTCACACTCCGCTCGGCGATCACGCCGCCGAGCGCGGCGCAGCGCTCGCAAACGAACCGCGGCCCACACGTCAACCGGCCGTAAAAAACTTGACGCTTCGCACACCGACCCATTACCATCGCCCCGTCTTAATATCTGGAGCGTTCCGTGAACCCCGATGCGAGTTGTAGTCGGTTCCACACCGGCTCAACTGCTGACTGAGGCATTCGCGCAGAGCCCCCCCGCTTCTGCCGCATCCCGGCCAGCAGGATGCGGCGTCTTTCAGGCCACTGCGGCCCGACCTTCCCGCGACGATTTCTTGAACGAACCATACCCGCGCCCTCACGCGCGGGCACGCGTTCGCCCGCACGCGTATGGCCGTCGCCATGCGCACCATTGCATGCGCACGGCTTCGCACGCTCAATTGCACCGCGTGCGTGTACCGCGCCGCGCCGACCGCGGATGCGCGATTGCGCCAAACCAACCTTCGATAGGAGTCCGGATGGAAGCAGACGACAGTAGCCGATTACCGCTCGCCGGTGCGACAGCGCACGACGCACGCGTCGCGCCATCTGCGCCGGCGGGCCTTCCCTACCTCTTTGCCATTCAGCCGAACGCGCGCGGCGCGAAGCGGCGGGACGCGCTCGTTCGCCTATGACGCAGACGCTCTCCGCTTGCCGCGCGCGGCAAACGGAGCGTCCAATGAAACAAACCTTCCCATCGAAACGCAAACAGCGCGGCTTCCTGAATTACGGCGCGCGCAACGACGGCAACGGCCGCCTTTCGATGCGTATCGCGCAAGCAGCCGCGCAATCGCTCAACGATACCTTGAAGAATCTGCGCACAAGCGCAGATGGCCTCACCGCCGCCGACGCCGCAAATCGGCTGCTGCTGGACGGCCCGAACGAAATCGCGCACCACGGGCCGCCTCATTGGAGCCGTCAGCTTGTTCAGTCGTTTCACAATCCGTTCGTCTACGTGCTGCTCGCACTCACCGCGATCAGCTTTTTCACAGACATCTATTTCGCCGCGCCGGGCGATCGCGATTACGTGGGCATCACGATCTTGCTGACGATGGTGACGATCAGCGCACTGCTGCGTTTCGTTCAGGAATTCCGCTCGCTGCACGCCGCCGAAAAGCTCAAGGCGATGGTTCGCACGACGGCGACCGTTCAGCGCCGTTCCGACGATGCTGCCGAACCCATTAAGCAGGACATGCCGATGCAAGAGGTCGTCGCCGGCGACATCGTGCATCTGTCGGCCGGCGACATGATCCCCGCCGACGTGCGCCTGATTGCATCGCGCGATCTGTTCATCAGTCAGGCGGCGCTCACGGGCGAAGCACTTCCCGTCGAGAAGTACGACACGCTCGGCGCGGTCGCGCAGAAATGCGCCGCGCATGGGGCGCCCGGCGGCGACACGCAACCCGGCTCACTGCTCGAGCTGTCCAACGTGTGCTTCATGGGCACGAACGTCGTGAGCGGCACGGCAAGCGCGGTAGTCGTCGCAACCGGCGCCGACACTTATTTCGGCGCGCTGGCGAAAAACGTCGTCAGCCACAAGCGGGGCGAAACGAGCTTCGATCGCGGCGTATCGAGCGTGAGCTGGCTGCTGATCCGCTTCATGTTCGTGATGGTGCCGATCGTCTTCGTGATCAACGGTCTCACCAAGGGCGATTGGCTGAGCGCACTCACCTTCGCGCTCGCGGTGGCAGTCGGCCTCACGCCGGAGATGCTGCCGATGATCGTCAGCGCGAATCTCGCGCGCGGCGCGGTCGCGATGGCGCGGCGCAAGGTGGTCGTCAAGCGGCTGAACTCGGTGCAGAACTTCGGTGCGATGGACGTGCTCTGCACGGACAAGACCGGCACGCTTACGCAGGACAAAATCATCCTCGAGCATCATCTCGACGTATGCGGCCGCAAGCACGAGGACGTGCTGCGCCTGGCCTGGCTGAACAGCTTTCATCAAAGCGGCCAGAAGAACCTGATCGACATCGCGATCGTCAATCGCGCGAACCAGATCGGCGAGCGCGCGAAACCGCAGGGCTACCGGAAGATCGACGAGTTGCCGTTCGATTTCGTGCGGCGGCGGCTGTCGGTCGTCGTCGAGGATACGCGCGGCGCGCATCTGCTGATCTGCAAGGGCGCGGTCGAGGAGATGCTCGCCGTGTCGACGCATGTGCAGGACGGCAGCGACGTGCATCCGCTGGACGCCGTCCGGCGCAAACGGTTGCTCACGCACGCGAACTCATACGCCGAGGACGGCTTTCGCGTGCTGATCGTCGCCACCCGCGCGATCGCGCCCGGCGACGAGCGCGAACAGTACCGGAACTCGGACGAGCGCGATCTCGTGATTCACGGCTTGCTCACCTTTCTCGATCCGCCGAAAGATTCGGCCGCGCCGGCGCTCGCCGCATTGCTCGAAAACGGTGTGGCGCTCAAGGTGCTGACGGGTGACAACCCGAGCGTCACGCTGAACGTCTGCCGCCAGGTCGGCCTCGCGCCGGGCCGGCCGCTCGTGGGCGCGGAAATCGACGCGCTCGACGACGCCGCGCTCAAAGCGGCCGCCGAACGGACCACGGTGTTCGCAAAGCTCACGCCGCTCCAGAAGGCGCGCATCGTCCAGGCACTGCAGGCGAACGGTCACACTGTCGGCTTTCTCGGCGATGGCATCAACGATGCGCCGGCATTGCGCGACGCCGACGTCGGCATCTCGGTCGACAGCGGCGCGGACATCGCAAAGGAAACCGCCGATATCATCCTGCTCGAAAAGAGTCTGATGGTGCTCGAGGAAGGCGTGATCAAAGGGCGCGAGACGTTCGGCAACATCCTCAAGTATCTGAACATGACCGCCAGCTCGAATTTCGGCAACGTGCTTTCGGTGCTGGTCGCAAGCGCGTTTTTGCCGTGGGAGCCGATGCTCGCCGCGCAATTGCTCGTGCTCAACCTGATCTATGACACGTCGCAAATGCTGCTGCCGTGGGATCGTATGGACCCCGAATTCCTGAAGAAGCCGCGCAAGTGGGAGGCGAACAACATCGAGCGCTTCATGCTATGGATCGGGCCGAGCTCGTCCGTATTCGACATCACGACCTACGTGCTGATGTGGACCGTGTTCGGCGCGGGCGCGATATATCATGTGCAAGGCGGCGCGGGCGGCCAGATCGTGATGAACTCGGGCTGGTTCATCGAGAGCCTAGTGTCGCAAACGCTCGTCGTGCATTTGCTGCGCACACAAAAATTTCCGTTCCTGCAAAGCACCGCCGCGCTGCCGGTACTGCTATCGACGGCCATTGCGATCGCGATCGGCTGCTGGCTACCGTTTTCGCCGTTCGCGGGCGCGCTCGGCTTCATGCAACTGCCGGGCAGCTACTGGCTGTGGCTCGTCGCGACGATGGCCGGCTATATCGTGCTCGCGCAGGCCGTGAAGACCCTCTACGTGCGGCGTTACAAGCAGTGGTTCTGAGGTAAGCCGTCTGCCATGCGTGCGACCCGCGCAACGCGGGCCACACGCACGGTCCGGCTGCTTGCGCCGCTCACTGCTCGGCCAGCGCGTCGCTCAACTCGCGCCCCAGCGCAGTCAGCGCAGCGCGGCCCGTTGCGTCGTCGCGCATCAGCGTTTGCGTCAGGCCCGCCGCATCGAGCTGGGTCAGCGCGCGCCGCAACACGCTCATCGGCAGGCGTGCACGCTTGCTGAGCTTCGCAAGCGACCACGCTCCTCCGGGCCTCTCGACAGCGGCCTCACGCAGCCGCAACAGCACCGCGACGATCGCCGGATCGAGTGTGTCGCCGCCTGCCTGCCCATCACTTTCGCTTAAACGCGCGTGCCCGCCAGAGCCGCCGTCATGTTCACGATTCGCATCCATCGCCTGTCTTTTTCCGTCTGCCCGTCATCGCCGCGCGCAGGAGGCCGCCAGCGTGCCGAGCGTCTTGATCGCCTCTTCGATCTGCGGCGACCAAGGATAGCTGTAATTCAGCCGGATGAAATGCCGATACGCATCCGACGTCGAAAACATATGTCCCGGGCCGATCGTGATTCGCTGCGCGAGCGCAAGCCGGTACAACTCCATCGCGTCGACGTCGCGCGGCAGTTCGACCCACAGCACGTAACCGCCCTTCGGTTGCGACAGCCTCGTGCCATCGGGAAAGAAGCGCCGCACCATCGCCGCCATCAGGCTCGCCTGTTGCGCATACAGCTTGCGGATGCGGCGCAGATGACGATCATAGCCGCCGTGCTGCAGATACTCGGCGATCGCAAGCTGATCGATCGCGGGCGTCGCGAGTGTATTGAGGAATTTCAGTTTTTCGACCTGATCGCGATAACGCCCCGGCATCGCCCAGCCAACCCGATAAGCAGGCGACAAGCTTTTCGAAAACGACGCGCAGTGCAGCACGAGCCCATGCATATCGAACGCCTTTAATGTGCTCGGCCGCGCGTTGCCGTAGTACAACTCATGATAGACGTCGCTCTCGATCACCGGCACGTCGTGACGCGTGAGCAGATCGACGAGCGCGCGCTTGCGCGCATCAGGCATCAGGAACCCTAATGGATTCTGGAAGTTCGGCATCACCATGCAGGCAGCGATGCGCTCGCGCTCGAGCAGCCGCGCGAGCGCATCGATGTCGATCCCCTCGCCTGGATGCGTCGCGACTTCGATCGCTCGCATCCCGAGCCGCTCGATCGCATGCAGCAGCGCATAGAACGTGGGCGATTCGACCGCGATCGTATCGCCCGGCTTCGCGACCGCCTGCAAGCAAAGGTTGATCGCCTCGGTCGCGCCGATCGTCACGACGATCTCGTGCGGATCGAATGCGATGCCATGCTCCAGGTAACGGCGCGCGATCTGCCTGACGAGCGCCGGGTTACCGGGCGGCAGATCGTCGATCACGCCCCATCGGGTGCGGCGCAGCGCGATCGCATGGGCATGCCGCGCGATGCGCTGCGACGGGAACGGTGTCGAATCCGGGTACGGCGAGCCGAGCGGCACCGCGTCGTCGCGCGCGATCGAGCGCAGCGTAGACAACACGAGCCGGCTCACGTCGACGGCCGACGGCGCGGCATCGGGCGCTGACGCGCGCAGTTCGAGCGCCGCCGTATCCGCGCGCGCGCGCACGAAATAACCGGATTGCGGGCGGCTCTCGATCGCGCCGCGGCTTTCGAGCACCAGATACGCGCGCACCACGGTCGTCATGCTGAGCCCGTGCTGGCGGCTTGCCTGCCGCACCGACGCAATGCGCTCGCCGGGCCGGTAGACGCCGCGCCGGATCATCGCGTCGATCTCGTCCGCAAGCTGTTCGTAACGCTTCATGTTGCTTTTCGATGGTCGATTCATCGCATAGATGGAGTACAGTTTTCCGCCAAATTTCGCCAAAAACGCAGACTGTACTCTTTTTCTTTCGAACGAGGTGTGCCGCCGCAGGCGCCGCCGCGCGCGTAGGCTTCACTCGTCGCCATTTCAACCGCTCTTCATGAAAAGCAAGGACTCCGACGCGCGCATCGAACCCTATGCCCATCCGGCAGGCGGTTGGGGCGCGCTCAAATACGTCGCGATCAATCTGATCAAGGAAAAAGTGCCGGGCGTCAATTACCGCACGCTGCTGCGCCAGAACCAGCCGGACGGCTTCGACTGCCCCGGATGCGCGTGGCCCGACCGCGAGCACGCGTCGACTTTTGAATTCTGCGAGAACGGCGTGAAGGCCGTTGCGGCCGAAGCGACCGCGAAACGCGTGACGCCGGCGTTCTTCGCCGAGCACACGGTCACGTCGCTGCTCGAGCAATCCGATTACGAGCTCGAGCAGCACGGGCGGCTCACCGACCCGATGATCTACGACGCCGCGACCGACCGCTACGCGCCGATTACATGGGACGACGCGTTCGCGCTGATCGCGCGGCATCTGCGCGCGCTGGACGATCCGAATCGCGCGGCATTCTACACGTCGGGCCGCGCAAGCAACGAGGCTGCGTTTCTCTATCAGCTTCTCGTGCGGCGCTACGGCACGAACAATTTCCCCGATTGCTCGAACATGTGCCACGAGGCAACGAGCCGCGGGCTGCCCGCGACGGTCGGCGTCGGCAAGGGCACCGTCACGCTCGACGATTTCGAGCAGGCCGATACATTGCTGATCTTCGGCCAAAATCCCGCGACCAACCATCCGCGAATGCTTGGTGAACTGCGCGAATGCGCGCGGCGCGGCGCGGCGATCGTATCGATCAATCCGCTTCGGGAGCGGGGGCTCGAACGCTTCGCGAGCCCGCAGCATCCGGCGGAAATGCTGACGATGTCGAGCACGCCGATCGCGTCGATGTTCGTGCAGCCGTCGATCGGCGGCGATTTCGCGCTGATCAAGGGGGTCGCCAAACGCGTGCTCGAACTCGACGACGCCGCGCGCGAGCGCGGCGGCGAGCGTGTGCTCGACGCCGAGTTCCTCGCCGCGCATACGCACGGTTTCGACGCGTTCGCAGCGGATCTGCGCGCGCAAAGCTGGGCCGCGCTAAGCGCGCAAAGCGGCGTGCGATATGAGCAGATCGATGCGCTCGCGCAAGTCTACGCACGCGGCAAGCGCGTGATCGCGACGTGGGGCATGGGCCTCACTCAGCACAAACATTCGGTGGCCACCGTGCAGATGCTGTCGAACCTGATGATGATGCGCGGCAATATCGGCCGCCCCGGCGCCGGCCTGTGCCCCGTGCGCGGACATTCGAACGTCCAGGGCAATCGCACGGTCGGCATCGAGGAAAAGCCGAGCGCCGCGTTCCTCGACCAGCTCGGCCGTGTGTTCGGCTTCGAGCCGCCGCGCGAGCACGGCTACGACGTCGTCGAAACCATCGAGGCCATGCTCGACAGCCGCATCAACGTGTTCATCGGGCTTGGCGGCAACTTCGCGATGGCGACACCGGACACGCCGCGCACCTGGCAAGGTTTGCGCAACTGCGACCTGACTGTCCATATCACGACCAAGCTCAACCGCAGCCATCTCGTCCACGGCCGCGACGCGCTGATCCTGCCGACGCTCGGGCGCGCCGAGATCGACATGCAGAACGGCGTCGCCCAGGGCGTGACGGTCGAGGATTCGATGTGCATGGTGCACGTATCGTATGGGATGAACAAACCGGCGTCGCCGAACCTGCTGTCGGAGACCGCGATCGTCGCACGGCTCGGCGACGCGCTGTTCGGCAGCGAAGGCGCGATCGACTGGCTCGGCTATATGAACGATTACGCGAAGATCCGCGATGCGATCGAGGCCGCCATTCCCGGCTTCGACGATTACAACGCGCGGATCGCACGGCCGGGCGGCTTCCATTTGCGGGTCGAATCGCGCGAGCGCGAATGGCTGACGCCCACCGGCCGAGCGAATTTCATCGTCCATCCGCTGCCCGCCGACACGCCGATCCAACGTGCCCGCGCGCGCCACGGCAAGCGCCTGATGACATTGATGACGACGCGCTCGCACGATCAGTACAACACCACGATCTACGCGCTCGACGACCGCTATCGCGGCGTGTTCGGGCAGCGGCGCGTGGTATTCGCGAATCCGGAGGATCTCGCGATGCTCGGTTTCGAGGCGGGCGAGCGCGTTGATCTCGAAACGGTGTGGGACGACGGTATCGAACGGCGCGCCGAAGGTTTCCTGCTTGTTGCGTATGACATTCCGCGCGGCTGTCTCGGCGCATACTATCCGGAAACCAACCCGCTCGTGCCGCTCGACAGCGTCGGCGACGTCTGCAATACACCTACGTCGAAGTCGATTCCGGTGCTGATGCATCGGTCGGCTCGCACGGCCGCGCCGCAAGCGGCGTGACGCAAATTGCAAACGCCGTCGCCCGGGCTGCGCTTGCGCAGCAGTTCGGCAGAATATGAAAACCGCCGAACATGCCGGCGGTTTTCGGTGTTGACCGAAGAGAATGACGCTGATTTATTCGTATCGGCCAAAAAAGTAATAGGGAAAGCGCATTATCTCGAACACCCCCCAATCGGTTCCGCCACCCCCGCTATCGCCGACAGTCCGTCCAACCGGGCCACCGACGATATCATCCACGACGCCACCCGAGACTTGAGCGATTTCTGCATCATTCAACGTTTCCATCGATCTACCCCCTGGTCAGTAACAGGATGCCCCTGCCTGGCATCGACCATGCGCCGACTGCCGCGCGCATCGATCAATCACGAAATTTGGTCAAAGACGTGAGCATCGGCTCAACGCGATCTAGAACGGCTAATCATGGCGGAATAATGGGCGCACCGTTTCACGATCGCTCGCATTGGTTTTGTGATTCTAATGGACGCAATGACATTCGACGCCTCGCTTTCTTGACAGGATTTCACGCGCAACGAGCTTGGCGGCCGCGAATCGTTCGAATCACGAAACATCGGTTTTCTTTTTTTCCCCGCCGCGACCAATACTGGCGAATACGGCAGGCGAAAAATCGAACGCGGAATCAATCAGGCTGGAACACTGGAGCCGGCGAGCACCCGCCATGCAGCGAATTACCGGCCCGCCGCGCTCACAAGCCCTGCACAATCGATGCCGGATTCGCGATGCATCCACTCGCCGCCGCGTCAACCGAGCGCCGCCCAGACCAGATACCCGTTCAAGCCGACGATTACCGCGCTCGCCACGCCAGCCGCCACGATCATCGGCACACGCAGCGCATACGCACCGAGCACGTCGCGCCGGCTCGACAGCAGCAGCAACGCGACCATCGGCAGCGGCAGCACGAAACTCAGCACGACCTGGCTCAGCACCATTGCATGCGTGACGTCGCAACCGAGCGCAACCATCACGAACGCGGGCAGAATCGTCACGACACGGCGCACCCAGATCGGCACCTGGCGGCGCAGGAAGCCCTGCATCACGACCTGCCCCGCGAGCGTGCCAACCACCGAGCTGGACACGCCCGACGCAAACAGCGCGACGAGAAAAAGCGCGCCGGCGGCCGGCCCGAGTAGCGGAATCAGCGTGTGATACGCGTCGCCGATATCGGTCATGCCGGGCATCGTCGCGTGAAATGCCGACGATGCCATCATCACCATCGCGATATTGACGAAGCCGGCAATGCCAAGCGCGACGGCTACCTCGCGGTTCGAAAAGCTCAGCAACAGGCGGCGCTCGCGCTCATCGCGCGGCGTCGTGCGCCGTTGCGTGAGGCCGGAGTGCAGATACAGCGTGTGCGGCATGATCGTCGCGCCGATGATGCCGACCGCGATCGTCAGCGCAGCGCCGTCCCGCAGTTGCGGCACGACGAGATGATAGGCAGCGGCATGCCAGTTCTGCGGCGCGATCAGCAGCTCGCCGAGATAGCTCACGCCAATCACGCCCACGAGCGCCGCGATCGCCGCCTCGAGCGGCCGGAACCCGCGCTTCTCGAGCGTCAGGATCGCGCCGGTCAGCACCGCCGTCGCGGCCATGCCGGCCAGGAGCGGCAAATGAAGCAGCAGGCCAAATGCGAGCGCGCCGCCGAGAAATTCGGCGAGATCGGTCGCCATCGCGGCAATTTCAGACGCTGCCCACATTCCCCAGACCACCGGCTGCGGAAAGCGTTCGCGGCACAGCTCAGCCAGGTTGCGGCCCGTCACGATGCCGAGCTTCGCCGACATCGCCTGAAACACCATCGCGATCACATTCGCGAGCAGCACGACCCACAGCAGCGTGTAACCGTAGGCGGCACCCGCCTGGATATTGGTCGCAAAATTGCCAGGGTCCATGTAGCCGATCGACGCGATCACGGCAGGCCCGACGAACGGCAACACGGCCGACAGACCTTTGCGCCGCCCGTCGAGCGCATCGCGCGCCGCGCTGATCGTGCGTGACGTCGCCGCGCCGGGCATCGGGAAATCGCCGGCGGATGCCGGCGATGCGGGAGTGGATAGCATAGTCAAAATCCGGTCGAATGTTGGATTCGCAATGGCCAGCACGGCGGCCGATCTGCCGGCCGGCCGGCGGAGAGCTGGCTTGCGGGCCTGATTACGGACGTGATTGCAGGCCGGCTTGCGGGCAAACCGCGGCCGCGTCGACGCCGCGGCCAGCGGCCCGGCGCCGCGCGCCGCCACGCCTGCCCATCGTCCTGCTCAGATCGGCACCACGTCCGGCCGGTTGCGCGGGATGCGTGCGATCACGTCCGGGGCAAGATTCAGATGCGCCTCGACGAGCTTCGGCGGCGTATGCGCAAGCCAGTCGGACAGTGATACCTCCGCGTAGTGATCGGCCTTGAAGATCTCGAGAAACACGAGATCGGTTTGGCCGGTGTTCTGCACGTAATGGCCCAAGCTTTTCTTCACGTAACCGACGTCGCCCGCGCGAAAATCGGCCGTTTGCGCCTTCGGGCCGGTATCGAACACTGTCATCCGCGCTTCGCCCTGTATGTAGTACTGCCACTCGTCCGCGTTCGGGTGCCAGTGCAGTTCGCGCATGCCGCCCGGCCGCACGGTAACGAGCGCGGCCGCCACCGTCTTCGACACGTTGAAGTTCGTGCTGTCGACGATCCGCACTTCGCCGCCGCGCGTCTTCACATTCGGCTTCATGTCGCCCATCGAGAAGACGAACGGCCGCTCCGGCGCGCCCCGCGACGACGCCGACGCCCGCTGCGCATCGGCAAGCGGCCCCGGATCGCCGCCTTGGAAGATCCAAAGGTTGTCGAGCGGGATCTGCTTAAACGCATCGGCGGGCACGCCGAAGTTCAGCGCGAGCACGTCCGGCGGCGTGTGCGCGATCCAGTCGGTAACGAGCAGCGTGTTGAATTCGGACGCCCGACCATTGTCGAATGCGAGCAAAAACTCCGCGCCATCGACGCCAAGCCCTTGCAGCGAATGCGGCAGGCCGGGCGGGAAATACCAGAGATCTCCCGTCTTGACGTCCTGCACCGATGGCCGCCCCTGCTCGTCGAGCACCGTGATCCGACAGCGGCCGTCGAGCATGAACGCCCATTCCGCCTGCTGGTGCCAATGCATTTCGCGAATGCCGCCGCGCGTCAAGCGCATATTGACGCCGGAAATGGTTTCGGAAATCGCAAAATCGTCCTGTGTGACTTCGCGTGCCCAGCCGCCGTTTTGAATCCGTTTATGCGCATTATTGAAAGACGCCCAGAATAACGGCATTCCGTTTATATCGGTTGCCGGCGGATCTTGAAACGACGGGAATTGCTCCATCAACGCCCGGTTTTTCGGACCGGGATCGGTCAGGCTCTGCGGATTGCGTGCGTTGAGCGCGCCCTCGGCCGGTCTGTCGGGATTGCCGAACGAAGCGGCCTTGGCGGACACGGCAATGCCGGCGGCGGCGACTGCGCCGGCCGTGTGCGCAAGCATTTTGCGCCGGGATAGATTTGTCATCGAAACCTCTTCATCAATTCTATTTTCGAAATAAAGCCCGAACGGATTAATCATTCGATTTTCTTCAAATCAAACGTTCCGCAAGGCAAGTTAAATACAAATAACCGGAAAAATTAAATGATTTGTTAAGATGGTTTAATGAATTAATCTGATTCCCTTTAAGTTTGTAATCCTAGGGCGGCGCGAGCGTGGCTTGGTCGCGACCGCGCGACTGCCGCGCAGCGACGCGGCGTGGCGCCCCCGATTTCTGGATTCCGGCCCGTAATGCGAAAATCGGGTTCGTTCTTTTTCTGACGGAGCATCGATGAAGCATTTGCTGTCCAAGCTCGCGATCGGCGCCGCGCTCGGCGCGCTTTCGCTCTCGCCCGTGTTCTGCGCTCACGCCGCCACCCCGCCCGGTATCTTCGTGATCGCCACGCAGCTCGGCGAATTCACAACGCTCGATCCGGCCGAGATCTACGAGTTGGTGCCGTCCGAATATGTCGCGAACACCTACGAACGGCTGGTTCGCGTCGATCTGCGCGATCCGTCGAAATTCGAAGGCCGGATCGCGCAATCGTGGAGCGTCGGCGCCAACGGCACGACCTATACGTTCAAGCTGCGGCCCGGTCTCAAGTTCCATTCGGGCAATCCGGTGACGGCCGACGATGTGGTGTGGTCGCTGCGCCGCACCGTGCTGCTCGACAAGGGGCCAGCCAGCGTGCTCGCCGATCTCGGCCTCACCAAGGACAACGTCGCGCAAAAGATCCAGCGCATCGACGATCAAACCGTCTCGATCGAAACCGCGCACCGGTATGCGCCGAGCTTCGTGCTCAATGTGCTGAGCGCCGATCCGGCATCGATCGTCGACAAGAAGCTGCTGCTGTCGCACGAAAAGAACGGCGACCTCGGCAATGGCTGGCTGAAGAATGCCGATGCGGGTTCCGGCCCGTACCAGCTCGTCAAGTGGACGCCGAACGAAAGCCTCGTATTGCAGCGCTTCGAAGGCTACCGCACGCCGTATCCAATGAAGCGCATCGTGCTGCGCCATGTGCCGGAGGCCTCCGCGCAACGGCTGTTGCTCGAGAACGGCGACGTCGACGCGGCGCGCAATCTGAGCCCGGACAGCCTCGCGGCACTGACGAAGGCCGGCAAGATCCAAGTAGCGTCGTGGCCGGTATCGGCGCTGCTCTATCTGAGCCTGAACACGAAGAATCCCAATCTCGCGAAACCCGGCGTGCAGGAAGCAATGAAGTGGCTCGTCGATTACGACGGCATTCAGCGCAATATCGTCGGCACGACGTACAAAGTCCACCAGACTTTCCTGCCGGAGGGCTTTCTCGGTTCGCTAAACGCGAATCCGTACCGGCAGGACGTCGCGAAGGCGAAAGCGCTGCTCGCGAAAGCCGGGCTGCCGAACGGCTTCGCCGTGACAATGGACATGTCCAACGATTATCCGTACATCGAGATCGCGCAGGCGCTGCAGGCGAATTTCGCGAAAGCCGGAATCGTCGTGAAGCTGATCCCCGGCGACGCAAAGCAAGCGATCGGCAAATATCGCGCGCGCGCGCACGATATCTTCATCGGCGAGTGGTCACCCGACTACATGGACCCGAACAGCAACGCGCGCGGCTTCGCATGGAATCCTGACAATTCGGATAACGCAAAGTACAAGCTGCTCGCGTGGCGCAATAGCTGGGACATCGAGCAACTCACCGCGCAGACCGATGCGGCGCTTGCCGAGCCGTCAGCCACAAAGCGCGCGCAGCGCTACGAGGCGTTACAGAAGGCTCTGCTCGCGAACTCGCCGTTCGTGATCATGTTCGAGAAGGTCGTGCAAGTCGCAACGCGCCCGGGCGTGACCGGGCCGGAAATCGGGCCGATCAACGATCTCGTGTCGTACCGGACGCTGAAGAAGTGAGCACGGCCGCAGCCGGCGGCTGGCGGCCGGAGCAGGCCGCCGGCCGGCCAATGCGAGGGCGCATCGGCGCCATTTCGTGCGGCAACGAATAATTTCCAACTATTCGATATTTTATCTCTATTTATTTTATAAACTGGCACGCAGGTTTTTGTCTTTGTTAGATCGATGACAACGCACAACCAAACGACAACGATCCAACAAACCGCCATTCATACGCCCGATGCCGTCCGCTTTCGTTCAGACCGTCGAAACCCGCTTTGCCGAGCTGACGCCCACCGCCAAGCGCATTGCGAGTTACATGCTGGCAAATCTGGAGCGGCTCGGCCTCGAAAGCGCCGACCAGATCGCGCGGCAGACCGGGACAAGCGGCATTTCGGTGGGGCGCTTTCTGCGCAGCGTCGGCTATCGCAACCTCGATGATCTGAAGCGCGAACTGCGTGGCGTGTCCGAGCGGCCGTGGATGATCACCGATCGCCTCGACGAATACCGGCGCGTGACGGGCGTGCTCGTGCACGGCCGCGGCGCGCCCCCGCCGTTTGCGGCGCGTGATGCTTCGCCGGCCGCTTTGCCTGCCGCCCACCTCGACGACGCGCTCGCGCGCGAACTCGACGCAATTGGCCACGTGTACGAACTCGCGCGCACGCCAGCGTTCGCGCAAATCGCCGATCGCATCGCGCACGCGGATGCGGTCTTCATCCTCGGCATTCAGTCAACGCGTGG
The DNA here is from genome assembly GCF_001522865.1 of Burkholderia sp. TSV86. Lineage (GTDB taxonomy): Bacteria > Pseudomonadota > Gammaproteobacteria > Burkholderiales > Burkholderiaceae > Burkholderia. Next base: position 414,832 of record NZ_LOWB01000116.1, on the reverse strand, counting down.
AATCAGCAATGCCTTGCACAGTTATCTCGAATATCTGCGGCCGCGCGTCTTCTATTCGGATGGCATGTCCGGTTCGTATGTCGATTCGCTGAACTCCGGCTTCACCGATCCTTATTGCATCGTCACCGACATCCGCGCGTATTCGCGAATCGCGCGACGCTATTGCGAAGCAGCCGCCGCGCACGGGCTGCGCTTCGCGCTCGTGACCGACGTCTACTGCTCATGGGCGCGCGAACTGCACTGCGATCTGCTGCAGGTGAAGACCGACGTCGGTCTGTTCTGGGATTCGCTCGCGCCGCTCACGTGCCTGTTCAATCTGTTGATCAGCGCGGTGGTCGATCGGCTTGGCAGCGCGCTCGACGCGCGCATCGAACGCAATCGCGAACTGCAGCGCGAATTCGATCAATTCGAACCATGAAACCGTCCGTTGACACCTGCGCCCATCGGCTCGTCGAAATCAAGCCGCACACACACGGCGTCGACATCGACCTCGTCTACGCGAGCGCACGCAACCTGACCGGCCGGCCGATCTATCAACGTGCGCATTGCCTGCTGCTCGAGCCCGCCGAGGCTGCACTGCGCCGCGCGGTCGCAATTGCCGCGCAACTCGGCTTGAGGCTGCGCATTTACGACGCTTACCGGCCGCCGCAAGCGCAGCAGGTGCTATGGAACTTCCTGCCCGATCCGGATTATGTCGCGGACCTCGAACGCGGCTCGAACCATAGCCGCGGCACCGCACTCGACCTGACGCTCGCCGACGCGAACGGCACCGCGCTCGATATGGGCACGGGCTTCGACGAAATGAGCAACACATCGAATCATTTCCACGACGGCCTGCCCGAATCCGTGCAACGCAACCGGCTGCTGTTGCTCGGCGTGATGCATGCCGCCGGTTTCACGCACATCGCGAGCGAATGGTGGCATTACGAATTGCCCGACTCGCGCGCATGGCCGCTGATCGACAATCAGACGAGCGGGCCGTGGCGATTGATGTGAACCCGGCCGCACGCCGCCCCCTCTGCCTCATGGAGCACGTATGAAATTCCCGCTGCCCAAACTCGCCGTGGCGCTCGTCGCCTCCTGCACCTTGTTCGCGGCCGCGCCGTGCACACGCGCGGCAACGCCGAAGGACATGTTCGTGATGGCCACGCTGCTCGACGAATTCATTTCGCTCGATCCCGGCGAGATTTACGAACTCGTGCCCGAGGAGTACGTGGCGAACACATATGACCGGCTCGTGCGCGTCAATCTGGCCGACCCGTCGAAGTTCGACGGCGACGTCGCGCAATCGTGGAGCGTGAGCCCGGACGGACTCACCTTCACGTTCAAGCTGCGGCCAGACATCCAGTTTCATTCGGGCAATCCGCTCACCGCCGACGATGTTGCCTGGTCGATCCAACGCACCGTGCTGCTCGACAAGGGGCCGGCTGCCGTGCTCGCGGGCCTGGGACTCACGAAGGCGAATGTGCTCGCGAACGTGAGGAAAATCGACGATCTGACGATGTCGGTCACCGCCGACAGGAAATATGCGCCGACCTTTGTGCTGAACGTGCTCGGCTCGTGGCCCGCATCGGTCGTCGACAAAAAACTGCTGCTGTCGCACCAGCAACGCAACGACTTCGGCAACGGCTGGCTGAAAACACACGAGGCGGGCTCAGGCGCGTACCAGCTCGTCAAGTGGACGGCGGGCGACAGCATCGTGCTGCAACGTAACGACCGCTACCGACTGCCGCTCGCGATCAAGCGCATCGTGCTGCGGCACGTGCCGGAAGCGTCCAGCCAGCGTCTGCTGCTCGAAAGCGGCGATGTCGACGCGGCACGCGACCTCAGTCCCGACGATCTCACCGCTGTCGTCAAAAACGGCACTGCGAAGGCCACGGCGGCGCCGCAAGCGACACTGCTCTATCTCGGCCTGAACACGAAGAATCCGGTGCTTGCGAAACCGCAAGTGCAGGAAGCGCTGAAATGGCTCGTCGACTATAACGGCATCCAGAACCACGTCGTGAAAACGACCTACAAGGTACATCAAACCTTCATGCCGGACGGCTTTCTCGGCGCGCTCGACGCGAACCCGTACCGGCAGGACGTCGCGAAAGCAAAGGCGCTGCTGGCGAAAGCCGGCGTGCCGAACGGCTTCACGATAACGATGGACGTGCGCAACGATTATCCGTACACCGAAATTGCGCAGGCCGTGCAGGCGAATTTCGCGCTGGCCGGCATCAACGTCAAGCTCATTGCGGGCGATAACAAGCAGACGCTCGCGAAATACCGTGCTCGACAGCACGACATCTACATCGGGGAATGGTCTGCCGATTACATCGATCCGCATAGCAACGCGCAAGGCTTCGCATGGAACCCTGACAACAGCGATCAGTCTAGCTACAAGATGCTCGCATGGCGCAACGCGTGGGACATCGCGCCGCTCACCGCGCAAACCCAGCAGGCGCTCGCCGAGCCGTCGGCGGCAAAGCGCGCGCAGCGTTACCAGGCGATGCAGAAAGAAGTGCTCGCGAAATCGCCGTTCGTGATCCTGTTCGAGAAGGTCGCGCAGGTGGCGACGCGGCCCGGCGTGAGCGGCCTCGAAGTAGGCCCGATCAACGATCTCGTATCGTATCGGCATCTGAAGAAACAATGACGCAACCTGCGAATCCCGATATGTCGACACCCGCCTCCGCTTTCGAAACGCTACGCACGCTGCCCGCGCGCCGTCCCTGCGTGCGCCGCGCACTGCGTGCGGCGCGCGCGGCGCTCACGCTTGCCGTAACGTTCGCGGGGCTGCTCGCGCTGACGTTCGTGATCGGCCGCAAGGTGCCAATCGACCCCGTCCTCGCCGTGCTGGGCGACCGTGCATCGGCCGAGGCCCACGCGGCCGAGCGGATCGCACTCGGGCTCGACAAGCCGCTCGCGACGCAGTTCATGATCTATGCACGCGACGTGCTGCACGGCAATCTCGGCATGTCACTGCTGACGTCGAACCCGGTGCTCGACGATATTAAGCGCGTGTTTCCCGCAACGCTCGAACTCGCGACGCTCGCCACGCTGATCGGCGTCGCGCTCGGCGTGCCGCTCGGCGTCGCGGCGGCCGCGCGACACAACCGGCCAATCGATCACATCGCGCGCTTCGTCGGCCTGATCGGCAATTCGGTGCCGGTGTTCTGGCTCGGATTGATGGGACTCCTGCTGTTTTATGCGAAATTGCGCTGGGTCGCGGGGCCGGGGCGGCTCGATCCCGTCTACGACGGCATGGTTGAGCCGCGCACCGGCAGCCTGCTGATCGACGCGGCGCTCGCGGGCGAATGGGACGTGCTGCGCAACGCGCTGTCGCATATCGTGCTGCCCGCGGCGATCCTCGGCTATTACTCGGTCGCCTACCTGAGCCGGATGACGCGCTCGTTCATGCTCGACCAGTTGAGCCAGGAATACATCGTCACGGCGCGCGCGAAAGGGCTCACCGAACGCGCCGTGATCTGGCGGCATGCATTCGGCAACATTGCGGTGCCGCTCCTGACGGTGATCGCGCTCACGTACAGCAATCTGCTCGAAGGCTCGGTACTGACCGAGATCGTGTTCGCATGGCCCGGCATCGGCTCGTATCTGACCGGGGCGCTGCTCAATGCCGATATGAACGCGGTACTCGGCTGTACGCTCGTGATCGGCGCGCTGTTCATCACGATCAATCTGCTGACCGACGCGCTCTATCGCGTGTTCGACCCGCGCGCCCGTTGATTTGCCACATCCCTCATCCTCATCGAACGACTGAACGATTTCGACATGCCTTCGCCCTCCCACCGCTGCTCGCCATCGTCGGCCGCCCCCACGCTGCGCGAATGGCTGCTCACCGATGCCCCCGCGTCGCGCCGCCAAGCGGCGCTCGGCCTCGCATACCGGCGCTGGCGGCGCTTCGCCGGCAATCCGCTGAACCTGATCGGGCTTGCGATCCTGGCCGCGCTCGTGGCCGTCGCGATCGTCGCGCCATTCGTCCTGCCCCACGATCCGCTGCGGCAGGTGCTGGCCGACCGGCTGCTGCCGCCCGGCTCGCCGTCGCACTGGTTCGGCACTGATCAGCTCGGCCGAGACATTCTGTCGCGGATGATCGCCGGCTCGCGTCTGACGCTCGGCATCGCGATCCTCGTCGTCGCGATCGTCGTGCCCATCGGGCTCGCGATCGGCACCACGGCGGGCTTCTGCGGCGGCTTTGTCGACAGCGTGCTGATGCGCGTCACCGATATCGCGCTGGCATTCCCGAAAATCGTTCTCGCGCTGGCATTCGCCGCTGCGCTCGGGCCAGGCGTCGTCAACGCGGTCGTCGCGATCTCCATCACCGCGTGGCCGGCCTATGCCCGGCTCGCGCGCGCCGAAACACTGCGCATCGCGCACGCGGATTTCATCGATGCCGCACGGCTGCAAGGCGCATCGCCGCTGCGCATCCTATTGCGCTATGTCACGCCGCTGTGCGTGTCGTCCGTGATCGTGCGCGCGACGCTCGACATGGCGGGTATCGTGCTGACTGTCGCCGGGCTCGGTTTTCTCGGGCTGGGCGCGCAGCCGCCGAGCCCCGAATGGGGCTTCATGGTCGCCTCCGGGCGCAACGTGCTGCTCGACGCCTGGTGGGTCGCGACACTGCCCGGCATCGCGATCCTCATCGTCAGCATCGCGTTCAACCTGCTTGGCGACGGCCTGCGCGACGTCTTCGATCCACGTCACGGAGCCTGACATGCGATTGCCCGCACGCACGCTTCACGCACCTTCGCCCGACGCCGCGCATGCTTCGGCCGGCTCGGCACGCGGGGGCACAACCGGCGCCGTGACGCGCCCGGCATCCGTCCCGCCTCTTTGCGAAATAGAAGGACTGCAAATCGGTTTTCGCACCCATGACGGCACGCTCGTCGACGCGGTGCACGACTTGTCGCTGTCGCTCGCGCCCGGCGAGCGGCTCGGCATCGTCGGCGAATCCGGCTCCGGAAAATCGTTGACGGGCCGTGCGCTGCTCGGCCTGCTGCCCGCTGCCGCGCAATGGCGCGCGCGAGCGCTGCGCTTCGAAGGCCGCGACTTGCTCGCGCTCGCGCAGCGCGAGCGCCGCCGGCTATGCGGCAGCGCGATGGGGATGATCCTTCAGGACCCCAAGTATTCGTTGAACCCGGTAATGACGGTCGGCCAGCAAATGGCCGAAGCGTTCCGGCTGCGCGAGCCTGGCTTGCGCGGCCGCGCGCTGCGCGAGCGGATCGTCGATGCGCTCGCCGCCGTCGAGATTCGCGATCCGGCACGCGTCGCCGACGCGTATGCGCACGAATTGTCGGGCGGCATGGGGCAGCGCGTGATGATCGCGATGATGGTATCGACCGGGCCGCGCCTGCTGATCGCCGACGAGCCGACGTCCGCGCTGGACGTCGCCGTGTCGATGCAGGTGCTCGCGGTACTCGACGACATGATCGCCCGCCATCGCACCGGGCTCGTGTTCATCAGCCATGACTTGCCGCTCGTGATGTCGTTTTGCGACCGGGTCGCGGTAATGTACGCAGGGCGCATCGTCGAGACCTGCGCGGCGCGCGATCTGGCGAGTGCGACCCATCCTTATACGCGCGGACTGCTTGCCGCGACCCCACCGCTCGCCGACCCGCCCGACACGTTGCCGCTGCTCGAGCGCGATCCGGCTTGGCTCGGCTCCACGTGAAATAGTGCGCCGGACATGGAATCAGAAACAGGAGCCCCACAATGACGACCGCCCCAATGATCGAGATCCGCGATGCGTCGATCCGTTTTGCGACCCGCGCCGGTCACGTCGACGCGGTGCGCGACGTGAGCCTATCGATCGGCACGGGCGACGCGTTCGGGCTGGTCGGCGAATCCGGTTCCGGCAAATCGACGCTGCTGCGCGCGCTGACGGGCCTCGTGCCGCTTGCACACGGCACGCTGTCGATTGGCTCGCGCCCGATCGGTGGCAAGCTCGAGCGCGCATTGCGCCGCGACGTGCAGATGGTGTTCCAAGACCCTTATGCGTCGCTGCATCCGCGCTTCACCGTCGACGAAACGCTGCGCGAACCGCTCGCGATCCATCGGCTGCCGAACCCGGACGAGCGGATTCCGCGCGCGCTCGCCGAAGTCGGCCTCGGGCCCGCATTTCGCTTCCGCTATCCGCACCAGTTGTCGGGCGGGCAACGGCAGCGCGTGGCAATCGCGCGCGCGCTGATCATCGAGCCGCGCGTGCTGCTGCTCGACGAGCCGACGTCGGCGCTCGACGTGTCGGTTCAAGCGGAGATTCTCAATTTGCTGAAGCGGCTGCATCGCGAACGCGGGCTCACGATGATCGTCGTCAGCCATAATCTCGCGGCCGTCGGATTTCTATGCAGCCGCGTTGCGGTCATGCGCGGCGGCATGATGATCGAGCAGCTTGGCATCGAGGACGTGCGTGCGGCGCAGGTCGGGACCGATTACACCCGCACGTTGCTCGCGGCGACGCAGGGATACCGGCGAGCCGGCTGAAGCCGGCGCCGCACCGGCCACATCAATGCATTCGGCTGCACCGGGCAGCGCGGCGCATCGCGCCACCCGACGCTGCGCGCCTTTACGACAGGCCGTTTATGGCGAACCGTTCGTTTATGGCTTCGTTCAACCAGATCGACAATGGCTCGCCTGCGCGCTCAGTGGCGATGTGCTGAGAAACCGCGCCGCCCGAAGCCGGATCGTCCACGGGCGTAAGCCGCTATCCAAGACAGGGCAAGGCAAGACAATGCTTCGCGGCGGGCGGCAATAAGTTGGACCTCAGCTGAACGCGCGCGCGACGATCCGCGCAGCCGACGCGATCACGTCATTGCGCGCGCGCGCCTGCTGAACACGCCCCGTCGTATAGATCGCGAGCACGATCGGCGCGCGGCCCGGCGGATACAAGACGCCGATATCGTTGGCTGTCCCATAGTCGCCCGTCCCCGTCTTGTCGGCGACGCGCCATGCCGTCGGCACGCCCGCGCGAATCCGCTCGTTGCCCGTCGTGTTATCAAGCATCCACCCATTGAGCTGCTCGCGCTGCACTTGGCCGAGCGCATCGCCAAGCAGCAGGCGGTGCAGGCTCGCCGCCATCGCCGAAGGAGTGGTCGTATCGCGGAGGTCGCCGGGAATCGCGGTATTCAGCTCGGTCTCCCAACGGTCGAGACGAAATACGGCGTCGCCGATCGAACGCGCATAGGCGGTAACTGCCTGAGGGCCGCCCAGCAGCGAAATCAGCAGGTTCGCGGCCGTGTTGTCGCTGTATTGCAGCGCCGCCGCACATAGCTCGGCTGCCGTCATGCCTGCGCCGACGTGCTTGCCGGTAATCGGCGAATACTCGACGAGGTCGCGTTTTGCATAGGCGATTCTGCGCGGCAGCAGATCGGGTTCGGCGGCGCTGCGCGCGAGAACCGCCGCCGAGAGCATCATCTTGAACGTGCTGCAGAACGCAAAGCGTTCGTCGGCACGGTGCGCGATTTTCGCGTTCGTCGCCGTGTCGAGCGCGGCCACGCCGATACGGCCGTCGAATGATGCTTCGAGTTCACGTAGCGACCGTTGGGCGTCGGCTGTGCCGACGTTGTCCGAATGTCCGGCAAGCGGTGCGCACGCGCCGATCAACGGCGCGGAAACGGCGGCGATCAGCACTGAGCGACGCGATAGGGAATGCTTCATGATCGATGGATGAATAATGAAGTGAGGTGGATGCCGGCCAATCCGGCGCGCGGCACTCGCATGCCGGATTCGCAGCCGGTGAGAGTATCAGTTCTCGATGTGTGCGATCGTGCGGATTTGTCGTCGCGTCGAGGCGCGTTGCGCTCTCCCGGCGGCATGCGTGGCCGGCGAGGATGCCGGCCTTTGGCGAGATTTGCATGACGCGCCGTCACCCGGCGTCAGGCCGCGTCGAGAAAAGCCGTGAATCGCGCCTGCGTCCGCTGCAATGCGACGGACGTTACAAGCCGAGTTGCAGGCGTTCGTCGACAGTGCCCGGCGCCATTGTCCGCTGCACGGCGTTACACACAGACCGCATTACGTGCGATCCGCATCCGGTGCGCGCGGCGGTAAACGCCATGCGATTTGCGCGCCGCATCGCGGCAGTACAGGCTGCCGCGATGCGGCGCACGGCCAATCAGCGGGCGCCCAGCCGCTGGCGGGCCTCATAGCCCGCATTGCGCGCTTCGCACGCCTGTATCGGCTCACCCCTGCTGCTTGCCCGTCAAATAAAGCATCGGATTGACTGGCTTGCCGTCGCGCCGCACCTCGAACAGCATTGCAGCGCGCCCATTGTCCGCACCGCCCCCCATCTCGGCAATTTGCTCGCCTTGCCGGACAATATCGCCCGGCTTCACGAGCAGTTTGCGGTTGCGCGCATAAGCTGTCAGGAAATCTGCATTGTGCTGGACCAGGATCAGCGTACCGTAGCCGTTCAAACCCGCGCCCGCATACATCACGCGCCCCGCCGCGGCCGCGCGCACCGGATCGCCCGCACGGCCCGCGATCTGAATGCCGCGGTTGCGGCCCGGCTGGAATGTTTCGACGACCGTGCCGGCCACCGGCCACGCAAGCGCGATCGACTGCGCATGACGCTTCGTCTGTTGGACAACGCGCCGGTCAGCTGCGCGCTCAGCAGCGCTGCCGGAGTCCGCCGGTGTTTGGGACGTTTGCGGCACTTGCTGTGCTCGGAACGCTTGCTGCGTTTGGAACGCTTGCTGCGCTTGGGACACTAGCTGCGCTTGGGACATTTGCGCCAGCGCCGCGCCGGCTCCCGCCAACACGGGCACATTCGCGTTGCCCCCCGATGCAGCGCTCGCCGGACTGGCCGCGAGCGCATCGCTTAGCGCAAGCACATCGCTTGCTGCGCGAGCATCGCCGGTCGCGACATCGGCCGGCGATGGCTGCAAACGGGCCGAATCGGTGAATGCCCGCGCGGCGTCGCCCGCTTCGGACGAGTTCGCGCTGCCTGGCTTTAGCGCACCGGCCGGACGCGTCGCCTCCGAACTGACCACGCCGCGCGCATCCGGCGCCGCAGTCCACAGCACTTGGCCGATCGCGATCCGTGTGCGGCGGCCCAGCCGGTTCCATTTTTGCAACTCCTTGACCGTGCAGCCCTTCGCCTGCGCGATCACCGACAACGTATCGCCGCGCTTCACCACGTAGCGGGCCATGGCCAACTGCGACGCGGCCTGATCCTGGCCGTTTGGCGCGAGCGCCGCCGTCGCGGCCTGCGCGGCGCTTGCCTGCGATGCGGCGGCTGCGCTCGCGAGCGTATCGGTCGGCTCGACCGGCGACGATTGCGTCGCGCAACCGGCAACGATCAGCGCGGCGGCTATCCCGGAAAGCCATAAGACACGGCGGTCGATCTCGCTCTTGCTCATGCTCGAGTCAACTCCAGACGATGAAGCCCTCAAGCATCTCAAAATCGGCGGCACACACATGTAACCGGATGCAAGCAATAATGACAAAGTGCTCGCTACCACCAATCTCCTCCCAATGCGGCATGACCTCGGTGATCTTTCATACCTTGGCGCCGGTTCGTCGAACGCCTGCTCACTCGTTACCCTTCAGCGCGCGCAACAGCACCTGCGGCACCGGTTTTTTCCCGCTTCCGTCTGTTGCAATGCACACATAGACGACTTTCGCACTGGCAATCTCGGCCGAATCTCGCCAGATGTCAAAACCGAGCGTAAAGCTGGTCGTGCCGATCCGAAGCGGCCGCACGTCAATGCGCGCCGAATCGCCCATCGACAAACTGCCACGCCAGTCTATTTCGAGATGAACCAGTTGCACTTCCGTGCCCGCCGACGCGAGAACGCGATACGGCAATCCGCGAAACTCGAGGAACGCGGCCCATGCCTCGCCGAGATATGCGACATACCACATATTGAATACCACGTTCTGCTGATCGATTTCGCAGTATCTGACTCGGATGTCGGTGGAGAATGTCATGTCGAAAACCTGAATGGCGGATAACGAACGGATACTGCGATCGAAAGCATGGATTCCTGACGATTCCGGATCGTCGCTAGCGCGCGGGAACCGCAACGCCACGCGATCCGCGCCGGCGTCTGACTTGGATCGACGCCCCACGCCGGCGCGGGGTTTCCGCCGAATCCCTTCGCATTCATGATTGCGTGCGCGCGATCCTGTCGAGCGCATGCGCGACTACCGCCGGCTCGCTCAGAATGCGGCGATGCCCGAGGCCGTTGAACACCTGCAGGTCAGCGGCGCCACCGAGCGCGGCCAGAAGTTTTTCGGACTGGGACAATTCGACAAACTCATCATCCGCATCGTGAATCAGCGTGACCCGCGCCCGCAATCCGGCGAGATTATTGTCGGATGAAAACTCATGCCAGATCGTCGGCCTGCCGAACAGGGCTTCAAGGTGGCGCTTGAGCAGGTCGACCGTTTCTGGCCGCAGGTTCAGCGACGCGGTATAGCGGGTGATCAAATACGAAAAATCGCAGATGCCGGACAGCGCGACGAGATGCGACGCTTGCACGCCATGATTGAGCGCGTAAAACGCATACAGCACGCCGAGCGAATGCGCGACAACGACGTCGGCCGGCCCGTTGCGCTGTTGCAGCGCCATCAGAATCGCATGCACATCCAACAAGGTAGCGGTATCGCCGCCCGATTCGCCGTGACCGAGATTATCGAACGCCACCACCCGGTAACCCGCCTCGGTCAGCGGCTCGACGAACGCGCCAAAATCCGTCGCGCGCGCGCTCCAGCCATGCACGCACACTGCCAGCCGATCGCCGTGCCCCCACTGATAGACCGCAACCTGCTGACCGTCGATGTCGAGCACCGAGCGCTGCGCGCTGGCCATCACGGGCTCGTCAGCCGGCCGCAACGCGACGCGGGAAGGTTTCTTGAACGCCTCGAAAATCAGGCGTGCAGCCGTTTCGGGCGGCATCGAATTCAAATCATGAGTCGCAGTTGCGTTGGCCATCGCTTCGTTATCTACGCATCCCGTCCGCCGTCACCGCGCTCGGCTTCGCGTCGCTCGCCAGGCCGGCGGCTCGCGTGAACCGCTCCATTCGCCGCACCCGGTCACCGCACGGACTTTCCGCGTCGCTCCTTGATCAAGGGTGGATGTTTGGCGTCGCGCGGGATCGGAACCAGCGCCCTGCGCGGCGTCGCGTCATTTCACTTCGCGCCGCGTTGCGTTGCGCGCCCCGCGCGGGGCCGCAATCACGGCTTGCGTCGTCGGCCTGTTCTTGCGCAGATCATTCTTCGGATCGGCAAATGCATATAGCGAAGCGGCGATATCGTCATCGAACAAACGGCCGTGACTTAGTACCTTGCGCCGGATTTCCTTCGCATTGGGATCGCTCCATTTCAAATAATTGAGCATCGGCGCATACACATTGGGCTCGGCGAGCGTGCGAAAGGTCAGTGAGATCGAATGGGAGCCCTGCACATTCGATACAGTATGCCACCACCAGGGCGGTAAAACCAAAATATCTCCCGCCGATACATGTGTCTTGTATTTCGGCATGTATTGATAAAGCGGAAAACCGCGCCGCGCGATCACCTCATTTGATTCGCGGCCGTCGACGCGCGATACGTGATAGGTGGAATTATCCTTGATCACGGCATACAGGCCAGGTGAATAATACGGGGACGTGACCCGCCAATCCTTTTCTCCGGCGATCGCGACAAAATAGTTGTAGCCCGGCTCGGTATGCCACAGCGTATGCGAACGCCGCGACTGCATGAACAATTGCTTCGAAATCACATAACCGACCGGAACCATTTTGAAATACCATTTCTTCCGGTATTTCATCAGCCCAGAGAGATAATGAATATAATCCAAGTCGCAATAATCCTTGATCAAAGACCCGCCATTTTCATGCATGATGTCCTCGATCGCCTTGGCGCTGTAGCGCTGATCCGTGACGATCGATTCCACCAGATCCCGCATCTTCACATAACTCATCTGATAGAAATTCTTTAACGGAACGGGTTTGCCGTCATCCGGAAATACCTGATTCGGCTCGGCGTGCACCGGCACCTCGATATCGCCGTAATGATTCGCGAAGAAATTCAAATCGAATTCTTTAAATGCCCGCCAGCCGCGTGCGCCGCCCTTGATCAGCACCGGCAGCTGCTGCTTGCGAAAGTGCGCCATCACCTGGGGCGTTGCGCCTTTCGCGTCGATCTCGTGAATCGGAATGTCGTCGACGTGCTCGGGGACATGCTGGCGGCAATACTCGAGCAGTTGCCTTTCGCCGCGCCGGAACAGCGTCAGCCCCAACGACGGTTCGAACCGATGCTGCTCCGGAATGCCGCCCTCGAGCTTCCCATATCGCGTCAGATGGCCGAATCCCAGCCAATAGGAAAGCCGCGCCGTGCGGGGCAATGAGACGGGAGGTTGGTACATGGTGAAGGTCTCGCAGTCAAAGGGATGATTTCAGCGGTCATACCCGGCGGGCCTTGTCGGCCCAAAAAGCATCTCGTAGTTCGCGGCGAAGCAGCTTGCCGCTCGGATTGCGCGGCAGGCGCTCGACCGGAACGATTCGCGTCGGACGCTTGTATGGCGCCAATCGCGTGTCGAGATACGCGTACAGCGCGGTGACGTCGACGCTCGCGCCAGACTTCGGCACCAGCAGGCAAATCGCGCGCTCACCCCAGTTGTCGTCGGGAATGCCGATGACCGCGCACTCATGCACCGACGGGAACGATGACACGACGTTCTCCACCTCCGCCGGAAAGATTTTTTCTCCGCCGGTGATGATCACGTCCTTGATCCGGTCGCAGATGAACAGATAGCCCTGCTCGTTCAGATAGCCAGCGTCGCCGGTGTGAATCCACCCGTCGCGCAGCGTCAGCGCCGTCGCGTCCGGCAGCCCCCAATAGCCGGTCATGCGCGCCGGCGTCCGGATGCAGACTTCGCCGACTTCGCCTGCCGGCAGTGCGTCGCCGTCGATGTCGACGATCTTCAGCGACACGCACGGATAAGGCCGCCCCGCGGCTTGCAGCAGCGCCGGATCGCGATGACTGTCCGGATCCAGGCAAACCGCGGTATTGCCCGTTTCGCTGAGCCCGTAGATCTGCGCGAAGTCGCAGCCGAGCCTGTCGATTCCGCGCTGCAGCAGCGCGGCCGAAATGGGCGCGCCGCCGTAGACGATTTTGCGCAAATGCGGCAGGCGCACCGCTTCGTCGTCGAGTGCGTCGAGCAGCAAATTGATCATCGCGGGAACCATGCACGCATTCGACACGCGGTGCGAGCGCATCGCGTCGATGCACAGGCGCGGCTCGAATTGCGGCAGGCTGACGATCGCCGCGCCCGCGCTGAAGCTTTGCAGCGCCCACCACAGGCCGCCGATATGAAACCCGGGAATGCCGACCAGGCAGCGATCGTCGGGATACCAGTCGAGCCACGTGAGCGCCTCGGAAATCAGCGCCTCGCGAATCTGGAAGAACGCGCGGTGAGGCAGGCATACGCCCTTCGGCAAACCGGTGGTGCCGCTTGTATACATCAGGCAGAACGTCCGGTCCGGATCGGGCGGCGGCAATGTCTGTCCAGACGGCGCATCCGTCAACACGTGCCGGTAATCAAGCGCCGTGACGCCTTCGGCCAGACAGACGACCTCGGCGCGATGCTCGCTCGCACGCAGGCCTTCCTCGACCACGTGCCGCGTACCCGCGTCGCAAAACAATACGGCGATGCCGGCGTCGGCCAGGATGTGGCCGACTTCGCGAGCGGTGAGCCGCCAGTTGATCGGCACGAAGACGACGCCCGCCAGCGCACAACCGAACATCACTTCGTAATACGCTTCGCACTCGCGGCCGATGAAGCCGACCCTGTGCGCGGCGCCGGGCAGGGTGGCCCTCAGATACGCCGCGACCTGGCTGCCGTGCGCGTGCAGCGTGGCGTAGGTCGTCGTGCGCCCTTCGCAGAGAATGGCGGGCTGGTCCGCGCGCGTTCGCGCCTGCAGACGCAGGATCTCGCCGAAGTCCTTGATCCGATAGAGCCTTGGAGGCTGCGCCGCACTCGATCGATTCACGTTTCATTCTCCAGTTGAACGGATTGCGCGCCCCGGTCGGCATTCGAAGCCGCATCCCCCGCGCCGGACGAACGCGAGCGGGCCAATTGCTCGAGCAGATGCGCGCTCAGCACCGGCACCGTCGGATAGTCGAACACCAGTGACGACGGCAGGGCAACGCCGAACGATTTTTCGAGCGCATTGCGCAGCTCGACGGCCACCAGCGAATCAATCCCGAGATCCGCAAACGACACGCGCCGCGGCACCCGGCCGTTTTCTCCGAATTGCAGCACCCGCCGCAAGACGTTCAGCACTTCGTCGAGCACGCGCTCCTTGCGCTGCTCGACCGGCATCGAGAACAGCCGTTCGAGATCGAATGCATCCGCATCGACCTCGCTGCTCTGCGTATCGACCTGTTCGTACAACGCATCGGCGGCGGGCAGGCTGGCCTTGTACGATTTCCAATCGACTTCGCCAACCACGACCTGGCCCTGTCCCCGATGAATCAGACGGCCGAACGCTTCGATGCCGCGCTGCATCGGAATCGGAAAAATGCCTTTGCGCTCAATCGCCTTTTTCTGCTGCTCCGTCAGCGCGGCGGCCATGCCCGCACCCGCCCACGGCCCCCAATTCAGCGACAGGCCAACGCGGCGCCCCGCTCTGTGGCGATTCATCAGGCCGTCCATAAATGCATTCGCCGCCGCATAGTTGGCCTGACTGACCGAGCCGATCACGCAAGCAATCGACGAATAGCACACGAACAGATCGACGCCGCCGCGCGACTCGGCGGCCCGCCATAGATGCCACGTGCCCGCCACTTTCGGCAGGAACGTCATCCGGAATGCGTCCCAACTCTGCTCGACGATCGGCGCGTCGTGAACGACGCCTGCCAAATGGACGATTCCGCAAACCGGACGCCCTCGCCCGGCTGCGTCGGCAAAGATGCGCTCGACCAGTTCGCGATCGGCGACGTCGCCCGTCAGCAGTTCCAGGCTGTGCGCGTCCGCGAGCCGCGCGCGGATCGTCTCGAGCGCGTCCGATTCGGGCAGGCGCCGGCCCAGCAGCGCGACGTGCCGCGCCCCCGCGCGCACGAGCGATTGCGCGGCGCGTTGACCCAGGCCGCCGTAGCCGCCCGTGATCAGATAGGTGCCGTCCGAGCGCACGTCGCGCGAAAGCGACAAATCCGGATGCGGCGCTTCGCCGAACGTCAGCACGATCTTGCCGATGTTCTCGCCGCGCGCAAGGACGCCGAACGCGTCCGCCGCGCGCGCAATCGGATAACACGTCACCGGCGGCGGCACGATTTCTCCCGCCGCGAGGAAACCCGCGATGTCCCCGAGGATCGCGTGATTGACGTCGAGCCGCTCGTCTTGCGGCATTTCGCTGAGATCGAATTGCGCATAGCCGATGTCCGGCCGCGCCGCGGCCACCTGCGCGGAGGTCCACGCGCCGAGCTTGCCGATCTCGATGAACCGTCCACCGTGCGCCGTCGCGTTCAGCCCGGCCGGAATGAAATCCTGATTCAAACTGTTGAGCACGACGGAAACGCCCTGCCCGTTTGTCAAGCGGCCGATCTCGTCAGCGAAACCGGTATTGCGCGAGTCCATCACGTGCCGAACCCCTTGCGAGCGCAATCGATCCCACTTGCCTCGGCTCGCGGTCGCGAACACCTCCGCGCCGACCCGGCGGCAAAGCTGCAGCGCCGCCTGCCCGACTCCGCCAGCCGCCGCATGAATGAGGACGCGATCCGACTTGCCGATTTTCGCGAGGCGGTACAACGCGTAATAGGCCGTGATGAAGGCAGTCGGGATCGCCGCCGCCTGTTCGATGCCGATGCCGCGCGGCAGTTCACGGTCACGTAGCGCTGCATGCAGCCCAATTGGCTCACCATCACCGTGTCGCCAACCGAGAAACCCGAACGCGCGCCCGCCGCGCTCACCACGCCGGCGCACTCGAAGCCCAACGGCAGCGGCTGGTATCGGGTTGCGGCGCTGTCCGCATGGGCCTTCAACAAACCGAGCGCGTTCAGCACATCTTTGAAATTGACGCCCGCGGCATCGACGCGAACCTCGATCTCGTCGTCGGCCGGCGCCCTGCGTTCGGCCGGCTGCCGGCACAGGCCCGACAGCAGCCCGTCGTCGCTCGCGCTCAGGCGGAAGTTCGCGTCCTCGTCCGCGATCTGCGCCGCAACGAGGCGCCGGACCCATCGTTTGCGCTGGCGATACGCAATCTGCGAATCCGTCCGGCTGTCGCCGGCGTGCAGCTCGCTTAGCAGCGACTGCGCGCGCGCGTCGTCGTCGTCGATGCCGGACAAATCGATCGTCTTCGCGCGAATCCGGGCAAATTCGGCGTTCAGCACGGAGCAGAAACCCGACGCGCTCGCCTGCAACTGGACGCCGAACGACAGCGGCGCGGACGCGTCCCGCGCGACGTCAAACGGCTCGATCGATTGCGCATCCTGGGTGACGATGCACAGCTCGACTACCTGGCTGAGCGTGCGCCGTTCGAGCGACTTCACGAAATCCAGCAGCGGCTCGTAGAAAGACCGGCAGGCGGCCATCATCGCGTCCGTATCCGTGTCGGCGCCTGCTGGCACGGATACAGCATTCCAGAACCATACGAGCCGGATGCGGCCATAAGGATTCGGCGGCGGATCGCCGAGCGCGCTCAGCGCGGTCGACAGCTCGGCGGCGATCGCCGTTTGCGGCGGCAGATGCGGCTTGAGCCAATCGGGACACCCGACGACCACCAGATGCGGCGTTCGGTATTCCCGCGTATCGATCGGGTCTTCCTGCCATGCAAGCTGGTGGAGAAAAGGCGCGGCCGGCCGTTCGTGCGACTTGACTTCACGCAGCCGCAGGCCGTCCGCGCGCACGGCGAGCCGGCCGTTCGCATAGATCGCCAGATCCGCGCGGACTTCGCTCGCGAACGGATCGCTATCGTCGGGCAGCCGGGCGACGCAGACGAGCGTTCCGCGCGGCTTGCGATACAGCCTGACGCGCGCCCAGCCGACCGGAATCAGCGTGCGCGCGTCGTCCAGCAATATCCCGAGCGTATGGAGCGCACCGTCGAACAGGCCGGGGTTCAGAATCTCCCACACGTCGACGTCGGCGCCCGACAGCGTGCCGACGGCGCATCGCGCGCCGTGCTTGCCCAGCGCCTCGACACGCCGGAACTGCGGCCCATATTGCAGGCCGATCGCCGCGAACCTGCCGTACAAATCGTAGTCCCCGGCCGACGTCCCACCTGCTTCGCGCAGCACTTCGTGCGGCACGTCAGGCAGATCGTCGGCCCGCGGCGGCTCGCCGTCGTCCGACAGGCGGCAGGTGAAGTGCGTGCGGGACTGGCCATGCGCGTGCGAGCGGATTTCGATGCGGTAAGCGCCGCGAGCGTCGCGCTCCATCTGCGTCGACAGCTCGGTAACGCCGTCGTCGGACAGCAGCAAGGGTTCGTGGATTTCCAACGTGTCGATCGGCATCCCGGTATCGCCGAACACGGCGTCCTGCAGCGCCAGCACGAGTTCGACGTAGCCGGTGCCGGGGAAGATCGTCCGCCCCATCACTCGATGATCCGCCAGATACGCCGGCGAACCCGGCGCGATGCGCGCCGCGTACCGCCACCGGTCCTGCTCGCGCGCGACGAGCCGGCCGAGCAGCGGATGCGCATCGAAGCGCGTTGGCGACGCACGCCCCGTGTCGGGCAGCCAGTACGATTCGTTGTCGAACGAATAGGCCGGCGCATCGCAGATCCCGGCATGGATCGAATCGTGCAGCGCTCTCCAGTCAAGCAGCTGGCCCGCGGCATACAAGCCGGCGCTCGCGCGCTCGACACTGTCGGCTTCGGGCATGCTTCGGTCGATCGTCGCGATCCAGCCATGCTCGGCCGCCGCCACGCAGGCGCGGCCCATCGAAATCAGATGCGGGCTCGGTCCGGTCTCCAGAAAGATATGCGGGCCGCGCGCCGCGATCGCCGCGATGCCCGCTTCGAAATTCACCGGCTCGCAGATGTGGCGCGCCCAGTATTCGGCTGACGCGACCGTCTCGTAGCGGGCTACGCCGCCCGTCACATTCGAGACGAATTCGCGTTGCAGCGGGTGGAACTCGATCGTGCGCATGAACTCCCGGAAAGCCGCCGCCGCGCGCGTCATGTGAGCCGAATGGAATGCATGCGAGACGTCCAGCCGGCGGAACGCGATGCCGTGCGCCGCCAGGCGCTGCATGATCGCCTCGAGCGATGCGCTTGCCCCGGACAACACGGTCTGCTCCGGGCCATTGAAGCCGCCGAAGCCGACGTCGTCGTGCGACGCGAGATAGGCGCTCAAGACGTCACGAGAGGCCTTCACGGCGATCATCCCGCCGTCCTCGCTCACCGATTGCATCAGCGCCCCGCGCCGAAGCGTCATCCTCGCCGCATCCTCCAGCGAAAACAGGCCCGCCAGGCACGCGGATACGATTTCCCCGATGCTGTGGCCCAGCAGAATCGACGGCTCGATCCCATACGACATCCACATGCGGGCAACCGCGTAGTTGAACGCGAACAGCGCCGGCTGCGTGTAACGCGTCTGGCCGAGCCGAGCCTGCGCAGGCCCGCCTTCGTCGAACATCAGATCGCGTATCCCGACGTCCAGTCCCGCATCGAGATGTCGCGCGACCTCATCCAGCGCACGGCGAAACGCCGGATGGCGGCAATAGAGCGCCGCGCCCATGCCTGCGGCTTGCGAGCCCTGTCCGGTGATCAGGAAAGCGACGCGAGCATCGGCGAAGGCTTGATTGCGTTCCGCGTTCGCGACTAACGCATCGGGATCGGCGAGCGCATCGCGCAGCGCCAGCGCAAGCCCGCCGCGATCGCGCGCGGGCGTGGCCCACCGATACGCATGGTGCTGGCGGCCCACGCTCGTCGTCCATACGTAGCGGTCCAGATCGAAGGGCTTCGACGATTCGATCGCGGCGACGTGCGTTTCGAGATTCCGGATCAGCGCGGTTGACGATTTCGCCGAGATCGTCAGGATTCGCGCGGCCACGGATGCCGCATCGCCCGCGCCGCTTGCCGAAGCCATCCCGGCCGCCGCGGCGGCGGGTGCCTGCTCCAGCACGACGCTCGCGATCGTGCCCGCGAAGCCGAACGAATTCACCAACGCCCGGCGCACGGGCTGGTCCCACGACGTCATCTGCGTCGGCACCTCGACCGTCAGCGACGGCCAGTCGATCTTCGACGACGGCGTATTGAACTGGATATGCGGATAAATCACCCGGTGGTTCAATTGCGCGATGCACTTGATGATGCCGCCCGCGCCGGCCGCCGCTTCCATGTGCCCGAGATTGGTCTTCGACGAAGCGACATAAACCGTCTGTTCGAGGTTCTCGCGCGTCGAAAAAAGCGAGTTGATGGAATGGATCTCGATGGGATCGCCAAGCGGCGTGCCCGTCCCATGCGCCTCGACATAGCTGATATCGGCCGGCGACAGCAACGCGCGCCGCAGCGCCTCACGCATCACGGCTTCCTGCGCCCGGCCGTTCGGGACGGTCAAACCGCCGCTTTCGCCATCCTGCCGCACCGCGCTGCCGCGCACGATCGCGAGAATCCGGTTGCGCTCGGCGAGCGCATCCGACAGCCGGCGCAGCACCAGGACCACGGCGCCTTCGCTGCGGCCGTAACCGTCGGCCGCTTCGTCGAAGGTCTTGCAGCGGCCGTCCGGCGCAAGCATGTTCGCGCGGGTGAAGACGATATGACTGACCGGATCATGCACGACATTGATGCCGCCCGCGAGCGCCACGGACGTCTCGCGATTGCGCAGCGCGCTCGACGCCAGGTGAATCGCAACCAGCGACGACGAGCACGCGGTATCCACCGTCATGCACGGTCCGCGCCAGCCAAGGAAGTACGAGATACGCCCCGAAATCGCGCTGTTCGCCGTTCCGGTGCCAAGCTGGCTCACCAGTTGCGATTCGCTGAGCTTGCCCATCGCGCGAGCGTAATCGAGACTGCTCGAACCCAGGTACACGGAGCCGTCGCCACCGCGCAGCTCGTCGGGATTCAGGCCCGCATGTTCGAGCGCGTGCCAGCTAAGCTCGAGCATCACGCGCTGTTGCGGGTCCATATAGCGCGCTTCTTTTGGGGAAATCGAGAAAAAAGCCGGATCGAACTTGTCCAGATCGTCCAAATATCCGCCTTCGTTCGTGCAGATCAGGTTGCCTGCGTCTGCGTCGCCTGAATAGTATTTCTGATTATTCCACCGGGAACTTGGAATCGGGACGATATTGTCCCGCCCTTCGCTCAACAGCCGGTGAAATCCATCAAGATCGGTAATGCCTGCCGACAGCCGCAACCCGACACCGACGATCGCGATCGGCTCGTGCTTTTCCGCGAGCAGTTGCCTGCCCATGCAAGCCAGGCTCGAGTTCAGATCTTCCATATGTCAGACTCCAAATTGCTGCCTCAGGATGTCGCGCACGAGCGCCTCTTCGAGCGCGCGGTGCCCGGCGCGCGCCGCAGCGGGTTCCGCCGCCGCTGCAGCTGCGTCGCCGCCGAGCGCATTCATCGTGAAGGCCGCTAGATCGGCGAGCGTCGGATAGTCGAATACGATGCTGGAGCGAAGCGTGATCTGAAATCGGTCCTCAATGCGCGTGCGGATTTCCACGGCGCCGAGCGATGTCAACCCCTGCTCGAACAAGCTCGATTTCGTTTTCAACGCATCCTTGTGCATCACGGATTTCGCGATCGCGAGCAATGCCTGCTCAACCAGCGCGCGGTTGGCGGATGGTGGATTCAAAGCGTTTCCTTTATTCCGGATACTCGTTGGAACGAGCGGTGGATGTCACGGATTCGTGATGGCCAGATCGACCTCGCCTATCGCCTCTCCATTCGCATTGTCGAAAAAACGGCAATCGGTCTTCAGATACAGAAACGACTTGCAGGCTCGATGCAGTCGCGCCGACAGGATCGAGAATTCGCCGTGAAACTGGGTGGGCTCGATCGGCCTGCTGAACCGGCTATGAAAGCGGGTAATCAGGATGTCCGGCAATTGACGCAGAAAAAACCCCTCGACGCCCCAGGCGGAGAAATACGACGTCAACCCGTATTTCGATGCGTGGGCAATCGTGTCGTACATGATCTGGTTGTAGCAGATGTTGAATTCGACTGAATTGAAGTGCCCTGTGCTCTGGATGTAGCACGATTCGGGAATCGAGAAGATGCCGCGCGACGACACTACTTTCCCGTGATCACCCGGATTCACGCAGATATCGGCGGATTTCAAATAGCGAGCCGTATCGAAATAAGCCGACAACACCTGAGAGCGCAGTTCCGTATCGTTGAGGGTCGGCGGCATGGCCGCCTCCCGTTCGATGGTCCGTTCATGGCTAAGCATGGCTCAGTCCCTCCGTTTCGCGGGATGTGCCGGCCGCCTGCGCGCTGAACGCAAATTCGTCGTACCCGGTCAGGCGGAAAGTCTTGGCCGGCTCGATCTTTTCGCTGTGCTTGGCATGGTGAACGAACCGGCGGTTGTCCCAAATGATGATGTCGCCTTCGCTGATGTTCAGCAGTTTGATGCCCGGATGGGTGAACGTATCGTCCATCTGGCCGGATTCGACCAGCAACTCGTGCAGGATGGCCGCTGCGTCGGCGTCGGCGTCGGCGTCGGCCAGCGTCAACGCTTCGGTGAAGCCGCGGCTGACGTACAGGATCGATTCGCGCGTCACCGGATGGCGAATCACCGCGGGATGTTCGACCTGCGGAGTGTTGCGGTCGACTTCAGCAAGCACTTCTCCGATCGGCCGATAGACGTCGGACGGGCGGATCTTGAAGTAGCGGCGCACGGAATGCGTCGCCTTCGCGCCGATCAGTTGCGTCTTCAAATGGGCGGACAGGCGCCGATACGCATCCGCCATATCGATGAAGTACGTACCGCGGTTTTGTGACGACACGATTTGCGGATACGTCATCGTGAATGCGAACGGCTGCGACATGAACGCGTAATCCGAATGCCAGAATTTTCCGGTTCTCGGCACGCCGTTCGCCTTGCCGTCCGTTTGAACATTCGACGATACGAAAATCTCGTCATGCTCCAAATGGCGATACATAGCCTCGTAATAAGGCCGGATGTCACCCATGCGATGGCCGAAACGGACGAATTCCGCCGCACTGGCGGTCTGCTCCTTCAGCACGACGATCCCGCTCTTGTAGACCGCCTGCCTTATCTCGTGGATTTCGCTATCCGTCAGATGAAGAATTGAACGATGCAGGCACGTAGAAGTCCCATCGATCGCTAAGGTATCCATAAAATTTCCCGTTGACGTGTCGATATATAATTGAATCCGCAAAAATCGAACAGCACACCCAGGCTAGCGAAAATTATTTTTATTTTAGATTCACATAAAATGACGATTCAATATCACACCCCATCCGAAAATCGAATATGCGATCCAGGCAGGTGAAATCAGAAATTAAAAAACCTCTTCACGCAATCTGATTTTATTTAATTTTCAACCCCAACAGAACCATGCCCCTCCATTTTTGAAATGTATTTACCGTCCGCTCGGCACACCCAAGAAGCGAAGGGCATCACCAATCGATTCATTGGTCAAAAACATTCAATCATCTACAACTCAAACCACCCCCTTCTTCGAATTGATCGAAGAATATTTGCACATCCTTAAATATTCACGGGATTTCAAATAGTACGGTTGGCACCTCGTTGACGCGCATCCGCGACGCAACCGGCCACCATTTTTCTATTTCCACCAGTCTCCATGTGATTTTTATTGAAAAACGTAGAATCTGTTTTATTGCAAAAAATAAGATCACCGAAAGAACAAAAAGTTATAAAACACTATCCAATTCAATCGATCCCCGATAGGTTTAGGCAAATCCCAATGGAATATTGTCACGCCAATGAATAACGCACCGAGCATTGATCCATTTGAACACAAATTAAAAAATCCGCTCCATTCCAACATCGATCGATGCGATAATTTCCCTCGATGATCGCCCCCGCCGAGCATGGCCCGGTTTTATTATTGATTCTCATTAGGCCCGCACATGCCGAATAAAAATAAGCGATCCTTGAAATACGATCAAAAACCGGCATAAACGCGTATCGGCCTACATAAGCGCCGCCGCTAATCCGCCGTGGCCGACGAAACCGGCATGGCCCTCAGCCCAACAGCGGCCGATGCGTTCGCACGCGTCAGCGCGTTGCGCGTCAAACCTTCCGCCACCGCGCCGAAACCGGCTTGTGGCGGCCGGACAAAAACCGCATCGATCGCCACCGCAACGCCGCAGCAAACGAAGAAAATAAGCAACGCGACCTTGAACGCCAGCAGCCAAGACGAATCGTCGCCGTACATCTGCGCTCCCATGTCTGCCCATCAGCGAACATGATGCGCAGCATTTCGCCGCGAAAAAATGCGGAAACGGGCGAAGCTTGGCTCAGGCATCACCTGAACGCGGCGCGCAACATTCCTGTTACCGTATCGCCCATTACAACGACAGCCCCCACGCCATGCGATTCGATCTGACCGATCTGCGCCTTTTTCTGCATGTCTGCGACGCAGGCAGTATCACGGGCGGCGCCGAGCGCGCGCACATCACGTTGCAATCCGCGAGCGAGCGCATCCGTGGCATGGAAGAAGAACTCGGCGTGCCGCTATTGCAGCGCGCCAAACGCGGCACGCGCGCGACCGATGCCGGCCGCGCGCTCGAACATCACGCACGCGTGGTACTGCAACAGATCGACCACATGCGCGGCGAGCTACAACAATACGGCGGCGGCCTGCGCGGCCACATCCGCCTGCTCTGCAACACCGCGGCGCTCAGCGAGTACCTGCCGGATGCGCTCGCCGAATATCTGCCGCGCCATCCGACACTGTCGGTCAGCGTCGAGGAACGTTCGAGCCAGGAAATCGTGCATGCGATCCGCGGCAAGACAGCCGATTTCGGAATCGTCGCCGATTCGGTCGGAATCGATGGGCTCGAACAAAAGCCGTTTCGCGAGGATTGGCTGATCGCCGTCGCAGCGCTCGATCACCCGCTCGCCGCGCGCGAGCGGGTGACGTTCGCCGAACTCGTCGACACCGACTTCATCGGCATGACCGACGGCAGCGCACTGCAAGTTCATCTCGCCGAGCAAGCGAAGGCGCTGGGCAAACGGATCGATTACCGGGTTCAGTTGAAGAGCTTCGACGCGATCTGCCGGCTGATCGAGCGCGGCGTCGGCATAGGCATCGTGTCGCGGCATGCGGCGCTGCGCGCGCAGCAGACGATGAAAATCCGCCTGATCGAGTTGACCGACGCATGGTCGCATCGGCGGCTGACGATCTGCGCGCGACGCTTCGACGAGCTGCCGAAGTACACGCGCGATTTCATCGCATTCCTGTCGCGCCAGCCGGGCGGCGCGCAGACGGAAGGCGAAAACTGAGCGGCGCAAGCGCAACGGCGGCGGCACACAGTGCGCGCCGCCGCCGACCCGCCGTCAGGCGGTCAAACAGTCAAACAGTCAAACAGCGGACCGATCAGAACTTGTGGCGGATCGCCGCGCGAACCGCGAACTGGTTCCCCGAGGCCGACGGGCCGTCGGTGCCCACCACATAGCCGCCATCCGCGATCGTGCCCGTCTTGTCTCCCGCGACCTTCTGATACGCGCCTTGCAGATAGACGTCGGTACGCTTGGACAGGTTGTAGTCCGCCATCAGGCCAACCGTGTGGTACTTCGGCTTCACGTTGCTCGCGGCGGTGTCGAACTTGCCGTCCGTGTACACGTACTGCGCGCCGATGAAGAGCGCCGGCGTCAGTTGGTATTTGCCGTTGACTTCGAAGTTCTGGAATTTCGTCGCCGTCAGGCCCAGGCCCGCGAACGTCGATGTCGGCAGATAAACGGTCGACACCGGGTTCTTGATGTCAGTCTTCGTATACACGAAACCGACCGTCGCCGGGCCGAACGTGTAGTTGACGCCGCCGCCGAAGATCCGCAAGCGGTCGGCCGTGAAGTTCGCGTCATCGCCCGAAATCGCCCCGGCCGCCGTTTTGCCCGGATTGTTCGCCTGCAGATAAGCCGCCGCGAGTTGCAAGCCGCCAACCGTGTACTGCGCGCCGGCGCTGTACTGGCGGTTGTTCGAGAAGCCCGTGCCGTTGCTGAAGCTGTACGTGCCGCCGAACGACAGGCCGTTCCAATCAGGGCTCGCGTACTTGATCGTATTGTTCACACGGAACGAGTTGTCCGTGTTGTCGTTGTCGAACGGGTGCGAGAACAGCGTGCCGCCCCAGTTGCCGTTCGCGGTCAGCGGTGCAAGGTAGTCGACGACCGAATCGTACTGGCGGCCGAGCGTGAGCGAGCCGAATTGGCTATGCGTCAGGCCCACGAACGCCTGGCGGCCGAACATCCGGCTACCCTGGCCGAGCCGGCCGTTGTTCACATCGAAGCCGTTTTCGAGCGTGAAGATCGCCTTCAAGCCGCCGCCCAGGTCTTCCGAACCGCGCAGCCCCCAGCGGCTGCCCTGCGCATAGCCGCTTGCTAGTTGATAGTTGCTCTTGTTGATCCCGTTGACGTTGACGTTGCTCGTATAGTTGAAGCCCTCGTCGATCACGCCGTACAGCGTCACGCTGCTTTGCGCGAGAACCGGCGCGGCAAAGGCGAGCGAAACCGCTGCGCAAACAACTTGCTTTTTCATTATCGGTATCTCCAAACCTAGTTGCTCAATCGGCTGCCTGGCAATGCAGCCTTGAATAGTGGTCGTCCTGGCACCCGGCGCCGGAGCGCATCTATATTGTGTCAACCTCGACGAATCATTTCGTAGGATTGATACGATGTTCGCAATACTGTCATGCACAAAATACACTGTCCATGTCAGTGCATGGAATTGCTTACCTATGTTGCGTGCGACCAACTAACGCGCCGCCAACACACCGAAATCGGGGCAAGAACGGCATTTTCCGGTGTAAACCCTTAAATGCGGCGATCGATGGCAAAATGTGCAGCTATCGTCCGGATTCCTCGTCGCGCCGCTTTTCGCCATGCCGCCATCGTCCGCCTCTGTTTGCATGCCCTTGTCACGTCGCCGCGTGGTTCACGCGTGCCGCGCCACATGAACGCTGCGGCCGCGCCGTCGCGGCGCTTCGTCGAACTCG
Source organism: Burkholderia sp. TSV86 (assembly GCF_001522865.1). Classification (GTDB taxonomy): domain Bacteria; phylum Pseudomonadota; class Gammaproteobacteria; order Burkholderiales; family Burkholderiaceae; genus Burkholderia. Next base: position 388,742 of record NZ_LOWB01000116.1, on the reverse strand, counting down.
ATTTCTTTCGCGGCCTCGTGCTGCTTGTCATCGTCGTCGACCATATCGGCGGCAGCATCCTGTCGCGCGTTACGCTGCACGCGTATGCGTTGTGCGATGCCGCCGAGGTGTTCGTGTTTCTCGGCGGTTTCGCAACCGCGATCGCATACAACTCACTCGCCGAGCGCCAAACGGAAGCGGCCGCGCGCCAGCGCTTCATCAAACGTGCGTTTGAAATCTATCGCGCCTTCCTGCTGACCGCTGGCTTGATGCTGTCGATCACCGCGGCGCTCAGCGCATTCGCGATCGACGCGCCGAACATGCCGACCAACGATCTGGACGGGCTGATGAGCGCGCCGCTCGCCGCGCTGCGCGATATCCTGCTGTTGCGGCGCCAACCCTATCTGGCCTCGGTGCTGCCGATGTACGCATTCTTCGCGCTGCTCGTGCCGCTCGCGCTGCCCGTCGCGAGAAGCCGTGCATGGTGGCTGCTGGTTGCGGCGAGCGCCACGCTCTGGCTTGCGGCGCGCAATATCGTCGGCTATCTGCCCACCGCCGAAGATACGCAATGGGATTTCAATCCGTTCGCGTGGCAATTCCTGTTCGTACTTGGCATCGTCGCGCGCTGTCAGCCTGTCTACCGCGTGCTCGCGCGGCGGCCCGCCCGCTCGTACTGCGTGACGGCCATTGCGCTGGCCGTCGTCGCGGCGGGCGCGTATTACCGGTTGCGCATCGAGCCGTTCCCGGCCGACCCGTCGATCAAGCAGAACCTCAGCGCGTGGCGGCTCGCGAACTTCCTGGCGATCGCGTGGCTCGCCGCCAAGCTCGTGCATCTCGGCTGGATGCATCGGGTGGCGCAGGCCATGCCGTGGATCGGCACGATCGGCAGGCAGGGGCTTTTGTGCTTCGTCGCGGGCACCGGCATCTCGTTGCTGGTCGACTCGCTGTTGTACGCGGCTACGCAAGGCTATCTGAACGTGCCGCTCGGCCTCGCCGCGGATGCGGCGGCGCTCGGGCTGCTGTATGCCGTGGCGAAGCTGTATCCGCCGGCGGCCGCACGTATCGCCGCGCAATTCCAGCGAATGCCGCCGGCGCGGCCGCCGCGCACGCCTGAGCCGCAGTGGCCGATCCGCCTGCCGCAGCGCCGGCACAAACGCTGAAAATCCGAGTGACGGCTGTCATCCGACGCTGATAGCCTACGCGCTCGCCATGATAATGACGCCGCCATGCGCCGATTCTTTCCGCCTCTCGTCACGCTGTTCGTCACCACGCTCGCTGCCGTTACGCTCGCCGCCCACGCGGCCCCACCCGCTCCGGCGGCAGCGACCGCCAGCAGCATCGTCGCCCGCTCGTTCCGCTCGCCGGCGCTGCACCGCGACTGGTCTTACCTGGTTTATCTGCCGCCCGGCTACAACCCGGAAGGTGCGCGCTACCCGGTGCTATACCTGCTGCACGGCAACGCCGGCAACGCCTACGACTGGATCATGCAAGGCCGCCTGCAAGTCACCGCCGACGCGCTGATCGAGCGCCGCGAGATTCCCCCTGTCGTGATCGTGATGCCGCAAGGCGGCACCGACTGGTACGTCGATCGCAAGGAGAAGATGCAAAGCGCGTTCCTGGACGATCTGCTGCCGGATGTGGAAGCGCATTATGCGGTGTCGAACCAGCGTGCGGGGCGGGCGATCGGCGGCGTATCGATGGGCGGCTACGGCGCGCTGCGCTTCGCGCTCCTCGAGCCGGAGCGCTTTTGCGGCGCGATGCTGCTCAGCCCGGCGATCTATTCGAACGAGCCGCCCGCCGGATCGGCCGCGCGTTACGTCGGCGTGTTCGGCGATAAACAGTTCGACCCGAAGATCTGGCACGAACTCAACTATCCGGCACTCTGGCACGGCTACTTCGCGCAGCCGCTGCGCCTGCCGATATTCATCGCCGCCGGCGACGACGACCTGTCGATTCAGGCCGAATCGAGTGTGCTCTATACGAACTTGCGGCGCGCGCAAAATCCCGCAGCGCTAAGGATCGTCGGCGGCGCGCATACGTGGGACGTGTGGCGGCGGTTGCTCGGCTCTGCGCTCAAATACACGCTTGAGTGCGTAAAGTAGCGGCGGCAAGCGCCACCCGGCACGCGGCAAGATCCCATGCCGCGCAACCGACGCTCTTGAAAAATACCGGCATTGCCCGATCGTGCGAAACCGGGCGACGCACCGCGTGGCCGGCCGCCGCGCTGGCCAGCGCGGCGCGCTCGCGCAGCGCATCGGCCAGCGAGCGCACACGCGACCACTCGACACCCGCGACGAGCAGATCGCCCGCCTCATGGCGCGCGCCGTCCGGATCGTCGACATAGAGCGTGCTGCCCGCGATCGTGCGCACGCCAACCTCGGCCGCATCGCGCGTAAACGCGCCCACGCCGACGACGAGCCGCCCCGCACGCGCAGGCTCGTCGTAGACCGGCGCGGCACTCGTCGTCGATGTGATGACGACATCCAGCGCATCGGGCAACGCGGCATCGCACGCGAGCGGTTCGAGCCGCGCCGGCGACGCGGTGCGCAGCCTCTCACAGAACGCCGCCGCTTGCGCGGCAGTGCGCGCCTTCACATGCACCCGGGCCGTGGGAAACAGCGCGGCCAGCGCGGCGACATGATGCTCAGCCTGCGTTCCCGTGCCGATCAGCAGCACGTCGCGCGGCGCGGCGGGCAGGAACGTGCGGATCGCGAGCAGCGTGACGGCCGCCGTGCGGCGGCCGGTGACGGTCGGGCCGTCGAGCGCGAGCAGCGGCGTGCCGGCCGACGGATCGACCACGCTGACCTGCCCGTGTATCGTCGACAAGCCGCTGGCGCGATTGCGCGGGCAGACCGTCACGAGTTTGTGAATCGCGAGATCGGATGCCGCCGCGGGCATCGACAACAACAGGCCGCCTTCGTTGAGCGGCACGACGAGCCGCGCCGGACTCGCGATCCGGCCATCGGCGGCGTCGAGCGCCGCTGTCTCCAACGCATCCACCAGTTCGGCGAACGGAGTCAACCGTGCCGTTTGTGCGGCGTCGAATACTGCTGTCGTCATCGCGTCTCCCGTCGTTCGTCAAGCTCAAGCATGTCCGGCCGCCGCCCGGCCGCTTCGCGCGTGCGCGTGCGCGGCGCGCACCCTCGTTCGGCCGAACCTGCCGGTTCATATCGCGCGCGGCGCCCGGCTTCGGCCGCGCGTTTCATATGGTCAATGCTGCAACGCCCATAAAAAACCGTCCAGACTCCGTCATCCAACCGACGAATATTTCATCCGCTTGCCGCCGCACACCGTGTAGTCGTCAGCTAGACTTTTATCGCACGAACGTTCGCGTCCGTGCGCCGCGACGGCTTCACCGCCGCACCGCAAAACCGGAAACGCCGACAATGAAATCAGGGAGATAACATCATGGAGCAGTCGCAACGCGTGACTTCGTTCAACAACGATGGCCTGACTTTCGACGTCATCGATACCGGTCCGCTCGACGGTGAAACCATCGTCCTGCTGCACGGCTGGCCGCAAACCGCGAAATGCTGGAGCAGGGTCAGCGCCACGCTCAACGCCGCAGGTTATCGAACCATCGCGCCGAACCAGCGCGGTTATTCGCCGGGCGCACGGCCGTCGCGCGTCGGCGCCTACCGGATGTCCCGGCTCGTCGGCGACGTCGTCGCGCTGATCGAGCGGCTGGGCGGGGGAGCCGTTCACGTCGTCGGGCACGACTGGGGCGCGGCCGTCGCGTGGGCGCTCGCCAGCAAGCGCCCGGACAAGGTGCGCACGCTGACGACGATATCCGTGCCGCACTCAGGCGCGTTCATGCTGTCGATGCTGACGAGCGATCAATTGCTGCGCTCGTACTACATGGGGCTGTTCCAGTTGCCCAGGCTGCCGGAGTGGTTCATCACGCGCTTTCGAGGGCTGTTCAAGCGGCTGCTGTTCAGCTCCGGCATGACGCCGGCCGACGCGGATGGTGTTTATGCCGATATCTTCGATGCCGGCGCGCTGACGACGTCGCTCAACTGGTATCGTGCGATGGCATTGACACCGCCGGGCGATCTGTCCCGCAAGGTGTGCACGCCCGTACTGCATGTTTTCGGCGCGCGGGATTCGGCGCTGTCGCCACGCGGCGCCGAACTGGCTCGGCGCTTCGTGAATGGGCCCTATCGGCTCGAGATACTACCGAACGCGACGCACTGGATTCCCGAGCAAAACCCCGTGCAGCTTGCGGCGCTGATCCTCGAATCGATCGCGGTGCGCCCGCTCGCGGCCCGGCTCGCCGCCGCCTGAACCGGCCTCCACGCAAACACCACGGCATCGCAAGCGAAGCCCGCGGCGGCCTCAACGCAGCCGGCTGCGCGCCGTCGCCCGAGGCCGTCGCCGCACACGGCCCGTTCGGCGGCGCTCATTCGTCGTCAGGCACGCTCAGGCCGAGCGCATCGATGACCTCGCGCGCATGACGAAACGCCTCGACGGCTGCAGGCGCCCCCGCGTAGAGCGCGCTATGCAGCAACACCTCGCGAATCTCGGCGAGGCTCGCGCCGTTGTTGAGCGCGCCGCGGATATGTCCCTTGAGTTCGTTGCCTCGGCCGAGCGCGGCGAGCATCGCGCACGTGCAAAGGCTGCGCGTCTTCAGATCGATACCGCCGCGCTGCCACGTGCTGCCCCATGCATGCTCGTTGAGCCAGTTTTGCAGCGGCCGGGAAAAGCCGTCGAGATCGCTCATCGCACGCTCGACGAATGCTTCGCCCATCACCTGCGTCCGGCGCGCCTTGCCCTGCTCGCGGTCTGCTTCGCTCATGCTGCTCTCCTGATCCTGATAGTCGGGAAAACCAGCAGTTCAAACGATTTGAAGGATGTGCGCAATAGCATGCATGCCCGCGGCACCGGTTCCGCCGCGGCGCGGGCCGGCTTCCGCGAGGCCGCTTTTCCGTGGTGAACTGTGGCGCCCGGCGCCAAATATGCGCGCACTGCGCCACACTCGATTCGTTGCCGGCCCTGGGCCATTCACGAACGAGCCGCTCCCGAATCGCACGCTGTAAAAACGCGATCGAGCCGCCGGCAAGACCGGCGCGGACAGCTCCAGCCTCGCCCGGCGGCCATGCCAGGCTGACATCGCAGAACACCTTCATTACATCCACTCAATTTATATTGAAACAGAAATTTCATAAAAATATCCCAATGAGATTCAATAGTCGTTGCCGTACCACCCGCACGCCATACCTCTCGGCATGAAAAACCAGCCGGCGCGGACGATCGCCTTGCCGAAAGAGGCACCGCGTTGCCGCAATCGCCAAGGCGATGCGCATCGCGCTTCAAGTTTTTTAACAAAATTGCCGTTAACGGAATCTTGTTGCGGCAGTTGCCGCCGCCTTTCGCTCGTGCGTTCGATGCCGTCGCGGTTTTTGTCGGATTGACGGCCCGCAAGCGCCCCACAAGCCGATTGAACCAAGCCGGCCGCACCTCATCAGGCTATATGAATCAGCTACACGTATACGGAGTTTCGGATGTGCGCGAGGAAATCGCACGCGTCATGCTCAGTTCTGCGAAGAATGACGGCCGCATCGCCTGGGATCGCCAACATGACCGGCCCGACTGGCTGAACGGCCAGATCCTGCTGGGCGGACGCTTCACGTTGGACGAGTTGCGCGCACTCGTCGCGCTATCGGCCGGCAGTGCCGCGCCTATGCCGTATGATCCACTCGGGTAGCGCCGAGCATCGCCTCGCGAACGTCCTGCGCGTGTCTATTCGCGGCGATTCGTGGCGATTCGCGGCTTATCCTCCGGCTCGCCGGATACCGTCGGATGTCCATCGCGAATGGTTGTTACCTGCGGAAACACCTTTCACAGAAAAAGCGCACATAGGTACGCGGAGCGAACTTTGTTTTGCGGTAAAGTTCACTCTTTCACGCGTGGCCGGTCGGCTCGCTTCACACAGGGGCATCGTGCGATGCCGTACCGTGCGCCGCGAGGCGTGCATGTTTGAACGTCATTCGATCCGATCGTTTTGCGCAGCATGGCCAACGAAGCAATCACTACGGACTCTCTTGCCGTCGCAGAGCGTGTGCGCGAGCTCATGACTCGCCACGGCATCGGCAAGCGCCAGCAGACCACCGAGCTTTGCCGCATTCTAGATTTGAGTTTTTCGCAGGGGCATCGCAAATTGCGCGGCAGCAGCCCGTGGACGCTGTCGCAAATCAAGAAAGTCGCCGAAGCATACGGCGAGCCCGCCGCGCAATTATTCGGCGCGCAAGCCCTCGATCCGGGTATGGTCGGCGCATGCGCTCAAGACGCCATGCTGTACTCGGGCATCGCCGAAATTCCATGCACCGCATGGATTGGCGGCCTGCTCGAACCGGGCGCGCGCCCCGAGTTCGTCGCTTACGAACAGCACGGCCGCTGGCGTGTGATGCGTCACACCGGCACGCTCTATCAAAACGCATACGACGTTCACAAAATTGAAATCTATCCGCGCCGCGCGGAGAACGACAAACTGCTCGTCGCGGTGATCGACGCCGACACCATAAGCGCCAGCGAAGTCTGCCGCTATCTCGACGAACAAGGTTTCGTGACCGTGCGCTTCGCGAGCGCGGCCGCGTTCATTGACGCGCTGCAAGGCCAGGCGTTCGACGCGGTCGTCACCGAATGGATGTTCGACAATCGCACCGCGGCCGACGCGATTCAGGCAGTGCGCGCATCGGACAATCCGGGCGCGCCGATTTTCGTATTGACGGGCGACCTGCTGACCGGCCGCGCGAGCGAGGCGGAAATCAGTGAAGTAATCCGTATGTACGACGTTGTCTGCTACGAAAAACCCGCGCGCCTCGCGATTCTGAGCGCCGATTTGGCGAAGCGTTTGTCGCGCTCCTGATCGCGCGCGAACGAGCCGCGCCCGGGATGGCGCAGCGTGACGGCAAACGCGGGCCGCGCCAATTCAGCGAGCGTCCGTTTCGGATGGCGCCGCCGGCGCGGCAGTTTCGATCTGAAAAGCGGCGCGCTCAAAGCAAGTTGAACTCGGCGGCGACGGCATGAGTCGTGCCGCCCGGCTTCGGCTTCGGCTTCGGCTTCGGCTTCGGCTTCGGCTTCGGCTTCGGCTCCCAATCAATCCCGTTTCGAATAACGCCGGCTTCAACAACATCGCGCCTCCCGTTCCGGTCTTCGGGCAGCGTCAAACTCATGGAGCGCCGCCACAAGCGGCTTCACCACCGAACCGCGCCAACCCCCAACAGCGCCAACCCCATCTGGCGGCGGCAGCCAAACGCTCGAACTCATCCGCCACCCCAGCAGGCGGCAAGGGCCTCTCGACCCGCGCCGACCTCGCACCGCATCGCCGCCGATCTTACCGGCCCTAACGGCGTCCGCTGCCGACGGCATCCCTGACCGAAAACGCTGCTCTCGCCCCCAGCGGGCGTGCGCGCGACGTGCGTACAATACGCCGACGCCTTTCGAACGCACGCACTGCCAGGACCGACGATGGCCCGCATCATTCCCGACGACTGGAAACATCTTGCCGCCGCTGGCGCGGCCGAGCGCGAACGCGAAACGCTCGCGATTCTCGAACGGACGCTGCCCGACGCCTACACCATCTATCACGGCGTGCACTGGACGCGCGCCGACCAGAATTTCTCGGTGTTCGGCGAAGCCGATTTCGTGGTCGTGAGCCCCGCCGGCCGCATCATGCTGATCGAGCAGAAAGCAGGCTTTCTGCGCGAGACGCCGAAGGGGCTCGTCAAGGTCTATCTGCAAACCGAGCGCAACGTGTCGATCCAGCTTGCACGCACGCTCGAACATCTGCGCAGGCGGCTCACGGCCGCATTCGGCGCGGGCGCGTATGGCGTCGACGCGCTGCTTTACTGCCCGGACTACACCGTGAAGGAGCCGGCGATCGCAGGGGTCGCGCCCGCGCAGATCGTCGATGCGGCACGCAAGCATTTGCTCGCCGAGCAGATCGTCGCGGCGCTGCCCGCCGACGAACCGCCGTTTCCGGGCGCGGCGAAAATCCATCACTTCCTCGCGGACGAACTGGCGCTGACGCCGGATACGAGCGCGCTCGTCGGCCATGCCGATACGCTCGTCACGCGGCTGTCCGGAGGGCTCGCGACGTGGGCGCGGCGGCTCGCGTTCGAGCCGTTCAGGCTGCGTGTAATCGCCACTGCCGGCTCGGGCAAGACGCAGCTCGCGGTGCAGGCGATGCGCGATGCCGTCGCGGCAGGCCGGCGCGTGCTATATGTGTGCTTCAACCGGCCGCTTGCCGATCACGTCGCGCGCATCGCGCCCGAACACGCGAAAATCGCGAACTACCACCAGCTCTGCGACTGGGTGCTGCGCGACAGCGGCTATGCACCCGATTTCGGCTCACGCGACGCGTTCGCGCAACTGGAGGCGCGCTTTGCGCAAACGCCGATCGCCGAGCGCTGGCGCTTCGACACGTTGATCGTCGACGAAGGACAGGACTTTCAGCCGCCGTGGGCCGCCGCGCTCGAGCGGCTTGTCGCACCCGGTGGCGCGTGGTGGTGGCTCGAAGATCCGCTGCAGAACCTGTACATGCGCGAGAGCGTGCCGCTGCCCGGCTGGGTGACGATCGAGGAAACGACCAACTACCGCAGTCCGCGCGATATCCTCGACTACGTGCGCGAGATCGTCGGCGGCGTCGAACCGCTGGCGGCCAGGCTCGTCTCAGGCAGCCCGTTCGGCGGCTCCGACCTCTCGATTTCCCCATACGATCCGGCGTCCGGCAACGCAGGCGCGCAAGCGTGCATCGACGCGACGAAGCGCGCGATCACGCACGCGCTGTCGCTCGGTTTTCGCAAGCAGGACATCGTGGTGCTGTCGTTCCGCGGCCGAGAAGGCTCGGCGTTCACCGCGCTCGAACAGCTCGGCCCGCATCGCGTGAAGAGCTTCACTGGCCGCTACGATTTGTTCGGCAACCCCGAATATCGTGAAGGCGACGTGATGCTCGATTCGATCTACCGCTTCAAGGGGCAGGCCGCGCCATGCGTGATCCTGACCGAAGTCGATTTCGACGCGTTCGATGCGCGCGCAGCGCGCAAGCTGTTCGTCGGCGCGACGCGCGCGACGATGAAACTGATCATCGTCGCATCGCAACGGGCGGCCCCGTCGATCGCGCCGGCGCCGGCCTGACGCCGCATGCACGCCGGCGGGCCGCGCAAATGAGCGCGCCCGCCGCTCAAGCGGCATTCGGGCCAAGCGCCGCCCGCCGCCCGAGCGCTCAGCTCACACCGCCTCGGCCACGCGGAATACGCCGACCGTGCGGCGCAGCCCGTCGGCCTGCTCCTCCAGCGAGGCCGCCGCGGCCGCCGCCTGCTCGACGAGCGCGGCATTCTGCTGCGACACCTGGTCCATCTGCGACACCGCGCGGTTCACCTGCTCGATACCGTCGCGCTGCTCGTTCGACGCAGCTGCGATCTCGGTCATGATGCCCGTCACGCGCGCGATCGCACGCTGAATTTCCTGCATCGTGTCGCCTGCCGAGCCGACGAGACGCGAGCCCGTCGCGACGCGCTCGACGGATTCGCCGATCAGCGCCTTGATCTCTTTCGCGGCCGACGCCGAGCGCTGCGCGAGCGTGCGCACCTCGCCCGCGACCACCGCGAAACCGCGCCCCTGCTCGCCCGCGCGCGCGGCCTCGACGGCCGCGTTCAGCGCAAGAATGTTCGTCTGGAACGCAATCCCTTCGATCGTGCCGATGATGTCGGCGACCTTCTGCGAGCTTTGATCGATCTCGGTCATCGTGCCGATCACCTCGCCTACCACCGTCGCGCCTTTCGTCGCGATTTCGGTCGCGCTGTCCGCGCAGTGCTGCGCCTCGCGCGCGTTGTCCGCGTTTTGCTTGACCGTTGCGGTGTGCTGCTCCATGCTCGCGGCAGTCTGTTGCAGCGCGGCCGCCTGCTCCTCGGTGCGCTGGGACAGGTCGGTGTTGCCGGCCGCGATCTGGCGCGTTGCAGTGGCGATCGACTCGGAGCCGTCCGTCACCTTGCGTACCGTGTCGGCCAGGCTCTTCTGCATCGTCGTCAGCCCCTTCACGAGTTCGGCCATTTCGTCGTGCGACATCCAGCGCAGTTCGGCTGTCAAGTCGCCGTCCGCCAGGCGGCGCAGGTGCGCGAGGATGCGGGCGAGCGGCTGGGAGATCGCGTAGTGCAGACCGATCGCGCACCCCACGCACGCGGCCAGCCCGCACGCAATGCCGATGCCCATCGCGATGCGCAGCCACGCGTACATCCGCTCGGCCTCGTCGTAGGCGGCTTGGCCGCGCGCCGCGCGCACGTCGTCGAGCGCGGCGGCGGCCTTGACCCATGCGACCGACAGCGGCGGCGTGACCGTCATCGCCAGGCGGTCGGCTTCGTCGTGCCTGCCCGCCTTCAGCGCGTCGAGCATCGGGCGGATCGCGCTATCGATCAGCGCGCGGCGCGCAGTGCCCGCCTGGGCGATCAGCGATTTCTCGCTGTCATTGTCGGGCAGCGCGTCGTAATCACGCCATGCGCGATCGGATGACGCGAGGTACTGCTCGGCCTTCGCGACCGTGGCGGCAACGTCCGGCGCCTCCGGACGCAGAATCGCACGATCGAGCGTGGTGCGTGCGATCGCGAGATTGAGGCTGGCCGCCGACAGCGCGGCTTTGCCGGCGAGCTGCCGCGTGTATGCGTCGTCGAGTGCGTCGTTCGAGCGCTGCATGCCGTAGAAGCCGACGCTGCTCGCAACTGCCAGCAGCACCGCGACGAACCCCAGCGTCGCGAAAATCCGGGTGCGAATTGTAAAACGGGAGAAAAAAGCGTTCATGACCGAAAGATGTCGCGGCGTAGCCGCCTGGTTCGAAGGACAGTCGCGCGTTATTACGGCCCGCCGCGCGAAAACTTGAGCCGGCACGCCGGTGCGTGCCAGGTGCCGCGATCGGCGCCGCGCTTCATCGTGCCGGCCTGCCTTGCCAAACGGCCCCTCCCGCGCCGATCTCCCGCGCCAGCCTCTTGCGCCGCAACCGGCGCACTCACCGCCGCGCCGCGACACTGGTCAACCGGCAGCCGCGCGCCGGCCTTTGTGCGAACAATTTTGAATACGCGCATAGTGACGGCTTGCCCAACCTTGCCTGCCCCTGCCATGACCAGCACTGCCCCCGCGCCCGCCCTGTGCGTCGTCGTGCGCGACGCGGCCGACCCCGATCTCGGCGCCATCCATGCGATCTATGCCCATCACGTGCTAACGGGCGTCGCGTCGCTCGAAGAAACGCCGCCCGCCGTCGACGAACTGCGCGCCCGGCGCGACGCAGTGTTGCGGCACGGCTTGCCGTATCTCGTCGCCGAATTCGACGGACAACTCGCTGGCTATGTGTACGCGACGCCGTACCGGCCGCGTAGCGCGTACCGTTACGCGATCGAGGATTCGATCTACGTCGCCGATGCACATCGCGGCCGCGGCATCGGCCGCGCGCTGCTCGCCGCGTTGATCGCGCGCTGCGAAGCCGGGCCGTGGCGGCAAATGATCGCCGTCATCGCGGACGGCGGCCGCGGCGGCTCGGCCTCGCTGCATCGCGCGCTCGGCTTCGAGCCGGCCGGCACGTTGCGCGCGGTCGGCTTCAAGCACGGCCGCTGGATCGACACCGCGCTGCTGCAGCGCCCGCTTGGCAACGGCGCGCAACACCCGCCGTCAGAAGCTGTTATCGACGTTTCACATTGAGACACATCGCCGCGTTAAAATCGCCGCATGTCGAAATCAAACCCAACCCAATCCGCCGAAGGCGCCGACGAAGCGACGGCGCCGAGCGAATACACGGTCGACGAGCTAGCACGCATGGCCGACACGACGGTGCGCAACGTGCGTGCGTACCAGGATCGCGGCCTGCTCACGCCGCCGCGCAAGCGCGGCCGCGTCGGCATTTATGACGACACGCACGTCGCGCGCCTGAAAGTCATCAATCACTTGCTCGCGCGCGGCTACACGCTGTCGAACATCCAGGATCTGATCAAGGCGATCGACGACGGCCACGATCTGCGCTCGATCCTCGGTCTCGAGAACGCGATAGGCGGCCGCTGGTCGCACGAGCGCCCGCAAAGCTATTCGCTCGCGCAACTGATCCAGATGTTCGGTCCGCAGACGCCCGCTTCGCTCGGGCGCGTCGCCGAATTGGGGCTGCTCGAGCGGCGCGGCCTGTCGTTCATCGCGAAAAGCCCGGCGCTCATCGAAGCCGCGGCGGCGATGGTGCGTGAAGGCATTCCGGCGCGCGAACTGCTCGACGCGATCTCGCTCACACGCCCGTACTTCGATGCCATCGCACGCGTGCTCGTCGAACTCGTCGTGCACCGCCTCGACCGCTACGACGAAGGCTCGCTGCCGCCGCCCACCGACGTGCCGGCGCTCGTCGACGCGATCTGGCGGCTGCGGCCGCTGTCGGCGGTATTCGTCGAAGGGGAGATGAATCGCGCGCTCGAAGCGGCGTCGAGCGACTATCTGGGCGGCAGGGTCGCGACGATACTCGACAAGAAGCTGAGCAACCAAGCCGCGCAGGACACAGCGCTCGCGCTTGGAAAGGCAGCCTCGAAAACGCCGAAGGGCGGGCCGAAAAAGCGCTAGGCGCGCCCGCGCCCACCATAGCGGCCGGCCCGCGCCCCGCCCGCGGGCCACGGCGCGTGCGGTAGGTAATTTCCCGCGCGGCGCCGGGCCGCCAGGCGGCAGCGGAACGATCAGCGGCCTGCTTCGCCTTCCCGCTTCACCCTCTCTCCTAACCCGCCGTTGGCGCGCGCTGTAGCGATCAACCGTCCTTCGCTGCGCTTGACGGATGATTATCCGTCCCTGAAATTGTCTTCCTGCTCATCACGCAGACCTGCGCGCCGCATCCGCCGCCCGCCCGCGCGCGTCAATCCGCTACATGCAAGGAGACAACCTTGTTATCCAACCTGCCCGTGCGCACGCGCGGCCTCTGGCTCGCTGCGGCGCTCGCTGCGCTGCTGTACGGGCTGTCGCTCGGCCATATGCACTACCCCGGCCAGCCTGCCGCCAAAGCGGCGCTCGGCGTGCTGTTGCTCGTCGCGGCGCTCCAGCATTCCGCCGCACGCGAGCGCGGCTGGCTCGTCGCGGCGCTCGGCGCGTCGGTGCTAGGCGATGTGCTGCTCGCGCTCCCGCAGTGGCCGCCGTCGTTCGTCGCCGGCCTCGGCGCATTCCTGCTCGCCCATCTCGCATACTGCGCATTGTTCGCGCCGTGGCGAGCCGCGCCACGCGGGCCGCGGGCGGCCGCGCTCGTGGCGCTGTGGGTCGCGGCGCCCGGGTTGTACGCCGCGTTCTTTCCGCGTCTGGCCGTGCTCGCGGCCCCGGTCGCCGTCTATATCGCGGCGCTCGGCGTGATGGCGAGCCTCGCGCTATGCGCGCGCACGCCCGGCCCGCAGATCGCCGCCGGCGCGCTCGCGTTCGTCGGCTCCGATGCGATGATCGGCATCGAGCGTTTTCTTCCCGCCTTCGCATTCGCCGGTATCGACGGCTGGATCTGGTTTCTCTATGCGGCCGCGCAACTGGCCATCACGTTCGGCGTATTGCGGCGGCGCACATCGAATTAATGGGGCCGCCAATCAAACCCTTATCCACACGAATAACCGCTGATATGGCGGCGCGATAAACGCGCGCGAGCACCTAGAGTCTCCGGTCTATCCGCCTTGCGGATCAGACTTGCATGGCTTATTGTGACATCATTTAATGTCACATTTAAAAGTGAGCCAATAGGAGACGCTTGGATGAACGCGCGCAGCAAGTTGCCCCTCGTTCCGCTCGATAGCGCGAACGTGGAAGAAACCGTGGACATCGCAATCATCGGCACCGGTTTCTCCGGGCTCGGGATGGCGATCCGCCTCCGGCAAACCGGCCATGAGGATTTCGCGGTATTCGAAAAAGCGGATTCGGTCGGCGGCACTTGGCGCGACAACCATTACCCCGGTTGCGCATGTGACGTTCAATCGCACGTCTATTCGTTTTCGTTCGCCCCCAACCCGAATTGGACGCGGATGTTCGCCCCGCAGCCGGAAATTCGCGCATATCTCGAAGACTGTGCGCAGCGCTTTGGCGTGTATCCGCATCTGCGTTTCGATCACGAGCTTGTCAACGCAACCTACGACGAGGCCGCGCGCCGCTGGCGCCTCGCGTTCGCCAACGGCAGGCGCGTGGTCGCGCGCGTGCTGGTCTCGGGCATGGGCGGCCTGTCGCGCGCGGCATTGCCGGACATTCCCGGTATCGAATGTTTCAACGGCGAAGCGTTCCACTCGCAGCACTGGAATCACGACTACCCGCTCGAAGGCAAGCGCGTCGCGGTGATCGGCACCGGCGCGAGCGCGATTCAGTTCGTGCCGCAGATCGCGCCGCGCGTCGCACGGCTGTCGCTGTTTCAGCGCACGCCGCCGTGGATCATGCCCAAGCCCGATCGCCCGATCAATGGCTTCGAGCAATGGCTGTTCCGCAATCTGCCGTTCACGCAAAAGCTGCTGCGCGGCGGCCTGTACTGGATGCTTGAATCGCGCGTGCTCGGTTTCGCCGTTCACCCGTCGACGATGAAACTGGTGCAGAAACTCGCGCTGCGCCATCTGCACCGCCAGATCTCCGAGCCAGAGCTGCGCGCGGCCGTCACGCCCGATTACACGATCGGCTGCAAGCGCATCCTGCTTTCGAACGACTACTACCCGGCGCTCACGCGCAAGAATGTCGATGTCGTCACGACCGGCATCGAGCGGATCGAAGAAGATGCGGTCGTCACGAAGGACGGCAAGCGCCATGAGGTCGACTGCCTGATCTACGGCACCGGCTTCCAGATCAACAATCCGTTCCCGCGCGGCACGATCGTCGGGCGCGACGGCGTCGACGTGGTCGACGCGTGGCGTGACGGGCTGCACGCCTACCTCGGCGCAACCGTTCCCGGCTATCCGAACTGGTTCATCCTGATGGGCCCGAACACCGGCCTCGGCCACAACTCGATGGTGTACATGATCGAGTCGCAGATCGAATACGTGCTCGGCGCGCTGAAGTCGATGCGCACCGAGCGTGTCGAGGCGATCGACGTGCGCCCGATCGTCGAGCACGACTACAACGACCGGATCCAGACCAAGCTCAAAGGCGCGGTATGGTCAACGGGCGGCTGCAACAGTTGGTATCTCGACCCGAAAACCGGCAGAAACACCACGCTGTGGCCCGATTTCACCTGGCGCTTCCGGCAAGAGACGGAATGCTTCTCGATGTCGGCCTACCAGCCGTATTACTACGAATCCAAGCCCCGCGACGCGCAGCGCGCGGCGGCGGCCCACGCTCCCGCGCCGGCCGCCGCCGCGCCAGCCCCCGCCGAAGCCTGAACCGCACGAGGTCATCGAACATGAAGAGTTTCACCAACAAAGTCGCGGCGATCACGGGCGCAGGCTCGGGCATGGGCCGCTCGCTCGCCGTGCAGCTCGCGCTGGACGGCTGCAACGTCGCGCTGGCGGACAAGAACGAAACCGGTCTCGCCGAGACCGAACGGATCGTGCGTGCGCTCGCGCCTTCAATCCAGGTCACCACCCGCGCGCTCGACGTGGGCGATCGCGCCGCGATGCACGCATGGGCCGACGAGACTGCCGCGGCGCACGGCCGCGTGAATCTCATCTTCAACAATGCGGGCGTCGCGCTGTCGAGCACGATCGACGGCATGGAATACAGCGATCTCGAATGGATCGTCAACATCAACTTCTGGGGCGTCGTCCATGGCACGAAGGCGTTCCTGCCGCACCTGAAGGCGTCCGGCGACGGCCATATCGTCAATACGTCGAGCATTTTCGGGATCTTCGCGCAGCCGGGCATGAGCGGCTACAACGCGACGAAATATGCGGTGCGCGGCTTCACCGAATCGCTGCGCCAGGAACTCGATCTGATGAAGTGCGGCGTGTCGGCGACTTGCGTGCATCCGGGCGGCATCCGCACCAATATCGCGCAATCGGCGCGGCTTGCGAAGAACATGATCGGCTTCATCGTCGAGAGCGAGCAGCAGGGCAAGGCGGATTTCGAGAAGTTCTTCATCACCACCGCCGACGAAGCCGCGCGCGTGATCCTCGACGGTGTGCGCAAGAACAAGCGCCGCGTGCTGATCGGCCGCGACGCGCACGGCGCGGACTGGCTCGCGCGCACGCTGCCCAGCGCGTATCAATCGCTCGTCGTACTCGCGACCAAACTGCAACGCTCGCGCGCGCGCCGTGCATCGGGCCGCACGCCGCCCGCGCCGGCTCCGGTGCATGCCACCTATGACAACGCAGCCAACCAAGGAGGCGAACAATCATGACCCATCCTCATCTGCTGCCGGTGCGGCGCGACATCCGTTTCGCGCTGCCCGCCGATCGGGCGCAGGACTGGCACGTCCAGGGCGCGCCCGTCACGCATTTCATGAACGCGCTGTCGCTGCTGTTTCCGGCGGGCGAGCGCTTCTTCATGGATTCGGTGCGCAACTACCGCGACCAGATTCAAGATCCCGAGCTGAAGAAGCAGGTCGCGGGCTTCATCGGCCAGGAAGCCATGCATACGCGCGAGCACATCGAATACAACGATCTGCTCGAAGCGGCGGGCCTGCCCGCGCATAAGCTGGACAAGCGCCTGTGGACGTTCCTGGGCTGGGGCAAGAAGGTGCTGCCGCACTCGGTCCAGCTCGCGATCACGATCGCGCTCGAGCATTACACGGCGATGTTCGCGAATCAGTTGCTGGCCCACCCGTCACGCTGGATCGAAGGATCGGTTCAGGGCTATACGCAAATGTGGCTGTGGCACGCGACGGAGGAAACCGAGCACAAATCGGTGTCCTACGACGTCTGGAACGCGGTGATGCCGTCCGGCGTGAAAACCTATCTGCTGCGCACCGGCACGATGCTCGTCACGACCGTGATCTTCTGGACGGTGATCTTCGATTTCCACGTCCGGCTGATGCTTGCGCATCGGTTGCGCCACGGCAAGCTCAAAGGCATGTGGCGGCTCTTCAAGTTTCTGTACAGCCCGACGAAGGGCCTGTTCGCCAGCATCGCGCTCGAATGGCTCGATTATTTCCGCCCGGGCTTCCATCCATGGGATCACGACAACCGCCATCTGTTGAAGAACGTCGATACGCTGCTCGCGAACATCGACGCCGCCAACGAGCGTTATGCCGATCAGGCCGCGCCGCGCCGCGTGCCGCTGCATCCGGCGCCCGCCGCGGCGCAGTCTTGAGCGCAACCGCGAGCGCCGCCCGCGACACGCGCGGGCGGTCCGCTGCGGCAACGAAGCGCTCGCGGCCCGCGTAAGCGCGCCGCGCGCCCGTGGTTCTCGTAGATGATCGTCCGGATTCGGCGCACGTCTGGAGAATCGTGCGGGCGAGCCTCTGCGCAAGCGCGCCTGAGCAATCGCAAGCGATATACGCGGCGCACGTGCCGGATGCGCGGCCGCGCTACGCCCGCCAAGGGCCACCACGCCTCGCGCGGATCAAGTCACACCGCCGCCGCAGCTGCCAGCCGCTGGCCGCTCGTCGGCCGCGGCCGGGCCTGCTCCAAGGCTCGGCCGCCCGCCGGGCCGTTACGCCGCCGGTCACCGGCCGGCTCAGGCGGCCGCCATCCCCGCATCGGTGCGCGCGACCGCGCGCGCATAAAGTGCCGGCGCGTCGAATCCAGCCAGATCGAGTCCGAACCGCTCACGCAAGCAGCCCGTCCATGCATCGAAATCCGGCAGCCGGGACGTCTGCGCGTCCCCGCGCAATCCGCGCAGCGTCAGCATGTCGTTGAACAGATTCGCGCGCGAATCGGGCATCACACGGCACACCACCAGATCGCGCGTAAAAACCGATTCGGGATGCGTCGACGTAAACCAATTCGCCACCTCACAGTCGATCCACTCGACGGGACTGAGCGCGAAACGGTACAGCGGCTTCCAGCCGGACGGCGTCTCGCATTCGAGATCGAGTTCACCCGCCGCCGGCGCATCGGTCACGCGAAATCGACCATGCGGCGTCGATTGCGCCTGATTGAGCGACACGCGCAGCGGCGCCGTCAGCGTGACCGAGCCGAAACCGACGTCCGCGAGCCACGTCGCGCCGTCCAGTTCGACGCGCAGCAGCATGTGCGTGCGGGGTGGCGGCGGCAGTTCGGGCGCCCGCTGCCAGTAAACGCGTGCGATCAGCGGCTTCACGCGAAAGCCGAGTTGCGTGAGCACCGCGTGGAACAGCTTGTTCTGCTCGAAGCAATAGCCGCCGCGCCGCCGCTCGATCAGCTTGCCGCACACCGAATCGAGATCGAGCGCGACGCGCCCGCCCGCATACGGATTGAGGTTCTCGAACGGAATCGCCAGCGGATGGTGCAATTGCAATTGACGCAGCACGTCGAGCGTCGGCTCGGCGGGGCCGCGATAGCCGATACGGGCGAAATAACGGGAAAGATCGACAGTGTTGCGCATCGGGCCGCTCGCAGAGGACGAAACGCCTCACCATAGCACTCTGCGAATAACCCCGCGCGACAGGGGGCAAGCGGGCCGCCGCCCCGCGCGCACCACGGGCGGCCCGCCGCGAAGGGCTCGGCGGGCGCCTATGAGCGCGGCTGAAGCGGCATTACGGTAGCAGCTTGAGCGCCGACGACGCGACGTCCGGCACCGGAATGCCGTGGCTCGTCGCATACCGCACGGCGGCGCCAAGCGTACTGCCGATCGACTGAAGTTGACCCGGCGCGCTCTGAGCGATGTACGACGCGGCCTTCAGATTGTTCGGATCGAGCCCCGCCTGCAGCAGCGAAGCGGGATTCTCCCCGCTCAGCCCGCCGAGGCCCGATTGCAGGTGCGAATACTGCGTCAGGCCTTCGCCAAGCGACGTGAGGCCACGGGTAAACGCAGCTTTGTCGACACTGGCCCCCGCCGCGCCGCTTGCGCCGCGCGACGCGAAAGCCTGCGTCAGCGCCTGTCCGACCGATTGCTGCGCGCCGCCCACCCGCGACAGCGCGCTCGGCGTCAATGCTGACGCGCCGCCCTGGGTCAACAAACCTGCCGCCTGCTGCGCCTGCCCGGCCGCGCCGCTGAGCCCCATCGCCGACGCAAGGCTCGCTTGCCCGGCAAGCACCTGCTGGTTCGCGCCGGCATACGATTGCAGCAATTGCGACACGCCCGTCGAGCCCGCCTGCTGTTGCGACGCGCCAGCGCCACCCAGCAGCGACGAGCCGAGATTCTGCAAATCGAGTTGCGCGAACGCGCCGTTGCCCGCCAGCAGCATTGCGCCCGCGCAACCGGCAAGCGCCGCGCGCTTTGCCAAACGGTGAATCGTCTTCATTCGAATCTCCCTATGAATCGAGTCGTGCCGAGTCGAATTGTCGGGGCGGGATTACGGCCAATGCAATCACGGATACATATCGAAACGAATCGCCGGCCGGCTCACGCGCCCGGCAGCGAGGGACGGCGCGCGCTCACCCAGTCGCATTCGCTTTCGTATGCATGCGCGAGCTGGAGCACCGCAAAGTCATCGCGCGGCCGGCCGATCAATTGCATTCCCATCGGCAGGCCCGCCGCATTGAAGCCTACCGGCACACTGACGACCGGGCAGCCGGCCAGTGTCCACGGCACGACGGTTTCCATCCAGCGATGATAGGTGTCCATCCCGCGCCCTGCGATCGTCGTAGGCCAGCGCATGTCGACGTCGAACGGGAAAACCTGCGCGGCCGGCGCGGCGACATAGTCGTAGCGGTCGAAAAATGTCGCGAGCGTCTGATGCCACGCGCTACGCGCGGCGCTCGCCTCGAGGATGTCCGCAGCTCCCAGCTTCAGCAAGCCCTCGACTTCGTAGATCGCCTCCGGCTTGAGCAGCGCGCGCCGCGCCGGCTCGCGGTAATGCATCAGCAGGCTGCCGCCGGCCAGCCAATGGCGGTGCGCGAGCCAGGTTCGCCACAGCCGCTCGGGCGAAAACGGCGGCAGCGCCGCGTCGATCTCGCAGCCGATCGCACGCAGTGCGCCGAAGCTCGCTTCGCACAGCTCGAGCACGCCCGGCTCGGTGGCGAGATAACCGTTCCAGTCGCCGACCCACGCGATGCGTGCGCCACGCAGATCGGCATCGAGCGATTGCGCGAAGCGGCGCGGATCGTCGGTGAGCGACAGCGGATCGCGCCGGTCGTAGCCAGCCTGGATCGCGAGCAACTGCGCGACGTCGGCGACCGTGCGCCCCATCGGCCCTTCGGTGCCGAGTTGCTGGACGAACACGTCGAGTGCCGGCCAGTGCGGCACACGCCCCTGCGAAGGCCGCATGCCATACACGTTGCAGAACGCCGCCGGATTGCGCAGCGATCCGCCGAAGTCGCTGCCGTCGGCGACGGGCAGCATCCGCGCCGCAAGCGCGGCCGCCGCGCCGCCGCTGCTGCCGCCCGCGCTCTTCGTCCAGTCGTAGGGGTTGCGCGTCGCGCCGTAGACTTCGTTGAACGTATGCGAGCCGAGCCCGAACTCCGGCGTGTTGGTCTTGCCGATGAACACCGCGCCCGCTGCGCGCATGCGCGCCGCCACCAGCGCATCGGCCGACGGCATCATCGCGCGGAAGATCGGCGAGCCGAGCGTCGTCACGATCCCCTTGGTCATCAATAGATCCTTCGGCGCCTGCGGCATTCCGTGCAGCCAGCCCTCGTACTCGCCGCGCGCGAGCGCGGCGTCTTTGTGCGCGGCCTCGTCAAGCAGCGCGGCGCGCTCGCGCAACGCGACGATCGCGTTGATCTCGCCATTGACGCGCTCGATGTGATCGAGATACGCGCGCATCGTCTCGACGCACGAAACCTCCTTGCGCCGGATCATATCGGCAAGCCGGTGCGCGGGCATCTCGACGATCGGATCGAGCTGGGCGCCACGCAGTGCATTCGGCTCGGACATGCAGCCCTCCTGTTGATGTAATGGACGGTGGGTTGGACAGCTTGGCGGGCCGTCGCTCCGCCGGACAGCGGCCACGCTCGGCTCGAAGTCGCCTGCCGCCGCGTGGGACGGCGCGGACGTCTGCTTGGCGGACCGCGCGTTATCGGCGCTTCCGCTGTTGGACTGTTCACGCCGCCGACAGTCGCGATTTTGCTCTGACGGCATTACAAGCGCATCGCCCATGGCCACTCGGGCCATGCGTTGTCTGCGCGAGCTTTTTCCCAACTTTCATGCCCCGACCCAACCGTCGATAGCGACCGTCCCGCCGCAGACATCAAAGGCAAACTGGCCACCTCGGCGCGAAGTTCGCCAGCCGCCTGCTCGGAACCATGCAGCCGTATCAGCATTTCAGGATGCCGTCGCCGGCGCCGTTGCGCCGCACGAGAACCGCGCCGTTATGGCGCAACCCATTTCGGCGTGATGATTCCCGACCTCCCGGTGCCACACTCGTTTATGGCATGCGCATCGTTGCTTGGCATGACCGGCATGAAAATCACGGATGCGGCCAACATCGATGGAGTGGGCGGCACCCAGCTTCTGCTTGCGTGCGACCTTCATGGGCCGGCCGGGCGCTTGCCCTGCCCATCTGCGGCGCGCGGGGCGCGGCGCCGCCACTCAGGCCGACGAAAAAACCAGCTCCAAGGTACTCACCGTGCAGGACAGCCCGGCCGTTGCGCCTGACGCAAGCGTGATGTTCCTGCCGCGCACGTTTCGCTGGACGATTACCGATCGCAGCGGCAAACAGCTATTCGAAATCAACACGACGGCGGATACGGCGATGCTCTATGGCCTTGCCTCCGGCTATGCCGGGGGCTATTGCTGGGAAGGCTCATATAACGGCAAGCCCGAGAATGAGCGCGGTTATATCGAGTACATCGACCAGCGGGGATGAAATTCCGTTTGCACGGCAGAATTCGGGCCGCGTTAAAACGGTTTCCGATGATTCGCCGATCATCGGCTTGCGCTCGCCGGACATGAATCGGCGGGCTCTTTGACAACCGAGGCCCCAAAGCGAGGCCGCTTGCCCGTTCTCCGCCGGCGGCAGCGCTGGCGCAGCGCGCAAGCGCCACGCGATTCGCATTCGGTTCGTTCCAGCATAACGGGTTTTGCCGCCGGCTCGACCGGCTCGACCGATACGCCGCTTCGCCTTGCCGGCGCGGAGCCACCGCTGTCGCCCATGCCCTCGCCCGAACGCCCAAAGGCAGCATCGCCTCCTGGTTCAATGGCGCGCAGTGAGCCAATTTCGCGCGAATCATGCGCGGTTGGATCGGCACCGATTATTTATGCGCATAAACTTATATTTTTTATAATTTCAATAACTCTAACGCGAGCGAGACGCCGTTTACGACATTTTTATGCGCCCGTCGATTTTCTTTAGCCCATATCGACAGCAACCGCACTAGCCTACGAGCATCTCGTTACGCAACAGGTTTGATCATGCTCAAACTGCTGGTTCCCATCGGCCACTCGCCTCGCTCGCTGCAGGCCGTGCGGCACGCCGTGTTTCTGTACCGCGAGCGATGTGCATCGGAAGTCGTCTTGGTCAACGTCCAGCCTCCCCTCGAATCCACCCGCCTCGAAGCCTTCCATTCGCTCGCAAAACTCCGCCGGATCGAACATGAGTTTTCGACAAGCGATCTCTCCCAAGCCATTCGCATCCTCAACGACGCGCACGTCAAATACTCGGTCACGATGAAGGTCGGCCCCATCGCCGATACGATCGCTGCCTGCGCGGCCGAAAACGGCTGCGACGAAATCGTCGTCGCCGCGCCGCGCCGCGACCCGCTTCACACCCTCACCCATTTCTTTCGCCGCAGCGTCCTCGATCGCCTGGTGCGCGTGACGACCGTCCCCGTCACCGCCGTGCGCTGACGTTCGCGCCCGTTCGCGCCCGTTCGCGCGCATCCGCTCGCGGCCGGACCGGGCCATTGCCCCTCCCCCCCCGCGCGCGAGCCATGCGCCATACGAAACCGCGCGGCAATGTGCGGCGCATGCCGCCGCACCCGCTCGAGACACGTGCCGCCAATACGACACGACCGCCTGCCGGCATAAGCCGGCAGGCGGTCGAGAAAAACAGGCTGAAATATCGGCTTCCCGATCACACCGGCCGGCAGGCCGGCGCATCGATCAGCCTATGCCGGGTCGCCCCGGCTCCTATGCCGGCGCCGCCTCGCGAAACAGCGAACGAGGCCAGCGCCGTGAAAGGCTACTTCAGGCTTCCCACGCGCTTACCACTGATATCCCGCACCCAACGTCGCACCAGCGCCGCCGCGCGTGCTGGTGGTCACCGAGCCCTTGAACACCCACTTGCCGTTGTCCGTCACGGTCGACACGCCCAGCGCGAAGCCCTGCTGGCCATGCCACGTCGAGCCCGCGACCGCCACCATGCTCTTGCCCGCGCCGGTCGCCTGCGGCAATCCGGCCACCGCCATCGCAGCAGCCACGCCGCTGTACATGTCGCGGCGCGCGCTGTCGATCTGCTGGTTGGTGTACTGGTTGGCCTGGTTCACCGCGCCGCCGACGCTCGCGTTCAACTGGTTGACGTTCACCGCATCCGTGCCGTTGACGCCCGGCGCGACATTGGAGATCGTGCGCTCGTTGCCGACCGAGCCGACCGACACCGTATTCGATGCGCTCGCAACCGAATGCGCACCCAGCGCGACCGAGTTGTTGCCGGATGCCGACGCGCCGTCGCCGATCGCGACGCTGTTCGAGCCGGACGCCACGCTGCCGCTGCCGACCGCCGTCGCTCCTGCGCCGCTCGCCACCGGCGCCGTGTAGTTCGACGGATTGCCCGTCGCCCATTGCTGCACCGGCTGGCCGCCGCCATTCGTGCCACCGTTCGAAATGTTGGCGATCGACTGATTCAGTTGCGAGACGGCCGATTGAAGCTGGCCGAGGTTCACGGCATCCGTCGCCTGCGTGCCCGCCGCAACGTTGGTGATCTGACGCAGCGAGCCTTCGAGGCCAACGGACACTGCGCCCATCGCCGTCGTGAAGCTGCTGCCCGAGATCGGGTCCGTATAGGTGCCGGCCGCGCGGTTCGCGACCGACCCAGCGCCAAGCGCCACGCCGCCCGCCGTCGTAACCGACGCGTTCGCGCCCAACGCGAGCGATTGTCCGCCCGTTGCCTGCGCGCCGCTGCCGAGCGCGACGTCACCCTTGACCGCCGTGTTGCCGCTCACGCCGGCCACCGCGTTCAAGCCCTGCGCGATCGATTCGTCGCCATAGGCGGTTGCCGCCGGTCCCACCGCGACGCTGTCGGTGCCCGCCGCCAACGAATCGGTGCCGGTCGAGTTCGCGTGGAAATATTTGATCCCGCCGCCGTTGACGGCGTTATCCACGGCGCTCGCCACCGCATACAACTGGCTGCCGTTGACGGCATCCGTCGACGTCGGCGAGATGCGGCCCGCCGCGACGTTCGTGATCTGACGCTCCGCACCCTGGGCGCCGACGCTGACGACGCTGGTCGGATTCGCGCCGGCGAAGCCGGACAGCGTGATCTGGCCGCCAGACGCGGTCGTGATCGTCGCGCTGCTGGTGGGGTTGGCTGCCGCGACCGACGAACCGTTGCCGATTGCAACGGAGCCGTCAAGGCCCGAGCCGATCGTCACGTTGTTGCCGAGCACGAATGCGTTGCTCGATTGGATCGTGTTGCCATTGCCGAACGCGCCGGAATTGGCGCCCGACACGACGTTGCCCGTGCCGATGCCGATTGCCTGGCTGCCGCTTGCTTGCGAGCCCGAGCCGATCGCCACCGCGTTGACGCCAGTGGCGCTCGCAAAGCCAGACAGCGCCGACGCACTATTGACGCTCGTTGCGCCGCCGATCGCCACCGCGCCCTGCGCCGTCGCTTGCGCGCCGCCGCCGACCGCGACCGCACCAGGGCCGCCGGCCGTCGAATAAGCGCCGAGCGCGTTCGAATAATAAGAGGACGACTGCGCGCCTTCGCCGAGGGCCACCGTGCCGCTCGCCGTCGCTGCGGCATTCGTGCCGACCGCGGTGGGCGACGAGACATGCAGCGGATCGCTGCTATCGCCTTGCGCCTTCGCGCTCCAACCGATCGCCACTCCGCCGCTGTCTTGAACACCTGCCGCCGAGCCGGTGTCGCGCAGTGCTTGCGCGTTCAGGCCGATCGCGACGCTATACGGCATGTCGGCGATCGCGCTGGTGCCCATCGCGGTCGCGCCGTCGCCGCTCGCGCTGGCATACGCGCCAAACGCCGAGCTGAGGCGGCCGATCGCGCTTGCGTGATCACCGTAAGCCGAGCCGCCCTCGCCGTTCGCATTTGCGTAATTGCCGACGGCCGTGCCATACAGCAGCGAGCCTGCGCTGAAAGCCGGATTGTTGAGCACCCACGGCGCGCCAGGCGCGTACCCGGTATTCGCACCAGGGCCGGCCGACGCGTTATAGCCTGCCGCATAGCTAACCTGTGCGACGGCGTCGGTCGCGATCCAGCCGGTCGCCGCGAAAACCGACAGCGACATCAAGCTCAGCTTCACCCATGAAAAACGCGCTTGGCGGGAAACCGCCGCTTCGCCGCCGGCGCGAGCGATCACCCGATCCGCCGACGCAACCGTTCCTGTCGATCCCTTCGATCCCGAGATTTCAGAAACCGCAACCAATTGGCCTCGCGCCTTATTCCAGACAACGTTGTAGATTTTGTTCACGCAATATCCCCTATTAATCGGATTCGCGCGGGGCGTTATCAGGGTGAATAATCCGATAAAACGATTATCGGACAGTTGCCGGAAACAGAAACTTGCAGCACATCGAGAATGTCAAATCATTTATCGATTTTCGATCTACTGCCCGCAAACCCTGGTCACTCCTCGCAGCCACGGATATTAAGTACTTTCTACCTTTCGATCTTTCAAACACTTTAAAAGAGTGGCCTAACCAACATTGCGGATAACAGCTAAAAAAACAGAGTAGACCAACGAACATTCTTTTAAAAAACTTGAAATAGCGGGCCATTTAATACTCAGGCCGCTATTTTTTACATTGAACGGTAAGCCACCGAACACTCGGCGCCTTTTCAAAACAAAATTTGTCTTTTCAAAAAAGTAAAAATCAGATAATTCCAGGCCCGATTAAACGCAGCGCTTATCCGATCGCTCGCGCCAAGCCTTCGCCCACTGTATTTTTTTTCCAACACACAAAAGCAAACTGCCCGGGAAATTCCCGGGCAGCGGGTCTGCGATTTCAATATCCGCTTAAGAGCGGCGGGCGCGTCATGTCTTCAGCCTTTCGAGCATCTGCCTTTGCGTCTCGATGCAGGCCAAATGCACCGGCCGCGCAGCAGCAAACCGCACGATCGCAAGCCGGTAAAAGTCGAACTCAGATCACCGCCTACGATCGCACGCGGCACCGCCATGGGTGCGACGGCGAATGACGCGATCTTCAGCCTCGCGCTGTCGAGCCCGCAGCCCCACCGGCTACCGGCTGCGGGAATGCTGGTCGGATAGTGCCCGGGCGTGTAGGCGGATGAGGTGATGGAATCCGACGCCATCAGGCCGAGCGCGAGCAAGCAAAATGCCGCGATGACATATACACGGACGCCGCGTGATTCCCCCCGCCAGTGCGCACGACACGAACGACCGGGCGATCATCGGCTTGCCCCCTTCGACGGCAAACGTCGAGACGAGCGAACCCGGCACGCCCGTCCCCGAGCCGATCACCACCGAACCTCATGCGATCGCACGCACATGAATGACGAGCGCCTGCGACAGGTGAAACGTCGTCGTGCGCGAAATACCAATACGCTTGGACAACTCCGGCGCGCTCAATACCAGCTCAAGCGCGGAAAATTCGGACAGGATGCGCTGCCCGCGCTCTAGCTCCAGCATGAGACAGGTCGATGCGTGCGCGGCAGCCCCGCCGTCCGGCGTGTCCGGCGTGTCAAGCGCATTGGGCATGATGCCCGCGGCCTTTCGCGACTTACCCGATACGGTATCGACGGCAGGCTTCGCCGCCGCCGTAGCGATTTTGGCCATGTCGGCAGCAGTGGAAGGAAAGAAATCGAATCACAACGCGATGGCCAGGCGATTTCGCCGCCGCGTGCCGGCAGCCCCTGCCGTGCGGCCACGCGAGCCAAGCGCGCGTCACGCCCTCCGATCAAGCCGCCCGCATCAGCCCTGCGCACACGGGCGCGCCATCGGGCCGCGCCGTCACCCAGCGAAACGTCAGATTAATCCGCTCGCCCAGCACCGCCGGAGCCTTCGGCACCCGATGCCGCCATTCCCGCTGCGTGCGGCCGCGCATCACGAGCAGACTGCCGTCGGTCAGCCGGTACGCGTGCGTGGCGCCTGTCGCGTTGTGCCGCAAATCGAACACGCGCGCGGCGCCCAAGCTCACGGAAGCAATCACCGGCTCCGGGCCGAGTTCGGGCTCGTCGTCGGCGTGCCAGCCCATGCTGTCGAAACCGTTGCGATAGCGATTCAGCAGCACACTGTTGAATCGCGCGCGGCACGCCGCCTCGACCCGGCGCTTGAGTTCGAACACGGCGGGCGTCCACGGCGCCGGCACGTTGCGGATGCCCGAATACACGTACACCGCGTCCGGCTCGCCCTGCCATGCTGTCAGGCGCGGCAGCGGCAACGGGCCGCGCGGAGTACGCATCGTGTCCTGCCGCCACACGGCCTCGTCGACGATGCGCGCACGCAGCCGCCCGGCCTCGGCTGGCGCGAGCCAATCCGGATACCAGTCGACATCGGGTTGAGGCAAATCGTCGAACAAATCGAGCATCGTCGGTCAAAATCTCCGCATCCAGCTATCATCGCGGCATGGCGCTCGCGTCGCTCCATCAGGCGCGCCGCCGTTTCACTGAAATTCTAGCCGCGCGAGCACGGTGCCGACGTAACCGTCCACGCTCCGCCGTTCGCGCGCTCACTTGGACGTTCATCATGGCACGACTCCCCGATTCCGCCCTCGACCAGATCTTTCGCACCGCGCGCACGCACAACGCCTGGCTCGACAAGCCCGTGGACGACGCGTTGCTCCACGAACTGATCGATCTCGTCAAGCTCGGGCCGACGTCGGCAAACGCGAGTCCGGCGCGCTTCGTGTTCGTCAAATCGCCGCAGGCCAAGGCCAAGCTCAAGCCCGCGCTATCCGAGGGCAATCTCGCGAAGACGATGAGCGCGCCCGTCACGGTGATCGTCGGCATGGATCTCGCGTTCCACGATCAGTTGCCGAAACTCTTTCCGCAAGCCGACGCGCGCAGCTGGTTCGCCGGCAACGACGCGCTGATCGAAGCCACCGCATTTCGCAACGCATCGCTGCAAGGCGCGTACCTGATCGTCGCCGCACGCGCGCTCGGCCTCGACTCAGGCCCGATGTCCGGCTTCGATCAGTCGGCTGTCGACGCCGCGTTTTTCGCGGGCACGTCGATCAAGTCGAACTTCCTGATCAATCTTGGCTACGGTGACCCCGCCGGGCTGTTCCCGCGCAATCCGCGCCTGTCGTTCGACGAAATCGCGCGCATCGCATGACGTGACGCCATCGCGGGTGGCGCGCGCGCCACCCGCCCTTTTCCGCCTTTCTCCCCCTCGCCCATGCGACGCTTCTCCTCGTTTCTGCTGCGCTTCATTGCCATCGGCGTGCTGCTGCACGTCTATGTCGGCCTGCGGCTCCTGCCCGACCTCGATTCACCCGTCGCACGCTACGCCGGCGCGTTATGGCTCGTCGCATCGTGTGTGCTGATCCCGCTCGGAATGCTGTCGCGCGTATTCGAGCGCCAGCCGCTCGGCGATCGCGTCGCATGGGTCGGATTGATCGCGATGGGCTTTTTTTCGTCGCTGTTCGTGCTGACGCTCGCGCGCGACGTGCTGCTCGCGTCGCTGCTGAGCATCGACTCGCTCGCGCCCCGCACGGTATCGCTCGCGCACTGGCGCACACTGACGGCCGTCGGCGTGCCGCTTGCCGCGCTCGCGGTCAGCATCGTCGGCTTCTTCAATGCGCGGCGCCGCGCGCGCGTCGTCGACGTCGACGTGCCGATTGGCGATCTGCCCGCCGCCCTCGACGGCTTCACGATCGTCCAGATCAGCGACATCCACGTCGGCCCGACGATCAAGCGCGACTATGTCGAGGCGATCGTCAGCGCGGTCAACCGGCTCAAGCCCGACCTCGTCGCGGTGACGGGCGACATCGTCGACGGCCCGCTCGCGCAGCTCGCCGGCCATGCCGCGCCCCTCGGCGAGCTGCGCGCGCGTCACGGCGCCTACGTCGTGACAGGCAACCACGAGTACTACTCGGGCGCCGACGAATGGATCGCCGAGTTCCGCCGGCTCGGCCTGAACGTGCTGCTCAACGAGCATCGCACGCTGGAGCACGGCGAAGGCCAGCTCGTGATCGCGGGCGTCACCGATTACTCGGCAGGTCACTTCGACCCCGCGCATCGCAGCGATCCCGATGCAGCGCTTGCGGGCGCCCCCGTCGACGTGCGAATCCGCGTGCTGCTCGCGCACCAGCCGCGCAGCGCGAGCGCGGCTGCCGATGCGGGCTTCACGCTGCAGTTGTCAGGCCACACGCACGGCGGCCAGTTTTTCCCGTGGAATCTGTTCGTCAGACTGCAGCAGCCGTTTACCGCCGGGCTCGCGCGCCTGAACGGTTTGTGGGTCTATACGAGCCGGGGCACCGGATACTGGGGGCCGCCCAAGCGGTTCGGCGCACCGTCGGAAATCACACGCGTGCGTCTCGTGCGTCCTGAAGCGGAAGCAGGTTAGATCACCGCCTCGCTCGGGTTGACGCACACGACGAGTCCCCCCTAGAATCCCGGCCATCCATTTTTGTCAGGAACCGTCGTGGACAGTAGCAGCATAAGAAGAAAGTCCGCACGCCGTTTCGCCTGAACGCCCGCCCGCCGCATTGGTCTGCCGCCGCTCGCGTTCAACGGAACGCGGGCGATTTCCGTTTCACACAACCGCACTCGTTCGCACGCTAAAGTGGCGTGCGGCCTTCGCAATACGCGCGATCCCGCGAGGGCGGCTCGCGCGCATCGCGCGCGGCGCATTCAGCACGGCAGAACACCCATGACTCTCGAATTCGCACTTCGTCTTTTCACCGCCTTCGCATGCGGAGTCGCAATCGGCCTCGAACGGCAGATACGCCAGCGCACGGCCGGGCTGCGGACGATCACGCTCGTCGCCAGCGGCGCATGCCTGTTCGTCACGCTCGGCGTGCTGACGGGCAACGGCATTGCCGGCGTCACGCAAATCGCCGCATACGTCGTATCCGGTGTCGGCTTTCTCGGCGGCGGCGTCATCATGCGCGACAAGGGCTCGATCCAGGGTATCAACACCGCGGCGACGCTCTGGTGCTCGGCCGCGGTCGGCGTGCTGTCAGGCGCCGGCCACTATCTGCCGGCGCTCGCCGGCACCGGGGTCGTGCTCGCCACGAACACGCTGCTGCGCGGCGTCAGCCACGCGATCAACGCGACACCCGTATCGAATGCCGATCTCGTGCGCGAATACCAGATCGTCGTGATCTGCGTGGCGGCCGACGAGGTGCACGTGCGCACGCTGTTATCGAACTCGATGTACGCGAAGCCGCTGTCGTTCCAGAGTCTAACGAGCGAGGACGTGCCGCACGAACCGAATGCGCCCGAGCGCATCAAAGTGACGGCCACGCTCAAGCTGCATCCGAAGGATCAACCGAGGCTCGAACAGATCGCGAGCCGGATGAGCATGGAAAAAAGCATTTCGAGCGTAAGCTGGACTGCTAAGGAAGCCGAACCATTGATGGAGTGAACCGCGCGAACGGCCTACCGCGACAAGCGGGCCGCGCGAAACATTCATGCGGGCTGAGCCGCGTAAGCGCTGCACGCTTCGCCTTGGCGCCGCGCCACTAGCCGCCGACGCGGCTCGGTGCGCGCCATGGCGGCATGCCCCGGCCGCGATTGCACGCCGGCGCTCCGGCACTCAGGGCGCGTCCATCAGTCCCATCGAGATCGCCTTGACGACCGCTTGCACCTTGTTCGTCGCGCCGAGCTTATCGAGAATGTTGTTCACATGGAAGTTCACGGTGCGCTCGGAGATGCTGAGGATCTGGCCGATCTCGCACGCCGTCTTGCCTTCGCCCGTCCAGCAGAGTACTTCGCGCTCGCGCTGCGTCAGCGTCACGCACGCCTCGGGCGCGAGCTTGGGCACCAGAAAACGGCTCATCAGCGAATGCGACATATTGGCCAGCCAGTTCGTTTGCAACGTGAGCTGATTGATCTCGGCTTGCGTGAGACGATCCGCGTGCCGCGAAATCGTCAGGAGGCCGAACACACCACGCGGCGCCCAACTCGATTGCGCGACGCCAACCGCGAGCCCGTGCTCGCGCGCGTCACGCCAGAGCGACGTCCCCTCCGAGGCGTCCGCCTCGGGCCAGATGATCATGTTCGGGCTGAGCACGCCATCGCGCACGGTCGAGTCGACCTCGAGATAATTCATCTCTTGATACCGCTCCATCCAGCCATCCGGATAGGTATCGAAGATCGCAACGGCGGGCTTCGAGATCGGCAGCGGCACGCGTATGCCGTAGCAACAATATTCGAAGCCGAGCCGCATCGAATACGCGGCGATCTGCTGAAAGAGCTCCTGCTCGTTCTTCGCAGCGCTGAGTTGAAGATAGGCATCCTGCCAACGCAGTTCCATATGATCTCCGGCTGTTTCACGCTGTCATACTTGCTAGGTTTCAGCACGCGCGCCGGCTGATACATTGCGGCATGAATTCACCTTTGCTCCACCGCTTTCGCGGCCCATCCACCGACGGCTACGTGCGTTTGCCCATGCAAGCGCTCGCCGTGCTCGAACTCGTCCATGTGTCGTCCGGGCTCGATTCCGAATTGCTCGCCGAGTTGCGCACGAGTGCGATCAACGCACGCGTTGCCGGCTACACCGAATGGGAGCGCCCACCATCCGCCGGCGCCGCGCATCTGACGTTCGGCTGGGATTGGTACATCGATAGCGCCACCCACGCGTTCGTCATCGCATGGGGCGACGTACGCAGCAACGTAATGGGCATCGACCAAAACGGCCTGGACATCGGCATGGCGTTCACGGCAGCCGAGCTGTCGCGCCGGCTCGCCCAGCTCAATTGGCAAACCGTTGTCGCCGCGGCAATACGCGACTACAGCGGCCGCGAAAGCTTCTGGCCTCACGCGGGGCAAATGCTGCAATGATCGGTCCGGCTGCTGCGCAGTCCGTATTGTCCAATATTCCTTGAACATAGTGGATTGGCAAGCGATTTATCAATTTTCCGCTGGCAAATCACCAAAAAGTCCCCGTCCCCATATTCCTTCCCCGTTGTCCCGACCCTGTTAGGGTTAACAGTTACTTGTCCTCGGAGCGCGCGATGTAATGCGCCCAATCCAAAGCACACGCAACGAGGACGACAGCATGCAAACTTTCGTTCATGGCGACGGGCATCTGCCTAACAGTCTGGCGAATGATCTGGGCATTTATCGGCACCGCGTTTTCGTCGAACAACTCGGCTGGAAACTGCCATCGGCCGGCGAAGGCTTCGAGCGCGACCAGTACGACCGGGACGATACCGTCTACGTGATTGCCCGCGATGACGCCGGCGCCATCTGCGGCTGTGCGCGGCTATTGCCGACCACACGCCCCTATCTGCTGAAAGAACTGTTCCCAAACCTGGTCGCCGAAGATCTCCCGATGCCGCAATCCGCCGCCGTCTGGGAATTGTCGCGCTTCGCGGCAAATGGCGACGATCCGTCCGGCGCGGGCAATTCGAGCTGGATGGTGCGGCCGATGTTGGCAGCTGTCGTGGAATGCGCTGTCCGGCTCGGCGCCAAGCAGCTCATCGGCGTGACGTTTCTGAGCATGGAGCGGCTGTTCCGCCGCATCGGCGTTCACGCTCACCGGGCCGGCCCCGCGCAACAGATCGACGGGCGCATGGTCGTCGCGTGCTGGATCGATCTGGACAGCCAGACGCTCGCCGCGCTCGACCTTGCTCCCACGCTGACGCCACTACTTACGACGCAGCAGGCCGAAATGGCCTGAGCCCACCGGCCGGCACGCATCAGTACCAGTCCGGTTGGTTATTCGCTCATTTCAAGGAGAACGACATATCGTGGACCACTCATCGGTCTTTCGCACGATGCTGCCCACGCTCGACAACGGCGCGACCCCGCACATCACCATCGCCTACCCACCGTTTGCCAGCCGCCTGCCACTCGTGCGGCTTGGCCGGCATGGGCTTGTCTTCCGTGCGCACGGCACAATGCCACCTGTCTTCGGCGTGCCGCGTTCGGCCACGCTCTATCTGGACGAGGTGCCGCTTTGCACGCTGCGGCTCGTGGTACGCCAGAGCGCGCCGCGCGATGATGGCACGCACGATCTGACGATGCAGCCATCGACCGCGAACGGCGACGCTTTGCTCTGGCACGCATTGCACGCGCACTGCCGGGACGCCGGCATACTCTCCCAGCAGGATGGCGCGGCGCTGGCCACTCCGAGCGATGCCGCGTCACGCGAAGCATCCCCGGCCTCAGCCACACTTCCCGATGCCCGCCCGACACGCCGTGCGGCCTTTCGTCTCGCGGATCGCGGCGACGCACGCTTTTTCGCCGACTGGCTCGAATATCACTTCGACGAGTTGCGCGCGCTCGCGCAGGGCCACTCGCCGGGCTTGCACCTGAATGAGCTTGAACATCGACAGACCGGCGACGAGGTGAACGTACGCTTCGTCTATGATATCGACGGCCATGCCGACCGCCAGACGCTCACGGACTGCGCGCGGCGCACGTGCGACTGGATCGCCGCCGAAGTCCGGCGCCGCTTCGATCTGCCGATCGCCGAGCAACGCTTCGGCGCGCGCCAGCCTCGCCACCCGTCGGCCTATTCGTTTTCGTCGAAGTAATAGTGACCGAATTTGAGCTGTTTAGTGCGGATATAACGCTCATTTTCCTCGCGCACCGGCACCGCGAGCGCGACGCGTTCGCAAACCGGGATACCGTGTGCCGCGAGGGTGTCGAATTTCTTCGGATTGTTGCTCATCAGCCGGACTGACGTGACCTTCAGAATGCGCAGGATCGCGGCTGCGGAATCGTACTCGCGCGCGTCGTCCGGCAAGCCGAGATCGAGATTCGCCTCAACGGTATCTCGCCCCTGCTCCTGCAGCGCATACGCGCGAATCTTGTTGCTCAAACCAATTCCACGCCCTTCGTGCCCGCGCAGGTACAACAACACGCCGCGCCCTTCAGCCGCGATATAGCGCAACGCAAGATCAAGCTGCTCGCCGCAGTCGCACCGGTATGAACCGAATACATCGCCCGTCAGGCATTCGGAATGGAGCCGCGTCAGCACCGGCGATTGCCCGGTGACATCGCCCGCCACCAACGCCAAATGCTCGGCCTCGCTGCCGGCAACACGAAACGCGTAGGACGTAAACGTGCCGTAGCGGGTTGGGAGCATCGCGGTTGCGACAAGCGTCACGCACTCGGAGGCGGCGCCGTCGTCCGGCTGCGTCGAAAAGGGACACGAAGACATCTTGGAATGCATCGAATAAAGAAATTAAGGAATGTACTGGATAGCGGGCGAACAAAGTTTACCGCTAATCTAACAACAGAATGTCGTGTTAGCCGCTCGAGCAGGCCTATACTGAATTCTTCCTCGGCGCCAAGCCGGCGCCGCTTTCTGTGCACCGCCCAGCCAACGGAGACCGCGTATGAGCATCACCGTCGCACAGATTCTCAAATCCAAGCCCGATTCCGGCCACACGATCCATTCGGTCAAAAGGTCCGATTCCGTCTATGACGCAATCAAACTGATGGCGGAAAAAGGCATCGGCGCGTTGCTCGTGATGGAAGGCGCGAAGATCGTCGGCATCGTGACAGAACGGGACTATGCACGCAAAGTCGTTCTTCTGGACCGGTCGTCCAAAGCAACGCACGTCGAGGAAATCATGACGTCGAGGGTGCGCTATGTCGAACCGACGCAAACGAGCGACGAATGCATGGCGCTGATGACGGAACATCGTATCCGCCATCTGCCGGTTCTCGACGATGGCCATCTTGTGGGCTTCATATCGATCGGGGATCTTGTGAAAAGCGTGATCGCCGACCAGCAATTCACGATCAATCAACTCGAGCATTACATCCACGGCACGCCGCACGCCGCCACGCACTTGCAATAAGCGCGGCCCCACTGTCGCCAAAAAATGCCCAAACGCTTCACGTTTGGGCAAAGCCGCCGGGATGCGGCGACGGAGGTTCGGTTCCCGCATCGCGGGCCTCGCGCAGCCTGCGCGGCCCTGCCGCTTATCGAATCGGTTTTTGCGCGCGGCGCGCCAACAGCACGCGTCCGGGTCGGCCGGACGCGCCACGTTCAATGCCCAAAGTAGATCGAATTGAGGGACGAAGCCGGCTTCGCCACGCGGCGGCCGGATTCGGCTACGCCAACCGGCTGCACGCCGTAGCCGCTCGTGTCGGCATGCGTGAGCGTTTGCTGCGCCGGCTGCGCCGGCTGCGCGCGGCGCGTCGCCGCCTGGACGTTTGCCGGGTATTGGGAATCGCTGACTTCAGGCTTATAGCCGTTTTGCTCGAGTTGCACCAATTCCGAGCGCACCTGCTCGCGGGTCAGCGATTGCTGATCGGCTTGCGCGAAAGAAGCGAGCGGCGCGGCGAGAATGGAAACGGCTACGGCTGCGTGGACGAACGATTTCATAGTGCTGACCTCCGAAATGTTTTATTAGCGTCGCGTCGAACTCATCCGTCGTGTCCGAAGCGATTGATTTCAGTCTAGTCAGCAGGCCATCAAGGGAAAATACCTAGTTCGAACATACACCGTTGCAAGGATGGAAAAAATCGCGAGCCTTGGTCAGTCGACAAAAAGCAAAAAGCATCGTATCGGCAACAATAGTCGGATGTATGCGAAGCCATAGCTGCCCGTTCTGTCACTTTATTGTATATTTGTAAAGTCACGTTTTCCGCAACCTTATTCTCCCAATCATGCGCGCGCAGGCCATCTCCGCCTTCACAACATGCTGCCCATGCGGCGTGCGCGTGATCACGGCCGCCAGCGCGATGCTCCCGCTTCTTCGAAGCATGCTTGCCGCACCGCTCGCCGACGCCCGGCGCCTGATCTGACGTCACCCTCCGCCGGAGCCGCGTCAGCCAGGCTCCGGGCGATTCCACACACAGGTTGGCCTCGCCGCCTTTCCCTTATCGCCTATCGGAGACGGTCATGAAAAAACGCATTTACCAGCTTACCGAACTCGACGTCGCACGCCTGGAAAGGCATGCGGAACGCAATCCGCATTATCAGGCGATGCTCGACACGCTGCTCGAGCGCGCGGATATCGTCGAATCGCCGAAAATTCGCGCCAATGTCGTCACGATGAATTCGCAAGTCAGCTTGATCGACAAGACATCCGGGCAGCAGATGATCTGGACGATCGTTTATCCAGACGCGGCGGACTTCGCCCAAGGCCACCTGAACGTGTTTTCGCCGGTCGGCATCGCGCTGCTCGGCGCACGCCGGGGTGAGCACGTGACAGTCGCGTCGCCCGACGGCGGCACTGCGGTACTGACGATCGATGAGATTCTGTACCAGCCGGAAGCGAGCGGCGATTACACGCACTGACCGGCGATCGCCAGCCCAACAAAAAAGCGAGGATGCTGGCAGGCAACCCTCGCTTTTTTGCTTTCGCCCTGTGCTTGCATGCGCGCATCACGCATAAAAAAAGGCGCCCGAAGGCGCCTTTTCGAGACTGGACAAGCCAGCCGTCACGCTTAGAAGCGGTGACGCAGACCAATCGTCGCTGCGGTTTGGTTGATCGACGTGCTTGCCGGCGTCGTCGGATCGCCATTCCAGATCGATGCGCCGCCAGCGTTCTTCGACGCACGCTGGTACACAGCTTGTGCGTACACGTCGGTACGCTTCGACAGCGCGTAGTCGGCTTGCAGGCCGAACTGATTCCAGTGTGCGCTGTCGCCGTTCAGCTTCGCGTTCGTGTACGTGTAAGCAGCACCCAGACCCAAAGCCGGCGTCAGGTTGTACTTCAGGTTCGCTTCGTAGTTGTCTGCACGCAGCGTACCAGCGCCGTTTGCACGGTCGTCAAGACGCGATTGCGTCCAGAGCAGGCCGCCTTGCAGCGGGCCGTAAGCGTAGCTCGCGCCAGCACCGTAGACGCGCGAACGACCTTGCGAGGCGTAAGCCGAGTTGTCGATTGCGCCGATCACGCTGCTGTTAGCACCGTTAACCGGCTGACCAGCGTTGTTCGCTTGCGAATACGAACCGCCGATACGCAGGCCTTGGTACTGATACGAGAAACCGCCGCTATACGCACGGTTGTTCGCGAACTGCGAGCTGTTCGAGAACGAGTACGTGCCGCCGAATTGCAGGCCGGCGTAGTTCGCGCTCGTGAACTTGATCGTGTTGTTCACAGCGTAGCCGCCGTTCGTGTTCAGGTTGTCGTTGTTGAGCGGGTGCGCGAAATACGTGCCGCCCCAGGTGCCCGTTGCCGACAGCGGAGCCAGGTAGTCATACGTCGAGTCGAACTGGCGACCCAGCGTGACCGTGCCGTAGTTGCTCGACAGGCCGACGAACGCTTGACGGTTGAACATGCCGCCGTTGTTCTGGAACTTGCCGTTACCGATGTTGAAGCCGCTCTCCAACGTGAAGATCGCCTTCAGGCCGCCGCCGAGGTCTTCCGAACCACGCAGGCCGAAGCGGCTTTGGTCGATGCCGCTACCAACCGACCACAGCGACTTGCCGCTGCCCGACGGCGTAGCGACGTTGCTTTGGTACGTGACGCCCGCGTCGAGCACACCGTACAGCGTGACGCTGCTTTGAGCGTGTGCGACAGTGGCGAACGATGCAGCGACTGCTGCAACAATCAGAGTCTTTTTCATGCGTGAAGCTCCC
Organism: Burkholderia sp. TSV86; assembly: GCF_001522865.1. Lineage (GTDB taxonomy): Bacteria > Pseudomonadota > Gammaproteobacteria > Burkholderiales > Burkholderiaceae > Burkholderia. The sequence continues at coordinate 351,009 of NZ_LOWB01000116.1, read as the reverse complement.
TTTACAAAAAAGGTCAGACCTTGCGGCCTCGTTTGTTAAACGGTCCACAACCGCCCGGAAGCGCCACGTCGGCTTTGTGAAACATCCACATGGCCGCGCCCGGATGGTTGCCCGTTCTGGAACCGAGAGTTTAGGGGTGCACCCTAGGGTCGCCATTCGCACAAGGCGAAATAAGCTTTTCCAGAACTAGAAATAATAGAAATGCCGCCTCCTTATAAGCTTTTGTTTTATATAAACTTTTTGGGTTATTGACGGCACTTTTTTGGTGGGGTCACTTCGGCCATTACTTTGTGTCAGCGTCTCGACGGTTGCATAGAAACAACAAGTCCATCTGCCTGAAAACGCCCGAAAACGCCACGACCGGCAATTTTTACTGAATTTTACACCCACATCGTCGCTCAACCGAAAGCTTGTATGCGGAGAAATGCCCCCGAACATCGGACTTTCCGCCGTCGCCCATCGAGAATTTCTATCGAACATCCCTATTCGATGCAGTGTTGTTGGCTATCCGACCATGCGCCGGTCTAAGCTTCGGGAACCGGCTGTACCCATTCTCCCCACCAAGTACTCGAGGCCACTGCCATGCCCACCCTGTTCGACCCGCTGACCATCGGCGACCTGACGCTCCCGAATCGCATCATCATGGCTCCGCTCACGCGCGCCCGCGCAGGCGGCACGCGCACTCCCAACGCACTGATGGCCCGCTACTATGCGGAGCGCGCATCAGCGGGGCTCATCATCAGCGAGGCGACGTCGGTCACGCCGCAAGGCGTCGGTTACGCGAATACGCCCGGCATCTGGTCGCCCGAGCAAGTCGCGGGCTGGCGGCTCGTCACCGATGCCGTGCACGAAGCGGGTGGCCGCATTTTCCTGCAGCTTTGGCATGTGGGCCGCGTATCAGACCCAATTTTCCTCGACGGCGCATTACCCGTCGCGCCGAGCGCGCTCGCGCCAGAAGGCCATGTCAGCCTAGTTCGCCCGGAGCGGGCCTATACGACGCCGCGCCCGCTCGAGCTTGCCGAGATTCCCAACGTCGTCGCAGCATTCCGGCGCGGCGCCGAGAATGCGCGTGCGGCAGGCTTCGACGGCGTCGAAGTGCATGGTGCGAACGGCTACCTGCTCGACCAGTTTCTCCAGGACAGCTCGAACCGGCGTACTGACGCATACGGCGGCCCAATCGAGAACCGCGCGCGGCTGCTGCTCGAAGCAGTCGATGCGGCGATCGACGTCTGGGGCGCGGGGCGCGTGGGCGTGCATCTCGCGCCCCGCGGCGACGCCCATACGATGGGCGACTCGAACCCCGCCGCAACGTTCGGCTACGTCGCCCGCGAACTCGGCCGGCGCAAGATCGCTTTTCTGTTCGCGCGCGAATCGGCCGGCGACGATTCGCTCGGCCCGCAATTGAAGGAAGCGTTCGGCGGCCCGTTCATTGCAAACGAGCGATTCACGCTCGACAGCGCGCAGGCGGCGCTCGCAGCCGGACGCGCCGACGCGGTCGCATGGGGCAAGCTGTTCATCGCGAATCCGGATCTGCCGCGCCGCTTTGAATTGAATGCGCCGCTCAACAGAGCGGACGCCGCGACCTTCTATTCGGACGGCGAAACGGGCTATACCGACTATCCAGTGCTTGAAGGCGCTGCCTGATGCCGGCCCGCGCATGGTTGAGCCGATGCGCCTTCCCTATCTATTCTCTATCTAGATAGACACGCGCCGGCCGCCGGCTAACGCCGCCCAACGCCGAGCGTGCGGCTCATGAACACGCGCTGCGATTCGTCGAGCCCATGCGCGACGTGCGCCGCGCGCACCGCAACGAGCGCGGCGTCGAGCGCGTGGCCGTCGAGATCGACGAAGCCGAGACGCCGGTAGTACGGTGCATTCCACGGCACGTGCCTGAACGTCGACAGCACCACCTGCGCGGCGCCAGCCTCCCGGGCACGCGTCACGACGGCGTCGATCAATGCAACGCCGATCCGCCGGCCGGCGTGCTCGGGCGCCACGTCCAGTTCCTCCAGATAAAGACGCGCGGCATCGAGCATCCGATAGATTGCGAAACCGGCGATCCGCCCGCCGTCCAGCGCGACAAGCGCACAACCTTCGCCGATCCGTGCGCGCAAATCGGCAAGATCGGTCGGCGGGCTCGACGCGATGTGCGGCATGCCGATGTCGTTGAAACGTTGCGCGGCAGCGGATTCGAGGTCGGCCATCGTCGACGCTTCGTCGGCGCGCGCAGCGCGGATCAGAATTGGGGTTCTGGTTCGGGGCGGTATCGAGCGGGCTTCGAGATCGTGTCCGGTCACGGTGAGAACTGAAAAAGAACGCGGGGCTTCGTATCGGCGTCAATATAATCGACTTTCCGCCTCAAAATATCGTTGCACGATGCAACCGGAGAATTCGACGTGCCATTGTCCAGCCTTGCTATCTTCGCCGCCGCGTTATTGATCGCGGCGGGCTCGCCCGGCCCCAGCATCGCCGCGCTGGTCGCGCGCGTGCTGACCAACGGATTGCGCGATATTCTGCCGTTTCTCGCAGCGATGTGGCTGGGTGAGGTCATCTGGCTCACCTGCGCGGTAGCCGGGCTTGTGGCGCTCGCGCATGCGTTCGCACTCGGATTTCTTGCGCTGAAATTCGCCGGCATCGCTTATCTGATGTCTCTCGCGTGGAAGATGTGGTTCGCGCCGGCAGACGCGCCGTCCGACGTGTTGCCGAGCGCAAGCTCGCCATTGCGCATGTTTCTGACCGGCTTTGCGATCACGATGGGCAACCCGAAAATCATGGTGTTCTATGTCGCGCTGCTGCCGACGATGGTCGACATATCGCATGTCGGCGTTGTTGCGTGGTTCGAGTTGACGCTGACGCTGCTCGCCGTGCTGATCACCGTCGATTTCGCATGGGCGCTGCTTGCCACCCGCGCGCGCAGGCTATTGACGAGCCGTCGCGCGGTCAAGGCAGCCAACCGCGCAAGCGCGGCTGCCATGGCCGGTGCGGCGATCGCCATCGCGGCACGCTGAAGAAACAGGCCGCCAACGCATTCGCGGCCGCCCGCCTCCGCCCGCGATTTGCGCCGGTCACAACCACATAGCGCGCAGTTCGCTTCGATGCGCTGCCGTTTGCGCCGACGTTCAGTTGATAAAGGCGCGCCGTCTCCCGGCCATCGGCTTTCGGACGGTTGAAATATTCGCAACGCTGCTAGGCAGCAGCGCGGTAAACGCATGAGCCGCATTCAGTTCGACGGCATCGAAGGTGATCGATGCGCGCTGAGGATGCGCCGGCGTCGAAAAGACGGCGTCCGCCTCAGAGTCAAATAACCTTGCGGTCAATGAAACTGGCGCTCGATTGTACAAGGCGGCCGCGCGGCATGTTCTTATCGTCACCCATGAAAGCCTGCCGCGAATATCGCATGGGAATTTTTCGAAGTTAATCGCCCCTTGCAGTCGTGGCCTCATCGATATATTTTTTAATGAATCCCAAGACACACAAGCTCACTTTCATTTCTCACACATAAACCGCCACAATTTCACATCCAACACTCCCAATTTTTATCGAACTTACTCAATGCAGCATTAAGTAAACCGACCGATTCGCACGCGAAGATTCGCGCTCACGCTCTTTCCGATACACCCGCGCGCGACCAAAATATTGAAACAACCGCTACGAAAGCAAACCAAATTAATTACATAAATATTCAAAGCCCCGTTATCTCATCAATGAAAAATATCATTCATTCAAAACACCATCATGAACAAAGCCCCCACATCAAAGTGGACAATTTTCTTTATTTCCGCATTGACAGCCGGCGCGGCCTCCATTGCCCATGCGGATACAGGAAGCATTACATGGAACAATAGAACGCCCCATTCCTATAGCATAAAAATTGCCAGCCATAGCCAATGCGTGATGGCACCCGATACAACGTCCCATGACGTTAACAGAGGAGGGCATCAGACATACACATTCAATATAAACAGAAATGCTTGCAGCGACAACGTCTGGATTGTATTTAATTACATCCAGATAGTATCATCAAATAAAATCATCTCGGGCACAGTCAAATATCGCGAGACTCTGGACAGGGAATATAATTTGATGGCTAGAGTCAGCCCCTCCATCAATTATCCCAGCCGCGTCAAGCCTGACGGTTTTAGAGCCTCATGCGGCCCGCTTGCCCTGCCCTGCGGCCAGCGATCGGTCAAAGTAGGAAAAACCCTGGTAAGTATTAACGTCGTCACTCTCGCTGCGCTTGAGGCGACCGTATCCGCCACCGCACCTATCTTTCGTTAGCATTGCCCGAAATGCCAACCGCCTGGGGAAATGTTCATGCTCGGCCACTCATGCGAGCCGTCTCCAATGCGCGGATTTGGCTTGACGAATCCGGCAACCGCCGTCCACAACGCCGCGCGCGCCGAAGCGCGCGCTTCAACGCTCACGACAAACGCTGCGTCTGTGACGGCAATTCGCCAAACAGCCCACGATACGCTCGCGCGAAATAACCGAGATGCGTGAAGCCCCAACGCGCGGCCGCCTCGCCAACGCATAGTTCGTCAGCGCCGGTCATGCGCAGCAGCCGATGCACCGCGTTCAGACGGATCGTGCGCAAATAAGTAACGGGTGTCACGCCGGCAACCCGCTGAAAGCTCGTCTGCAGCGTGCGCCGGCTGCAACGCAATGCGCGGCACAGCTCGAGCACCGTTACCGGCTGTTCGGGCCGCTGCCGTAAATAGCGCTCGCTGCGCCGGACGATATCGCTATAGGTTGCATGCGTGATATCGCGTCGCGCTTCGTGGGCCGCGTCGGCGAGCGCATCGAGAAACACGCCGAGCAATGCGTCGCGAAATATCTTGCGGGCGGCATCGTACCCGAGCCATTCGGGGTTGCGCTGCGCGTCGTCGATATACGACGACAACCGCGCACCGAGCGCGATACCCCGTTCGTGCGCGAGACGCGTCACGTGCCGCGGCATCCGGCCTTCGCGCGTGCCGAACTCGACTTCGCATAGCTCGCCGATCATATCGGGCTTCGCGCTGATGCCCACGAGCCGCATTCCCTCTGGCGTATGGAATTCGAAGTCCTCGCCGGGATGCAGCGCAAGAAGCGCATAGCCGTCGACATGCTGCCGCTGGAACGTGCCTGCCAGCGGCGCGAGTACCGGCATCGCCAGCGAAGTCCGTCCGCGCGGCGATACGCCGGTTTGCGCGACGCGCCGGTTGGTCGTCTCGCGGAAAAAATGGAAATCGTCGCACAAGACCTGCGTGACCGTACCCTTGAAGCGGCCGGGCGTCATCTGCCGATAAATCTGATGCCAGCCGGCAATGGCCAGCCCGTGATCGTGGACGTCTTCGAGCGAATGCGACTGAAACAACATGAGTGCCTCCAGACAATTCCGATACGGCAAGCCAGGCGTCGCATCACGGGCTATGCGCGCGGCGGCGCGGCATCCCGACGGCATCCGTGCATGACGTGCGCCACAGTATGTCAGATCGAGCGGCCGTTCATCGGGCCCGCCCGTTGTGCAGCGCATCCTCGACGGGCACCGGCCTGAACGGATGCTTGCGCTGCACGACGACCGTCCAGAACAGTGCATACAGCGCGGTGAGTCCGAGCATCGCGCCGAACGGAATGTAGGTGTCGCGACCGCTCATCCCCGGCGGGGCGATGTACACGATCGCAAGCACGATGCCGATGCTCGAGACGATCTGCGGCAGCGGAAACCACAGCGACCGGTACGGTCTCGGCAGATCCGGCCGGCGAATCCTCAGCAGCACGACCGACAGCGTGACGAGCAGGTACGCGGTGCCCCATGCGCAAGTCGCGGCGAGCACGAGATGCAGGATGCTGCCGGGACTGCCCTGGATCAGCCACGCATGCGCGATCGGCACGACTGCCGCCACGACGATCCCGACAACGGGTGTCTTGAAGCGCGGATGCAGATAGGCGAAGCACTTGGGCAACGCGCCGTCGAGCGCCATCCCGTACAGGATGCGCGGCAGCCCCGCCATCAACGTATTGATCGTCGCCGCGCCGGCGCACAGGAATGCAATACCTAACCAGATGCGCCCGAGCGGGCCGAGCACCTGCAGCGCGAATGCCGGAATCGCGCCAGGCGTATCGAGCAGATGCGTGAAGCCGTCGGCGCTCAGTGCAACATTCGGCACCTGTCGCTTGATCGCCGCGCCGTAGACGAACATGCAGGCCGCGACGCCCACGAGCCCGAGCGCCGTCGCGCGCGAAATCGTCTTGCCCGGCGCCGTCATTTCCGGCGCAAGCGGCGTGACGAATTCGCAGCCGACGAACATGAACATGGCCATCCCGACGAGCGACAGCACGGCCGGCGCCGACACGCCCAGCGACGACGGCCCGAACCAGCCGTCGAGATGCACGACGGGCGCGGCAACGAGCCCCAGCACGCCGAAGATCATCAGCGACAGCCACATACCGGCCGTCAGCACGATCTCGAGCTTGCTGAACACCTGAATGCCGACGATGTTGGTGATCGCGAACACCGTTACGAGACCCACGCCGACGAGCCACGCGCCATTGTGCCGCTCGGATGCCGCGTTCGGCGATTCGAAGTTGACGAGCGCCATCACGCCGCTGAGGATCGTCTCCGCGGTGCCGGCAAACACGTGAACGATGAAATATGCGGAGATCGTACCGGTGATCGCCCAGAAGCGGCCGAGCCCGCATGACAGATAGGCATATACCGAGCCGGCTGTCGGCAGCATCGCCGCCGCCTCGGAGAAGGGCGTCGCTTGCGCCTGCATCATCACGAACGCGATCGCGATCGCGAACGCGAGTACCCAACCGCCGGCGCCGAAGCCGGACGTCGCGGTCAGAATCACGGGACTCGCCATGATGAGACCGACGGCGCTCGCAAGCGCTGTCGGAAAACCGACTGAGCCGGCCGCCGGCTTGGGCTGCGCTGCCGGTTTCGCGGCGGGCACGGTCGGTGTGTCCAAACCGTCTGACCAATCCGACATCCGCGCCTCCTGATTGATGATTGCGTCGATGTCGAGAAAATACGAAGACCAAAATTCCCGGATATAGCGCAAATTGGCAAAACGCTCGCAGCCGTGCCAACGAGGCTCCGAGCGTACACATACGCCCTTCGCGCACGCTCAGCCCGCGTTAAATGGCGTCGCATCGAATCCGGCCGCCAGCCCCGCGACGATCTGCTCGATCTGCTCGCGCTGAATCACGAGCGGCGGCGACAGGATGATCTTCGTGCCGACCGGCCGCACGAGCACGCCGTTTTCGCGCGCGACCTCGGCAACCGAGTTCGCGTAGCCCGACGCAGGATCGATCGGCACGCGCGTCATCTTGTCTGCGACGAGATCGAGCGCGACCATCAGCCCCTTGCCTCGCACCTCGCCCACCGCTTCGAAGCGCTCGGCGAACGGCTGCAGCGCTTCGAGCAGATGCGCGCCCTGGCGCGCCGCGTTCGCGGGCAAATCCTCGCGCAGCACGATATCGAGACTCGCCAACGCCGCCGCGCACGCGACCGGATGCCCTGAATAAGTGTAACCGTGCATGATCGCGCCGCTGAAATCCGCATTTGCCGCGAACGCGTCCTCGATGCGTGCGTTGACCGCGGTTGCGCCGAGCGGCACGTAGCCGGACGAGATGCCCTTCGCAAGACACATGATGTCCGGCTTCACGCCCCATCCGCGGCTGCCGAACAGGCTGCCGCTGCGGCCGAAACCCGTCACGACTTCGTCGGCGATCAGCAACACGCCGTGACGGTCGCAAACTTCGCGCACGAGCGGCCAGTAGTTCGCGGGTGGCACGATCACGCCGCCCGCGCCCTGGATCGGCTCGGCAATGAACGCGGCAACCGTGTCCGGGCTCTGGAACACGATCTCGCGCTCGAGCAGCTCCGCGCAGATCCGGCCCAGCGCTTCGGGGTCCTGGGTAAACGGATTGCGATAGAGCCACGGCGTCTCGACATGAAAACAGCCGGGCAGATTGGGCTCGTAATTACGCCGGAACACCGTGTTGCCGTTCACCGACGCGCCGCCGAAATGCGTGCCGTGATAGCCCTGCTTCAACGAGATGAACTTCGTGCGATCCGCCTGCCCCTGGACTTTCCAGTACTGGCGCGCGATCTTGAGCGCGGTCTCGACGCAATCCGAGCCGCCCGAGCTGTACAGCACGCGGCGCATGCCCTCGGGCTCCATCATGTCGATCAGCCGTTTCGACAATTCCTCGGCGCGCGGATGCGTGATGCCGTCGAACAACTGAAAGTATTCGAGTTCGTCGAGCTGGCGCACGATTGCCTGCTTGACCTCGGCGCGGTTGTGGCCGACGTTGACGTTCCATAACCCGGCGACGCCGTCGACGAGCTGACGCCCGCGATCGTCGTACACGTAGCAGCCGTCGCCACGCACGATGCGGATCGGCTCGCGGCGCGTCATGTCGTTCGGATGCAGCATCGGGTGCCAGAAACGGGAATCGTTGCAGGTCATTGGATTGCTCCGGAAAAACATACTGCCAGCGCATTCAATGCGCGATACAGACAGATTTGGTTTCGGTGAAGCCTTCGATCGCGTATTGGCCGAATTCGCGGCCGACGCCGGATTGCTTGTAGCCGCCGAACGGCATCGCCGGATCGAGCGGCACGTGGCAGTTGACCCAGACCGTGCCCGCCTCGATGCGCGGCACGAGATCCATCACTGCCTTCAGATCGTTGCTCCACAAGCTCGCGGCAAGCCCGTAAGGCGACGCGTTCGCAAGCCGCACCGCTTGCGCGGGATCGTCGAACGGCAACACCACGACGACCGGGCCGAACACTTCGTCACGCACGATCGCGCTATCGTGCTTCGCGTCGGCGATCACCGCCGGACGCACGAAATAGCCGGGCCGATCGTCGGCCGGATCGCCGCCCGCGAGAAACGTGACGCCATCACGACGGGCCTGCTCCAGATGCGCGAGAACCTGGTCGCGATGCCGGGCGGACACGAGCGGATTGATCTGTGCGGCCGGATCGAGCCCTGGGCCGAGCCGCATCGACGCGGCGGCTCCGGCCAGGCCGTCGGCGAGCTGGCGAAACCGGCTGCGATGCACATAGATTCGGGACGCGGCCGCGCACACCTGCCCCTGATTGAAGAACGCGCCGGCCGCGACGCCCGCGAGCGCTTGCGCGACATCCACGTCCTCCAGCATGACGACCGGATTCTTGCCGCCCAGCTCGAGCGAGAACCGCGTCATGTTCTGCACCGCAGCCGCGCCGACGAGCTTGCCCGTCGGCGTCGAGCCGGTAAACGAGATCTTGCCGATCGACGGATGGCCCGCGAGCGCTGCGCCGCATTCGCGGCCTCCGGTGACGACGTTGAACACGCCCGCCGGCACGCCCGCTTCGCGCGCCAGCTCGGCAAGCCGCAGCGCGGTGAGCGGCGTTTCCGGCGAAGGCTTCAGCACCACCGTGCAGCCCGCCGCGAGCGCCGGCACAAGCTTCCAGACAGCAATCATCAACGGGAAATTCCACGGCACGATCGCGGCGACGACGCCGACCGGCTCCTTGCGCGTGTACGCGGTATAGCGCACGCCAGGCGGAAACGGGATCGACACGTCGAACGTTTGGCCGGTGACCTTGGTCGCCCAGCCCGCCATATAGCGGACATACTCGATCGTCGCGCCGACCTCGACGCCGCGCGACACGAGAATCGATTTGCCTTGATTCAGCGTCTCGAGCTGCGCGAGTTCTTCCGCGTGCGCTTCGAGCACGTCGGCCAGCCGCAGCAGGATGCGCTCCCGGTCCGCAGGCCGTAGCCCGCTCCAGACACGCGCGTCGAACGCGCGCTTCGCGCTGGCGACGGCGGCGTCGACGTCGCGCGCGTCGGCGTCGGGCACGCGAGCGAGGCGCTCGCCCGTCGACGGATCATGGACGTCGAGCAGCCGGGGCGAATGTGCGGCGTGCATCGCGCCGTCGATGAAGAGGCCGAATTCGCGCCCGGTGAAGGCGCGTACCGCGTCGCTCACGGCGACGATGTTCGTCTGGGTCATAGGCGTCTCACAACTGGAATGGGCACCTCGCGGCAGCGATCGTGCGGCCGGTTCGCGCCACTGTAGCCGCGCCTGTTTGCAATCGGTTAGCGCAAATTGGCAGGCCGGCGGCCCGCAGCCGGGAATTCAAGCAGCGCCTGCCCATGCCCGCGGCAGATCGACGCGGCGCATGAGCAAGCCGCGCGGCCGGCCGTCAAAGAAACAGCGCGCCGACGAGTTCGGTCCGGTTCGACACGCCGAGCTTGCGGAACATGCGCAGCAAATGCGTCTTGACAGTTGTCTGACCAAGCGCCAGATCGCGCGCGATCTCCTTGTTCGAACGGCCTGCGCGCACGAGACGCGCGATCTGCTCCTCACGATGCGTGAGTCTCGTATCGGATACGATCCTGCGAATTCCGCGCACGGCCCGCAACGGCGGCACGAGCGCCGCCTCGGCGAGCGGCTGGAGCGCATGCAGCGCCGCGATTTCGCTGGCTGAATAGCGCCCGCCGCTCGCAAAACGCAACAGCGAAAACGCGGCGCGCGGCGCGCCGCCGTCGCGCAACAGCACTTCGACGACATCGGCGACGCGATACCGGTGCAAGAAACCCGTCCAGTAAGCCGATGCGGCGCGCCGCTCGTCCGGCAGCTGCGATGCAAGCGTGACGACCGCACCCGGCTGCGCCGCGCAGCGCAACGGATGCAGAGGATCGAGCGGCCGATAGCGATTCACGTAAGCGCGATGCATCGCGGCCGTCATTCCGAACAGCTCGAAATCGACAGGCTCGCCGCTCGTGTCGATCCGGTAGAACACCGTCGCGCTCGGCCGTGCGAGCGTTTGCAGGGCGGTTACGCAGGCGTGCAACGCGCGTGCATACGACGCGCAGTCGGCATCGATACCGTGACGGGCCGGAACTGGATTCATCTCGAAGCACCTCGGGCACAGACGAATGTGCGCCGGCACAGCTTAAGCACGCGATCGCCGCGGCGATGAGCGCAAATCGGCAAATCGCGCGCGCGTCCATTCAGCCGAACGGTCGATGCCGGACGCCAAGCCCGCGCCGTACACTCGTTCGTGAACCGGAAACCATCGCCATATGCCAGGAGAGCCTCGAATGGAAAATACTTCGCCGCGCACTGTCGTCGTGACGGGAGCCGGGACCGGAATCGGCGCCGCATGCGCATTGCGCTTCGCTGCGCAACGCGAGCGCGTCGCGTTGATCGGCCGCCGGCGAGCGCCGCTCGACACGATCGCGGCGCAAACCGGCGGCCTCGCGCTGGCCGGCGATGCAGCAGACGCGCGCGCGTGGACCAGCCACATCGAACACATTCACGCCCGCTTCGGTCCGATCGACACGTTGGTCGCGTGCGCGGGCGGGCACGGGCTCGGCCGCGCCGGCGAAACCGGCGACGCGGCATGGCGCGACGCGCTCGCGGCCAATCTGGACACCGCATTCGTCAGCGCACGCGCATGCTTGCCGGATTTGATCGCGCGGCGCGGTTCGATCGTGTTCGTTGCGTCGATTGCATCGCTTGCGGCCGGCGCGGACGTATGCGGCTACACCACCGCGAAACATGCGCTGATCGGGCTGATGCGCTCGCTTGCACGCGATTACGGGCCGGCCGGCGTTCGCGTGAACGCCGTATGCCCCGGCTGGGTCCGCACGCCGATGGCCGACGCCGAAATGGCGCCGCTGATGCGGCGTCACGGCGAAACGCTCGACGACGCATACCGGCGGGTCAGCGCCGGCGTCCCGCTGCGCCGCGCGGCCGATGCCGGCGAGATCGCGGCCGTGTGCGGCTTTCTCGCGTCCGACGATGCGTCGTTTATGACCGGGGCGGCGATCGTGGTCGATGGCGGCGCGACGATCGTCGATGTGCCCACGCTGGCGCTCGACGGATAAGGCCGCGCGCCGCGAATTCCGTGCGCAAGCAACAGCCGGTGCGTGGTGTTGGCGCTGCGGCGGGCCCAACAATCGCCCGCGACAATCGCACGGCACAGGCCGCGCAGGCTATACAGGCACCGCCCCCGTTTCAGGCAACGTCGCGCCGCCATCGACCACGATCGTCTGCCCGGTGATGTAACCCGCGCAATCCGATGCGAGAAACAGCATCGCGGCCGCGATGTCGTCGGGCTCGCCAAGACGGCCAAGCGGTATGCTCCGCGCAATGCGGGCGGCATGCGCCGCATCGCCGAGATTAGCCGCCGCCGGCGTGCGGATCATCCCAGGCTCGACGCCGTTGACGGTCACGTTCCGGCTTGCCAGCTCCAGCGCCGCCGCACGGATGAAACCGTTCACGCCGGCCTTCGACGCCGCGTAGTGCGCAAGCCCCGGATACGCGACTCGCGGCCCCGTCACCGAAGACGTCGCGAGCACGCGCCCCTGTCCGGCCCGCTCGAACGCGGGCAACGCAGCCTGCGTAAGCCAGAACAGCGCCGATAGATTGACGGCGAGCGTGCGTGCGAGGAGGTCGGGACCGATCGCGTCGAACGGCGTGAGCGGAAAATACGCCGCATTGTGCACGACCACGTCGAGCCGGCCGCTGTCGGCCTCGATCCGCTCGACGAGCCCGGTCAACTCGTCGCGCTGCGCCGCATCGGCGCGATAGGCGCGCACCGTTTGTCCGTCGGCGAGCCCGCGCAGCGCAAGCCCGCCGGCGCACGCGGTGGCCGCGTCGGCTTGAAGATCGGCGATCGCCACTGTCGCGCCCGCCGCCGCGAACGCGCCGGCAATCGCGGCGCCGATACCCTGTGCGCCGCCCGTGACCAGCACCACGCGACCGCGGAAATCCGCGACAAGCGGCCCGCGCAGCGGCGCCGCACGCGTCGAATCGGCACGGCCCGAATCGACGCGGCTCATCGCGTGAACGGATAAACGGTTTCGTTCAGCATCCGGACGTGCGCGCCGACCGGGAAATTCGACAACGCGCAGAAATCGCCGTCGCGGTAGCCGAAGATCTTGCCATCTGTTTTACCCCGGTCAAAATCGATCAGCACGACGCCGAGCGTCGGCACGATTTTTTCGCGCCAGACGAACAGATACAGCGCATCGGCAAGCTTGAAGTAGTGGCACCGGTCGACGTCCGCGAGACCGCGCTCGGTGCCTTCGATGCAATGCCACGCATAGAAACCGTCGTTCAGGTAAATATGCTCGTAGCACTCGGTCGGGCTGTAGCGGTACATCACTCGCTTGCCGATCAGCTCGCGCGTTGGCGCATGCAGCTCGCCGGAGGTAGGCGCTCCGTCGATCGTGCCGTGGCGGAACGTCACCGCGACGCCCGTCAGCGGTAGACCGCGCGCGACGCGGGAAAACGCGTCGATACGCACATCCGCTTCGCCAGGCAGCACGCCTTCGACCGATGTCCACACGCCGCGCGCCCAATCCAGCACGAGGCTGGTCGAGGTTGCGCGGCGGGCCGGATCGACATAATCGACGAGATAGACGCCGGAACGCAATTGCGTCGCGCGATATGCGAGCGCTCCGCCGTCGCCATGCTCGCCGGCACTGCCGCTGCGCGCGGCGTGCCAATGTTGCGCCCCAGGCCGCTCACGCCAGCGCAGCGTGCACGTATCGACGAAGACGTATTCACATGCCGCGCCGCCTTGCGTGGTGAGCGCAATGGTCCGTCCAGCCAGATCGCCGGCCGGCTCGAGAATATGACCATCGGGCGCGAAACCTTCCGCCAGCGCGCCCACCTGAATAAATACCGGGTCTGCTCCCATGCGTTTCTCCGATCGAGCGGCGCGCCGGCTGGCGCGGCCGCGAGACACGTAGCCATGGTGCCCGGACAGCGGGACGCGTGGTATCAACCGGAAGGATGAAGCCCATGGCGGCCGGGGCAAATCACGCTTTGGCCGCTGGCCAGCGCCTCGATGCGCTCGTGGACACGCGCGACGAGCCCGCTCGGCCGCTCGTTGAAGCCTATGCGCCGGATGACCGGACCTTCAATGACAAACGGCAGCAACTGCCGCGCAACGCCTTTGCCCAGTACCGGCCGAGCCGCCTACGGCAACAGTTCGGCTTAAGGCGCGCTTGCGTCGTCAAGCTGTTTGACGTCGCTCGCATCGAGCCGCAGGCGGATCGCCGCGCCAAGCGCCGTCAATTGATCGAGCGACGTCGCGCTCGCGATCGGCGCCGTGACACTCGGCCGCGCGATCTGCCACGCGAGCGCGACCGCCGTGGGCGTCGTATCGTGTTTGTCCGCCACCGCGACGAGCGCATCGACGATCCGCAAGCCGCGTGGATTCAAATATTTCTCGACGCGGCTGCCGCGCGCACGCTCCTTCAGATCGGCTTCGGACCGGTACTTGCCGGACAGAAATCCGCTCGCCAGCGCGAAATACGTGACGACGCCGAGCTTCAGCTCGGTCGCGGCCGGCTCGATGTCGCGCTCGTACTCCGCGCGATCGTACAGGTTGTATTCGGGCTGGATCACCTGATACGCAGGCAACCCGTCGCGCCGGCTGATTTCGGCCGCCTCGCGCAGCCGCGAGCCGCTGTAGTTGGACGCACCGATGATGCGCACCTTGCCCTGCTCGATCAGCGTTTGGTATGCGCCGAGCGTTTCTTCGAGCGGGGTATCGGCAAGGTCGCGGTGCGAGAAATAGAGATCGATGTAATCGGTCTGCAAGCGCCGCAGCGAATCGTCGACGGCCTTCAGGATATTGTCGCGCGACAACCCCGCGCGGCCTTCGAGCAGGCCGACCTTCGTCGCGATCACGAGCTGGTCGCGCTTACCCGTGCGCCTGAGCCACTTGCCGATGATCGTCTCCGATTCCCCGCCTTGATTGCCGGGCACCCAGGCCGAATAGACATCGGCGGTATCGATGAAGTTGATGCCGGTGTCGGCGAGCGCGTCGAGCAGCGAGAACGACTGATTTTCGTCGACGGTCCAGCCGAACACGTTACCGCCGAATACGACCGGCGATACCTGAATGGCCGAGGTGCCGAGTGAGCGTAATGCCATCTTTCTCTCCGTTTTGCGTTCCGAGGGGAGGACCGGCTCGGCGCGCACGCGGCACGCGGCGCCTCCTGAGCCGGGTTGTCAACGATCGTAGCGCGCGAGGCGCGCTGCGCAAACCGATTAAAGCTGATTTCCAAAGACCACATACTGACAAGGGATCGTCAACGGCAAACGGCCGATAGCGGCACTGACAACGCGACCACAGCCCGTGAGCGGAACATGAAGCCGCGCCACGGCAACGCAAGCGGCGGTAATGCGCGGTATCCGGCGGCGCCGCCGATGCGCTGAGCGGCGAATCGGCGGCCGATACAGCAGTCGGGCAGCCGCGGCGGGCGTGGCACCGAACCGCGATGCCACAAAAAACGAATCCGCCGCCGCAACGAAGCACCGCACGTTCACGCCAGCTCACCCGTGCGCGGCACGATCCATGCGCTCGACGGACATTTCGCGTTAATCGCCGCCCCGATCCCGCTTCAAACCCCGCCTTGCAATACCCGCTCAACCGCGGACACCGCCGCCGTGGAACCGGCATACAAGCTCGCGCTGTTCAACACATAGCCGCGCTCGCCGATCGTCAGCAGCAGTTGCGGCACTCCCGACACGCCGAGCTGCCGCATCGCATGCTGCGCACGCTCGACGCGTGCGGCCGTTGCGTCGGCAAGCGCCGCGTCGCTGTCGATGCGGCGCGCAAGCGCATCGGCGTCCACCGCCAGCCCGGCCTGCGCGGCGAGCTCCGCGGCCACGCGCGCCAGCACATCGGCACGCGCGGTATCGAAACCGTCGACATAGCGCGCGCGCTGAGCCGCTTCGAGCAGCGGCCGTTCGAGCCGCGCGTCGATTCCATGCATCGCGGTCAGCACCCGGTTCGCCGGCCCTGAATCGAAACGCACGCCGCCGCGCAGCAACACCTGCTCGCGATACGCGCTCGTAAAACGCTGGCCGGTCATCTGCTCGATACGCTGATCGTTGCGCCACGCGTATTCGCCCCATTCGGGCGTCAAATCGCGCGCACCTTCGTCAGCAAAGAGTCCGGAAGGCATTAGTTCGAGCTTATCCGGATAGGCTCTTGCAAGACCCGCGAGCGCGGGCGCGCTCGCATAGCACCAGCCGCATAGAGGATCGAAGAAATACTGAAGTGTGAAGCGGTCCATCGTTGTTTCATTGATGAGTCAAATAAAATACGAGTCTATTCGATCTAATCCCGATCAAATACAATAGACAAGTCGACAATTTGTTGCGTAGATTGATCGAATATGGATCGAATCACCGCATTGAAGGTGTTCGTCGAAACCGCCGAGCGCGGCAGCGTGTCAGCGGCCGCCCAGCATCTCGACATGTCGCGCGCGATGGCGTCGCGCTATGTCGCGTTCGTCGAACAATGGGCGGGTGCACGGCTGCTGCACCGGACCACGCGGCGTCTGTCGCTGACCACCGCCGGCGCGCGGATGCTGCCGCTCGCCCGCGATCTGCTTGGGCTCGCCGACGATGTCGAGTCGACCTTCGCCGAGCCCGGCGACGCGCCACGCGGCCTGCTGCGAATCACCACGAGCGCGCTATTCGCGCAGGCGCGGCTGACCGACGCGATTCTCGACTATCTCGCCCGCCATCCGGCCGTCTCGGTCGACCTGCAGGCGACGGATCGCACCGCCGATCTGATCGACGAGCGGATCGATCTCGCGATCCGCATTACGAATGAGGTCGACCCGAGCCTGATCGCGCGCCGGATCGGCACGTGCCGCTCGGTGATCTGCGCGTCACCGGGCTATCTGGCCGCGCACGGAACGCCCAAGCGGCCGCACGATCTGGCTCGGCACAATTGCCTGACTTACGCGTATTTCGGGCAGAGCCTATGGCACCTGACACGTGATGGAGAACCGTCGGCCGTGCCCGTGCAAGGCAATCTGAGCACCAACGATTCGCTCGTGCTGCTGCGCGCGGCCACCGCAAACGGCGGCATCGCGCTGCTGCCGACATACGCGGCGGCCGGATTGCTTCGCAGCGGCACGCTCGTGCGCGTGCTGCCCGATTGCGTGGCGCCCGACCTCGGCATTCACGCGGTTTACGCATCACGCAAGCAGATGTCTCTCGCGATGCGCACGCTGATCGATTTTCTTGCCGAGCGCTTCGGCGACACGCCGGATTGGGACAAGTAATGGCGGACAAGGCAAACAGCATGTAGACAACGGCCAAACAGCGACTCGGCCTTTGCGCCCTGCACGCGCCCATCGCGAAACGTCGCGCGGCCGCACGCCGATCGAGCACGAGTAAAAGCTGGCGGGCGGCCGGCGTATCAAGCCGCACGATCGTGCGCTCGATGACAAGCGAGGCTGCATTCCGTGCAACCGCGCTGGCGCCAATTGCGCCGGCCGCGCACAACAGCGCGCCGGCCGGCTGCGGCAAGCGCCCGATGCGCGCGGCGCGCCATGTCGGGCGCGGCACCGCCCGCGCGTCAGCTCAACCGCCACCAGCGCGGCAACAAGCGCCGCACGTCCGGCCGGCAAAAACGGTCGTCGATCAGATGAACGACGCCCTCGTCATGTTCGGTGCGGATCACTCGCCCCGCCGCCTGCACCACCTTGCGCAGCCCCGGATACAGATAGACATAATCGTAGCCGTGGCCGAAGCGCGCCTCCATCGCACGACGCATCTGTTCGTTGACGTCGTTGACCTGCGGCAATCCGAGCGTCGCGACGAACGCGCCGATCAGCCGATCGCCCACCAAATCGACGCCCTCCGCGAAAGCGCCGCCCAGCACCGCGAAGCCGACGCCCTGCCCGAGCGCATCGAAACGCGCGAGGAACGCGTCGCGCGCGGCCTCGTCCATGCCGCGCGCCTGCTCCCAGACCGGCAATGCCGGATGCCGCTCGCGCAGCCGCGCGACCACCTGCTGCAAATAGTCGAAACTGCTCAGGAATGCCAGATAATTGCCCGGCCGCGCCGCGTACTGCCCGGCAATCAGCTCGACGATCGGCTCGATCGAATGCTCGCGGTCGCGCCAGCGCGTCGACACGTGCGCGGCCACCTTGACCGTCAATTGCTCCGCGCGAAACGGCCCGTCGACATCCAGCCAACCGGTGTCGTCCGGCAAACCCAGTGTATCGCGGTAAAACTCGAACGGGCTCAGCGTGCCGGAAAACATGACGGTTGCACGCGCCGCCGCATGGCGCGGCGCGAGAAAATCCGCCGGAACCACATTGCGCACGCAAAGCAGCGACGCCTTCGTGCGGCGGCTGCGTGCCGGTGCGCGCACGAGCGTCGAATCGAAAATCGAATGCGCGCCGAACTGCTCGGCAAGTGCGACGAAGTGCATCGCGTCAAAGCAAAAGCGTTGCACATCGGCATCGATCGCGAGCGGCGTCTGCGCCGCGAGTTCGGAAAACCGGCCGATCAGATTCTGCGCGGCAAACAGCACGCGCGGCGGCACATCCGGATGCACGGCGTAGCTGTCGCGCTGTTCGCGATTGAGCGCATTCCATTCACGGTTCAAGCGTTCGAGCGCTTTGGCAAGCGGCGCGGGCGCGAGCTTGCGAATCGCCGTGAGTTCGCGCTGATCGAGCGTCGCGCTATACATGGCGCGTGCGCGATCGAGCAGATTGTGCGCTTCGTCGACGAGTACGCCAACGCGCCACTGGTTCTGTTGCGTGAGCGCGTACAGCAATGCGCTGCCGTCGTAGTAATAGTTGTAGTCGCCGACGATCACGTCGCACCAGCGCGCCAGTTCCTGCGCGAGATAGTACGGGCACACGCCGTGCTCGAGGGCGGTCGCGCGCACCACCGCGCGTTCGAGCCGGCCCCGTTCGAGGGCGGCGGCACGCGCAGCCGCGAGCCGGTCGTAGAAGCCCCGGGCAAGCGGACAGGCGTCGCCGTAACACGCCGCGCCGGGATGCTCGCACGCCTTGTCGCGCGCGACGAGTTCCAGCACGCGCAGCGGCAGCGCGCCGTCCGAGGCCGCGCGCAGCGTATCTGCCGCATCGAGCGCGAGCGCGCGGCCGGACGTTTTCGCGGTCAGAAAGAACAGCCTGTCGAGACGGTCCTGCGCACACGCTTTGAGAAACGGGAACAGCGTGCCGACCGTCTTGCCGATACCAGTCGGCGCCTGCGCGAGCAACGTGCGGGCGTCGCGCGCGGCACGATACGCGGCAACCGCGAGCGACCGCTGCCCGTCACGAAACCGCGAATGCGGAAACGCCAGCGCATGCAGCGCCGCATTGCGCGCGGCCCGGTGTGCGGCTTCGCACGCGGCCCAATCGGAAAATCGTCCGCACTGCTCGACGAAGAACGCGCGCAACGACGCAGCCGTATGCGCCTCAGTCAGCACCGTTTCACGCAGCGTGGAAATGTCCAGGTAAACGAGTGCGACCGTGAGCTCGCCGAGCCCGCGCGCTTCGCACAGCAGATGTCCGTACACACGCGCCTGAGCCCAGTGCAGCGCACGCTGGTTGGCCGGCATCCGGTCGAGATCGCCGCGATGCGTCTTGATTTCCTCCAGCCGGTTCGACATGGGATCGTAGCCGTCCGCGCGACCGCGCACCGTCAGGCCGCGATGCTCGCCGGCCAGCGTGATTTCCCTCTCATAACCGGCGCCGCGCCGCGACGCCACGGCTGCGTGGCCCGCGATGCCCTCCTGCGCGCTCGGCGCGGGCGTGAAGCGCAGATCGAGATCGCCCTCGCGCGCGGTGAATTCGCACATCGCGCGCACCGCGACAACATAGCTCACGCGCGCACCTCGTCGCTCCGCCGCGCGTTGCCGCTCCAGCGCACGTCGAGCACCCGCACCGGCATCCGATGCCGGAGGCAGTAGTCGAGCCAGCGGATCTGATTGTCCTGCAGGCGATCGCCCGGCCCTTTCACCTCGATCAGTTCATAGCGCTGCTCGCCGGGCCAGAAGCGCACCAGATCGGGCAACCCCGAACGGTTGCCGCGCACGTCGTCGAGCAGACGCTCGAACCATAAACGAAGGTGCGCGGCCGGCAAGCATGCAAGCGCATGTTCGAGCAGCGTGCCGTCGAGCGCGCCCCAGAACACGAACGGCGACTGCACGCCCTGCTTCTGCGCAAAGTGGCGGCAAATCGTATCGCGATATTGCGTGCCGTCGAGCTGCGCAAGGCATGCGTCGAACTGCGCCGCGCGGCGCGCGCGGAAGTCCGGTGCATACAAATCGGCCGGGCCGCGTTGAAACGGATGGAAGAATGCGCCGGGTATCGCCGCGAACACGGGCTCCCAGCACAGCAGCCCGAACAGCGAGTTGATCAGCGCGTTCTCGACGTAATAGGCCGGCGCATCCGCGCGGCTCAAATGATCGCGCGCGGCATATTCGACCGGATACGGTTCGTGCGGACGCGCCAGCTCGATGCAGTCGCGCGGAATCGGCTGCGCGCGCGACGCAGCGCGCGCAGCCGGTAAGCCGGCTTGCCGCCGCAGCCGCGGCAGCATGCGCTCGATTTGCTGGCGTTCCGCATCGCTCTCGGGAGCGCGCAGCGCGTCGACGGCAAGCGCGAGCGCCGCGTCGAAATGCGCGCAGCGCTCAAGCACGCGCACGCGCCGGCAACGGCTGCCGGGCCACGCACTCGCCTCGTAAGCGGCAAGTGCACCGTCCCAGTCCGCACGGCGCTCGCACGTTTGACCGATGGCGAATGTGAGTTTCTCGCGGCGCATCGTCAGCCACGCATTGCCGCAGTCGATGGCGGCAGCCTGCGCGACGAGCGGCGCAAGAGGAGCATCGCCGGGCCATGTGTCGAGCCGCTCCCGGCATGCGTGCAGTTCCAGGTACGTATCGACATCGTCACGCCGCTGAAACGCGCGCGACGACGGCTCGAACGCAACGGTTTCGTATTGCAGCAAGCCGAGATCGGCAAGCACGAACTCCGACCAGTCCTGATGCAGGTTGCCGAAAAACATCAGCCGCAGCCGATTGCACAGCGCATCGACCGTGACGCGCAGCACACGATCGTCGACCGACGGCAGCCACTCGGACCAGGTTCGCTCGCCTTCGTGCGCGGCGCGCAGCATGGTCAGCCAATCGGCCTTGCGGCCCGCGCCGGCCGGCAACGGCGACAAATCGGGAAATCCGCCGAGCAATTCGTGTTTCGTCGACAGCGCAAACAGTGTATCGAGCGTGAGTGCAGGCGACGGTTCGACCCAGCCCAGTTCGACGAGCGCGGCGGATGCCGCGAGCGGACAACCAATCTCGTCGTATGCGAGCTTGCTCGCCCGGAAATACGGCCCTTTGCGCATCAGCATCCGCACCAGCAGCGCGCGCGATGCGCGCGGCAATTCACCGAACGCTGAGATGAACGCGCGTTCGGTTGCATCGAGCACGCCGTCGTAACGCTCGAACAGCCATCCGAGCGCCCGCTCGAAGTTCGACAGGTAGTAGAACGCGAAAGGAGTAGAAGAATCGGACGACACGGGATACGGCGATCACAAAATGTATCGGCCGGGCGCCACGCATCCGTCATGGCGGCAAATGCAAGCGCCGACCGCGCAAGTCATCTGCAGATGATAGCGCATCACAGCCGCCGGCCAGGGCGCGCCGCGCCAGCCGTGCCGGTCTCGCAAACCAGCCTGCCGACATCCGGCGGCTCAGCCGCGCCCCGGCGCGCCGCCCGTCAGCCGATCAGCGTATTGCGATACAGCGCGAGCACCGCGCCCACATCAACGTCCACGCATACGTCGCGTGACGGCCGCCCGTCCCATTGCGGCGCGGGGGTGCTCATCGTAGAAGGTTTCTGGATCGTTTGGCCCACGGCGATGCCCTCCGTCACCACGCGCACCGGCCCTTGCCGAATCGTGTAGAGATGCGGCGCGAGCACATAGGCAACCGCCGACGGATCGTGCGTATATGTGCCGTCGAAACCCGCACTCATGCGATGAAACGCATCGTAATGGCGCGACACTTCCCAGACAAACCGGCCGGCATCGCCCGCATCGTCGCGCAGCGCGGCAAGATAGTCGGTCGTCATGATCGTCTTCTCGGTGACGTCGAGGCCGACGACCGCCAGCGGCCATGCAGCCGACAGCACGATGTCCGCCGCCTCCGGATCAGCAACGATATTTGCCTCTGCGGCGGGGGACACGTTGCCGAGCACGCCGTTCGTGCCGAACGCACCGCCCATGATGACCACCTGCTTGACGAGCGTTGCGATCTGCGGATCTTCGGCGAGCGCATGCGCGAGATTCGTCAGCGGGCCGACCGCGATCAACGTGACCTGGTTCGGATGCGCACGCACGGTATCGATCATGAAGCGGTGCGCTGCCCGCGCATCCAGGTTCGGCGCGCGCGCTGCGTCAGTCGATTCGGACAGACCGGTATTGCCGAGGCCGTCGTCGCCGTGAATCCAGCCGATCGGCGCGGGCGCGGGCCGGCTCAACGGCTTGGCCGCGCCGCGCGCCACGCTTACGCCGGGTGCGAAGCGGCTCGCGAGATAGAGGGCGTTGCGGGTCGTCGTGTCGATCGTCGCATTGCCGTATACGCTCGTCACGCCGAGCAATTCGATGTCCGGATGAAGCGCTTGGAAAACGAGCGCCAGCGCATCGTCGACGCCGGGGTCTGTATCGTAGATGATCTTATGCAGGCTCATAGGTATTCCGTGGTGAGAGCGGCGTTCGCGCCGCGCAATGATGCAGCAGCGACGAATGATAACCGCGCCGCCGCGCCTGTCTCACCAAACCGGTTTCAACCCCCTGCCGTGCCATCGCTACACGCGCTCACCGGCCGCGAAAGACCGAGGTGATCGCGCAGCGTCGCTCCTTCGTATTCGGTACGAAAAATCCCGCGCCGTTGCAGGACAGGCACGACGCCGTCGACGAAATCCTGAAGCCCGCCTGGCAGCACGTCCGGCATCAGGTTGAAGCCGTCGGCCGCGCCGGCATCGAACCAGTGTGCGATGTCACCGGCGATTTGCTCAGGCGTACCGACGATCACCCGATGCCCGGTGCCTCCTGCCATCGCTCGCACGAATTCGCGCACGGTGCAGCGGTGCCGCCGCGCATACGCAAGCGTCGCGTTAAAGAACGTGTGATTGCCGTTTCCGCCGTCCGGTGGCGCGAGATCGTCCGGCAGCGGCGCATCGGGATTCAGGCGCTCGACCGGCACGCCGAGCGTAGCCGCGATCCGGTTCAAACTGTAACGCAGCGGAATCAGATCAATGAGTTCGTCACGACGGCGCTGCGCGTCGGCCTCAGTCGCGCCTACGATCGTCGTCAGCCCCGGCAACACCTTGAGGCTGCGCCCATGCGCGGCCGCTGCGGCTTTCAGCCCGCGCGCGTAGCCGAGCGCCTCGTCGAACGATTGCGATGCCGAGAACACCGCCTCTGCGTGCCGGGCGGCGAATGCTTGCCCATCGGCGGAGCCTCCGGCCTGCACCAGCACCGGATGCCCTTGCGGCGAACGCGGCAAATTCAGCGGCCCATGCACGCGAAAGTGCATGCCGCGATGCGCGATCGGATGCACCTTGCTCGTATCGACGAAGCGGCCGTTGGCCTTATCGCCGACGATTGCATCGTCATCCCAACTATCCCACAATGCCTTCACGACTTCGACGAACTCCGTCGCGCGCGCATAGCGCTCACTGTGATCGGGCGCCGCATCAAGGCCGAAATTGCGTGCAGAGCCCGAATCGGCGGTCGTCACGACGTTCCAACCGGCTCGCCCGCCGCTCGCGTGATCGAGCGAGGCGAAGCGACGCGCGAGATTGAACGGCTCGTTATAGCTTGTCGATGCCGTGCCGATCAGGCCGATATGCGTCGTTGCCGCCGCGATCGTCGCAAGCAGGATGGTCGGCTCGAGCGCGGTGATCGGACGAAAATCGAGCTGGTCGACGATCGATGCATTATCCGCCAGAAATACCGCGTCGAACTTCGCCACCTCGGCGATCCGCGCGACGCGCACGTAATGCCCGACGTCGACGAACGCGCGCGGGTCCGCTTCGTCGAGCCGCCACGCGGACGGCACAAACCCCGAATGCAGGATGTTGACGTTCAGGTGCAATTGCCGGCGATGCGGCCGTTGCGGCGCGGCGGTCATTGCCGTGAGATCCCGCGCGATGCGGATGCAGCGAAGCGATGCACGGCGCGCGCGCCCCGTCCCGTGACAGCAGCCGCGATCCCGAACGGGCCGTTATTGCGCCGCGCCACCGCCGCCGTCGTGCTCAATGCAGCTTCGGAAAACCATGCCGCTCGGCCAGCAATTCGAGGATGCGCCGCGGATCGTCGACGAAGCGCTTGTCGCCGAGCGTCAACGCATCGCCGGGCGCCGGCTGCTCGTCGCCGAGCACGAGCACGGGCAACCCTTGATGGTCGGCGTCGAGCGCGGCGATCACCGCTTCGCGCGGCCGCGCGAAAGGCAGCCGGCGGACGTTGAGGCGGGCCTGCTTCGACGGATCGCTCGCAAGCAGCCCTTCGATCGGCGCGCTGCCGGGACAAACGAAACGCTCGCCCGGATATTGAGGATCAGTGAACCCCGGTTCCAGAAGAAGCAACAGATCACGGCTCATCGGTTGTCGGCCTCGTTTGCAACGGATATCGATGGAAATATCGGCGATTCTCATGCGATTGATCGCTTGCCACCACGAATTTATCCGTAGATCGATATGCGCGGCCGAGCTAACGGATGACACCTGCGGCCGCGCCATCGCAACGGCCGGATGCCGCGAATCGCGCATCCGGTCTGCCGAACCAACACCGCCCCACGCCAAAGGGCATCGGTCCCCATGAAAGGATCAGCAAACCATCGGCCGTCACACAACGGCCTGCCCATGTCCTTCATCTTACGAATACATCGGACAATGAAACATTTGACAGCAAAAAATTGTCACCTAAGGTTCGCAGCATAACGAACGTTATTTACAGAACGCCGCTCTGGTCGAGCTTGATCCAATCGCCGGTTCGACCGCGCACATCTATATGCGACTCTGGTTCGATGCGGATGCGCCATTGCATATTCAATAGGGAGACGTCTCATGCACCCGATCATCCGTCGTGACGTTCGCTTCGCGCTTCCGCCCGAGCGCATCGGCGACTGGCATATCAACGGCGTGGCCAACACACACTACTTCAACGCGCTTTCGCTGATGTTTCCGGCTGGCGAGCGCTTTTTCATTGACTAGGTCCGCCATTACCGCGATCGAATTCAAGATTCCGAATTATTGAAACAGGTTCAGGGCTTCATCGGGCAGGAGGCGATGCACAGTCGGGAGCACGTCGAGTTCAACGACATCGCCGAAGCGGCGGGCTATCCCGCTCACCAGCTCGACCGAGGCTTCTGGGCATTCACGGGACTGGTGACGAAATGGCTGCCGGCACCAATACGCCTCGCCCTGACAATTGCGTTCGAGCATTACACGGCAATCATGACCAATTTGCTACTCGACAATTTCGAGCGCTTTCACGGTTCGGTCGACGCATACGCAAACATGTGGCTCTGGCACTCGATGGAAGAAACCGAGCACAAGGCTGTCGCGTTCGAGGTGTGGAATGCGGTCATCAAGCCGGAGCCGATGCGTTACTTGATGCGTACCGGTTCGATGCTGCTCACGCAGCATCGTATTCTGGAGAACGAATCTCTTTTTCCACTTGGCATTCATGAAAGCGCACCAGCGCATGCACGGTAACGTGCCAGGCAAACTCGCGTTCCTCAGGTTCTTTGTGAAAGGCGTCGCCCGCTTGCCCCCCAAGACGCTCGCCTACTTCGAGCCCGGTTTCCACCCATGGAGCCACGACAATCGGCCTCATTTTGCCCAGCTCGACAAGCTGCTCGCCAATATCGACGCAAGCAACGCACGATATGCGGCGAATGCATCGCCGCGGCGCGCTTCGCTGCACGCGTTTGCGAGGCCGATGGGTTGAACGCCGCATCGTCATGCGGGACGGCCGGCTTGCGACAACCCAACGCGCGCCCCAACTTGCAACGGCGGCCGATGTGATCGATCTCGGGGGCGACGCACCACGCATCCAGCGAAAACGCCATGGAGCGCGCCCCACAGCGAGAACTTGCCCGCTTCGCCTCAAGCAGTCGTTCCGTCAAAGGACCGCGCGCGCTGCCGGCGGATACGTGAGGAACAATCCCACAGCGAATCCGGCCGTTGACACGAACCACGGTCAGCCGGCATGCGCGGCGATGAACGCGCCGGCATCCGGCATGCCGGTGACACACGCCGCCTGCTGGAGATCAGTCGATTCGGTATCCTGATGACGCCAGCAGAACGCCGCTGTGCGTCTCAGCATCGGCCGGCCGTTGTACGGCACTGGCACCTCGGTGCCCCACGTCCAGCGTGGTACCGCACTGTGTCCGCGCCTCACGGCCAAGTTGCACGAACTGAATCACGAATCGGCCGTGGAAGGACTGACAGCTTGGCACTGCTGCTCGGCGTTGTGACTCACGTCGAACGTCTCCCACTTCGAACGCATGCGGAGCCCTTGGTTCACCCGATTCGCCGGCGATGAGTGTGCGCGCATCATTCATTGCCCAGGCTTGGCAAACGTCACGCTCACGGACCGCACATTGGCCGTTGGATTGTTTAGTTCCAGCAGCGCAACGCCGTATGAACCGCTTCGTGGGCAGCGAGCATGATGAATGGCACAGATATGAAAAACGCACGCCTCCGAACGAGGCCGTGCGCAGCGCAACGGCGCGACTGCGGCATGCCGTAAACGGCATCGCCCGCGCCGTGAGACGCGGGCGCAATCGAACGCTATGCGTTATTCGATCCGGAATTGTTCGCGGTCCCGGCCCAAGATCCAAGCTGGCGCACGCCCCCGGCCTGTCCAGGTCAAACCTGTTTCCGGATCGCGATAGCGCGGCTTCGGCTCAGTGTCGGCTTTTCTCGGCCGCCCGAGGCGCGGCGGAAATAAATCCTTCTGGGTCAAACCATACGTATCGATCAACCGGCGAAGCTCGACGATGACCTCGGGCAATTCGGCCGCGCGCGCGGTCCTGGCTTGCTGCTTCAGATCATCCAATTGCGCAAGCAATTCCTTGTATGTTGCCATTACCATTTCCCCGTAGAGTGACTGCCTCTTTTTTGACCGGCTGCTGAAATCCTGTTGTTATATCCAATACTGAGCTGCCGAGCCGGTTTTTGGCTATAATAGCCGAATTAGTCCAAGGTGGACTATTCCAATTCAGCAGGGAGCATTCGCCCATGCTCCCTTCCATCCATCATCCCCGTTACGCCGCGCTGCGCATGCATCTGCGCGCGCTGAGAAGAGCGGCAGGCCTCACCCAGACGCAATTGGCCAAACGTCTTCGTATTGATCAGTCTTACCTTTCCAAAATCGAACGTGGAGAACGTTATGTCGACATTCTCTTTTATCTCGATTGGTGCCGCCACTGCGGTGTTGAGCCGGATCAGGCCGTATCTGAATTAATTGATGCAGGCGCTTGAAAAACTGGCGCCGCACAATCCCATTATTTAAAAATTTATGAATTGCGAATTGCGCGCGCATACGTTTGCGCGCGCCATGACTGCCAACCACCGCAGCCCAGGCGCGCATCGCTACACGCCCGCCACGGTTCACCGCTCAGGCGTCCGTCGACGACATCGACGGCACACGCCGTCCCGCCTGATACGCGTAGTAGCAAACAGTCAACGCGACAATCCACAACGGCCCGACGACGAGCGCCACGCGCGTATCAGGCGAAAATGCCATCAGCACGACGACACACGCAAGAAACGCAAGCGCGACAAACGACGACAATGGATAAAACGGCACTCGCAGTGCAAGCCACGCGAGACGCGTGGCCGGCACCTGGCGACGAAAACGCAACTGGGCGAGCAAGATCACGCCCCAGGTCCAAATCGCACCGAACGTCGACACCGATGTCAGCCATACAAAAACTTTTTGCGGTGCAAAATAATTGAGCACGACGCCGACGATAAGCAGCAGCACTGAAACCAGCACGCCATACACCGGTACGCCGCGCCGGCTCACTGCCGCGAGGCGCGCGGGCGCCTGCCCCTGCTCCGCCAGATTGAACAGCATTCGGGCGGTGCTGAAGATCCCGCTGTTGCACGACGACAGCGCAGCCGTCAGCACAACGAAATTGATGATGCCCGCGGCAGCCGGAATACCGAGCCGCGAAAACGTCATCACGAACGGGCTGCCCTGCGTGCCGATCTGATTCCATGGATAAATCGACATGATGACGAACAGCGCGCCGACATAGAAAATCACCACGCGCCAAAACACCGAGTTCACTGCCTTCGCAAGCGATTTCTCCGGATTGCGCGCCTCGCCCGCCGTAAGGCCCAGCATTTCGACGCCGAGATACGCGAACATCACGATCGGCAACGCATCGACGACCCCCGACCAGCCGTTCGGCATAAAGCCGCCATGCGCCCACAGGTTCGAGATACCAGTGGCGATGCCGCCGTTGCCGACGCCCGCGACGATCATCAGCCCGCCGCCGGCAATCATCAGCACGATCGTCACGATCTTGATCAAAGCGAACCAGAATTCGAACTCGCCGTACAGTTTGACCGCGATGAAATTCACCGCGCCCATGACGATCAATGCGGCGAAGGTCCAGATCCAGTTCGGCACATCGGGAAACCACATATGCATGTAGATGCCGACGCCGGTGATTTCCGCCATGCATGTCACGATCCACATGAACCAGTAGGTCCAGCCGGTCAGATAGCCCGAGAGCGGCCCGAGATAATCCTGCGCATAACGGCTGAACGCGCCGGCGACCGGATTATGAATCGCCATCTCGCCAAGCGCTCGCATGATGATGAAAATCGCAAGGCCGCCGGCAATGTACGCCAGCAGAATCGCCGGGCCGGCTGCCCGGATCGCCGTGGCCGAGCCGAGAAAGAGCCCGACGCCGATGGTTGCGCCGAGCGCCATCAAATTGATATGCCGCTCCTCCAGGCCGCGATGCAGCCGTTCTTCTTGTGATGTCACGAATAGTCTCCTGACGGCGCTGTATGCGCCGCCGCTTTTGGTGGAAAAAAGGAAACCGACCGGGGCGCCGGATGCGGCGCCAACTGCGATTCGACGCCGTGCGAGCCGCCAAAGGCATACCCGGCATGCGGAAAAACACACCCGGCGTGACCTACGCCGCCCGGCACGAGCAACGCGGCCACTCTCGCATTGGACAACGCGAGCAGGCAATGGCGGTCAAGCGAACGCTGGCGGAAATGCGTCGGCGTTTTGATCGATCCTGCACGCCCGGTCGGAATGCAGCGCCAATTATATGAACAATCGAGCGCGCGTTGCCAGCGTTTGCTTCTGGGGCGCCAAGATGCACGGGTTCGGCATTGTGCCGGACAAATATGATCACAGTTCTCGATCAGCCGTCGATCAAGGAGCCCGAGCCATGTGCCGAGATTTGATGCATTGTTCGTCTTCGATCAGATCAAACGGTACGCCGCGCGATTGATAAACAAGGAAACCGAAGAAACAATCGCCGACGCTTCGCAACATCACTCATAGGTGGACAAACCAACTCGCCGGCCGATATCCCGCCCGGCGCCCGCGCCATTACCTCGCCGTCGTCATTGGCGGACATCAGCGAGCGCCCCGCTGCCGCCTTGGACAAAGCCGCACATCACGAGCGACATCGCGGCAAACGCCGCGCCGACAAAAAATGTCGCCGATGCGCCGTAGCGCGCCCAAAGCCAACCGGCGATCGCACTTGCCGCCAGCACACAGATCCCGCCCGCCAGGTTGAACACACCAAACGCCGTACCGCGCCAATCGGCCGGAGCGGTTTCGGCGACGAGCGCGGCCAGCATCCCCTGCGTGAAGCCCATGTGCAGCCCCCAGACAACGGCACCAGACCAAAGCGCGGCCGGCGATGCGCTTGCGCCGAACAACAGATCGGCGGCGATCAGCAGCGCCATGCCAACCGCCAGCGGCGCACGCGCGCCGAGCCGGTCTGCGACCACGCCGACCGGATACGCGGATAACGCATACGCCGCATTCATCACAACCATCACGGCCGGAATCCAGGCAAGCCCAATGCCCGCCTGCTGCGCGCGCAACACGAGAAATGCTTCGCTGAAGCGCGCCAGCGTGAACGAAGCACCGATCAAGACAACGAACCAATAACGCGCGGGAAACGCGCGCAGCGCTCGCCAGTGCATCGGCGAGCGGAACGCGCGGGCGGCGTCGCCCTTATGCGTCGGCTCGTCGACACCGAACACGATCAGCGCAATCGACAAAAACGCGGGCACCACCGCACACCACAACACGATCCGGATATGTTCGGCAAATACGAGCATCAGCACGATCGCGAGAAGCGGACCCGCGAACGCGCCGATCGTGTCCATCGACTGCCGCAGCCCGAAACATGCGCCGCGAATCTCAGGCGGCGCGACATCGGCGACGAGCGCATCGCGCGGCGCACCGCGAATGCCCTTACCGAGCCGGTCGAGCAACCGCGCGGCGACGACTTCCGATGGCCCGTTCGCCAGCGGAAAAAGCGGCTTCGTCAATGCCGCGAGGCCGTAGCCCGCGATGAGCAGCGCCTTGCGCCGGCCCAGCCAATCGCTCAGCGCGCCAGAAAAGATCTTCACGATCATCGCGCTCGCCTCGGCCATGCCTTCGAGCACGCCGAGCGTCACGACGCTCATGCCCATCGTCGTGACGAGATAGATCGGCAGCAGTGCATGAATCAGCTCCGACGACAAATCCATGCACAGGCTGACCAGGCCAAGCGCCCATACGGTGCGAGGAATCCGTGCACGGGAAGGCGTACAGCCGGAAACGGAGGAACGTTCGGACATGGCGGGCATCGAAATCGGTCGGGACAAGTTCGCTGCACAGCATCACAGTACCGCCGCCGCGCTCGGGCGCAGCAGGCACCCGATACTACTCCGTCAAGCCGGCGGCACCGCATAGCCGCCGTCGCGCACGGACAGATCCGTGGCCGGCGCGACATAGCGCGCGGCATCGAAATCGGCGGGCAACGGCTCCACCGGGAAGCCCTCCTTCTCCCATGCGTCGAGGCCGCCCTTCAGCGCCAGCACGTGACGCATTTGCTTGCGATGCAATTGGCTAACGATGCGCTTCGCGCTCGCTTCGTTCGGACATACGCAATAAACGACGATCGAACGCGCCATCAAATCGGGATGCAGCGGGTCGGGAGAATCGAGATCGAGCGGATACGCGCCAGCGATCCGGTATGCCTCCTTCGCGCGGACCGCGCGCGGCCGCGCATCGAAAACGACGGGCGGCGCGCTCGAGCGCATCATCTCGTCGAGCTGCTGCGGGCTGATGCGAACTTTCGCGAGCCAGCGGCGAAAGCGCAACCGGCAAACCCATCTATACAGCAGGAATGTGACGAAGATTGCAGCGAGCGCATCGAATAGCGAGCCACCGCTCGCGCTCACCCATTGCATCAGCCGGGCGATCTCGTCGTGCAGCGCGGCGCCGCCGAACAGCCACACGCCCGCCCACAAAGATGCGCCCGCGATGTCCCATGCGAGGAACACCCACACGGCCACCGCCGTGGTGCCAAGAAGCGGCGCGGAAACGAGGCCGAGCCCCGGCAGGAATTTCGCGAGCACGAGCAGCGGCGCGCCGTGTTTTTCGAACACCTTGCGCGCGACGCGCAACGTCGTGTCGAGCGACAGTGAAAAACGCACCAGCGAATTGAGAAGACGCCGGCCGCGCGCGCGGCCGGCAAAAAACCACAATGAATCGGCAAGCACCGTGGCGCCGACGGCCGCGCACAGCATGCTCGCATACGATGCCTGCCCCATCGCCGCCATCGTGCCGCCGACGATCAGCATCGGCACGGCCGGCACGGGAATGCCAAGCTGTGTGATGAGCACACTGACGAATACGGCCAGCGGACCAAGCGACGCGGGAATAGCCTGCGGAAAATGCCACACGGAACACACCTCGAACGCAGCAAATGCCGAGCGGTTGCAGCGGCGCCGGCATATTGCCCGGCACCGGCCGCGGCGCATGCGCGGCGTGAATCGGCATTTCGCATTCTAAACTTGTTTCATTACAGCCTCCCGCAAACCTGCGACGGCCCGCTCTTTTTCGTCATTGCGCGAAAAGCGGAAACCGGCGCTGTACAATGCACGGGCATCAGCCATCGCGTCCGCGCAACGGGCGCAGCCATGCCAATGCCCGGCAGGCGCCGGTGCTTGTTGCATCGAACGGCAACCGTAGCCTCGTGGGAGATTCATGGATTCGGACATCATGCACATCGGCGGGCGCATCCGCCGCCTGCGCCGCGAGCTGAAAAAAACGTTACTCGAAGTGGCCACCGAGGCCAGCCTGTCGGTCGGATTCCTGTCGCAAGTCGAGCGTAACCTCACCGGCATCTCAATTTCCTCGCTCGTCAACGTCGCGAAAGCGCTCCACACGCCGCTTTCCGCGCTCATCGAGCAGCCGCGCCAGGATGCGCCCAACTCGCACCAGAACAGCCGCGAATCATATTCGATCCGCCCTGCCCAGCAGCGCTACGAACGCCTGTCGACCACCTTTCCGGGCAATCAGCTCAATGCCGTCAAAGTGTCGATGATGGAAGGCTATTGTTCGGAATGGGTCGCCCATGCAGGCGACGAATTCGTGTTCGTGCTGTCGGGACAAGTGCGCTATACGGTCGGCAAGCGGGACTACTTGCTCGGCCCCGGCGATTCTCTGCACTTCAACGCGCATACCCGGCACCGCGTCGCGAACGCCGGGGACGAACCTGCGGAACTGGTCGCGGTCGGCACGCTGCCGCTCTTCGGCGACGGGCAACCGGCATTTCCGTCGCTGCCGGGCGAACAGAAACCGGCGCGTGCGCCGGGCGCGCGCCAACCAAAGCCTGGAGTTGCCGCACAAGCCGTGCCCGCATCGGGCTCGCGGCGCTCGAAGCGCGGTGCGAGCGCGCCGGATGCCGCCATGCGCGACGCTGCGCCAGCCGCTGCGGCGGCTATCCGCCACGTTGCCGCGCGGCGCGGCGAGAAAAAAAACACACGTTAGGCACTGCCAAGGTTAACGCCCTGCTGGGCCCGCACGATCCGCAGCGTTGCTGGCTGCCCCATTGCGCCATTACGAATGGTTGACGCGCTCGCATCGAGCAGGCCGCGCGGCGCATCTGCCCGGGCCATTCACTCAGGGCGCCGCCATGTGCTGCGTGAGCGTAGAGATGAAGCGAACGGTTCGCGGATCGCGCGGCCGAGCGAACAAATCGCGCGACGTGCCCGCCTCCACGACCCGGCCAGCCGCCAGAAATATCGCATCGTGCGCGATCGACGCCGCAAGACGCAGATCGTGCGTCGCCATCAACATCGTCGTGCCGTCGCCCGCCAGTTGCCGTAGCACTTCGACCACTTCGGCCGACAGTTCGGGATCGAGCGAGGAGGTCGGCTCGTCGCATAACAAAACCTGCGGCGAAGGCGCGAGCGCACGCGCGATCGCAACACGCTGCTGCTGGCCGCCGGACAGCATCGCCGGCCACGCATCCGCTTTATCGGCAATGCCGACTTTATCGAGCAGACCAAGCGCCCGTTGCCGCGCCCGCTCACGGTCCCACCCCTGCACGGTCACCAGCCCTTCCATCACGTTCTGCACGACGGTTAAATGCGGAAATAACTGGAAATTCTGGAACACCATGCCAGTTTGGCGACGCACCGCGAACAGCGCGTCGCGAGACAGCCTCTGCCCCGGTGCAAACGAAATGCGTGCGTCGCCAACCGTAAGCGAGCCGGACTCCGGAACCTCCAGCAGATTCACGCAGCGCAGCAGCGTGCTCTTGCCGCTGCCTGACGGGCCGATCAATGCCGTGACACTGCCGGGCTTTAGCACCAAATCGATTTGCGAGAGCACCCGGTGCTCGCCGAAAGATTTATCGATGCGTTCGAGCCGGATCATCGCCATTGCGCCTGGAAAAGTGCATGGCGCCCGAAATACGTTTCGAGACGCCGCTGCGCGCCCGACAATACCGAGCTGAACAGTAAATAGATCAACGCCGCTTCGGTATAGAGAACGAGCGGCTCGTATGTGACCGCCGCGATGCGCTGCGCGGCCTGGAAAATCTCCGGCACGGTCAGCACCGCCGCAAGCGACGTATCCTTGACGAGCGAAATGAACGAGTTCGCCAACGCGGGCAGCGCAACTCGCGCCGCCTGCGGTAAGATCGCGCGCCGCAACGCCTGCGCGCGCGTCATGCCCATTGAGTATGCGGCTTCCCACTGCCCTTTCGGAATCGATTCGATCACGCCGCGAATCACTTCGGCGTTATATGCGCCAACGTTCAACGAAAAACCGATGACGGCAGCCGTCAACGGATCGAGCACGATACCGATATTCGGCAATCCGTAAAAAATCACGAAAAGCTGTACCAGCAGCGGTGAACCGCGAAACAGCCAGATGTAGAAGCGCGCCGCCGCCCGCGCGCTGCGCGGTCCAAACAGACGCACGAGCGCGCTGGCAAATGCAAGCAGAAGCCCGATCGCAAACGATGCGAGTGTCAACGGCACCGTAAACACCAGCCCCGCGTACAGCAGCGGCCACAGCGATTGCGTCATCAAATGCAGCCAAGCCGGCATCGTTCGGCTCCACGTCACTGCGAAACATCGCGGCCGAAATACTTGCGCGAGATCTTCGCGTAAGTACCATCGGCTTTGATGTCGGCGAGCGCCTTGTCAATCGCGGCAAGCAGTTCCGGGTTGCCCTTGCGAATCAGCACGCCCGATTGTTCGCCCGCGCCGGTTGTGTCCGTCGCGGCAATCTTCAGCTTCGCATCGGGCTTATGCTTGCGGAAATCGAGATAGGACAGCGAATCGTTGATCGTCGCATCGACACGCCCCGAAGTCAGTAGATCCACCGCTTCATTGAAGCCTTGTACCGGCACGACGTCCGCGCCATGCGCGGCCGCGAGTCGGCCGAAATTGCTCGTCAACGTGTTTGCCGACTTCTTGCCCTTCAGATCGTCGAACGAACGGATCGTCGCATTGTCGGTACGCACGATCAGCACGGCCCGCGACGTGATGTACGGCGTCGAGAAATCGTACTTCACCCTGCGTGCATCGGTGATCGCCACTTCGTTGACGACCGCGTCGAACCGGTTCACATCGAGCCCTGCGATCAGCCCGTCCCACTTGCCCTCGACGAACTGCGGCTTGACACCAAGCCGCTGCGCAACCGCGGTCGCGATATCGACGTCGAAACCCGTCAGCTTGCCCGTTTCGTCATGGTACGTAAACGGCGCGTAAGTGCCTTCGGTGCCGACTCGGAATACGCCGGACGCTTTGACTTGAGCGAGATCGTCAGCGAATGCACTTGTTGCCAAGACGG
Source organism: Burkholderia sp. TSV86 (assembly GCF_001522865.1). Classification (GTDB taxonomy): domain Bacteria; phylum Pseudomonadota; class Gammaproteobacteria; order Burkholderiales; family Burkholderiaceae; genus Burkholderia. Next base: position 315,822 of record NZ_LOWB01000116.1, on the reverse strand, counting down.
CCTGGAACAATGCGGCGAACAGCATGGAGCGGATGAGTTTCATGGCGCATACCCTGATTGATGGACGGGATTGAGCCCTCCCGCCTGCGGGCACCGATCGAGAGGTGCGCGAATTCTACCGACGCGCCACGGACAGGCAAAAAAGCAAATCGGGTATCGATATGAACGCGCTGAATAAGGCGCTCGCGGCACGCGATCTTGAAGATCGACGCGAACCGGCAACACGGCACGCAGGCTCGAATTCCCGAACGGCTTCGAGAAGCGGATCGCTCCATCGATCGATCCGCTCAATCAATATCCCAACATATTCGCGCGTTAAATTAATTCATGTTCGCTTGCGCCCGAGAATTATTTTTTTACGTTCGCTTATATAGATAAATGACAAACTCGTCATGTTCGGACGCCGAACCGCCCTCTCCCCTCCGCGTGAACCGATACGTCTTCCGACCGGCCTACCATGCGACTTTTCGTCGCATGGCCGGCGTCGTCCAAGAGTGCAAGAAATTCATATTTAATCGGATACCGAAATGTTGAACTATGAACCGCACATAATCTCAAACATAGCTTCACGCAATTTCCATGATTTTGAAATGAAGATCCTCATCGTAGAAGACGAGCCGAAGACGGGTACGTATTTGAAGCGCGGGCTCACCGAGGCGGGCTTCGTTTGCGACTGGGTACAGGATGGCGTCAGCGGCTTGCATCAATTGCAGACCGAAGACTACGACCTCGCGATTCTCGACGTAATGCTACCCGGCTGCGATGGCTGGACCATCGTGCGCGAGCTGCGCAAAACCCGTCGCACACCGGTACTGTTTCTCACTGCCCGCGACCAGGTCGACGATCGCGTAAAAGGTTTCGAACTCGGCGGCGACGACTATCTCGCCAAACCTTTCGATTTCGCCGAGTTGCTCGCACGCGTGCGCTCGTTGCTGCGGCGCGGACAGACGTCCGATACGTCAGTGCTTTGCGTGGCCAATCTCGAGCTCGATCTGATTCAACGCAAGGCGCGCCGCCAAGGCAACACAATTCTGCTTACCACCAAGGAATTCCTGTTGCTGTGGCTGCTGATGCGCCGGCAAGGCGAGATTCTGCCTCGCTCGCTGATCGCCTCCCAGATCTGGGACATCAATTTCGACAGCGATTCGAACGTCGTCGATGCGGCGATCAAGCGTGTGCGCGCAAAGGTCGATCAAAACTACGAGCCCAAGCTGATCCATACGGTTCGGGGAATGGGATATGTACTCGAACAGCGAGACGAGTCATGCGAATCCTTCGCATGATCCGCCGGTGGGAAGGGCGCACCATGCGCGCGAAGCTGACGATCCGGTTTGCGCTGTCGACGACCGTGCTGCTCGCAATCAGCGGCCTGATGCTCTATGAAACGCTGACGCGTACGTTTGCCTATTCATCGGAGCGTGCGATGGAAACGACGCTCGCGGGCGTGATCGCGCACATTGGCGATGCAAGCGATATGACGGATCTGCGCGAAAAGGCGCATCGCTTCTACGACTCGTTTCATAGCGACGAAAAAGTCGATTTCGCGATCTACGACGCGCAAGGCGCCGCGCGCATGCAAAGCAGTTGGTTCGTTCCGTACAATGGCGTATTGCAGGCGAATGCGAGCGACCATGCATCGATCGTCGACGACAAGCGTCACGCAAAACGCTATCTGGTTGCGCCGATACGCATCGGCAATCAACCAAACCAGCGATTGCACGTCGCAATCCAATACGATTTTCATCGCGAGCAATCACTACTGCGCACTTGTGCAATCAGCATCATCGCGATCATTTTTGCCGGCACGGCCTGCGCGGCGGCGGTCGCGCATTGGATTGCCGCGTACACGCTCAGGCCATTGCGCCGCTTCGCATTGCAGGCCGACCAGATTTCGAGCAGCCGGCTCACGCAGCCGCTACCTGAAACGGAAATGGCAGGCGAGCTGCGGGAACTTGCGGTATCGTTCAACCGGATGCTCGCACGGCTCGACGCATCGTTTACGCGGCTGAAGGAATACTCGTCCGATCTCGCGCATGACATTCGCACGCCGCTCACCAATCTGCTCGCCGAGGCACAAGTCGCACTGTCGCAGCGGCGCTCGGTCAGCGAATATCGTCAGGTCATCGAATCAAGTGTCGAAGAGTATCAACGGCTCGCTCGCATGGTCGACGACATGCTGTTTCTTGCCCGTGCGGACGGCCATCAGAACACGCTCGCGATCGAGCCGATCGACGCCTATGCAATGTCCGACCGGATCGTGCGCTACTACGAGACGGTTGCCGAGGATCGTGGCATCCGCATCACGGTGGAAGGCAGCGGCCACTTCCAGGGCGATCTGATGCTCGTGCAACGCGCGCTAAGCAATCTGCTGTCGAATGCGATTCGTCATGCGCCGGACCATTCGAGCGTCGTCGTCCGCTGCGAGCCATCGGAGCGGCACGTCGTGATCGCCGTGACCGATACTGGCCGCGGACTCGAAGCCGTGCATGTGCCGCGCATCTTCGACCGTTTCTACCGCGTCGATCCGTCGCGATACGATTCCGCCTCGGGCACGGGGCTCGGGCTCGCGATCGTGCGCTCGATCATGACCGAACACGGCGGCGATTGCTGGGTCGAGAGCGTACCGAACGCCTTTACGACGTTTTTTCTGCGCTTTCCTCGCGAGCACTCGGCCAATTACGGCGATCGCGCCTCGCCCCACCATGATTCGCGCCTGCATCTGGAACAAACCTGAACCGTTTCGCGAGTTATTTTATATTCGACTTCGCCCTTGTCATCAAAATGACAAAAACATCATAGGCGGGTCACGTTGGCGGAGGGACTCTTCTTCAGAATGTCAATCATCGAATTCGCTTGTTGGATTCGAGATCGATATGGAGAACGTATGAAAGCCAAATTCCTTACCGTCGCCCTCGCCGCCGCGATCGTTTCACCCGCGGCATTCGCCGACATGCCCGTCGGCAAGACTCGCGCTCAGGTTTATCAGGAATTGGTCGAGGCCAAGGCCAATGGGCTCGATTACATAACCGACGCGTCGTACCCCGAAATTTCGCCGTTCTATGCACACCGCTTTGCGAATAAGACGAAATCGAAGCAGCCGGTGCACACGGTTGCCAATACCGGCAGCGAGGCGCGCTCAGGCTCGACGCGCGATCTTTCGGAAGCGTATCAGGAAGAGCGCTGCGTCGGCCCGCGGACGTTCTGCAATCCGTACACAGGATCGTGAGCGGCCCCGTAGCATGCCGTAAGCGCCAACGGCCGAACCGATTGTGCGTCGCCCTTGTCGCTGAGCGGCGAGGGCAAGCGCGCAAGAGGACCAACATTCGCCAATCGCCAATCCGAGCGGGCGTGCCGCATCACGGACGCACCGACGCGCCGCGCTCCTCGAACAACCGACGCAGAATACCGCGGTGGCACCGCGCCTCGTCGTCGCAATAACAGCCGACGGCAAAATTCGCCGTCGCCGATAGCACCGCCAGTACATCGAGCACCTTGCTCGCATCGCCACGGCTCATCTCGGCGCGGAATTTGCGCTCGAACGCGCGCCATTCGGCGTCCGAAATCGCGGCCTGGGCTTCAGCGACGAGTTCGGCACTCGGCGAAAGCGTCGGCAGCCACACGTCGTAGTAGTTGCGCGACGCGAATTGCGCTTTCGGGACTCCGCGCGGCGGACGCCGCACGGTGCCGATCCGCACCCCCTCATCGGCCGCGCGCGGCGCGCCAAGCTGAACGATGCTGATGCTCATACGCGCCTGCCGTTGCGTGCGGTAACGATCGATGCCATATCAAACGCCGCTCGCGATCACCGCGCCGAAAGCCTCCGACACGATGCCGACATTCGCCTCGTTCAATCCGGCGACGCACATCCGCCCCGAGCGCAGCACATACACGCCGTGCTCTTCGCGCAGCCGGTCGACCTGTGACGCGCTCAGCCCCGTATACGTAAACATCCCGCGCTGCTTCACGTAGCGGGCAAGCGCATCGGCCGGCACGTGCGCGCGCAGGCCGTCGTGAATCGCGGCGCGCATCTTCGCGATGCGCCGGCACATTGCCGCGAGCTCCTCTTCCCACTGCGCACGCAGCGCGGGCGTCGTGAGCACCTGAGCAACGATCTTCGCGCCGTAGATCGGCGAGCTGCTGTAGTTCGAGCGCACGACGCCCGCGAGCTGACCGAGCACGCGCTGCGCAACCGCCGCATCGTCGCAAATAGCCGACAATGCGCCGACGCGCTCGCCATACAGCGAGAAGTTCTTCGAGAACGAATTCGCAACAAGCGCCGGCACACCGCGACGCGCCAACTCGCGCACCGCGAACGCGTCGGCCGCGAGCCCCGCGCCGAAACCCTGGTATGCGATGTCGACGAACGGCAGCAGCTCACGCGCCTGCACGACATCGATCAGCTTGAGCCACTGCGCCTCGTCGAGATCGACGCCGGTCGGGTTGTGGCAGCATGCGTGCAGTAACACGACACTGCGCGGCGGCAGCGCGTCGATCGCCCCAAGCATCGCGTCGAACTTCAGGCCGCCCGTCTCGTCGTCGTAGTACGGATACGTGTTGACCGTCAGCCCTGCGCGCTCGAAGATAAACCGATGGTTCTCCCAGCTCGGATCGCTGATCCATACTTGCGCGCTGGGAAAATAGCGCTTGATGAAATCCGCGCCGATCCGCAACGCGCCCGATCCGCCGAGCGTTTGCACCGTCGCGATGCAGCCGGCCGCGCGCGCTTCGCTGTCCTCACCGAACAGAACCGTCTGCACTGCGTCACGATACGGTGCGAATCCCGTCATCGGCAGATACGGCTTCGGCCCGCCTTCTCGCTGCACGATCGCCTCGGCTTCGCGCACAGCGTTCAGCACCGGAATGCGGCCTTCGTCGTCGAAGTAAATGCCGATGCACAGGTTGACTTTGCGCGCGCGCGGATCTTGCTGAAAATTCTCGTTCAACGTGAGAATCGGATCGCCGGGAAACGCATCGATATGTTCAAACATGGCGGTTTCTGACTGATGAATGGAAAGGGAAATCGGGTCAACGCGCCGAAGCGCCGTCCGTCAGCACATACTGCGCACCGCGCGGCCGGAGGCGGTAGCCAATCGCGAGCACCGCAAGCCATACCGGAATCAAATAGACCGACAGGCGCAGATCCGGCGTCCGGTACATGATGACGAGGATGGCCGCCATGAACGCAAGACACAGGTAATTCGTCAGAGGATAACCAATGCTCTTGAAGCGCGTTTCGGCGCCCTCAGCACGTTTGGCGCGGCGAAAACGCAGATGAATCACGCTGATCATCGCCCAGTTGATGATGATCGCCGATACGACGAGCCCCATCAACAGCTCGAATGCCTTGCCGGGCATGAAGTAGTTGATCAGCACGCACAGCGCGGTCGCGAGCGCCGACATGCCGAGCGCCGCGATCGGAATGCCGCGCCGGTTGACATGCGCGAGCGCGCGCGGGGCATTGCCCTGCTGCGCAAGCCCGTACAGCATCCGGCTGTTGCAATAGACGCCGCTGTTGTAGACCGACAGCGCGGCCGTCAGCACCACAACGTTCAACACATTCGCCGCGACATCACTCGATAACGCATGAAAGATCATCACGAACGGGCTTCCGCCCGTGACAACCTTCTGCCACGGATATAGCGCGAGCAGCACACCGAGCGCGCCGATGTAGAAAATCAGAATCCGATAGATCACTTGATTGGTTGCGCGCGGAATGCTGCGGCTAGGATCGTCCGCCTCGGCGGCCGTGATGCCGACAAGCTCGAGCCCGCCGAACGAGAACATGATGCCCGCCATCGCCATCGCGAGCCCGCCGGCGCCGTTGGGGAAAAAACCGCCGTGCCGCCACAGATTCGACACGCCGGCATCGGGCCCAGCGTGCCCTGACACTAGCAAATAACCGCCGTAGACAATCATCCCGACGATCGCGGCCACCTTGACGAGCGCGAACCAGAACTCCGTCTCGCCATAAGACTTGACGCTCGCGAGATTGATCGCGTTGATCACGCAAAAGAACACTAGCGCAGATATCCAGGTCGGCACGACCGACCACCAGTACTGAACGTAGATGCCGACCGCGGAAAGCTCGGCCATGCTGACGAGCACATACAACACCCAATAGTTCCAGCCGGACAGAAAGCCGGTGAAATGTCCGCAGTATTTATACGCGAAATGGCTGAACGAACCGGCGACGGGCTCGTCGACGACCATCTCGCCAAGCTGCCGCATGATAAAGAACGCAACGACGCCCGCCAGCGCATAGCCGAGCAGCACCGACGGCCCCGCCGTCTGAATCGTCTGAGCAATACCGAGAAAAAGCCCGGTGCCGATCGCGCCGCCTAACGCGATTAATTGAATGTGACGATTCTTCAACCCCCGTTTGAGGCCATCGTCGTTCTGATCCAAAACCATGTCTTCTCCATTGGGCCCGCCCGCGGCGGAGCGGCGGCGCGCATCCAGACCGGCCGGGGCGCCTTATATAGTGTTTCCGGCGGCCGGTCGCGGTTTCACGCCGGGCTTACCGGGCTGGGGACTGCCGAAAAGCCGGCGCTCAGTTTATCGCTGGCGGGACGAAATCGGGTTTCGTACACCCTTCATGCAAACCCTACATTATGAGATAAAATTGCATGCAGGAGACAAATTAGGAAACAAAAATGCAAGAAGTGCTTCTAGATCGCATCGATCGCCAATTGCTCGATATCCTGCAGGAACGTGGGCGAATCTCCAATTTGGAGCTGGCAAGCGCAGTTGGACTGTCGCCCGCTCAAACATTGCGGCGGCATCGCCGGCTCGAGGAAATCGGCGCAATCAAACGCTACGAAACCCGGCTCGATGCCGGCATGCTGGGCTTTGGGGTCACCGCGTTCGTGCAGGTCACGATGGAGCGCGGCCATATCCGCGATTTGTCGACGTTCCAGAAGCTTGTGTCGGAACTCGCGCAAATCCAGGAATGCTTTTCCGTCACCGGAGATATCGACTACGTACTGAAGGTCGTCGCCGCAGATCTGAAAGGACTGTCGACATTCCTGCTCGATACGCTGATGCGCATTCCCGGCGTGAGCGGTGTGCATTCGAGCGTATGCCTTGACGAGATCAAATGCACGAGCGCGGTACCGCTGTAGCCCGGCCGCCAGCGGGACATTCCACCGGCGCGCGCTTCGATTCGCCGCACAAGGCCATCGGCGAACCGATTGATCTTTACGAGGCCGCGCAACGGCGCTCGCGAAACAGGCCGTAACGAGAAGACGCATACTCGAGGGTAGCCGCTTTCGGAAACATGTGCAGGAAGGATAGCGCCGGCATCATCGGGAAAGCCGGCGGGCACGCATTTCTCGACATTTTCCGCTTCGCCAGATGATCAGGATTCCTGGCCACCTAAGTATCGATATGCCCGGCTCTCGGAACCGCGCCGAACCTGCGCGTACTTGTGAGCATCGGTCGAAGCAGCCTACGGGCCGTGGTTGGCGCCATCCGCGTCGAGGTGCCGCCAATTTAGCGCAAACCAACGTGCCCAGGCATTCCGGAAATTGTTACTCGATGCCCGTTGATTCGGGGCGGAAAACCATTCCGCAACGCCACCTGCCAAAACGCAAGCCACCAGGCGAATTCAATATCCGACACACTTAAAAATCCAGTGTGACAAACAGCCATTCAAACAAGGGAAATCCGAGTTAATTTTTATGGGCTACATAGTTCATCTCATACGATCCGGAAAATATCGATAATTTTAAAAAAACGATTTATGTCAGCCAGATCTTCCCATCGATTCGAATTGCTCAATAATTTTCATAAATCATCTTGCACCTAAATTTGGAGCGCAAAATTTAACAAACCATCCAGCATCACAACCCAGGAAAACCCAACTGTCTCCGGCAATCGATAAGAAATTATTTCTGCCTCCCAATTATCCACCCTCAAAATCCACACAAAATAATTTGACAACATAGAAGTTTTGTATAAGTTATGTAGGACGAAATAACCGCAGCTTCCCCCCCAACAAGGACGATCATGAGAAAAGAAATGCTAAAAAGCGTCGTTTCGATTCTTGCCGGATGTGTGCTGGCAGCATGTGGAGATGGCGGTTCCAGCGGTATATCGGGCATGGCGCAAAAATCGATGAAGGCGGTAGCGGCGGCCACGCCCCGATTGATATTTAGTCCTTATAAAGACATCACGATCAGCATGAACTGGAACACGAATGTCATCTCCACCAACGTGACCGGTTCGCTTCAGCCCATCCTCAACGTCATGCCAAGCAATCTGGACACCTTGACTTGGGCATTCGCCACCGGAGAGTGCGGCAGCGAGAACTGGGGGGGCCTTCAACCTGCAATGGTGGCCAGCGCCAACGTGCAAAACATGGTGAATGCCGGAAAGAAATACATTCTGTCGACCGGCGGCGCGGCTGGCTCGTTTACCTGTAGCTCGGATGCCGGCTTTCAGAAATTCATTCAAACCTACTATTCTGCCAACCTGGTGGGCGTCGACTTCGACATCGAAGCAGGCCAGAGTCAGGACGCGATCAACAATCTCGTTCAACGCGTGATCAACGCTTCGCGGATCTACCCGCAATTGCGCTTCAGCTTCACGCTCGCGACGCTCGGCGGCAACTCTGCGCAAAGCCTGAATCAGACCGGCGCCATGGTCATGAACGCAATCAAGACCTTCGGGCTGACCAATTACACCATCAATTTGATGACGATGGATTACGGCAGTGCCAATCCCGGCAACTGCGTGATCGGCAGCAATGGGTTGTGCGACATGGGAAAATCCGCCATCCAGGCAGCCGTCAATCTGCATAATTACTATGGCACCCCGTATTCGCAAATCGAACTGACACCAATGATTGGAGGAAACGATACGCAGGACGAAACGTTTACACTCGCCGACGTCAACACCATCTCGTCCTTTGCACAACAAAATAGCCTCGCTGGCATCCATTTCTGGTCGTTCGATCGCGACAACGATTGCCCGCCCGGCTATGCATCACCCACCTGTAACAGCTATGGACAAGCCGGAACGCTTGGATTCACCAAGCGATTCCTGTCCGCGCTGAATCTTTGACCGCCGCGCCGGTCCGTTCGTCGAAGAGACGGCAAAGGCCAGTTGAAAATAGCGAGGTTTATCTATTGCCGGGGCACCCAGCATGGGCGCCCCGTGGCCCGCGGCGCGTTGCTCCTCGGCGTCACGTCTTCGGATCGATCCACGAAAATCCGGCGCGCACGCGCACCGGGTTCAGAACGACAACACCGACAAAGTCGTTCCGTATCGAACCGGTATAACGCCGGCCGATCGATAAAAGCCTTCGCGAATACCCCGCGAATGCCTGCCCCCTTCCTTCGATACGAAACGCAATTCACTTTCGAAAACCACGATGGAACCAAGCTTGCCTGGATTGAATCGACGGTTTCATTCTTAATCCAAACCGGAACACGCACACCGCCAGGCCAGCAGCATCACTTCCGGCACCGCATCGGCAGATTTATTGCGAAGCCGCCGCACATTTACTCCGGCATCCGCTAGCGGAACCACCGCCCTTACCATGCACCGCCAAGCCGTTTCGTGCGCGGCGCCTGCGTCCTTATCCGCGGTTTTATACAGTCACTGCCGCAACAGATGGCACACCGCGGATCATATTCGGCTTTTCGCATGTGTTAAATCGATTTCGCGTATCGGTCACATTGTCAATTTCGCACCATTAAAGTAAAACTATCATCATTGATTCGTATTTGTTAAACATTGAAAATTAAATTTTAGATAAAACCGAATTAAAAATGCCGTCGCGCCAGATATGGTTATTCGATGTCATATCGGCGCAAACGATCGATGCCGGACGAAGTTCGGCGGATCAGCGCAACCCTCAACCTGCGTAAACGAATGCCATGCCGACCACCACCAACACCACTGCGATGCCATGTCCGGCGTTTGCGCCCAGCGTGCCTCCCATTCCCAGCACCGCCGCCACCCCAGCAAGAATGGCGAAACGCTCGGAAAGTCTGCCAGCCAGGATTTCCATCGATCATCTCCCGGCACGACGCCCCATCGGCCTGGCAAGGCCATATGGCCGTTTCGTATCGCCGAGGAATCTAGCCAACGACGTCGCGAACAGTTTTTTGAAGAATGCGGGATTCGATCTGGCACTTCGTGAAAACAAATTGATCGTGACCCGCCATCGCGATCTCGAAGCGGCCGAGGCTCAATATCCGCCGTCGGGACAAGTTCTCGCGCAGGTCTGCCAGGCATTGATGACGATGGAGCCGACGCCGGCGAAACTGGACATCGCCGCGGCGCTTCTGCCGGTCATCAATGCGCAACTCCTCGAATACATCGAGGATTGCAAGATGGAAGGCAGTTTGAAGGAGTCGGTCAAAGAACTCGCCAGAAAATACCTGACGGCATTCGGCGGCCGGGATTTGGCAATCGACGATCTGATTTCCACCGTCAATACTTATTTTTTCGACAAGATCGGCACGAATAACACGCTGACGAACGCCAATATCGCCTCGGCGGCATTGACGGCTCTTTTCATGCTCGTGCCCACCATCGGCAAGAACCTGCCGATCCTCATGGCGGCCGTGCGGGACAAGCGCTATAAGGACGCCATCCTGCCCGCGCTGTCGCTCATGTCGATTACCGCGATGACGCTCAATCCAACGATGGCCGCATTGGGACGGGACCTTTCATCGGCGATTGCCGGTTCGGCAGGCAACCTGCTGATGATGGCGCATTTGCCGGAAATCCTGCATCACGGTTACGAATGGGCCCAACTCAAAAAAACCCGCTTCCCCGCCGAAACGCACCCATTCACCAATTTTGCGCGTAACCATGGATTGGTCGACCAGGGTTTGCACGCCGCGCTGGATTTCATGCATGAGTTCGGCGCGCAGTCCGGCTTTTTAGTACTCAATATGGTCAACGCGGTCACCAACGGCGGTTCCGCGCGCAATCCGGCGGTCTTTCCGCTGCTCGCGATGCTGCTCGGCTCGTTTGTACTGCACACGACCAAAGGCGAGCCGCCGTTCTCCGAATTCAACACGGACCGCAGCGCCATCGCCGAAGGCTTGGCGGCGAACAGCGAGCACCATAGCGCACGCGCGCGAGCCGCGATGCTTTTCCTTCAGCAAAAGATCGCCGCGACTTACGACGTGGATTTCGGAAACATCATCGTCCCGCAGTTGAGCAGGTCTTTTGCCGATGCGCACATCGCGCGCCAGCTCGGCGGCCATACGTTGTCCGATGAAGACGAAAAAACGTTCGTCAAAAATCTTCTCAGTCATTTTGTCAACGAAAAAAAAGCGAAGGACTCGATTCAAGTAGCGATCGACAAGATCTACCGCTACGAGGACTTCGATCCGGCAACCAACGCGTGCGGTGATCCGCAGTTGGCTGAGATCCTGCGCTTCGTTCAAGCACAACGTAACAAGGATCGGGCCTTTCTGCGGAACACGCGCGGCTTCGCTCATTCCAATCACGTCTATCGCAACATCATCTCTCACGCAATCAAATGTGCGGTCTTCGAAGAGCTTGGACGTTAGCATCGGCCTCGCCTCCCCGGGTATCACGAAAACGCCCGGTCATAACGGGCTCGCACGCGCGCATCGATCGCCGCCTGCGAGTTGCCCGTTCGGTTTCATCCACGTATTTCGCCGCCCGTGGAACGGCTCGCCCAGCATCACCGGCACTCGGTCAGTGATGTTCGCCGCAACCCAAAACAAAAGTAGAAATCCCCTCTTATCCGTTTGCTCGACGCGAGCCCGCCTGCTCCCAGCACGCTTTCATGTGACGCACGCCACTGCCCGATCGGAACCGCGGGCGCAACGCGTTGAACGGAACACCCGATTATTGGAAGGCTGCTATTCGCGTACTGCGATCCTGGCGCCCGCCTTCGGCGCAAATCTCGCTCAACCTCTTTCTCGTCTAGCTTATCTTCTGCATTCGTCGAGTTCATCGATATTGCCGGCATTCATTCTCTTTACCGCGCCATTGCATAAGAAGCTCAGCGCCGCTCGAAACAATCATCAAAACCATCATTCAATGAATTACTCATGAACACTATTCAATAAAATTGAATATAATGCAGAAAAACTCAGTCTTTATCACCACGGGATTCGAGCACTGACGTCACGACCATCTGATTGATTTAACAACTGTTCGTGGTAAATTTCGACCGCTCGACAAAAACGGACCTTTTTGTCTAGAGGATTTTGCCCCTACCCGCAAGCCTATCTTTGTTGAACAATCTATTTGCTTATTGCGTGACAACGCGCATCTTCGATGCGATGCATGATCTGCTCGAAGAAATTCAATCCACTCGTCGATGCCCGACGCGCTCCATTTATGGGCTATTCCTTTGTGCTGTCTTCGTCACCTCGGTACGCCAATGACCAGTCAATCTGCCCACCCTTCACGCATGCGTCAAAACCACGCCAGTCGCCCTCTGCAGTCTGTTATTCCGAACCACCGCCCGCCCGTTAAAATCGGTTATGCCCGCGTCTCGACTGACGAACAAAATCTACAATTGCAAATCGACGCGCTGCAATGCTGCGGTTGCGAACATATTTTGACCGACCAAGGCATTTCCGGCATGGATTTCTCCCGTCCCGGCCTCGACAGTGCGCTCGAGTTGCTCAAACCGGGCGATACGCTCGTCGTCTGGCGGCTCGACCGCCTCGGCCGCTCGCTGGCAAAGCTCGTCGATCTCGTCAATTTTCTGAGCCGGCGCGATGTCGACTTCGTGTCCATCACGGAATCCATCAATACCGCGTCGCCGGGCGGCGTGTTGGTATTCCATCTGATGGCCGCCCTCGCGGAATTCGAGCGCAGCCTCATCAGCGAGCGCACCCGCGCCGGCCTCGCCGCCGCCCGCGCACGCGGCAAACGGCTCGGCCGCCGCTCTGCGTTATCCGCACATCAGCGCGCGGAGGTTTTACAACTCATTCAAACCGTGTCGATCAATGAAGTCGCCGCGCAATTCAATGTTCACCCCCGTACCGTCAAGCGATTGATCCATGCGTGCAATTTTTCTCAATCCGTTGACGAATAGCATTTCAGCCACTAATATCGGACCGGCTTGCCTCTCCCCGTGGCAAGTCAATATCAGAATCATTGATCGGCGCGGTCCTCCCGGCCGCGTCCTTTTTATTTACAGAATGCGGAAATATAATCTACAATATAACCCGAGCCAGCCACCTATTTTTAATGTCACACATGCCGCCCGAAGGCCGCCGGCAAATGTCTCTAAAATTTTCGCCTGATGCATTTTCCGCTCTTCCATTATATTTTCCAGATATTTATAAACATCAAATTAAAATTGACGGCCGTCTAAATTAGACCTTCCGCCCATAATTTTCAAACCAGTTAAATGGGGATAAGATCAATTCCCAATTCGCTCGTCCGGAAATTCGTTACCGCTCCTCCATTTGCCTGTATGCATGATTTATGTCAGGCCGGCTCATATCAGGCATGCATGCGCGCACCTTTCGTCACCTTGTCGACGAGTTTTTTGTGCTCGCGCAGTGCAAGCCCGACCACCTTTGCATCGGCCGGCGCATACTCGGCAAATACTGCCCGGTTCGCCGCATCGTGGCCGGTCGTGAACATTTCCTCGATATAAACCCCCAGCCGCACATTGCGCTCCAGGGCGCGCCGCTGAATCGTGCGCATCGTCGCCTGGTCCGCCGACAGCACGATCACCGGCTGCACGCAGAGGCTGTGATAAACGTGCCCGTCTGCATCCCGGTACGGATCGCCAACGATCTCCGGCGCCGCGCCAACAACGCCGCTCATCAAAAACGCCGTGACATTGAGCTTCTGCCAGACGGCAAGATCGTCTCGAACCACGATCGCGATCTTGGTGCTGAACGCCGCCGGCGCCAAGTTCGGCGAGGCCTCGGACCAAACCGGCAAGCATTCAGATCCAGACATCATTCTTCGCCGTCCTCTCGTTCGTTTCCTGTCCGGTATTGAGCACGCCGCGCGGCTCGATCAGCATCAGCCTTACTTCACGCTCGGCATAGGGTTTGTGTTCTTTTCCTTTCGGCACGACGAACATTTCGCCTTTCGAAAGATGCACGGCGCCATCGCGGAAATCGATACGCAACGCGCCATCCAGCACGATGAACGCTTCATCCGTATCGGAATGAACATGCCAGACGAAATCGCCCTCGATCCTGACGACCTTGAATTGATAGTCGTTCATCTCCGCCACGACGCGCGGCTGCCAAAGATCATGGATTCGTGTGAATTTCTCGTCGAGGTTGACTGGCGCATACTCCACGGGCGCGCACGATGCGCGTGCAGACTCGGTCACTGTCATGGGGCGTTTTGCTCACTGTCGGATGAAATCGAGCCGATCGTACCGGCGGCGCGACTTGACCGTCTTGAACGATCGTGCATTCGTCGCGGCGGAAAGTGGCGGATGTGGCAAGCCTGAATCCCACGCGCATACGTCGAGGTAACGCAGACATGCATACGCGCTGGCCGCGGACCGGCCGCCCCAGACGGCCAGCCCAAGCCGGCCGGCGCTCACTCGGTGTGAGCCGACAGCATCCTGAGCCACCTCGCCGGCGGCAACCCGTAAGCCTGTTTGAAATGGCGCGTCATATGGCTCTGGTCCGCGAAACCGGCGCTCGCGGCCGCATCAGCGAGCGGAACCTGCCGGACGATCAGCGCGCGCACACGCTCAAGGCGTCGCATCGTCAGATATCGATACGGGCTCGTGCCGAAGAAATGGCGGAAATCGCGGCACAAGTTCCAACGGTCCTGTCCCGCCACGCGCGCGAGATCGTCGAGCGACATCGCGCAATCGGGCGCATCGTGCAAACAGGTGCGCGCGAGTTGCGCCGCGCGATAGTCTCCGGTGCGGCGCGCGCGTTTCGCGCCGCACGCCGCGTCAAGCGCCATCGCCAGATCGAACAGCGCGTCGTCCTGCTCGAACGAATCGCCCCCGCCGTCGAGCTGTAGCAGCAGCGTGCCGACGGCGGCGTGCAGCCGCGGATCGTCCGACATTCCGCCATCGATGAACGGCAGCGGCCGTCCGCCGAGCACCTGCTGGACAAGCGCCGGCGCCACATAGATCATCCGGTAGCGAAATCCCCGATCCGTACCAGCTTCGCCGTCGTGCGGTTCGTCGGGATGAATGACGATCGTGCGGCCGGGCCGGCTGTGCACGAAGCTGCGCCGATAATGGAACGATTGCACGCCGGACAGCGTACAACCGATCGCATAGGTATCGTGCCGGTGCATGTCGTAAGCGTGCGCATGGAAATAAGCTTCGATACGCTCGATGCCGCCGTGCGACGTCCGATGAATCCAATCGGCACGCGTACCGGGAACGGGGCTGCCCAGCGGCTCGCCCGGCATTGCGCTGCACACCTCGTTTTCCATGTCGTCTTCGCCGCGGAAATGAAGCCGGAAAGTCACGCCGGCGCGTGAGAATCGATGTTTCGGCCCGCCAGTTGAACAAAATGGGAAAAATTCTAGCACTGCGTACCGGATGCGTGGACCGTACATCCCGCGCCTGCCGGGTGATCGTCCGTTGGCTAGGTCGTGGGGCCGTCGTCCGTCGTCTTCCGGCCAGCCCCAGGCTCGCGAAGTACCGTCAGTGAAGGAATGCGGTATGCGCATCCGCAGTTCCTGCGCGATCCGAAAACCTCGCACGCGGCACTATCGTCAGACGCATCGAGCGCCGCCCCCCCCCCCCCCCCCCCCCCCCCGCCCGATTTCCCGCGAATCGCTCCCAAACTCCGTCGCACCCTCCGAGATCCGCCGCACGTGCCAAGGCCGTCGGGCGCTTCTCCCCACCAAGCGCCATGTTGCGCCGACGCATCACTTCCCGCACGCGCACTACGATCATTTTCTTTTATCGATATGCGGCCGCCAACGCGTGCCGCGCCCCAACCATCTGCCCGTACCGCGAATCTCCGGCCGCTACCGCGCCCCCCGGCAACATCTGCTCCTATCGGTGCACCGGGCGGCGTGCGAATTTGTTAAGCATCGAATCGCAGATTTTCTAATCGGAATTTGCACGTTTAATCCCGTATAAGACTTTAATAGCATCGGTTTCCTCAATAATTTATTCAAAAAAATAAAGGAAAACAAAATGATCAGGAAATCGATCGCACTGGGTTTGGCTTCGCTGGCATCCACCGCAGCACACACACAAAGCTCCGTCACACTGTACGGAATCGTTGATGCCGGCATCGCGTATACAAATAATCAGGGCGGCGCGCGCAACTTTCAGCAGTCGAGCGGCAAGCTCAACGGCAGCCGTTGGGGCCTCAAAGGCGTCGAGGATCTGGGCGGCGGGCTCTCGGCGCTGTTCACGCTGGAAAACGGCTTCAAGACCAATGACGGCACATTCGGCCAGGGCGGGCGCGAATTCGGCCGGCAAGCGTGGGTCGGATTGTCGAAAACCGGCGTCGGTACGCTGACGCTCGGCCGTCAATACGAACCGCTCGCCGATCTCGTCGCGCAATACGCCGGGCCGGGCTTCTGGAGCCCGGCGACGCACGTGGGCGACAACGACAATCTGAACCAGTCGTTTCGCATCAACAACGCGGTCAAGTTCCGCAGCGCAGTACTCGGCGGCTTCGCGTTCGATCTGCTGTACGCGTTCAGCAACCAGGCGAGTGGCGACACGGGCACCGGTTTCTCGAACAACAACGCATGGGGAGCCGCGGCAAACTACACGAACGGCCCGCTGTCGATCGGCGGCGGCTATGTCGTGCTGCATCACCCGAGCGCGGCATCGAACGCGAACGGCGCGGTCGGCGGTGCGACCTCGACGACCGGCAACGACTACAACCCGGCATTTTTCTATGGGCTCAACGGCGGCGTGCTGAAGCAGCAGATCGCGGCGGCCGGCGCGAACTACACGATCGGCGCCACGCGGCTCGGCTTCGCGTGGAGCCACACGCAGCTCGATTACGTCGACGGCTCGTCGCGCAAGTTCAACAACTACGATACGAACGCGCGCTATCAGCTCACGCCGGCAACGACGCTGATCGGCGTCTACACGTTCACCGATGCCCGCGCGTGCGGCCTGCCGAACACGAACGGCCGCACGCTCAAGCCGCGCTGGCATCAGTTCACGCTCGGCGTCGACTATGCGCTATCCAAACGCACGGACCTGTATTTGTCGGGCGTTTATCAGCTCGCGGCCGGCGACGCGTCGACGTCGACGCCGGGCGGCTACCGGAAGATCGCGTCGATTGCCGACGCCGGCGCACCGTCGTCGAGCGATCGCCAGGTGGCCATGTTCGGCGGGTTGCGCGTGAAGTTTTGAGCGGCGGTCTAATGGAGGCGGGAGCGGCGGCGCGACAATGCGCTGCCTCTCGTCGCGGGCGGCGATGCCGTGCCATCGATGAACGGCAATAGCGCCGCTGCCCCGCGCGTTCGACCGATGCCGAACAACCCGCCCCGCGCGTGCGCGAACCTGGCGGCAAAACGATCGCACCATGATGAAACCACCGCGCGCTCACGCCAGGCGCGCGGTGCGTGCGCGGCCCGGAATCGCGCCTAGCAACGCGCGCGTATACGGATGCTGAGGCGCACGCCAGATCGACCGATGATCGCCGCTTTCGACGATTCGTCCTTGCCGCATCACATGCACCCGATCCGCGATATAGCGGACAACCGACAAATCGTGCGAAATGAACAGCAGCGCGAGCCCCAGCTCCGCCTTCAGCTCGACGAGCAGATTGAGGATTTGCGCCTGGATCGATACGTCGAGTGCGGAAACGGGCTCGTCGCAAATCAGCAGTTCCGGCTCCAGCACGAGCGCGCGCGCGATCCCGATCCGCTGCCGCTGGCCGCCGGAAAATTCGTGGGGAAAGCGGCCAAGCGCCGACGCCGGCAGGCGCACGCGCTCGAGAATCGCGCGTGCGCGAATACGCCGCGTGCGCGTATCGGCTACACCGTTGACGGCAAGCGTCGCATCGAGCATCTGTCCAATCGTGCGGCGCGGATTCAACGATGCGTAGGGGTCCTGAAACACCATCTGCACGCGCCGGCGCAGCGCACGCAACGCGCGCTCGCGCAGCGGCGCGAGATCCACGCCATGCAGCCGGATCTCGCCTTGCTCGGCCGGCACGAGCCGCATGATTGCGCGCGAAAGCGTCGACTTGCCGCAACCGGATTCGCCGACAAGCCCGACCGACTCGCCGCGCGCGATGTCGAGCGACACGCCGTCGAGCGCACGCCGCGCGCCGTGGCCGTTGCGTTGCGGATAATCGACGCGCAGACCGCGAATCGAAAGCAGGATCGGGGCATCGCGCTGGGCAGGCTGCCCATCAGCGGCGGCGGCTGGCTCTCGCACCGGGCCTGCCGTGTATCTCGGCAGCAGCGCATCGCCGCCGTCGTCACTTCGATCGCGCGCCGTCTCGCGCGTCAAAGCTCGCACATCGGCCGCGACGGCTTTCAAACTGCCCTCAGCGTCGCCGTCAATCCGCTCGCGGCGCTCGCTCGCCGCGTCGTTCGACGCGGGCCCGGTGCCCGCCGTGACGGATGCCGGACGTATCGAAGTCACGCCGGCGATCACGCCCACCTCTAGTTCGGCATCCTGACCGTACACCGCGTCAGCCCCTCGCTCGCCGCCCTCGCGCCGCTCGAATGCCATCGCGCCATCAGCCGACACGCGATGCCGGATCTCCGGCAACGCCCCGTCGCGATAATGCAGCTCGTCGGCAAGCGTCAGCGACGCATGCAGCAACCCGCGCGTATACGGATGCCGGGGCGCCGAAAACATCCGCGCGGCGCTCCCCTGTTCGACGATGCGCCCGGCCAGCATCACCGCGACCCGATCCGCGCGATCCGCGACTACGCCGAGATCGTGCGTAATCAGCAGCAGCGCCATGCGCAACTCGCGCCGCAGCGTATCGAGCAGCGACAGAATGCGCGACTGAATCGTCACGTCGAGCGCGGTGGTCGGCTCGTCGGCGATCAGCAAACGCGGCCGGCATGCGAGCGCCATCGCAATCATCACGCGCTGCCGCTGACCGCCCGACAGTTCGTGCGGATAATCGTGCACGCGGCGTCGCGGCTCGGCCATTTCGACGAGATCGAGCAGCTCGACCGCGCGCGCGGACGCCGCGGCTTTCGACAGCGGCTCGTGCGCGCGCAGCGTCTCGACGATCTGCGCGCCGATCGTCAGCACCGGATTGAGCGACGTCATCGGCTCTTGGAAAATCATCGAAATCTGCCGGCCACGCACGTCGCGCGCATCGCGCTCAGGCAACGCGAGCAGTTCCCGCGCGTCGAAGCGCAGGCTGCCGCTCGCCCGCGCCGGCTCGGGCAAGAGCCGCATCAGCGCGAGCGCCGTCGCGGACTTGCCGCTGCCCGATTCGCCGACGAGTGCGAGCGTCTCGCCCGCCGCAATGTCGAAGCTGATCCCACGCACCGCGTCGTGCGCACCGAAGCTCACGCGTAAATCGCGCACTTCCAGCAGCGGGTTTTGACTATCGTGGCTCACCATGCCGCCCCCTCAAGCCCGTTGCCGCAAACGCGGATTCAGTACTTCGTTCAAGCCGTCGCCGAGCAGATTCAGCGCGAGCACCGCGAGCACGATGGCCGCGCCGGGAATCGCGCTCAAATACCACGCGGTGCGCAGCGCGTCGCGCCCCGCGCCGATCATCGCGCCCCAGCTCACGACGTTCGGGTCGCCCATCCCCAGAAACGACAGCGACGATTCGATCAGGATCGCGCTCGCGACCATCACCGACGCAGTGACGATCACGGGCGGCAGCGCATTCGGCAGGATCTCGCCGAAGATGATGCGCGCGTTGCCAAAGCCCTGGCTGCGTGCGGCAAGCACGAAATCCGCATGGCGCAGCGCACGGAATTCGGCGCGCACGATCCGCGCGACGCCCGGCCAGGATGCGACGCCGATCGCAAACGCGATCACCGTGACCTGCGGCCGGCCGATCGCGACGATCACGACGACGAACAAAAACGACGGCACGGTCTGGAACAGTTCAGTCACGCGCACGCACACGTTGTCGACCACGCCGCCGAAATAGCCGCCGAGCGCGCCGACGAGCGTGCCGATCACCAGCCCGAGCGCGGCGGCCGACGCGCCGATCAGCAGTGACACGCGCGCGCCGTGCGCGATGCCTGCGGCGACGTCACGGCCAAGCGAATCGGTGCCGAGCCAGTAGGCTGGATCGGCAAACGGCCATTCGAACGGCGCGGCGACCATGTCGAGCGGATCACCGGGAAAACACACGGGCGCGATCAGCGCAAGCGCGGCGAACACCGCGAGCAGCACGAGGCCAGCGAGCGCCGATGGATTGCGCAGCAACGCGCGCCATGCGGAGCGGCGCGCATGCGTCGGCGCCACGCCGGGCTCGGCCCACGCATCGGCACCGGCCCGCGCCGCCACGGCCGCTTCGAGCGCAGCGCTCTCGCCGCCCGCGTGGCCGCGCCGCCCGGACAGCGCGCCCGCGAGCTGCCGCCGCCACGGCGACGCGCGCCGCCGCCGGGCGGCACGGCGCGCATCGGACGGCACGGAACCGAAATTCGACGAATCGACAGTCATCGGATATCTCTCCATACAAACAGGTATCGGAGTGCGCGGGCGGGCATCAGCCGACGCGCGGATCGAGCCACGCCTGAATCAGATCGACGAGCGCGTTCGCGACGATCACGAGCAGCGACGACAGCAGCAGCACGCCGAGCAGCACGCTGAAATCGCGCGCGAGCACCGCGTCGAGCGCAAGGCGGCCAAGCCCCGGCCAACTGAACACGGTCTCGGTGACGGCCGCGCCGCCGAGCAGCGTGCCGAAGTGCATGCCGACGACTGTCGACAGCGGCATCAGCGCGTTGCGCAGCACGTGGCGCACGCTCACGCGCGCGGCCGACAGCCCTTTCGCGCGCGCGGTGCGCACGAAATCCTGCTGCTCGACTTCGAGCATCGCGGCGCGCGTGAGACGCGCGTAGATCGCGACGAAGAAGGTGGCGAGCGTCGTCGCGGGCAGCAGCGCGTGCCTGGCCAGATCGGCCGCATACGCGAGCCCGTGCAGCGGCGCGCCGATCGTCAGATTGCCGCCGCTCGGCAGCCAGCCGAGCCGCACCGAGAACAGCACGATCGCAAGCAAGCCAATCCAGAAACCGGGCGTCGAATAGAACAGCAGCGCGAGCACCGACAGCACGCGATCCGGCCATTTGCCTGCCCAATGCGCCATCACCGCGCCGAGCGCGACGCCAATGACGAGCGCAAGCGAGAGCGCCGCGCCCATCAGCAGCAGCGTGTTGGGCAGCCTCGACAGGATGAGCTGCATCACCGGCATGTCGTAGCGCGGCGAATAGCCGAGGCTGAAGTGCGCGAGATGCGACAGATACGCGCCGAGCTGGCTGACGAGCGGCTGATCGAGGCCGAACTTCGCGCGCATGATCGCCATTGTCTCGGCGCTCGCGGAACCCGATTCGCCCGCGAGCACGTCGGCGGCGTCGCCCGGCATCAGTTTCAGCAGGCAGAAGTTGACGATCACGATGCCGATCACCGTCGGCACGGCCTGCCACGCGGTCCGGCGCAAGATCGCGCCCCAGCGCGCGTTTCGCCTCATGGGTTCTCCTTGTGTGGTTTCAACGCGGCCGAAATGCGCCGCCCGGATGCGTCCGGCGCGTATTCTTCGCGCGAACGCGCGGCGGCGCCCGGCTCAAATCAAATAGACGTCAGCGAAATTACCTTCGAGCCCCTGCGCGGACACCGTGTGATCGCGCACGCGCCGGTTTGCGAGCGTGATCGAGCGTGGCGCGATCAGGTTCAGGATCGGCAGATCGCGATGGACGATCTGCTGGAATTGCCGGTACAGCGCGACACGCCGGCTCTCGTCCGGCTCGATCGACGCCGCCTCGAGCAGCCGGTCGACGTCGGAATTGCTGTAGTGCGGCGCGTTCGAGAACGGCACGCCGGGCCGGATATTCTTCGACCAATACAGTCGCTGAACGCCGACGCTCGGATCGAACAGCGTGTTGACGCCGGTGCTCGCGAAATCGAACTGCCGGTCGGTGTAGACCCGCTTCAGGAACGACGGCAGATCCTGCGAGCGCACCGTCACATCGATGCCGACGCGCGCGAGTGCCGATTTCGTGTAATCGGCGAGCCGCCGGAACAGGTCGCCATAAGGCAGATAGTCGTGCGTGAGCCGAAAACGCACGCCGGCCGCCCCGCGCGGATAGCCCGCCGCATCGAGCAGCTTGCCGGCCGCCGCCGGATCGAACGGATAAGGCGCGAGCGTCGGATCGTGATACGGCGAGGCGGGCGTGATCGGCGTCGGCGACACGTCCGCATAACCATAAGCAATCGTTTTCTGCACAACTTGCGCATTGATCGCCTGCGCGATCGCCTGCCGCACGCGCCGGTCCCTCAACACCGGATGATCGAGATTGAAATCGATCTCGGTCTGCGGTGCGAGAAACCGGTAGCCACGCGTCTCGACGGTGAGTTGCGGCAGCCGGCTCAGGCGCGGCAGTTCGGTGAGCGGCACCGGGTTTTCGCCGCCCAGATCGAGCGCGCCCGTCTCGAACGCGGCCGAGCGCGCGGCCGGATCCGGGATCACCTTGAACACGAGCGTGTCGATATACGGCTTGCCCGCGTCCCAGTAATCCGGATTGCGCTCATAGACGATGCTCGCGCCGCGCGTCCACGATTTGAAGCGAAACGGGCCTGTGCCGATGGGCGCGTTATTGTGCGGGTTCGACAGCGGATCGCCGCCCGCGTACAGATGCTTCGGCACGATCGGCGATTCGCCGGCCGACAGCGCGCGAATCAAAAACGGCGCGGGCTTCGATAACTCGACGATTGCCGTGTGCGCATCGGGGGTGCGAATGCCGGCGACGTTCGCGAACGTACTGCGCCCGCGCGGATGAATCGCCTTCAGCAGCTCGATCGAGAACGCGACGTCCGCCGACGTGAACGGCTGTCCGTCGTGCCATTTGACGTTCCTTCGCAGCGTGAACGTATATGCGAGACCGTCGGAGCTCACCTGCCACGCGGTCGCGAGCTGCGGCTTCGGCCGTAGATCGAAATCGTATGCGAGCAGCCCTTCGTGCACTTTCGAACTCGCGAGCAGAGCCGGGCCGGTGGTCTGAAAGATCGACACCAGCACGGGCGGCTCCGGATTGATCGAAACGTTCAGCGTGCCGCCGCGCTTGCGCGCCGCGCCGTTCGTTTGCGCGAGCACGGCGGCGGGAAGGCCCGCGCTCGCGAGCGTTGCGCCGGATGCGATGAGAAAGCCGCGTCGGGTCAGCCAAGACATGCGTCGTCGTTCCTATCGGGAATGCGTGGGCCTCAGGCCGTCGCATCGCGCGACGGACAGACCGAAAATCGTAGCAATGCGGCCGGGCGGAACGAACCAACACATCGTGCTATCGATATGACGGCTTACGTCTCACATGGCTCGCGGCCTAGGCTCCCCACTCGCGACGAGTGCCGCAAGCACGCGTAAATGCATTCGACGATCGACGTGACCATGCGGTTGCCGGCGTTGCGCGTCGCCGTCGTCAACGGGCGGGATCGGGTGGGCTGCGCCGTTCTAACATCGTGCAGCCCGGGCATGAAGCCGATGCGGTCGGCTCAGGCGACACTGGCGAAGCCGCGCGGCTTCGTCGCTTCGAGTGGGCGAAGGCGGGGTAAAACGTGGCCGGACGCGATCGCTCAACCCAGGATCGCTTATCGGCCATACCGGCCAAACGGCATCAAAAGCGTCGCGCCGCTCGCGGGTGCCGTATCGGATTTCCACAAAGTCGTCGCGCCGCGCACGCGAATGATCGGCACGCTGGCCGATGCGGGATTGACGACATAGGCGCTCGTCCCGTTAGGCGTGAACGTGGCTCTAACGGGCCAAATGCGAGTGAAACTGCTTACGACGCCGGTCTGCGTGTTCGACGCGACGTCGATCACCGAGACCGTGTTCGAACTCGTGTTAACAACATACGCACGCTTGCCGTCCAGCGTGACGGCCACCGCCCATGGCATCGTGCCCGAGTATTCGGCGACCGCGCCGATCTGAGCGTCGTCGGCCGCGTGCCCTCCATCGACGCGGTTGTGGACCACCCGCCGCCAAGACGCATGCGGAGCGCTTCGCGGCAAACCGCACAGCCTTCATTGGCTGACGCGGCCGCGCCAGCGGCATGAGTTGTCGGCGTATGATGTTTCCTTTTTACCGATGAGTGGAATTCCGCGCTGGCTCGGGCGGAGCCGAGGCGACTGAAAGGCTTGACCGTCCGCAGCCTTCTTTCCGATGGGTTGATCGACCGATTCGGGTAAGAACGCCGCCCATCGGATTTAAAGCGTTTTCTTCTCCGATATCACCGGTCACCTGCGGGAGGATAAACGCTAAATACAACGCAGCGCCTTCCGCCGCCGCGGTGCCCCCTCATGCCCTCCGCATACCAGCGCCCCCAAGTATCGAATTTCAAATAAACAGAAATCATTCTTGACTGCGCAGCGCACCTGGAACACGCGTTATCCGAATCGGCAACGCTCAGGCAACGAATCGGCAAGCCACTCGCACAGATAAGGCAAGCTGCTTAAGCAAACGTTTAATCAAACGGAATTCGCTTCCGTTTTCGAATCGACTCGGACCATGCAACCGCGATCGGCCGTTTTTCCCAAGCCCAATGCCGCCACGCCGACACCATCCTCATTAAAAAGGCGTTTAAATAAATCATGGCTTGTTCATCGACTCATAGGATAGAGAACGGTATTTCGCTTTATATTTGGACGTTATCCTCCAGAAGATAGCCGGTGATATTGGAGAAAAAAACGCTTTAAATCCGATGGGCGGCGTTCTTACCCGAACCGGTCGATCAACCCATCGGAAAGAAGGCTGCGAACGGTCAAGCCTTTCAGTCGCCTCGGCTCCGTCCGAGCCAGCGCGGAATTCCACTCATCGGTAAAAAGGAAACATCATGCGTCGACAACTCATGCCGCTGGCGCGGCCGCGTCAGCCAATGAATGCCGGACGATTCGCCGCAAAGTGCTCCGCGCTCGCGCTGGCCGCCGTGGTGGCGGCAACCGCGCCGGTGGCCGCCTACGCGGCCAACAACGTCCAGATCGGCACGGTCGCCTCGTTCTCCGGTGATACGCCCACGAAAATCGCAATCAAGCCGGACGGCAAGCGCGCCTACGTCACCAATCTGTTCTCAGGCACGGTCTCGGTGATCGACGTCGCGTCGAACACGCAGACCGGCACCATTCTCAACTTCGCCGGGCGGCTTCCCTATGACATCGCCTTCACGCCGAGCGGAACGCAAGCGTATGTCGTCAATGCAGGATCGAGCACGATCTCGGTAATCGATGTCGCGTCGAACACCCAGATCGGCACCGTTTCCGGCCCCATCGGAACACCCGAGGGCATCGCGTTCACCCCGGACGGAAAGAAAGCCTATGTGGCCTACTCGACCTCGCCGGTGAGCGCGATCGGGGTCATCGATGTCGCGTCGAAAACCGTGATTGACCTGGTCAAAGGCTACACCGGCCTCTTGCCCAGCAGCATCGCGATTACGCCGGACGGCACAAAAGCCTTCATCGCCAACTACGGTTCGAATACGGTCTCGGTAATCAATGTCGGCGCGAACACTCAGATCGGCACCGTCGCGGGCTTCACCGGCGCGGCGCCCGCGAACATCGCGATTACGCCGGACGGAAAGAAAGCCTATGTCACCAACTACAATTCGAATACGGTCTCGGTGATCGATGTCGCGTCGAACACCCAGATCGGCACTGTTTCCGGCTTCACCGGCGTCGCGCCCTTGGCCGTCGCCTTCACATCCGCCCCGACGAGCGCGGGAACGATCGCGTATACCGCATATGTGACCAACGCGAACTCCAACACGGTCTCGGTGATCGACGTCGCGTCGAATACACAGACCGGCGTCGTGACCAACTTCACCGGCCAGAGGCCTAACGGCGTTGCATTCACGCCGGACGGGGTGACGGCTTATGTCGTCAATGGGACATCGGCCAGCGTGTCGGTCATTCGCGTGCGAGGCTCGACAACTTTCGGTGGAGCCAATACGGCGCCAGCGAGCGGCGCGATGCTTTTGATGCCGTTTGGCCGATAGGACCGATATAGCCGGCAAGCGGGCCTGGGCTCGGCGAGCGAGCCGCCCTCATCCCGTTTCGCCTCCGTTCGCCCGATCCCGCCGATTCGATGCGACAAAGCCGCGCCGCTTGCGCGCGGCTTTGCCCGGACAACTTGGAGCTTCACGCGCCAGCCGGTGAATGTTGCGCAGTTCCGCCGGACGCGTTGCGCGTTGAATGGGCCGCCGCTCACGGCTGTGATTCGGATGCCTTTTCGCATTAAGCGGATTAGCGCAGGCAAATGAAAGAGAGAAAGAATGAAATCGAAAGCCACGGCAATAGAGCGATCGAAGATCTTCGATAAAACCAAGCCAAATCCATCAGCCAGACATTAATCCGCAAATCAAACATCGCCCGAACATAGGAAATTACCCGCATCTCAATTCACGAAAATTCCATCCCTTTATTCACCGCTCACACACTTTTTTATTTGAATAAATTCTTGATATCTTTCCCGCCCCGTCTAATCTACTTATTATGAATTGGCCACACGAATCATGCCATTGCATTGCAACCTATATAAGGCCATCGCCCCAACCGCCAAAGGCAAACAAAGGAAGCTTGTGTTAAATTCATTAAAATAATTAAACCCCGAAAATATTAATACCAGAAATCCATCCATCTTATTCGATCAACCTTAATTAGATGCATCCCGCAGCAGCCGCACTTTGAATCCCGAATCCCGAGGCGCTCGCCGCCGGCATTCGGTTCTCATTCCCGGCTCAGGAGATACCGTGAAAGTAGAGCCACTATCGGACACGCTCGGCCTACAGGTCAGTGGTGTCGCACTCCAGGCGTGTTCGCCCGACGATCAGGCAGGCTTTCTGCGGCTGGTCGCGCAGGCCGGCTTGGTGATATTCCGGCGTCAATGTCTCGACGATCGGGAACTGCACGCATTGGCGCGACGGATTGGTCCGTTGGAAGAGTCGTCGCGGAGAATCTGCTTGTCCCCCGACTATCCGGCAATCAGCTATTTATCCAATTTGCGCGACGAACACGGCAAGCCCATCGGTTTCGCCGGAGCCGACACGGATTGCTGGCACTCGGATCAGCAGCATCGGCAAAATCCGGCGACGCTCGCGATCTTGTATTGCGTGATTCCCGCGAGTTCCGGCGGAGCGACCAGCTTCGTGTCGACCGATGTCGCGACGGCCAGTCTGGACGAGACTACCATCGCGAATCTTGCCACTCGGCGCGCGGCCTATGAGCCGGCGTACAACCATGACAACGTGCCCAAACTCCGAGTGTCGCACCCGGCATTGCTCGTGAGTCCAACATCGGGCAAACGCTTCGCCTACGTCAGCGAGAACACCCAGGGCTTTACCGGCTTGGATGCCGCCGAATCGGCCGCGCTGAAGGACCGCGTGTTGGCCCGAATGCTGCGGCCGGAGCGCATCTACGCTCATCAGTGGGCCACCGGCGATTTCGCGCTTTACGACAACGCCCAGTTGCTGCATCGGCGCGAAGCCTTTCGTGGCCGACGTTGGCTGAAGGCCACCAAAATCTTCGCCCCCACGGACATGTTCGCGGTGCCTGGCGGAGAAGCGGTTGCAAATCTGGACATTCAACGATGATTCCGACGACAGAGGAACAGCCACCATGTCTCATCACTCAGACACCGTGCCCATCATCCCCATCGCGGTGCTGCACGACGCGCATTCGTTGATCGCCGAAAGCGGTCGCAGCATGACGGCAGGCCACGCGCTGCGATCCCCCACGCCGGTCGCGATTCGGGCCGGACGGCATGGCGGGCTTCCATTCGACAGCCTCACGACCGATCTGTACATGGGCTGTCTGCCCGCATCGCAGATTTGCTATGGCAGCTGCTTCGCCGCCCGTGGTGCGTTCGCCGCGGACTACGACTTCGGCATTCGCGTGGAGAACCTGCTCGACGCGGATCAGCTGCAGGCGGATCTCCTTTCGTTGCCGCCGGAGCAGCGCTTTTTGCGCAACGGCTGGAACAGCGACGCGTCGTGGAACTGGCCCAAAGCGTATGCGCTCGCGAAGCTGATCCGCGATGCCGGCCGATGCACCGTGTTCGTCACGAAGTACTTTCGGGTGATCGCCCCGGACACGCAATCCGGATTAGTTCAGGTGGGTGCCGAACTGCGGGTGTCCGTGAGCGCGTTGGACACGCCGGGTCAACTGCGGCAACGGTTGGCGGGCCTGTTGTCCTACCGGCAGGCGGGCGGCGTGGCTGTGCCGGTGGTGATGAGTTCGGTTTTCGCCGATGAGCGGCTCAACCGGCGGCAGGACGAACTGGTCGAGTGGATCTGGCGGCATGACCTTCCGGGCGCGGAGAACAGTTTGCGCATTCCGCCGGATCTGCCGGTGAGCCGGTTGCTGGACCGCGATCGCGTCGGCGTGCTCGAAGGCAGCGGCGATCTATGGGCGGGCCGCCTCTACGCTGGCCGGCTGCCCGTGCCGACCATCACGTCCATGCCCGCCGACTATCCGGGATTGCCGTGGCGACACCGTTCGACGCTCGATCTCGATCAATTGGACGCCTGGCGGCGCGACCCGGTGCCGACTCATGACGAAGTGAGGTCCGGCCGGCAGTTGGCCAAGCCGCGGCAGTGCGGAGTCTTCCAGACATGGCAGCCCATGCGGGAAATCTGAGCACGTGGCCAGGCATTCACCTGGCATGTTGGCGCGCAGAAAGCAGGCTTGCGGCACGGGCAGCGGCATTCGGCTTGTGCAGCGGCCGTCCACGGCGTGGAGAGCGCCCTGTCGCGCACCGCGCCGGCTCGCTTCGTTCAGCGCGCCGCTGCGCTGCGCAGCCGCTCGCGCGTCCGGCCCCGTGCCGTATGCCCGGCCGGGACGTTCAACAACGAATCGACAAAGAAATGCGGAGGTTGCAATGCAGGTGGTCGATATCGCACCGGCCATCGGTGCGCGGATCAGTGGCGTGCGGATCGACCGGCTGGAGCCGGACGAATTCGGCAAGATCATGCAGGTGCTGCTGGACCGGCATGTGGTGTGTATCGAGGGGCGGGAGGCGCTTGATCCCGGTGCGCACTTGTCGTTCGCACGGCGCTTGGGGACGATCGCCGAATATCCGTTCGGCAAGCCATTGAATGGCTATCCGGGAATCTTCCGCATCGTCAAGGAACGCGATTCGACCAGCAACTTCGGCGGCGTGTGGCACACCGATTCGCCGTACCACGAGATCCCGCCGGCCTACACCGTGCTGCGCGGCGTGGACATTCCTCGCCACGGCGGCGACACGTTGGTCGCGAACATGCGCGCAGCGTATGAAGCGTTGCCGGCCGACATGAAGGAACGGATTGCGTCGCTCGACGGGATTTTCACCGCGTCGAAGGTTCACGGCAGCGGTACGCCCCGGTTTTCCATCGGCGACGTACAACGAATCGACGATCGGGCGCGTGCCGACCAGACGTACATCCATCCCATCGTGCGGACGCATCCGTCGACTGGCCGCAACGGACTCTATGTCAGCGCCTGCCACATGACCGGCATAGTCGGCATGAACGTGCTCGAGAGCGAGCGGTTGATCAAACAGTTGTCCCAGCAAATCGTCGACACGCGGTTTGTCGGCCGAGTTCAATGGACGCGCGGCTTGCTCGTGGTGATCGACAACCGTTGCGTGCAGCACTACGCGCTCAACGATTATCACGGGCAGCGGCGCGAGATTCATCGCGTGCTGGTCAGTGACGGCATCGCGCCGAGCCGGGCACGACAACGGGAGGCAAGCCATGCGATTTCTCACTGAGATCCGCGAATCGCGCAGCGCCAGCACCGGCGAGCGGCTGCGCGCCGCGCTGACCGGGCACAAGGTGGTGGTGCTGCGACGCGCGTCGCACGCCGACAGCGACGCCTTCTATCAGAAGCTGGCCGGCGAGATCGGCGACTTTCATTTCCGCGACGAGGACCCGGTGACCGGTGGACTGGACCATGCCGGCTGGCTGGACATCCGTTACGACGCCACGCTGGCGGCCACCGCGCAATACCGGTACGGCAACGGCCGGATGCCGCTGCATGTCGACGGCGCATACAGCGACGTGGCGTTCGACGTCTTCTTCCTGTGTTGCGAAACCCCTGCCCGGTTCGGCGGCGCGACGTTCGCGGTGGACGACGCGCTCGTCACGGACTACCTTGCGGCCTGCGATCCCGCGCTGCTGCGGTCGCTGCGCGAGGTGAACGTGCGGTTCACCAAGGGGGAGCGCACCGTGACCAGGCGCGTGATCGAATATGACGGCGCGGGTCCGGTATTGAATTGGAGCAGCACCCGGGTCGCGCCGGACAACCCGGCCCCGGTCATTGACATGTGCGCCCGGTTCGCCGGGTTCTGCGAACAACGGCTGGTGGATGGCGGCCTGGTGACACCGATCCCGTTGATGGCGGGCGATGCGGTATTCATGCACAACCGCCGGGTCCTGCACGGGCGGTACGCGTTCTGGGGGGAACGCTGCCTGCTGAAGGGCGTGCTCAGCCTGACAGCGCGCGTCGGCGGGGAGACCCTCCTATGACTGCCGCACGGACAAGGCCACGGCAGCCCTCCGTCCATCAGCTGTCCCGGGCGCAGGAGGAAATCTGGCTCGCGCAGGCGCCGCTGGGGCGGGCGGACCCTTACTTGGTGGCAGAGATCGTCGTGCTGACCGGGAGCCTGGATGTGGATCGGCTAGTCGACGCGGCTCGGTGGGTAGTCGAGCACGACGAAACCGCGCAATGGATTGTGGTCGAAGACGCAGACCGCACGCGTATGACCGAGTGCGGCTCGCCGCCAAACGTCCTCGAAGTCGTCGATATGACCGGCCGGCCGGACGCACTCACGTCGGGATGGCGATGGCTGTCGACATGGATGTCGAAGCCGGTCCTGACTGCCGATCAGCGCGCCTGGACGCTCGTATTGATCCGGGTATCGCCGCACCTGCACCTGTTAGCGTCGCGCGGCCATCATGCGGTGGTGGACGGCCATGCCGCCCGCTGGCGGCTATGGTGGATCGCGCGGACTTACCGCGCGCTCTGCGCCGGCGCGCGCGCGCCGCTGATCGACAACACCGGCGTGGCCACGCTTTTGCGAGCGGAAGCGGACTACCGGCAGTCCAACGCGTTCCTTCGTGACAGGGATTACTGGTTGACCGCCATGGGCGCCGTGACCAAACCGTTGATTGCCCCTGCGCCTGCGGACGATGCGCCGGCGCGAGTCCGCCGGCGGTTGCCGAAGCCGCTGTCCGACGCGGTGGAATCGGTGAGCGAGCGGCGGCCGGGGGCCACGGCGGTCATCGCCGGTTGCCTGGCAGTACTGCTTGGCGCCGGCAACGCACTGCTGGAGTTGAGTGTGAGCGGCCGCAATTCCGACGCGCTACGGCGTACCGCCGGCGTCGCGGTCAATCGGGTGCCGCTGTGGGTGCCCATGCGCTCCGACGACACACTCGAGTCGGTGATCGGATCGGCGCGTGCGGCGATCCGGGCGGCGTTGCGGCATCAGAGATACCGCAGGGAAGATATCCGGCGTGATCTGCTTGCCGCGGGCCGGCCCGCTCCCACCGGGGCCGGGCTGAACATGATGTTGTTCGACGAGTTGCGGCCCGATTTCGGCGCGGTGAACGCAACGATCCATCCGTGCAATTACGGGCCGGTGCCCGGATTGGAACTGACTGTATGCAGACCGGCGGCCGGCGGTTCGCTGGAACTGCAATTGGCCGGGAATCCGGCGCAATATCCGGTCGCGCGGCTGCGTGGTTTATTGGACCGACTGTGCGCGTTGATCGAGCAGGCGGTGCACTCGCCGCGCGGCATCGTGCGCGAGCTGAATGTCGCGCATGACGCGCACACGCCTCGCCAGCGGCCATCGTCTCCCGTGCCGGCATGGCAGAGCTGGCCAGCCGCATTTGCGCAACAGGCGCGGCGGACCCCGTTTGTGCCCGCAGTCGCCGCTGGTTCGCGATCGTTGACCTATCAGGCGCTTGAAGCGTGGTGCTCACGGTTGGCCAGACGGCTGGCGCAGCACGGCGTCGTGAAAGGCGACGTAGTCGCCGTGACCAGCGGCCCCTCGCCGCTCGCCGCCGCGGCGATGCTGGCCGTCTGGCGGCTCGGTGCGATCTACCTGCCGCTCGATCTCGGGCGGCCGACGTTGCGGCTGACGCACGTGCTCGACATGGCCGCGCCGGTCATCGCGATCGTCGAACCGGACACCATCGGCACGCCGGCGTTGGCGGACATCCCTACCCTCACCGCCGAACCAATGCCGCAAGCAGGCGCCGAGGCGGACGCCGATGCCGCCGACGCCGATGCCGCCGATGCCGACACCGCGATGCCCCCGTCTGCGCTCCACCCTCAGGACCCCGCCTATCTCATCTTCACCTCGGGCTCGTCGGGCTATCCCAAGGGCGTGATGGTGAGCCACCGGGGGATTTTGGGCATGGCGCACGCGCATGCGGACGCGATGAACGCTGGCGTGGGAGCCAGAGTGTTGCAGTTTGCGCCGATCACATTCGACGCGTCGATCGCGGAACTAACGCTCGCATTGTGCTGCGGCGCGACCGCCGTGTTCGCGGGTTTCGACGAGTTGAGCCACGGTGACGGCATCGCCAGCGCCATCACCGCTCATGGCGTCTCGCACTTGATCATGGTGCCGTCGGTACTGGCGACCGTCCCTGAGGAGCGGGTGCCCGCCGGGCTGCGCATCATGGTAGCCGGCGAGCGCCCCGGCCTGGGATTGCTGCGCCGGTGGCGCACGCGCCACCGGTTGCGTAACGCCTATGGGCCGACCGAAGCCACCGTGTGCGCGACGATCAGCGAAGAACTCGACGATCTCGCCATCGTGCCGATCGGGCGGGCGATTCCCGGCTGCACCACGCAAGTGGTGGACGAGCGGCTCAGGCCGGTGCCCGCCGGAACGATCGGGGAGTTGCTGATCGGCGGCGACGGCGTTGCGCTCGGCTATCTGCACCATCCCGCATTGACCGGCGAGCAGTTCGTCACCGGACCGGATGGGACACGCCGTTACCGATCCGGCGATCGGGTCCGGCAGTTGCCGGACGGCCAGTTGGAATTCGTCGGCCGGTGCGACCGGCAGATCAAGCTGCGCGGCCGGCGGATCGAACCTGGCGACGTGGAGGCCGCGCTGCAAACGCACCCCGACGTCCGGCAAGCAGCGGTGATCGCCACCGGCGAGCAACTGCTCGCGTATGCGGTGCTCGCCGGTGAAGCCACGCCCCAAGCGCTGGTGCTTTATCTGGCGCACCGGCTGCCACGCTACCTGACTCCGGACCGGGTCATCGCCGTTGATCGTCTGCCCCGCACCCGGCACGGCAAAATCGACTATCACGCTTTGCCCGAGCTGGCCCCCGCCCCGGCGCTTGCCCCTGCCCACCCGCGCATGGATGCGCAGGCGCTGGCCCAGTCTCCGCAGGAACATCTGCTCTGCCAGATCTTTGCCGAAGTCCTGGGCCGGGCCCAAGTGGGCCGCGCGGACAATTTCTTCGAACTGGGCGGGCATTCGATGCTCGCCGCGAAGCTCGTGCTGAAGGTGCGAACCATGCTGGGCGCGGACCTGTCGATGAGATCGCTATTGGAAGCCCCATCGCCGCAGGCCTTGTCCGCATCGCTCGATCTGCCGGGCAGCGTGACCGATTCGCTGGACGTGCTGCTGCCGTTACGCCGGACCGGCCGACGGCCGGCGTTGTTTTGCATGCATCCGGCAACCGGCCTGGGCTGGGGCTACGCCGGCCTGTTGCGGCACCTGCCGGATCGGCCAATCGTCGGGCTTCAGGCCAGGACCCTCAGCAACGCCGGCTATTGGCCGGAATCGGTGGAGGAACTGGCCGCCGACTATCTCGCGCAGATCAGCGCATTCCAACCCGCCGGGCCATACCATTTGCTCGGCTGGTCGTTCGGCGGGCGAGTGGCGTTCGAAATGGCTGTCGCGTTGCAGCGGGCCGGGCAGCAGGTAGGCTCGGTGATCCTGCTGGACAGCTCGCCGCCGCCGCCGACACCGTTCGACGCGTCCACCGACGACTTCGATCGAAACCAGACACTGCGCCGATACTTCCTGACCATGCTCGCGGAAACCACGCCGATCGAGCCAGGTCTCTGGGACACCGCGCCGCTGTCCGAGATCAAGGTGGAGTTGGATCGTCTTGGCAGCCCATACGCGTTGTTGTCGGACGACCATTTCCAGCGAATGTTCGATCTGCACAAGAGGAACTACGTGCTCTCCCGGCGATACGTGCCGCGTGGCCAGTTCCGGGGCCGGCTGATCTACGTCCGGGCGCTGGAGACGCACCAGCCAGGCGCCCCGGACCCGCAGCGCAAGGCTGAACAATGGGCAGCCCACGTAGACGGGAACACCGTCGAGCGGCCGGTCACCGGAACGCACAACGGCCTGAGCACGGAGTCCAGCCTCGCGGAGATCGGACAAGTGCTGGCCGACGAACTGGAACGGACCGAATTCAGCCATGGCTATGCCCACTGAACGATCATGCACGATGGCGTTCGTCGACCTCGACCTCACCGATCCGCGAACGCACTTGCGTGCCGATATGACCGAGTATTGGCGATGGGCGCGCGCCCACCAGCCGGTGCGCTGGCACCCGGCGGTCAATGGGGCCGCGCCCGGGTTTTGGGTGCTGGCCGGCTACCACGACTTGATCTCGGTGTACCGGGACCCCGGCCGGTTCAGCTCGCAGCGCGGCAACGTGCTGCTGACTCTGCTGGCCGGCGGGGATTCCGCCGCCGGCCAGATGCTGGCCGTCACCGATCCGCCTCGGCACGGCGAGTTGCGCAAACTGATCGCCCCCGCGCTGTCCAAGGACGCGATCGCGCGCATCGAGCACCTGCTTCGCCGCCGAACCGGGGCGTTGCTCGCCGAACACGTTGGCGCCGGCGCTTTCGATTTTGCCCACACCATCGCCTGCCGAGTGCCGATCTGGACCATCTGCGAGCTGCTCGGCGTGCCCGAGGACGACCATGAGCTGCTGATCGCCTGGGACAAACAGGCGCTGAGCAGCGAGCACGAGGATCAAGCCGATCCGGACGGGGCAGCCGCGCGGCAGGACATTCTGCTCTATTTTCTCGAGCACGTGGCACGGCAACGCCGCCACCCCGGCGAGAACCTGGTCGGCAGGCTGGTCCAGGCCGAGGTGAACGGAGCGAGACTGACCGACGAGCAAGTGGTGACCAACTGCTACAGCCTGTTGCTCGGCGGGGACGAGACCAGCCGGCTGTCCATGATCGGCGCGATGCATACGTTCGCGCAACACGCCGAGCTATGGCGCGCGTTCCGGTTCGCGCCCGTGGATCTCGAACGGGTGGCCGAGGAAGTGGTCCGCTGGCACGTTCCCACGATGCATTTCGGCCGGATCGCGCTCACCGACGTTCAGCTCGGCCAGCATCGAATCCGCGCGGGCGACATCGTGACGCTATGGAATGTCTCCGCGAACCGGGACGAGCGCAGGTTTGCCGATCCCGACTCATTTCGTCTGGACCGGAGGCCCAATCCGCACCTGTCGTTTGGGTACGGACCGCACTTCTGCATCGGCGCTCAACTGGCCAGGCTCGAACTCGTTACATTGCTGGACGCGGTGCGCACGGCGGTAACCCGCATCACCCCCGCCGGGCAGCTAACCCCGATTTATTCCAACTTCCTGCACGGCTTCAGCACGCTGCCGGTCAGCCTCGATTGACAAGCCGGCCATGGCGGCCATACCGAATGGAACGCAAAGTCAGCGCGGCTCCCTGGACTGCCCGATCAGCGCGCCGAAATGCCGGTCAACGAGGGCTGCAAGCCGGGCTCGCCACGCCTTCATGCGCAACGCGCCCACGCGCGCATGCGATCGCACCGGCGCGCACGTCTAGTTTCAAATAAAAAGCAGAAATCGTTCTTTGCGGTACACCGCACCCGCATGCTTAACTCTCGCGATCGAAACCGGATCGCCGCCCGCCGTCGTCAAGTCACGGCAACGCGTCGCGTCGCTTGCCGTTGAACCGTTGCACCAACGCGTACCGCCCACCCCTGGAAACCCGCCGTGAGTCACGCACCGTTCGTCGAAACCGAATTCCCTGTGCCGCCCGTCGCGCCGACACCTTTCGTCGACATTCGCGCGCCGGCCGATTTCCCGGATAGCCCCGTCGCGCGCGCGTTCGCGCAACCACTGATGCTCGGCCTGTTCCTGCCGATTCAGGCCGGCGGCTGGAGCGCGTCGACGCTGCCGCGCACGACCGACTGGTCATTCGACTACAACGCCGAACTCGTGCTGGCGGCGCAAGCGCTCGGCTTCGACTTCGTGTTCGCGCTGTCGCAATGGCTGCCCAAGGGCGGCTACGGCGGCGTGTTCAACGGCGACGCGCTCGATTCGTTCATGACGCTCGCCGCGCTCACCGCGCGCACCGAACGCATCATCCTCGTCGCAACGAGCCACGTGCTGTACGGGCCGTGGCATCCGTTGCATTTCGCGAAGTTCACCGCGACGCTCGATCACATCTCGAACGGCCGCTGGGGTATCAACATCGTCACCGGGCACCGCGCAGTCGAACATGAAATGTTCGGCTGGCCGCGCATCGAGCACGATACGCGTTACCGGCTCGCCGCCGAATTCGTCGACGCAGTTCAACAACTGTGGGCGCAGCCGGACAACTTCACGTTCACGCCAGAACTGTCGAGCTGGCGGCTCGGCGGCGCGTTCGTCACGCCGAAGCCGCGCTACGGCCGCCCGCTGCTGATCAACGCCACCGGCTCCGACGCCGGCATCGCATTCGCCGCGCGCTATTCGGACATCGTGTTCGTCACGAGCCCGGCGGGCCCCGACATCGAACCCGCGCTCGCCGCGCTGCCCGCGCACACCGCGCGCGTGAAAGCCGCCGCCGCCGCGCACGGGCGCACGGTCCGCACGCTGATCAACCCGATGGTGATCTGCCGCGAAACCGCCGCCGAAGCGCGCGCGTACCGCGATGCGATCGTCGCACACGCGGACGAAGGCAGCTTCCACCGCTTCGACAGCGACGCGCACGCATGGCGCGGCGGCCACGCGCAGCGCACGCAAGCGGCGGCACGTGCGCTCGGCGGCAACATCACGATCGTCGGCTCGCCGGACGAAGTCGCCGATGCGATCGTGCGGCTGCATCGCGCCGGCATTGACGGCATCCAGCTGAGTTTCTTCGATTTCAAGCCGGACCTCGATTTCTTCGGCCAGCGCGTGCTGCCGCTGTTGCGCGAAGCGGGCCTGCGCCGCTGAGCGCGTTGCGTTCGTCTTTCCTTCATGCTTATTTTCGATCCGACCACACCATGAACCTGCTCTGGTACACCCGCTGCCCCGCGCCGACGCCATTCGGCATCGCCATCCAAAAAGGCTGGCTGCGCGACGAATTCGCGCCGGACGGCCTCGACATCCGCGCGCTTCAGGATGCGGACGATCCGGCCATCCGCCGCTCGCACTTCACGCACAGCCAGCCGTGGTCGTTCCGGCAAGGCGGCAATATTCCCGCGCTGTGGGCGCGTGCGCAAGGCAGCGATACGCGCGTGATCGCGCTCAATTGGGTCGACGAATTCCAGGCGCTCATCACGCTCGATCCCGCACTCGAACCGACGCCCGCCGCGCTCGCCCGCGCGCGGTTCGGGCTGCCGCTGAACACGCGGCCCGGCATCGTCGATTTCCATCGCGCAACCGCGCTGCGCGGATTTTCGTCGCTGCTCGGCGCGCTCGACGTGCCGCTCGAAGCGGTCACACTCGTCGATCTGCCGCATTCGCCGCTCAATCTCGCCGATGCCGCCCCGCCCGCCGACGCGCCGCTCGCGCAATGGCTCGCCGCGCAGCGGCCGCACGAATATTCGCGCGAGGTACGGGCGCTGCTGCGCGGCGATGCAGACGTGGTGTTCGTCAAAGGTGCGCCTGGCCTCGACATCGTCAACCTGCTCGGCGCGACCGTGCTGGTCGACATCAGCGCGCAACCCGACCGGCGCAAACACGCGAACAACGGCACGCCGCGCCCACTGACGGTGGATGCGCGCCTGCTCGACGAGCGCCCCGATCTCGTCGAGCGCGTGCTCGCGCGCACGCTCGACGTCGACGACTGGGCGCGCGCGCATCCGGACGACGCCGTCGGCTATGTCGCGCGCGAGACACGCAGCGCCGAACACTGGGTTCGGCGCGCGTATGGGCCCGACCTGCATCGGCAGCTTGCGATCGGACTCGATCCGCACGCGCTCGCCGCGCTCGAGGACTTCAAATCGTTCCTTCATCAATGGGGATTCATTGCGACCGACTTCGATTTCGCAAGCTGGATCGATCCCGCGCCGCTCGCCGCCGCGCACGCACGGCGCGCGCATGCGCAATACGCGGCCGCGTAACGCCGTGCGCATCGTCCGCCTCATGCGCGCGCCGGCCGGATCGATCGGTCCGGCCGACTCTGCCATTTCGTTCGGTCCGGCTATCGCGGCCGCTTCGCCGCTGTCCGCGTTGCTGTTGCGCTTATCGCGCGCCGCGCCCGTTTCCGCCATGCCGTTCATCGCGCTTACGCGCGCCGCGCCGCGCGGCTCACGCCCGCCCCGCGCCATGCGCGCGGCCAAGCGAGCGGCCGGCACGCTGTGCGTCGCCGCCGCCGCCGCGATCGTCGCGCCGCACGGCTCGTCGCTCGCGCAAACGCGCGGCGGCACGCTGAACTTCATCGTGACGCCCGAGCCCACCACGCTCGTCGATTTCGCGACCACCGCGGTCAACGTGCTGAAAGTGAGCCCGAAGGTCATCGAAGGGCTGCTCGACTACGGCTTCGACCTGAAGCCGAAGCCGTCGCTCGCGACGTCGTGGGAAGTGAGCGACGGCGCGCGCCGCTACGTGTTCCACCTGCGGCGCGGCGTCAAATGGCACGACGGCCAGCCGCTGACGGCCGCGGACGTCGCCTATTCGCTAGCCACGCTGCGCCGCTACCATCCGCGCGCGAAAACCACGTTCGCGAACCTGGCGAGCGTGGCGACGCCCGATCCGTACACCGTCGTGCTGACGCTGTCGAAGCCCGCGCCGTATCTGATCAGCGCGTTTTCCGCGACCGAAACGCCGATCCTGCCGAAACACGTGTACGACGGCCGCGATCCGTTGACCCATCCGGCCAACAACGCGCCCATCGGCACCGGTCCGTTCCGCTTCGTCAAATGGGTGCGCGGCAACTATATCGAATACGCGCGCAACGACGATTACTGGGACAAAGGCAAACCGTGGCTTGACCGCCTGTTCGTCAAGATCATCGACGATCCGGCCGCACGCGTGGCCGCGCTCGAAAGCGGCTCGGCCGATCTCGCCGGCGACACGCCCGTACCGCTGTCCGAACTCGCGCGGCTAAAGGCGAATCCGAAGCTCGCGCTTGATACGCGCGGCTACGAATTCCAGGCGGGCGTCGCGCGCATCGAGTTCAATCTCGATCATCCGGTGCTGCGCAATTTGAAGGTACGGCAGGCGATCGCGTCGGCGCTCGATCGGGAAGTGATCCGCAAGGTGATCTATTACGGCTACGCGACGCCGATCGTCAGCCCGATCATTCCGGGCAACCGGTATTACGATCCGGCGCCGAATCCGTATCCGTTCGACTTGGCCCACGCGAACGCGCTGCTCGACGAGGCCGGCTATCCGCGTAAGGCCGACGGCACGCGCTTCGCGCTCGTCGCCGATGCGCTGCCGATCGGCGACATTCCGGCGCGCACCGCTGCTTACGTGAAATCGGCGCTCGCGCGCGCCGGCATCGCGGTGACGGTGCGCACACAGGATCTGCCCGCGTACCTGAAGCGTGTCTACACCGATCGCGATTTCGATTTCAGCATCAACGGCATGAGCAATCTGTTCGATCCGGTGGTCGGCGTCGCGCGTCTATATACGACGGACGGTTTCCGACCCGGCGTGCCGTTTACGAACGGCTCGCGCTACCGCAACCCCGAAGTCAACCGCCTGTTCGCGCAGGCCGCCGAGCAGACCGACGAACGCGAGCGCAAGGCGACGTTCGTCCGCATTCAGCGCATCGTCGAGCGCGATCTGCCCGATATCAATCTCGTCGCGCCGCAATATGTGACGGTGGCGTCGCGCGCGGTTCATGGCCATACGGTGTCGCCGGACGGCGTCGGCGCGAGCTTCGCCGATCTGTGGTTGCAGCGATGAACGCCGCGCCCCAGGCGGGGCGGCCCGGGAGCGGGGTTGTTGTTGCGGTTGCCGCTGCGGTTGCCGCCGCCGTCGCAGCTACCGCTGCGGTTGCCGCCGCAGCCCGGCCCGCCGCCGCCGCGACGCGGCCGATTTTTCCACTGCGCGCGCCGTGCCCGCGCGCGATATCTCTTCGTTCGACAAGGAAGCCACGATGAGTTCGACCCCGCCTCTGCCGAATCCCGCCGCCGATCCCGCACCGCTCGCGCGTGCGCGACAGCTCGCCGCGCAATTCGCCGAAGCCGCGGCCCATCACGACGCGACGGGCGAGCCGCCCGCCGCGCAATTCGATGCACTGCAGGCAGCCGGCCTGCTGCGCCTGACCGTCGATCGCGAATACGGCGGCGACGGCGCGGGCCTCGCAGCCGCGCGCGCAGTGATCGGCGCGATTGCATACGGCGATCCGTCGGTCGCGCTGATTCTGTCGATGCATTATTGCCAACACGCGGCGATCACCCAGTCCGCGCGCTCCGGCAACGGCGACTGGCCCGTCGCGCTCGCGCGCCGTCTCGCACGCCAATCGGTCGACGGCCGCGCGCTCGTCAACGCCGCCCAGGTCGAGCCGGAACTCGGTTCGCCGTCGCACGGTGGCTTGCCGGATACCGTCGCGCGCCGTAACGGCGATACGTGGCGGTTGTCCGGGCGCAAGCTGTACGTGACAGGCGGGCCGCTGCTGTCGTGGATCAGCGTGCTCGCGCGAACCGACGAGCCCGAGCCGCGTCTCGGGCATTTTCTGGTGCCGCGCGATGCCGGCGGCGTGCGAATCGTCGAAACCTGGGACCCGATCGGCATGCGCGCAAGCGTAAGCCACGACGTGATTCTTGCCGACGTCGCGGTTTCGCTCGACGACGTCGTCGGCTTGCGGCCCGCGCGGCTCGGGCTGCAACGCGATCCGCACGCCACCGCGTGGTACTTCAGCCTGGTGAGCACGGTGTACGACAGCGTCGCACGCGCCGCGCGCGATTGGCTCATTGGCTTTCTCAACGAGCGCCGCCCGAGCGCGCTCGGCGGCGCGCCGCTCGCGAGCCTGCCGAGCGTGCAGGAACACGTCGGGCGTATCGAGACGCTGCTCGCCGTCAACGAATGGCTGCTCGACAGCCATGCGCGGCACTTCGACGCCGGCGACGCGCCATCGTCGCTCGCCGCCGTCGTCAAGCAAACCGCGATCGACAACGCGACGCGCGCCGTCGATCTCGCGCTCGAATTGGCGGGCAATCACGGTCTCGCGCGGCGCAATCCGCTTGAACGGCATCACCGCAATGTGCTGTGCGGCGGCATTCATGCGCCGTCGAATACGTTGCTGCGCAGTCAGGCGGGGCGTGCGGCGTTGGGTTAGCCAGCGGGCAATATATCGGTAATTTTGATATCCCCAGCCTCATAAAAATAAATTCATGACAGGACAAATTATTTTCACATATTAAATATTATTTAATCACCAAATCATCATCGCCCCGGAATCGCTCGATACCCACTCGCCTCTTCGTATTTTCAACATGTGATTTCGCAGTTCCGATGAGAGACCGATAGCAGTGGCATAGATTGATCACGTGAATCGTTGTTTCGAGCATCGATTCCCTCCCCTCTCTGAGTTTGAGTTGACACATAGCTCACAGGGAAACGTGCGATCTCTCAAGGAGCCGAACATGTCGTCCAAGATTAATTCCAGCAATCAATCGAATAATGTGGCAGGCGCGCCCAACCTGGCCAATCACCAATCCAATCAAAATCTCACCTCAAATAGAAACAAACCAAATCAAGCAATGCAAGGCATGAAAACTGATGTTACACAACAAATCAAGTAAGGTGCTTTTCCAACCGCCCAGCATGGCACAGGCAACAGCCTATCAAATCAGCCGATCCGCCAGAGTGCACCGAATACCGGCTCAATTAATTTAAACCAACAAACATCCGGCCCGAACAACAAGACCATCTCGCAACCACAACAAAATTCCATAATCTCACAACCCGGAAATGGCTATAATTCATCTTCCGAATTTAATTATTCCAGCAAATCGCTACCTGGATACTCTCGGTATAATTTACAAAACCCTGTCACAGCAGACGGAAAAATCGATCCGAAGATAACGCGCGCCAATATAGCGACCAATCCGAACTCAGGAACCCTGGATGACCGGGAGCGTGATTACGCAGTCAATCAAGCGAACCATCAATTTCAAGATATATACTCGACGGCGATTCAAAACGGAAAGACCCCTCAACAGGCCAGGAATGAAGTTCAATCGGCCCTATTCCCAGTCACCGCCAATGCCGTTACCCAACAAAAACCTCTGCTGGCGGGCGGCCAGTACTTTGCCACCGGTTTTAGCGATCTCCCTAGTGGCTGGCACTACGCATACAATGGCAAGGCAATGGAATTCGATGGAAATGCGCAGGGAACGGGAGATTGGGGAAGAGGATGGGCCTGGCAAACCATCAACCGATACGCCAGCAGAGATAATGTCAACCCGGTCATACCGACCAATCAACCCAGCTATAACGGATCTCTGCTATGGGCATTTAATAAGGATGGCTCGGTCAATCAGGATGCGATTAATTCCAATCTCCAGCACAATCCCTATTACAGCCTACTCTCTCCTGCCCAACAACAGCAGGTACAGAAGATGGTGGCTCAGGATCAAACCAAGCGGATTCAAGAAGGCGCGTCGCCTTTTAATACTCAATTGAATTTACCATATGACATACGGCACGAAGTCGATACTGCGGATCCAAATCGCACAAAAAACTGGCAATCGCCTGCCCCGGGCAGCGATCCATTCTGGGGAGAAAATCGAGCCTTCCAGGCCTCATTCCAAAAATATTTTCCTAATTTATATGCGGACCCGAACTTCGTAAAAAACTCCACAAACCCCACCCCTGGCTATATCCGAGGAAATTACCCGAAAAATATAATTGACGACGTCATTTGGAATTCAATTCCGACCGGCAAGTCCGTTCCCATAACGGCGCTCGGCTCCACTCTCGATATCGGCGATCACCCCGTTCCCTCTTGGCATCCGGAGCCGGATGCCGTATCGCAGGACAAAGAATATGGAAGCCCGCTGCTGCATAACGATCCTTACACAATGGATACGAATTTGCGAAGCGCCTTCGATCAGAGCAGACGTGTAAGCTCTGCGACCAAGCCTGACGAAGAGGGTGAGTGGCCGGACTCGCCAGCCG
Source organism: Burkholderia sp. TSV86 (assembly GCF_001522865.1). Lineage (GTDB taxonomy): Bacteria > Pseudomonadota > Gammaproteobacteria > Burkholderiales > Burkholderiaceae > Burkholderia. Next base: position 272,418 of record NZ_LOWB01000116.1, on the reverse strand, counting down.
AGCCCCGGAACTCCGCTGGAGAAACGCTCGCGATTAATCAAGAGCAATCGGCTTACGAAGAGGGAATAGCCAGCGAAGAAGAATATGGGCTAACCGGCGTACTGAATGCGACGCCGGCCGCGACGTCCGAAGAGCAAGTCAGAGGGAATGCGGTCACTCAGGCCATGAGCGATTTATGATCATTAATCTCAAGGGGCCCAGGCGACGGAACCTCGCAACCCTTGGCCGCGACGACTGCCGTCTTTCCGAGGCAGTTGCCGGCAGCAATGAGTGATAGAACGTCAAAAAATTGTTTCGGACTTGCTCACCAGTTAAGCATGAAGTTTTGTTCCGGCAGTGGCGCCTCCGACTATCGAATCAAAACACGCGCCCTTCGTTCAAATGCGTCGTCACGCCATTCAATTCATAATCGCCCACCACCCGCGCCTTATGCAGCAGCGGATTGTGGCTGAAGATCGTGCGCAGATTGCGCCAATGGCGATCGAAGTTATGCGCGCGCGACGTCGCCGACGCGCCGCCCGCCTCGAACATCCGCTCGGCCGCGTGTAATGCCAGCTTGCCGACAACGAGTTGCGTGCGTGCGGTGGCAAGTGCGCTATCGAGCACGAGTGCATCGGCATCGGCGACATTCGCGCGAATCGCGTCCGACGAGCGATCGAGCGCGCGGGCGTTGTCGCGCACCAGTGCATCGATCGCATGACTATGCGCGGACAGCTCGCCGATCACCTGCTGAATGAACTGATCCTCGCGCGCCGATGGCGCCGGACTGTGCAACACCGGCCGGCCATGCTTGATCACGTAGCCGCGCGCATCGGCAACAACGTTGCGCACGATACCCGCTGCCGTCGCGACGAGATGCAGTTGCCGCAACGCGCCGGTATGCCGGCCGATCAGCGTCGAGCCGTCGCGCTCGACGAACTCGTCGGCGTGAACCAGCACGTCGTCGAGCAACAGGCTGCCGCTCGCGGTCATCCGCTGCCCCATCCCGTCCCAGTCGTCGAGCAGTTGCACGCCTTCTCGATCGACTGGAATCACGATCGCGACGTCAGTGCCTTGCTCGTCCTGCACGTTGATGCGCGCATAGTCGGAAAATGCCGTGCCGGTCGCGTAGTATTTCTTGCCCGTGGCACGAAAATGCTCGCCGTCGCACCGCAGCCGCGCGGTGTTTTCGCCCGGCCTAGCCGTGCCGCGCTCGGTCGACGCACCGCCGAAGATCGCGCCCGCGAGCACGCGCCGTGTCTGCACATCGTTGAATGGCGTGCGCGGCGACAGGCGCAGTGTTTCGGTCACGTCGTAATGAATGCGCAGCGCGTGCGCGAGATTCGAATCTTCGGCGGCAAGCGCCGTAATCACCTGAAACAGATCTTCGAGCGATCCGCCAAGCCCGCCCCACTCCGCCGGAATGCGCAATTGCCCCAGCTCGGAGCGGCGAAACAGTTTGAAGCCGTCATACGGCAGTTCCCTTCTCATTTCGCGCGCCGCCGCATCCGTACCGATCGCTTTTGCAAGCGTGGGCAATGCGTCGAGCGCCGCCTGCAGCCGGTTGTCCGCAATGGCGACGTGAGGGGCATTCATGCGTGGAATCCTTGTCGTTGAATGAGGCGCGCTTGCGTAGGAACCGCAAGCGCGCCAATGATGGGACCAACAGTATAGAAACGCACGCGTCGCGCTCGAACCATGAATTTCAGCTTTCGTTATGCGGTGCAAGAGATTGGCGGCAGACAATCGACAGGCATGCCGAGCGGCGGCGAGCGGCAACTGGCGGCGACTGGCGGCGGCCGCAGCCGCCGCGCCCGCGCATCCGCGTCAATCAATAGCGCACGCGCCGCCGGAGAGCCGCCGGAGAGCCGCCGGCGTGTTGCAATTCGCCGGGCCGCCCGCTCATCGTGCCGCCGCGTTGTCCGCACCGGCCAGCCCACGTGGACGATCGCGCAGCCAATCGAGCAAGCGCATGCCGTCGCGGGCGCAGAACCAGCGCGCGTGCCCAAGCAGATAGCCGTCGTAAGCAGCCTCGGCAGCCGTTTGCGGCGAATTCAGAATGCCGTCGTAATACGCAACCTCGGACAACGCGAATTCGACATGCACGATCGGCAGCAACGCGACGAGCGCCGCATATTCGTCGTCCGTGAGCGGCGCGAGCGATTCGTAGCCGTCGAGCAGCGCATCGATCTGCTCGCGCTCAACGCAGCGGGCATCATCCGGAGCGAGCCAGTCGATCGTATTGCGTTCGATCGCGAGCGCGATGTCGTGCACCGCGCAGGTCCGGTCCGACAGCCCGAAGTCGAGCACCGTGCGCACCTGCGCGCCGGGTGCGCCATCGGTCCAGAGCAGATTCGACGCATGCCAGTCGCCATGCGTCCACAACGAGCGCAACGCCGGCAATAGCGGCACGAGGCGGGCATGAAACGGTCCGATCGTTCGCGCGATATCGCGGCGCCAATCGTATGCGGCGAGCGCGCGAACTAGAGTCGGCTGCGCGCCCACCCACTGATCGAGCGCGTCCATCAGATCCGCCGAAGCCAACGCCCGAAAGCTCGACAACAGCGGCCGGATGGGGCGCGCGGGTGCGGCGTAGTCCGACGCTGCCCGATGCAGCCGGGCCAGCGCGCGGCCGGCCTCATATGCATGCGACGGATACGCGAAAGGCTTCCACGACATCACGCCGCGATAGACGTCAATGCCCGGCGCGGCCGCATGCACTTCGTAGGTCCAATCGCCCACGGTGATCGCGCTCGCGCCGTCGCGCGCCGACAGCACGTCCGCAACCGGCACGCCCCGGCTGCGCAGATGCGCGATGAATCGATGCTCCTCTTCGAGCCCTGCGACGTCGCGAATGCTCACGTGATGGCGTTTGATGAACCACTCGCCGCCGCGGGCCGTCGTTGCAAGCACGGCCGCCGAGAACGGCCGCGGGCTGTGCCACGACAGCGCCGCGAGCGGTCCGGGCTGGGCATAGTTCGCGAGCACGGCCGACACCTCGTCGTGCGTGATCAACGGCCAGTCGCGCTCGGCCTGCTCGCCATACACGCCGAATTGCGGCGGCGTGTCGGCACGAGCAGCCGCATCGCCGATGTTGCGCGGGCAGTGCCCGGCGCGCGTGGATGGAATCGACATGAACTGATTTCCTCGATAATCCGGCTGAGCGTCACGAATGGCGGGCGGAATGCGAATGCGCGTGCGAACCGGCATCGGCAGCGCGCGCGAGCGCGCGGCGCCAGTCACGCCAGCCGATCACGGCAAGGCCCACGAACAGCGCATACAGGCCCGCTGTCGGATAAAGCGCTTTGAACACGAACATCCCGACGTAGACAATATCGACGGCGATCCACAACACCCACGACGCGATATAGCGGCGCGCGGTCCAATATTGCGCAACCAGACTGAACGCAGTCAGCGACGCATCGATAAACGGCAACGCGGCGTCGGTCCAGTGCGCCATCGCAGCACCAAGCGCAACGCTGCCGACAATTGCCGCGAGTATGTCGGGCACCAGTTTCGCGATTCCGACATCGGCGGCAGGCGCAACGTCGCCGTGCCCCGCGGCACTGCCATCGCTAGCGCCGTCACTGCCTCGCTGTGCGAGCCAGCGGTGCCAGCCATAGATCTGCAGCGCCGCAAACGCGCCCTGCAGCAGCATGTCGGAATACAGCTTCGCATCAAAGAAAATCCACCCGTACAGCGCGACCGACACGAGCCCCACAGGCCAGCACCACATCCGCCGCTGCGCGGTGAGCCAGATCGCGAGCGCGCTGACCGCTACGCCGACTATTTCAACTATCGACATGATCTATCGATCTCCGGTTTCGGAAGAGCGCCGGCGCGCCGCCGACCGCCCGCACCCGGCACGAATGCATGAGCCGCCGCGCGGACGCTTTGCTCAGGATAACGTAGCACCCCGTGCGACGCGAGCCACTGCACATAGGGACGCAACAGCACTGCCGTGCAAAATGCGACAGCGCACCGCCGAACGCCGGACCTCGCACGGCGATTTCGACGCCGGGCCTGGCGGCATCGCCTCTCCCCGCGTCGCGTGCGACATAAAAACTCGCGGCGTGGGTCCACGAATGGATGTACCCGTGTACCAGCATCACACGCCTCATGCGTGAAGCTTCGGTAAGCAGCGCCATCAGAAATGGTACGTGACCGACACGCGCGCGGTGCGCGGCGCCCCGAGAAACAGATACGCGTCGCCCTGTTGTTCTCCCGCGTCCTGCCAGTAGGTCTTGTTGAACAGGTTATCGATCGATAGACGCACTACCGCCCGGTGAGCGCCGAGCTTCGTCGTGTAGCGCGCGCCGACATTGAACACGAACCACGACGGCACGCGCGCCGTTCCCGTTTCGTTCGCGTTGCGGCTCGCGCTGTAGTTCACGCCGCCGAGCAAATCGAGCCCCGCAACGCCGGGCATCGCGTAATCGGCGTAGAGCGACGCGCGCAGCGCCGGTACGTTGATCACCTGATGGGCTTCATAAGCGGGCGTGCCCGAATCATGCGCACGCGCGCGAATTGCCGCCACGCTCGCGGTGAGCGATAGCCGCTGCGTCACCCGCCCGGCCACGCCGAGTTCGATGCCCTGATGACGCTCGGTGCCACGCTGCACGAACGTATAACCGGCGCTCGACGCATCGGGCCGCGCATACTCGAACGGCTTGTCGATCGAGAACACCGCCGCCGTCAAGCTCAACCGGTTCAGCCAATCGTATTTCGCGCCAAGCTCGTACTGATGCGACTCGACAGGAGGCAAAAACGCATACGCGTTGCTCGCGCGCACGGGCGCCTGCTCGCCGAGCGACAACGCTTCGCTATACGACGCATAGAGCGACAACGCACGGGCCGGCTTGTAGACGAGCGCCAACTGAGGCAAGAACTTGGTGCGATCGGTACGCGACGCCGCGCCGCCGATACTCGTCCAACTCTTCTGGCGCAACCATACTTGCTTGCCGCCGGCGAGCACTTGCCAACGATCGTTGAATGAAATCCGGTCGATGCCGAACACCGTGTACTGCCATGCGTCGAGTTGCGGATACGACGCTCCCGCGAGGTTCTGCGACGGCGAGAAGGTCTGGTCCGGCCCATAGACGTTCTCGGAGCCGACATAGTCGTACACCGCCTCGGCCAGATGCACCACTCGCCGCTGCACCCCCATGCCGAACGTCAACTCGTGCCGGATCGCGCCGCTTGAAAACTTCCCCGTCACCACGGCGCGTGCGTCGTCGTTGCGACGGTACTCGCCGGGGCTGCGAAAATCGTAGACGTCGTAATCACCGTTCGCGCCGAAGAAAAACGGCGAGGTGCCGCCCGCGCCGCAAGTCGGCACATACGCACAGCCATACGCAAACGCGACGTTGTCGTCGATCATCGTGCGGCTGCGGCCGATCGCGACATACGCGCGCCACGCGTCGTCGAACCGGTAGTCGAAGCGGCCGTTCAAATTCAGCGCATCGGTCGTCAGCGGCTTCGCCCACGGCTGTGCGCCGAGCAGCTTCGAGCGCGCCGCGACGCCCGGCACGATCTCGCCGCCGAGCAATTGATAGCCCGGCACCGAGCGCTGAATCCACTGCTGAAATTCGGCATTGAGCTGCAGGCTCGCGCGCGGGCTGATGTCCCAATCGGCCGCGATCGACGCGAAACTGCGCCGCCCGTTCGCGCCGTCTACATACGAGTGCATGTTTTCCTTCGCCGCATTGATCCGGATGCCGAACTGATTGTCGACGCCGAAGCGCCTGCCCAAATCGAGCACGGCCGACGCCGATCCGCGGCTATCGAATCCCGCTGTCACGCTCGCGACGTTCGCCGAGCGCTTGGTGACGAAATTGACGACGCCGCCGGGCGCGATCACGCCGCTGTCGATACCAGCAAGCCCCTTCAGGATCTCGACGCTCTCCTTGTTTTCGAGCGGCACGTTCTGCTCGCCGGAGATCGTCAGCCCATCGATCCGGTAAGCGCTAGCCGGATCGATCGCGAAACCGCGAATCGAAAAACCCTCGTAATAGCCGATCGGTGCGTAATCATGGTTCACCGATGCGTCGTTTTTGACGACGTCGCTCAACCGCTTCGCCTGCTGATCGTCGAGCTGCGCGCGCGTGACGACGCTGACGGAGGCGGGCGTATCGCGCAACAACGCATCATCGTAGCCCGCGATCGACGCCCGCCGCGCTCGCCACGCATTGTCACGCTCGCCGTTCACGACGACGGTCGGCAATACCTGGCTGCGCGCATTCGCGTCGGCTTGAGACGCGGAAACGCTCGCCTCCGCCTGCGCCACCGCCTGTGCGGCGATCATCGTCGTGCCGAGCCCGACCCCGAGCCGTGCATGCCACCCCCAACTCCGCCTATGCCGTAACGACCACGACTTTCCACTCTTCATCTTGATCCGGAATATACAAATCCATTCATTCGAGATGCAAACTATCCCGCCAACGGCTCGAAAGCGCGCTGCCCAGTTGCTTGGCGGCATACGCGACACCGGTTCGGCGATACGCGCCGAGATTTGTCCATGGCATCGCTGGCGGCCGGCGATCACTGTCAGCCATGCACTTGCACGCCCTAAAATCGTCCGCGAGCCTCGCTGCATCATCGCACCCCGACAATGCGTCGCACGCACCGCGCCTGTTGCGACCGGCGCTGACGAAACAGATCGAGCGGCGCGACAAGACGGCGAGCCGCTCCTGCACCCCGAACGCACGAGCCGAACCGGAGATCACTGCGACGCGTCTTTCCCGGTCAGGGCCACCGCGCCGGACGCGGCAAAGCTGGTCAGTGCGCGATCGGCTTGAGCTTCCCGGTTAGCGAGATCGTCCCGCGCGTGCTCCCGCGCCTCCGAGCCCGCTTTCAGTACGGGGACGCCGCTCCGAGCGGCCTATCGTGGCCAAGCAGATGCAACGTCGATTGGAAGGTAGCTTACAGGTGGGATTCGTCAGACGGCCGGTGCAGGCGGGATTATCGCATCGACGCCTACTGTTGAGCCGGCTCGCGCCCATCATCGCGCGATTAATGGCCAAGTGGGCCACGGCTTCGGTTAGACGCAATCCGCGGCTGATCGCTTTTGATACGCCGGCGCGCGCCGGGCTTGCATGATCATATCGTCCGCTTGCGCGCCCCGGTTCGAGCCGCGCATGATCCGGCATGTCAGCCGGATCCCGACGATTCCGCCGCTGACGGGTGCGGACGTCGGCGTGTCGATCGGTCAAGCACAAATCCGCGCTCCAGCCGCCGAACGGACGAATCGTGCGCGTGCCGACCGATTATGCATGCGCTCGATGTCGCACCGGACGCGCCGGCGTGCGCGACGATGCCTGGCTTCACTGCACCACGTGAGAAATAGCCGCCGCCGCGCACGCTTTGTTAGCGATCCTCATTCTCACCGTGACATCGGCACGATATCGATGCCCGTGCTGATATCGAGCGCCTGCTGCAGCAGCCCCCGAAGCATGTCCGAATTGTGTTCGGCATCGCCGTTCGGAAAATCGACGTTCACCCATGCGTGATGATTGCCCGCGTCCACCACGTTCATGCCGCTTTTCTGGAGGCCGCTCATCAAGTTGAAGCGGATCCGGCCATCCTGTATCGCCGGATCGGCGTTATCGATCAATATCTGGCCATGTTGATCATCGAACGTTCTCAGCAGCGCGCTTCTCAGTCGCTGTCTTTGCACCGGCTCGAATCCGGCCGCACCTTCGTCCAGCAAATGGTCCACCCGCTCGGCCCGCCCCAACGGCGAAGGCGCGGCAAATTCGCCCGCGGGATCTTCCGACGTGCTGCTATGAATGCGCCGGCCATAGGACGAGTCCAATGCCGAATCGCCCTGGCTCGAACCTGCGCCACGGGAAGACGGTTCAGCCGCGGCGCCAGGTTCCTGACGGCCGGCATCGATCCGCGGTTTTTTAGACCGCGAACCGCCGCTTGGTGCGTCCACGCGGCCGGAACCGGAACCGGAACCGCCTGGTCCCGGTCCTGGTCCCGCGCCACGATCCTGCGTGGTTTCCAGCGTTTGCAGAACGTGCTGAAGATTCTGCTCGTCCGTGCGCAAAATTTCCTCGGCATTTGCCAGTTCCCGCTGCAACGCCGTCAGCCTGTCATCGGCTTCCTGAAGCCTAGCGCGCGCGTCGGTCAAACTGGGCTGAAGAGCAATCAAATTATTGCGCGCCTGCCGCAAGTGCTGCCGACCGGCTCGCAAGCCCGACAGATCCCAATTGATAGGCGCGTTATTGATTTCATGATCGATATCCTGCAGTACACGCTGAACGTCGGTCTGCGCCTGTTCGCGCCGCGCCTGTTCCGCGGGAGCCGCGAGCCTATCCAGCACTTGATCGACCACGCCGCGCGCCGGTTGAATCCGTGGCCTGGCCTGGTCCATATAAGCGCGGGCCTGCGCCATATGCGCGCGAGCCAGATCGATGTTGTGCCGCGCGGCGTGGATGGCCAGCCATATCCGTTGTGACGGGCCGCGCTGACTAGACAACATCATCGCTTCATTAGTTAGGCTGGTGGCCTCATTGGTCTCGCTCTGCACATCTGTGACGAGATGCGTTGCGTGATTGGTCTGCTCGACAATCTCCTGAACCTGCCCGACTGTTTGGCGGCCAGGCAAGATAATGGCCCTCGCCTCATCGTAAATCTGCCCGGCTTCGTCCATCACGCGATGAACCGACGCTGGCAAGGCTCCCGACGAGGGATTGACTCGATAGTGATCGTAGCCGCCCCGCCTAGTGCGCTGCCGCGGCACCTGATCCCCTTGGAGCGCCCCTTGATCCGGCGCTTGCGGACTTGTCGCTCCATCGGCATAAACGGTTTGCCTCAGATGTTGCGACACGCCAGGATTCAGCCCCTGGACGGCCCCCATCGATACCGTCTCGCTTATGCCTGCTTGCGCCTGATCTTGCAAGCTCGGGGCGTTGGATACGCGCACGCCGCTCAAGTGGCTGCTCGAATTCATTGTCGTCGGCATTTAGAAATCCCCAATAAAACTTCCCATTTTCTTTCCCGCACGCACCATGCGAGAGGCGGAAAAATCATCGGGAAACAGCCTAATCGATAAATCGCAAACGTTCGCGTGCGCATTCCGAAATGCATCATGCATCGCACGAAATGAGGTGTCCGATTTGATCCCCGTGCATAGGACAGCTTCGGCGCAAGCACATGCCTTTGCATAGCTCTTGCCATTGATCGCACGCCGGCCATGCTTCGATGCTTCGAACCCCTGATCGGGTTCACCGGGCGCGCGCGGCGAACCTGAACGAGCGAGCCAGCCGGAGCGCCGCGCCAGTTCAGGCCAACGGCGCCGCGTCCTGCCAGCGGCGCACATAATCGGGCGTGCCGGCCGGCGCCGCATCCGCGAGCGGCGCGAAGCGCGCGACCCTCAGCGGCAGCACGCCCGCCCATACCGGCCGATTCAGATCCGCTTCGTCGTCGCTCGGGCCTCCCGTGCGAATCTTCGCCACGGCCTCGTCGAGTGCAATACGCAGTATGGTGGTAGCCGCAAGCTCGTTCGCGTCGCCCGGCCGCGCGTCGCGGCTGCGGCCCGGCGCGATCCGCTCGACGAACACGTCGAGCGCCGCCGCCTTGCGCGCGTCCGGCACGACCTCGAATACGCCGTAGATCACGGCCGATCGATAGTTCATCGAATGATTGAATGCCGAGCGCGCGAGCACGATGCCGTCGAGATGCGTCACGGTCACGCAGACCTGCGCGCCCGTCGCCGCGAGCTTGAGCATCCGGCTGCCGTTCGAGCCGTGAATATACAGATGATCGCGTTCGCGCCAGCAGGCGGTCGGAATGCAATGGATGCCGGATGCGTCGGCAAACGCGACGTGACACACGTAGGCATCGTCGAGAATCGCATCGAGGCTCGCGCGGTCGTAATGCGCGCGATGCGCTTCGCGACGCACGCGGGTGCGCGGGCTGGCAGCAGCCGGCGCGGAAGCTTCGGCGGGCTCGGTGCCCGGCAAATCGGTTGCGGGTGAAGTCATCGGCGTGGTCCCTATCTGATTGAACGGATGTGTCATGAACAGGCGCAACAATAAAAAATTCATGGCACCATTCATAGACCCACGTAATCAATTAATTTTGGAGCCACGATGGACTATGGCGTGTTGCTGTCGAACTTCGAGCGCGATGACGCGAATGACGCACTCGCACGTGCATCGCAGCAGCATCGGCTGTATGCGTGCCTGCGCGCGGCGATCCTGAACGGCACACTTGAACCGGGTACGTTTCTGTTGTCGTCGCGCGCGCTCGCCGAGACGCTGCGCATCGCGCGCAATTCGGTGCTGTATGCATATGAGCGGCTTTCGGCCGAAGGCTTCGCCGTCGCGACCAGACAAGGCACGATGGTCGCGCGCGTGGGCCTGTGCGCACCCGTCCCCGGCGCGCGCACGGCCTATGTAAAACCCGCGCTGTCGCGCCGCATCGCGCAGTTGCCGGATGCCGACGGCGAGCTCGACGATCACGACGACCCGCTGCCGTTTCTGCCCGGCATGCCGGCACTCGACGAGTTTCCGCTCGCATCGTGGCGGCGCGCGCTCGAGCGTGCATGGCGGCGCATCAGCGCCGGGCAGCTCCGGTATGCGAGCGTCGGCGGCAATTTGCGGCTGCGTCAGGCGATTGCCGAGTATCTGCGCGTGTCGCGCGGCATCGGCTGCGACGCGCAGCAGGTATTCATCACCGACGGCACGCAGCACGGCCTCGACCTGTGCGCGCGCACGCTCGCTGACGCGGGCGACACCGCCTGGATCGAAAACCCCGGCTATGGCGGCGCGCGCGCCGCGTTCGCAGCGGCCGATTTGCGGCTCGTGCCGATTCCCGTCGATGCCGACGGGCTCGCGCCGACCGAGCGGCATTGGCGCACCTGCCCGCCTCGGCTCATCTACATCACGCCGTCGCATCAATATCCGCTCGGCGCGGTGATGAGCGTCGAGCGGCGCATCGCACTCGTCGGTCGCGCACGAGCAGCAGGCGCGTGGATCGTCGAGGATGACTACGACAGCGAGTTCCGCCACTACGGCGCGCCGCTCGCCGCGCTGCAAAGCTTTGGCGACGACGCGCCCGCCGTTTATCTCGGCACGTTCAGCAAAACGATGTTTCCTGCGTTGCGGATCGGTTTCGTCGTCGCACCGCCGGCACTTGAGCCGGCGTTGCGCAAGACCGTCGGCGCGCTCGCGCCGCGCGGGCGCTTGGCCGAGCAGCTCGCGCTCGCCGATTTCATCGACGCCGGCCATTTCACGCGCCATCTGCGCCGGATGCGGAGGCTGTACGCTGAGCGCCGAGACGCGCTGCAAGACGCGCTGATACGTCATCTCGGCGGCGTGCTGACGGTATCGGGCGGTGCGGGAGGCATGCATTTATCCGCGCGCCTCGATACGGATGTCGCTGACACCGACGTCGCGCGCACGGCAGGCGCACACTCGATCACGGTTCGCGCGCTATCGCGCTTTTGCATGCCGGACCCGGCGACGGGCGCCTCCGCGAGCGCCGCTTACAACGGCTTCGTGCTCGGTTACGGCGCGGTGCGCACCGAGCAGATCGACGCATGCGTGCGGCGGCTCGGCGCGGCAATCGACGATGCGCGGCGCACGCGACGCCGGGCTTGATGCCCACGCGCACCGCCCGATACAGGGCAAGCGCGGCTTGCCGGCGCGGTGCGCCGCGCCCTCCCAAGCGTTGAAAAACCGTGCATAGCGCACGGCGGCTGCAGCGCGCGCGGTCACGCGTGCCACAACGCTCCGGCCAACGCCCGCGTGCGCCCGATGCAACGCGCATGCGCACGCGCCGGACGAAATCCGCTGCGAAACTCAACGCCGCAAAACCCGCCGATCCCGCAGCCAACCGACATTTCCGCTTTCGTCTAAGCTAATCGTCCCGCCGCCGCGCGGCGCGCGGCGCGCCATTCGATCCATTTGCGGAGTCTGCCCATGCATATCGATTTGACCGGTAAAACCGCCCTCGTCACCGCCTCGACCGCAGGCATCGGCCTGGCGATCGCCGAAGGGCTTGCGCGTGCCGGCGCGCACCTGATCATCAACGGCCGTAGCGACGAATCCGTGAAAGCCGCACTCGCGCATTTGCGCGTGGCCTCGCCTGGCGCGAGCGTACAGGGCGTCGCCGCCGATTTGTCGAGTGCCGAAGGCTCGCAACGCGTGATCGACGCCGCGCCGGTCGTCGATATCCTCGTGAACAACGCGGGCATTTACGGCCCGAAGCCGTTCTTCGATATCGATGACGCCGAATGGGAACATTTCTTCCAGGTCAACGTCATGTCGGGTGTGCGGCTCGCGCGACATTATCTGAAGACGATGATCGAGCGCGACTGGGGTCGGGTCGTGTTCATTTCGTCGGAATCGGCGCTCAACATTCCAGCCGACATGATCCACTACGGTTTCACGAAAACCGCTCAGCTCTCGATCTCGCGCGGGCTTGCGAAACTCGCGGCAGGCACCCGCGTGACCGTCAACGCGGTGCTGCCCGGCCCGACGATGTCCGACGGCGTGAAAACGATGTTGTGTTGAAGAGCGCGGCCGACGAAACCGGCAAGACGATCGAGCAGGTCGCCCTCGAGTTCGTCCGCACGCATCGCGCGAGTTCGATCATCCAACGGCCTGCCAGCGCCGAGGAGGTGGCGAATCTCGTCGTCTATGTGTGCTCTCCGCAGGCGTCGGCAACCACGGGGGCCGCACTGCGTGTGGACGGCGGCGTCATCGACACGATCGCGTAACGCAGGCTGCTGCGTGCGCCGTGCCGGACGAGCAGAACGCCCGGCGTTCGGCGGCCGTCGCTCGGCATTGCGCCGCGCGCCGAATCAGCAGTCTGCGAGGCAGGCTGCCCGCCGCGAGCGGCCGTCTGCGCTCACGTATGCGCGGCCGGACGGCCGCCGTTACCGCTGTCGCGCAGCAATGCCTTGCGGTCCGCCTCCGCGCAAGTCGCGAAACCGTGCCGCGCCACCGCGCCGCGCCGGTCGAACACGACATAGTACGAACGATGCTCGTAGCCGTGATACAGCTCGTAGTTGTAACAAACGCCTGCGCCGTTGCGCATCATCCGCACGCTCGCCGAATTGCCGCCGGCCTTCACGATTTGCGTCTGTGTGGCGCCCGGCTGAGCAGCCGCCCTGGGCACCGGCAGCTTCGCGTATGAAAACGTTTCGGCGCCGCCGAACCACGAGCAGCCGCTGACCACCAACGCAGCGGCGAGCGGCCAAGCGAGCGCTTGGGCGGAGGCGGTTCGGATCGTCGTCTGGAATGCCATGCTGCGTAACCATGCGGCACAACGCCGTCGCAGTGAAAAATCCGATCGTAATCGACGTTTCGGCTGCCTTTTATTGAATTTCTAAAAGGAGTCCGAAAAACAACGCAAACTCATCCCGTTTCAACGATCAATCGACCCATTCGACCCACAATACAGTCAGCACCGTCATTAATGCCGGGCCGACGAATAATCCGAGCAGCCCGAACGTCTCCGCGCCACCCAGGATGCCAAACAGCACCAGCAGGAACGGCAGCCGCGCCGAACTGCCGATCAACACCGGCCGCACGAAATGCTCGGCGACGAATGCCACCACGAAACCGAACACCGCCAGGCCGATCGCCCAGCCCACCGCGCCCTGGGCGAACAGCCACAATGCGGCACCGCAAAATACGAGCGGCGCGCAAAACGGCAGCATCGCCGCGATGGCCGTCACGAGCCCGAGCAGCGCCGCGTGCGGCAAACCGGCGAGCGCATAGGCAATGCCAAGCAGCACGCCTTCGCCGAGACCGACGACGACGAGCCCCGTCACCGTCCCGTAGACCGCCGCGGCCATTCGCTTGAGCAGCGCGGCGCCATTTTCGCCGAACGCGCGTTGCACGCCTGTCAGCAGCGCGCTCGACAGGCGCGGCCCCGCCTGAAAGATCACGAACAGCGTAACCAACATGAAGCCGAACAGCATCGCCGCGTGCGCGAGCCGCGAACCGAAATGCCGGCCGAACGTCACCACCGCTCCGCCGTCGACACCCTTGACCGCGGTCGCCGGATGCAACGGCTGGGCCAGATGCGCTTGCCACCATGCGCGCGCCTGCTGCGCGCCGAACGGCAAATGCGACAGCGCGTCCGGCGCCGGAATGCCGGTCTCCTGGACGCGATGCAGCCAGCCGAACAGCTCATGGCTCTGATCGACCGCCTCGGCAAGCCCCACCGCGATCGGCACGACGACGAGCAGCGCAACGGCCGTTGTCAACGCCGCCGCGACGAGCGTCGTGCGGCCGTGAAACCATCGGTGCGCATCGATGCGGCGCAACGCCGGCCACAGCGCGATCGCGACCACGCCTGCCCACGCGATCGCGGGAACGAAATCGCGGATCACCCACAATGCAAGCGCGACGAGCGCCGTATACAACACGCCGAGTGCGATCGACTGCCGGCTTGGGCGGCCGGGCGAATCCGGGGCAGCGCTAGCGTTCTGAACCATGAGGATGCCTGAAAGAAGAAGGGCTCGATGTCAGCGAAGCCCTCATCTTAATGGACGCGCGCGGCCCGGCCGGTGCGATCGGCAACCGTCGCGCCAGTCGCGGTGCCGAGGGCGGGGTATCGAGCAGGCAGCTGCCGGCTGCGGCACTTCGCCGCCGATTCCGCTGCCGCGCAACGTCGCGGATGAATTCTGCCGGCCTTGCGCGTAGCAGTTTCCATCATGGCGATTTTCGTGATGCGCGTGCGGCGCAGCGTGCACGCCATGCCGACCGCGCTTCCCGCGCATGCGTCGCACTTCGCCCTTCTTCGCCCTTGCCCGGCTTGCCGGCCGCGCGCGCCGAAACACGCGCGCTCCGTCGGCCGGTCAGGCGCTCGGGCACTCAGGCCACGCGATAACGTTCAAGCCAGTGTGCGTAAGGTGCGGGCAGCGTCCACGACGGCCGCTCGGCACCAAGTTCGCGCGCCGCGCGATACGGCCAATGCGGGTCGGCCAGATGCGCGCGCCCGACCATGACGAGATCGAGCTGGCCGTTCGCCACGACGCGTTCCGCGAGTTCGGGCTGATCGATCCCCCATGCCGAGGCGACCGGAATCTGCGCTTCGCGGCGCACCCGCTGCGCAACCGGCGCGAGAAAGGCCGGCGCCCACGGAATGTTCGCATCCGGCGTCGAGAAACCGATCGAGACACTCAGCATGTCGAGCCCTTCGCGCTTCAGATTTTTCGTCAGCTCGATCGATTCGGCGAGCGTTTCGTCGTCGCGGCCGTCGTACTCGATCACACCGAAACGCGCGGTAAGCGGCAGACGCTCCGGCCAGACCTCGCGCACCGCTGCGAGCGTCTCGACAAGAAAGCGGCCGCGATTTTCCGCCGAGCCGCCGTATGCGTCGTCGCGGCGGTTGGCATGAACCGAGAAAAAGCTCTGCGCGAGATAGCCATGCGCGAAATGCAGCTCGAGCCATTCGAAGCCCGCGTCGAGCGCACGCTTCGCCGCCGCGACATAATCGGCCTTGACGCGTGCGATATCGTCGAGCGTCATCGCGCGCGGCACCTTTGGCAGGTGTGCGCCGAACGGCACCGCTGACGGCGCGATCGTCTGCCAGCCGCGCGGATCGCCGTCGGGAATATGATCGTCGCCTTCCCACGGGCGGTTCGCGCTCGCCTTACGGCCCGCGTGCGCAAGCTGAATGCCGGGCACCGCGCCCGCGGCCTTGATCGCGTCGACCGAGCGCGCAAACGCCTGTGCCTGTGCGTCGTTCCACAGGCCAGCGCATCCCGGCGTGATCCGGCCTTCGGGCGACACCGCCGTCGCCTCGGCAATCACCAGCCCCGCGCCGCCCCGCGCAAGGCCCGCGAGGTGCAAATGATGCCACTCGTTGACGACGCCTTCCTCGGCAACGTACTGGCACATCGGCGGAACGGCGATGCGGTTGCGCAACTTGATATCTTTCAGTTGAAACGGTTCGAACAATGCAGGCATGTAATGCTCCTATTTGCTGCAGGTTGCAGTTGACGCGACGGCTGCCGGTCGGTTGCACGATGACGCGCGAGTCTATTAGACCGGTCGTCTCAAAAATCACATAAAAATGCGGCTCGCGGGCCCTCGTTGTACAGCCCGGCGCGGATTGCCGGGCGCAGTGCCGAGGGTATTGCAAACCCCGCCGCCGTGACGAACCGTGATGATAGCCATAGATTAGACCGGTCGTCTAGAAACCACAGAAGAAGCAGGACTTTCGGGCAAGCAGCGGGCCGTTGATCGTAAGGATTCCGTGCTTTTACGTTGATCCGTCTATCTGGATCAGCCCCCTGCTTCCACGAACCGAAGCGGCACCACACACGATTTTCCGAGGGCGCGATCAACGGATCGGCTGCAGGCCCGCCGACCCGCTTGCCTCTTCTTCGCAGTCGCGGGCAGTCATCGACGTGCGTCATGCAGCGATGCAGCCGCTTTCCGGCGCGGGGCTGCATGTCGATGGCGGGAAAATCGATCGTGTCAATCCCCGTTCGGATCGCATGGCGTGCCAGTGATCGTCAGTAAGCGGGCGCTTGCGGTTGCGCCCATGACGGGCATGCTCGGCAAAGACCAGTGTGTTGTGGGCTTTCGGCCGAGCCGCCGAGGCCACGCGGTCTTGCCTATCGACCAGCCGCGGCCACTTCTGCCGCGGCGTGCGTTCGACATTCTTATTTAGATATCATTGATTGGCCGGCAGCCCCGTTTTCAAAATGCTCGTCGCCGAGGCGTTGTAATAAGTCATGGCAATGATCTTCGACACATGCGTGGATGCCGCGCTGCCGATCGGGATATTCACCGTCACAACCTTTCCCGACGAATCTATGCAAGTGTAATAGCCCGGTGCGTTGCTGACGGTATAGGTTTTCTGCGAAACAGTACCGTCATCGTATGTCGTTTGAATCGCGCACCCGGTCGCGACAACCGCCATTGAGAATTTTGGCGTCCACGTGAGCGATGCCGACGAACTCGTTATCTGCCAAGGTTTCAGCCCGTTGAAAGCGAGCTGAATAGCATAGCTGTTATTCGAATCGACCTTCTGGGCGATGATGTCGACGGGCAGACTGTAAAGAGAGTTCGGTGCATTGCTGTAGAGCGGTACGTTGTGCAGCGAAATATAGTGGCTTGCCGAAAAATTCGAAGGCAGGCGCGGGAGTGTCGAGAATGCATTATGGATGCCGTCGAAATCCAAGCCTATGATTTTCGTAACGGCATCCGAGATCAAGACGAATGGAACCTCCGGGTAGGTAGCTGCAATCCCATCACTGCTATTCGATGCATTCGCGTACTGAGTATGTGCAAGCCGGCGCATCCACTTCCATGCGTAGTCGTAACGGTTTGCCGAACCATCGCTGACGTTGAAAAATGATGACGGAAGATAAGTGAAGCTTTCGATCCCTGGCGTGTAATTGTTATTACTATTGACGTACTTGCTTTCAGCCGAAGAGTTTACGAACTCTGCTTGCCCGATCGATTTCTGCTCTCCGATAATGATATTCTTGTAGAGAGGAAAAAAATTGGGTTCTTCCACATAGCCGTAAAGAGGTTTCAGATCCGAAGCAGGTTTAGACGTTCCATTCGATGTCGTTTGCGTCGTGTAAACATAATTCTTCAGGCCGATCTGCGCCATGGCAAATACATTCCGAGCACTGGCCCACCAGTTATCATTAAAATTGAATCGAAGCGTATTGCAGCGGTTTACATAAATTGAAGCAGCGCCAGGATTACCCAAGAACTCCGGATGGCTTGCCAGATTGCAAAAATAGGAAATTTGCGATGCGGCCGAATCCCCTCCTAAAAAAATATCATATCCAGCCGGTATGATATTTGCCTCGGATGGATTATAAGCAAACTCGTTATAGGTAGCCACGTCATAGGAAGGATTTTTTGTTATTCTAAATCCGTCGGCCGATATAAACTGATTTCCATTTCCATCCAAGGCATTCCAATAGATGGAATTCACTTCATTGTTAATATATGACGACAACCTAAGATAGTTTTGATCTCCCGTCATTTTGTATAGCGTCAGAATACTATCCCCGATCTCGAATATTGCGGGCTGCACCGCCTTGGATTCGTAGGACTTTCCGTTAATACCAAAAGCCCACCAGGGCCTGGGATTGGATGGATCATTATAATCGAGCACCGTTGAAAATTTCAGTGCCATGTTCAGATTCTGGTTATGGTAACCCATATAGTATGCGCCGATGAGATAATGCGCATAATCCCGCGAATAATATGCGCATCGAGCCGGCAAGGACGCAAAATACCCGCCCCCTCCACTATCCATGCCTTGCTGGCTGCAATCGGCATTGATCGCATCGGCCCAATAGAATCGATTGTATAGCCAACTGTAATTGGCATCGGTGAATGCAAGCTTGGCCGCCTCGTTGACCGCCGCATTGAAGCCATTTGCGATGGTTTCTTGGTCCGGACTCGTCGGCAGAGGCTCGCTGGAACTCATGTATATGCCGCTCGTATTGACGGGAGCGGCCGACTTCATCGAGGCAATCGAAACTGGCGAACCCGCATTGTCATCGCCACAACCGGCCAAGACCGCCAACAACGGGGCTATTGTACAGATTTTCAATTGACGCCGGGTATATGTTGCCAGGGTAATCACGAGTTGCTGTTTCATTTTCGTGCTCCTTGCGATTGAATTTTAGTTTTCACTCACATTTTTATTGATTGGAGTGAGAGCATATTCAAGCAACCCAGGTTTATCGAGAAGCAAATTCTTATTTTACCGGTAGATAATTTATTCTATTTTAAACTACTGAATTCGATCAATCATAATTTTGAAAAAACGGCAAATCAGCAACCCTAGTCTTTTAATAATTCCATAGCAATATTCCAATATAAGGCGACTTGATCGGAGCGGATAGACGCGGCAGCACGGCGGCGCTCTCGAACACGTCGAACCCTGTGCCCGGCGGCCGAAGGCCGCTCTCGAGGCGACTGGTTAATCGAACAACACATCGCCATGTCCGGCACAAGCCGCCTCGACCCGCATTTCTAGCATTTGCCAAACACGCTCGTCACGGGCGCGATCGCAAGCGCGCGCTCGTTGAAGGTTACCGGCACGCCATGCGCGCCCAATCTGGAATTGGCGCGGTCGATCTTCCAACCATCGACACGCAGCCCCGCACGGGAAAGCGACCGCATCGCCGCACGAGGCACGTCGATGACGATCTGCGTGGACGCACCGGGCAACAGGTTTAGATAGTTGTCGCTATAAAACGCAGGCAAGATGCGCTGGCCGCTCGATTGATCGAATAGCTGCAGGTGGATCATGAGCGCGATCGTGCGGCCGATGTTCTTCACGTCGGCGATGATGCGCGCGGCCCTATCGTCCGCTTCCGTCGCCGATGCGCGGATCGCGAGAGCGGCCGGCGGCATCGTATCGAGCGATGCGTAGGCAGCGTCCTGCCCGTTCCTTTGACACCAGTAGAGATTTTCGACAAGCGTCGAGCCAATCGCATCGTGCAGCACGAGCGTCACGATGCAAACGTCCGACGTGGCCGACGCGATCTGTGCGCGAAGATTCGCAACGATCCGATAGGACGCCGGCGCAACGTGTCCGTCGCTCCATGCGGCTTTGCCGCTCGGGGTGCCGTCGAGGTTGTACACGCGCGTCTCGACACGCCCCAATACCGCGTTCGCGGTATGGTTGGCGATCGTGACGTCGAACGTGTTCGCATCGAGAATCACGTTGACGCGCCGGCAAGCGCGTCGGACGGCGAAGAACGACGAATGCTGCTCGAGGTCATGGCTGTACATCTGCCACACGAAGCTCGGCTGCGCGGGATTCGTCATCCACATGATCACGCCCGTCGCGGGCGACGTGACCTTGCCGGTTGCCGGCCCGATCATCACGGCGGCGTTCGCCTCATAAATCGACTTGATGCATTCGTAATTCATCATCTGCGACTTGCGGACGAAATCGGCAAGATTCCGAACCTCGCCGTAACGCGCGCCCGTCGTCGCGATATATCCCGCGCCGCCTTGCAGCCCCACCTGGGCGTAATACGCGCCATTGCCGTTGATGTCACGATCCGCCCAGAAATCGTCGGGACATTCCCACGAAGATGACGGCAGCATGGCTTCGACGCATTCGAGCGCCGGAATCGAATGCGAGCCGACTTCATTATGGAACGCGACCTGCGATGCGCCGTAGCCGCGCCCGAAGGCGGCGCGCGGCGCTTCCCAGTTGTACGGGCCGCCGGACGAATAGCCATTCACCGCGCCAGCGCCGGTGTCGCCCGCCGAACTCGTCAGGCACAGGCGCTTGGGGTCCAGCTCCCTCACCAACGCGTCGAGGCCGCTGACGAGCGCGGGCGGCGGCGAGCCTTCATTGCCGCCGCACCACAGCAGGATCGACGGATGGTTGCGGTAATGAACGATGACGTCCCGCACGTTGTCGAGATCGCGCATCACATTTTCCGCCGCGGGCCCTTCGGTCGAGTAGAAAAAATCCTGCCATACCAGGATGCCGTAGGCGTCGCATGCATCGAAGAAATCGCGGCTCGTGCTCTGGCCATTCCAGTTGCGAATCAGATTCAGGTTCGCGTCGCGATGCAGCCTGACTTGATGAAACAGCCGCTCGCGCGGGATTCGCTTGAGCGCCTCATCGAGCCCCCAGTTGCCGCCCATCACGAGAATCGGCAGTTTGTTGACGGTGATGCTCAACTGCGGACCGAAGCCGATGTCACGCGCGTACTCGATGCGCCGCAGCCCGACGTTCACGGTTCGCTCGTCGGAAATCCGCCCGCGCCATTCGATTGCGACCGACACCGCATAGAGATGCGGCTCGCCATATCCATTAGGCCACCAAAGCTTCGGGTTCGACAGCGTGAGCACCGGTATCTCGGCTGGCGTCAGCGAGAACGTCACCGGCTGATCGGCAGCCTCAACGATGATCGCGCGCCTGAATGCAATGTCGTTGCCGATCTTGCCGATCAGGACCGCAGCGACGGATTGGCGAGTGCGGTTATCGAGCGACACGTCGAGCCGCAGCGTCGCGTGGCCCAAGTCGTCGGACAGCGCGCTGTCGACCCGCACGTCGGCGATCCGCACCGCGCCCGTCGTGAACCACGACACCGGCTGCCAGATGCCGAGGTTGCGGTCGGGAATCGTCGGCAGCCAGTCCCATCCGGCGCAGCAAAAGAACGTCGGGCCGTTTTTCAGTGTGACGCCGCTCGGGCCGCCATTGCGCCCGCCGCGCGTCACGCCGCTCGAATAGCTGGGTTTCAGCGGCCCTTCCGAGAAATCGAGCTTGATCACGCAAACCGCCAAATAGGCGGTTCCGCCCGCTACCGCGACAAGCTCGGTAACGTCGAAATAGCCGTGCTTGAATGCGCCCTCGAGCGTGCCGACGAACGCGCCGTTGAGCCAGATAGCCGCCCTGTAATTGACCCCGTCAAAGCGCAGCCACAGACGTTGGCCCCGCCGCAACGCAGGCGTGGTGAACGTCGTGCGATACCAGTAGTCGGTATCTTTCAGCGTGTCGGGAATCGTGTCGGTCACGATCCTGCCGTATAGCGGGTCGGGATATTTCCCGTTGGCGATCATGCTGCTCAACGCGGTGCCCGGCACTGTCGCGGCCGACATGCGCGCCATGCCGCCGTCGCTCGCGAGCCGCGCGCCGTCGAGGCCGGGATAATCCGACGCGGCGGCGAA
Source organism: Burkholderia sp. TSV86 (assembly GCF_001522865.1). GTDB lineage: Bacteria > Pseudomonadota > Gammaproteobacteria > Burkholderiales > Burkholderiaceae > Burkholderia. The sequence goes on along the minus strand of NZ_LOWB01000116.1, from coordinate 250,795 downwards.
CGTCCATCGCCCGGAGATTTCACCCGATGCCGCAAGGTTCGTCGGCGACGTCGCCGGGATCTCGCCCGGCTGGCCATCGGCGGGATTCTCGCGCGCCCTGCGTGCCAGGCGTTCCGGTGTCGCGGCCGGATCGCCTGCGCCGTCGTTGCAGGCGGCCAGCCAACCGCTACCGATCAGCGCAGCGCTGTGCGCCAGGAATTTGCGGCGTTGTGTCGATTTCATCGCTCTCGCTCGTGCTCGCGCTGCCAGAGCCAACGCCTGTCCGGCATTGGGCCCGCATCAGGCCGAATACGTGTGCGTATGCTTGCCCGCGCCTCGCGTCAGCGCGTTCGCGCCGCGTCCGGCGGAGCGCTCGCGGTCATGCGCGCATAGTCCGCATTCGCTCCGGACGGCGGCGTCAGACTGTCCGCGGCCGCCCAATCGGTCGGCACCGGCGACAACGCGTAACGCAACGTCCCGCCATTCGCGATCGAACCCAGCGGCAACCACGAACCTGCGTAATCAGCGCCGTTGAGCTTCAGCGAGCGGATGAACCGCTGCGATGCGCGGCCCGTTTCGTCGACGGCCGGCTTGTCGGTCTCGATGCGCAACTTCTTGCCATCGCCGAACCAGACGGTCACGCCGTCGAATTGCGGCGTCGACAATGCCAGCCCGGCCTCCGACGGAATGACGGGAAACATGCCGAGGGCCGCCCACACATACCAGCTCGACGTCGCGCCCATGTCGTCGTTGCCCGGCAGGCCGTCGCGCCCGGCCGAAAACGCTTTGCTCATCACAATCGGGATGACGTATTGCGCCGCGCTCGGCGCGCCCGCCCAGTTATAGGCCCACGGCGCTTGAAACGACGGCTCGTTGCCGATGTAGTAGCCGTTCGAGCTTTCGCCACCGTTCAGCTCCGCGGAGCCGGGCGTAACCGAAAACGCCGTATCGATCGAAAACAGCTTGTTCAGCCGCGCGACGGCGGCGGCCTTGCCGCCGATCGCATGGATCAACGCCGTCCAATCGTGAGCGAAACTCCAGAAGTAGTTGGGTTCGGTCGACTCGTGAAACGAGCCTGCGGTCAACGGCCCCAGCGTGCCAGGCGCGGAACCGGATGGCGGCGCCGCGCGGGCGGCGAGCGTTTTGCTGGCCGGATCATAGATGTTGGTCCACCATGACGCGCGCTTGAACAGCGAGTCGATATCGGCTTGCTTCACCTGAACCGATGGATCGGCCAGCACGCTGGCCGGTAGCGCTTGCAGGAATGCGGCAGCGGAACGGTCGCTATTGATGCGCTCGATCTGCTCGGATGAAGGATGTCCGGAATTCGCACTCGTGTAGTAATGCGTTGTCAAATAGTCGGCCAAATTCGGCGCGCTCGCATTGTTATTGCAGGCACTTGCCGGATTGAACGCCGACTGCTTCATCAAACGCGCGGCAGCCACCACATCGAAATGCGTTGCGCCAAACTTGTACGCGCCTGCCATCACGTTCAGCGCGTTGTCGCCCGCCATCGGCGTCGAATCGTCGCTCGCATCGACCCAGTGCGGAAATGCGCCGCACTGCAGCGCGTCCGCCGTCAGCGATTGCATCATGTCGCTGGATTCGCGCGGCGCGAGCCATGCCAGCAACTGTGCCTGCGAACGGTACGTATCCCAAAGCGAAAATCCCGTGTAATGCGTGCGATACGATCCCGGCTTGCCGTCCACCTGGCGATAACGATAGTCCGCCACATTGACGGTGTCGCGAACGGGAACCGAGCCCGCCGGGTCCCGCCTCGGATAGCCACCGCCGATCTTCGGCTGGCGCATGCTGCGCAAATCGCCGTTGACGTCGCTATAGACAGTCGGCGAGCCGAACACATGATAAAGCGCGGTATAGAACTTGATCAGATTGTCGCGTTGCGCGCTGGTCAGCTTGGCGGGATCCGCCGCTTGATCGATCTGCACAGTGTTCAGCCGGTCGTTCCAAGCGAGCGACGCCCGCTTCCTCACGTCGTCGAATGACGCGTTCGCATTCTCCGCTTGCAGGTTGCGTTTCGCGTTGTCGACGCTGACGGCCGAGATGCCGATTTTCACGTGAACGGTCTTGTCCGCGTCGGTCAGATCAAATTGCAGGATTGCGGCGCCGTTGCTCGCGGTATTGAGCCGCGACGAACCCGGTTGCGTGCGCAATGGCTTGTCGAAAGTCGCATGGAAGTACACCGGCGAGTTCCAGGGCGTGCCATAGGGCGTGCAGAACGCGGGCGCCACGCTTTGGCCGGATATCGATTTGCCGTCGCGGCCCACGGTCAACGCAACGTTGGACGGGGAGATCGGCGTCGCGCCCGATGCATCGCTATTGCCGTTGAGCGTCGTATCGATTGACAAAAACCCCTTGCTTTTGTCGGTGTAGCGGATGCGCGCGCTGCCGGTTCGCGCGGTCGCACTCAACTCGACCATGATCCCGGTGTCAAGCTTGACCTTGTAGTAGCCCGGCTCCGCGGCCTCGTTGCGATGGCTGTAGCCTACGCCGGAGGGCCCCCACGCGCCCATGATCGGAGCGCCGTTATCGTTCGGCAGCATAGCAACCGTGCCCTGGCCAGGGCAGCCGACGCCGGACAGATGCGTCATGCTGAAAAAATCGATGGTTCCGTTCGGCGACGACACAGCAGAGAGATAGCCGCCTGATCCGTTGAAATCCTGGCGCGGCGTGTTCGGTCCGAAATTCACCATGCCGAACGGCACTTTTGCGCCAGGGTTGACATTGCCCGCGTATCCGCTGTCTCCGGATACCGCAGTGCCGATCAACGGATTCACGAATTGAGTCAGCGCCAAGTCGACCCGCCCAGGCTTTGCCGGCTGTTGCCGGTAAATCGTCGCCGTCGACGATTCCGTTGAAGCCGATACCGGCGACATGATGCCGGCAACAGACGGCCCGCCCGTTACCGTGTCGTCCCCGCCGCAGGCGGCAAGCGCCGCACCGATCAGCGCGGCAACAATCGACGATCGAAAATGTTTCATCTTTTATTTAGGATGCCAAATATCGCGATCGATTCCATGCCGTGACGGTTGCAATACCGGCGTGGCCGAAGAGGATGAGCCGTTCGGAAAACCCGTGAACGCACGGCCCTCGGACTATTTTGGTGGCAGTATTGGTTTCTCGGGATCGGCTGGGCAATCTGGGAAAACCCTGCCACGCTTCAGTTTAGCTTTTGTGCGGACATGTTTTGTGTCCGCGCGCACATCTGAAAATGTGCGGCCTGCCGAAAAGAGCTTGCACGGTAGTTCAATGGAACGCGAATGCATTGCCGTTATCAACGCCCGCCCCTTGTTCGCGCCGGCGAAAATCCCCTCCGCCGGGGCGCTTTGTCTCAGCGCGACCTGCTACGCCCACATGCGTTCGTCACGTGGTGTTTAGCTTGTTTAAATAATTGCAATCACGCGATTTCCTTGACAGCACCGCCACGAATCCCATAGCTTGCAAGCAACCCGGCACGCAGATGTCATTTGCCTTCGAATCCACCTGCGTTTACGGCCGATTCGATTAATCAGGAATGCGATTCTTTATCTCGACTCCGCCGCTTAGCCGGCGAGAGGCCACATGAACGCGAATGCATGCGGCGATAGCTCCGGTGCGCCCATGCGATCATTCACGAGGACGATTCATGCGACGAAGCAATCATGCCGCACTGGCGGTATTTGTCGCGAGCTTGCTGCTCGCCGGCTGCAACGGCGATGACGGCACGGCTTCGCCGGCCGTCTTGAACGCTGCGAACAATCGGGCGAACGCCGGGAATTCCACGCCACCCACGCCCGACGAGGCGGCCCGCGCATCCGCGAATGCAAGCGATGTGGCCGAAGAGCGTGACGTGCAGATGGCGCTCACCCAATACGTCAACCCGTTCATCGGCACGGCCAACGCCAGCGTGCGGGCAACCGATCCCGTGCCGGCAGGCGAGCGCGGCGGCACGTTCCCCGGCGCCACCACGCCGTTCGGCATGGTGCAGTGGTCGCCGATGACGCCCAGCATCAAGCCCGGCGGCGGCAAGGATACGCCGGTCGGCTATGTCTACACCGAGAACACCATCATCGGCTTTCCGCTGACTCAGATGAGCGGCTCGGGATGCGACGGCAACTCGGGCGAACTGCCGATCATGCCGACCTTCGATCCGGCTGCCGTGGCGTCGAATCTCGTCAAGCCGGTCGCGAACTTCAAGCACGAGAACGAGACCGCATCACCGGGCTACTATCGCGTCGTCCTGAACGACGGCATCAAGGCCGAACTGACCGCCACCACGCGCACCGGCTTCGGGCGCTTCACTTTTCCCGCCAACGCGCAGCCGGCCACGCTCGTGATCGATGCGACGCGCACCAACACCAAACCGTCCACGCAAGGCAGCATCGGCTACAGCGGCAACGACGCACTGTCGGGCTCGACCGTCGGCGGCGGCTTCTGCGGAGCGCGCAATTACACGGTCTACTTCTACATCCAATTCGATCGCAACATCGACAAGTCCGCCACCGACCTCGGCAAGGGCATTGCGAAAGTGCGCTTCGCCGCGAAATCCGGCCCGGTTCTGATGAAAGTGGCATTGTCATACGTCAGCGTCGCCAACGCGAAGCAGAACCTGGACGCCGAGAATCCGGCGAGAAACTGGAACTTCGACCTCGTGCGCAAAGCCGCCGACCAAGCATGGAACAACCGCTTGAACACGATCCAGGTAAGCGGCGGCTCGATGCTCGACAAGCGCAAGTTCTATACGGCGCTGTATCACTCAATGCTGTCGCCGAACGTCAACAGCGACGTCAATGGCGAATACATCGGCTTCGATCAGAAAATTCATCGCGTCGCGGGCAACCGCACGCAATACGTCAACTACTCGAACTGGGACACCTACCGCAGCCTGATGCCGCTGCTCGGCATGCTGTTCCCGCGCGAGACGAGCAATATGCTTCAATCGCTCGTCACCGATGCCGAACAGTGCGGCGCGATTCCGCGCTGGTCGCCGGTCAATGTCGACCAGGGCATCATGCCCGGCGACTCCGGCGTGCCCGCCGTCGTCGGCGGTTACGCGTTCGGCGCGACCCGGTTCGATACCGCGAGCGCGCTGAAGTACATGAAGCTGGCCGGCAACAAGCGGGTCGTGCGCTGCGGCGGCACAATTCCGCGCGACGCCGACGACCGCATGAACGACCACCTGACACGCGGCTACGTCTCGCTCGACCGCGGCTGGTGGGCAGGCTCGCTCACGCCGGAATTCAGCACGGTCGATTTCGCGATCGCGTCGTTCGCGAAATCGCTGGGCGACGAAACCGCGTATCGCCAGTTCCTCGCGCGCGCCGCGCAATGGAAAAACATGTACAACGCGCAACAAAAGCAAATTCTGCCGCGCTATGACGACGGCTCATGGAATCTGTCGCCGGTGGCGAACCAGGACATGGTGGAGGGCAACGCCGAGCAATACACGTGGATGATGACGCATGACACGCGCGAACTCTTCGCACTCTCGGGCGGCAACGACGCTGTCGTCAAGCGGCTGGACGCCTACTTCTCGAACCTGAACGCGGGCATGTCGCCGCCGCATTTCTATATCGGCAACGAGCCGAGCTTTTCGTCGCCGTGGCTCTACAACTGGGCCGGCGCCCCGTGGCGAACGCAGAAGGTGGTGCGCGACATCATCAACGGCAACGCAGACGAGAGGATCGATCCGGTATTCAATGACGGGCCGGGCGGCCTGCCCGGCAACGACGATCTCGGCGCGGTCTCGTCGTGGTACGTGTGGGCCGCGCTCGGCGCGTACCCGGCCATCCAGTCGGTCGGCGGGCTCGCGCTGCATTCGCCCGTGTTCGACAAGGCCGTCGTGCGCTGGGCCGACGGCCACAAGCAACTCATCATCAACACGACCGGCAACGGCGCGCAATCGCGCTATATCCAAAGCGCCACGCTCAACGGTGCCACGCTTGAAGCGCCGTGGGTTTGGCTGAAGGACGATCTGCGCAAGGTGGCGCGGCTCGATATCGCATTGGGCAGCGCGCCGTCGCAGTGGGGCGCGGCGGCGGCGGGACGGTTGCCGTCTTACGGACTCGACGGCTTCACGAGCATCGGCGACGCGCTGAACAACGTCGGCACGGGCGCGAGAGGCTCGACACCGGAGCAGGCCGCCGAAGGCAATACGTTCGACGGATCGGGCGCACGCTATTCGCGGGATGCGCTCGCGGCGATCGGCGTGCGGCCGAACTCGCGGCTGACCCTGAACGGCTTGACGTTTGCTTGGCCTGACAGCAAAACCGAGCTCGACAACATGATCGTCCAGGGCCAAACGATCACCTTCACCACGCCGGTACGCGGCAAATCGCTGTCGCTGCTCGGCAGCGCAAGCGACGGGCCGTCCACCGGCAAGCTGGTGGTGACCTATGCCGACGGCACCCAAGCCACGCTCGATCTGACCTTCGACGACTGGACCTTGAATGGCGGCAGCCGGCAGCCCGGCCCTTACAATACCGTCGTACTGACAACGCCCACGCGTCTTCGAATGGACGGCACCGAAGACGGCGTGTCGGCCAAAGTGTTCCAGTGGACGCAGCCGCTCGATCCGGCGCGGCCCGTGAAAAGCGTGACGTTCCCCTATCAGGTCGATCGGGGACGCCAGCACGTGTTTGCGATGACAGTGGGCGGCTGACGGTTCAATCGGCTCGCCGGGCACGGGCCGGGTGCGTGACACCGGCCCGGCCTGACGCGCAGGAAAGATGAGTCCCTGCACTTTCCGAACATCGGCCGGGCGGGCGCGCGAACGAAACCCAGGGCCGGGCAGCGGGCGTTGCGCCCGTGAGCCCATCCCGCACTCGGCAAGCAAGCCGTCGCCCCGCCCCTCTTGCGCCCCGAACACGGCAGCCGGCCCGATCACGGCACGGGCTGAGCCGACTGTCGCGAGACGCCGCGCGCGAGCAAAACGAAGGCCCGCGAACGCTGCCGCTCCAGTAACGGCAGCCACTCACACACCGTCGATTCCCCAATTCGCCGGCCTCGCCTTCGCCAGAGTGTAAACTTCTGCCTTTTTCCCTCACTCGCGACATGGAGCAAGCCCCGCAGCGAAGCGCGCTCAGCGGACCCACGCTGATTCGCCTGCTCGCTCGCCTGGCGGAAATCGACGTTCCCGAGCCCCGGCAATCGTTGTCCGACCGGCTGAGCCAATGGCTTGGCTGGACCGATGCGATCACGCTGTCGTCGGCGCTGAACGTCAAGCCGCCGGCCACGGCCGATCACGCTCGTCCCGCCGCCGCCGGCCGGGACGCCGAGCGTCTGTGCGCGCGCACGCGCGCGTCGTTGGCCGAGGCGATCGTCGGCCCAGCCGATGCCAAGCGCAATCGCGCGCAGCCGCATCGCGCGGTCGCGCGGGATGCGGCGGCCGCCGCGCCCGCCACCGCCGATTATGCGGAATTCCGGCAGCATTATCTGTCGATGCAACAGGCGATGCAGATGGATATCGGCACCTTGCGCGCGCGCTTGAGAAGCATGCTCGCCACGGCCACGCCACGCCTCGCCCGGCTCGCCGCACTAGATGCGGCCATGGAACAGGCGCTCGGCGCGCGCGAACAAAAACTGCTGGCATGCGTGCCCGCGTTGCTCGGCACGTACTTCACGCGGCTGCGCAATGCCGAGCAGCAGGCGCTCGCGGCCGACGCTCCGGCTTCGCAAAGCGGCCCGCCCGTCGCAGCGGGCGCGTGGCTCGACACGTTCCGCCACGACATGCAGCGCGTGCTGCTCGCCGAGCTGGATATTCGTTTTCAACCGGTCGAGGGCTTGCTCGCGGCCCTTCGCACCCGCTAACTGGAGCATCATGTCCAGACATCGCCTCAACTTCAATCTCGTCGTCTTTCTGGCCGGTCTGGCCGTCGTCTGCTGGATCGCTGCCGGCTATGCCGGCTCGAACCTGCTCGCCCTCGCCGTCACGGCGTTGATCGGCGCCTGCTATCTGGCAGGCGCATTCGAGCTGCACCGCTATCGGCAAGCAACATCCACGCTGTCGCAAGCGCTCGACGGCCTGTCCGAGCCGCCGCCCGCGCTCGGCGCATGGCTCGAACGGCTGCATCCGAGCCTGCGCGGCGCGGTGCGCCTGCGCATCGAAGGCGAACGCGCCGCGCTGCCTGGGCCTGCGTTGACGCCCTACCTCGTCGGCCTATTGGTGCTGCTCGGCATGCTCGGCACGCTGCTCGGCATGGTCGCGACGCTGCGCGGCACCGGCGCGGCGCTCGAAAGCGCAACGAGCCTGCAGGCGGTGCGCGCGTCGCTGGCGGCGCCCGTCAACGGGCTCGGTTTCGCGTTCGGCACGTCGATCGCGGGCGTCGCAACATCGGCGATGCTCGGGTTGCTGTCCGCGCTGTGCAGGCGCGAACGGCTCGCCGCCGCGCAAGCGCTCGACGGCAAGATCGCCACGGAGTTGCACGTCTACTCACACGCGTATCGGCGCGACGAAACCATCAGATTGCTGCAGCGGCAAGCCGAAGCAATGCCGGTTCTCGTCGAGCGGCTGCAAGCGATGATGGCGGCCGTCGAGCAACGCAGCGTCGACGCAAGCGAGCGTCAGGTTGCCAGTCAGCAAGCGTTCCTGAGCAATGCGCAAACTGCTTATGCGCATCTTGCATCGTCGGTTGCGCAATCGTTGAAAGACAGCGTCGCGCAAAGCGCGCGTGTTGCCGGCGATGCGTTTCAGCCGGTCATGGCAGCGACGATGGCGGGGCTTGCACGCCAAGCGGCGTCGCTGCACGACAGCGTCTCGCATGCCGTCCAACGGCAATTGGACAGCCTGTCGAGCGGTTTCGGCGCGACGGCCGCTGCCGCCACGCAAGTCTGGAACGACGCACTCGCCGAGCATCGGCGCACGAACGAAGCACTCGTGCAACATCTGCGCGCCGCGCTCGATCGCTTCTCGGAAACCTTTGATCAACGCTCGGCCAGCCTGCTGGAAAACGTTTCGGCACGCGTCGAAACCACGGCGGGCGCGATATCGGCGACGTGCAACGATGCGCTCGCACGACAAGCCGGCCTCAACGATCAGTTGGCCGAGCGTAATCAGCGTGCGCTGGAAACCGCCGCGGCAACCTTCGAGCAGCATTGCGCATCATTGCTGTACACGCTTGGACAGTCGCATGCCGATTGGCACGCCGAATTGAAATCGCAAGACCAGCAACGGCTGTCGGCCTGGACCGACGCACTCGGCGAGATGGCCGCCAAGCTGGGCAGCGAATGGGAAAAGGCCGGCGCGCACACTGCCAGCCGGCAGCAGGCGATCTGCGACACGCTCGCGCAAACCGCGCGTGACATCTCAGCGCAAACGCAAGCCCATGCGCGCGACACGATCGCCGAAATCTCGCAGCTCGCACAAGCCGCGGCGCAGGCGCCGAAGGCCGCGGCCACCGTCATCGCCGAGTTGCGCGAGCGGCTGTCCGACAGCCTGGCCCGCGACACGGCGATGCTCGACGAGCGCGGCCGCCTGCTTGCGACGCTGGAAACGCTGCTCGACGCGGTAAACCACGCGTGCACCGAACAACGCACGGCGATCGACGCGTTGGTCTCGACGTCGGCGGATCTGCTCGAACGCGTCGGCGGCCGCTTCGCTGATCAAGTCGAAGCCGAAACCGGCAAGCTGACCGTGGCCGCCGCGCAAGTTGCCGCCGGCGCCGTCGACGTGGCAAGCCTCGGCGATGCGTTCGGCGCGGCCGTCCAATTGTTCGGACAGTCGAACGACAAGCTGGTCGCCCATCTGGAGCGCATCGAAGCCGCGCTCGACAAATCCGTCGCGCGCGGCGACGAGCAACTCGCTTATTACGTCGCGCAAGCCCGGGAAGTCGTCGATCTCAGCATGTTGGCGCAAAAGCAGATCATCGAGGATCTGCAACGGCTCGCGAACCAGCGGGCATCGGCCGGAGCCGAGACGGCATGAGCGACGAAATCGACGACGGCGCGCAGTCGGGCGCGCCGATCTGGGCAGCCTTCGGCGATCTGATGTCGGTGCTGCTCGGCGCATTCATGCTGATCCTGGTCAGCGTCATTGGCGTGCAGCTGGAGTTGTCGTCGCGGCTCGACGACGCGCTCAAGCAGCGCCAGATGGAAGCGCAGCGCCGCCAGACGCTCGAGCAGGCGCTCGCCGGCCCGCTTGCGGCTGGACGCGTGACGCTCGTCAACGGCCGCATCGGTATCAGCGGCAGCGTTCTGTTCGCGCTGAATTCCGATCAGTTGCAGCCCGAGGGGCGTGACCTGCTGAAGAGCCTCGCCGGGCCGCTGTCCGCTTACTTGAAGACGCATGACGAAATCCTGATGGTCAGCGGCTTCGCCGACGACCAGCAAGTGCATGCGGGCAACCGCCGCTTCGCCGACAACTGGGAGCTGTCGGCGCAGCGCGCATTGACCGTGACGCGCGCGTTCATCAGCGAAGGCGTGCCGTCGTCGTCGGTGTTCGCCGCGGCGTTCGGCTCCGAGCAGCCGGTGAGTGCGAATACGAGCGACGAAGGCCGCGCGAAGAACCGGCGCGTCGAGATTGCGCCCGTGCCAAGGGCGACGGCTTCCGGCGGTGAGCGCCATGAATAGCGTCGGCGCGCGTGCGCAAGCAATGCTCGACGCGTGGCGCGAGCACGGCGCCGATCGGCTCGACCCGGTGCGCTTTCGCTTCATCGCCACGCTGCATCGGCGCGCGGCGAACCATAGCGGCGAGGCGCGCCGCCTGCTGGACGAGAAGTTATCCGAAGCATTGTCGTCCTATGCGAGTGCGGTGGAACGGCACGCTGCGTCCATCGGCGGCGGGACCGCTCGAGCCGCGCCGTCAGCGCCGGAGCATCCGCCCGCACGCAGCGAGTTGGGCCGGTTGATCGATTACATCGCCGCGCGGCATACGGCGCCGGATGACGAGCGCGACCCCGCCCATCACGCATTGCACCCGCGTCATGCCTATCCGGAACTCGAGATGCTCGGCGCATTCCGCCAGATCTGGTCGAAACTCAGCACCGACAGGCAGTTGCGGCAATCGTTGAACCAGGTGCCGAAGAACGCCGGGCCGCTCAATTCGAGCAGCCTTGTGCATCGCTCGCTTTTGTCGATGCGCGAGTTGTCGCCGGGGTATTTGCAGCAGTTCATGTCGTATGTGGATGCGCTCGCCTGGATCGAACAAATGACCGGCGACAACGCAGCGGCCGGCAACGACGCGCCACGCGCCGGCAGCAGCAGCAAAAAGCAGAAAAGCCGTTCGCGCGAGCGTTAGCGCCTGTTGGTCGATGCAGCGCCGCGGCGCCCAGCGGTCACGCACGCGATGCACGCCAGCACAGCGCACCGCTCGCGTGAGCCGGCACGCAACGTGCAAGCCATCGCATGCATATGCCATCAAAACCGTTTTCGATGAACGCTCACCGAAGTCACCCAAGCATGCGCGTTGCCGCCCCGGCCAATCCGCACACCCTCACCCCCGGCTTTCGAGCCAATGCAAGCTGAACAGCCGCGCGGGGTCGACCCAAACCGCCACCGGCTGGAATCCCACTGTACTCGCCAGTTCGCGAAACCCGTCGACCGTGAATTTGTGCGAATTCTCGGTATGCAACGTCTCGCCCTCGTCGAACCGGAACGCAGTGCCGGCAACGCGCACCGTCTGCGCGCGCCGGCTGACGAGATGCATCTCGATACGCTGATGCTCGGCATCGTAGAACGCCCGATGCGCCCACGCATCAAGCGCGAAATCCGCACCCAGCTCCGCGTTCGCCCGCTTGAGCAGATTCAGATTGAACGCCGCCGTCACGCCTGCCGAATCGTTGTATGCGCGATGCAGGATCGACACGTCTTTCACCAGATCTACGCCGATCAGCAACCCGCCGCCCGCCAGCAACACGGCCATGCGCCGCAGGAACGACGCGGCCTCGTCCGGCGAGAAATTGCCGATCGTCGAGCCTAGAAAACAGCCGACGCGACGCCCCGGCAGCCGCTCGATCACGCTCAATTGTTCGGCTTGCAGATAATCGGCGACAACCGGCTGCACGTCGAGCCACGAATAAGCGTCGCGCAATGCGGCCGACGCATGCGCGAGATGATCGGCCGAAATATCGACGGGCAGATACCGCGTGGGCGGATTGGACACGGCGCATGCATCGAGCAGGACGCGGATCTTCGAGAGCGATCCCGCGCCGAACTCGATCAGATTCGCGTCGCGGCCAATGCGCTCTGCAATCTCGCTTGCGCCACGCTTCAGGATCGCGAGTTCGGTGCGGGTCGGATAGTATTCGGGCAACTCGCAGATCCGGTCGAACAACGCGGAGCCCGCCACGTCGTAGAAATACTTCGGCGCGATGCTGCGCGGCGAGCTGCGCAATCCAGCCAGCAGATCGCGGCCAAATGCGCTCGCGCGTATCGCCCCATGCGCATCGTGCGCCGCGTCGTCGATCGGTTCAGTGCTCTCTTGCAAGGCGCACCCCCGTGAATTGCCAGCGCGCGGCCGGCGCGAAAAAGTTGCGGTATGTCGCGCGCGCATGCCCCGGTGGCGTCGCGATGCTGCTGCCGCGCAGTACCTGCTGCCCGACCATGAACTTGCCGTTGTATTCGGCCGCGATGCCCGCCAGCGGCTTGAAGCCCGGATACGGCTCATACGACGAGCGTGTCCATTGCCACACATGCCCGGTCATCTGTTCGATGCCTGGCGCGTCGAACGCCGCCTCCCATTCGAATTCGGTCGGCAACCGCGCACCTGCCCATTGCGCATACGCGGCCGCTTCATAGAAGCTCAGATGCGACACCGGCGCGTCATGCGCGAGCGGCCGCAGGCCGTCGAGCCCGAACTCGCGCCAGCCGAGCCCCTCGCCCGCGTCCGCCGCGATCCAGTACAGCGGCGCCTTCCATGCGTCGCGCTGAACCAGCGCCCAGCCATCGGAGAGCCAAAGCTCCGCGCGAGCATAGCCGCCGTCCTCGATGAACGCCGCGTACTCGCCGTTCGTCACGGGCCGCTCGGCAATCTCGTATGGCTGCAGGATCACCGCATGGCGCGGCCGTTCGTTGTCGAACGAAAAGCCGCGGCCGTCATGACCGATTTCGACGACACCCCCCGGCCGCGCGATCCAGCGCGCCGTGCGATTCGCGCGCGCGGGCGCATCGGCGGGCACGGCACCGGCGTCGCTGCGGTACGCGGGCAATAGCGGGTTGAGCGAAAATGCGTGAAGGATATCGGTCAGCATCAGTTCCTGATGCTGCTGCTCGTGATGCAGACCGAGCGTGATCTCCGGCTCGAGCGCGAGCAGCGACGACGCGTCGGCGGAGCGCAACAGCTCGAGCAGCGCGGCGTCGACGTAGCGGCGATAGCGGTGCACGTCATCGAGCGACGGGCGCGACAACAGCCCGCGCTGCGGCCTCGCGTGACGCGGGCCGAGTGCTTCGTAATACGAGTTGAAAAGGTAGGAATAGCGCGCATCGAACAGCTTGTAGCCGCGCGCATGCCGCGCCAAGATCACGGTCTCGAAAAACCACGTCGTATGCGCGAGATGCCATTTCGTCGGACTCGCGTCCGGCATCGACTGCAACGACTGATCTTCGGCCGACAGCGGCCTGGCCAACTCGACGCTATACCGGCGCACATCGGTGAAGTCACGCTCGAGGCTGCGCGCGACGTCGCGCGCTGGTTCTTCATGGTTCGTCATTGCGTTGCGTCCCGACAGGATGATTCGGCTCATGCGCTACATCGGCCGATGCGCTCAACGGAAAACATCTCAAAGAGAATAGGACATGCCTGTGACATCGCCATGCCGCACGCGCAATTGGCACCTCTGATGCGGTGTGCGCCGGCACCGGTTGGCCAATGCGCGTCAGCCGATCGCGATCGAATCGACCCGGTCGGGATAGAACGCGAGATGGCCGGCGATCTGCTTGACGGCGTCGTGTGGTAATTCGTATGACCACACGGCATCGACGCGCCGCCCGTCGCCATCGTCGACGCTGTAGTACGACGCGCTGCCCTTGTATGGGCAATAGCTCGCATGCGCGCTGCGCTCGAGCCGCGTCATGTCGACATCGTCGCGCGGAATGTATTGCACGGGCGGATATGCCGCCTCGCGCAGCGTCAACGCATTGCGCGTATCGGCGAGCGGACTGCCGTTCACGGTGACGACAACCCGTGCGCCCGTTGCTTCGATCGTGATCGGATGATCCGGGCCGGGAATCTTGACGGCAAGGGTGTGCTCGGACATGACAACGCCTCCGGTTGCGAAACTCGTCGGACTTCGGCGCCATCGTACGCTGCTATGGCGCGCTCTGCGACATGCTAGCCGCGAATGCCGATGCTCGAACCTTCGAACAATCGCCGGCACATTAACCGTTAGCTGCGGCGCGGGCCTCGGCAAAGAACTTTCGCCAATTTTTACTAAAAAATCGACAAATACGTTAAATACAACCATACACATCGACATATCATAGCGCGCAACACTGGCTATCTCGCCTCATACGGAAAATACGCATCGCGGGCACGTGCCGGCGCTCCGGCAGCGCACTGCTGCCATTCGCCGACGGTTCGTTGCCGCTTTTTCTCTGTTTCGTCCATTCGCAGAAATTTCCATGCCCCGCCCCATCGCCGCCCGCATCCATCCCAACGCCATCGCGCACAACCTCGCGCTCGTCCGCCAGAAAGCCCCCGCGTCGCGCGTATGGGCGGTCGTCAAGGCAAACGCATATGGTCACGACATCGAGCGCGTCTATCCGGCGCTCGCCACCGCCGACGGAATCGCGCTGCTCGATCTCGACGAAGCGGTACGCGTGCGGGAACTCGGCTGGACGAAACCCGTACTGCTGCTCGAAGGGATTTTCGACGCGGCGGATATCGAGATTGCCGACCGTTATCGCCTAACGGTTGCCGTGCACGGCCAGGACCAATTAGACATGCTGACGTCGGCCAAGCCGAGCCGGCCGATCGACATCCAACTCAAGATGAATTCAGGAATGAACCGGCTCGGCTTCCGGCCCGACGCGTTCCGCGCCGCGTGGGAACGCGCGGCTGCCGTACCGTCGATCGGCAAGATCGCGCTGATGACGCATTTCGCGAACGCTGACGAAGGCGAGATCGACTGGCAAATACGTCTGTTCGACGCCGCGGCAGCCGGCCTGCCTGGCGAGCGCACGCTGTCGAATTCGGCCGCGGTGCTGTGGCATCCGCGCGCGCATCGCGACTGGGTGCGCCCTGGCACGATTCTGTATGGCGCATCGCCAACGGGCGCGGTTTGCGATATCACCAACGTACCGCTGCGCGCGGCGATGACCGTCACGAGCCGCATCATCGGCGTACAAACTGTCGCGGCAGGCGAAACGGTCGGCTATGGCCGCCGCTTCACCGCCGAACGTGAGATGCGCATCGGCGTCGTCGCTTGCGGCTACGCGGACGGGTATCCACGGCACGCGCCGACGGGCACGCCGATTGCTGTCGACGGCGTGCGCACGCAAGTGGTCGGGCGCGTTTCGATGGACATGCTGACCATCGACCTGACGCCCTGCCCGACGGCCGGCGTCGGCTCGGCAGTCGAGCTGTGGGGCACGCAGGTTCGCGTCGACGAGGTTGCAGAAGCGGCTGGCACGATCGGCTACGAGCTAATGTGCGCGCTCGCGCGGCGGGTGCCCGTTGGGGTCGACCCGCTGGACGCAGCCGCGCACCGCTCAATCTACGATACCCGCACTGGAAGTTTCGGCCGATAGCCGCGATATCGTGGCGGCGCGCACCCGCGCGCACCGGCAAAGCGTGGCGGCAAACCTGGCCGGCCGGCCGCGCTGCGCGCTTACCGGCGCGGCGTCGAACATGCGGGCATCGGCGCACAATACCCCGACGCAATCGCAGCGGCCCGGCCTTGGTTAATCGAAAGCCCCGTTCGGCGCATACCGGCCGACGGCCTGCCGCGTTCCGCCGCGGCCGCGAACCGTCACGAGCGCGCTCGCGCATACCAGTGCGCGGGCCGCTTCTCCAGAAAAGCGTCGATGCCCTCGCGCGCGTCCGTCTCCATCATGTTGCGCGCCATCACGTCGGCCGCATACGCGTAAGCGCCGGCGAGCGGCATCTGCCGCTGCCGGTGGAACATCGCCTTGCCGTAGCGCACCGCGGCCGGACACTTCGACACGATCCGCTCGACCGTTCGCGCGACAGCCGCATCAAGCGCATCGGCCGGCACCGCCTCGTTGATGAGCCCCCAGTCGCGTGCCGTCGCGGCATCGATGAAGCGGCCGGTGACAAGCATGTCGAATGCGCGCTTCGCGCATATGTTACGGCTCAACGCAACAGCGGGCGTCGAACAGAACAGCCCGACATCGATGCCGGACACCGCGAAGCGAGCGGTATCGGCCGCGATCGCCAAATCGCACGACGCAACGAGCTGGCAGCCCGCCGCCGTCGCCACCCCGTGCACGCGCGCGACCACCGGCACGGGCACCGCCTGAATCGCCTGCATCACGCGGCTGCACCGGCCGAACAGATCACGGTAATACTCGATATCCGGCCGGCCGCGCATTTCGCGCAGATCATGCCCGGCGCAAAACGCTCGGCCCTCGGCGGCAAGCACGACGCAGCGCACGTGCGCATCGTCGGCCAGCGCAGCGAATTCGCGCAGCAACGCATCGATCAGCGCGTCCGACAGCGCGTTGAATCGAGCCGGCCGGTTCAGTCGCAACGTCGCGACGCCGTCGGCGTCGTCGCGCACGAGCGGCGGCAGCGAGCTGGGCGTGTCCATGTCGTCCTCCTGGAGGGAATGTACGTTCGTTGCCGGACAGATACGGGCCGATATGCGCCGATACCCGCCAATACGGGCAACAATTCCGCCCGGCGTCCTTGCCACTGACAAATGGTATCCGGACGAAGCGAACCGCTGTGCGTCAAGCAAAAAATGGTCATGCATGGGCCAACGCGGCGAAAAACCGACATCGCCGGACCGCGATCGACGCACCGATGGACATCGCCCGTCAAACCTGTATATTCATACAGTCCGCAGCAATGGCGCAAAACGCGCCACCCATGCGAAAATCGCGTGCCGCGCGGCAGCCGCAAGCCCGCGGCCGCGCGAAAACAAGCCGATCGACACTGCTTGGGCATCGCTCGTGCCACGGAGAAGAGATAGTGAAACTGGTTGGATACGGATTGCTGTTGTTCACTTTCACGTCCTCGACGTTCGCGGGCGAGCACTATGTCGAGATCTGGAACCCGCCCGAAGCGCGCGCGGGCGTGACGCACCATGAGCCTGCCGCCCCCGCAGCGCCAGCTGCGCCGAAGCCCGCCGTGAAACGCAAGCGCGCCGCGCCGCACGTCGTCGATGCGCATATCCGCCGCCCCTCGGCGCCGACGATCGCGCGGATCGCGCCTAAACCGCGCGGGCTCGACGGCGCGTCGCCGCGCGCGATGCCCGCGCCTTCGTCCCCCGAAATTCCGCGCTTATTCACGCCGGACGGCAACGTCCTGCGAGTCAGCGCCCGCGGCTATCGCGCTGGCGTGGTGCGCTGAGCGCGCCACGTGCACGCTTGTGCATCCGCATATATCCTGCATATCGCGCGCGCATACGCTGCTGCCACGCTTTGATGCGCCATCTCGACGCGCACGCGTGAAAATCCCGCCCGTGCCGCAACTGCCGCTATAAAACACCGCAAACGCGTCGCCGCAAACAAAAACAGCCGGTTCGAGCGAACCGGCTGCCAAGCCATCGAGCCGCCAGCACACGGCGCACGCCGCACGCTGTCACGCGTCGCGCATCAGAAACGGTGAATCAGACCGACGCCCAAGCCCACCTGGCTGCGCGACGTTGCCGGAGACGAATTGAAGCCGTCGCCGATCGATGCGGTCGCGTTGATGATCTTGCCGTTGGCCAACGTCTTGCCGCTTGCGCGCTGATATGCCTCGAGCGCATAGAGGCCCGTGCGTTTGGACAAGCTGTAGTATTGCGATAGCGTGAACTGGTGATATTGCGCGGCGCTCGTGATGCCGTTCGACTGCGTCGCCCGCGTGTAGCTGTAGCCGCCCGCGAAATCCCAGGTTGCGGAAGGCTTAAAGTGCAGCACCGCGCCAGCGGTATTGAAGATCGCCGTGTTGCGGAACCCCGATTTCACACCGGGGATATATTGGACGTTCGAGTACGACACCGATACGTCCCATGCCGACGAGAACTGGTAACCCGCCGTCACCGCAACGCGCTGCTGCGCCTGCGCGGTCTTGTAGCCGTTGTTGATCGCCGACACGGCCGCCTGCGCGCCGCCGTTCGACGTCGTCGAGTACGGGCCCCAATCGCCGCCGCCCGATGTCGAGTTGTTCACGCGCTGGAACGCCGCAGCGATGCCGACCGGCCCGTTCAGGTACTGGATGCCCGCGCTCCACGTCGAGCCGGCGTTCACGCTGCCCGGCTCGCCGCCGAACGCATACGAGCCGCCGACCTTGAAGCCGTAGAACGACGGTGACATATAAACGAGCGAGTTGTTCGCACGATAGCTGGTGTCGAGCGAATCGATATCGCCCGGATGCGCGCCGAAATAGCCGGTAAGCCAGTTAGTCGGGCTATACGGCGACAGCAGCGTGTAGTACGCGGTGTACTGGCGGCCGGCCGTCAGCGTACCGTAGGTCGGATTGGTCAAGCCGACCCAGGCTTGGCGCGTGAAAATCCCGCCCGCGAATTGCGACGTGCCGTTAGCGGTATTGAAGCCTGCTTCGAGCTGAAAGATCGCCTTCGAGCCGCCGCCCAGATCCTCGCTGCCCTTCAGGCCGAAGCGGCTGCCCGCCCATACGCCCGTCGACATCTTGACGGCCGAGCGGCCGCCCGTCGTCGAGCCGAGCGAGCCGCTGCTGCTCTGATACGCAATGCCGTTGTCGACGATACCGTACAACGTCACGTTGCTCTGGGCATGCGCCGTGGCAACGGCCGCCAGTCCGACGGTCGTCATCGCGACCGCTACACGCTTTTTCATTGAATCCCCATCCTCAAGAAATTTTTCTCGTATGACGCCGGGCGCTCATGGCTTGCCCATGCGGCCGCCATTCTCACCGATTCATTTTTTCTGTAAAACGGAGAATAAAAAGGCGTCGGGTCCGCGCAACGCGGGAATTCATTAACCAGTTAGTTTTTATGCCGGGCCAGCAAGGATTTGATGGCATATGCGCGTTTTTTGGAACCGGTTCCCATTGAACAGGGATTTACCCTGATTTACATTCAAACAATCCCTCCGCGCGCCTTCCAGAACGCTTTCGCACAACGCAACGGTGCGATACCTGGCGCGTCATCCCAGACGGCTTGCCACAGGCGTCGAAGCGATACGAGCCTTCGCGGCCGGCCAAACCAGTGAAGACGGGTTGCCGATCGAAATGCGCACGCATCGCCGTGGCCGCGAGCGCATTGCCTATATCGATCGAACCGCGGCAGCAGCCCACGCGCGACGCCGGTCGATCCCGTCATGCCGGCGTGAAGACATGACAATGAAACTAGTTTACTTTCGAAACCGAACATAACCAGTTACAGTTTACATGTTGTCATTGCCAATCCGCCTATCAATGGAGATTCTCATGGCTCAACCCGTAGTGCTCATCACCGGCGCATTGACCGGCATCGGCCGCGCGGCCGCCCTCGCATTCGCCCGCGAATCCAGCAGCATCGTCGTCAGCGGGCGCCACGACGATAAAGGTCAAGCGCTCGTGCAAACGTTGCGCGAGCTGGGCGCGCAAGCCGAATTCGTGCGCGCCGACGTCAGCGTCGAGGACGACGTGCGCCGCCTCGTCGAACGCGTGGTCGAACGCTTCGGCCGGCTGGACGTCGCCGTCAACAACGCGGGCACCGAAGGCATGGTCGCGCCCATCGTCGAGCAAACCGTCGACAACTACAACAATACGCTGGGCGCATCCGCGCTCGGCACGCTGCTGTCTCTCAAATACGAGCTGCGCGTGATGCTCGCGCAACGCTCCGGCTCGATCATCAATCTGTCGTCGATTGCTGGGCGGGTCGGCTTCGCTGGCGCGTCGGTGTACGTCGCGAGCAAGCATGCGGTCGAAGGGCTCACGAAGAGCGCCGCGCTCGAAGGCGCGCAGGCGGGCGTGCGCGTGAACGCCGTCGCGCCGGGCCCCATCCAGACGGAAATGCTTGAGCGCTTCTCCGGGAGGAACGCCGATGCGAAAGCAAGCTTCCTGTCGGCCGTGCCAGCGAAGCGCGCCGGCACGACCGACGAGGTCGTCGAAACCATCCTGTTCCTCGCGAGCGACCGCGCGCGTTATCTGACCGGGCAGAGCATCGTCGTCGACGGCGGATATACCGCGCAATAAACCGGCTTCGCCAAACGAAGTTCGGCGCCGCGACGCCCGTGTCGATTGCCGACGCGCTCACACGATGCCCGTCTAAAGCGCGATCGCCGGATTGCTGATCAGCAATCCGGCAGCCGCTCGGGCCGCGAAACAAACCGCGAAAATTCGCAGCGAGTAGGCAGCGCAGCCGTTCAGCCAATACAATATCCGCCATTACTCCAATTACGGCCGAGCCCGCCCACTCCGTTCGTTTTCCCCGCCCCATGCCAGTCATCAGCGATCTTCTCGTCTATCCGATCAAATCCTGCCGCGGCATCGCCGTCAAGCGTGCGCGCCTGCTCGACACCGGCCTCGAATACGATCGGAACTGGATGGTGACGGACCCGGCAGGCGCAATGCTCACGCAGCGCACTCACCCGAAGCTCGCGCTCGTGCACACCGCGATCGCAGAGCACGATCTCGTGCTCTGCGCGCCGGGAATGCCCGAACTGCGTATACCGCTCGCCGCTGCGGCGCTCCAGCCGCACGCCACGGCGATCGCGGCGACGGTTTGGCGCGATACCGTCCATGCGTTCGACACCGGCAAGCATACCGCTCGCTGGTTCTCCGAATTCCTGCAAACTCCAGCGTGCCTCGTGCGCTTCGCGCCCGGCGCGCGCCGCGTGGTCGATTCGAAATGGACGGGGGAACAAGTAGCGCATACGCATTTCGCGGACGGCTTCCCGCTGCTCGTCATTGGCCAGGCATCGCTCGACGAACTGAACAAGCGCCTGCGCGACAAGGGCGCGCCCGAAGTACCGATGGACCGCTTCCGGCCGAACCTCGTGCTGACAGGGCTCGACGCCCATGAAGAAGACTATGTCGATTCGCTCGACGTGGAAACCGAAAGCGCCAGCGTGCGCATCAATCTTGTGAAGCTATGCACGCGCTGCCCGGTGCCGACGATCGATCAGCGCACCGGTATGCCGGCCCCCGAGTGGCCGCACGAACCGCTCGACACAATGAGCGCTTATCGCAGCAATGCCCGGTTCAACGGCGCGCTCACGTTCGGCAAGAACGGCATCGTCGTCAACGGCGCCGGTGCATCGCTCGCGCTTGGGCAAGCAGTCGAAGCAGAGATCGGCTTCGGCGATTGAGCAAGCCGACTTGGTCTCGTTTGGCCTGATTCCGGCCGCTGGGCGCGCAGGCGGCGCTCGTGCGCGGCATTGCGCACGAGCACCTGCTCGAATTCGACAATCAGTACGCCGGCGCGCGCACGTGCGCCCCGCGGCCAAAGTGCGCGGCAAGCTGCTCGGCACCGCGTGCGAGCAGCATCGTATCGACGCCAACCGCCACGAATGTCGCGCCCGCATCGAGATAGCGGCGCGCGGCGGCCGGATCGGCGGAAAGAATGCCGGCCGCCTTGCCCGTCGCGACGATCGCCGCAATCGCGTGATCGATCGCGGCTTGCACGTCCGGATGCCCGGGATTGCCGAGATGCCCGAGGTCAGCGGCCAGATCGGCCGGGCCGATGAACACGCCGTCGACGCCGTCGACACGCGCGATCGCATCGATCTCGTCCACCGCCGCGCGCGTCTCGGCTTGCACGAGCAGCGCGATCCCATCGTTCGCGCGCTGCAAATAGTCGTCGATGCGATTCCAGCGCGACGTGCGCGCTAGCGCGCTGCCGACGCCGCGCACGCCGTGCGGCGGATAACGGATAGCCGCAACGGCAGCGCTCGCTTGCGCGGCGCTCTGCACCATCGGCACGAGCAGCGTCTGCGCGCCGAGATCCAACACCTGCTTGATGACGACCGCGTCGTTCCATGGCACGCGCACGACGGGATGCGACGGATACGGCGCAATCGCCTGCAATTGCGCAAGTATCGTCGGCACCGTGTTCGGCGCGTGCTCACCGTCGATCAGCAGCCAATCGAATCCGGCGCCCGCGACAAGCTCCGCGCTATAGGGATTCGCAAGCCCGAGCCATAGCCCGATCTGCGCGGTGCCTCGCGCGAGCGCCGCCTTGAACGAATTATCAGATGTGCATATCATCGCGTTGCATTATTCGAAATAACAATGAACCGCACCGAGCGGGCCGTAATCGACACTGAATGTATCGCCGCTTTTCGCCGCGCACGGCCGCGTAAACGAACCGCCAAGAATGACCTCGCCTTCATCGAGCGTCACGCCGAAGCGCGCCAGCCGATTCGCGAGCCACACAACGCCATTTGCCGGATGATTCAGCACGCCGGCCGCGACGCCCGTTTCCTCGACCACTCCGTTGCGCGACATGATCGCCGCGACCCAACGCAAATCGACGTCCGTCGGCCGCACCGGCCGGCCGCCGAGCACCACGCCCGCGTTCGCCGCGTTGTCGGCGATCGTGTCGAACACCTTGCGCGGGCGCTTGGTATCCGGGTCGATCGATTGGCTGCGCGCGTCGATGATCTCAAGCGCCGGCACCACGTAATCGACGGCATCGTAGACATCCAGCAGCGTGCAGCCAGGCCCCCTAAGCGGCTTGCCGAGCACGAACGCAAGTTCCACTTCGACACGCGGCACGATGAAGCGCTGCGTTGGAATCATCGCGCCGTCGTCGAAAAACATGTCGTCGAGGAGCGTGCCGAAATCCGGCTCGTCGATCTGCGACGACGCCTGCATTGCCTTCGACGTCAAGCCGATCTTATGCCCTTTCAGAACACGGCCCTCGGCAAGCTTGATGTCGACCCACGTGCGTTGAATCGCATACGCGTCATCGATCGTGATATCCGGATGATCGAGCGAAATCTGGCGAATTTGCTTGCGCTCGCGTTCCGCCGTATGCAGCTTGCGTGCGAGAAGATCGATGGTAGTGAAATCCAGCATGGTCGTCATGATCGCCGATGACCGTCACGCACCGCGCTTATAGCGTGCATGAATGTTGTTGTGCTTGTAGGTGCCCGCTTCGCTGAACTCGTTCGCTTCCATCGACAGTGCCAGCGGGCGGCTTGCGTACAGCTGCGCAAAATGGGCCTTGATTGCGTCGAACAGCGCGTCGCAAGCGCGCTTCTTCGTCGCCTCGTCGCGGCCGGAGCCGAATTTGAACGTCACATGGACGAACGCGTCGTCGGCGGCGCCGTCGGCGATGCAGTAATCCTGCAACTCGATCGCGCGCGAACGGATACCGCCGATCGGGAACACGCCGTCCTGCGCGATCAGCGTATCGTTGATCATCTTGAGCAGCACCGGAATCCGGGCGGCTTCGCGAATGTTCGCGGTATATTCGACGATGATGTGCGGCATGAAAATTCTCCGTATTCCGAACGGTCTTGTCGTTGTAGAGGCGAGAGCGCAGCCCGTGTCATGGCAGCGGGAAAATCGCGTTGATCTGGCCCGTGCCGGAACTTGCGAAATAATCAGTGACGGTTTCGATCGGCTTGTCGTAACGGTCCCAGCCAAGCAAACCGAGCAGCATCGCGGTATCGTGCATGCCGCCTTCGCCGTGGCAGTGCTCGTTGTATTCGGGCAGCATCTTGCAGAACGTGGCGAAATCGCCCCGCTTCCATAGTTCGACCACACGTAGATCGACTTGCCGAAAAAACTCCCGGCTGATTTCGTCAATCGAATCTTCCGGGCTGCCGTTGTCGTTGAACCGGTGCGACAGCGAGCCGCTTGCGAAGAACGCGACATTCGCATCGCTGGCCTCGATCGCCTCCTTCAGCGCCACGCCGAAACGGCGGCTCTCGTCGAGCGAGTGCCACATGCACCAGCCGGCAATCGACACGACCTTGAAATGCTGATCGGCGTTCATGTAACGCATCGGTACGAGCGTGCCGTATTCGAGTTCGAGACTATCGATTTCATGTGCGCGCGCGTGAATCCCATGCGCGTTCGCGACCTCGGCGATCAAATGCCCGAGCGCCGGATTGCCCGGATACGCATAACGCATGTCCCGAATGAAGTGCGGCAGTTCGTTGCTCGTGTAAATGCCCGAGAAATACCGGTTACAGTTGACGTGATAACCGGCATTGACCAGCCAATGCGTGTCGGCGACGACGATCGTATCGACGCCGAGCGCGCGGCAGCGCTCGCCAATCACCTGATGCCCGCGAATCGCCTCCGCACGGCAGCCATGATGCTTACCCGGCAGCTCGGACAAATACATCGACGGCACGTGAGTGATCTTCGCGGCAAGAGACAATTTTCCCATCGTGGGTCTCCAGCCGCACGTCGGCGCTTCCAGCACCGGCGCGCGGCGTAATCTTGATCGCCAGGCGTCATACGCCCCAGCGGGGAATATGATGACCGCCCATCGAAATGCAGACATTCTTGATTTCGGCGAACACTTCGAAGCTGTATTCGCCGCCTTCGCGGCCGATGCCCGACTCCTTCACACCGCCGAACGGCTGGCGCAGATCGCGAACGTTCTGGCTGTTGACGAACACCATTCCCGCCTCGATCCCGCGCGCGAGCCGATGCACGCGGCTGACGTCCTGCGTCCACAGATACGAAGCAAGGCCGTAATTCGTATCGTTCGCCAGACGCAGCCCGTCCTCGTCATTATCGAACGGAATCAGGCAGGCGACCGGCCCGAAGATCTCCTCCTGCGCGATGCGCATCCGGTTGTCGACATCGGCAAACACGGTCGGCCGAACGAAATTTCCGTTCGTCAAATGCTCGGGCAAATGATTGGGCTTGTCCGCACCGCCGGCGACAAGGCGCGCGCCCTCCTCTTCGCCAAGCCGGATGTAGCTCGTCACTTTTTCCCAGTGCGCGCGCGTGATCATCGAGCCGAGCTGCGTGCGCTCGTCGGCGGGATCACCGACGAGCAGGTTACTCGCGCGACGCGCGAATTCGGCAACGAACTTGTCGTAAATCGTTCGCTGTACGAAAATCCGCGATCCCGCCGTGCAACGCTCGCCATTGATCGAAAATATCGTGAACAACGATGCGTCGAGCGCACGCTCGAAATCGGCATCGTCAAAAATCAGCACGGGCGACTTGCCGCCGAGTTCCATCGAATATTTCTTCAATCCCGCGTTCGCCATGATCCGCTTGCCGGTGACGGTTCCGCCGGTAAACGAGATCGCGCGCACGTCCGGGTGCTTGACGAGCGCGCCGCCCGCCGTCGCGCCGTAACCCTGCACGACGTTCAGCACGCCGGGCGGAATACCGGCTTCGAGCGCCAGACGCCCGAGCTGATCCGCGGTCAACGGCGAAAGCTCCGACATCTTCAGCACCGCGGTATTGCCGAGCGCGAGACATGGCGCGGTCTTCCACGTCGCCGTCATGAACGGCACGTTCCAAGGCGAGATCAGCGCGCACACGCCAACTGGCCGATACAGCGTGTAGTTCAGCATCTGGTCGTCGACCGGATAACTGCGGCCGTTCATCTGCGCGCACACTTCGGCGAAAAAATGGAAATTCTCCGATGCACGCGGAATCAACTGCTTCTTCGTCTGCGAGATCGGCAACCCCGTATCTTGCGTTTCCAATTCGGCAAGCGGCGCAACGTTGCGCTCGATCAGCTCGCCGAGCCGGCGCATCAGCTTCGCGCGCTCCTTGACCGGCGTGTTCGCCCACTTTGGAAACGCCTCCTTCGCGGCACGCACGGCCGCGTCGATTTCCTGTGCGCCGCCCGATGCGATATCGGCAATCGGCTCGCCCGTGGCCGGGTTGAACGTTGTAAACGTCTCGCGGCTTTCCACTTCTTTGCCGTCGATCCAATGCTTGATGAGGGTCATGCAGCTCTCCTGGTGCGGCGCCGTCAGCCCGCACGGTAATAATCGTCTTCGCTCACGATCGTATTGACGAGCCGGCCGATGCCTTCGATCTCGGTCACGACCTCGTCGCCCGGCTTCGTATCGGCAAGCCCGTGCGGCGTGCCGGTCAGGATCAGGTCACCGGGCGCGAGCGTCAGAAAGCCGCTCAGGTATTCGATCAATGATGCAACGTCGAAAATCATGTCGCGCGTGTTGCCGCGCTGCGTTTCACGGCCATTGACCGTCGTGCGCAACGTGAGATTCGACGGATCACCGATCTCGTCGCGACTCACGAGCCACGGCCCAAGCGGCGTGCAGGTGTCGCGATTCTTCACGCGCAGGTTCGGCCGATAGTAATTCTCGAGATAGTCGCGAATTGCGTAATCGTTCGCAACCGTATAGCCAAGCACATAATCGAGCGCCTGCGCGCGCTTCACGTTGCGCGCGGCACGGCCGATCACCACCGCAAGCTCGCACTCGTAATGCATGTGCGTCGCATCAGCGGGACGCACGGTCAGCGCGCGATGACCGACAAACGTGTTGGGCCCTTTCAGGAAGACAAGCGGCTCGCTCGGTGCGTTGAACGCGAGTTCCTTCGCGTGATCGGCATAATTCAGCCCAAGCGCGAACGTTGTGCGTGGCACCAGCGGCGGCAACCATGCGACGTCCGTCTCATCAAGCATGCGACCGATATCGAGCGTCACACCCCCTTCGCCTGCCGGCTCGGCTGTATGCAACGCGCCATTGAACACCACTCGCGCGGTTTTCATATCGTATCCTCCGCAATCAGCGAGTGACGCAGCACGCCCAGGCCCGGCGCGGCGATTTCGATCGTGCTGCCGGCCGGTGCGCGCGGCAGTTTCGGCCCGACGCCGACCAGTAGCACATCGCCCGCGTCGAACGACATGAACGACGACACTTCGGCGATCAATTGCGCCACCGGCCGGATCAGGTTCGCGGTGCTCGCGGCATAGCGCGGCACGCCATCGACGCGCACGGTCACCTCGAGCCCGTCCGGATCAGCAATGCTTGCGCGCGCAATGATCGCCGGGCCGAGCGGACAAAATCCGTCGCGGCATTTGAAACGCACTGCAGGCCGGTAGTAATCGGGAGACGGTACCGATATGTCGCTCGCGAGCGTGTAGCCGAGCACATAATCGAGCGCCCGCTCGCGTGTCACCCGGGTAGCTCGGCGCGCGAACACGGCGCCGAGCGTCGCGCCGATTTCGAGCGCATCGACGCCCGCCGGCACCGCAACGGCAGCCCGGTCGGCCGCATGCGTGTTCGCGGGCTTCACATACAGCACGGGCGCGGCCGGCGGCTTGCCGTAAGGCGGCGCATGCACCGCGTCGCCCAACGCGGCGAGCGCGCCGCGATCGTTCAGCAAAGCGCCGTACACGGTGCCCACGCGGACCGTCCCCGCCGCCTCGCCATCGACGACAAAAGGCAACTCCATCCGTTTCTTCCTTTGCCGCGTCGTGCGGCCAAACTTAAGTTGTTAATATATTAAATAAATGACGGCACACACACAACTACAATAACCCTGATTGGTCGCCTCGGCGATTTCGTCCTGTTAAGATTGTCGGATCAATCGCTTTCCGGACACTTCATGAATCGAACGGTCGATCACCGCAACCTGGCCATGCTGCTGCTTGAAGCTCGTGAAACGCTGATGGGACGGTTCCGGCCGATTCTCAAGGAATTCGCGTTGACGGAGCAGCAATGGCGGATCATCCGCTTGCTGGACGGGGCTCCGAACCAGGAACTCGACGCCGGGCAGATCGCGAAGCGCTGCAGCATTTTAAGCCCGAGCCTCACGGGCGTGCTCGAAAGAATGGAGCGCGACGGCCTGATTCGTCGAATGCGCGCGCCCGAAGATCAGCGCCGGCTGATGGTCAGCTTGACCCTGCAAAGCCGCCAGCTCGTCAAACAGATCGGCCCACGCATCGATGAACAATACCGGCTCATCGAAGAACGTTTCGGGGTCGATGCATTAAGCGAAATGTACGCGGCGCTCGACAAATTAATCGAGGTCGGCGGCCTGCAATAACCGGCGGCCGCCGCCACGCACGCCGTCAGCGGCCCGTTTTCGGCATCTGCGCGAACACGTCGATGCCGCGCGACGTGCGCATGCATTCGTGTATGTAATCAACGAACGGCAGCGGCTCGAAGTCGATCTCCGCACGGATGCGTGCGTTGTCGAACACGCAGTCGAGATCGGCAAACGCCGCGTAGGACTGCAAGGCCCGCTCGATCACCCGCTCGCGCGCCGGATCGCGGCGGCCGAGCACGTCACGCGCGATCGTGGAAAGCTCGGCGTTCGAGCACAGTGCGTAACGCGATTGGCCTTCGATGCCGGCCGCTTCGTCCATCGCCCGCACGATCTGCGTGACGCTCGGCGCTTCGCCGCCTGCCGAAACATGATATGCGTCGTAAGCAAGCACCGGTTTCAGCGCAAGCAGCATCAGCGCGCGTGCGCAGTCGTCGACTGCGATCACATCGACGCGCGCCATCGGCCGCGCGGTGAAGCGGCGCACCGCGTGTACGATCCGGAACATCCAGAACGTGCTTGCCGACGGCTGCGTGCCAAGCAGCGTATGGCCGACGATGCAGGACGGCCGCGCGACGACGAGCGGCAGCCCCAGCGCGCGCAGGCCCGTTTCCGCATCGCGCTTGCCACGCGCATACGGCATCGCGTCGATGCCCCGATCGCACGATGCAGACGCGGCGGAGTCCTCACGAATCGCGCCACGCTCGCGCACGCCGGTTGCAAACGCCGCACCCACATGCACGAAGCGCTTCAGCCGCCGGCTGCCGACGAAGCGGCTCGCGAAGCGCAACGTCGCGTCACGGTTCGTCGCATTGACGACGGGTGCCGCGGAGAACGACGCAATCCCCGCGCAATGAATCACGTGCGTAGCCGCCGACAAACGCGCCGCGTCATCATCGTCGAACTCGCCTTCGAGCGCGCCTGCAATCACGTTCGCCTCGATCAGGCGCTCGGCCCAGTACGGCGCGAGGCCGCTTCTGAGCGCCGCCGCGCGCAGCCGCGTCAGCGCATGCGCGCGATTGCAGGCGCGAACCACGCAGACCACCCGGTCGATCAACCCGGCATTGACCAGCGCAACCAGCACCGAGCCGCCAATGAACCCTGTCGCCCCCGTCAGCACGAGACGCTCGATATGCGCGGCCGCGGCAGGCACGCTTGCGGGCGACATGAGGCCGGTCTGCCAAGTAAACGATAAGGCCCGTTTCCAGATCAACACGATAGTCTCCGTTTTTCCGCGAATTCAGCATCAAAAGCGATAGCTCACCGACGACAGCCCGAAGTAATTGCTCTTGGCCTGCACGATCGGGCTGTTGCCGTAGCTGCCCAGCAGACGCGATACGCCAAGCGTCGTCTCCACGGACCAATGGCGGGAGAACGTATAGGTCCAGGCGAGCGCCATCGACGCACTGTCGATACCGCCTTTCGTCGAGTACGGCCGAAAGCGGCTGGCCGCCGACTGCGCCGCGGTCACGCCATAAAACGCCTGCATATAGCGGCCGGATCCCGCATGCACGGACCCGGTCACGACGACTGCGTGACGCCCGGCGCTAAACACTGGCACGGCGAGATCGACATGCCCGGACAAGCCGCGCGCCGTATGAGTGACCGGCGTATCGAGCGTCATGCTCAACACGCTATTGCCATACAATTTCACGCCCGCCTGCACCGCGATGATCACCGAGCCCGGCACGCTTCCCATGCCCTTCAGATAGTCCGATCCCGAACGGCCGAAGCGGTTTTCGTCCGCTCGGCCCTCGTCATAGCTGAGCGCCGCGGCAACAAATGTGTCGCCGGGCAGATTCAGCCTGTAGCCGATGCCGTCGAGCGGGCCGATGAACCAGCCGTTGTCGAACGTCGCGGAAAACGACGGCGCGAACACGCTGCGGTATTGGTTGCTGCCCGCATAGCGCGGCGCAAAACCGCCGCCGAGCGAAACCGTATAGACATTTTCCGCATGAGAAGCCGCAGCGGATGTCAAGCCGATGAACGGCACGCAATACCGGAAAGACCGTAGGGACTGGAAGAACAAGCGCACGATATTGGCACGAGAGTCAAGAAGCCCGCAGTCTAGGGGCATGCGTCTGACGATTCTGTCCCGAATGTTTCGGGAATATGTGCGTATTTGTGTTCGATTGTTGGTAATTGTGATGCCCCCGCTGCGGGGGTATATGCACGGCTAGAATTCGCGTGTCCCGCATATGCCGGCCGGGCGCATGCGGCGCAAATACAACGAGGAGATCATGAAAGACGTGCCGCTCAGATATCGCGTGCTGCTGGTCGAGGATGATGACAGGCTCGCGCAACTGATCCGCGAATACCTTGACAGCTACGAGTTCTCCGTGACAGTCGTCCGGCGCGGCGATCTTGCCGTTGCCACCGCGCGCGAGCATCAGCCCGCGCTCGTGATTCTCGACCTGATGCTACCGCATCTCGACGGCATGGAAGTGTGCCGTCGCATCCGCGCGTTCTCGAACGTGCCGGTGCTGATCCTGACCGCGCGCGCGGATGCATATGACCAGATCGCCGGCCTCGAAACCGGCGCCGACGACTACGTGACGAAACCGATCGAACCGCGCGTGCTCGTCGCACGCGCCCGCGCGCTGCTGCGCCGCGCGCAGCCCGGCTCCGTCGCCGAAGTGCAGACGAGCCAGACGCTATCGTTCGGTCAACTGACCATCTCCCCGCCGAACCGCACTGTCGCGTGGCGCGGCGAGCTCGTCGATCTGAAAACGGCCGAATTCAACCTGCTGCTGATCCTCGCGCGCGCCGCAGGCACCGTGCTCAGCCGCGACGACATCCTGAAGCAATTGCGCGGCATCGAGTTCGACGGCCTCGACCGCTCGGTCGACTCGGGCATCTCGAAGCTACGGCGCCGCTTCGAGGACGATTCGTCAGAACCGCATCGGATCAAGACTATCTGGGGGCGCGGCTACCTGTTCAGCCCTTCGGCATGGGACGATTGAATGCTGCGCTCGCTGATCAAACTGTACCTGTTCGTGATCGCATGCTTCGCCGCATCGGTCGTGTTCATCAACACGTCTTTCGACCGCTTTTTCTACGAACGGCTCGCAACCGCGCAACGCGCGTCGCTGACGACCTACGCGTTCGTGCTCAACGATTATCTCGAACGTCATCCGGGCGCGCAGCGCGAACTCGCGCTGCGCGAGCTTGCGTTGCACGGCAACGAAGGATTCAATTTCATTTCGATGGATGAGGCCCGCCGCGCGCTGTACGGCGCGCCGTTGTACGATCTCGAACGCGGCGACATCGCAATCAGCTACGACGGCCAGGATTACTACATGCCGCTCGCCGACGGCTCCGTATTGCATGCGCGGCCGGTCCAACCGGCAAATCTCGACATCCAAATCTACGCATACCTGACCGTTTCGTTCGCGATGCTGCTCGCGATCGTGCTATGGGTGCACTATCACTGGCGCGACCTGCGCAAGCTGCAAGCGGCCGCGCGCGCATTCGGCAGAGGGCGGCTGGCGACGCGCGTGCGCTTGTCGCGCAAATCGAACATCTACGAGCTGTCGCAGCAGTTCAACGACATGGCGCAACGTATCGAAACGTCGATTCAGCAGCAACGCGAGATGATGCATAGCATCTCGCATGAGCTGAAAACGCCGCTCGCGAGGCTCGAATTCGGCCTTGCGCTGCTCGCCGCACCAGATGCGCCCGCTCGCATGCGTGAGCGACAGGAGGCGCTGCGCCGCGACGTGCGCGAGTTGGACGATCTCGTCACGGAATTACTGACGATCGGCCGGCTGGAACAACACGAAGCGCATCTCGCGCTGATGCGGGTGACGGTGGCCGAGCTGATCGATAGCGTCGCGGCCAACGTCGCGAACGATATCGCCGATCGCCGGCTCACGCTCGATGTCTCGACGCACGGCGCGCGCGCGAGCCATATCTGCGATCCGAAACTCGTCGCGCGTGCACTGCTGAATCTGATCCGCAACGGCATGCGCTATGCAGCAACGACAATCTCGCTAAATGCGTCGCACAATGAAGCAGGAGCACTCGTGCTGGCGGTTGCAGACGACGGCCCCGGCATCGCGCCCGCCGATCGCGACCGTGTGTTCGAGCCGTTCTACCGGCTAGACTCAAGCCGAGACCGGCAGACGGGCGGATTCGGGCTTGGCCTGACGATTGTACGGCACGTCGCGCTAGCCCATGGCGGCGACGCGCGGCTCGACGACGCGCCAGCAGCCGGCGCCCGCTTCGTCATCACGCTGCCGGTGCTCGAATTGGCGGCTCGCGGCCGAGACACGCCAAGCATGGCGGCCTGATGCGCACGAAATTTTCCGCCGCCTGCCGGCGGCGAACAATCGCGCTCAATCCGCTTTTGGGATCCACTTCGCCTTTGCCGCATCGCTGTCACGAAATGCCGGGAATTTCGCGCTCAGTTCGCCGACCGTGCGGATACCATTGCGAATCAAGTCGTCTCGCGTGATCAACGTCGGCTTCACGACAATATGCCGCCCAGGATCTTGTCCCGCGACGAGCAGCGCCGCTGCCCGCACCGACACCGCGCCAACCACGGCCGGATTCGTTGCCGCGGTCGCAACCCATGCACTGCCAGGCGCACGGATCGCCTCGATATCGGCCGTGGAGATGTCCGCGCTGTAGATCTTCACTCGCGAGCCGAGCTTCGCTTCGTTCGCGGCAATCAGTGCGCCACGCGCAAACTCATCATATGGTGCGAATACCACCCGGATATCCGGATGCGCACGATACGCGGCGGCCGCCTGGTTCGCGACCGACTGCGCAATCGGAGCATCGACCGTCCCCCAGCGCGCCTTCTGCTGGATGCCGGGCCGGGTACGCTTGAACTCGCGCCATACCGCATCGCGACGATCGAGCGGAGCAAAGCCCGCAACGTACACATAACCCGCCGCAAATGACGGCCCATTATCCTTTACCGCCTGCTCCAGCACGAGCGTCGCGAGATCGCGGTCGCTCTGCTCGATCTGTGGCACTTTCGGATGATTCAGATCGACGTCGAACGCGACGACCTTTATGCCTTTGTCGAGCGCGCGCTGCACGACGTCCGTCAACGCTTCCGGCAGCCCATGATTGACGATGATCGCCGCGACACCAAGGCTAATCGCCTGTTGAATCTGCTCGCGCTGCTCGGCCGCGTCCTGCCGGCCTTCGTAGATGCGCAGATCCACGCCGAGCGCCCTAGCCTGCTTCTGTGCGCCGGCCTCGTATGCTTGAAAGAAATCGCCAGTCGACAAGTAGTTGACGAGCGCGATCTTCACACCGGCCTTGTCGAACGGCGGCGGCGCGTCCTTAAGCGGCGCGGCACATGCGCTCGAGACCGGCAATATCAAGGATAACGAAACGGCACACGCGATCCGGCACAGCCCTCGCAGCGGCACTCGCATGGCAACTCCTATCGGTATAAGTAGGTGGATGGGTTTCGCGTCGATTCGGCAAACGAGCGATGCGCAATCGGTACACC
This sequence comes from Burkholderia sp. TSV86, assembly GCF_001522865.1. GTDB lineage: Bacteria > Pseudomonadota > Gammaproteobacteria > Burkholderiales > Burkholderiaceae > Burkholderia. The sequence goes on along the minus strand of NZ_LOWB01000116.1, from coordinate 217,337 downwards.
GGCCGATGAATCGGCCAAATGGTGAGCCAGGCAATCATCGCGCGGCGAGCAGCGTGCATTGCACCGCCCGGCCGGCCGCCCATTTCGCCATCAGCGCGTAGGCGCGTGCTCGGTCGGCACGCGATAGCGTGCCCCGGGATGCGGCACTGCAAGACGCGGCCCCACACCGTGCAATTTTTCGCGTAGCGTGCCCGGCGCGTACTCGGTCTTGTAGACGCCTCGCCGTTGCAGCTCCGGCACGACAAGCTCGACAACGTCAATGAACGTTTCCGGCGTCACCGCATAAGCAAGGTTGAAACCGTCGACGTCGGTCTCATCGACCCAGGACTGCAAATCGTCGGCAATCTCGCGCGGATCGCCGACCGACACTGGACCGAGCCCGCCAATGCCTCCCCACTTCGCAATTTCGCGAACCGTCCATACGCGTGTCGGGTCAGCGCTCGACAGTGCCTCGACGGCCGACTGGATCGCGTTGCTCTCGACGTGCGCGAGCGGCTCATCGAGCCCGTGCTTCGACAGATCGATGCCGGTCCACCCAGACATTAGCGCAAGCGCCCCCTCGTCACTCGCATAGCGCCGGTAATCGGCGTGCTTCGCGTGCGCGTCCGCCGACGTGCGGCCGGTTATCACCGTATGTAGATTGAAAATCAGCACGTCACGCGGATTCCGACCGTACTTGCGCACGCGCTCGCGAATGTCCGCGACGAACGCCTTCAAGATCGTGCGCGACGGCGCCGCGACGAAAATGCATTCCGCATGCTGCGCGGCGAAATCCTTGCCGCGCTTGGACGCACCGGCTTGATACAGTACCGGCGTGCGCTGCGGCGACGGCTCACACAGATGGATGCCCGGCACATCGAAATGCCTGCCGTGATGGCCGATTGCGTGCACTTTCGACGGCTCCGCGAATACATGCCGAGCCGCATCGCGCACCACCGCATCATCCTCCCACGAGCCTTCCCACAGTTTGTAGCAGACTTCGAGATACTCGTCGGCAAGCGCGTAGCGGTCGTCGTGATCGGTCTGGCGTGGCAGGCCCAGATTGCGCGCGGCGCTGTCGAGATACGACGTGACGACATTCCAGCCAACGCGCCCGTTCGTCAGATGATCGAGCGTCGACATCCGACGTGCGAACGGATACGGATGTTCATACGACAGCGAGCACGTGATACCGAAACCGAGGTGCTGCGTGACGGCGGCCATCGCGGACACGAGCAGGATCGGATCATTCACGGGCACCTGCGCGCCTTGCCTGATCGCGGCTTCACCGCTGTGTTGATAAACGTCGTAGATACCGAGCACGTCGGCAATAAACAGGCCGTCGAACTTGCCGCGCTCGAGCAACTGCGCAAGCTCGGTCCAGTAACTGATCTGACGGTAACGCCACGATTCGTCGCGCGGATGCGCCCACAATCCAGGCGATTGGTGTCCGACGCAATTCATGTCGAAGGCATTGAAACGGATTGGACGAGTCATGACGGCTAAGCACTCCGGACAGCAAAATAACAGGCTTACAGCGCGCCGTGCCGCGGCGGCAGTGTGTCGTTGACGAGATAGTCGGCGATCGCGATGTATTTCCAGCGCACCGGATCGTGCAGCGTATGCGTCCGTGCATTGCGCCAATGCCGATCGAGCGCGTGCTCGGCAAGCACGCCCGACGTGCCGGCAAGTTCCAGCAGCCGAGACGACGCCGCAAGCGCAATCCCGGTTGTCGCGGCGCGCGCCTTCGCAACCGCGATCGATGCGGCCGCAACCGTGCGCTCGTTCGGATCGTCAATCGATGCATCCACACGCGGACCGGCGCGCTCGATCAACGCTTCGGCCGCATCGAGTTCGACTGCGAGCTTGCCGAAGATTTCGAGCGTCAGCGGATCATTGCTCGCCCGTTCGACATGCGCATCCACCCATGGCCGCGCATGCTCGCGCACGAAGCGGCGCGCATCGTCAAACGCCGCACGCGCGATACCAAGATCGACAGCCGCGTGAATCAATTGACCAAGCGGACCGACAGCCGTCGGTTTGTCAAACGCCGCGCCGTATGGCACGACTGCCGACGCGTCGACATACACGTTGTCGATCCGCGTCGAGCCGCTGCCCGTCGTGCGCTGACCGAAGCCGCTCCAGTCATCGTCGACCGACAGCCCCGGCGCGTTCGCCGACACAAATGCGACATACAGCACGCCGTTGCGGTCCTTCGCGACGATCGGAATCCAGTGAGCGAACAGTGCCCCCGTCGAATAGAATTTTTGTCCGTTGAGTCTGAAGCCAGGGCCGTCGGGCTCGATCGTCGTCCGATAATCACGCACGGTCTTCGTGCCGCGTTCGGACAGCGCGTTGCCGAAACGCTCGCCTGCCAACGCGCGTTCGAAATAGAAGCGTTGCTGCTCACGCGTGCCGTTCACGCGCAGCACTTCGAGCATGTAGAAGTGATTTTGTGGAATCTGACCGATCGCCGGATCGGCGGCCGACACGATCGCGGTCACTTCTGCGAGCGTGGCCGCGGATACTGCCGCGCCGCCGAATTCGCGCGGCACGGCTATCCCCCAGAGCCCCGTCGCCGAATAGGCATCGAGTTCGTCGTAAGGCAGCCGGCGCGTGCGATCGCGCTCCGCAGCCCCTTCGGCGATTCGCGCCGCATACTCGTGCGCGACGTCGAGCGCCTGCCGGTCGTCGGCAATGCGGCGCGCGGCCGCTGAGGCCAGCCCACCGCTAGGTTGGACAATCGCGTTCATCAAATCAATTCCAGGGATGGCGTGCAGGCTTGACGCCGTTCAAGTAGTAATTGCCGACCAGGTGATATTTCCAGCGCACCGGATCGTGCAGCGTATGGGTGCGCGCATTACGCCAGTGGCGGTCGAGACCATGCTCCGCAAGCGTCGCGGCCGTGCCGGCCAGTTCGAGCAGCTTCTCGCTCGCGAGCAGCGCGATCTCGGTGGTCAGCACCTTCGCCTCGCCAACCGCGACCGACGCGCGCGCAACGTCGTCATCGGTTATCGCGGGCTGCGCCGAAATGGCGTCGAGCGTGCGTGCCGCGCGTTCCAGCAACGCATCGGCCGCATGAAGCTGGATCACGAGCCGCCCGGTTTCCCGCACCGTCAACGGATCGTCGCTCGCGCGCTCGACACCGCTGTCGATCCACGGACGCGAGCGCTCGCGAACGAAGCGCAGCGTATCGTCGAGCGCCGCATGCGCGATACCCGCGTCGATTGCCGCCTGGATGATTTGCGAAACCGGGCCATTCAACGTCGGCAGATCCGATACGCGATGTGCCGGAAATACATGCAACGCGGGCACGCTCACATCGTCGAGCCGAACAGTGCCACTTGCCGTCGTGCGCTGGCCGAATCCGGACCAGTCGTCGATCACGGAAAGCCCCGGCGTGCCCTTCGGAATATAGGCGAGCCAGCCCTTACGGTTCTCGTCGAGTGCGAGCACGGGCACATAGTGAGCGAACAGCGCACCCGTCGAATAGAATTTCGTGCCGCTCACGCGATAGCGGTCGCCGTCGCGCGTGATCCTCGTCTTCAAGTCGAGCACGTGCTTGGTGCCTTTCTCCGAGAAGCCGTTGCCGAAACGTTTTCCCTTCAGGATCTCGCCGAAGAACAAGCGCTTTTGCTCGTCGGTGCCCGTCAGGGCGATCACGTCGACAAGGCCGAAATGGTTCTGCGGCAATTGGCCAAGCGACGGGTCCGCCGCCGAGATGATTTTCACTACTTCGGTGAGCGTCACATACGATGCACCCGCGCCGCCATAGGCTTTCGGCACCGTGATGCCCCATAGGCCCGCTTGCGAGAACCAGTCGATTTCCTCATACGGCAGCCGGCGGTCACGATCGCGCTCGATCGCGCCCTCGGCAAGCCGTTGCGCGAGTTCGCGCGCAACCTCGAGCGCTTGCGCATCGCTCGCGATGACACGTGCAACGCCAAGTTGATCCGATGCGGCGTCCCGCACATCGTCGGGCGTCTCCAATGTTGCTGACATCTGGCTTCTCCATTGTCTGGAACAATGGATCAATCTAACAACGCAGCGCCTCGGCACAAACCGATGGTTTCTGGAAACGATATTCCCGCGTCTGCAAAATGCGCTGCGCATCCGCGCGAACAGATCGACATCACGCCGCCCCGCCGTCGCGAATCGGCCCTGCCTCCGGATTCGGCGTGCCGCACGCGATGTCCGCAGCTGCAATGCATGCCCCCGCGTGCACGCGTCACGCTCGACGAACCCGATACTCCGACACTAACGCGTAGGCGGCATACTGCCGATCCGAAACGTGAACGCGAGCGCGCACACGAGCAGCCCGCCTTTAATAAAGTCCTGCATATAGTATGGCGCGTTCAGCATCGTAAGTCCGTTCAACAGCACGCCGACGAACACCGCGCCGAGCACAGTGCCCGCGACGTTCGGGCGTTTCGCGCCCCACACCGCATAGCCGATCAGCGATGCCGCCACCGCATCGAGCAGCAACGAATGGCCGGCGCTCGCGTCGCCCCGGCCGACCCGTGCGGCAATCAACACGCCGCCGAGCGATGCGATCGCTCCCGACGCCGCATAGGCGGCAATCCGATAACGCGCGGTCGGCGCACCCGCCAGCCGTGCGGCTGTCTCGTTGCCGCCGATCGCATACAGCACGCGGCCAAACCGCGTCGCCTCCATCACGACGCATGCAACGAGCGTGACGACAGCCACCACGATCACCGGCAACGGCACGACGTCGAGCACGCGCAGCCGTCCGAGCGCGACAAACGTCTGCGGAAAGCTGCCCGTCGCCTCGGTGCCGTCAGGCAGGACCGCGCCCGTTGCGAGCGAACGGCCGCCCGTCGGAATCAATTGCAGCCCCGCGAGCAAAAACAGCGTGCCGAGCGTCGCAAGCTGATCCGGTACGCGCAAGCGCGTGATCAGAAGTCCGTTGAACACGCCCGCGCAGACGCCGAGCGCGACGCACGCGGCAACCGCTGCCGCAGCGCCGCCGTGCCAGACGATCAGTACATAGCTCGCCGCCATCTGTGCGCATGCGGCGACACTACCGACCGACAGATCGAAGCCGCCTGCGGCCAGCGTGATCGTCACGCCGATGCCGAGCAACGCGACGATCGATACGGCCTGCAAGATGCTGAACAGATTGTCGATCGCGACAAAAGCTGGCTCGCGCGCCGCGAAGCCGGCCACGAGCGCGACGAGCACGAGCACGATGCCAATGCGCTCGATGTGCCCGCGCGCGACGGCGATCCAGGGTTGGGCACGCTCTGCCGCCGATCGCTGCGCGGGTGCCGCCGCAACCTCGGCGGGCGTCGAGTTTTTCATGCTGACGAAGTCTCCGGCTCAGCGAATCGGGAGTGAATATCGAGCGTGCCGCGATCGAACGGCAGCACACGATCGGCAATGGCATAGGCGTCGTCGAGATCGCTGACGAACACGAGCGTCGCGCGTGCAACCGCTTCATTGCGCAACAGCGCAATCAGCCCGGCGCGCGCGCCGACGTCGATGCCCTGGAACGGTTCGTCGAGCAACAGCAGACGCGCCGGCGCGAGATGCCAGCGCGCGATCACGGCCTTCTGCTGATTGCCGCCCGACAAATGCGTCAAGCGGTCGTCAGGGCCTATGCAACGAATGCCGAAGCGCGCGATCGCATCGCGCGCAGCCTGCCGCTCGCGCGCCGCGCTCACGAAGCCGAATGGAAACCAGCGGGACAGAAACGGCAACGACAATGTGCCCGCGAGCGTCGCGAACGGCACGCTGTCCGGAAACAGTGACGTGCGCCAGCGATCCTCGGCCACGAGAAACACATTCGCACGAATCGCGTGCATGGGCGAACGTGGACGCCACGGCACACCGTCCAACATCATCGAACCGGCCGCGAGCCGCTCGGCACCGAAAACTGCGCGCGCGAAACGCGATTTTCCGCCGCCGACCGGCCCGGTAATCGCAACGATCTCGCCACGCCGTATATCGAGATCGAACGGCTCGCTGTCAGCCGAAAGCCGAATGCCGCGCGCGCTGAAACACTGCTTGGCCGGATTCGAACAGGCGCCGCCTGTCATTGCAGCCGGGAATGAAACGCTACCGGCGTGGCGTGTAAGCAGCGGTGCCGAATCGGAATATGCAGCGGATAACGCGGTAACCGTTACAGCATCAACAGATTCGACACCGGCAAAAAAGACAGCATCTGCCGGATCTATCCGAACAAACGACGCCTCGTTCGAAGCCGCCATCGATCCGGTGGAACGCGCATCGATTGCAGTCGATGCGGATGCAAGCTCAGGGGCGGCGCCTTCGGCCGCAACCACATGCACATGATCCGCACCCGAGGCCACCGCTGCGCTCGCCGCGCGCGAACTGCCCGCCATTGGCCGCCCGATCATTGCTTCGTGTGCCGAATCAAAATCGAATGGCGCAGCCAGCGTCGATACGATACGGCCGTCTCGCAGAATAACGATGCGATCGGCGATACGCCGCAAATCGCCAGTGCGATGTGACACGAGCAGAATTGCAACGCCATCGGCGCGCAGCGCGTCAACGAGCGTAAGCAAACGCTCGGCATCCGCCGCATCGAGGCTTGCAGTCGGTTCGTCGAGAATCAACAGCGCAGGCTGCGCCGCAAGCGCACGGGCGATCACGACAAGTTGCTGGGCGGCTAGCGAAAGCGTACCGAGCGGCGCGCGCAGGTCCATGCGATCGATGTGCAGGCCGACCCGGCGCGCCAGCGGCAGCGCGGCCGCGATACGGGACGCGGGCGTCGCGAGCCAGCGCGACTTGGAATCGCACAACGTATCGAGCAACAAATTGTCGGCAATCGACAGCGACGGCGCGACCGCGTCGGTAACCGATTGATGAACCGTGGCGATGCCCGCGCGCTTGGCCGCATATGGCGAAGCCGGCGCGTAGCGCGCGCCGCGCAGCGTAAGCGTGCCGGCGTCGGGCGCGAACACGCCGCTGGCGATCTTCACGAGCGTCGATTTGCCCGCGCCGTTTGCGCCCATCAGCGCAACCGCCTCGCCCGCGCTCAGCGACAAATCGACGCAATCGAGCGCGGCAGTCGCGCCGAAGCGCTTCGCGACCCCACGTGCGGCGAAAACGGTTTCGGACATTGTTGAGTGTTGTGTGGCAAGCTTTATCGGATCAAGCCGCGATCGTAGCGAGCAAGCGCGCATTCGAGAACCAAGGGTTCGTCATATCGATAGTCGAAGGAACGGACATAAACTGTTGCACGTCACACGCTTGTGTTCCGCCCCGATCCATCTAGACTGGATAGCTGACCGAACAAATTTCGAAAGGAGACGAAATATGCGCCTCACCATTCGAATCAGCGGCAACAGTGCTACTTCTGCGCAACCGTCTTTCGCGGTTCTGTGGCTCGATACCGACGAGCATCTGTGGTCGCGCGAGGCACATCAGGGTATCGATCTGCCGACATGGGGCAAGGTGACGGATGTCGCAGGTGCAGTTGCGCTGTGCTCCGCCGACAGCGGCGAAGCGCTATGCCGGCTGCAAGGGCTGTCGCTCACCGGCCTGCAGTTGTCGACGCAGGAGCAGGAACACGGCGCCGCATTGCTCGACAAACAATCGCTTCACGGCGCATGGCGATTGCAAGCGGTCGATACGGAGCCCATTCATCCGGAAAACCGGGAGTTCACCGTCGTCACCCGCTGAGAGCCTGCGGCAATCTCGACGGCACGGCAATACAGACGGCCTCGAGACAGACGAAATCCGGCTGTAGGACGCCGAAATAATCGAAGCCGGACACAGCCTTCATCGCCAAAGCTGCGCGCCACACATGCCCGTGCGCCCGGCACCACGGCCAATACGCCGCCCTCCCGGCATGAACGGCTGCATAGCGGCAATTCCTGTCGGCGTTACGACATTCACAAATACAACCTGCCGCTCCACGCCTACCTCACCAGATCGGTCGCCCAGAACCCAAGGAAGCCAGAAGATCTGAATGTTTTCCGGCACCACCGATACGTTAATCAAGCAGCCGGTCATGAATGCACTTCAGGTCTACCATCAATCTTCGTCGACGAGAAAAACGTCGAATACATCAGGAGCATGCCCGCCGAACACGCGATGCCGACGAACTCCTACGGCAACGCCCGCGGATTCCTCGGCAGCCCGTACATCAGCAATTGCCAGTTCGATGCGGCCGGAGCATTACTCCAATGGATTTACGGTCCGCTGAACTCGGAGAAAACTCAGCCGCTCGATGAAGGGCGCTTCATCGAATTCGATCAAGCGAGTGCATATCCCATCCGCTTCAACACAGCACGGCGAACACTGGTTGGGTGTACGTGCCAGCTGATTGCGAAAACGTTCACGCATGCCGATTGCACGTCATCTTTCACGGCTGCAAGCAGTATCCCGCTTCCTCTTCGGGAAAAAGCCCTTATGACATGACCTTCGTGAAAAACGCCGGCTACAACCCGTGGGCCGAGGCGAACAACACTATCGTGCTCTATCCGCAACTGTATGGAGGCGCCGAAAATACCGAGGCCCCGAGCAACCTGCTGGGATGCCGGGATTGGTGGGAGTACAACAGCATGAAATATGCAACGCACGCAGGCAATCAAATGAAAGCCGTCAAGGCAATCGTCGACAGAATTTCTGGTGGAGCAAAGTAACGCGGCGACGCGGGCCGGTGCCAGCCGGTACGCTTACGTAATTGGCTTGGCGAGATGCGAGCGGTCGTATGGCGGATCATAAGAATCGGGCCAAAATTCGACGATGCGCGCAATCTTCGCATGCTCGATCGTAAAGAACGAGATTGCCCGGGCACGCTGAACGCCATCGATTACGGACACGTCGGACACCGCTTCACGCGCGTCGCCGATCGCGCGATTAAGCGTGAACTTCCACGGGCCATACGCGGGATATTCGCGATTCAATGTTGCGAAATCCGCCGTACCGCGAATGCGCTCGTTCGATTGCGGCCACTCGAGCACGAAATCGTCGGCCAGCACAGCTGCGACCGAGCCGAAATCGGTCGTCTGCATCAAACGCCAAAATGCGCACACGAGACTCACCGCCAACCGTTCGGCGTCCCGATCAGTGCTCATCTGCGAGTCACCCAGTGATTCCAACGCCATTGCGCCGTCGCAATTGACCGACATCGCGCAGTGGCGGCGCGCCAAACAGCCTGCTGTATTCCCGGCTGAACTGCGACGGGCTCTCGTACCCGACCCGCAACGCGATCGAGCCGACATCGCCGCCCTGCGCGAGCAACAACCGCCGCGCTTCATGCAGCCGCAGTTGCTTCTGATATTGCAACGGGCTGAGCGTCGTCACATGCTTGAAATGATGGTGCAGCGACGACACGCTCATGTTCACCTGCTGCGCCAGTGCCTCGATCCGAAGCGGCTGCGCATAATGGGTTCGAATCCATTCGATCGCGCGCGCGATCCGATACGTCTGGCTACCGGCGATCGCGATATGCCGCAGTCGTACGCCCAATTCGCTGGTCAGCAGCCGGTAAAGCAATTCCTTTTCGATCAGCGGCGCGAGAATCGGGATATCGCCCGGAGTATCGAGCAATCGGACGAGCCTGAGGGCCGCGTCGAAAAGAGGCTCGGATAATGCGCCGACGACGATCCCCTCACCGGCCGGCAACGCATCCGGCGCGGGCATCCGCATCTCGGCCGCCAACTCGGCGATGCGCTGCAAATCGAGTGCGACCGACACGCACAGATATGGCGCGTCGACAGATGCGCGCGTAACCTGCGACAGCATAGGCAAATCGACTGACGTAACGAGGCAATGCTGCGGATCATATTCGTACACATGTCCGGCGACCGTCACCCGCTTTGCCCCCTGCGCGGCGAACACGAACGAAGCACGCGGCACGCTGCAGCCGAGATCGACGGGCGACGAGAAGCGATGGAACGACAGTGCGGAAATCGCCGTCTGATGCCCGCCGTCCACTGGCGCGAAGCGCGCGACGCGCGCTGCCAACTCGCGGCGCGCGTCGTGCGACGCCGACCGTCGCGCTAACGCGGGGTCGCCATGCGGCGCACCAGAGGCGATGCGTGAAGGCGCTTCAACCGTATCGAGCCGCGAATTCATCGTCAATACACCTTCACAATGAGACAGCACAGGAAGCATTCAGGCCTCCGATCGTAACAGGCGAAGACTCAAACCGCGCAGCGCCTTCGCGCCGAGCCGGCAATTTGCAGGATTGTTCAATATTTTTGCAGAATCGTATATACACGCGCCAGCAGCCCATCCGTCACACTGCCGGTTATTACCCGGCGCCAAGTCCGGGGATGCCCCCACGGAGAAAGTTCATGTCTACGACGTTTGTGCTGAACGGCAAGAATCTAACGCTGGACGCCGATCCCGCGATGCCGCTGCTCTGGGCGATACGCGAGCGCGCCGGCCTCACCGGCACGAAATTCGGCTGCGGCGCCGCACAATGCGGCGCCTGCACGGTTCACCTCGAAGGCCAAGCGGCACGCTCGTGTGTGCTGCCGCTTGCCGCTGTCGCCGGCAAACGGGTGACGACGATCGAAGGGCTGTCGGGCAAACCCGCGCAAGCCGTCCAGGCAGCGTGGATCAAGTTGCAAGTGCCGCAGTGCGGCTACTGCCAGTCGGGGCAAATCATGTCGGCGACGGCGCTCCTCGAGCAGAATGCCGCGCCGACCGATGCCGACATCGACGCCGCGATGAACGGCAACCTCTGCCGCTGCGCAACCTATACGCGCATTCGCGCCGCCATTCACGAAGCCGCGTCCGCGCTGAAGGCCTGAACGATGACGAACCATCTCGACCTACCCGAACCGGACGCGGTGCGCGCGTCCCGCCGCACGTTTCTGAAAGCCGCTGGCGCGATAGCGGCCGCTGGCCTTACGATCGGCTTCGAATGGCACGACGCGAGCCGCGCGGCACAAGCCGCCCCACCGTCCGGCGCCGGCGCATTCACGCCAAATGCATTTCTGCGCATCGCACCGGACAACAGCGTCACCGTGATCGCCAAGCACGTCGAAATGGGCCAAGGCGCGTACACCGGCATCGCGACGATCGTCGCCGAGGAACTCGATGCGAACTGGCGCGACGTGCGCGTCGAAAGCGCGCCAGCCGATGCCGAGCGTTACGCGAACTTGCAGTGGGGCAAGTTGCAAGGCACGGGCGGCAGTTCCGCGATGGCGAATTCGTGGATGCAACTGCGCGAAGCAGGCGCCAAGGCACGCGCGATGCTCATGACGGCGGCTGCCGCGCAGTGGCGTGTACCGGTTGCCGAGCTGAGCACGCGCGACGGCGTGGTCAGCCACACCGTAAGCGGACGCAGCGCGACTTACGGCGCACTCGCGAACGCCGCAGCCGAGCTGCCGGTACCGGACAAGGTCACACTGAAATCACCGGCCGATTTCCGCTTGATCGGCAAACCGGTGCCCCGCGTCGATGCCGCCGCGAAATCCAACGGCACTGCACAATTCACGATCGACGTCGCGCAGCCGGGCATGTTGGTCGCACTACTGCAGCGCCCGCCGCTATTCGGCGCGACCGTGAAGTCATTCGATGCGTCGGCGGCAAAGGCCGTGCCGGGCGTCATGTCGGTCGTTCAGGTGCCGCGCGGCGTCGCCGTCGTCGCGACAGGCTTCTGGGCCGCCAAACAAGGCCGCGACGCGCTGAAAATCGAATGGGACGACGTACACGCCGAAAAACGCAGTTCCGACGCAATCATGCGTGAATACCGGCAACTGGCGGAGCACGCAGGCGCCTCCGCGCGCCGTGACGGTGACGTGGACGCGGCGCTTGCAGGGGCGGCAAAGCGAATTTCGGCATCCTACGAATTCCCGTTTCTCGCCCATGCACCGATGGAGCCGCTCGACGCGGTCGTCAAGCTGACAGCCGATCGCTGCGAAATCTGGGCGGGCGATCAGTTCCAGACGATCGATCAGGAAAACGCCGCACGCGCGGCAGGGCTCGCCCCGAAGCAGGTGTTCATCCACACGCTGTACGCCGGCGGCAGCTTTGGACGGCGCGCGAACCCGGCGTCCGACTACATTGTCGAGGCGGTGTCGATTGCAAAAGCACTTGGTGCGAACGGCACGCCCATCAAGCTGCAATGGACCCGCGAGGACGACCTCCATGGCGGACGCTACCGGCCGATGTACTTTCACAAGCTCGACGCGGGTTTGAGCGCGCACGGCAAACTCGTCGGCTGGCGGCATCGGATCGTCGGTCAATCGATCCTCGCCAGCACGCCTTTCGCCGCGGGCTTGGTGAAAAACGGCATCGATACGACCTCGGTGGAGGGCGCGTCGAACCTGCCATATGCCATTCCAAACATATCAGTGGAACTGACAACCACGCAAACGGGCGTGCCGGTGCTATGGTGGCGCGTCGTCGGCAGCTCGCACACCGCATACGCGGTCGAAGCGTTCATTGATGAGGCCGCGCAGGCGGCGGGCAAGGATCCATACCAGTTCCGGCGCGATATGCTCGCGCACGAGCCGCGAATGCGCGCGGTGCTCGATCTCGCCGCGGAAAAAGCCGGCTGGGATTCGACCACGCCACTGCCAAAGGGACGCGGGCGTGGAATCGCGGTCGCCGAGGCGTTTCAGAGCTACGTCGCACAGATCGCCGAGGTGTCGGTCGACGAGCAAGGCGCGGTGAAGGTCGAGCGGATCGTTTGCGCAGTCGATTGCGGAACCGCGATCAATCCGGACGTGATCGCGGCACAGATGGAAGGCGGCATCGGCTTCGGGCTCGGCGCGGTGTTGAAAGGCGCGATCACGCTAAAGGACGGCAAGGTCGAACAGAATAACTTCGACGGCTATCAGGTGCTGAGGATCGCCGAGATGCCGAAAGTCGAAGTGCATATCGTGCCGTCGGGCGAAGCACCGACCGGCGTCGGCGAACCTGGCGTCGCGCCGGTCGGGCCAGCCGTCGCGAATGCGATCTTCGCGGCGACCGGCAAGCGAACGTACACGCTGCCGCTGTCGGCTGCGGACCCGCACGGCAGCGTATAAACCGCAAACGCGCTCCCGCATCGCGGGCCTGACCGCTCCCTCGCCGCCGCGCTCACCCCCGGGCACGGCGGACATCCGCGCGTTTTCGTCCTCCAAGCCGGCCCCATTTGAGCTCCAGTGGCTGCCTCGCCATACGGTTGCCCCGAGAAAAACCGCACATTGCAACCGTTCTTCTATCCGATCCGAGCCGCCTGCCCTGCTGCGGCCTGAGGATTTCGCCTCAAATCCAACTTTTTTAAGTGCCATAAAAAAAAGTTTGACGCGCGCTTTTTGCAGAACTAACGTACCGAAAGGAAGACGCAATGAACCTTGGACTCATGCGTCATGTTCATTACACCCAAGAAACGACCGAGGGCCGATCGAGCGTTTCAAATAAAGGAGCAAAAACAAACTCCCGATTTCACGACGTGTCTTCGCGATTACCCGCACGGATTCCCCAAGTAGATTGACGCCAGCCCGACAGGCCAGGTTCGATCTTTTCTTCTATTAATTAGTAAGCCTAATTAATAGAAGACGTGGAACTATCTGTCGCCAGCTTGACGTTCACTCGACGGTCCGGCACGCGCCAATGCCGGGACGACGTGCAGGCCATTACGCGCGCCGAATCAATATGCCGGCCGAGCACATAAATTCCGAAGTGCCGACTGACATATCCAGTTGCATCACATCGCAGGTGAAGCCCGAATCGCTCATGCGATTCGCTCTTTTCTCAGGAGGCAATATGAAGAAGCTGTATCGCATTGCTTGTGCATCAATCATTGCAACAGCCTGTGCCAGCGCATTTGCCCAAGCTGCCGACAAACAGGCCGCCGTCGACCGCGCGCTTGCGCTGATTCAAGCCAATCCATCGATTTTCCAATTGGCGCCAAGCCGAGTGGCACGGACGGCAAAAGCGCTCGATATCAACGCCGCAAGCAGCGCTGACACGATTCCCGGTGCAGCCGCGGATCAATTCAAAGTCCGTAACGTCATCGTGGATCAAAACGGAACGGAGCACGTTCGATTCGACCGGTTTTACGGTGGATTGCCTGTGATCGGCGCAGACGTCGTCGTGCATTCGAAGCAAGGTCAATTGCAGCAGCCGAGCACGACGCTAAACGCCCCAATAAACCTGGCTAATCTAGCTCCCAATCAAAAAACGTTTTCGAGCACATCGGACATCGGTGCCGCCAGCGCGGAAAAAATTGCGGCAGCCCAGTTCGCGACGCACGTCGATCATACCGGCAACCCCGTCAAAATTATCTATGCCCGCAATACCTCACCCGTTCTTGCCTATCAGGTAGACGTGTATGGCCCTTCCACGCGCGAGCATTCGTCGGTGATGCGTTATTCGATAGATGCGCGCACCGGTCGCGTGCTGGAATCCGAAAGCCTGATACAGCAAAGCGCCGCAACAGGTATCGGGCGGTCGTATTATTACGGTGACGTCACGTTGACGACCGATCAGACCTCCGCTAATGGCTATCGGATGCTGGACCCCAAGCGCGGCAACGGGTCCGTGCATGACGGCGCCGATCTTCAGGATTATGTCGTCGTGTCCCAGGCAGACAGTCTTCCAATCTACACCAACACCACCAATACATGGGGAACCTACAGTACGAGCAATCGCCAAACGGTGGCCGCCGATATCGATTATGGTTTGGCAATTACTTGGGACTACTATAAAAATACTCATGGCCGCTCCGGAGTTGCGAATGATGGAAATGGTGTGAGAAGCTATGCTCACGTGCTGTTCGGCGACGATGGAGCCAATGCATCATGGTATTCAGGCGTCATGCTGTACGGAGACGGCGGCCCGTCACTCGGCAACCAGCCGGTGGTGACGCTCGACGTGGCGGGACATGAAATGACCCACGGCGTCACCCAAAACACCGCAAGGCTTTCATACAACTACCGCGATTCCGGCGGACTCAATGAATCGACTTCCGATATCTTCGGAACGTTGGTTAAGTTCTATGCAAACAATCCGAACGATCCGGGAAATTACGTCATAGGCGCGTCTTTAATGCCGGGCGGCTTGCGTAAGATGTACAAGCAGGATTTGGATAATCGCTCGTCCAGTTGTTATCCGAGCGGCGGGTTCTCCAACACGAATCCGCACCTGTCTTCGGGAGTCGGCAATCGATTCTTCTATCTGCTTGCCGAAGGAGCGACGGTTCCGGCCACCGATCCGTCGCTATCCAAGAGTCAGCTCGTATGCAACGGCGATACATCACTTACCGGAATTGGACGCGATAAGGCGGGGAAAATCTGGTATCGAACACTGTCGGTTTATCTGACATCCGGTTCGACCTATCCCAACGCCCGGACCGCATCGATTCGAGCGGCGAGCGATTTGTACGGGGCTGCTTCCATTGAAGCGCAGACCGTGGCGAGAGCATGGGATGCAGTCAACGTCCGGTAATTCGGGCGGCAGGTTTTGACGCCTTATGCGCCGGGCTGCGTCGAGCGGCCCGGTTCGCGTCACACGGCCTTTCCGATGAACGCTGCCCTACATGGCGCCCAAACTGCGCCACACCTCGTCGATCAACGCCCCCCATTGTTCCGAACCGATCGCGGCCCATGTTACGGCGACACCCGAGCAAACGTAACACCAACGTTCCCGTGCTACGTAACACACCTTCAACCCACTTCAAATTGTGACGCCGCCCGTGCCATCGCACACGGCTTATCCGCACAAAAAACACTTTATATTCAATCAACTACATCGTCACACCATTTCTTTCAAAGAGTTTGCTTGATGCGTTGAGCAAGCTGGCCCGCCAATTGCAGTAATCCCCTCAGCCATTCGCCTACTCAACCGCGAATTACGAGGACCATCATGGACTGCAAGCACCTGCACATCGACAACATCAAGATCAACTTTGTCCGGCGCAACATCGAGATCGGCGGTGAGCCGATCAACATGACCCCGCGCGAATTCGACGTCGTCGAATTTCTACTCGACAATATGAACAAGGTCGTGTCACGCCAGGCGATTCAGGAAGCTGTGTGGGGGCGGGAACTCGCCGTATCGTCGCGCACGCTAGACACGCACATCTCACGCATCCGCTCGAAGCTCGGTCTCGATCATGATAAGAACATGCGCATCATCCCGATTTATTCGATCGGCTACCGGCTCGTACTGTTCGGGGCGGCGACGACTTACGTCGAACCGCACGACGAACCGCCCGTATCCGAGTTGTCCGCTTTGCCGCCGGCATCGAGTGTGCAGGACTTGTCCGGCACGTCGGGCGTGGCCGGTTTGGCATCGCTATCTCGCCTGCCTGCGCCCCCGAGCCCACCGGCAGTGCGAAGCAGCACGATAGACTCCCGCGATTACACCGTCGAGTTACGCTGACGCATTATCGCGTCACACACACGCGCGCAAGCGGCGCGGCTAGAAGCCGCGCTGCGGGATTTCCCGCAAAATGCTTCATCGAATGAGCAATACCGCGTGATGTGGCATCACCTATTCCGCAACCGGTGAACTTGCATCACCCCCTGCGCTCTCACCGACGAGTCTTTCATGGATTTATGGCGCCCATAATTCAATCTCTAGGAATGATCTGCAAAGGATATGCGCCGCCAGCACCGGCAAGGAGTGCAATCACGCCATATCCTTCGGGAACAGCATCATATAATTGCCAAGTCAATATATCGCCATAATAAAAGATGTTCCCTGGATAATTAGGATGAGGACCAATTTTAAACGTTGAATCGACTGTCGGCACCGTATCTAATGGTTTGAGGCCCCATGGAGTGTTGCTGTCACGGTTAAACACGGTCAAATATGTTCCATATTTCACCGACCTCACTGACTTCATTAGGGACGACCCTTCCTGAGTCTCTACCTCCCACCAGTAGGCGGAATTGTCGAGACCGGTCAATTTACCAATCATTTCCGGCGACGTCGCCATCAGCACTCCAGGGTCGCTATTGCTAACGCCGGTGCCGAGATACCATCCGTTAACCGATCCGGCCAAATACACCACGCCATGCGGCTCGCTAGCAGCGGTTGTCGTTCTAACCGGCGCTATATTTTGATCATTACCGCCTGTGCTCATGGAAACCTCGCGAAGGCAAAAGAGTGGGTTCGCCTGCGTTATGCCGGAATATTCGACATGCATCCAGAGCATACACGCCACAAATTCACCAGCGTACCTCCTACTGTTTCGGGGTAACGAACAAAATATCCGGCAGCACGATATTACTGCGACACGTTGCGATATTCGCCCTATGGCGCCTGCTTGCAAGCAACAAGCCGAATCGGGCGCCAGATGCCAGTAACCCACACCACGAGATTCTGCCAACTACGCAGCAACGTTGCTCAGCAAATCCAGGACACGCCGAACCTGATAAACCGTTTGCATATCGAATTATGCTCAGCAAACACTTTTCAATACATCACAGGAATCACGGCTCGCCACAATCCGAACTTAATGTGCCGCGCCGGACATTTCTTCAGATTCCCGGCAAGCGCTCCACTGTCAACGCCCCTGCGCATCGAGCCAAGCCTGAAACATCAGCACCGCCCACAGTGGATGCTGGCAATTCATCCGCCCAGCGAGATGCTGCTGCCACTGGCGCTCGATGTGCGCCGCATCAAAGAAACCTTCCGCACGCAGCCGCACCGGTTCAAGAAGCGCTGCGGCCCAATCGCGCAACTCGCCGCGCAGCCAGTCGCCGACCGGTGCACAAAAGCCCTGCTTGGGCCGGTCGATCAGCTGGCGCGGCACGTACCGGTACAACAAACGGCGCAATAACCACTTCTGTTGCCCGTCCGGCACCTTCAGCACGGCCGGCACACGCCACGCGAACTCCACCACGCGATGGTCAAGATACGGCATGCGCGTCTCGAGGCTCATCGCCATCGCGGCACGGTCGACTTTTGCGAGAATATCGGTCGGCAAATATGTAAGCGCATCGACCATCATCGCCTGCTCGGCAAACGTGAGGCCGGCAGGCCATGCGTCAGGCGCATCAAGCAGCGTGTGCGGCTCACGGCCCGTCAGCACGAGCCGCTCGGGGTGATGCACAACCGACATCAGTAGCCGGTAGAGCCCCGCTCGGCTATTCGCCGTCATCACGTTGGCAAGCTTGTGCAACCGATCTCCGACGCGCGGCGTGGCAGAACACCAGGCACACAGCACGAACGCGGCGATTTGGTCCGCGTGATTGGGCCGCAGCGCATGCAGCGCGGCTGCGATTTGCGCGCGCATCGCCGTCGGTACACGCCTTAGCCTTTTCCAAAGGCACGGCGTCAGGAAATAGCGGGGATAGCCGCCGAACAGTTCGTCGCCACCGTCGCCGGACAGACTCACCTTGACATGCCGCCGAGTCATCTCGGAGACGAGCAGCGTCGGGATCTGCGATGCGTCCGCAAACGGCTCGTCATAGACGTCGGGCAGCTTCGGCACGAGATCGAGTGCGTGGACGGGCGTCACGTACAACTCGGTATGGTCGGTACCGAGATGATGCGCGACAGCCTTCGCATAGCCAGCCTCGTCGTAGCCAGCCTCGTGAAAGCCGACCGTGAACGTGCGCACCGGCCGCGCAGATTGCGCCTGCATCAGCGCGACGACTGCCGACGAATCGACGCCACCCGACAAGAACGCGCCGAGCGGCACGTCGGCCTCCATCTGCTGCGCGACCGCGAGGCGCAGCACCGCATCGAGCTGATCGACGACCGCGTCGGCATCGCCTTCGACCAAGTTCATCTGGCCTGCGCTGACCGCCTGCTCGAGAGACCAATAGCGCCGCGCAACCGGCTCCTGCACTGCATCTTCGAACTGCACGTAGGTGCCAGGCGGCAGCTTACGAATCGCCGTGTAGATCGTATGCGGCGCGGGTACGCTCGCGTAGCGCAAATATAAACACAATGCGTCGCGATCGATCGCTCGCGTGTCGAAGCCCGGATAGCGGCGCAGCGCCTTGAGTTCCGAGCCGAACACCAACGCACCGGCGATGCGGCCGTAATAGAGTGGCTTCTCGCCGATCCGATCACGCGCTAACGTCAGCACGCCGGCATCACGGTTCCAGAGCGCGATCGCAAACATGCCAGCCACCTTTTTCAGCGTGCGGTCGATCCCCCAGGCTTCGAATGCGGCAAGCAATACTTCGCTATCCGAATTACCACGCCAGTTTGGCGCATGAGCGGATGCATCGAGTTCGCGACGCAATTCGCGAAAGTTGTAGATCTCGCCGTTGAAGGTCATCACGTAGCGGCCGCAAGCCGACACCATTGGCTGATGGCCGTGCGATGTCAGATCAACGATCGACAGCCGCCGATGCCCGAGCGCAACACCGGCCGCTGCATCGAACCATGCGCCCGCATCGTCGGGACCGCGATGAGCAAGGCTGTCTGTCATTCGGGCGAGCACCTCGCCCGCTGTCTGCCGGCTGCATGCCGTTGGACGCCAAAAACCCGTGATTCCACACATGGCGAGCATCCCCGTTTGAGGTCGATCGGCGACGCCGCGCAACGGGACGCAGCGCCGTGCGTCCACAAATTATTACGGAGAAAATATTCGTGAATTATTCGTGCTTGTATGCCGAATTATTTTTTTTGGAAGAAAAAAATTCGAAAAGAGCGCCGGTTTGCCCGGCGCCTTTTCATCGATTGTGGGGATTGCCAATCGATACGAGTCGATATCCGCCATTGTTCGATTTTCTGCTATCGGCGAACGATATGTATCGCATCCGCGCGACCGCGCCAGCGCTCATCTCGCAAGCAAGCAAGCGAGCGCCGGAACCGCTCGATACCTGGCATCACCCGCCGTACAGATCGAGCAGCTTGAGCGTCACGCCGTTGGTCCAGCCGAATCCGTCCTGCAGCGGATATTCGCCGCCGCCACCACCGCCCGAGCCCGCTCCTTCGACGATGTATTTCTCGACGAGCTTGCCTTGCGACGCATAGACGCTTTTCACGTCAGCAAGAAAACGCGTGCCGATATCGTTCGCGAGCGCAGTCTCGCCATAACGCTTGAGGCCAACGAGCGCGATCCAATGCAACGGCGCCCAACCGTTCGGCGCGTCCCACTGCTGAGCCGTGTTATAAGCCGTCGTCGCGAGGCCGCCTGGCTGCAGCAGCGTCTTTTTGATATTGCTGGCGGTCCGCTTCGCGCGATCAGGCCATGCGACACCCGCGAACAGCGGATACAGCGCCGCGGCCGACAAGTTGTCGCGCGGCTTGCCGAGCTTCCAGTCATAGTCGCCGTAATAGCCTTTATCGTTCCACAGATAACGGTTGATCGCGAGCGCACGCTTCGTCGCGCGGCCGGTGAACTCGACGACGCAGCGCATGTCGCGCGCCACTGCACAGCCTTTGATGATGGTCGTCTCCAGATTGAACATCAGGCTGTTCAGATCGACCGGCACAATCGCTGTCGTGCGAATCGTCGCAAGCGTCTTGCTGTCTGCAAACCAGCGCGAGCTGAAATCCCAACCGCTTTCGGCCGCCGCGCGCAGGTCGCGCCACACTTCAGCCGCGGGCCGCCCGCTCGCCTGCTGCGCGGTCTGCACATCCTCGAGATACGATTCGTCGCGGGGCGTATCCCGCTCGTCCCAATAGCGGTTCAGCACCGAACCGTCCGGCATCTTGACGACGTTGCGCGTGGCCGAACCGCGTGCCGTCGAGCGCTCGCCCTGCATCCAGTACGCATATTCCTTGCGCAGCGCCGGCAGGTACTTCTGATAGACGCGCTCACCCCCGACCTTTGCCGCAAGCGCCACCATGTATGCGAAGAAAGGCGGCTGCGAGCGGCTCACGTAATACGTGCGATTGCCGTTCGGCACATGGCCGACGGTATCGATCAAATAGGCGAAGTTGTCGAGCATGTCGTCGACGAGATCTTCGTGGCCAGACTCCTGCAAGCCAAGCATCGTGAAATAGGTGTCCCAATAGTAACCTTCGCGGAAACGCCCGCCCGGCACCACATAAGGTTTTGGCAGCGCAATCAGCGAACTGTATTGCGGTACGGTCCCCGTCGTGCGCGTGAGTTTCGGCCATAACCAATCGATATGCTCGCGCAGCGTCTGGTTTGCCGGCGGCGTCACCGACTGATCGGTCGGCGGCGTGAAATATTTCGAAACGAACGCTTGCAGCGAGAAGCCCGGTGTGCCCTTTTGCTGCTGGTAAAGTTGGACGATCGTCGCGGGATCGGTGTTCGGCGTCGAATCGACGAAGGTCTTCTGGTCCGGGAAGATTTGCGCGGTTTGCACCGCAACAAAAAGATCGCCATACAGCACGCTCGGCGGCGGCAGAATCGGCGCGGCCGGAGCCGATGCGGTGAGCGCGGCAGCGGATGCCGGCGCGGACAGCGAATCGGCATGCGCGAGCGTGCCCGTGCAACCAATGCCGGCTGACGCAACGAGCGCAGCCCACACGGGCGCGCTCAACAAGCGGCGATACAGCGGATTTTCGACATGAAGCGGAAAACGCCGTGATGTGACCATGTCTGCTCCTATTCTGATAATGGACGGCGATATGGTCTCCTATCCCGCAGCCCCCCTGCAGGCGCGGCTGTTTATCTATCAGATGCCGCGGCGCGCAGCTTCGCATGAAAATCCGCGGTCTAGCAAGCAGATCCGTCGATGCGGCGCGCAAACGGCCATGTAGCGCACATAGCGCGCATAGCGCCGCATATGCGTCTTTTCGAGATCGCAGCTACCATCCCGGCGGGTTCGGAAATTCACAGGCGCGAAGCGGTCTGGAACGGCGCGCCCCCTTTTGCCGATTTGCCGCGGTACGCGCCGAAGAGTCGTTGTGCGCGCAAGCATGACGGATTAATCGATGCAATAATGGAATCTTTATCGCGCATCGTTCCCATGCCGCTTGCCATTCGCGCTTTCATTGCACCGCTGATCGTTGCTTGCGCGTTGTTCATGGAAAGCGTGGATGCCAACATCATCGTCACGGCACTGCCCGCGATGGCGCGCGACTTTGGTCACAATCCCGTCACACTGAACATTGCGATCACGACGTACGTCGTCGGCCTCGGCGTGTTCATTCCGATCTGCGGCTGGCTCGCGGACCGTTTCGGCGCGCGCGCCGTATTCCGTACCGCGATCTGCATCTTTGTCGTCGGTTCGTTGATGTGCGCGGCTTCGTTCAATCTGGAGTTGTTCACATTCGCACGCTTCGTACAAGGCGTAGGCGGCGCGATGATGGTGCCCGTCGGGCGCATCATCATCTTTCGCGCGATACCACGCTCGGAACTCGTGCGCGCGATGAACTATCTGAGCGTGCCCGCGCTGTTCGGGCCTGTCGCCGGCCCATTGCTCGGCGGGTTCATCACGACCTACCTGCACTGGCGGCTGATCTTCTTCATCAACGTGCCGGTCGGACTCATCGGCATCTATCTTGCGAACAAGCATATCGCCAACACTCATGAGCCGGACCCCGGCCCGCTCGATTGGCCGGGCTTCCTGCTGTCCGCCTCAGGTGCCGCGCTGCTGCTGATGGGCCTCACGCTCATCGACGGCGCGCTCACGTCGCGCGGCGCCGCGCTCGCGATGAGCGCGGCGGGCGCGGCGTTGCTGGGTCTTTACGTGCTGTATGCGCGGCACGCCAAACGCCCACTTCTCGATCTGCGCTTTCTGCGCATTCCTACCTATCACGCTAGCGTCGTCGGCGGCTCGCTGTTCCGGATCGGGCTCGGTGCCGTGCCGTTCCTGCTGCCGCTCGCGCTACAGGAAGGGCTCGGAATGAGCGCATTTCATTCAGGCGCGATCACGTGCGCATCGGCGGTGGGCGGTGCGTTCACGCGAGTCATCGCGCCACGCACACTCAAACGCTTCGGATTCCGCACCGTATTGATGTATAACGCAGCGCTCTCGGGCCTTGCGATCGCCGCATACGGAACGTTCCACCCTGGCATGCCGGTGTGGGCAATCTGGCTCGTCGTGCTGATCGGCGGGCTGTTCCCCGCGCTGCAGTTCACGAGCCTCAATTCGATGATTTACGCGGAAATCCCGTCGCGCGATGCTGCTCGCGCGACGAGCCTCGGCAGTGTCGTCCAGCAAATGTCGCTCGGCCTCGGCGTAACCGTCGCGGGACTCGTGCTACATGCATCACATTGGATACAAGGCCATGAGACGATCGTCTGGTCTGATTTCTGGCCAGCGTTCGTGGTGGTTGGCCTCTGCTCGTTCGCATCGATTCCGATCACCCGCCGGCTCGCATCGAATGCCGGAGATGAAGTCGCGCGCGGCAAACGGAGTTGACGTCGGCCTTTGCGAATGTTCGCGACGGTTAGTCCACGGTATGAAGCAGGACACGCGCCGTGCGCGCATCGGCAGATCGCGCCGACAGTGCTCGCGCGCTCAGAATTTCGTCAGACTGAATGAAGTAAAAGACCGTTGACACCACCAAAAAAATCAGCGGACATCCACTCGGGGCCGGCTTTAAGCCGCATGGATGTCCGCTTCAACGGCTCCGGACGTCTCGACGGGGGTTGAGACATCCGGACTTGCTCCCTGCGTGCCATAGAAATATCGTGCGTCGGAAGCAAATACGTACTAGTCCAAACTATAAGGAAACTTTGGACGAGCTTTTGTCAACGATTGTCAGACGTATGCATGCTATCCAACTTTTGCATTCTATTGAAGTGTTGTTTCACTCCATTCAGTATCCCACATTGATTCGCGCTAAAGTGACATATCCCATTTCCCGCTCGCTCCGCCCGTGCCCCTAACGCTTTCGCTTACTTGCGCCCGCGCATTGCATCTTGCCGCGCAGGGCCTGCTGACCCCGCCTCGCCGCAAAGCGACCAAATCCGACGTGCTCACCGCGATCCGCCAGATGGCCCAGTTGCAGATCGACACGATCCACGTCGTCGCACGCAGCCCGTATCTGGTACTGTTCAGCCGCGTCGGCCCCTATGCGCCGCAATGGTTAGACGAGCATCTCGCGGAAGCGAAGCTATTCGAATACTGGTCACATGAAGCGTGCTTTTTGCCGATCGAGGATTTCGGGCTGATGCGTCATACGATGCTCAATCCGGTTGGCATGGGCTGGAAATATCCGGCCGACTGGCACGCGCAGCATCGCGACGAGATCGATAAACTGCTTGCCCACGTGCGAATCAACGGGCCAGTACGCTCGGCCGATTTCGTGCGCAACGACGGTCATACTAGCAGCGGCTGGTGGAACCGCAAGCCCGAAAAGAAGCATCTCGAAGTTTTGTTTTCGCTAGGACGCCTGATGGTTGCCGAGCGACGCAACTTCCAGCGCGTATATGACGTTGCCGAACGTGTGCTGCCAGGCTGGGATGACGCACGCGACCTGCCGCCGCGCGATGCGGTGCTGCCGCGCCTCATCGACAACACGTGCCGCGCACTCGGCGTCGTGCGTGCCGACTGGATCGCCGACTACTACCGGCTGCCGAAGCGCTCATATCACGATACATTGCATGCGCTTGCGGATGCGGGGGACCTGCTGCCTGCGACAATCGAAGACTGGAAGGAACAGGTACTCGTGCACCGCGATCTCGCACCGCTCGTCGACGCCGCAAGCCGCGACACGCTGCGCTCGACCGTCACGACGCTGCTGTCGCCATTCGATCCGGTGGTCTGGGACCGGCGCCGCGCATCGGCGCTGTTCGATTTCGATTACACGATCGAGTGCTACACGCCCGCGCACAAACGCCGCTACGGCTACTTCTGCCTGCCGATCCTGCACCGCGGCCGACTGATCGGCCGCGTCGACGCGAAAGCGCATCGCGCACAGCACATCTTCGAGCTGAAGTCGGTGCATATCGAGCCGGGTGTGCGGCTTGGCGCGGGGCTGCTGGCCGATGTCGGCCGCGCGGTGCGCAAGCTCGCCGATTGGCACGACACGCCGGTCGTCAAGGTCGGCAATGCGCCAAAGGAAATCGCGAACGCGTTCGACGCGCGCTGAACGCCACCACAATGCGATCAACACCGCACGCCAAGAAAACGGCACAGTGCGTTCAGCCGGCATGGGCGGTGTCGATCCGCGGATCGACGGCCGTGAATAGCGCGTGCGTCCTTTTTGCGGTTCCAGCGTCCGCTCCCGGCGAGCAGTTCGCGGCGGCGACAACGAAACAGCAGATCTTCCGCCGCACAAACCTGCCGATATCTCGCGCCGCTGATGAACGGCCGGAGTTTAGCCACTCCCGCTCACCGGCCCATTACCGGCAAGCGGCACGAATCCTAGCCAACCGCGCCATCCATGCATGGCCCGTCAATCACTCAATTGACGAAAGCGCGGCGTACCATCGGCGAGCGTCTCGTTGAACATCGCTTCGGGCCGCACCCACAGGCTGCGCGCTTTCGGCCACAACTGCTCGTAGACGACAACGGATTCTTCCGTCTCCGAATGTCGTGCGACACCGATCACGCGATACAGCCCACCCTTGTAGTGGCGGTGAGTTGCAATTCGTTCGGCCTCCTGCTCAGTCATCGCATGCCCCATAAAAATCGACGAGCGCGTATTGTATGCGCGCGAGCCACCGCGCGCGACGACAGCAGCTCAGCCGCGTTCAATCGGTCTCATCGGTCGAAAAACATAGGGTTGCAGGCTGCCGGACAAGCACGGCAAAGCTTCAGCGCAGGAACGAGTAATGGCGGAAACGGCAACGCAGGCAAGCGTAGCGCTAGCGTGAATCGGCGCGATCGGCGCCCGTGGCCGCCGTTGCGTCGCGATACCGGCCACGCCCGGCGCCGGCTTGTTCATGCCGGGCTGACTGACCTCACGCGCCATAGACGTCAAACGCTCGTACACCCATGCCGATGGCCCGTTCGATCTTTCGTCATCCCAAGATCCTGCGCACTTGCGCCGGATCGTCGAGCATTGACGCTCATCCGAGCCGCTTGCATTTGAACGAACGATGACTACGCCAACGGCCGCACGCCGATTAGCAAACCGTGCAGCACGAGTGCGAATAATGCCCACGCGGCGAGTCCCGCGCCGACCGCGACACCGTCACGCATGAGCGACCCGGCCGGATAGCGCTTGCCGTCGCGCTGATCGCGAGCACGCGACACAATGAAATCGGTGAGCGCCCACACTAGGAACGCGCCGAATAGCAGCTCCGCATGGAGCGTGCCGTTCGCAAGCAGATGCGCAATCGCCCATGCCATCACGCCGGCGAGCATCGGATGGCCGACCAGCGCCTTGATTCGCGTGCCGGGCACATAGGCGGCAGCGAACAGCACGAACGCCATCGCCGTCAGCAGTCCCGCCAGATGCCGGATGCCGACCGGCGGCAGCCATAACAGCGTGGCGTTCTCGCGGGCAAGCGCATAACCCCAAACGATCAGTGCGAAGCCCGATGCCGATACCAGCGAATAAAGGCCCTTCCAGCGACGCTCGCCAAGGCTCGCGATCCGTGCGGCGCGCCAATCGTCGGCGAAGATCCGAATCGAATGCACGCCCAGGAAGATCAACAAACCGAGAATCAGGACGACCATGCGCGTGTCTCCAGATGGGGAATTTTGTTATCGACTCAATCGGCATGTGATGCGCCGAGCATCGTACACGCACGCGCCGCCGTCCGCCACCCGCAACGCGAGCGCGCTGCCGCGCTATGGGGTGCGCTTCGCGCGGCGCGCGCTCGTTTTCATACCCGCCCCCGCGCGCACGGCGGCGCGGTACGCGTCGCGGCACCAATCGCGCAACGCGCCAATATCCTCGAGCACGTCGGCGGGGGCTTCGTAATAACCGCCAATGACCACGGCGCGCGAGCGCGCGTGATACGAGAACGGCCCCATGCCGCAGCGCTCGAATGCTGGGCGGTTGACCTCGTCCACGCGCAGGAACAGCGAGCCGCGTATGACAAAACCGAACAGCACGCCGTCGAGCCTGAGCGCCGCGCCGCTGAAAAAGCGCGTGACGGCGATCCGGCCGAGATCCGCAAGCTGCTCGGCGAATTCGTCGGCGCGCCGCTTTTCGGTTTGCCAGCTCACCGGGCCGGCGTCAACGCGCGACGGCGATCACGTCGGCGACCGCCGCCGTCAGCTTCTTTGCATACGGCACATGCAGGAACTCGTTCGGCCCATGCGCATTCGATTTCGGGCCCAGCACGCCGCACACCATGAACTGCGCCGCGGGAAAACCCGCCTGCAGTACGTTCATCAATGGAATCGTGCCACCGAGCCCCATGTACGCGCAGTCCGCGCCGAAGTGCCGGCGCGACGCGTCGTCGAGCGCGGTTGCGAGCCACGGCGCGAGATCCGGCGCGTTCCAGCCGGTCGCCGCGCCCGCGTCGGGCTTGAACGTGACTTTCGCGTTGTACGGCGGATCGAGTTCCAGCAGCGCCTTCAACTGCTGAACAGCCTGCGCGGCGTCGACGAGCGGTGGCAGCCGCAGCGAAAGCTTGAACGCGGTGCGCGGCCGCAGCACGTTGCCCGCGTTCTCCAGCGCGGGCAAGCCTTGCGCGCCCGTGACCGACAGCGACGGCCGCCACGTCGAATTGAGAAGCGCCTCGCGCGGATCGGTCGTCGTGGGCAGCACCGGCTTGCCGTCCTGCCCGCAGGCCCATGGCATCGCCTTCCAGACGGCGTCGCCGAGAATCGATGCGGCCGCCTCGGTTTCACGCAGGCGGCCTGCCGGCACTTCGCAATGGAACGACGCGGGCAGCAGGTTGCCGGTCGCCGCATCCTCCAGCCGCTCGAACAATTGCCGCATCACGCGGAAGCTCGACGGCGCGATGCCGCCGTACACGCCCGAATGCACGCCCTCCTCGAGCACCTCGACTTGCAAGTCGCCCGACACGAGCCCGCGCAGCGACGTCGTCAGCCAAAGCTGATCGTAATTGCCCGCGCCCGAATCGAGGCACACGACGAGACTTACGTCGCCCAGCCGCGTGCGCAGTACGTCGACGTAAGGCAGCAGATCGTAGCTGCCCGATTCCTCGCACGTCTCGATGAGGCCAACGCAGCGCGGCCGCTCGATTCCTTGCGCGTCGAGCGCGGCAAGCGCGGTGAGGCTCGCGTAGATCGCATAGCCGTCGTCGGCACCGCCACGGCCGTACAGCTTGCCGTTCTCGAGCTTCGGCGTCCACGGACCGAGATCGGCGCGCCAGCCGTCGAATTCGGGCTGCTTGTCGAGGTGGCCGTACAGCACGATCGTCTCGGTGCTCCCCGTGCGTGTCGCGGGCGTCTCGAAGAAAATCACCGGCGTGCGGCCGGCAAGCCGCACGATCTCGACCTTCAGCCCTTTGACGGGCTGCCGCTCTGCCCACTGCGCGGCATCGGCGACGACGCGCTCGATATAACCGTGCTTCGCCCAGTCGGGATCGAACGCGGGGCTTTTCGCGGGCACCGCGATGTAGTCGGTCAGCGCATGCAGAATCTCGTCGTTCCATTTGCGTTCGATGAAGTCGGCGAGGCGGTCGTGGTCAATGACGCAGGCAGTGGCGGTAGTCATGGCAATGGACAGCTCAAGCTGTATGGCGAGATGAAGTGGCGATGATAGCGCCGATACGCCCGCTTTGACATGCGCGTCGCAAGCCCGTTGGCCGCGCGTTCGACCGCTGCGCACGCGCATGCCGGCTCGGGCCGCAAGCCGCTTGCCTGCGGCGCGAATGCACGCTAACGCGCATCGAAATTGCGGCGATACACCGCAGGGCTCGTCGCCGCGATGCGCCTGAAGTGACGTCGCAACGATTCTTCCGAACCGAATCCCGCCAGCGTGGCGACCCGAGCAACGCTCAGCGCCGGATCGCGCTCGATCAACTCCTTGGCCAGCCCGACACGCTCGCGTATCAGCCATTCGTAAGGCCCGAGCCCCGTCGCGTCGCGGAACAGCCGTTGCAGCGTGCGCGGGCTCATCGCCGCACGCGCGGCCAGCGACGCAAGTGTATGCGGCTGTGCAGCATGCGCGCGCATCCAGTCGATCAGTTTCGCGAGCCGGTCGCCGCCGACACGGGGTAACGGACGCGGCACGAACTGCGCCTGGCCACCGTCGCGATGCGGCGGCAGGACGAGCCGCTGCGCGACGCGATTGGCGATTGCACTGCCGTAATCGCGACGCACCACGTGCATCAACATGTCGAGGCCCGCGGCTGAGCCCGCCGACGTAACGATCTGCCCCGCATCGACATACAACGCATCGGGATTCACGCGCAGCGACGGATAACGCGCCTGCAGACGCTGTGCATAACGCCAATGCGTGGTCACGGTGACGCCGTCGAGAATGCCAGCGGCAGCGAGCACGAAAACGCCCGAGCAGATCGAGCAAAGGCGCGCACCGCGACGGTGTGCGGCGCGAATCTTCTTCAGCAGCGGCTCGGGCGGCGTTTCGTCGGGATCGCGCCAGCCGGGAATCACGATCGTCTGCGCGCGGTCCATCAGCGCGAGCCGGTGCGGCGCGGCAACCGTGATGCCGCCCGCCGCGCGCACGGGCCCCGGCTCGCTCGCGCAAACCGCGAAGCGATACCAGTCGACACCCAGTTCCGGCCGCGGCAACGCGAACAGCTCGACCACACAGCCGAATTCGAAGGTACAAAGCCGATCGTAGGCAAGCGTGACGACGAGATGATTGCGCATGGCGCAATGTTACCGGAAGTTGTCGATCGCGCCACTGTCACGCCGGGCGTGCGTTACGGATACTTGACACACATGTTCATCGCCGCCTCGCCAAAAACAGGAGCCCTCGGCATGTCCTTCGTCACTGACATTCCCCCCGCCGACAGCACCGCCGCCATCGCCCATTTCGAAGCGTCGCTCGGCTTCGAAACCGACTGCTCGGACGTGCACGATGCGTTGACGTCCGGCGCGCCCGATTTCGTGCTGCTCGACGTGCGCAGCCCCGAACGCTATGCCGCCGGACACGTGCCCGGCGCGCACAACCTGCCGCATCGAAAGATCATCGAAAGCAAGTTATCGGCATTTCCGCGCGGCATCTGTTTCGTCGTCTATTGCGCGGGCCCGCATTGCAACGGCGCGGCGCGCGCGGCGCTCCGGCTTGCCCGCCTCGGGCGGCCAGTGAAACTGATGGCGGGCGGCCTCACGGGCTGGCTGGCCGAAGGATTCGCGCTCGCGCGGACGGCGGCCGCGCCGCTGCCCGCGGCCGTCGATCAATGACAAAACCGCAACAATGAGTTGCCGGCAAAACCACGCGAAACGCGCGACAATCGGCTCCATTGCAGGTTCAGCGTCAAGTCGAACGACCATGCCGTTGCACCGACGCACGACGGAGCAGCACCATGCAGACAAGCATTCTGGTTCAGATCGCCGGCTCGGCCGCCGCCGCCGCGCTCTACTTCCTGCCGGCGATCGTCGCCGATCGCCGGCGCCGGCATGACAAGTTGACGATCGCGCTGTTCAACGCGCTGCTCGGCTGGACAATCATCGGCTGGCTGCTGACGCTCACGTGGGCAATGCAACCGAACCCGCCCGGCGATATCGCGAGCGAGGTTCGGCTCAAGCGCCGCGCGCTCAGCATGAAGGCTTTCTCGACCGGCCTTGTCGAGCGCGTGCAGAGGCGCATTGCCACTCAGCAAAGGTAGCCGCGGCACGGAGCAAGCGCATCGCGCCCATGCCCCGCCGGCTTGGCCCAGCCAGTGAACTACCCCGTGCGCCGCGCATCAAGCTTGCGCGGGGCCGCGAGCCGCCAGCGAACGCATCCGCACGAGCCCCGCAGAAACCGTGCGCGGCTCGCCCACGACGGCGTGGTTCGGAAACATCTCCTGCCGGAATTCGCCGTGCTCGTCGAACCACTGACAGATCACCCATTCACCTTGATCGAACACGACGGGGCCGACGTGGGTTACGGTCATGCGCGGACCGCCCGTCCTGAGCGTCACGACATCGCCAATTCGAAACGATGGAGTATCCTTATCACGGTAAGTCATCATCATGGTGGCCCTTCTCGAAGTCATTTATTTATTCATTTTCTCGATATCTGCGGTCCTGCCATTCCGCATCACCCAGAGATTAGCAATCGTCAAAATAACCGGCAAGTGCTCTTCAGAGATTTTTTCTGACTTGAGTTAATAACTGATGACATTGCGCAACTACGTGGGCACCTACCTCACATGCCCGCCCGACTTGCCCGAGCGCCGGCAAACCGATTTCACCACGGGATACGATCGTCTCACTGCCGGCTCCCTCAAATCATCCTCGGAAAACACCTTCCATTCTCCAAATTTTTCCAATCAGAATATACAAAAAATTAATTTTTGATTTTGCAAAACCATCTACATCAGACTATTTAATCGGATATTGCGGCATTGCCGCAATATCCGAGCGGGCCCACATTCGCCCGGCGCGCGCGGATTTCAGCCGGATGGGCGCGGTAAGCCGTATCGCCAAACATATCCGGGCGGCAAATCGGCCTCGTCCCCTGCGGCCCGGCGCGATCGTGCATCGCAACACGCCGGACGCGCGCACACCGGCCATGCTCACCGCGCGGGCGCGCATCCGGCGCTTCCGGCGCTTCCGGCGCTTCCGGCGCTTCCGGCGCTTCCGCGCGCCTGGCCGCTCGGCCAGCCGATCATTGCGCTGGCGCCTCGCATCACCGGCTTCCGCGCGCTGTCCGGCATGACCCGGCGCACCAATCAAGCACGCCCGGCCAGCGCCGCCCGGCCGTTCAGTCCGCCCGCCCTCGCCGCGGCTTTAAGCCGAAGCTAAGGTTGCAGCGCTTATCATGCGTGCAGGGGTGCCCGCGAGCGAGCGTGCGCCGGACTCGAATGGATGATCCCCATGCGCGTATTGCTCGTCGAAGACGACCCGCTGATCGGCAGCGGGCTCGAACAGGGCCTCAGGCACGAAGGCTTCGCGGTCGACTGGGTACAAAACGGCGAGGCTGCGGCGCTCGCGCTGCGCACCACGCCATACGGCCTGCTGCTGCTCGATCTCGGCTTGCCGGATAAGGACGGCCTCACGGTGCTCGCCGCGCTGCGCCGCCGCGACGATGCGCTGCCCGCGATCGTGATCACCGCGCGCGACGCGCTGCCCGAGCGCATCGCCGGCCTCGATTGCGGCGCCGACGATTATCTGGTCAAGCCATTCGCGCTCGAGGAACTGCTCGCGCGCATTTGCGCGGTGAATCGCCGTCAGGCGGGCCGCGCGCAGACGATGCTCACGGCCGGCGCGCTGCGCCTCGATCCGGCGCGCCACCAGGTCTGGCGCGACGACGAGGAGATCACGCTGTCGCCCAAGGAGTTCGTGCTGCTGCACGAGCTGATGCGCGAGCCCGGCGTGGTGATCTCGCGCGAGCAGTTCGAGGAGCGGCTGTATAGCTGGGGCGACGAAATCGAGAGCAACGCCGTGCAAGTGCATATTCATAATCTGCGCAAGAAGCTTGGCCACGAAGCAATCCTGACCGTGCGCGGCGTTGGCTACCGGATCGGAGACGGCGCATGAACGGCAAGCAGCGCCGCCTCGCGCGCCTGCCGGCGTCGCTGCGCGGCCGGCTGCTGGCATGGCTGCTGCCCGCCGCGTGCGTGATCGGCGTGCTGGCGAGCGCGGGCACCTACTGGGGCGCGCTGCGCGAACTCGACGATCTGCTCGACGACCAAATGCGCAGCCTGTCGAAGCAAATTCAAGTCGATGCCACCGGCAAGCTGTCGATCGCGAGCCGCGACAAGAGCAGCACGCACCATTCGCTCGACTACGATCCCGACGACGTGCTGTTGCAAGTCTGGCGCGACGGCAGGCTCGAATTCACGACTGATCCCGCGACGCATCTGCCGCCCCCCGAGCGAACCGGCTTCGTGCAACTCGACACGTCCGGCCAGCGTTGGCACACCTTCACGCGCGAAAGCGCGGGCACGGCGATCCGCGTCGCCCAACAGCGCCAAGCGCGCTGGGAGGCGATTGCGGGCATCGCCGTACATCTGCTGTGGCCGGTATTGTCGCTGCTGCCGCTGCTCGCGCTTGGGCTGTGGTTCGGCATCGGCTACGGGCTGCGGCCGCTCGGCGCAATCGCGGCCGGCCTGAAGCGCCGCCACGCCACCCACCTCGAACAGCTCGACATCACGACCGTACCGGCGGAAGCCAAGCCGCTCGCCGCCGCCATCAACGATCTGCTCGCGCGGCTCGACCGCTCGTTCACGCTGCAGCGGCACTTCATCGCGGACGCGGCGCACGAGTTGCGCACGCCGATCATGGGCCTGTCGATTCAGACACAGCTTCTCGGCCGCGCGGCGAGCGCCGACGAACACGCGCGCATCGCCGCGCAGATCCAGGCGGGCGTGTCCCGGCTCGCACACCTGGCCGAGCAATTGCTGACGCTCGCGCGGCTCGAGCCCGAGGCGCCGGCCGCGTCGTTCGCCGATGTCGATCTCGTCGCGCTGGGCCGCTCGGTCGTCGCCGAGCGCGCGCGCGGCGAGCGCGCAGCGCGTCGACCTCGGCATGGTCGGCGGCGCGGCGCCCGTGCATGTGCCAGGCAACGCCGACACGCTGCGGGTGCTACTCAACAATCTCGTCGACAACGCAATCCGCTACGCGGGCGCCGGCGCGCGCGTCGATGTCGACGCGTATGCCGACGCCGGCTCAGGCGGCGCCGCGCTCGAAGTGCGCGACAACGGCCCCGGCATTGCCGAAGCGGATCGGCTGCGAGTCTGGGAGCGCTTCTATCGGGGCGACGGCGCGCAGCTCGTCTCGACGTCGGGCAGCGGACTCGGGCTGTCGATCGTCAAGCGCATCGCCGAACAGCACGGTGCGGCGGTATCGCTCGAAAGCGGCGCGAACGGACGCGGATTGACGGTCAGGGTACGGTTTCCGGCCCTGCAAACGTACTAACCGCGCTCGGCGATACATGCACGCGGCAATTTCGCCATCTATTTTGGCTGCAATGATCGGCTCGGCAGAAACCCGGCAGGCATTTTCCGATAAATAAGAACGGGAAAGGCGCAGAAGCCAGGCATTTACACAAAAAATTCACGCGCGACGTCTTTTCCCCATCTCTCACAAAATCTCGGCAGTAAAAAAATCGGGCAGCCAGTAAGCCGCCCGATTATTTTTTATTTTAACGCCGCGATTACAAGCCTGGGCTGATCAAACCGCCGATAAGCCCGTTGACGGTCCCGGCAAGCCCGCCTACCACCACACCGGTAGGGTAGCCCAGCACGCCGCCGATCAGCGACGTCACCGGGGCCAGGACGCCGGCGCCGCCGTCCTGGCCGGCAATCCAGCCGCCCTGCTGGGCAAGCGTCAGTCCGCCTCCCCACGCGCCATTGACTAAACCGCTGAGAGCACCGAAGACCCCACCGAGGAGACCCGCACCGGAAACAGCCTCCACTTCCTGCATGTTGAGTTCTTGCATGTCAGCATTCCTATAGGGTAATAGTTATGCCAGATATCCCATCTGGCCGGGTTATCGGCCTAGACCTCATCGCCGTCGGCCAATCTCGCAGGCCGCGCATCGGTGAATCAAAATGTGATTACGCGCCTAATGAATTCTGCTTTTTGCTTTTGAAGCGATGGCAACGACAGAAGATATACTCATTATATTCAGAAGATATGAAGAAATTTATTTTTATAAATTTTCAATAATCTTCCAATTAGAAAGGTAGCGGTGGATTTAGCAAAATCCCATTAATCTTATTAATATGGATGAGTGACTTTGCCGAATAAGCCGGGAGTGTCGTCGATAGCGTGACGGCCACGCGGCGGGGCAATCTCCCCTTCGTGGTGTTCATTGACACGCCGGTAAGCGGCCCGCCCGCAACGCAAGCCGTAACGCGTCGTTCAGGCCCGCTTCATTGACGAATCCGCTTTTCCACAATTTTTGTTGGCAAGCTTGTGGACATCCTGAGCATCAATCGATCAACTCCTTGATGCAACAGTAATTTCGGCAATGCGGCAGATAAACGGCACGCAAGCGCTCGACGCCATGATTTCGCCACGGCTCATCCCCGTCTTGTCCACAATTTTTGTGAGCAAACTTGTGGACATCCTGAGCATCCACCACTCAACCCATTGATCTGGCGACATTTTTTCCATCGCGTCAGGAGCGCGGCAGCCAGCACACGCACGCCGGCCGTTTATCACGCCATACGTCGCCCTGCCCGCCGCCCTGCGCTTTTCCACAATTTTTGTTGGCAAGCCTGTGGACATCCTGGGCATGCTCAGGTCAACACGTTGATCGGACTCGCTTTTTCGCAGGACATCAGAAGCGCGGCAGCACATCCGCGCGGGTTATCTCAACGCGCTGCAGGGAACGCTTCGCGCAAACGTCCGAGCGTGCAGCCCAGGCGCATTCTTCATTGCGAATCACGTCGCAGTGCCGCCCATGCAGAGCGTGGCATCGAGACATAGCCGCACGAGCATATCGTTCTGGCCGCTTGGCCGCTGCTCGCGCGGCCGGCCGCGCCCGGTCGGAGCGGCCTCGTCGATACGCGCCTGCAGAAAAAAGCGGCCATAGCACTTCAGGCTCATCGCATTCCTCCTGATGGAAACGGCGCCTGTCCCGCACGCCGCCCGTCCATCATCGGAAAACGAACGCGACGCGCTTACCGCGCAGGCGGCATCGCCTTCTGCATCGCTGCGCGAATCTGCTCCGGCGTCAAATCGTGCTTATGCGTACCCACGGACCAGCGATGGCCGAACGGATCGTCCAGTTGCCCGTAGCGATCGCCCCAGAACATATCGGTGGCCGGCATCGTCAGCTTCGCACCGGCTTCGACCGCACGCGCGATCGTCTCGTCGACGTCGGGCACGTACAGATGGATGAATACCGGCGAGCCTTTCAGCGCGATTGGCCCGAGCGCGCCGCAATTGGCCATTTCATCGACAAGCATCAGCGTCGAATCGCCGATCCTGACCGATGCATGCATCAGCCGGTCAGGATCGTGCGGCGAAGGCAGCCGGCTGAGTTCGACGGCGCCGAACGCCTTCTTGTAGAACTCGATCGCGGCGGCAGCGCCATCACAAATCAGATGGGGGGTCAGCGAGTGCATCCCTTCGGGGATCGGTTTGACTGCGGCGGACATGGTACGGCTCCTGGACTGTGATTGATTAATCAGACGATTCGAGCGCACCGTGCGCGGGCGCTCTATCGCCACGACGAACCGGCTCGTCCGAAATCGACATAGGCCACGACATTTTTGAGCTTCAACGGCCGAAGCAAGAACAATCTGCCTGCCGGTCGCCGCACTATCGCTGCGGCATCCCAACTCGGTGAGCCCTCTGCGCCTGAATGTGGCCCGCGAAGCCATGCGCAACGCCCGGCAACAAGATCGATACGCCGTTCAACGCCGAAACCGCGAGCATCGCACCGATACTTGATGCACGGTAAAGACCCGTTGTCGAAACGGATGCAGGTCCGCATCGAACCTCAGCCCCGATGTTCGGCGCAAAAAAACGCCGCGGCTGAAGAGTGAAGAGCGACGATCCATACGCATTGCCGTGCTTGCCGGGTAGACGGGCCCGCGACGAAACCTGCCCGGCCGGTTTTCCACAGTTTCTGTCGACAAACATGTGGATATCCTGCGCATGCAAGCGCCAAGCCGTTGAAACCACGACGGTTTCCGCGTTGCGGCAATCCGCGGGCAGCACGACGCGCCGGCGATCCCGCGCGCCGCCGCGTATCCGGCATTCGACACGCAGCGTCAATGCTTGTCGAGGTTCGCCCTCAGTTCACTCGCCTTGTTGCGCAACGCTTCATAGCCGGAGCGAGCGTGCTCGGGCAAATCGGGATCGCCGACGAGCGCGCCAAGCGTCTCGATCAGGCTGAACAAGATGCCCTTGGCCGCGCCGAGCGCGATGCTGTGCGATTGGATCGACTCGTGCAGATGATCGACCGCCGCCTCGAGTTGTTCGAGCTTCGGCTGCTCGCCTTGCGAACGCGTGTTGTCGGGATTGTCGTTCGTCATTGTGAATACCTCGCCATACGGTTTGTTGCACTCGACGCGCCTGCGCTTGCACCAGCCAGCGCCGAGCGGGTGAATCGGCGCGCGTCACGCTGCGGTGTTCGATCGCCGGCGCGCAGCGTCGATCAACCCGGCGTTCGAGCGGCAAACCAACGCTGCCCGTCAACATCGCGCATATCAAGCCGCCCGAACTTCGGCACCGCGATCCCATTGTATGGCGCGCGACGCGCGCCGCCTCGATTCAGCGCAATCCGCGTGCATTTCAACGAAATCCCCGCACATCACAGCACCGCAACGACCCGCGCGCCGCCGTCGGCAACCGCGACCACCTGCCCGTCGACGCGCCGGAACGTCAGCGACACGCTATCGTCACCAACGCGCAAGCTGTCTATACGCAGCCAGTCGACGCCCTCCGGCAACGCCGGCCGCTCGATGCGCACCTCGCCGCGCGCCGCGTCGATGCCAATGCCGAGGCACGCCTGCAGCATCATGAACGGCGCACCTGCCGCCCAAGCTTGCGGCAGACATGCAACCGGATACGCGGTCGGCGGCTCGCCGCGCTGGCGCGGGAAACCGCAAAACAGTTCGGGCAGCCGCATGTCGAAACTCACCGCCGCCTCGAAAAGCGCCCGCAGCAGTTCGATCGCCGCGCGCTTGTCGCCGTAGCGCGCAAGACCGCGAGCGGCAAGCGCGTTGTCGTGCGGCCAGACCGAACCGTTGTGATACGCCATCGGATTGAAACGCGGCTGCCCCGCTGCGAGCGTGCGGCCCCCCCAACCGGTCTGGAACAGCGTCGAGTCGAGCACGCGCGCGACCGCTTCGCCGCGGCTTTGCTCGGGCAGCCCGAACGCGAGCAGATGGGCGGCGTTCGACGCAAGCACGCGGCAGAGCTGGCCGTACCCATCGACCGCGATCCCGTAGAAGCCCGCGTCGGGCATCCAGAACAGCGCCTCGACCTGCTCGCGCAACGTCTTCGCGCGCAGCGCGTAGCGCACGGTATCGGCCGCGTGGCCCCGCCGGCGCGAAATCTCGGCCATCGCTTCGAACGCTGCGCACGCATACGCCTGCACCTCGACGAGCGCGATCGGCCCGTCCGGAAACCGGCCGTCCGCGTGAAATACCGAATCGTGGCTGTCCTTCCACCCCTGATTCGCGAGACCGCGCTCCGATGTACGCTGATAATCGAGCAGGCCGCGCGGATTGCGCTCGCATACGTCGATCACCCATTGCGTCGCCCGTTCGAGCGCGGGCCACAGCTCGTCGATCAGCGCATCGTCGCCGGTCTGCTCGACGTAGGCGCCCGCGAGCACAACGAACAGCGGCGTCGTATCGACCCCGCCGTAATACAGCGCGAACGGCACCTCGCCCGTCGCCGCCATCTCGCTTCGGCGAAACTCGTGCATGATCTTGCCGGGTTCGGCATCGCGAAACGCTGACGTCTCGCGCGCCTGGTGTGCGGCAAGAAAGCGCAGCACGCCTCGTGCAAGCGACGGTTGCAGCCACAGCATCTGTAGCGACGTGATCACCGCATCACGGCCGAAGGGCGTCGAGAACCACGGAATGCCCGCATATGGATAGGGACCAGTGTCGAGTTGGGTCGTCAACAGACCGAGATCGGCCAGCGAACGGTCGAGCCACGCGTTGAACAGCGGATTGCTGGTGCGCACCCGCGCCATCGCGCGGCGGCGCTCGCGCATCGCGCGGTGCACGCCGACGAGCGCACCGCGCAGCGCGCCGCGGCCTGTGTCGGGAATCGGCGGCGCGGCGCCGGCGGCTTCGCCCACGCGCGCGTCGACGCTCAGATAGATCGACACGCACGCTTGCGCGGCGATGTTCAGCGCGTAATCGGCGCGGTCGACCGACAAGCGGGCGGGCGCCGGCGACAAACCGATGCAGACCGTGCGCGTCACGCCGTCGAGCCCGTCGTAACGCAATTGGACGCCGCCCGCGTCGATTCGCGGCGGCGCGATCGTCCCGCGCCGCGCACGCGGCGTGCCGCGCACTTCGAACATGTCGAGAAAGTCCGCGCCGAACGATATCGACAGCGGCACTTCGGCATCGGCCGTTCCATAGTTCGTCAGCGTGAGCGCCTCGTGCAGCACATTGCCGGCCAGCACGCGCACCCGCTCGATGTGGATCACGCCTTCAGGCGTCTCGCTGCCGCCGAGCGGCGGCAGCGGCCGGTTTGTCAGATGCGCGGTAAACGACGCGTTGTCCGCGCTCGTTGCCCCCGACAGCAGCGATGGCGCGCGGCCGCCGAAGGTGAGCCGCCACTGCGACAGCACACGCATGTCGTCGACGAAAAAGCCGTCGTCGTGGCCCGTGATGTCGCCGAGCGCGTCGCCGACCACGAACGCGCTGCCCGCCTTCAGCACGTGCTGGCTGCCGCGCGCGGGTTTGCGCACGTCGGGCTCGGGCGCGACGAACGCCGCGGGGGGCGACGGCGAATCCGTTACTGGTGCGTGTGTCGGCGTGGATGTGAAAGCGGGCGCGGCGGCCGGGCCGCGAACGGAGGAATCATCTGCAGTCATCGACATCGAAACTCCCATGCTGCGTGCAACGCGCGGTGTGCGCGACAGGATTGGCACAGCATAGGGCAGAATACGCGCGGCCGCGCAGCCTCGCGCCGCGCGTTGGCCTATTGGCCTACCGGCCCGCCGCGAGGCTTCGCGGCTGGGCTCGTCGATGACGGGCCGCGCGCGGCCGCATGATCATCCCGGTCGACAGCGGACGGCGAACAGGTTGCATCCGGGCGGCCAACAGGCGCGGCCGCATCCGGCGTTAATGCCGCGGCGCTGTGGCCAAGACAGGGCGCGGCTGGATGACGGGGTTCACGCGACATCCAGCTCCGTCCGGCCATCGCGGGCACGGGGGCTGCATGCCGCCCCGGTCAAATCGATACCCTGCTTCGCCCCAGCAGCCGCATCGAACCCCATCGCACCCTCATCTCCTGCGCGCCGACGTCGAACCCGCTGCGCTCGATCATCGCGATGCCGGCGCCTCGAACCGCGCACGTGAGCGGATCGTCCGCAACCCGCGCGACGAGCCCCGTCTCGTCATACAGCCGCTTGCCGAGATTCGCGAGCAGCGCGCCGCCGCCCGTCAACACGATGCCGCGATCCGCGATATCGGTGACGAGTTCGGGCGGCGCATTCTCGAGCGCGCCCTTCACCGCGCTAACCACCTGATTCAGCGGCATCGCGAGCGCATCGGCGATGTCATGGTTGCTCAACTCGATCTTGCGCGGCAAGCCGTCCCGGACACTGCGCCCAACCGCCTGCATCGATACGCGCGGCACGCGGCCGCTGGCGGCGCCGATCGTTTTTTTCACGTGCTCGGCCGTCTGCTCGCCGAGCAGCACACCGTAGACGTTGCGCACGTGGTTGACGATCGCCGCGTCGAACTGCTCGCCGCCGACGCGGATCGTCTCGCGATAGACGATGCCGCCAAGCGCGATCACCGCAACCTCGGTCGTCCCGCCGCCGATATCGACGACCATCGAGCCGATCGCGGCCGACACCGGCAGCCCCGCGCCGAGCGCGGCCGCAAGCGGCTCGCTGATCACGCTGACCCGCGACGCGCCGGCCGCGAGCGCCGCATCGCGGATCGCGCGCAGCTCAAGCGCCGTCGCATTCGACGGCACGCAGAGCGTGAACGCGACGCGTCGCCCGAACATCGAGCGCGCATTGGACATGTCGACGAACAGACGCATCATCTGCTCAGCCGCGTGGTAGTTCGCGACGACGCCGTGCTGCAGCGGCCGGACCGCCTCGAGATGCTCCGGCGAGCGGCCAAGCAGCGCTTTCGCCTGCTCGCCGACCGCCTCCACGCGCGCCTTCGCACTCGCGCCGCCGCGCTTGCTGAAACAGACGACCGACGGCTGATTGAGCACGACGCCGCGGTTGCGGACATAGATCAACGTGCTCGCCGTGCCCGGATCAACCGCGACTTGGTGCGCAAAGAGCCTTTCGAGAAACGGTGCCGCCATGGTGAAGCCTCTATTCGAATCGGTGAAACGACGATGCGGGCAAACCGCTGGCGCCCCAAGCGCGATCCGCTGCAACGCGCACCATCCATTCAGTCGCTTAGCGGCAGGACGCAAAAATACTTTAGGCAATTTCGCCAATTTTTATCGAATATCTGCGACCGATTAGCGACAGATGGACAAAAGCGGTACTCTCTCGCTTCCGCCGGCCCCGGCCCGGTATTCCGACTATCCCGTTCACTCCCGCGATAGCTAAGACAATGACGGCGCTCACGCCCGCTTCCATCCAGCCCATTCCGGGTTGTACCGGCCTCGTCGCCGCGCTGTTGATCGTCTGCGCCGCGGCGGGATGGCCCGGGCGCGCCCAGGCCGCCGATGCCCCCGGCGCGCCCGCCGATGCAGCCGCCCGTGCAGCCACGCTCGCAGCCGCCCCGGCAATAGCGCAGCCGGCGGCGACGCTTGCCGCGTCTCCTCCGCCAACACCGGCGCCGGCCGCTGCGGCGGCTGCCGCCCGCCGCGCGGGGCCGGCGGCCTGCGCGGCCGATGGCGGCCCCAACGGCCGTCCCGCGATCGGCCTCGTGCTGTCCGGCGGCGGCGCGCGCGGCTATGCGCATCTCGGCGTGCTGAAAGTGCTCGAGGAAAACCGCATTCCGGTCGACTGCATCGCGGCGACCAGCATGGGCGCAGTCGTCGGCGGCCTGTACGCGAGCGGCATGACCGCGGACGAGATGCAGCGGCGGCTGTCGCAGGTCAATCTCTCCGACATCGCATTTGACGTCACCGAGCGCTCGGACCTGCCGCAAAAACGGCGCGAGGACGAGCGGCTGTATATCGATGGCCTGACGCTCGGTTTCAGCAAGAAAGGCTTCAAGGCGCCCGTCGGACTGGTGCAGGGCAACCAGCTGCAAGGGCTGCTATCGACCTGGACGGCGGCCGTGCCGACCAATCAGCCGTTCGATCAACTGCCGATCCCGTTTCGCGCGATCGCGACCGATCTGCGCACGGGCGAGATGGTCGAGCTCGACCATGGATCGCTGCCGCTCGCGATCCGCGCCAGCATGGCGATGCCGGGCCTCTTCTCCCCCGCCGAGATCGACGGCCGCACGCTCGTCGACGGCGGGCTCGTCAGCAACCTGCCGGTCGACACCGTGCGGCAGATGGGCGCAAACGTCGTCATCGCGGTCAACATCGGCTCGCAGCTCAAGCCGCTCGACTCGCTCGCGTCACCAGCCGACGTGATGCAGCAGATGGTCGGCATCCTGATCCGGCAAAACCTCGCCGGACAGCGCAAGCAATTGAGGCCGGGCGACGTGCTGCTCGAGCCGGCGCTCGGCAAGCTCAGCTTCACCGATTTTCAGAACGCGCAGGATGCGATCTCAGCTGGTGAAAAAGCCGCCGCGAACGCACTGCCGAGCCTGAAGCGCTATGCGCTGTCGCCCGAGCAATACGCGGCATACCGCGCCGCGCACACGCAACCGCCGCCGCAACCAATCCGCATCACGGCGATCGACGTCGAAACCAACGGCCCCGTCCCGGCGCGGATCGTGCGCGACGCGCTGCACATCAAGCCTGGCGACACTTACGATCCGAAGCAAGTCAGCCAGGATCTGCTTGCCCTGACGACCAGCGGTAATTTCGACAGCGTCACGCAACAGGTGGTCACCGACGGCGATGAACATCGCCTCGTGATCGACGCGCGCGAGAAATATTGGGGGCCGAACTTCCTGCTGTTCGGGCTCGGCCTGTCGAGCAGTTCGAGCGACGAAGGCGGCTTCCGGCTGCACATCGGTTACCGCCGTCCGTGGCTGACGCCGTCCGGCCTCGAATTCCGCGTCGATACGACGCTCGGCAGCGATCTGCAAACGGCGCATGTCGAACTGCGCCAGCCGCTGCTGAACCGTCCCGGCCTGTATGTCGCGCCCTACGCGGAATACCAGCGGCGCTTCGTGAACATGTACGACGACGACGTCAAGCTCACCCAGTACCGGTTGCAGACGCAGCGCGTCGGCGTCGACGTCGGCTGGCCGATCGGCCACCTCGGCGATTTCCGCATCGGCCTCGCCTATGCGCACGGCACGGGCGCGCCCACCTACAATCTGCCGCTCGACGTCGGGGACATTTTCCCGTCGAGAGTATTTCTGTTCCCCGGACTCTCCGCTCAGGCGCTCAGCGTGCGGGCGCGGCTCGTGATCGACCAGCTCGACGATCCGCTGTTCCCGCGCAGAGGCTACTTCACGGAATTCCGGGTCGAGCGCTCGCTGTCGACGCGCAGCAGCGATTCGCTGGACGACTTTTTCGACAATGCCACCGACGCGCGGCACACCGAGGTATACGGCAAGGTGATGGTCGCGCAGCAACTCGGCCGCCATAGCGTCAGCGCGACGATCGAGGGCGGCAAGATCTTCGGCGGCAAGAACCTGCTCAACATGTTCAACTTCACGCTCGGCGGGTTCCAGCACCTGTCCGCATACGCGGCGGATCAACTGACGGGCGACGCGCTCGTCTACGGGCAGGTCACCTATATGAATCAGTTGATGACGTTCAATGCGTCGCCCGTCAAGGCGCTTTTCGTCGGCGCGAGCGCGGAACTCGGCAATGTTTGG
Source organism: Burkholderia sp. TSV86 (assembly GCF_001522865.1). Classification (GTDB taxonomy): domain Bacteria; phylum Pseudomonadota; class Gammaproteobacteria; order Burkholderiales; family Burkholderiaceae; genus Burkholderia. The sequence goes on along the minus strand of NZ_LOWB01000116.1, from coordinate 174,025 downwards.
AATGGCGGCACGCGCATCGGCGGCAGCACGCTGAAGCAGAGCTATACGTTCTTCACCAGCTTGACGACCTCGTTCGGCCCTGTATACATGGGCGTCGCGCTCGCGCCGGGCGGACGGCGCAACTTGTATCTGCAACTCGGGCGAACGTACTGACGGCACGCGGCCCGGCGCCTACGCCGGGCCGCGTGCCGGGCCGGGCCGGGCAAAATGCCTGCGCCGCCGCACGAAACCGCGCGCGACCAGTGCCTGGCCATGCCTGGCACTATGTGCGGCCACCCGTGCGCATCGAAACGATACGCACGGCGGCTCCCCGGCGCTTGCCCCGAAAAACGGCGGCTCAAACCGGCCAACTGATCTCGAAGCGCGCTCCGGACAAAATGACCGGATCGACCACGGCAACACGCCCATTGTGCGCATGCAGCACCTGCTGCGTGATCGCGAGGCCAAGGCCGTAGCCGGCCGTATGGCGATCGAGCCGCACGAACGCATCGAAGATCCGTTCGCGCTCCGCGTCGGGCACGCCCGGCCCGTCGTCCTCGACATAGATCTCGATGTTGCCATGGCGCATCCGCAGCCCGGCCACGATGCGCGCGTGCGCGTACTTGCTCGCGTTGCGCAGCAGGTTGCGCGCCGCATAAGACATCAGCCGCTTATCCATCCTCACGCGCACGTTCCGGCCAAGCTCGATGCGCGATTCGATCACCTTGTCCGGGTACAACAGCGCGGCATCGCCGATCTGCTTGTCGAACCATGCAGCCAGCGCGGTTTGCTCGAGATTGGACTGCAACGAGCTGTATTCGAGCCGTGCGTAGGTGAGGCTCATGTCGATTAATTCGTCGAGTTCGGTCACGTCCTGCTCGATGCTCGCGATCGCGTTCTCGTATTCAGCCGCCGACCCCGGTTCACGCAGGCTTTCGAGCGCGAAACGCACGCGCGCGAGCGGCGTGCGCAATTCGTGCGAAATGCCGTTCGTCAGATCGCGCTGCGCGGCAATCAGGCGCTCCATGCGCATCGCGAGCGCGTTGAGCGTGCGCGCGAGCGGCCCGATGATCACGCTGCGCGATTCGCGCGCCCGCGTGTTGAAGCGCCCGCCCGTGAAATCGATCGCGCGCTCGCGCACCATCACGAGATCCGACCACACCGGCCGCATCCAGCGATAAGCGGCGAGCGCGGGCAGACCCAGCACCGCCGCGATCACCGGCCATTCGCCGCCCGGCAGCGCATCGAACGCATGCCAGAGCGTGCGCGGCGTCAGCGCCGCGCACAGCACCGCGACCGTCACGCCGGCCGTCAGCAGCACGAGGCCGACGAGATGCAGATACGTGCGCAAATACAGGCGCGACCAGCTCGGAATCCGGTCCGCGCGCGTGTCCGTCCACGAGCGGCGGAAATGCAGCCAGCGCCATTTGCAATACCGAAGCGGCGAAAGCCGCGGCGCTGGCGCGTAGTTCGGATTCATCGTCGGATTTCGACGCACGGCTACTCCCACGCGCTCTTGCTGAACTGATAGCCCTTGCCGCGGATCGTCTTGATCCGCTGCGGGTGGCCCGCGTCGTCGTTCAGCTTGCGCCGCAGCTTCGAGATCCGACCGTCGATGGTCCGGTCGAGCCCGTCGAACTCGACGCCGCGCAATTGCAGCATCAAATCGTCGCGGCTCACGACTTCGCCCGCATGGCAGACGAGCACCCACAGCAAATCGAATTCCGCCGACGTCAAATCGGGCGTCGTGCCGTCCGGCAGGCTGGCCGTGCGGCTCGCACGGTCGATGGTGAACTTGCCGAACGCATAGCGTTCCGGCTGGGCACCGCCTTCGGGCAGCCGCGCCGGCGCGCGGCGCAGTTGCGCCTTGATCCGCGCCAGCAGGATACGCGGCTCGACCGGCTTATGCACATAGTCGTCCGCGCCGAATTCGAGGCCGAGCAATTCGTCGAACGGCTCGTCGCGAGCCGTCACCATGATGATGACCCCGCTGTAAAACTCGCGCGCCTCGCGGCAGATCTCGAAACCATCCTTGCCGGGCAGATTCACGTCGAGAATCATAAGATCCGGGCGCGTGCTCAGGATCGCATCGACGGCATCGTTGCCGTTCAGCACGGTGTCGACGACGTAATCGTTTTTACGCAGGTAGCCTGCGATCAGCGTGGACAGACGGTTATCGTCTTCAACGAGAAGAATCCTGAAAGGCATGAGATTTCGTAAGATTCTGAAACAATCCGAATGATACTGCTTACGCGGGCCGCCGAACGGTGGCAATCGGGCAACGCGGAAAGTGATGCCAAGACGTGCGCGGGCCCGGTACGGCTGCGCGGCGAAGCACGGTCACCGTTCGAATGGCGTTACGCCAAGCACTGCCTGCGACGGGCTGGAGGACAAGCGCTGTCAAAAACAAAGCATACCCCGTCATCTTTCACGGATATAGCTTGGCAATGAATCAAAATCATATTGACAAGCACCCGATCATCACCGGCATCACACCAAATTTCATTATTATTCTTTTGCAACATGACTCATCAAATCGACTAAACGGACACCGCGACGATTAACCTTAGAACCAATGCGATTCTTATCACCCGGCTCGGCTGCCTGTTACGACCGACCAATTCGCCCGCGGCATCGCACTTCGATTCGCGCCGATACATGGCAGCCTCGGCGGCGCGTCAGCGTCTTTGCCACGTCACGCACTAGGCCGCCGTTGGGCGCGAGTGAAGGCGCCGCCCAGCCGGGATTTTTCGCACATTCAAAACGGCATTCATTATGCCGCGACACCCAGACAAATCCACCACAAAATTTAATTAATTATAAACAAATAACATTACATCAAACATAACAAACCTTATTATCTCGCGCACCATTAATCTCCCAATTCCACGGAACTCACTCTTTCGATTCAAGTCCATCGAATTCCGGGCAGAGAAAAAATCCCCCGTGCCGATTGGCGAATCACATCGCGATTCGCTGCCCAAACACGTTCGCTGGCCAACTTTTCCGCAAACGTCAGGAGATTTCGAATTGACGATATCCCGCTTTCGGCAGGTGCTCATGCGCACCGCCATCGCCATTGCCTGTATGTGCGCGAACGCATCGTTTGCCACGCTGCAACCGATCGACGAAGCGCCGATTGCGCGGCATGTCGACGAAACCTGCCGGATCAACGCCGATACGAGCACCGACTGCACATGCGTCACGCAGCTGACGATCCTGCGGCCGGTCGGCCGCGACCTGCTGTCCCGCCTGGACTTCGACTACCGTGAAAACGACCGCTTCGAACTGAAGGACGCGGCCGTGATCGACCCGCACGGGCATCGCACGCCACTTGCCGCGTCGCAAATCGACACGCGCACGGCGCCGAATCCAGCGGAAGGATTTTTGCGCGACAAGCAAACATCGGTCGCCTTTCCCGACTTGCGCGTCGGCAGCACGATCATGTATACAACGATTCGCCACACCGCCGCCCTCCCGCTCGCGAAGCAATTTCACGAGGTGCTGGCGTTCCCGCCAATGCCCGTGCGCACCGACCATTTTCGCGCCGAATACCAGGCCGATCGGCCTATCGTCTGGCGCAGCGAAGCGGCCGGCGACTTTCGCATCACAACGTCAAACGACGGCAAGCGGCTCGTCATCACCCAAACACAGCCCCGATATCTGAACATCATCAACGAGGAGTACGGCGAGCTGCGCCAGATACCGCGCATCGAATTGGCGAGCAGCCTGAGCGCACAGGCGCATTTCGGCGCGTATGCGAAGCGCTACAACGAGATCGCCGCCGCGCCGCTGCCGCGCGGCGCGGCAGGCGCGGTCAACGCCGCACGGCGCGAGCCGGCGGCGCAACGGGTTGCCGCGCTGATGCAGTATATCGGCGCGCATTATCGCTATCTCGGCGACTGGCGCGCGTGCGATCGCGGCTATATCCCATTCGATCTGGCGCAAATCGAAGCACACGGCTACGGGGATTGCAAGGATCTCGCGGTTTTGCTCGCCGCGATGCTCGACAGAAGCGGAATCGACGCGCGGATCGCATGGGTCCATGCAGGTTCGTTTGCGCCGCCGCTATTGATCCCCGGCACACAGGCGCCGAACCACGCGATCGTGCGCGCAAGCGTGGACGGCCGCACCTGGTGGCTCGACCCGACCCAGCCGAACGCCCTGCCCGGCCGCACGCCAGAGCAGCTACAGGAGCGCTGGGCGCTCGTCGTCGAAAAGAACGGCGACGTGCGCCGCGAATACATCCCGGCCGAAGCGCCGATCGTCGCCGTCGATGCGACGGTAAACCAGCAACTGCGCCCCGACGGCAGCGCCGTTGTGTCAGGGCACGCATATCTGGACGGTAGAGATCTGCTGGATCTCATGCGCACTGATCGCCGCGACGGCGCGCGCGCCGGCGACCAGCAAATCTGCAAACGCTTGCTCAACGAGCAGGAGAAGGGAACGTGCGAAATCGTGCGGCCGCGCAGTGACGAAGCGCGAAATGAGCGTTATCGGGTCGACATGAAGGGCATCGATCTGCGTGCGCTCGAAGCGCCGTCCGGTCAGAATGGCCCGCGCCTATACGACGCCGCGCAAGGCTTGCGCAAGCTATGGGATCGCTTCGCCGGCTATCGGCACGCGGGCGATGCGGGCGATCTGTATTTGAATGACCCGTTCACCTTCAAGCTCCGCGTGCGGCTGACCGGCGCGAAGGCGGTACAACCGTTCGCGGCGTGCGCGGTGCATTCGCCGTGGTACGACCTGGAGGTAACGCCGGAGCCGTCGGACAACGCGATCGCCTACCGTGAACAGATCATCCAGAAGGTTCGTTGGCTCAGCCATGCCGACTTGACCAGCGACGCATTCGGCCGCTTTCTCGACGACGCACGGCGTTGCACGAACACGCTGCGTCAAGCTGTCGAATTCTGACGCGTGCCGCAAGCCGGCAATACCAACGATGCCGGCAAAGGCGCTGCCCGCACGCGCCACATTCGCGCGGTATCGACCGCAAACGCCGTGGGATCATCGCTTGGCCAGGCGCTCGAGCCTGGCGCTTATTTAGCCAGGCACTTAAACGCGCGAAAGAAATCGGCGTGCCCGTCATGCGTGCCGGAGCCGGTGCCGATCGTTCGTGCCGGCACGGCCCGCATCGCATGCACGAACCCTACGGCGGCCAACGTCATGGGCGATACGCGCTATCGTTCCGCTACCAGTGAGCCCCCTGGCGGACTGCGCGCGCGTGAGTGCCGGAATCGGACTGCGCGCTCCCTTGAAAAGCAGGTACGATCACGCTCTTGAAAAGGGGCTGCGCCCCGCATTCACGCGTTGCCCCCCTGCCCCGAGCGTTGCGGGACGGCACGGCGCCGCCTCTGTAACATACGATGTTTTCAGCACGCTACACCGAATTGAATTACCAACCGATACTCGAACGCATCCGCGCCGAACTCGCGCCTTGGATTGGCGCAGGCCGGGTCGCCGACTATATTCCCGAACTCGCGAAGGTGCCCGCCGAGCGCTTCGGAATGGCGGTCGTCACGCTCGCCGGCGATATTTTCACGATCGGCGACGCGCACGAGCGTTTCTCGATCCAGAGCATCTCGAAGCTCTTCGCGTGCACGCTCGCGTTCAAGCTGCTCGGCGACGAACTGTGGCAGCGCGTCGGCCGCGAGCCGTCGGGCACCGCGTTCAATTCGCTCGTGCAACTCGAAAGCGAACGCGGCAAGCCGCGCAATCCGTTCATCAACGCGGGGGCGCTCGTCGTCACCGACGTGCTGTGCCGCCGCTTCGTGCGCGCCGAGACGGCGCTCGTCGAGTTCATCCGGCGCCTGACCGGCATCGCCGATATCGACTACGACGCACGCGTCGCGCTATCCGAGCAGCAGCACGCCGAGCGCAACCGCGCAATGGCGCATTTCATCGCGAGTTTCGGCAACATGCAGATGCCGCCGGACACCGTGATCGACGCGTACTGCCGCCAGTGCGCGATCACGATGAGTTGCGTCGAACTCGCGCAGGCCGCGCTTTTTCTCGCGAACAGCGGCATCGCACCCGCGACGGGCGAGCCGATCCTCGATCCGAGTTCGGCCAAACGCTTGTCGGCACTCATGCTGACATGCGGCACCTACGACGCCGCAGGCGACTTCGTCTATCGCGTCGGCCTGCCGGCGAAAAGCGGCGTGGGCGGCGGAATCGTCGCGGTGCTGCCGGGCGAGATGGCCGTATGCGTGTGGTCGCCAGGGCTCGATCCGAACGGTAACTCACTTGCCGGCGTGCTCGCGCTCGAATGGCTGACGACCTACTCGGGGCGATCGATTTTCTGACGCGGCATGGGCCCTGCCGGCGCAGGCATGTGCCGGCGCCGGCGCGGAGCCAACGTGCGGCCCGGTCCGGTTTATTTCGCGATATAGATGCCGGTCGTCGGACACGTGCCTTGCGTGCCGGCGTCCGTCACAAGCGACGTCGGGCTCGGAAACTGCGTGGTCGCATTGGTTCTCACGGCAATCCAAGCCTCGGTGAAATAGCTGACGTAGTTGGACTTCGTGCACTTCAGCGACACCGCGGCGCGCGCGCCGGTGCCGAACGCGCCATCGAACGCGCTCAACAATTGCTCGCGCGTCACGGTCTTGCCCGCGTTCGTTTGCAGGAACGTGTTGAACGACGTGGTCGCGAGGCGGCTGATCATCCCGCTCGCGTCGTTCCAGTACGTGTCGGCCGACGAATACTGCGCGCAAGTGCCGTGCTTGTACCACTCATGCTTGTCGAGGCACGACGCGACACCCGGCATGTACGTCGACAGCGTGCTCAGCGTCGCCGCGCTGACGGGGTACTTGTCCATGCTGCACCATTGATGCGCGTTGTCGAGATCGATCTCGTTCTGCGGCACGCCGCAATAGAACGGCTGGCTGGTACTGTCGTAGTTGTTCGGCCAAAGGCCGTGCAACGACAGATTCGTCGACGCGTATGAACCCGACAGCGTATTGCACTCGGTGGCGCTGTGCGTTGCGCAAAAGCCCGGCTCCCAGGACGAGGCGAGCAATAGATAGTCATACGCGTGAGCGGGAGTGCAAGTCGATGCGACAGCCAGCGCGCACGCGGCGCGAGCGAACGGACGGAACATGGGCGACCCTCTGGAGAATAAGCGCGACGGCCGCACAACCGGCGCCGCGACGTTGATATTCGTAAGCAACTGCCGGGCCTATTGTGCTCGCACCAATATTTCAACGCGATGACTTTTTGCCGAAAATACGCCAGCCGGCGCGCGCCTGCTGGCGGGCCGGCTGACTGATCGCGGCTCGCCGCCATGCCGGCTGTCGGCCGCACGCAACCGGCGCATGGCGCTGCCGCGCGTCATGCGGGCTGGGCTTCGTGCCGCCGTTCCAGCTCGCGCACGAGCGGCAGCACGCGCTTGCCGAAATACTCGACTTCTTCGAGATAGTGGAGGAACCCGCCCAGCACGAGATCGGCGCCGATCGACTTCAGCGCGACGATCCGTTCGGCGATTTGCTCGGGCGTGCCAATCAAGTTGGTCTTGAAACCGTCGTTGTACTGAACGAGATCGGCGAACTTCGAGTCCGACCACATCCCGCGCCCTTCCGGCGCGGCCTTTCCGGCCTGCTTGACCGCGTGACCGAACGCATTGACCGCATCGACGTCCGCATGACGAACGATCTCGTCCAGCACCTCGCGCGCCTCGAGTTCGGTGTCGCGCGCGATGATGAACGCATTTACGCCGAACTTCACGCGCCTCCCGTGCTCGGCCGCCGCCGCGCGAATCTCGTCGATCTGCTCGCGGTGCCCCTCGAGCGTATTGCCGTTCATGAAATACCAGTCTGACACCGCCGCCGCCATGCGGCGCGCGGCCGCCGAATTGCCACCCTGGAAAATTTCGGGATGCGGCTGCTGCAACGGTTTGGGCTTCAGCGTGTAATCGTTGAAGCGGTAGAAATCACCCTTGAACGTGAAGTGATCTTGCGTCCATATGCCCTTTACCGCGCGGATGAATTCCTCAGAGCGGCGATAGCGCTCGTCATGCTCAAGCCATGGCTCGCCGAGCGCGGTGAATTCACCCTTGAACCAGCCGCTGACGACGTTGATTGCAACGCGCCCTTGGTTCAACTGATCGATCGTCGCGAGCTGCTTCGCGACGACAGCCGGATGCCACGGCCCCGGCAGGATCGCGGCAATCACCTTCAAACGCTCGGTGGCAGCGAGCAGCGCATGGCTGAACGCGACAGATTCATGCTGATACTCTGCGCCGTAGCCGGCGGTAAAACGGATTTGCGACAATGCGTAATCGAAGCCGTTACGCTCGGCAAGCTGCGCCAGGCGGCGGTTGTAATCGATATCCCAACTCGTGCGCTGCTCGATCTTGCTGACGACGAGACCGCCGCTGACGTTAGGCACCCAGTAGGCGAACTTGAGCTGTTGCTGCTCGCGACTCATCGGTTCGTTCCTCTAATCTAATCATGAAATCCAGGACGTCGGCGGCACTCGGCCAGCCGGTCGGAAGGCGCCCTCGCATGCGCTGCTCGTCGCGCAGCGTCTGTCTCGCCGCATCGTAGGGGGACGCTCGCTGATCGGCCAACCAATGATTTGGACTATCGATGCCCGGTGCACGTTGATAAGCAAATGATGAAGCGCCCGCCGCCCGTCATACGGACGTGGGAGAAAGGATGGGGGATTGCCGCTGTCATTTCGGGGGCGGATTGAGATGCCGATCGTGGCGAGCGTTGCCTCGATGCGCGCCGTTTGCCGGCCCGCGCGCCGAATCGCCACGGATCACGGCTGCGGGAAGAACTCGCGAACGGTGCCGTTCTCCAGCCGATAAGCGCGATCCGCGATTTCCAGCCGCGAATGGTGATGCGTAATGACGATGAGCGCCGGCACCCGCTCGCGAATGTGGGCGATTATCCGCGCTCCGCGCGCGACGCCGAGCGACGACGTCGGTTCGCCGAAATTTCCCGCCGCCCAACGGCCCCATCAGAACGACCAGCTCCCGCCGCCCGATCGTCATGTTCACGGCGTATCGCGTGGGATCAAGCAACAAGCAAGCCGCGCCGGCTGAAGCCACGCCGTCAATCATTTCGACGAAATCGACGCGGCCCCAACCGGCAGCGTCACGTTCGACGGCATCATCGACGACGCCCCGTTGTAACAAACTGTCGAAATATTGAGGAAATTTGTCGTCGCATTGAACCGCATCCCGCTTCCCGTATTCCAATGACTGGTTTGCATTTTCATTACAATCGCCTGCCTACCGATCGCCACACGCCAGTTTTCAGTTTCCGATGAAAAAACTCCTACGTCGCCGGGTCGTCGCGGTCACGAGCGTTATCGCGCTCGTCGCGCTTGCCGTGCTTTATCAATACTTTTTCGCCAAAAACCGGGATCCGCAATACCTCACCGCTAAAGTCGCCCGTGCCGATCTCGAGAATGCCGTGCTCGCGACCGGCACGCTGCAGGCATCCAAGCAGGTCGACGTGGGCGCGCAGGTGTCCGGCCAATTGAAATCGCTGAAGGTCAAACTCGGCGACAACGTGAAGAAGGACCAATGGCTTGCCGAGATCGACCCGGTGATTTCGCAAAACGAGCTGCGCCAGGCCGAAGCGAACGTCGACAATCTGAACGCGCAAAAGCGCTCGACCGCCGCGCAGCTAAGGCAAGCCGAACTCGCATTCAAGCGCCAGCAGCAGATGCTGTCCGACGATGCGACGGCGCGCCAGGATTACGAGGCCGCGGTGGCGACGCTCGACGTACAGCGTGCGAACCTGGCCGCGTTCGACGCGCAGATTCGCGAGGCACGGATCAAGATCGAGACCGCGCGCGCGAACCTCGGCTATACGCGGATCGTCGCGCCGATCGACGGCGAAGTGGTCGCGATCGTCACCCAGGAAGGCCAGACCGTGATCGCGCAACAGCAGGCGCCCGTGATTCTGAAGCTCGCTGAACTCGACACGATGACCGTCAAGGCACAGGTGTCGGAAGCGGACGTGATCCGCATCCATGCGGGCCAAACTGCTTACTTTACGATCCTCGGCGAGCCCGACAAGCGCTACTACGGCAAGCTGCGCGCGATCGAGCCCGCCCCGCAGAATTTCCTCGACATGCAAGGCAGCGCGGGCGGCACGGGCGGCGGATCGTCGAAGCCGAACACCGCCGTGTTCTACAACGCGCTGTTCGACGTGCCGAATCCCGGCCATCGGCTGCGGATCTCGATGACCGCGCAGGTCAACATTCTGCTCGGCACCGCGGCCAACGCGCTCTACATCCCGGTCGCGGCGCTCGGCGCGAAGGACAAGGACGGCACATACGCGGTGCGCGTGCTCGGCGCCGACAGCAAGGTCGCGACACGCAAGATCCGCGCCGGCATCAACAACAACGTCAAGGTCGAAGTGCTCGCGGGCCTGCGCGAAGGCGAGCGCGTGATTCTTGGCGACGCGAACGAACTGGCAGGCGCGGCCTCGGCGGCCTCAGGCGCGGAGCATTGACGATGGGCGAACCGCTATTGCAGCTCACGCGCGTCACGCGCAGCTTTCCCGCCGGCGACAAGGACGTCGTCGTGCTCGACGACGTCAATCTCACGATCGATGCGGGCGAGATCGTCGCGATCGTCGGCGCGTCGGGTTCGGGCAAATCGACGCTGATGAACATTCTCGGCTGCCTCGACCATCCGGGCTCGGGCAGTTATCGGGTGCGCGGGCGCGAGACGCGCGAACTCGAAAGCGACGAGCTTGCGCGCCTGCGCCGCGAGCACTTCGGCTTCATTTTCCAGCGCTATCATCTGCTGCCGCATCTGAGCGCCGCGGAAAACGTCGAGATGCCCGCCGTCTACGCGGGCAGCGCGCATGCCGAGCGGCGCGAGCGCGCGCAAAAGCTGCTTGCGCGGCTGGGCCTGTCGGAGCGTGCCGAACATCGGCCGAGCCAGTTGTCGGGCGGCCAACAGCAGCGCGTGAGCATTGCGCGCGCGCTGATGAACGGCGGCGAAGTGATCCTCGCCGACGAGCCCACCGGCGCGCTCGATTCGAAAAGCGGCCAGGAAGTCATTCGCATCCTGCTCGAACTCAACGCACTCGGCCACACGGTCATCATCGTCACGCACGACGAGCATGTTGCCGCGCATGCGCGGCGCATCATCGAAATCAGCGACGGCCGGATCGTCGGCGACCGGCTCAATCCGCGCACACACGGCGCCGGCGTCGAGCGCGGCGAGAACGGCGCCGCCGCGCTGCCGCACACGCGCCGCCTGTCGGCGAACGTCGGCCGTTTCGCGGAAGCGTTCCGGATGGCGTGGATCGCGCTCGTGTCGCATCGGCTGCGCACGCTTCTGACGATGCTCGGGATCATCATCGGCATCACGTCGGTCGTGTCGATCGTCGCGATCGGCGAAGGCGCGAAGCGCCACATGCTCGACGAAATCGGCAGCATCGGCACGAATACGATCAACATCTATCCGGGCAACGACTGGGGCGACAGCCGCGCGGACACGATCCAGACGCTCGTGCCGGCCGACGCCGCCGCGCTCGCCGAGCAGATCTACGTGGACAGCGCGACGCCCGAAACGGCGCGCAACCTGCTGCTGCGCTACCGGAACATCGATGCGACCGCGCTCGTGAGCGGCGTCGGCGAACGTTTCTTTCAAGTGCGCGGAATGAAGATGGCGCAAGGCATCGCGTTCGGGCCGCACGAGGTGCGCCGCCAGGCACAGGTCGTCGTGATCGACGAGAATACGCGGCGCAAGCTGTTCGGCGCGAATCCGAACCCGCTTGGCGAAGTGATCCTGATCGATAATCTGCCGTGCGTCGTGATCGGCGTGACCGCGGAAAAAAAGAGCGCGTTCAGCGACATGAAAAACCTCAACGTGTGGGTGCCGTATACGACCGCGGCCGGCCGCCTGTTTGGCCAGCGCTATCTCGATACCATCACGGTGCGCGTGCGCGACGGCCAGCCAAGCGACGCGGCCGAGCAAAGCCTGACGAAACTGATGACGCAACGGCACGGCCGCAAGGATTTCTTCACATACAACATGGACAGCGTCGTCAAGACCGTCGAGAAGACCGGGCAATCGCTGACGCTGCTGCTATCGCTGATCGCGGTGATCTCGCTCGTCGTCGGCGGCATCGGCGTGATGAACATCATGCTGGTATCGGTGACCGAGCGCACGCGCGAAATCGGCATTCGGATGGCAGTGGGCGCGCGGCAGGCCGATATCATGCAGCAGTTTCTCGTCGAGGCCGTGACCGTCTGCCTGATGGGCGGCGTGATCGGAATCGTGCTGTCGTTCGGGATGAGCTTCGTGTTCTCGCTGTTCGTCGATCAATGGAAGATGGTGTTCTCGGCCGGCTCAATCGTGTCGGCCTTCGTCTGCTCGACGCTGATCGGCGTCGTGTTCGGCTTCATGCCCGCGCGCAACGCGTCGCGGCTGAATCCAATCGATGCGCTCGCGCGCGACTGACAGACGAGGTAACGACACGATGACCCGATTCCCCGCTTCCCGGCTCTGCACACTCGCATGCGCCGCCGCGCTGTCGGCCGGCTGCACCGCGACGCGCCATGGGCCGTTGCCCGCCGTTGCGGTGCCGGCGCATTGGGCTTCGCCGGAGGCTTCCGGGGCGCCTAGCGCTCACGGCACTGAAGCCCCGCTCACGCCACCTATTCCGGCTCGCTCCGCTGCCCCGGCCGTACCTGCGGCGTCTACTCCGCCCGCCGCGCAGCAAGCTTCGCCCTCGGCCGTTTCGCAAGCCGTTGCCGGACCCGGCGCAGCCGGCGCGCCGGCCATTTCGAACGCCCCCGCGAAGCCCGCCGCCTCGCCGTCGGACGCCCCGCAAACAGCTTCGGCTGCGCCTGCCGCTTCCGCCGCATCAACCGCCACCGCGACGGCGAACTGGTGGCGCAGCTTCGACGATCCGGTGCTCGGGCAACTGATCGACGATGCGCTGCGCACCAACAACGATCTCGCCGCCGCCGCGATCCGCGTCTATCGCGCGCGTCTGCAAGCCGGGCTCGCCGACACGAACCTGACGCCGAACGTGACGCTCGGCGCGACGGGCGGCGTGTCGCGCACGCTCGACACGCATCAAATGGGCCGCTCGAGCGGCCTCGCCGGCACGCTGAACTACGAACTCGACTTGTGGGGCAGGCTTGCCGCGCTGCGCGATGCCGCGCGCTGGGAAGCCGATGCGACAGCAGCCGATCGCGATGCGGCTAAGTTGTCCCTGATCGGCACGACGGCCGCGCTGTACTGGCAGATCGGCTATTTGAACCAGCAGATCGCGTTCGCCGACGCGAACATCGCCTATGCCGAGCGCACGCTCGCGCTCGTGCGCTCGCGTCACGCCGCCGGCGCCGTTTCTGGACTCGACGTCGCGCAGGCGGAACAGAGTTTGTCCGCGCAACGGGCCGCGCAAACACAGCTCATCCAGCAGCGCACCGAAAATCGTCACGCGCTTGCGATCCTGTTCGACCGCCCCCCGCAAGCACCGGCGGCCGAGCCCGCCGCCCTGCCCAACGCCCCCCTGCCCGCGGTCCCGGCCGGCCTGCCGGCCGAGCTGCTCGGCCGGCGCCCCGATCTGCGCGCCGCCGAACTGCGTCTGCGCGAATCGCTCGCGAACGTCGACGCCACGCGCACGAGCTTCTATCCGACATTCACGCTGACAGGCAACGTCGGCACGTCGAGCGCGAGCCTCGAACGGGTGCTCGCGAACCCGATCGCGACACTCGGGCTCGGACTCGCGCTGCCGTTCGTCCAGTGGAACACCATGCAGTTGCAGATCAAGGTATCGCAGACGCAATACGAGGAAGCTGTCGTCAATTTCCGTCAGAAGTTGTACACGGCGTTGAGCGAGGTCGAGAACGCGCTGTCCGCGCGCGTGCAACTCGATCGGCAAGCGCAGCAGCGCACGCTGTCGCTCGCGCAGGCGCAACGGGCGGAAACGCTCGCACGCATACGCTTCGAGGCAGGCGCGACGGGCGTGCAGCCGTGGCTCGACCAACAGCAGCGGCTGCGCGACGCGCAGAGCGCTGCCGCGCTGAATCGGCTGGACCGGCTCAACAATCAGATGAACTTGTACAAGGCGCTCGGCGGCGCAGCGGGTTGAGGCGAGCGATCCGGGCCGGCTCGCAAAGGTGTGGGCCGCCGGCGTCCGATGCCCGATCGCCGCCGTCTGCGGCAAACTCGCCGGCGCCGCGTCGCACGCCCGCCGAAGCCGGCCGCCGGCGGTGAGCGCGTCAATCTCCTCCGCACGCTCCTTGGCTGCCCGGCACGCCGACGCCCGCCGCCCGCCACCGCACCGGCGCGAACACCGCAAGACTCGCCACCGCGAGTATCGCGGCACACACCGCGCCGTACATCATCACCCAGCCAAACCCATGCGCAAGCGCCGCATGCAACGCGAGGCCCGACGGATCGACCGCGGCAAGCGCCGGCACGACGTCGCCCGCCGCGCCGCCGTGGCCCGACGCAATCTGCTGCGCGACACGCCGCAACGCCGCCGCGTCGAGTTCGCCCGGCAGACGCGCCGACAAGCCCGACACGATGCCCGCGACAAGCACGAACCCCATGATCGCGATGTTCAGCGCAAGCGAGATCATCCGCGCGCTCATATCGATCGCCGAAGCCATGCCGGCACGCTCGCTCGATACTGCTCCCGTCGCCATATTCGTGACCGGCGTGTTGGTGACGCCCAGCCCGATGCCCGCGATCATGCAGCCAGGCAGCATCGTCAGCCAGTCCGGATGCGCCGCCGCGCTGCCCAAGCGCATCAACGCGAAACCGGCGGCAATCGTCAGCAAGCCGCCCGGAATCACGACGCCCGGCCCATAGCGCAATGCCAGCCGCTCGCCGAGCGGCGGCACGACGAGCGTGGGCAGCGTGTAGGCGAGCAACGCGCAACCGGCCGTCACGCTGCCGTAACCGAGCCCGATCTGGAAATAGATCGGCAGATAAATCATGAAAGGCCAGAAGCTGAAGTTCATTCCCATCGATCCGAACAGCGCGCCCGAGAACGTGCGGCTGCGGAACACCGAGAAATCGAACATCGGCCGCGCACTCACGCGCTCGGCGACGACGAACGCCACAAGCGCAACCATCGTCGCGGCGAGCACGCCGAGCCCGGCCAGGCTCGTTGCGCCAAGCTCGCCGCTTTGCGTGATGTAGTAGGCCAGGCCGAACACCGCGAGCGACAATGTGACGATGCCCGCAACGTCGAGCCGGCCGGCATGCGGATCGCGCGACTCCCGCACCGCGCCGAAAATCAGCACGAGCGCGACGACCGCAAGCGGCGCGTGAACGAGAAACACCCACTGCCAACTCGACAGCGCGACGATCGCCCCGCCAATGATCGGCCCGAAGCCAAGCCCAATACCGAAAACGCACCCCCAGATGCCGAACGCGCGGCTGCGCTCGCGCCCGTCCTGAAATTGATGCGACAGCACCGCGATCTGGCAGATCAGCATCGCGCCGCCGCTCGCGCCTTGCAGCAAGCGGCCGGCGATCAGCACCGGCACGCTTTGCGCCACGCCGCAAACGAGCGACGTCGCGCCGAACAGCACCGTGCCGATGACGTAGACCCGCTTGCGGCCGAACCGGTCGGCGAGCGTGCCGGTCGCCATCAATACGGTCGTGCAGGCGATCGTGTACGCGTTCATGATCCATTGCATGCCGTTGAAATCGCCATGCAGCACACGCTCGAGCACCGGCAGAATCACCGGCACGCTCGAAATCTCAAGGCCGAACATCAACGATGTAAGGCAAACGGCCGCCAATGCGACCGCGTTTCGGGACAAATGGGACAGGGGCATCGATATCGCGACGGCGCCCGGCACGCGAACGCCGTCGAACCTCCAGATTCGGAATCGGAAAAATGCGCCGCACGCGACACCACAGGCGGGCACCAGGAGTCGGTAATATAAGAGGAATATTTATCCCTATTGATTCGTTTTATTCACCTTAATGGGGCCTCAAAAGAACCAATAAAGGACAACCGACATCATGATCACGGACAAGCTCGACGGCATCGCGACCTTCGTGCAAGTCGTCGAATCCGGCAGCTTCGCGCAAGCGGCCGAGCGGCTGCACATCACGCGCTCGGCGGTCGGCAAGACGATCGCCCGCCTCGAAAAGCGGCTCGGCGTGAGACTGTTGCACCGCACGACGCGCAGCCAGAGCCTGACCGACGACGGTCACGCGTATTACGACCGCTGCATGCGCGCGCTCGCCGAACTCGAAGCGGCGCAGAACGATCTCGACAGCGGCCGGCGTGAACCGCGCGGGCGCCTGCGCGTGAGCGCGCCGCTCGCGTTCGGCCATCACTGCGTCGCGCCCGTGCTGCTGGAGCTGGCGCGCGCACATGCGCAGTTGCAGATCGATCTGTCGATCTCAGACCGCCCTGTCGATCTGGTCGAAGAAGGCTTCGACCTCGCGGTCCGGATCGGCCGGCTGCGCGACAGCACGAGCCTCGTCGCTCGACGCCTCGGCACCCAATACGGCAGCCTCGGCGCCGCGCCGTCGTATGTTGCGCGCTACGGGCGGCCCGAGAACATCGACGCGCTGTCCGGGCATCAGACGATCGCCTATTCGCGCGGCGGCGTGCCGATGCCGTGGGATCTGCGCGACGTGAACGGCAGCGTGGTGCGCGTCGAGACCCGGCATCAATTGAGTTTCGACGACGTGCCGGCGATCGCGGCGGCCGCCGTCGCCGGTTTCGGGATTGCGTGGCTGCCGAGCTGGTTGCTCGCGGATTACGTCAAGCGTGGCGAGTTGATCGCGCTGATGGACCGTTGCTTCGTGCCCGAGCAAGAAATTCACGTGATCTGGCAACAAACGCGTTACCTGCCGCTCAAGATGCGCTGCGCGATCGACGCGCTCGCCGCTGCGATTCCGGCGATGCTCGGCGAATGATGCGTGAATGCCGCGCGGAAGGCCGGCGGGCGGGCAAGCGCCGTGTGGCCGCCGGACGCGCCGCCGCTCGCCAGCCGCGGATCGCGGCCGATTCCGCCGCCCGTCGTCCCGAGCGGCGCTGTTGCCGCAGCGGCGATCCGGCAGTCGAGGGAGTCGTCGAAGAATTCGCTTGGCAAGATCCTACACCCTCGAATATATTTTCCTACGCCCTTGAAGGAATATCATGCTGGAACGAACCCGAGCCGCCCATTTGGGGCCACATCGCAGGCGTCCGCAAGTATTGGACGCCGCATTGCGCATCGCGCTCAGCCGGGGGCTGGCGAACGTGTCGATGGAAGCAGTCGCGCAGGCACTCGGCGTCACCCGCCCGGTGGTTTATGCGTGCTACCCGTCGCGGGAAGACTTAATCCGCGCGTTGCTCGAGCGCGAAGAAAAGCGTCTGTTCGACGGCGTGTTGTCGGCGTTGCCGCGTGAGCCGCAATTCGGCGAACCAAAGCAATGGATGACGGCCGGATTCCAGGCGCTGCTGAAAGTCGTGGCCGAGCACGGCGATTCATGGCGGCTCGTGCTCGCCGCGGATAGCGACTGTGACGCCATTGCCCGCTACGGCCAGGCACGCCAACGCGTCGCGCAGCACGTGGGCGCGTTGATGGGCCCAATGCTGAAGCAGGCCGGCGTCGAACAGGTTGATAAGAAACTACCGGTTTTGGTGGAGCTGTTCATGTCGCTCGGAGACGGCGCTGTGCGCGCGATGCTCCAGAACGAACAGCAATGGACGGCCGAGGCGCTCGGCGAATATGTGGGCCGGGTCGTCCTGGGCGGATTCATGAAAGCTTGATATCCGCTTTGGATGTCGATTTCGAGATCGATGGGAGCATTCGATGAAATTATTTAAGAATACTAATCATAATGGCGAACTTCGGCACGAAGACTACGGATTCTTCGGTCCGGATTCTCCGACTTGGCGCGTTTGGGCCTACCCCACCGCGCTAACCATCGGCTTTCAGCGCTCCGTCGTGGTCGAGGAACTCGATCCGTTTCTGCTGGCGGCGGTCAATTCGCGGCGCGGCATCTATACGAACCCCAAACTACGCTACGATCGGACCATCCGGTATTTTGCGACGGTCGCGCTCGGCGACACCCGCAGCGCACTCGACGCATCGGAAATGCTGGTCAAGGTGCATGCGAAAGCCGTCGGCATCGAGCCCGTCAGCGGCAAGCGGTTCGATGCGAACGACCCGGATTCGCAACTCTGGATACTGCTCACCGGTTGGCATTCCGTATTGATCGCCTATGAGCGTTTCGGTCCCGGCAAATTGTCCGCGGCCGACGAAGCGCGCTATTGGGAGGAATGCGCGATCGCGGCCGAATTGCAGACGTGTTCGCCTTGTGCGGTGCCGCGCACGCGTGAAGGCATTCGCCACTACTTTGCTGCGATGCGCCCGCGGCTCGCCGCCTCCGAACTCACGCAATCGACGATGCGGTATCTGCTCGACGGCAGCCGCATCACGATCAACGCCGATACGCCGCGCATCGCGCGCCCGCTGCTCAAACTCGCCGCCTGGGGCATGCGTGCCGCAACGCTATCGACGATGCCCACCTACATGCGCGAGCTTGCAGGCATTCGCCAGCCTCGCTGGGTCGGCCCCGTCATCACGCCGGCCGTGCGGCTTGCGATGAAGCTGCTGTCGTTGCGGCGTGCGGCGCTCGCGCTCGTCGACGCGATCACGCCATCCACCCGCCCAGTCATCGAGCCGGTGTTACGCGGCATCCCGCCTGTACGCGCTGAAACATTGACGCCGGCACAGGCACGTGCCCGGGATGGCCGGATCAGCCCGACGCAAATGTATCGGCAAATTCTGCAGCGCCAGATGAACGATAGCCCCGGGAACCATGCGGCGCCGGCGCCCAGGTAGTACACCGTACAGACAAAACGCGGCGAAAGGTTAGATTGGGTTAAATAAGATTCCGCTCATGACGAAAACCAAGGAGACATACCTGCATGGAGAGAGTCTGGCTGAAATCGTATCCGCCCGGCGTGCCGGCCGACGTGGATCTTTCCCGCTATGCATCGCTCGTCGAGCTGCTCGAGACGAGCTTTCACGACTATCGCGAACGCAACGCATTCGTCTGCCTCGGTAAGGCGATCACCTATGGCGAGCTAGACGCGCTGTCGCGCAAGCTCGGCGCATGGTTTCAATCGCGCGGTCTCGCGCCGGGCGCGCGGGTGGCGATCATGATGCCGAACGTGCTGCAATATCCGGTGACGATCGCGGCCGCATTGCGCGCTGGATATATAGTCGTCAACGTCAATCCGCTCTATACGCCGCGCGAGCTGGAACACCAGCTCAAGGACAGCGGTGCGCAAGCGATCGTGATTCTCGAGAACTTCGCGGCCACGCTGCAAGCGGTGATCGCCAGAACATCGGTCGCGCACGTCGTCGTCGCGGCGATGGGTGACCTACTGGGCGCGAAGGGTATGCTCGTCAATTACGCGGTGCGTCGCGTGAAGAAAATGGTGCCGGCGTGGCACTTGCCTTCGTTCACGCGCTTCAACACGGCGCTCGCCGAAGGCGCCAGACGCAGCCTCAAGCCGGCTCAGCCGAAGCTGGACGACGTCGCGTTCCTGCAATACACGGGCGGCACGACTGGCGTATCGAAAGGCGCGACGCTGCTGCACCGGAACATCGTCGCCAACGTATTGCAGTCCGAAGCATGGCGCGAGCCGATCGCGGGGAAATGGCCGAAGGAAGAAGCGCCGATTACCGCGGTGGCGCTGCCGCTCTATCACATCTTCGCACTGACTGTATGCGGCTTCCTGTCGATTCACGTGGGCGGAACCGGTATCCTGATTCCGAATCCGCGCGACATCGCGGGCATGATTCGCGCCCTGAAGGGCTATCCGATCACCGCGTTTCCGGCGGTCAACACGCTCTATAACGCCATGCTTCATCACCCGGATTTCGGTCAGCTCGATTTATCGAAACTGCAAATCGCAAACGGCGGCGGCATGGCCATTCAGGAAAGCGTCGCGAAGCACTGGAAGGAAAAAACGCGCGTGCCGATCATCGAGGGCTACGGGCTGTCGGAGACGTCGCCTACCGCTACTTGCAATCCGGTCACGGCAACCGAATACAGCGGCACGGTCGGCCTGCCGTTGCCGTCGACCGAAATCGCGATTCGCGACGATTCAGGTGCCGACGTCGCGCTCGGCCAGCCCGGTGAAATCTGCATCCGCGGCCCGCAGGTGATGGCAGGTTACTGGAATCGTCCGGACGAAACCGCGCAGGTGATGACGCCGGACGGCTTCTTCAAGACGGGCGACATCGGTGTGATGGACGAGCGCGGCTACGTGAAGATCGTCGACCGAAAGAAGGACATGATTCTCGTATCGGGCTTCAACGTTTATCCGAACGAGGTTGAGGATGTGGTCGCGTCGCATCCGGGCGTGTTCGAGGTGGCGGCCGTCGGCGTGCCCGACGAGCATTCGGGCGAGGCGGTGAAGCTGTTCGTCGTGAAAAAGGACCCGGCGCTCACGGACAAGGAAATTCTCGCTTACTGCAAGGAGCGCCTGACCGGCTACAAGCGGCCCAAATACGTCGAATTCCGCACCGAGCTGCCCAAAAGCAACGTCGGCAAGATTCTGCGCCGCGAACTCCGCAGCACCGCGCACTGACCCGCATGGCGCAGCCCTGCGCAGACAAAGTCGTATCGTGCGAACCGGAGCCGGCAGCGCGCGGCGCCGCTGGCCCGGTTCGGATCACGCGCGCCCGAGATCCGCGAGCGGATGCGCGTCGCATTTCCATGGCGACGTCAGGAAATACCGGACCCGCTCGTCCTGCACCTCGACGAGCGACATCGGCGCCCAGCGCGGCCGGCGATCCTTGTCGACGAGATGTGCACGCACGCCTTCGCGAAAATCGCCGTCCTCGATCGCGCGCACGACGATCCCCAGCTCCATGCGGAACGATTCGGCCAGCGTCATCTGCCGGCCGCGCAGCAGCGCGCCGCGCGTGACTTCGAGCATCGTCGGCGAATGCGACAAGAGCGCATCGAGCGTTGCCTGAAGCCACTGGCGTTGCTCACGCGGCAAGTCGTCGCGCGCGAGATCCTGGCGCAGCGTCGCGACGATCCGCTCGACGCGCGAGCGCCGGTCGAAATGGCGGACGATCCACGGCATCTGACTGTCGAGCGCCGCGTGCGGCACGATGTTGCATGGCGGCTCGAACACGGCGCGCAGCGCGCGCGGCACGCCGTCCGCCCAGTCCGCGCGTTCGAGCCGCGCCTCGAACGTATCGAGCCACGACGACGGCACACAGAGATCGGCAAGCCGCGCCGACAACGCGTCCGCCCCGGACAGCACCGCGCCCGTCAGCCCAATGTACAACGCCAGCTCGACCGGCAGTTTCGCCAGGAAATGCGTCGCGCCGACGTCCGGCACGAAGCCGATGCGCGTCTCGGGCATCGCGATCCGGCTGCGCTCGGTCGACACGCGCAGCGCGGCGCCCTGCGCGAGCCCCATGCCGCCGCCCATCGTCACGCCGTCCATCAGCGCGACGACGGGCTTCGCAAACGTATGCAGCGCATGGTCGAGCCGATACTCGTCGACGAAGAACGGCCGCCAATCACGACCGCCCGAGCCCGATGCGTGATACAGCGCACGCACGTCGCCGCCCGCGCAAAAACCTTTATCGCCCGCACCGCGCAGCACGATCGCGACGATCTCTTGATCGTCGCGGCATCGCTCGATCAGCGCGGCAAGCGCGCGCACCATCTCGTGCGACAACGCATTGAGCGCGGCCGGCCGGTTCAGCGTGATCAGCGCGACCCGGTTCACGACGCGCATCAGCACGTCGCGCTCGGCATCAACGCCAACCTGCTGCACGGCGCGCGCGCCCTCCCGATTCGTCGGCAACGTGCTCATCGCGCCTCGCCTGCCGCGTGCGGCTGCCATTGCGGCGGCCGTTTGCCGACGAACGCCGCGACGCCTTCTCGCGGCTCGTCGCCGTCGAACAGCGCGACGAAGCGCTCGCGCTCGACCGCAAGCGCCGCACTGCGCGGCACGCCTTGCCGCGCAAGACCGATCAGCGATTTCGCCGCGCCCACTGCGGCCGGGCCGAGCGCGGCAACGCGGCGGGCGAGCGCGAGCGCGGCGTCGCGCGCGCCGCCGGTCTCGACGATTTCCTCGACGAGCCCGATGCGCAACGCGGTATCGGCATCGACGCGCACGCCCGCGAGAATCATCCGTTTCGCCCAGCCTTCACCGACGAGCCAGGGCAGCGTCTGCGTGCCGAGCCCGCACGGCGTCAGGCCGACCGACGGCTCGGGCAGCGCCATCTGCGCATGCCGCTCGGCGATGCGCATGTCGCACGCAAGCGCGCATTCGAGGCCGCCGCCCATCGCATAGCCGTTGATCGCGGCGATCGTCGCGAAGCGCGCGTCGGCCAGCGTCTCGAACGCCGCGCCGAAACGCGCGGCCATTGTGCGCGCGGCGTCGTGACCGCCGCCGGCGAACGTGTTCAGATCCGCGCCCGCGCTAAAGAACTTCGGGCCGTCGCCCGTCACGACGAGCGCACGCACGCGCGCATCGGCCTGCAGCCGTTCAAGCGTGCGTTGTAGTTGCAGGAGCCCGTGCGCGTCGAACGTGTTCGCGGACGGACGTTTGAGCGTGACAAGCGCGATCGCGCCGTCGTCGGTCAGATCAAGCTCGATCATCAGGCATCCTTCGTTTGTGCGGGTTGATACAAGCGAATCACCGCCGAGAAATCCAGCTTGCCGTCGCCGCGGCTGCTCATCGTCTGATAAAGCTGCTGCGCGAGCGCACCCAGATAGACCGGCTGCCTGACTTGGCGCGCCGCGTCGTTGGCCAAGCCGAGATCCTTCAGCATCAGGTCCGTGCCGAAGCCGCCCGTGTAGCCGCGCGACGACGGCGCGGCGTCGATCACGCCCGGATACGGGTTGTACGTGTCCGAACTCCAGCAGCGCCCGGTCGACGTGTTGATGATCCCGGCCAGCACCTTCGGATCGATGCCGAGCGCCGCACCGAGCGCCATCGCCTCGGACACGCCCGCCATCGTGATCCCCAGCACGAGGTTGTTGCAGACCTTCGCGACCTGCCCCATGCCGGTCGCGCCGCAATGGACGATGTTCTTGCCCATCGCGGCAAGCACCGGTTTCGCGCGTTCGTAATCGGCGGCGTCGCCGCCGACCATGAACGTCAGCGTGCCGGCCGCCGCGCCGCCCGTGCCGCCCGACACCGGCGCGTCGACGAACGCGCCGCCCGCCTCATCGACGAGTGCGCCGAACGCTTGCGCGCTCGCCGGATCGATGGTGCTCGAATCGATCACCATCGCGCCCGCGCCAAGGCCCGCGAGCACGCCGTCCGGCTGCGTGAGCACGGCGCGCACGTGCGCGGCCGCCGGCAACATCGTGACGACGAACGCCGCGCCCGCGGCCGCGTCGCGAGGCGAGCCCGCGACTTGCGCGCCGCCGTCCTTGACGAGCCGCAGCGCGTCGTCGCTCAGGTCAAAAGCGTGCACGTCATGGCCCGCCTTGAGCAGATTGAGCGCCATCGGCGCGCCCATGTGGCCCAGGCCAATAAAGCCGATTTTCATGATCGTCTCTCCGAAGCGCTCAATGCAGACGGATAGTCGTGTTGACCGCGGGCACGCTCGCGTCGTCGTCGAACCAGCGCGCGGTCACCGTTTTCGTCTGCGTGTAGAACTGCACGACCTGCTTGCCATACGGGCCGAGGTCACCAAGCTTCGAGCCGCGCGAGCCCGTGAAGCTGAAGAACGGCACCGGCACCGGAATCGGTATATTGATACCGACCTGACCGATATCGATCTCGCTCTGGAATTTGCGCGCCGCCGCGCCGCTTTGCGTGAACAGGCCCACGCCGTTGCCGAACGGATTTGCGTTGACGAGCGCGATCGCGTCATCCAGCGTGTCGGCCGTCATCACGCACAGCACCGGGCCGAAGATCTCGTTCGTATAGATCGACATCTGCGGCGTCACGTCAGCGAATACCGTCGGGCCGATAAAGTTGCCGTGCTCATAGCCCGGCACGCTGACGCCGCGGCCGTCGAGCGCGAGCGTCGCGCCTTCTTTCACGCCCGCGTCGATGAAGCCGAGAATGCGCTCCTTCGCCGCGCGCGACACGACCGGGCCGACGTCGGTGCCGGCCTCGGCTCCGGCGTTCACCTTCAGCGCCTTCGCTTTCGCGACGATATCCGGCAGCCAATCGCGCGCGCTGCCCACGAGCACCGCCACCGACGTCGCCATGCAGCGCTGCCCCGCCGCGCCGAACGCCGCGCCAACGAGCGCATTGACGGTTTGCTCGCGGTTCGCATCGGGCAGCACCACCGCATGGTTCTTCGCGCCCATCATCGCCTGCACGCGCTTGCCGTGCTCACTGCCGAGCCGGTAGACATGCGTGCCGACGGCCGTCGAGCCGACGAACGACACCGCCTTCACGAGCGGATGCGCGCACAGCGCATCGACGACATCCTTACCGCCGTGCACGACGTTCAGCACGCCGGCCGGCACGCCGGCCTCGATCGCGAGTTCGACCAGCAGCATCGTCGACAGCGGGTCCTGCTCGGACGGCTTCAACACGAACGTATTGCCGCAGACGATCGCCATCGGGAACATCCACAGCGGAATCATCGCCGGGAAATTGAACGGCGTGATGCCAACGCAAACGCCGAGTGGCTGACGCAGCGTATATGTATCGACGCCGCCCGCGACGTTCTCCGCGAATTCGCCGAGCTGCAGCGTGCCGACCGAGCACGCATGCTCGACGACTTCGAGCCCGCGAAACACGTCTCCCTCGGCATCGGGCAGCGTCTTGCCCTGCTCTGCCGTCAGCGTCTTCGCGATGCGCGGCAGGTGCTCGCGCACCAGCGCCTGGAATTTCAGCATGATGCGCATGCGCGCCGAAATCGGCGTGTTCTTCCACGACGCGAATGCACGCTGCGCGGCGTCGATCGCCGCGCCAACCTCGGCGCGCGTCGCGAACGG
Source organism: Burkholderia sp. TSV86 (assembly GCF_001522865.1). Classification (GTDB taxonomy): domain Bacteria; phylum Pseudomonadota; class Gammaproteobacteria; order Burkholderiales; family Burkholderiaceae; genus Burkholderia. The sequence continues at coordinate 149,145 of NZ_LOWB01000116.1, read as the reverse complement.
CACGCGAGCGAGCAGTTCCTGCGTCGCCGGATTGACGACGTCGCGCCATTCGGTGGCGTGCGACTCGACGAATTCACCGCCGACCAGCAGCTTGACGGTCGGCACGTGGTGCCCTTTCTGGGGCGACGGGGTTGCGTTCATCTCGAGATTCTCCTGTCCTGATATGCGCTGGTTTTCAGCGTAGCGATGGCCGCGGCGCGCATCGCGCGCGCGGGCCGGGTGATGCATCGGCGCGGCAGCCGCTCACTGGCCGTGCGCCGCGAAATCCTCTTCCCGGTATTCGCCGCTGATCCGGTTCGCCGCGTCGCCGCCGCGCTCCAGCTCACGGCGGCGCAGCTCGACGCGGCGGATCTTGCCGGAGATCGTCTTCGGCAATTCGGCGAATTCCAGCCGCCGGATCCGCTTGTATGGCGCGAGCTTTTCGCGCGAAAAACGGAAGATGTCGCGCGCGAGCGCATCGCTCGGCTCGTAGCCCGCGCGCAGCGAGACGAACGCCTTCGCCACCGACAGCCTCACCGGGTCCGGGCTCGGCACGACGGCCGCCTCGGCAATCGCCTCGTGCTCGATCAGCACGCTTTCGAGTTCGAACGGGCTCAGCCGGTAATCGGACGATTTGAATACGTCATCCGCACGGCCGACGTAGACGTAATAGCCGTCGTTGCGGCGCAATGCGATATCGGAGGTGCGGTAATGACCGTCGCGCATCGCATGCGCGGTCGCCTCCGGATGATTCGCGTAGCCCTTCATCAGGCCGACCGGGCGCTCGGCGTCCGGTCCGAGCGGCAGCGCGATCTCGCCTTCGTTCGCGCTCGCGCCATCCGCATCGAGCAGCGCGAGCACGTAACCCGGCATCGGGCGGCCCATCGAGCCCGGCACCACCGGCTGGCCCGGCGAATTGCCGATCAGGCAAGTCGTCTCGGTCTGCCCGTAACCGTCGCGGATCGTCACGCCCCAGGCGTGCTTCACCCGCTCGATGATCTCGGGATTGAGCGGCTCGCCCGCGCCGACGATCTCGCGCAGCTTCACCGGATACGACGCAAGCGGCTGCTGAACCAGCATGCGCCAGACAGTGGGCGGCGCGCACATCGTCGTCACCTGGTAACGGACGAGCGCATCGAGCACGACCTTCGGCTCGAAGCGGGCGTAATTGAACGCGAACACGCAGGCCTGCGCATTCCACGGCGCATAGAAGCAGCTCCACGCATGCTTCGCCCAGCCGGGCGAGCTGATGTTCCAGTGAACGTCGCCGGGTTGCAGGCCGACCCAGTACATCGTCGACAAACTGCCGACCGGATAGGTGCGGTGCGTATGCTCGACGAGCTTCGGCTTGGACGTCGTGCCCGACGTGAAGTACAGCAGCATCGGATCGTTCGCTTGCGTCGCGCCGTCGGGTTCGAATTCGGCGCTCGCCGCGTAGCCGTCCGCGAGCGGCAGCCATCCGTCGCGCGGCGCACCGGCAACGATCTTCGTTACGTCCAGCTCCGGCTGCTCGAATTTCGCCGCCTCGTTTTCGTCGGCGATCACGTAGCGCGCGCCACCGATCTGCACGCGATCGCGCACGTCGTCGGCCGACAGTTGCGTCGTCGCGGGCAGTACGACCGCGCCCAGCTTCATCGCGGCGAGCATGACGTCCCACAGCTCGACGCGGTTCGGCAGCATCAGCAGCAGCCGCTCACCGCGCCTGACGCCGATGCCGCGCAGCCAATTCGCGATCCGCGCCGAGCGCGCCGACATCTGCGCGAACGAGTACTGCGCGCCTTCGCCGGTTGCCGCATCGACGATCCATAGCGCCGGCCGGTCGTTGCCGCGCGCGATCGCGTCGAAATAGTCGAGCGCCCAATTGAACGTGTCGAGCGCGGGCCATCTGAAATCGCGATAGGCGGTGTCGTAATCGGTGCGGTGGCGCAGCAGGAAATCGCGCGCTTCGACGAACGGCTGAGCTGTCATTGTGGTGTCTCCTGTATCGGCGGGAGCGAGTGCGTCGCTCTTACTGCCGTCCCATGCCTGGGTTGACCGGGATGAACGCTCCCGCGCGTCTGCCGGCCAAGTTTAGTGATGGAGTGTTGGCTCCGGTGCGGTGCGCAGCGGGCCGGGATCGGCCGGCGAGCGCATGGCCGATCGCGCTTCAGCCACGCCGGGGCGCCCCGGCACCACCCGGCGTCGCGCAGTGCCAACCGCGACATCGCCCCGCCACGCACCGATCGCGTCGTTGTTCGCGCGACGCTCGTCACAACTGCCTGGCGATCACCATCCGCTGCACTTCACTCGTTCCTTCATAAATCTGCGTGATCCGTGCATCGCGATAATGCCGCTCGACGTCGTAATCGACGAGAAATCCATACCCGCCATGAATCTGAATCGCATCCGAGCACACCGCCTCGGCCATCTCAGACGCAAACAGCTTCGCCTGCGACGCCTCCGACAAGCACGGCAAGCCCGCCGTTCGCAGCCGCGCCGCGTGATGCGTGAGCAATCGAGCGGCGTTGATCTGCGTGGCCATGTTCGCGAGCTTTTCGGCGATCGCCTGATGATCGGCGAGCGGCTTGCCGAACTGGATGCGCTCGCGCGCGTAGCGGCGCGCCTTGTCGAACGCCGCGCGCGCGATGCCAACCGCCTGCGCGGCGATACCGATACGCCCGCCCTCGAGGTTCGACAACGCGATCTTCAGCCCCTCGCCGCGCGCGCCGAGCAGATTTTCCTGTGGAATCGCGCAGTGTTCGAGCGTGATCGGGCATGTATCCGATGCGCGGATTCCCATCTTTCTCTCGGGTTTGCCGACGATGAAGCCGGGCGTATCGGTCGGCACGAGAAACGCGGACAACCCGCGCTTGCCCTGCTCCGGATCGGTCATGGCAAAAACGATCGCAAGACCCGCGCGCGCGCCGTTCGTGACGAACTGCTTGCTGCCGTTCAGCACCCATTGGCCGTCGCGCAACTGCGCGCGCGTGCGCAGGTTGTGCGCCTCGGAGCCGGCTTGCGGCTCGGTGAGGCTGAACGCGGCAATGATCCTGCCCGTCGCGAGATCGCGCAGCCAGCGCTCCTGTTGCGCCGGCGTGCCATAGGCGAGCAACGGTCCGCAGCCGACCGAGTTGTGCACGCTCATCAGCGTCGCGCACGACGCGCAACCCGCCGCCACCTCCTCGAGCGCAAGCGCATAGGCGACATAGTCGGTATACGCGCCGCCCCAGTCGGACGGCACGATCATCCCCAGCAAGCCAAGCTCGCCCATCTGCGCGACGACCGCATCGGGCAGATGCCCGTCGCGGTCCCATTGCGCGGCGTTCGGCGCGAGCACCTCGGCCGAAAACGCGCGCGCGGCGTCGAGAATCATCCGCTGATCGTCGGTGTAGAAATCGCCCATCGCTCGTGTGTCTCCTTGACGGGCCGCGTCGGACGCAGCCCGCAGCATGCGTTTTGTATCGATGAATCAAGTGTAGGCAACGCACGGGCTCTGTTCGATGCTCGCAGCGCTCAATTACACTGAGCGTTTTTGCCATACCGCGCCTCGCGCGCCCCTCCGATGAAGCACGCGCAGAAAGGCACCGTTTCGATCGAACTCGTCAACACCAGCCTTGCGCTCGCACGGCGCCGCGGCGTTGCCGATGCGCCGCTGCTCGCGCACGCCGGCATTGCCGCCGCGCTGCTCGCGTCGCCGCACGCGCGCGTGTCCGCGCGGCAATACGGCGCGCTGTGGAACGCGATCGCGCAGGCGCTCGACGACGAATTCTTCGGCCAGGACACGCACCCGATGCGCTGCGGCAGCTTCATTGCCATGAGCCAGGCCGCGCTCGGCGCGCGCAACGGCCTGCGCGCGCTCGCGCGCGCGGTCAACTTCATGCACTGCGTGCTCGACGATCTGCACGCGGTGATCGATGCGACCCCCGAACGCGTGCGGCTGCATTTTGTGCATCGCACCGCGCCGAACGCGAGCGAGCCGCCGCCGATGTTCACTTATGCGACCTACTTCGTGATCGTCTACGGCCTCACCTGCTGGCTGATCGGACGGCGCATCCCGCTGTCGCACGCGAGCTTCCGGTGCGACGAACCACCCGCGGTCGACGAATACCGGCTGATGTTCTGCGACGACCTGCGCTTTCGCCAGCCCGAGTCATACGTCGACTTCGATCCAGTCTTCGCGGCGCTGCCCGTCGTGCAGACCACGAAAACGCTCAAGCCGTTCCTGCGCGACGCGCCTGCGAGCTTCATCGTCAAGTACCGCAATCCGCATGCGCTCGGCGAGCGCGTGCGCGCGGTGCTGCGCACGCTGCCGCCCGCGGCATGGCCGACCGCGCGCGCGCTCGCGGCGCGGCTGAACGTCGCCGAGGCGACGCTGCGGCGCAAACTGGCGCACGAAGGCCATTCGTATCAATCGATCAAGGATGCGTTGCGCCGTGAGCTTGCCTATACGGCGCTCGCCGATCCGCGCCGCACGATCGCGGACATCGCCGCGACAGCGGGTTTCGCCGAGCCCAGCGCGTTTTATCGCGCATTTCGCAAATGGAGCGGCATGAGCCCGGCCGATTACCGCAGCAAGACCCACGGCAAGGCCGCCGCGGCACGCGGCGCTTCCCGCTTTCGCCGGAAAACGCCTACTCTTTAAGCACTGGGCGCACGCCCTTTCGACGGCGGGCGGCGGCCCACCGTGCTGCCGCGCCACCGCCCGCCGATACCGCCATGCACACGCCCCGTTTTTTGCCGCGCCCGCCGGCGCGGCCTGGCACGCGGCCCGCACGGATCGCCCGCGCGGTCGTATTCGTCGGCCTGCTGCTCGCATGCGCGGCCGCCGCCGCGTCAGACAAGCGCACCGGCGAGCCAAGCCCCGCTATTTCCCGCGCGGCGGCTGCCGCATCCGACGCGCCCGTCAACGCGGCGCAGTGAGCGCGGCGACATATTTCCGCGCCGCCGATCCGGCGAGGTATCGGCAGCCGCGGCGATCGCGCCCGCTGCGGCCGACTGGCAGTGTGCCGGGCCCGAACACTTCGGTCAGCGCGCCGCTGTCCCAGCCGGCATGATGCGACCCCGCTTTACCCACGTGCGCGCACGAGATTGTGCCGGCGGATTAGTAAAAGTCCTCATCAGAAACTCCTCCCGTTCGCCGCGTGTTCATATAATATTCTTACATCGTTCAATGTGACATTATTCAAGGTGGAGCGGCCAGCCGCTCCACCCGAACTCAAAGAATGGGAGACGACGTCATGGCCGAGCATACGCTGCCGGAAGTGCACCTCGAAGAACTCGAGCAATTCCGCTCCGTTCAACAGCTGGCGTATCGCTGCGTCGAAACCGTCGGCCAGATGCTGCGCCCCGGCATCACCGAGAAGGAAGCTGTGCGGCTGATGATCGAATGGGCACACGATCATGGCGTGCATGACTGGCTGCACAAGCCGTTCGCATGGTTCGGCGATCGCACCGCATTCGCCGAAGGCTTTTCCGGCGTGCGACATCTCGGCGGCTTCAACCTCGCGTTCTTTCCCAGCGACCGTCAGCTCGAAGCCGACATGCCGGTGATTCTCGACGTCGCGCCCGTGGTTGACGGCATCGTCGCCGACGTCGGTTACGCGACCTGCATCGGCCACAACCCGATCCTCGAACAATTGCAGGACGACCTGAACGCGCATCGCGAACTGATCGTGCGCCTCGTGAAAGAGCGCCATACGCTGGCCGACGTCGCGCGCGAAGTCGACGCGCTGTGCCGCAAGCAGGGCGTCGAGCCGCGCCACAAGGCATATCCGTTCAAGGTGCTTGCGCACCGTGTCGCGAAACTGCGCCATCTGTCGAAGCCGCGCTTCGTCGCGCGCTTCGGCCTCAATTCGACGCGCAATCTGATGCTCGAGCAAACGCGCCAAGGCAAGGCGCAAGGCTGGTCGCCGCTATGGTCGATCGACGAGCGCTCCAATCACGCGCCGACGCCCGGCCTGTGGGCAGTCGAGCCGCATCTGGGCTTCGCCGGCGTCGGCGCGAAATTCGAGGAACTGCTGGTGATCACCGGGGATGACGCGTACTGGCTCGACGACGACCTGCCGCACGTGCGCCGCTGGAACGCACGCCAGGCAAACAATGCGCTCGCACATGACGCGGCGGCATAACGCAGGCGCGGCGAGCGCGCGGCGCCGCCGCGCCGAGCCCGCTTTGAGCCCGGCTTCGCACCACGCGCCCAGCCGCTTACCGCCCGATCCGACACCCGAACCAGACACGATCATGCAGCCCCTTTCCAACGAAGCGCCGCGCGCGTTGTTCGACGCGGCCCATACCGAAACGTCCGTGCCGGCCGGCGACGTCACACTTGCCGCCAAGACCTGGGGCGACGCGTCGCGCCCGGCCGTCGTGCTGGTGCACGGCTATCCGGACAACAGCAGCGTCTGGCACGACGTCGCGTCGATCCTCGCGCAGTCGTACTACGTGATCGCGTATGACGTGCGCGGCGCGGGGCTGTCGAGCGCGCCGCAACGCACGGCCGACTACCGGCTCGACAAGCTCGTCGACGATTTCGCCGCGGTCATCGACGCGCTCGCGCCGAACCGCGCCGTGCACGTGATCGGTCACGACTGGGGCTCGATCCAGGGCTGGGAATTCGTCACCGAGCCGCGGCTCGCCGGCCGCATCCTGTCGTATACGTCGTGCTCCGGGCCTAACCTCGATCACGTCGGCTACTGGATGCGGCATCAGCTCACGCATCCGTCGCCCGCATCGCTCGCGCGGATCGGCAACCAGCTCATGCGTTCGTGGTACGTCTACCTGTTTCACCTGCCGTTGCTGCCCGAACTGAGCTGGCGGCTGTGGCTCGCCCGCGCATGGCCGGCGCTGCTGCGCAGAATCGAGCGCACCACGATCGAGCCGCGCCCCACCCAGGCAGACGACGGCGCGCGCGGCGTGCGCCTGTATCGCGCGAATTTCATCCGGCGCCTGTTCGCGCCGCGCGAGCGCTATGCGCACGCGCCCGTGCAAGTGATCGTGCCGCTGCGCGACAAATACGTGAGTCCGGCGCTGTCCGCCGATCTCGCGCGCTGGGTGCCGCACTATTACCGCCGCGAAGTCGCCGAGCGGCACTGGATGCCGGTCGACCATCCCGAGCGTTTCGCGAAGATCGCACAAGAGCTGATCGAGGCCGTCGAAACCGGCACCGAGCCGCCCGCGCTCGCGCACGCGCGCCGCCGTAACGGCACGGGGTCCTTCTCCGGCAAGCTGGTCGTGATCACCGGCGCGGGCAGCGGCATCGGGCGCAGCGCGGCCGTCGAATTCGCGAAACAGGGCGCGTCGATCGTCGCCGTCGATATCGACGAGCAAGCGGCCGAGCGCACCGTGCATCTCGTGCAACTGCTGGGCGCCGACGCGCACGCTCGGCGCGTCGACGTCGGCTCTCCCGACGAAATGGAAGCGCTCGCCAACTGGGTCGAAAGCACGCTCGGCGGCGCGGATATCGTCGTCAACAACGCGGGCATCGGCATGGCGGGCGGCATCCTCGATACGTCCGCCGCGCATTGGGAGCGCATCCTGCGCGTGAACCTGTGGGGCGTGATTCACGGCTCGCGCCTGTTCGCGAAGCAGATGGCCGCGCGCGGCGCGGGCGGGCACATCGTCAACACCGCGTCGGCGGCTGCGTTCGGGCCGTCGCGCGACCTGCCCGCCTACGCGACGACGAAAGCCGCCGTGCTGATGCTCTCTGAATGCATGCGCGCCGAGCTAGCCGACCACGGCATCGGCGTGAGTGCCGTATGCCCCGGCTTCGCCGAAACGGGCATCATGGCCGCGACCCAATACGCGGGCGCGAGCGAGGCGGACGAAGCAAAGTTGCGCAAACGCGCGACCAAGCTGTACCAGATGCGCGGCCTGAAGCCGGAGACCGTCGCCAAGGCAATGACCGCCGCGGTGCTGCAAAACAAGCCCGTTGTCGCGATCGGCGCGGAGGCGCACGCGATGCGCTTCGTCGGCCGTTACGCGCCGTGGCTCGGCCGGATGATCGCGCGCGTGAGCATGGCATCGCATTAACGGCAATGGCCTGATCAACGGAGGAGACATCGATGAATGCCCCGGAAAACCACTATCTGATCAAAGCACGCCACGTCAAATTCGACTTCAGCAACACGCCGATCCAATGGATCAAGGGCGATCCCGAAAGCACGCACATCATCAACACGCTGAACCTGCTGTTCCCGGAAGGCGAGCTGTGGTTCTGCCGCGTGTACAACAAGGCGCTGCCGCTCATCACCGATCCGGCGCTGCGAGCCGACGCCGAAGGTTTCCTGCGTCAGGAAGCCGTGCACTCGCGCTCGCACAACGGCGTGCTCAAGCACTATTACGAACGGCACGGCATCGATACGCAGCCGTTCACGCAGCGCGTGAACCGGCTGTTCACGAAACTGCTCGGCGAAGAGCCATTCGGCCTGAAGATCGGCCATACACGCTTCTGGCTGCGGCAACAGCTGTCGGTCATCGCGGCGCTCGAGCACTTCTTCGGCTATCTCGGCAACTGGATTCTGCACGCGCGCGGGCTCGACGACGGCTCGGCCGATCCGGCGATAGTCGATCTGCTGCGCTGGCACGGCGCGGAAGAGGTCGAGCACCGGACCGTCGCATTCGACATCTACAGCCATCTCGGCGGCAACTACGTCGAGCGGTCGATTCACATGACGATCGTGATCGGAGTACTGTTGTACTTCATCGTCACAGGCTCGCGATTCATGTACAAGCGCGATCCGTCAGCGGGCTTCTATCCGGGTTTCGCACTCGCGTGGTGGCTCGGCAAGCGGCGCAATCATCTGCCGTCGTTCCTGAAGACGATCGCCGCCGCGCTGCGCTATTACCGGCCGAGCTACACGCCGCACAACGAAGGCTCGACCGAGGAAGCGCTCGCGTATCTCGCGCGCTCTCCCGCCGCCCAGGCCGCCGCGCATGGCGGTAATTGGGGTACGCAAAAACCAGCGGCATCGTAACGGCATGCGGCGTCACGCGGATAACAAGAACGCGCCCGCGTGATGCCCCTGCTCGACAAGAACTTGGCGGCCCGGCCGCATTTCGCCGGCGCGCCGCCTGCGTGCGCTAACGCGCCCAGCCAGGAAAGAAGTGAAGAAAACAGGTAGACGCCGCCGCGAGTGCGCAGCGTGCGTGTATCGGGTGGCAATGGAGCGGCGTTACGCGCGATCGTCAGGATCGCTATCGATGCGGCGCAGGCGCGTCGCCGCGCAGAATACCGGCGCGATGAGCACACATACGGAAAGGGAACGGCAGCACGCCCGTCAAAGCGGCGCGCGCGGCGAACCAGCTCGCGCCGTCCGCCGCAAATCGCGCCCACGGCATCACGTGCTCGCCGCCAGCCGCGGGCCCGGCGCCGCGCCACGCACGGCCGGCGGCTGCTCGTCGCCGGCCTTTTGCAGCTGCGGCGGCTGCGTGCTCACCCAAGGATTGATGCCTTCCTTCTGCACTTCCTCGAGAAACGAAACGCGCGTGCGCCAATAGTCGGCTTGCAGCTTGGCATCGATGACCCGCTGTTCAGCCGCGAACAATTCCATCCTTGCGGTCACGAGCATCGATGCGGCGGTCTTCTCTGGCGTGGGGGCGTGACGCAATGCCCATCGGCTTATCCAATTCAACATGCTTGCCTCCGTATGACGAACGAAATCGCTTTCGAGCGCAGGCGCACTGCCCGCACCATTGCGGTGCTTCCCGCTTTGCCATGACGATGGAAGGCACCGGCTTTCGCATCGCACCCCGTATTGGTGACCCCCCGATGCGAGCACTTTCTCTATCCTAGTGAGTGAATCGGGATAATGCGATGACACCTTGCAATTTTTTACATAGCGAAGCCATTTTATATAACTTTTTGATATCCATATCGCATTGAAAAATAAAGGAAATTTTCATTTCAATGACAATACCGCAACCAATGTCAATGAAGTTCATATCTCGAAAATATAAGCGCGACATCAGCATTTGAAAATGCCCGCGCACCATCCGGTTTTGCCCCTGCGCGGATGCCGTGCCTGCCTTGCAGCGGCCCGGTTCACCCGCTTGCCGGGCGGCTCGCTGTGTCATCGGCCGGCGCGCGGCCCGGCCGCCAAATCGTCCGGCCATCGATAGGCAAGCAGGCGCGAACGCGCATAAGCCAGCTCCCGCACCGCTCCTCGCTGGTTGCCGCCGAACAAGTACAAAGAGTCGTCGTCTTGCCGCAGATAAAAGCCGACATGCCCTTTCCAGCTTGTCGGACGATCGCGCATCAGCACGACGATGCAGCCGTAGACTGGCTCGGCGAGCGGCTGCCCCCATGCGAGCCACGAGCGGGCGAGCGCCGATCCGGTTCCCGCCACGCCAACACTCGCCAAGCACCAATTGATGAACGACGAGCACCATGAAATCTTGTCGTCATAGCCGGCCAGATTCGTGCAACCGTTGTATTCGACGATGCGCGGGTTGGACGCGCCACGGCCAAAACGGCGCACGCCCGCCTCACCGAGCGCAACCGGCATCCATGCGGGATGATCCGCGCCAGTCTGCCCGTCATGCGGGCGCTGCGCCGCGATGCGCTCCGGCTGCACCTGCTGCTGCGGCTGTCGAGTCATGGGCATGAAGTGCTTCCCCCCAATACGGATGAACGATTATCCGGCAAGCCGCCGCTGCATCGACGATTCACGGCCGCGCAAGCGATGCCGTGCTTGCGCCGGCGCGCTGCGCAAAACGCCATGCCGGTAACGATGCGCCGCGCACGAACCTCCTTGCCGGCACTATATCGTCCGGCCTATCTCAGCTATTACAATCCGCCGTTGGCCGGCCAATAGTGGCTGGTTACAGTACGCCCCACCGCACGGCCAACGACCACTCGCTTTCATTCAGCACACGACATCACGACCGGAGAACGCCTCCATGGAATCGATCAAACGGTATTTCGGCTTCGCGCAAGCCGGCACCGACCTACGCACCGAAATACTTGCGGGCGTCACCACCTTCCTGACGATGGCCTACATCATCTTCGTCAACCCGGCGATCCTCGGCGATGCAGGCATGCCGAAGGAATCCGTGTTCGTCGCAACCTGCCTCGTCGCCGCGATCGCCTCGGCGATCATGGGCCTGTATGCAAACTACCCGATCGCGTGCGCGCCCGGCATGGGCCTCAACGCATATTTCGCATACGCCGTCGTCAAGGGCATGGGCTTCACTTGGCAAGCCGCGCTCGGCGCAGTGTTCGTCTCAGGCTGCCTGTTTCTGGTCGTCACGCTGTTCCGCGTGCGCGAAGTGATCATCAAGGGTATTCCGAAATCGCTGCGAATCTCGATCAGCGCGGGGATCGGCCTTTTCCTCGGAATCATCTCACTGAAAACCGCGGGGATTATCGTCGGCAGCCCGGCAACGCTCGTCACGCTCGGCGACCTGCACAAGTCCACCACGATCCTCGCGATCATCGGCTTTTTCGTCATCGTCACGCTCGACTATCTGCGCGTGCGCGGCGCCATCCTGATCGGCATCATCAGCGTGACCGTGTTGTCGTTCTTCTTCGGCGGCAACCAGTTCCACGGCATCTTCTCGGCGCCGCCGTCAATCGACGCGACGCTCTTCAAGCTCGACATCGGCGCCGCGCTGTCGACCGGCATTGTCAACGTGATCCTCGTGTTCTTCCTGGTCGAGCTGTTCGATGCGACCGGCACGCTCATGGGCGTGGCCAACCGCGCGGGCTTGCTCGTCGAAGGCAAGATGGACCGGCTCAACAAGGCGCTTCTCGCCGATAGCACCGCGATCGTCGCGGGCTCGCTGCTCGGCACGTCGTCGACGACCGCGTACATCGAAAGCGCCTCTGGCGTGCAGGCGGGCGGGCGCACCGGCGTCACCGCGCTGACGGTTGCCGCGCTATTCATCGCCTGTCTGTTCATCGCGCCGCTCGCCGGCGTCGTACCCGGCTACGCCACGGCGCCAGCGCTGCTGTACGTGTCGTGCCTGATGCTGCGCGACATGGTCGACGTGCCCTGGGACGATGCGACGGAAGCGGTGCCCGCCGCGCTCACCGCGCTGCTGATGCCGTTCACTTACTCGATCGCGAACGGCATCGCATTCGGCTTCATTGCTTACGCCAGCCTCAAGCTGCTGACGGGTCAGGCCAAGCAGGTGAAACTGATCGTCTGGATCATCGCCGCGGTCTTTCTGTTCCGTTATTTCTATCTCGCGGCCGAATAAGCCGCGGCTTCGGCGCGGCGCCGGGGCTTCTGCGCAATCGCGGGCGCCAGCTCCGGCCGCAAGCGGCGCCCCGGCAAAAAACGCCCGCCGCCGTGCCAAGCCCGCGCCACGCGCACCGCGCCCGCCGCCCGCACGCGTTGCGGTGCGCGCGCCACACCGGTATTCCAAACACGCGCCACCACCGCACCGCACCAACGAAAAGCGCCGCTCGCGGCGGCGCTTCTTGCCTGCATCGGCGCAATCCGATCTAGCCCCGGTTCGCCTCGTAAAACCGCACATACCCGCTTCGCAGCACCACGCACTGCGCACGCGTCTCGGATAGCAGGCGCCGCGCCGCCGCCTCGATACGCTGCCGGTGTGCGTCGAACGCGCCGACCATGTCTTCGAAACGCGGCGAAGCCGCGCCGAAATGATCCTCCATCGCCTCGGCAGTGATGTGGCATTGAACCGGCTCGCCGTCGACCATCGCCTTGAACGCGAGCGTCAATTCGCGTCCCGAATATTCGGGGGCATCGTTCATGAACTGGATTTGCATCGGAACCGCCTCTGCGTTAGCGTGAAGAGCCAACATCCGCTTGCCGTCGAACCTGCTCGAACTGCATGCGGGCCGACCGAAGCATACGGTGCGCGACAAGCCGCGCACACCAAGCGGCTTCGGTTGAATCCACTTTAGACGCTTTCCGGCGCGACACAAAATTTCGTCAAAAAAACCCTGCGCCCCCGCAAACGACGGCTCATTCGTCGGCGGATTGAACGGCTGGTGGCTTGACTTGAAACCGAACCCGCGTGCGGCCGCACCGCCTGGCGGCCGAAACGCTTCGTCATGCGAATCAGGCATCGCCCCCCTATTGCTTTTCGTCCTTCGGCCACACGTTCAGCACGACCGCGCACGCGGTTACCCCGAGCGCGATCGCCGCCGCACCGTAGTGCAATGCGGAGTCCTGATTGAACAACATTCCGTGGATCGCCACGGCGATGCCGGCCAACGCGACGAACGTCGCGATTGCCGCCAGCACCACTCTGAGTTCCGTCCGAACCATGTTGCCTCCCCGAACGGATGCATGTCGCGGCACATGCGGGATGGCGGGATCGGGCGCGCTCGCGGGCCTTCGGATGCCGGGCGGCAGGCCGATCCGGGCAGGGCGCGACGCGTGCGTGCCCTGCTTTCATCATTGCAGGCCAGTAGGCAAAAGCAAGAAATATCCGCTTGATTGCGCCCCGCGCCGCAGCAAACGGTCAAATGGTCGCGTATCGCGCGCCACGCTTGTATGATGACGCGTGCCCGTACCGCACCGCTCACCGCAGCAGCAGCCGAGCGGGGAAAACCAACCCCGTCCGCGGGCTTCATGGAGACAAGCCATGCGTCAATCTTCCGTGCTGCCCACCGTGGCAAGCCGCGTCGATCTCCTCGCGCAAGCGCACGCGCGCTCGATGTCGACCGGCCTGCGCGCGTCCGATCTGCCGGATTTTTCGCCGTTGTCTCGCGTCGCGCTACGTGGGCGGATCGACGCCAGTCAGTCGCTATACGCGCATGCGCGCCCTGCGATGGATGCGCTGCATACGCAGATCGCCGATACGCAAAGCCTTGTGCTCCTGACCGATTGCGACGGCGTGATCCTTCACAGCGTCGGCGACGCCGATTTCGTCGCGAAGGCCAAGCGCGTGGCGTTGTGCCCCGGCGTTTCATGGGCCGAAGGCGAGCGGGGCACCAACGCGATCGGCACCGCGCTTGCCGCAGGGCAGGCGCTCGCCGTCCACGGCAACGAGCATTTTCTGCAAGCCAATCACGTGCTCACCTGCTCGTGTGCGCCGATCGTCGATCCGTTCGGCCACATTCTCGGCGCGCTCGACGTCAGCGGCGATCCCCGCGGCTTCAGTCCGCATACGCTCGCGCTCGTGAAGATGTCCGCGCAGTTGATCGAAAATCAGTTGTTCGCGAACCAATGCGCCGATGTGTTGCGCGTGCGTTTTCATGCGCACGGCGAATTTGTCGATTCGTTGTTCACGGGCCTCGTCGCGATCGATCCTAGCGGTGCGCTGATCGCGGCAAACCGCAGTGCGCAATTCCAGCTTGGCGCGAGCCTTCCCGCACTGCAGCAACGCAATTGCGAAGCGTTGTTCGGTGCGGCGTTCGCGACGCTCGTGCAGCACGCGCACGAGCCGCTCACATGCGTCACGCTGACGCTCGCAAGCGGCGTGCGCGTGCATGCGCGCTGCGAGTTTGCGCAAGCGCGGCGCACGGCCGTGACCGTGCCGCCCCCTGCCGCGCTGCCAGCTGGCGCCGCCGATGCCGATTCCGACGCGATCACGCTGGCAACGCTCGACACCGGCGACCCGCAAGTGGCCGCCGTGCTGCAGCGCATCAGCAAGGTGCGCGGCCGCGACCTGCCGGTACTCGTGCTCGGCGAGACAGGCACCGGCAAGGAATGGCTCGCGCGTGCGCTGCACCATGCGTCGCCGCGCAGTGACGGGCCGTTCGTCGCCGTCAACTGCGCGGCGCTGCCCGACACGCTGATCGAGGCGGAGCTGTTCGGTTACGAGGACGGCGCGTTCACCGGCGCACGCAAGCGCGGCAGCACCGGCAAGATCGCGCAAGCCGACGGCGGCACGCTGTTTCTCGACGAGATCGGCGACATGCCGCTCGCGCAGCAGGTGCGGCTCGTGCGCGTGCTGCAGGAGCGCGCGGTGGTGCCGCTGGGCGGCACGCGGGCGCTGCCGGTCGATTTGCGCATCGTTTGCGCGACACACCGTGATCTGCGTGCGATGGTCGCGGAAGGCACGTTCCGCGAGGATCTGTTCTACCGGATCAACGGGCTTGCGGTGACGCTGCCGCCGTTGGCCGCGCGCACCGACCTGGAAACGCTCGTGGCACGCGTGCTGGCCCGGCTGGCTCGCCGCGAACCGATGCCCACGCGCATCTCGCCCGCGGCGCTCGCCGCGCTCGCGCGCTGCCGCTGGCCCGGCAATCTGCGCCAGTTGACGAACGTGCTGCGCACCGCCGGCATGTTCGCCGACGAAGCCGCGCAAATCGACGTCGAACACCTGCCCGACGATTTCTGGCTCGATTGCTCCTCGCCCATGCCACGGCAAACAACAGCACGACATCCAGACGAATCCGCCGCCACGCTGACGCTGCAAGATCATCAAGCGGCGTTGATCGATGGCGCGCTCGCGCGGCATCGCGGCAACGTTTCGGCGGCCGCGCGCGAGCTTGGGCTGGCACGCAATACGGTTTACCGGCATCTACGCAGACAGCGGCCAGGCAGTTGAGCGTTGGGTCCGCGAGGCAGGCGTGCCGCCCCACCCATGCGCGGCGGCATCGGTTATCCTTGCGGCTTGTCCGCCCACCGAGCGCGCCACGCGCGCCCCACTGGCATGAGCGCATTGGAAGAACGCCGGCACCGGGTGCGCGTCGAGCCGCTCGGCGCCGATTTCGAAGCGCCCGAATCGCTGTCGCTGCTGGAAGCCGCCGGTTTTGCCGGCATATCGTTGCCACGCTCATGCCGCAACGGCACGTGCCGCACCTGCTTGTGCAGGCTGCGCGACGGAGCGATCAGCTATCGGATCGAATGGCCCGGCGTTAGCGCCGATGAAAAAGCGCAAGGATTGATCCTGCCCTGTGTGGCGATCGCCCGCTCCGATCTCGTCATCGAAGTGCCGGAAGCCGAGTGGCGATGAGCGGCGGCGCCTTGCCGGTCGGAAGCTTCGCCATTGCCGGCGCGCTGTCGGCACCGCAACGCCGCGCCAGCCGCTGCACGGGCACCGCCGTCAGACGCCGCAGCGAACCCCGGTCTGCAAGGCCCGCCCGGCGCCGCGCTCACCCGCCGAGATACGCGCGCCTGATCTGATCGTTCGCGAGCAGATTCGCGCCGGTGTCCGCAAGCACCACCCGCCCCGTCTCCAGCACATAACCGCGATCGGCCACCTGCAGCGCCTTGTTCGCATTCTGCTCGACGAGAAACACCGTCACGCCCTCGTCGCGGATCGTGCGGATGATGTCGAAGATCTGCGCGATCACGAGCGGCGCGAGGCCGAGCGTCGGCTCGTCGAGCAACAGCAGACGCGGCCGGCTCATCAGCGCGCGGCCGATCGCGAGCATCTGCTGCTCGCCGCCCGACATCGTGCCCGCCCGTTGCCCCGAACGCTCCTTCAGCCGCGGAAACAGCCGGTAGACGTGCTCGATGCCCGTCTCGATCTCATCCCGGCTTGCAAAAAAACCGCCCATCTTCAGATTTTCGAGCACCGTAAGGCTCGGAAACACGCGCCGGCCCTCCGGCGAGATCGCGAGCCCCAGCCGCATGATTTCGTGCGTAGGCCGCCCGGTAATCTCCTCGCCTTCGAACAGCACACGCCCGCTCGACGCGCGCGGCGTGCCGCACACCGTCATCATCAGCGTCGTCTTGCCCGCGCCATTGCTGCCGATCAGCGTCACGATCTCGCCCTTGTTCACTTCGATCGACACGCCCGACAGCGCCTCGACCGCGCCGTAATGCGTGTGGACCTGCTCCAGCTTCAGCATCACTCCTCTCCCAGATAGGCCTTGATCACGCGCGGATCGTTGCGCACTTCATCGGGCTTGCCGATCATGATCGGCCGGCCGTGCTCCATCACCAGAATGCGATCGGAGACGCCCATCACGAGGCTCATGTCATGCTCGATCAACAACACCGCGACGCCGAACTCGCGACGCAGCCGGTCGATCAATTGCTGAAGCTCGACCTTCTCCTGCGGATTCAACCCGGCGGCCGGCTCGTCGAGCATCAGCAGGCGTGGGTTCGTGATCATGCAGCGCGCGATTTCCAGGCGGCGCTGATGGCCATACGACAACGTGCCCGCGGGCCGGTTCGCGACCGCCGTCAATTGCATCCGCTCGAGCCACGTCGCCGCCTGCGCCAACGCGTCGCGCTCCGCGCGCCGGTAGGCCGGCGTCGCGAACAATCCATGCAACAGCCCCGACTTCACTTGCCGATGCTGCGCGACGAGCAGGTTCTCGACGACCGTCAGCGACTTGAACAGACGAATGTTCTGGAACGTCCGTACAAGCCCCTTGCGCGCGACCTGATGGCTCGGCAAGCCGCCGATCGCCTGGCCGTCGAGCACCACGCTGCCGCCCGTCGGCCGATAAAACCCGCCGATGCAATTGAACACCGTCGTCTTGCCCGCGCCGTTCGGTCCGATGATTGCAAACACCTCGTCGCGGAACACGTCGAAACCGACGCCGTCCACCGCGAGCAGGCCGCCGAAACGCATCTGCAGCCCGGATACCTTCAACATCTCGGTCGTCACGTTCATTGCGGCAACTCCACATGCGGACGGCTCGCCGGCAACAAACCTTGAGGACGCCACATCATCATCAACACCATCACGAGGCCGAACATCAGCATCCGGTATTCGGCGAACCCGCGCGCGGCCTCCGGCAGCACGGTCAACAGGATTGCGGCCAGGATCACGCCGAGTTGCGAGCCCATCCCGCCCAGCACGACGATCGCGAGAATCAGTGCGGATTCGATGAACGTGAACGACTCGGGGTTCACAAGCCCCTGACGCGCCGCGAAGAATGCGCCGCCGATGCCCGCGAACGACGCGCCGAGCGTGAACGCCGACAGCTTGATACGCGTGGGGTTGAGTCCAAGCGAGCGGCATGCGATCTCGTCGTCGCGCAACGCTTCCCACGCACGGCCCATCGGCATGCGGATCAGCCGGCTCGTCACGAACAGCGTGAAGCAGACGAGCACGAGCGCAAGCAGATACATGAAGATCACGACGTGCTCGCTGCTGTATTCGAGCCCAAGCAGCTCATGGAACGTTCTCGCGCCATCGACGCTCGCGGTGCGCGCCATCTCGAAGCCGAACACCGTCGGCTTTGGGATATCGGAGATACCGTCCGGGCCGCCCGTGATGCTCGTCAGATTGTTCGCGAGCAACCGGATGATCTCGCCGAAGCCGAGCGTGACGATCGCCAGGTAGTCGCCGCGCAGCCGCAGCACCGGGAAGCCCAGCAGAAAACCGAACGTTGCCGACGCGAGCGCCGCGAGCGGCAGGCATTGCCAGAACGTAAAGCCGAAGTAATGGTTGAGGAGCGCATACGTATAGCCGCCGACCGCATAGAAGCCGACGTAGCCGAGATCGAGCAGCCCCGCGAAGCCGACGACGATGTTCAGCCCGAGACCGAGAATCACGTAGATGAGCGCGAGCGTCGCGACATCGATCGCGCCGCGCGAGCCAAAAAACGGCCACACGAAACCGAGCGCGATGAGTGCCCAGATGACGAAGCGCTGCTGCTGCGCGCCCAGCGGCGGCAGCGCGGGCACGCGCACCGCGGCCTTCGCGCGCGCGAAGGCCGGCTGGAACAACTGGAACAGGAACACGGCGCCGACCGCGATCCAGACCGGCCGCCAGTGCGCATTGAGCACAACCTGATAGCCGTCGAGCTTCAATTGCAGGCCGAGGATCGGCACCGTGAGGATCGCCGTCAGCACGGCGGCGAACACAGCATGCTTGAGCGTCTGGCCCGGCGCGCCGGCGCCCGGGCGGCGAAGAGTAGTCGCTTGATTCATGGACAATCTCAAACCTTTTCGATGTCCGACTTGCCGAGCAGGCCAGTCGGGCGGAACAGCAGGATCAGCACGAGGAGGCCGAAGGCGACCACGTCCTTATACTCGGCGGGCATGTAGCCCGACGCGAAAGTCTCTGCAAGGCCGAGCAGCACGCCGCCCAGCATCGCGCCGGGAATACTGCCGATGCCGCCCAGCACGGCCGCCGTAAATGCCTTGATCCCCGCGACGAAGCCGATATAAGGATTGAGCTTGCCGATCGTCAGCCCGATCAGCACGCCGCCGACCGCGGCGAGCATCGCGCCGAGCACGAACGTAAACGAGATCACGCGGTTCGTGTCGATGCCGAGCAGGTTCGCCATTCGCATATCCTCGGCGCATGCGCGGCACGCGCGCCCCATGCGCGAATGCGCGATGAACAGCGTGAGCGCGATCATCAGCACGACCGTCACGCAGACGATCAGCAAACGCGCGTATGGCACCGTGACGTCGAAATTGCCGCCCAGATGGATATCGAACGCGCCGGAGATCAGCACCGGCACCGAAACGTCGCGCGCGCCCTGGCCGATCTGGATATAGTTCTGAAGAAAGATCGACATGCCGATCGCCGAGATCAGCGGAACGAGGCGCGGGCCGCCGCGCAACGGCCGATAGGCGACGCGCTCGACCGCGAATCCGTAAGCGCCCGTCACGATGACCGATACGACGAGCGCCGCGCCAAGCACGAGCGGCAGCGGGTAACCGGCGGACGTGCCGATCGCCGTGAGCGTC
The DNA here is from genome assembly GCF_001522865.1 of Burkholderia sp. TSV86. GTDB lineage: Bacteria > Pseudomonadota > Gammaproteobacteria > Burkholderiales > Burkholderiaceae > Burkholderia. The sequence continues at coordinate 129,664 of NZ_LOWB01000116.1, read as the reverse complement.
ACGAGGCCCACGTATGCGCCGATCATATAGATCTCGCCGTGCGCGAAATTGATCATGCCGATGATCCCGTAGACCATCGAGTAGCCGATCGCGATCAATGCATAGATCGCGCCCAGCGTCAGGCCGTTGACGAGCTGCTGGGCAAACTGCGGAAAGAATTCATTCATGCGGGAAGTCCCGGTTCGCGCCGGCGCGCCGCTGCGTCGCCGCTCATGAAGCGACGCCGCCCGCGGCGCACGAACGCCCGATCTCGACACACCCGCCGCGGCGGCCGCCGCTCACGCGATGGCGCCGTCGGGCCACGGCCAATGCGCATCGCCCCGCGCGAACTTCCGGCGGGGCGGACCTAGGCCCGGGCGGGCAGATACTTCGTTTTAATTGACGGCCGTCTTGGTCGCGTCTTTATGCCATTTGTAGACCACGAACTTGAACGCTTTCAGGTCGCCCTGCGCGTCGTACGACACCTTGCCGATCGGCGTGTCGAAGTTGTGCTGGTGGATATATGCGGCGACCTTCGTCGGGTCCGTCGATTTGGCGCCGATGATCGCATCGGCAATGATCTTGACTCCCGAGTACGCCGGCATCTGGAACGGGCCGTTCGGATCGCGCTTCTTGTCGGCGAACGCCTTCACGATCGCCGCGTTGGCCGGATCGGCGGAGAAATCAGCCGGCAGCGTGACGAGCATCCCTTCAGACGCCGGCCCGGCGATCGCGGTCACGTCCTTGTTGCCGACGCCCTCCGGCCCCATGAACTGCGCGTTCACGCCCTGCTCGCGCGCCTGGCGCATCAACAGGCCCATCTCCGGGTGATAGCCGCCGAAGTATACGAAATCAACGCCCTGCGATTTCAGTTTCGTGACGATCGCCGAGTAGTCCGAATCACCCGCGTTGATCCCCTCGAAGAGCACGACCGGAATCTTCGCGGCTTCGAGGTCACGCTTCACCGACGTCGCGATGCCCTGACCATACGATTGCTTGTCGTGCAGCACCGCCACCTTCTTCGGCTTGGTCTTGGCGATGATGTACTGCGCGGCGGCCGGCCCCTGCTGATCGTCACGGCCGATCGTGCGGAAGATGAACTTGCGCTTCTTGCCTTCGGTGAGCTGCGGCGCGGTTGCCGACGGCGTGATCATCACGATCCCTTCGTTCTCGTAGATATCGGACGCGGGAATCGTCGAACCCGAGCACACGTGGCCAATCACATACTTGATCTTCTGGCTGACGATCTTGTTCGCCACTGCCACCGCCTGCTTCGGCTCGCACGCGTCGTCGATCAGCACGGCCTCGAACTTATTGCCGCCCGCGCCGCCCGCCGCGTTGATTTGCTCGATCGCCGTGAGCGCGCCGGCCTTGACCATGTCGCCGTACTGCGCGACCGAGCCGCTGAGCGGACCGGCGATGGCGATTTTCACGGTTTCCGCATGAGCGGCCGCGCCGGCGGCAACGAGCATCGCGGCGACGGAAAGGGTCGAAAGACGGAACAAAGTCATCAGGAGCTCCTCGATTGGTTTAGTCATACGGGCAAGGCAGCATGACTTGCGCAATCGAACAACACCCGTGGACGAGACGGCTGAAACGTCCAAGCGGAAAGACGGACCTGCAGAAGGAAAGTGCTCGCGGGGCCCGGCTGTGTCGATCTTCCGCAATGGAAGACCTTGGTTCGGAAAGACAACGTGATGCGTCTTGTATTGCGCAAGCGTTTCGCCTGCCCCGCTTACCAGGCCGCACGCCGGACGGATACGCCGGCGGCCGCAGGTAAGGCAGGCGAGATTATAGGATCGTTTCTGCCCCGTCAGATCAGATTCGCCGGCGAATCAGGGAAAATACGCAGCCACCCGGCACCCGCAATCACAGCCGATTGTTTCCGAATCGACAAAAAGTAATTTGACCTAAGCAGGATGTTTTTTCCCGGCGAGCCCGCTTACATTTACCGCAATCACTCATGGAAATCGCTACGGAATCGACGCAACGCGGTTGCAATGACTGCCTAGGCCGATACCGCACGAGCTTTAGGAAACGGCAATATGAAGCCCTCCCACTCCCTGCCTGTGCTCGATCCCGTCGACGTTCACGTCGAAATTCTCGAACGTTCTGAAACGTTGCTCGTCGTCCGCTGGGTCGAGCCCGGCCGCTGTCACTATGGCGAGCAGCGCTGGCGCCGCCGCTTCGCGCAACGCACCGGCACCTGTGCGCTGTCGCGCCAAGTCATCCATCGCGGCGACGAGGTGTTTCGTCCCGCCGAGCGCCCGGCCCCAACCAATGCGGGCGCGATGATCTCCGCCGCCGAAGTGCTCGGCCATTCGGGCAACAAGTAACAAGTCATTCGGCCGGTTCGCCCGTGTATGCCGCGGCGCTTGTAGAACTGCGTCTCTAGCCCGTCCCTTGTTTTCTTTGATAGCCGACACTACTGTAACATTTATCAATGTAACGGTTGGTGTGCGCAGGCCGCCGGAAATGCCGGGGCATCAATATGCCGAATCCGACGCGCTGCAGTCCAGCACTCATCGACGGAGACCAAGGTGCATCAATGGAGCGAACAGCATGTGCCGCCCCAACGCGGCAAAGTCGCCGTCGTGACGGGAGCTAACAGCGGCCTCGGCTGGCAAATCGCGGAAACGCTCGCTGCCAAAGGTGCCCAAATCGTGATGGGATGCCGGGATAGCGGAAAGGGCGAACACGCCGCGCATGCAATCCGTCATAAACATGCCCGCGCGCTCGTCGAGGTCATGCCGCTCGACCTCGCGGATCTCTCGTCGGTCCGCCGCTTTGCCGATACCGTCATCGATAGCCACGGCCGCGTCGACATTCTCTGCAACAACGCAGGCGTAATGTTCCTGCCCCTGCGCCATACACACGACGGCTTCGAAATGCAGATGGGAACCAACCATCTCGGCCATTTCGCACTGACGGGCCTGTTGCTGCCCGCGCTGCGCAAGTCAGCCCGCGCGCGCATCGTGACGATGTCAAGTGGCTTCAGCCGGTTCGGCAAGATTCGTCTGGACAACATGCTTGCCGAGCAAGGCTACAATAAGTACCGCGCCTACTGCGATAGCAAGCTCGCCAACTTGATGTTTTCGCTCGAACTGCAGCGCCGCCTCGAACTGGCGGGGCTGCCGATACTGAGTGCCGCAGCGCATCCGGGTTATGCCGCGACCAATCTGCAATTCGCAGGACCGGCAATGGAAAACTCCCCGCTCGGCACACTCGCGATGCGCGTATCAAACCGGTTCGCCGCCCAGCCCGCCGACGTGGGCGCACTGCCCGCGATCCACGCGGCAACCTCGCCGCATCTCGGTGCAGGCGCATACGTCGGTCCCGCGCGTATGTGCGAAACACGCGGCTACCCGGCTGCCGCGCGCATTCCCCATCAAGCACGCGACACGGCGATAAGTGCGCGCCTCTGGGAAAAATCGGAGCAATTGACCGGCGTGCAGTATTTGGATGCGCCTGAGTCGGACCTGCACGGCAGCGCATCGAGCGGAGAATCGGCAGCTTACGTCCGTTGAAAGCGCAACTACGCAACACAATTCCCTGCGCTTTGCACATCACCTCCGCCCGCTCCATTTTTTCCGTTCCCGCAAAGATCTTTCGCGCAACCGAGCGTTTACCCGTAGGACCCCGATGACTACGATGTAACCAATCGCTTAAGCGAACCCGCCGAAAGCGAAGTGAAGACAAAATATTCGGAGGTTTTTATGAAAACGCTTATTTACGCTATTACTGCCGCTTGCGCCGTTGGCGCTTCGTTCAGTGCAATTGCGCAATCCAACGAGCCCGTGACCCGCGCCCAGGTCCGCGCGGAGTTGGTTCAGCTCGAGAAAGCTGGTTACCATCCGGGTGTATCGAGCCCGTACTATCCGGCCGACATCCAGGCTGCACAAGCACGCGTACAAGGTTCTGCCGATACGAGCGGCTACGGCGCACAAGCCGCCCCTGTCGCACATGCCGGCGCGCCGGTCGGCAGTTCGCCACGTCAATCGATCTATTTTGGACAGTAAGCAAGAATCACGCGGCTACGCAGTTCAGTAGCCGCGCATGATGATTTGTGCGGCAAGCAAGTTATTCGGCTCGCTGCCTTTGTTATCGACATCGGGCCCCTAACCTCCGCCGCTCCGTTTGGAGTGGCTTAGCCTGGGCGCCTGGCGCCCAGGCGCTTTTTCCGCCGAGGCGCACTCCGTAAGCAATGCGAACCGAGGAACGAAAGAAGGGTGGATCCGCGTCATGCCCTTTGCAAGGTTCACCCTTTCCCAAATTCCCTTTGTCTCGTTGCTTCCGATTGACGCCCGCCCCGCTCGATGCCGCCTCAATTCCGAATTCCCGATCGGCAAGCAATCTCCCGGCGATGCCTCGATCGATGACGGGTCAGCCCGCACATTCCGCCTCCAGTACCTGAGGCGCCGCGAACGACCAGAAATCCGGCAAAAAGCACTCCGAAACCTGGATAGGAATCTCTGACTTAAAAAAGCGGGAACGCCGCGCCAAGCGACGGCCGGAAATACGTCCGAATCGCAATGAAAGATCCGCCAAAGGCGAACGGCCTTCGACTACCGAGTATTCGAAACAGGTTCGAGTGATGGACGGGTGATAAAGAAGATGACCCAACGGGACGTTGCCCAATTTACGAACGTCCTGCCAATCGCTATCGATTCCGCTGGTGGGAACCAAGGTCCGGGCACACACGCAAGGCACCCCGTCCAGTGACATGACAACCTCGCGAATCCAGCAATCCTGCGCGCCGAAGCCCTCAAGCCCCGCCATTTCATCGGCATGAGGAAATGCGCGGTGCTCGGAGACGACGGACAGCGAGTATTCTCCCAACGCCTGCAGCCTACGCGTCAACGAGCCGCCGGCTTGCAGCCAGCAAGCTTCGACAGGCAATACATCAATGTCGATCGAATCTACCCAATGCATTTGAGGCCCCATTTACATGCATTCAATAAGTTGGGAGGCCATAAACGCCGTAACGGGTTTCGATCAAACAGTTACCTCGTTCATGGCCACCATCTCACGCGTCAATGGATCATGACGCACCGCGGACAGCAGACTGTCGATCAATCCAGGGAAACGATCGTCCAAATCCTCTTTCCGTAACGACAACAGATTTTCCCGGCCATACGGACGTTGCCAAATGACGCCAGCATCGCGCAAAACACGCCAATGATGGGTCATGGTAGATTTAGTCGCCCCTTTAAGAATGCTTCCACAGTTATGTTCAGCTCCATCAGCAAGAACTTTAAAAACCGTTAATCTCAAAGGGTTCCCAAGAGCAGTTAGAACATTTTCAATTCGAATCTGCTCTTTCGTTGGATGATTAGCAGTTAACATGGGCCACCAAGGTACAATTCGCAATCAATCTATTGACATTTAGCCAATACGATTGTTTTCGTACTGTACACCAAAGCACCCCGGATTGAAATCCCGACAATCCCTTAGGAGGATTGCCCCTCCCCAACCAAGGCACCCAAGCGATCTGGGTACCATAGTCTTGGGGTCGAAACACGAGTCAATGCGCGGTGCGAAATCCTCCTCCCAAGGCAACCAGCAGCGAAATTGAAGCATCGACTTGCTTACTGCGAAGCAATGCCAATTGAGTTTCATCTGAAATCAATTGTCGCTCAGCATTAAGATAATCAAGGAAACTATCTTGACCTACGTTATAACGGTCATGCGCAAGCGTAAAAGATTCAAAAGTACTGGCTCGAGCCTTTTCTTGTTCCGATACTTGGCCGGCAAGCGAGTGGATTTGCGTGGCAGAAGCACCGACATCGTGAAAAGCAGTATTCAATGTCTTATTATATTGAGCAATTGCGACATCCAAATCCGCATTGCTCGCTCTGAGAGTCGAGCGCAATCTCCCGGCATCGAATATAGGCAAAGTAACTGCCGGCGCTATCCGCCAGAATTTACTCACGCTATCAAAAAAACCATCACCGATTAACGAGTGAACGCCAACGGATGCCACCAAATTGATATTTGGATAAAAATCCGCCTTCACGGCATCGGTATTTTTCAATTCGGCCTCGACCCGCAAGCGGGCCGCGACAATGTCAGGCCGGCGCCCCAATAGCTCGGCCGGAATGTTGCTTGGCAGTCCATCGACGTACGGTTTCATCCTCTGCGGTCTTTGGATGCTGAGCGCTCTATCCAACCCCTTGCCGCTCAGGGTCGCCAACTGAAGCTTCGAAATTTCAATATCGTTTCTCCCCTCGATGGCTTGCGCACTGGCGCGATTCCTGAGTCCCTCGACAAGCTTGAGTTGAGACTGATTATCCAAGCCGAGTTTGAACCGTTGCTTGGAAAGCGTGAGCATCTTTTCCAGGCGATCCAAATCCCGCTCGGACAAATCGAGCAACTCCCACGAAAACGCGAGCTGGTTGTAGGCCTTCGCCACGCTCGCCGCCAGGTTGAGACGAGCCGACTGCACATCCACCTCAGCCGCGGTCGCGCGATTGAGCGCGGATTCCCAAGCAGCGCGCTTTCCACCCCATAGATCGAAGGTGTACCCGAATTGGACATCCAGCGATCTGAGCGTGATATACCGATTGCCCAATCCTGCATAGTCGTCGCTTCGGGCTAGCCGGCTCCTGGAAATCCCGGCCCCTGCATCGACGCTCGGATACCGATCGGCATTCGCATAATCCATGAAGGCCGTCGCACGATCCATACGGGCCTGAACTTCCGCGATATCGGGATTACTTGCCAGCGCATCCTGGATCAACCGATTGAGTTGCGGATCCTCGAATTTTTCCCACCACTTGTCTTGCGGCCAATTCACCGCCGCGGGAGCATGCACGTCCAATACCGTTTCGGATGGAATGTCCTGCGGTGTATTCAGCTTTCCCTTCGCATGAATGCCGGCATAGTTGACACAACCGGCCAGAACCGCAACGGAAATCGCAGACAATGCGAGCTTAAACTGCGTCGACAACATAGCAATAGTTCCCGGTGTTATGACGCTTCCGCCGCGGTCTCCAGCGGAGCCACGTGCGACACGTGTTTCTTCGAACCCAATACCGTATAGAACGTCGGCAAAATGAACAGCGTAAAAGTCGTTCCGATCAGCATGCCGACTACGATCACGAGTCCGAGCCCAAATCGGCTGTTCGCTCCCGCGCCGCTGGCGAAAATAAGCGGTGCAAGGCCGACGACCATGGCCGCCGTGGTCATCAAGATCGGGCGCAAACGCACCTGAGCGGCCTTGTGAATGGCCTCCAGTCTTCCGATATTTTCCGAAGCCTGAAGCTCGTTCGCGAATGCGACCATCAGGATCCCGTGCTTGCTGATCAGCCCAATTAGCGTAATCAAGCCGATCTGCGTATAGATATTCAACGACGTGTATCCCAATGCCAAAGGCAGCAACGCACCGCAAATGGACAACGGAACGCTGATCAGGATAATGAGCGGGTCGCGGAAGCTTTCGTACTGGACGGACAAAACCAGGTAAATGACGATCATCGCGAAGACAAAGGTCAACACCAGCTTGCTCCCCTCCTGAATATACTGGCGTGCGTCGGATTGCCAGTCATAAGAAAAGCCGACTGGCAAATTGGCCGCTTCGCGTTCAAGAAAGGCAACGGCATCGCCCAATGCCACTCCCGGTGCGGGAACAGCCTGGAACGTAGCCGAATTGAGCTGATTGAACTGCGTCAAAGCATTCGGCTCCACTTTCATGCGGATGCGCGCAACCTCGGATAACGGAATCTGACGGCCGTTCCGATCCAGGACATAGTAATTCTTGAGCCCATCAGGAGTAAGACGCTGCGACGCAACCGACATCGGAATAACGTCATACGCCCGTCCGTAGTACGAGAATCGGTTAACGTAATTCTCGCCAATCAAGCCGTTCAAAGCTTGCCCGATGTCGCTCATGCGAATACCGAGAGAACCCGCCTTCTCCCGATCCACTTCGACTTGGGTAACGGGATTGTTGTAGTCGAGATCGCTGTCGACGACCGCAAACAAACCGCTATCGCGCGCCTTCTTCTTCAGGTTGTTCATCGCGTCATAGATCGCGGAGTACCCCTGATCACTTCTGATGACCATCTGCACCGGAAGGCCTCCGGTCGATCCCGGCAAAGGCGGCATCTGGAAAACGAAGAGATTGGTGCCCTCGATCTGGCCAACTCGATTCTGCAGATCGGCCTGGATCGCATTGGCGTCCCTCTTCCGATCCTGCCATTTCACGAGATTGAGACCGCCCACGCTGTTGGCAAAACCGTCCGTACCGTTGGCGATCCAGGTCGAATAACTCTCGGGAATTCCTTTACCTACCTCATGGAACTTGCGCGCGAATGCCTCCAGGTAATGCAGGTTTGCGTGCTGCGGCGCTTTGATCGCTGTCAGAAGAATGTTCTGATCTTCGATCGGAGCCAATTCTGATTGGGCCGATTTATATAGAATTGGCAAACTAACGAATATCACGACCGCGACGGTCAACGTGATCCACCGATGATGCAGCGATTTGCCGAGCAGCTTTCCATAGCGCACGGCCAAATATTCGAAAAACTTCTCGGCCTTGACCGCCATGTAGCCTTCGCTCGTCTTTTCGCTCAGCAGTTTAGTGCTCATGATCGGCGAAAGCGTGAGCGCAACGACACCGGAAATCACGACCGATCCGGCAAGAGACAGGGCAAATTCCTTGAACAGCGTGCCGGTCAGTCCGCCCATAAAGCCGATCGGCGCATATACCGCAGCAAGCGTCAGCGTCATCGCGATAACCGGGCCTGCAACTTCTCGTGCGCCGATCAATGCCGCATCAAACGGCGTGCGCCCTTCCTCGATATGCCGGTGGACGTTTTCCACCACGACAATCGCATCGTCGACCACTAGCCCAATTGCCAATACCATCGCCAGCAAAGTCAGCAAATTCAGGCTGAACCCAAAAACGTGCATGAGCATCGCTGCGCCGAACATCGACAACGGAATCGTGACAAGCGGAATCAGCACCGTCCTGAAGGTTCCCAGGCACAGATAGATCACCAAAATAACGATCGCCAACGCCTCGAGCAACGTATGCGCAACCTCGTCGATCGAAGCCTGGATGAAGGTGGCGACTTCGAACGGAATTTGAACCGTCACGCCTGGGGGAAGCGTCTTTTCGATTTCGGGAATCAACTCGCGAACACGTTTTACGATGACGAGCGGATTGCCAGTAGGGGCGGCGTCCAATCCCAGGAACATCGCAGGAACATCGCTCATGCTGCCGCTGGTATTCGTGGACGATGCGCTCAATTCCACGGTGCCGACATCCCGGACTCGAATGATCGCGCCGTTGACATTCTTGAGCACCAGATTCTTGAATCCTTCGATATTCTTGAGGTCGGTATTGACTCGCAAATCGCTCACGACATACAGCCCCTTCACCTGCCCTGGGGCAGCCTGGAAGTTGTTGTCGCGAATGGCCGCGGCGACATCCTCGCCGGTAATGCCATAAGCAGCAAGGCGTTGAGGATCGAGCCATAGCCGCATAGCGAGACTCTGCCCACCGAGCACCTGAATTTTGGCAACGCCTTCGATACCGGCAAACATCGGTTCGACCACACGGGAGATGTAGTCCGCGACTTGCGGGATCGGAAGCTGTTTGCTCGAGAACGCGACGTACACCACGCTCGTAAAGCCGCCCGACGTCCGCTCGATAACCGGATCATAGGCCCCTTCCGGCAGCCGGTATTTGACCTGATTCACCTTGGCCATCACCTCCGTCAATGCAGCGATCGAATTGCTATTCAATTGCATGCGGACCGTGACGACACTGCGCCCCTGCGTGGACGTCGACGACAGGTAATCGATCCCTTCGACGGACGCGACGGCCTGGCTGATCGGCTGGGTCACGAAACCCTGCATTAGATCCGACGACGCGCCAGGATATTGAGTCGTAATCGTAATCGTGGAGGTTTCCAGCATCGGATATTGCCGTATCGGCAAATTCAATACCGAAATCACACCTGCCATGAGTATCAGCGTGCTCACCACCAACGCAAGCACCGGCCTGCGCAGAAAAATATCGGTAAATTTCATTTCACTGTACCGCCCGACTTGTTCAGAGCGAGCGAATCGTCGCCTCGTTGCACCAATACTCCATCGGTCAGCTTCACCTGCCCCGACGTCACAACTTCATCGCCGTCCTTCAAACCGGCTGCGACAACCACGTAACCATCCCTACGCTCACCGACCTTTACATTCACCCGGCGCACACGGCTGCGCTTGTGATCGTCCTTATAAACCTGAAATACGGTTTCCCCATAGGCGTTGTAGGTAATCGCCGATTCAGGTATGACCAGTTCGTTACGCTGCTCAGCCGCCACCCGGACTCGCGCATACATACCGGGCCTCAACAGCTTTTCCTTGTCGACGAGATCGGCTTGAACGCTGACGATATGCGAATCGTTCAACTGAGGATCGATCGCATTGATCTTCCCCTCGAAAACTTTGTCAGGATAACTATCTGTTACGATCGTCACTGATTGACCAGGCCGGAGCTTCGAGTTATCGCTTTCCGACACATTGAAATCCACTCTGATGCCATTCGGATTCGTCAAAGTCGTAATTGGATTACCGGCCTGCAGATACTGTCCGAGATGGACCTGCCGTATTCCCAGCATTCCGTCAAAGGGAGCCCGAATCGTTTTCTGGTTGATGTTGGCCAGAATTTTTTCGAGCCCCCCTCGCGCGGCGTCGTATTGCGCTTTTGCATCATCGTATGCCCGACGGCTCTCCGCACCGGTCTTCTGCAGCTCCTGCACCCGATCCAATTGAGCCTTGGCCGTCGCCAATTCGCCCCTCAAACGAATCAACTCGGCTTGTTCCGGTTCGTCATTGATGCGGACCAATACGTCGCCGACCTTCACCACCTTTCCGGAATCGAAATTGATGGATGCGACCCGGCCGCCCACCTCCGCCGATAGCAAAGTCTGCTGTCTTGCTTCGAGCTTTCCTATGTTTTCCACATAGTAGACATACGGCGCAGACGCCACTTTTGCCATTGCAACCAGGGTGGCGGGCCCGCCGTTTTGACTGCCCTCCTGCGCTTGGGCGGCTGAGTGCTGAAGCGTCATGTACATACCGCCGGCAGCAATGGCAGATATGAGCACAAAACCAAAAATATAACTTCCTCGCTTCTTCATTTTCCGACCTCGAAGATTTTTATATATCGCGCATCAAGGGCACGCATCCACATTCCGACTTACTGCCTTTCAAGAAAAGCGTTTCCGATGCTGTAGAAATTCAACGGCGAAAGGGTAAAGTGCTTGGAGCCGGTATGAATGTCCCGGAAGCAATGCTCAAGGTAGTTCCGTTTATAGACCGCACCGGCACCAGCCAGGGTATATATTTGGTTGAGCGCAGCAACCGAATTCTCGGTCATCGTCGCAGCCGCCACCGCTACTCGCGGATGTGTGCCGACCACGCTCCCGTCATTGGGAACCGCCGCTTGCTCGACAGCGTCGTCCAAAAGCAATCTTGCGGAATAAAGCAGCGACAACGAACGCCCGACTTTCTCGTCGATCACTGGACCGACATTCGGATCAAGCGGTTTCTTTCGGTTGTCACGGAAGAATTCGAGCGCCGATTTGGCAATCCCATAAACGGTTGCCATTGCGGCGATAGTGCCGAAATCGTAGTAACCCGTGAAATAGGCTAGCGTTGAACGCTCCTTCGGACGATATTTCAGAAGACCCGCGTCAACGCTCAGTTTTTTGTCGACCCACACGTCTTTGCACGTGAAATCATTGCTGCCCGTGCCTCGCATACCCAGCGTATCCCAGGTATCCAATATCTGGCATTTGCTCGCCGGAACGAAGAACATCCGTGTTTCAGGCGTGGCGGTTGCATCGTCATTCTGGACGACCGCGGTACATACCAACCAATCCGCATGCGGAGAGCCGCTCGCAAATGTCCATTGACCGCTCAATCGGTAGCCATCTTTTTCAGGAACCGCTGTGCCGCCCGAGTGAATGGCGCCGATGACAAACCGGCGGGTATCGCTATAAATCTCGTGTGCGGCCTCTTCAGGCAAGTAGTCAGCCAAGCGCCCCATCGCAACCTGAACCGCGACCTGCCATGAAACCGAGGCGTCGTATTTGGACAAGGTTTGCAGAATTTCCGCGATCGTCGCCAAAGGAACCTGGCGCCCGCCAAAAGCCCTTGGAATCGACAATTTTCCCAAGCCGGCCTTAAAAAGTTCATCCATCACCTCTGGATGAGTTGCCTTTTTTTTCTCGGAATACTCTCGATGTCCGGCGAGCATCTCCCCCAGTGCATCTATTTTGTTGATCCAGCTACCGGCATCTTCGGAAAGGTTCTTCCGCAGCATCAGCGTGTTCATTACCAGCTCCTTATAGCTAACGAAAAACGGGTTCTTGCGAGAAGCAGTGACCTCGCCCTCTGACGCAAGTCTGGCCAGAGGCCGGAGCGTGGTAGCAGCGGGTCGTTGTCATTCAATTGTACGAAAACAATAGTACAGTCGCAAGCAACTATTGCACTGTGCGACAGTCAAGCAGACATCCTCTCTATCGCCGTACCAAACAAGCGGAAAGGAGACCGCGCATGATCATTCGGTTGGTTTATGAAATTTATTTTTTAATTAGATATTTTTTTGATGCAAAAAAACTATGAAAAATCCAAAGCATTGGAACCCAGTCCCATCTGAGTTATTTGCGGCGAAATAAGCAGATATCGTCATTCGTTGCTTCGTCCATTGCACATCACGAAGAAACCCATGTCGATTCGCTGGAACAAGCCATTTTTACCGAAAGCGAACCCATCCGGCATCTAAGGACGGAGTGTGCAATAACCAGCCTCTGCACATCCGGCACGCGAAAAACGATATGACAAGCAGATCTAAGACGTTGCCCGATTGTTCTTTAGCACAGACGCCAATTCGCACTGAACTTGCAACAACAATTGATCTGTCTGGTTAATGCTGCCATCCGCATAAGCCAGTATCAACAGAGTCAGTGGATGAATGTCCAGAACTTCGCAGAGTTCCGCCAACTTATTTAGAGTTGGGCACTTGAGATCTCGCTCTAACGAGCTCAGATACGTACGACTGGACACATTTGAAAATGCCTCCTGGCTCAGCCCCCTGGCCTTCCGGAATATTCTCAACGATGCTGCCAGTGAATGTTTTGCCACCATTCAAAGGATCCCCGAAATTCAAAATTACAACTGATTGCGACACGCATGGCCGCAACTCACCGCACGTCCCCCTCCTGCCTTGTCTCCGCCATTTGACATATGGCCACTGAAAAAAAAGCTTTTCAGATCGAGCTGGCATTTACCGCATGCGTTGCCGGATCACGTCAGCAGGCCAAACGCACGCCATCAAAGCGCCCTCAGTGGATACCAGAGTGCGTGGACGTGTTGACTTAGACTGGCCGAGAACCCGATAGTCATCGCGGTGCCGGGCACACGACACCCACGCCATTCGAATATCTCAGACGAAATACGGCCGCCACCGATATCGCACAATGATCGAAAAATGTGCGCATCGCAGCTAAACAAACTGCAAAAACAAGAAACAGGCATGGCGACGTTACAAACGCCACTGCCAATCAATTGACTAGCAAAAAGCCGACCTCAAACCTGGGCAGTAAGTGCAATCGCTACCGGGGGCACTACCGGCATGACGCATCATATGCCTATATCGGCACCATCACATCAAAACTGCAAATTACTTAGAAAATGCACCAGCGTGCAGACGCTTTCCGAGGTCCATGTAATCGTACGTTGCATACACCTCGGTCCTAAACCCTCCCCAAGCCGACTCTTCCAATACCCTATTGACTTCCCGTAATTTCCCCACCGGTACCTTTAGAGTAATCACTTGGCCGACCCCCATCCATACGTACCAAGATACCACTTCGACACCTTTAGGGGGAAAATTATCGTAGAACCCTTGTTTTTTGACTTGATTAATAATATCCGGTAAAGGCTTGCTCTGGTCATGCTTGAGAACGACGGTCAACAATATCGGCTGACTCGCACGCCCGGCATCTTCACTTTTATTCAAGCTGGATTGGCCTGTCGAATCGATTCCGGCAGCCATCGTTTGAGCGCCACAGGAATACGAAAGCGCCAATAAAATCAGCAACACCCCTTTACGGAAAATCGGAAAAATATCCATGCTTCCTCCAATGAATTCAATCTCGAAAGGCGCCGCATCAATCCAGCGCCGCCCGCCGTCTTGCCACCTCAAACAGGGAAGCCCAATCGTGTTCGCCTTGCTCATGGGCCAGGCCATCGAGCAAGTTTTCTCTTAAAACGCCCGCAAAGGGCAATGGAACTCGTGCCGCTTCGCCCGCCTGCAAAGCAAGCCGGATATCTTTCAGACCCAACGCCAGCTTGAATCCAGCCGGTTGATAATTTTTTTCGGCCATCAGCCGGCCATATCCCTGATACACCGGAACGGAAAATAGTGTGGCGCCGATCAGCTCAATGAAATCCTTGGTGGGAATACCATGACTTTCGGCCAGAGCAGCACCTTCGGCCATCGATTCGATAGCGGACGCGATCATGAGATTGACCGACAATTTGACGGCATTGGCCTGAGCCGGATTCTCCCCGAACTGCCAGATTTTTTGCCCTAAAGGCGCTAATAGCGGCCGAATCTTATCGATCAAATCGAATCGCCCGGCGGCGAGAATATTCAGCTTTCCCGATGCGGCGACGTCGGGCCGCCCCAATACCGGCGCTGCGATATACCCGATTCCTCTTTGTTGATGCAATGACGCCTGTTCTGCGGCCAGCGCCACCGAGACCGTAGCCATATTGACGTGAATCGCCCCGCTCTGCATTTCATCGATGACACGGCCGCGTACCAATATCGCCCGAACCGCATCATCGTCGGACAACATCGAAAACAACACGTCAACCTTGGCTGCGTCGGCAGGCGTGCCGGCGACTTCCGCCCCGAGCCTATTCAGCTCCTCGACAGCCGATGATGAGCGATTCCAAACCCGGACATCGTACCCGGCCTTGATGAGATTGGCAGCCATCGGCTTGCCCATGGTACCCAACCCGATAAACCCGAGTTTCATTCACATCTCCCGAAAATCGATCATTCGAAGCTTCGCGCCGCCGGCAAACGGCTGGTGGACATGCCATCGAGGCAATATTTCGTGCCGCTCGTTGTTATTGTACACGTATCAACGTACTATCGAACAATAGATCTGATGTTCTGCACTTGGCCGTGCACCGAACAATTCGGGCGTCGGCGCGAATGGTGAAGGTGAGCCGTTCGAATGTTGGCTGCAGTGCCGTCAGGCTGTCATTTAACGGAGGCTACATGCAGTTCGGAATTTACAGCGTTGGCGATGTCACGCGCGACCCGACGAACAATACCGTTCCCACCGAAGCAGAGCGCATACAGGCCATGATCCAAATCGCGAAAAAGGCTGAAGAAATCGGCCTGGATGTATTCGCGAGCGGCGAGCATCACAACCCACCTTTTGTTACGCCCGCTCCGCCGGTCACGCTGGCCTATATCGCTGCGGTAACCAAAAAAATCATTCTGTCGACATCGACGACTCTGATTACGACCAACGACCCCGTCCGCCTCGCCGAAGAATATGCGCTGCTGCAGCATCTAGCCGGCGGCCGGGTCGACCTCATGCTTGGAAGGGGCAACACGGCACCGGTCTATCCGTGGTTCGGCAAGAATATTCTGGATGCGGTGCCGCTTGCATTGGAAAACTACGACCTGCTGTATCGCCTATGGCGCGAAGAGTCCATTAATTGGCGCGGAAAATTCCGGACGCCGCTACAGAATTTCACGTCCATACCCCGGCCGCTGGACAATGTGCCGCCGTTCGTCTGGCATGGTTCCATTCGCACGCCGCAATTCGCCGAACAGGCCGCATATTATGGAGACGGATTTTTCGCGAGCCATATCCTCTGGCCACGCGAACACTTCATGCAACTCGTCAATTTTTATCGGGAACGCTACGCACATTATGGCCACGGTAAGCCTGAGCAGGCCATCGTCGGACTCGGTGGGCACATTTACATCAGGCCCAATTCGCAAGACGCAAAGAGAGAGTTTCGCCCTTATTTCGACCATGCGCCGGTTTACGGCTACGGGCCTTCTCTCGAAGAATTCATGGAGGCCACCCCGCTGTCGGTCGGCAGTCCGCAGGAAATCATCGACAAAACGCTGACCTTCAGGGAGCACTTCGGCGACTATCAGCGCCAGCTTTTTCTTTTCGACCATGCGGGGATACCGCTGAAAACCGTGCTTGAAATGCTGGATCTGTTCGGGAGTCAGGTGCTTCCCGTGCTGAGAAAAGAAACCCAGAAGAATCGAAACGCTTTGGCTGTCGATCCGCCGACTCATGAAAACAGGAAAGCGGTGCATAAAAACAACGAAATCCTTAAAAGCTACGCAAGCTCTTAAAATTCATTGATACGAAAACTCGATTTCCGATTCCATCAACGAGCATGAGGTGACCCAAATGAAAAAAATCGCCATCATCACTGCCGGTGTGAGCTTTCCATCATCCACCGATTTTTTGGCATCCAGAATCATGGATACCGTCAAGGAAGTATCCGGAGAAGACGATGAACTGGAATTTGAATGGGTGGAGTTGCGAAAGCTAGCCGCTGAAATCAGCCAAGCTATTGTGACGGGGGAAAAAGGCGCCGCGCTGCAAAACGCGATTGACTCCACCATGGATTCGGATGCCTTGATCGTGGCAACCCCCGTCTATCAAGGATCGTACAGCGGGCTTTTCAAGATGTTCATCGATCTGCTGCGCCCGGACGGGATAACCGCCAAACCGGTGTTACTGGCGGCAACGGGCGGCAGCGTCAGACATTCGCTGATGCTGGACGGTGCAATGCGAACCCTCTTCGGCTATTTGCGTGCGTGGGTGGTACCTACCGCGATATTCGCCACGTCCAAGGATTGGGCTCAAAAGGAAACCGAAGAGATCTTGAATGAAAGAATAAAATCGGCATCCAGCGAACTTTGGACCCTGACAGCCAATCAATCCCAACCAGCCTTGCTTCAATAAACAAGCCACGATCGAGGCGATTGATGATGAAAATTCAATTCAAATAAATCGCCACTCTATTTTCAAATTCATCTCATGAAAAATATTTCAGGAGCACGATATGTTCCTCCATGAAGACGGCAAATGCGCAACTTCATTCACAACATCATTCCCCGCAATACCTTTCCGCAAGCGCCCCAGCAATAACGAGCCCAGGCACGCCTAAACCTATACCTGGCCGAAGTGCCCGCTCCACCGCGCCTTCGAACTTGCCAATCCCAAAAAACCCAGGCAAGCTGCAATGCTTACCTGAGTCGCAACCTGCTCAATGCTCCGTTATGCCAACAGCGTGGAAAGATATCGTCCGTAGCTATTCTTGCTCAAAGACGATGCGCGCTCATGCAACGCTTGTTGACTGATCCAACCTTTGGAGAAAGCGATTTCCTCCAAGCAAGCGACTTTCAACCCCTGCCGCTTTTCAATCGCTTGAACGAAATTCGACGCCTCGAGCAACGAATCATGGGTACCGGTATCGAGCCACGCGAAGCCGCGCCCAAGAATATTGACGTACAAATCACCTCGCTCCAAATAGGCTCGATTGACGTCCGTTATTTCCAGCTCGCCACGCGCGGACGGCTTGATCGATGCGGCGATATCCACTACATCGTTGTCATAAAAATAAAGGCCCGTAACGGCAAAATTCGATTTCGGTTCGCGCGGCTTTTCTTCCAGGCTGATCGCCCGGCCGGACGCATCGAACTCCACCACACCAAATCGCTCCGGATCCAGCACGTGATAGCCGAAAATCGTGGCGCCGGTTTCCCTCGATGTAGCGTCGCCCAGAATCCCCGACAAACCGCTGCCATAGAAGATGTTGTCGCCGAGAATCAGGCAGACGTTGTCGTTTCCGATAAATTCTTTTCCGATCAAAAACGCCTGTGCCAAACCATCAGGGCTCGGCTGAACTGCATAGCTGAGTGAAACGCCGAACTGACTGCCGTCACCTAGCATTCGCTGAAAACTACCGATGTCGTCCGGCGTGCTGATGATCAGTATGTCCCGGATATTCGCCAAAAGAAGCACGGACAACGGATAGTAGATCATCGGCTTATCGTAAACCGGAAGCGACTGCTTCGAAACACCGAAGGTTAGCGGATGCAGCCGCGTGCCGCTGCCCCCGGCCAAAACGATTCCCTTATAAGTGGCCATCATTCAATCTCATGAAATTTTATACTTTCGACCGGCGGCCTAGACCACACCGATCCGTTCAAGCCGGTAAGCGCCGGACAACACTCTTTCCCACCACCAGGAATGATTTAAATACCACTCGACTGTTTTTCGCAGCCCGGTGCTGAAGCTTTCGACCGGCTGCCAACCGAGTTCCGACGTGATCTTCCGATGATCGATCGCATATCGGGTATCGTGCCCGGGCCGGTCTGCGACAAAGGTAATCAGATCGCGATAATGGCCGATCTCGCGCGCGGGCCGCAGCTCCTGCAGCAAATCACAGATCGATTCGACGACTTCTAGATTCGTCCGCTCATTTCCACCGCCGATGTTGTAGGTTTCGCCGACCTCCCCCTTGGTCACCACCAGATACAGCGCCCGTGCGTGATCCTCGACATACAGCCAATCTCGAATCTGCTGACCGTTGCCGTAAACCGGCAACGGCTTTCCGCCCAAAGCACTGAGAATCATGTGCGGAATAAGCTTTTCGGGGAAGTGATAAGGGCCATAGTTATTCGAACAATTCGTAATAACGACCGGCATCCCATAGGTGCGATGCCAAGCTCTGACCAAATGATCGGACGCCGCTTTCGATGCGGAATACGGCGAACTCGGCGCATAAGGCGTTTTCTCCGTAAACGGACTGTCATCCTTCTCCAGATCGCCAAACACCTCATCCGTCGAAATATGGTGGAACCGGAATGCCTCCTTCTTGGTTGCCGGTAATCCGGACCAATAACGGCGGCTGACTTCGAGCATCACGAACGTCCCGTTCACGTTGGTCTGGATAAAATCGGCTGGCCCGGTAATTGAGCGATCGACGTGCGACTCGGCTGCCAAATGCATGACTGCATCCGGCTTGAACTTTTCGAAGATCGACTGAATTTCTTCCGTATCGCAGATGTCTGCCTCGAAGAAAAAATACCGCCCCGAACTTGACACGTCCTGCAGGGAATCGATATTCCCTGCATAGGTAAGCTTGTCGATATTGCCGATCACGGCATCTGTCGACGTGGCCAAATATCGAATCAAAGCAGAACCGATAAAACCGGCTCCACCCGTCACGAGAATTCTCATAGCATTGCCTTGCTCAATTTAACAAGCGGTTTTCAGTTGACGACAGCAACCCAATACGGAGTCAGTGAGCGCTGCAGAATCAAAAGGGTTTGGATACAAGTAAAGCTTTCGTCCGTCGTCGCGGAAGTTGTCCCTAGCGGGCCGAAGCCGCCGTCCTCTTTCTGGTGCAAAGCAACCCACTGCTTGGCCTCTTCGGGGAATTTCGGCTCCGAATCCAGCAAGTAAAGCGACGCGATCGCCATGTAAGTCCCGACCAGGCTGCGCGCACGCCCCGGCCGGTACAGAAACGGGCCGCTGGGATCCTGGAGCGCGCGCAGCCAGTCGACCGTTGCCGTCACATGAGCAAGCCGTTTGCCCAGCGCGCCAAGCGTCGACACCGCGCGGTACGTGGAAAAGGTATCCGGCGGTAAGCCCGGCATATTCGAGAATCCACCGTCAGCGCAGCGGCACGCAAGCGCGAACGCGAACACACCACGCTTGTCGGCAGGCTCTGCCTCCAATGCATGCAGCGACAAAACGGCCAAATTCGTATGCCAAATATCCGAGCGCAAGCCGGGCACGTTTCCGAATCCGCCATCCGGGTTCTGGCAGCGATTGACATAGTCGATGCATGCCTGCGGATTCAGCGGCTCGCTATTAAGCAAGCGCAGCGAGACCGTCGCGCAATACGTTGCGAACACATCGCTGAGCTGCCCCGGCTGCTCCGAAAATCCGCCGTCCGCGTTCTGGCAATTCCGTATCGATCTGACCAAGTCTTCCGCCGCGGCGATCGGCATATCGAGCGCGCGCAAATCGGACAGCACGTGCAACGCGGAAAACACTTGCCAAGTGCGATCGGCACGAAATCCGAGCGGCGAGATCTCGGCAGTCAACCCATACGGCAACGAATTGGACGGCCTTGCGCGATCCAACCAGTTCAAATATTTGTCCACGTTGACTGGAAGCGTCGGAACCGCGCCGGTATGCGGATCTCGAAAGTTGCCGTTGAGCGCATGGTCAATCAGTTCACTGCCGATAGCTCACTTCCTCGTCCTTGTCCGTGACTTCAGCCGACTCAGCCAACTCCAATATCTTCACGGCGGCCCGATCCGCCCCCTTCCAATCGGGTGACGCAACCCTTGAGTGCGGCAGGAAATATTCGTCGGCCTTGCGGTCCTTCAATAGCTCGGCCTCGATGATCTCCGCCAATTCATCCTTGTCGTAACCGACATAGGTCGGGAACCCCAACTCGCACAAACGGCGCAGTGCTTCGACTTCGTGGTATTCCGAGTTGGACGGCAGGATGAAAAGCGTCGGGATGTTCAATGCCGAGATTTCGGTCACCGTGATCCAGCCCGGCGCCGACATCAGCAATTCCGCTTCTTTGAGCAACCCCATCCAGTTCGGGTAGTAAGGAACGCTGATGATGCCGTCGCCCGCCTTGACCTCGTCGCGCCCGAGCAGCACCATCTTGAGATCCGGACGCTGCTTTTTGAGGATTTCGTAGCTCTCGATATACCCGTTGAGCAACCCTTGCTTGCTTTCGGCGAACATCGTGGTGCCGCTGATCGACGCGATGATGTACGGCGAATCGCCAATGCCCAGGTCTGCGCGAACCGTACCCCCGGCCCAATTTCCGAGCCGTTCGATATTTCCGAATGGATTTCGATAAGTGCGTCGCCAGACAGCGCATCCTTTTCGGATGGTTGTCGAGTGGTCATACCTGGAAATTCCCCGTACATGCCGACTCGTCACTCAAAGACGAATAGGCGGATTCCTGTGAACATGCGAGCAGCGATAGTTGCACTGTACGATAGTAATAGTACTTTTCGTTTCGTATTGCAATACCCCTTGAGTTACGTCGGGCATTATATGTAACTATTTGATTTTTAATATATACGCCAGCTATGAAACCCGAGAAGTCTACCGGCACAGGCTATTTTTAGCAATTTTCTTATTATGGCCACACAAAATGAACACTATAGAATTCAATGTTTATTATTTATGCCCAAATCGAGTGAATCCTTGTGCGGAATCAGTGATACTTTTGCCCCACCGCAATGCACATACCCAAATCAAATCATTGAAGCAAGTAATTTTTTTACAGAAAAATATGCCAATCATTCCAGTAAAAAAATTTTATTAAGCATCTTCTTAATTGAATTTTCACGGAACTCCGTGCCATCCTCAGCATATTTGTGCGGGCGGATTTCTTGCGATCGCGGGGTATCGCATCGCGAATGCAGCCACGCTCGTCACGGTACGTATAACGCGTCGTTATGCGGCTAATCTTTTGACGGAAAAGCGCGGCCAAATCAAACATTCAGAGTTCTTGTCAAAAGCGTTTTGCCTGAACGAGAAAATCGCAGACGATCCGGTGCATCCGCGCTGCCTGCGGACTTGTGTCGAGCGCCCGCCACGCGCCGTGCACCAGCCCTCTGCCGAGCCAATAGTGCGCGTCAGCGCCTGCCGAACGAATACGGCAAACATATGCATATGCATCATCCCGCAGCGGGTCATGTTCGGCACCGATCGCAAGCACCGGCGGTAAGCCGTCCAAACGATGCGCATCGAGCGGCATGGCGCCGTGCGGCGGTGCATCGCCCCAATAATGCCGAAGATATGCATGGACGTCCGCGAGCGTCAGCATTGGCGCATGGGCTTCCGTCTCGCGAGCCGGCAGTTGCGGCTCGAAGCCCAGCATCGGATAGATAAGTGCGATAGCACAAACACCATCACGGCCGGCATCGCGCAACGATGCAGCAACCCATGCGGCGAGCGTGCCGCCCGCACTGTCGCCAACCAAACGAAAAGGCCCCGAGGTCGAATCGAAAGGCAAATAGCCGCCAAGTGCGGCGCCGGCAATGCACAGGCAATCGTCGAATGCGGCGGGCGCGCGATGCTCGGGCGCAAGCCGATAATCGACAACGATCACATCGAGCCCAGTATCCGCCGCGATTCTGGCTGCGATCGGCGCATGGCTATCAAGCGAACCAACGACAAAGCCACCGCCGTGAAAATACAGGACCGTTCCGCGCGCAACGCGGCAGTGCGACCGATAACGGCGTAACCGTATCGCACGACCGCCGGCAGCGATGAACCTGGCATCGGATACAACAACGCCGATCGGCAGCGGCGGCGTAAAAGCCGCAGCAAATCGATCGTAAAGCGCACGTTGCTCGTCGATCGGTCGCGATGAGGCATCGTCTGGATACCATGCGGCAGCCTGAGCAATAAAAGCTTCAATTTCTGGCTCCAGCATGACTTGCCTAGGTCTGAATCGGTTTGTCGATTGGAAGCGGATCAGCGTGGAGCAGGCAAGCCTATGATGCGTCTCGCATAAGCCGGAGTCGAATATCGGCGCTGCATTGCATGCAACTGCGCGATACGCTCGGCGATATCATCATCGAATGGTACGGCTTTTGGGCCGCTCGTATCGACGTGCAACAGCATCTGCTCGCTCGCCGACACAGCTTCATCGGCTCCATTCGCAAACATTTCGAGATATAAGTGCAGCCGCTTCGCGTCGTGCGCAAGCACGCGGACATCCACTCGCACGCTCGCGCCTTCCTTGATTTCGTGCAGGTAATTGATATGTGCCTCAAGCGTATAAACGGATCGGCCGCGCGATCTGCGCGCGGCATCGTCAAGACCGATCGAGTCGAGCAATGCATCGGTGGCGAAGCTGAAGATCAGCAGATAAAACGCGTCACGCAAGTGCCCGTTGTAATCTGTCCATTCCGAGCGCACCGTATCGCGGTAAATCGTCAGTTCCGTCGCGTGCATTGACGTCGTCGTCATCGTCACTCCTCGTAGCGCATTCCGTGACGCGCTTTCACCGCGGCAATCGCCGCAATTACTTCTGTAATGCACTCGTCCCGATAGCGTTCGAGCGATTTGATGCTCCGCTGTCCTTGCTGTTTCTCCGTACCCTCAACAATGCGATCGACCAGTGCGTCGGTCAAGCGCGGCGCAACCAACTTGGTCCACGGCAATTCCAGTGCGGGACCGAATTGCTGCATGAAATGGCGCATGCCAGCCTCGCCGCCCGCCAGGGTATACGTTAGAAAGGTTCCCATGAACGACCAGCGTATTCCCGCGCCGAAACGGATTGCGTCATCGATCTCGCCCGTCGTCGCAACGCCTTCGTCGACAAGATGCAATGCTTCGCGCCACAATGCTTCGAGCAGACGATCCGCGATAAAGCCGGGCACTTCCTTACGCACCCTCAACGGCCGCATTCCAAGTGAGCGGTAGATATCGATCGCCGCGTCGATGGTTTCCGGCGCGGTTTGCACACCACCAAGCACCTCGACCAGCGGAAGCAGATAGACCGGATTGAACGGATGCCCGACGACGCAACGTTCCGGCCGGAACGCGCGCGCATGGAAATCGGTCGGCAACAATCCGGACGTCGATGAACCGATGATTGCATCGGGCTTTGCCGCACGACTGATTTTCTCGTGCAGCTCAAGCTTTAGTGTTTGCCGCTCCGGCGCGCTTTCCTGAATAAAATCCGCATCGGCGACGCACGCTTCAACCGTCGAAGCGAAACGCAATCGCTGTTGCGACGCACCGGGCTTCAACCCGATGCGCTCGAGCGCTGGCCACGCGTTCTCGACATTCGCCCGCAATTGCTGCTCCGCATCTTTTCCGGGATCCCAAGCAATGACGTCGATCCCGTTTGCCAGTGCGCGCGCCACCCAGCCACTGCCGATGACGCCGGTGCCAACCGCCGCGAACGTATTGATTTTAGTGATGACAGCCATGGACGATCTACCCTTGGTGGAGAATGAAACCAAATCAAGCAGTCCGATGCATTACGCATAGTCAGTAATCGCCCGCCTTTCGAGCTGCCGCTCGCCGCGTGGCGCAAGCCCGAGCTTGCGCCGCCCTTCAGCCGGGTCCAACACGCGCCCGCCCAATCGTTCGACGATCTCCCGCGCACGCTCGACGAGCGAACCGTTCGATGCATGAACCCCGCGATCAAGCCATAGATTGTCTTCGAGACCGACCCGCACATGCCCTCCAAGCAGCATCGCTTGCGCGACCATCGGCATCTGCATCCTGCCGATCCCGAAGCCGGCCCACTGCGCGCCGGAAGGCAAATTGTCGACCATCGCCTTCATCGTGCCCGTATCGGCAGGTGCTCCCCATGGAATACCCAGGCAAAGCTGGAAAAGCGGCGGATCATCTAGGAGCCCTTCCTTCAGTAATTGCTTCGCGAACCACAAATGGCCGGTATCGAAAATTTCCAGCTCGGGCTTCACGCCAAGCGCCTGAATTTTCTTCGCACCCACTCGCAATTGTGCGGGCGTCGACACGTAAATAAAGTCACCGTCGCCGAAATTCAGCGTTCCGCAATCCAGCGTGCAAATCTCGGGCAGCAATTCCTGGACGTGCGCAAGCCTCGTCAGTCCGCCCACGAGATCCGTGCCTTTGCCAAAGCGCATTGGATCCTCGCCGGGACCGATCTCGAGATCGCCGCCCATGCCTGCGGTCAGGTTGATGATGATATCGACGTCGGCTGAGCGGATCCGGTCCACCACTTCCCGATATAAATCCGGATCACGACTGCCTCGGCCCGTTTGCGGATCACGCACGTGGCAGTGCGCAACCGTCGCGCCCGCTTTTGCCGCCTCGATCGCCGCGTCGGCAATCTGCTTTGGCGTCACGGGGATGGCCGGATGCCTGCCGACCGTGTCGCCCGCGCCCGTCACCGCGCAAGTCACTATGACTTCCTGATTCATCGCGCCCGCCTTGTTCGAATAAAAATGAGTATGCTCGATGACAACTGTCAGCAGGCCGCTCAAAGCCCGAGATATGCCTTTACTGCAAGCAAGCCGTCCTTGCCATCGTAGGTTTTCACCCCCGCCAGCCACGTATCGAGCACTTGCGGGTTCTGTTTGATGTATTCCTTCGCTGCATCCACTGGCTTGACTTTGTTCATCACGGACAGCATCAGCCGGTTTTCCATTTGTGTCGTAAAGTGCAGATTGCCGACGAGCTTGCCTGCATTCGGGCAACGCGCCATATAATCGGGCGCAGTGAGTGTATAGACCCGCGCCTCGCCATAGTTCGCCCCGAATGCCGCATCGCCACCCGACAAATAATTCATGTTGATCTGGATATTCATCGGATGTGGCTCCCACCCGAGGAATACGATCCATTTCCGGTTGCGAATCGCCCGGTTCACTTCGACGAGCATCCCCGCCTCGCTCGATTCAACGAGCTTGAAACCACCGAGCCCATACTGATTCGTATCGATCATCTTTTGGATCGTCGCATTCGCGCTGCTGCCCGGTTCAATGCCGTAGATCTTGCCGCCGAGTTCGGCGCGATGCTTCGCGATATCGTCGAATGTCTTCAAACCCGCCTGATAAACATAGGCTGGTACCGCGAGCGTCGCTTTCGCCCCCGACAGATTCGGTGGTTCAACAACCGTGATCGACTTCGAGTCGATAAACGACTGGATCTGATGTTGTTGCACCGGCCACCAATAACCAAGTGAAACGTCAAGTTGCCTATTCTTCAGGCCTGCAAATGAAATCGGCACGGACGCAATCGTTGTCGTCGGCTTGTAGCCGAGGCCAGCGAAGAGTAGCGACGCGAGCGCCGTGGCCGACGTAATGTCGGTCCAGCCGATATCCGCGAACCGCACATTACGGCATGCGGCCGAATCCTGCGCAAACGACGGTTGTGACAGCAAGCCGACTGCGAGAAGCGTTACACCGGCTGCGAGTGTTTCGATCGGCTTCATCGTTCCCTCCCGATTCGACGGATCATGCATGCCGATTCCGGTAAAGCGGTTCGGCCTGCATCGTGGAATCAAAGGTAACGAGTCATATTCGTGATAAAGCGACCAGCGGCGACGTTCCCTTGCCTGTTTGCGACTCTTCGTAAAAACCACTAGGTGACCAAAAGATCGAATGGAACGGTGCTTTTCCAGCATTTTTGGAAAGCCTGCCTTGCCTCGGTGCGTCTTGCTTGATACGCTCAGTCACAATCGGTCAGATGCGCGAGCCATGCCAGAAGACTTTTATTTCCTATTGCTGCCTGGCTTTTCCGCACTCGGCTTCATGTCGGCAGTCGAGCCGCTGCGTGTCGCGAACCGCTTCAAGCCCGATCTTTACCGATGGCGCATCGTCAGCAGCGACGGTATGCCGGTTGTCGCGAGTAACGGCATTTTGCTGAATGCGGATGCCGCGTTTGCGCAAGTCACGCGTGCAAGCACGATCTTTGTCGTGGCAGGCTTCGATCCGCTTGCTTGCTATACGCGCGCGCTCGGCGACTGGCTGAAACGTGAATACCGGCACGGCACGACGCTTGGCGGGATCGATACAGGCAGCTTCGTGCTCGCGCAAGCTGGCCTGTTCGATCCGTCACATGCGCTGACGCTGCACTGGGAAGCGCTTGCAGCATTCCGCGAACGCTACCCGCACCTGAAGACGACCCAGGAGCTGTTCGAAATCGACGGGCGGCGCATCACCTGTGCCGGCGGCACGGCATCGATTGATATGATGCTCGCCCTGATCGCGCGCCGGCACGGTGCCGAGCTAGCCGCCACGATCTCCGAGCAGTTCGTGCTGGGCCGCATTCGCCAGCATTCCGAGCGCCAGCGCCTCGAGATCGCCGCGCGGTACGGCGTACACAATCGCAAGCTGATTCAAGTGATCGGCATGATGGAGCGGCACATCGACAATCCGCTGACGTCCGCCATGCTCGCTCGAGAAGTCGGTGTAACGCGCCGTCAGCTCGAACGTCTATTCAGTTCGACCTTGAACGACACACCGGCGCATTTCTATCAGCGCCTACGGCTTGAACGTGCCCGCGAATTCATTCAGCAGACCGATATGACGATCGCCGCCGTCTGCGCGGCTTGCGGCTTCGAATCACCTTCGCATTTCTCACGAACCTATCGCGCGCAATTCGGCTTGAGTCCGACGGACGATCGGCGTGCCCGGCGCTGAATTTTTGCACCGCATCACCTGACTGTGCACTACCTTACTGATCTTGCACGTCGAGTCCGACATCGAAAATACATCGAAATAGCATTGAAAATATTCCGTAACATGGCTAAAAATAGAGGGTCACGCCGGCAACTCGAGGCTCTACACGAGGGTGCGTGAATAGAAAAGCTGTATATCGAATATCGATTCCGAGGGGCTCATTATGACGATGCACGATCTATTCTCGCAGCACCTGTCTTTCGATTCGCACGCCATCCTGCACGTCCTCTTCCATCCGTCACCCGGCTCGCGCTGCATGCGCTGATCGCCGGCGGCGACACGCCGCTTCACGCTTTTATCTGTCCGATTGCATCGGCTCGATCGAGCCGGCGCAGGGATTTTGTCGTCCGAGAGTTTTCTCGTGTTCGTTTCGTTATCCAAATCTTTTGAGATCAGGAGAGATGATGCTGACATCCCCAAAAGCACTGCCGCTCGCATTGAGCCTCGCCATCGGTTTCGGCATCGCATCGACGGCCTGGGCAGATTCGAAAGCGCCGAATCCGCAAGAAGAAAGCCGCCGCGCCAGCCTGACGCGCGGCATCGTCCCTCCCATCGATCAGATAAGCAAAACTGGGCAAATCCGCCCTGGGGTAGTGTCGATTACGCTGCCAAGCCCGGCATTTCGTGCAAAGAAAGCCGATGCCGCGACGATGGCACGCGAATTTATTGCTGCGCACGCCGCTCAACTCGGAATCGATCAAAGCTCAGTCGCCAATCTAGCGGTTGCAGCAGAGCGACGCGATGATACTTTTACCGTCGTGCGTTTCCAGCAACGCGCGGCGGGGCTTCCCGTCTACGACAGCGACATCGCAGTCACGGTCACGCCGGACGGTCGCGTCTTATACGTCGCCAGCAATGCGGTGAGCGGCGTCACGCTTGTATCGAGTAAATCACAAGCCGTCGATAGTCAACAGGCGCTCGATCGCGCACGCGCCTATCTAGGCATTGGCGGATTTGCAAACGTTCGGTCACAACTCGTCGCGTTCGTCGACGGCAACGGCACGCACACGGCATGGAAGGTGCGCGGCAAACCGCAAGACAGCTTGCACGGCGATTGGGAGTTGATCATCGATGCAAACAGCGGCGAAGTGCTGCGCGCAGAAGACAAAGCATCCTACGCGACGGACGGTGCAGGTTTCGCATTTTTGCCTGATCCCCTCTCGTCGACGAGAAGCAGTTACGGTAGCACCGGCTTCAAGGACAACAACAACGCGGATTCGACGCAATTGACCGCCGCAAGGGTGCCTGTGACGCTCAAGGAGCTTACTCAGGCGGGAACGAATTACAAACTCGCTGGCCCCTACGCGGTATGCGTCGATTTCGATGCACCCAATGACAATGCATGCCCAGCACAAACATCGACAACATTTGATTTCACACGCTCCAGCCCGTATTTCGAAGCGGTAAACGCGTACTACCACATCGATACGTTCCTGCGCTATGTAAACCTTGATCTTGGTATCAAGGCGACGCCGTATCAATATGCGGGAGGCGTGCAATACGACCCACACGGTCAATCTGGCGCAGATAATTCGTCATACTCATCGAGCTCCGGCAAGCTCTCGTTCGGCCAGGGCGGCGTCGACGATGCGGAAGATGCGGACGTCGTCGTTCATGAGCTGGGACATGGCATTCATGACTGGATCACGAACGGCGGACTCTCGCAAGTCGAAGGGCTGTCCGAAGGCACGGGCGACTACCTCGCGGCTGGATACAACCGTGATCACGGCCGCTGGAACTCGTCCGATGCGCAATACAACTGGGTGTTCGTCTGGGATGGTCACAACGAATACTGGGCCGGCCGCGTGACGAACTACAACGTAGGGCGCACCTACGCCCAGATTCGGAACCAGGAAATCCATTCCGCCGGACAATACTGGGCTTCGTGCAACCTCGTCGCGCGGGATGCGATCGGCGGCGCGGCCATGGACAAGGCATTCCTCAAAGGGCTATCGATGACCAATAGTTCGACCGGCCAGAAATCCGCGGCCCAAGCCGTGCTGACTGCAGCCGCAGCGCTCGGCTACAGTAGCACACAGATCGATGCGATCGGCAACGCATACAACAAAAGCTGTACATATAGCGTGACCGTGCCTAAGGCCATGTGACAAGAGCCCCGCTGTACCGGGGCTCCATCGGGGCGTGCGGTGTAATCCGCGCGCCCGAATCAGAACGAATGCCGCATCCCGATTCGGATGTCGGCCTGCGTTTGCGTCGTCGATGGCGTAAAGCTGTAGCCAATCACCGCATCGACGCCACTCGACGCACGCAGGTAATCGCCGGATACATAGACATCGGTCCGCTTCGACAACAAGTAGTGAAGCCCTGCCGAGCCCTGGTTCCAATGGTGCCCCTCAAAACGTGTGTGCTGATAGCCGCCGATGAAGCTGAATGCAGGCGTGATCTGGTAGCTCGCCCCACCTTCGTAGACTTGCATGTGCGACGATTGACCGAACCCTTTGATCGTCGTGTAAGTGAAATTACCGATCAGCGTTAGATTCTTGACCGTATAGCTTCCACCGATGCCCAACGTGCTCTGGCTATCCACGTCCATCGGCGTGCTCGAAAACAAATCGGAAATTTGCCCTGTAGCGGGATCGACGCGAGCCGTCGGCTGACCTAGAAAAGTCTTCACACCGAGCATTGCATAAGGATCGAATGCATAGATGCCGTTCGGATTGTTCAGACGCGTATACGCAGCGCCCATCGACAGATCGCCTTGCGTGTAGTTGGCACCGACGCTGTATGCACTGTTACGGTGAAAGTTTCCTGCAACGTTGCCGAACGAGTACATTGCGCCGAACTTGAAGCCTCCAAACGTATTCGACAGAAACTTCACGGAGTTCGGCAAACGGTCGCCGTTGAACCGGTCGAAATCGCCCTGGTGAATCGCATAGCCGCTCGCCCATGCGGATACGTTGGTTAGGAAGACCATCTCCTCCGTCATGTCGAGCTGATTGCCGAACGATAGCGTGCCCCAATCGTTTTGTAATCCGACATATGCCTGCCGACCAAATTCCGCTCCGTTGAAGCCGAGCGCGCCGGTTCCAAGCCTGAAGCCGGTTTCGAGCGTAAATACGGCTTTCAGCCCGCCACCGAGATCCTCGACGCCTTTGAAACCGATTCGGTTTCCATATGAGACGCCATCGTCGAACTTGAAGACGTGCGAGCCACCGGAATTATTCACGTAGGTCACACCTCCATCAACGATGCCATACAGTGTGACGCTGCTTTGCGCACGGACCGCAGCCGGCATACCAGCCATTGCAACCGCAATCGGAATCACGCGCAGCCAAGCGACATTCGAGCTTTTCATTATCACCCTCCCCGAGTCATCGGAAAATTTCGCGCGCAGTTCACGCGCCCGCGAGCACCGTCGAATGACGCCAAGCCGCGGCATCGCTCGCTGATACCGTTGGCGAAAAATACAAACCCATATTTCATTCAACCCGCGTAAACGCGACAGCGAATGTTCCACACGCGACGGCGAGCGTCGCGTGTTCCAAACAGACAGATATGTGAAAGGAAGTGAGATGGCCGCGATGAGCGCCTTAGCGGCCCCACGCAACGTAATATGAAATACCGATGGTCAGCACTGCGCCGGCCAGCGCAGCGTAAGGCGCGATATCGAGCCAGCGGCTGCGCTGCGATATCGTCAGCGAAATATCGCGGGCCATTTGCTCGGGGAAACGACCACGGTCCTGCCAGTAATGGCGATAGACGAAAACCGGCACGATCAGCAGCATCGCAATCAAGCCGTTACGCAACGTACCCGTGCCTTGCAGATCTGCCCCAACGCCTACGTAGACAAGATTCGCGTAGCCGCATACGGCACCGAGCACAAGCAACCATGTCGGGCACCGGAACGGCCGTGCCCGGTCGCCACGGTCCATTCGATGAATCCATCCCGACTGCAAATTCAGGAAAACGAACAACATGTAGCAGACATTCGAGATCGACAGCACCGTCATGTAGTCGGACATCATCAGCAGCACGAGATTGAAACCGAGATCGGTCCACATTGCGCGCGTCGGCGCACCATGCTCGTTGACGTGCGAAAGGTATTTCGGCAGCCAGCCATCAACGGACGCCTGATAGAGCGTGCGAGACGAGCCCATCATCGACGTCATCACGATCAGCAGGATCGACAGCATCAGCATCACGACGATCGCATTGGCCACCCATGCCCCGCCGCCGACGATACGTGCCATCGCAGCAGCAACACCCGTGCCATCGCCGATGTGTGGGTCGAGCATCGCCGCAGTGCCTAGCGCCCCCTGAAACGCCATCGGCACGAGTGTCATGACGATCAGGCACAGCGCACCTGACCAGAAGATCGCCTTCGCGGTATCGCTGCGCGGATCGCGAAATTCGCGGGTATAGCACACCGCCGTTTCAAAACCGTATGACGCCCAACCAGCCATAAACATCGCGCCGAGTGCCATCACGACACCCTGCCCATTCCAACTTCCGAAGGAAGCCGCGGTCAGGTTGCCGTGTGCATCGCGTCCGAGTGGTAACAAAGGCAGCAGATTCGACATCGGCACATCGCCCGTGACAAACGGCACGGTGCCGACGATCAAAAGAGGCGTCAATGACGCGATACCGAGAATGCGTTGCGTACGCGCGGCTTTCGAAGCACCGCTATGCTGCAGCCTGAAGGTGACGAGCAACAGGACTGCCGCGATCACAAACGTTGCGTCGACACGCAGAGTAAGACCGGACTTGATGAAGCCGAGATCGAAAAGCGTCCATTTCCAATTGAGGATCGCCGCGTCGGCAGGAAACAAGCTGGTGAGTGCGTAGCTTGCAGCAAGACCGCAGCCCAGAGCAAGCATCGGCGACCACGCGAGCCAGTTGCACCACACCGAAACGGGTGCGATCAACTTGCTGTAACGCACCCAACCCATCGCACCGTACACCGATGCGCCGCCCGATTTATGGGGAAACAGCCCGGAAATTTCCGCATAAGTCGCGCTTTGAATCAAACCCATCGTGATCGCGGCGATCCAGATCGCCCACGCAGGTTGACCGACCGTCGCACATACACCGCCGATCGTGAACAGCACACCCGCAGGCACACCGCTCGTTACCCAAAAAGCATCCTTCCAATCCAAGCCGCGATGCAGCGTGCGGCCTTCTTCTTCATGTGAGATCGTTGATTCGATATCGCTGGTGCTGCGCGTGCGCAGTCCTGCTTGACTCATTAAAAGCCCTCCCGTGAGGAGCCCGAACAAGATTACATTCTACCAACAATTTTGAACAAAACTAAAAAAATGCTAATTTTCCGGCTTAAAAGTTCAATTTTTTGTTAATTAATTCGGATAACTGTATATTTTATTTGCCCTCCCAATTCCTGCCCCAATAGGCTCGCACGGGGCTCGTCACGGCATTGAGCCGAGCCATTCGGCAACCCGATCGCGATGTGCCGCGATCCATGCATCGGCTGCGGCGGCAGGCTTCGTACCGTTCTGAATCGCGAGCATCACGTTGTCGATCTCGCCAGGCTTCCACTGAAATTTCTTCAGGAACGCGACAACCGGCTTAGCCTTCGCTTCAAGGCCAGGGTTCGCGACGCTATCGACATGCTCGGCCGCGCCGTAAACCCTTTTGGGATCCTCTAGAAAGCGCAGATTCCACTTTGCGAACATCCAGTGAGGCGCCCATCCCGTCACGACGATCGGTTTGTTCGCGTGAATCGCGCGCGCTAGCTCTGCAGTCATCGCACTACCCGAACTCGGCATCAGCGTGTAGTCGAGGCGGTATACTTTGAGCACATCGCCGGTCTTGCGCATCAGACCCGCGCCCGCATCGATACCGACAATGCGGGCGCCGAATTCGGTTTTATCAGCATTCAAATCCTCGATCGTCTTCGCATTCACGTAGGCAGGCACAACCAGGCCGAGCCGCGCATCCGGAAAATTCACTCCGAGATTGACGACCTTAGCCTTGAACTGATCCCAATACGCGCCCTGCGTGGTGGGCAACCATGCAGACAACGTCGCATCGAGATCGCCGCGCGCAACGCCTTGCCACATCACGCCGGCTGCAACAGGAACAAGTTGGACTGGGTAGCCCAGCCGCGTCTCGATGATCCGTGCGGCGACATTGGAAGTCGCAACGCTATCGTCCCAGCCTTCGACATAACCAATTTTCAACGTCGGCTTCGTATCGGCAAACGTCGACGAAACCGCAAACAAAAGTATCGATAGCACACCGCTGCTCACCCATTTTGCAAAGCGCTTCATGCTCGATCCCCCAAATGTTTTCAAGACGTGAATGACTTCTTTAGATTCGTCGATCAGAAATCCCCGATACTCCGTCTTTACGACATGCATTTGCCAAGCCACGACGCGGCGAGCCTATTTATCAACGACTAGATCGGACAGTGGCTTGCTGCAACATAGCAGCACCATGCCTTGATCGATTTCCCTCTGGCGGATGCCGCCGTTGTGCTTCATGTCTACCTGTCCCGAGACCAGCTTCACCTTGCAGGTACCGCACATTCCCTGGGTACACGATGCTGCTAAACGCACGCCTGCCAGCCGTGCGGCATCTAGCACGTTTTGATCCGGATTGCAGATGATCTCGCGCCCGATTTTCGCGAAACTGACCGCATACTGCCGGGCTTGGGTACCGCCGGCGCTACCCGGCTCAGCACTGCACGGCTCACCTTGCACGTTGCCGCCGCTCGTCGGTGCGTCCTCTTCGATAAGCGCTTCGAATGAAAAACTCTCCTCGTGATAACGGCTTCGATCAAATCCCGCTTCGCCCAGTAGATCCCGAACAGCCTTCATATACGGCGCTGGCCCGCAAGTGAAGATTTCTCGATCGAGAAAATCCGGAGCGATCAGCTTCAATAGCGGCAGGGACAAATAACCGGTTACGCCGTGCCAGTTAGTACGCGAGCCAAGCCGCTCGCAAACGAATGCCGTGCGGAAATTCGCCTGAGATGCGGCAATCAGATCGAGTTCGTGCGCAAAGATGATGTCGTCCGGCGTGCGTGCGCTGTGCACGAACACGATGTCGCGATCTTCGGCAAGGTCGTGATGCGCTCGGCTCATCGACATCAGCGGTGTGATGCCTGAGCCCGCGGACAAAAACAGATACTTGCGCGCGGGATGCCGAGCACAACTGAATACGCCCGCAGGCCCGAGCACACGGACCGGCGCGCCGGGCTGCAGATTGTCGTGCAGCCAGTTCGACACCCTTCCACCGGGCACACGTTTCACCGTGATCGAAATCGTATGCGGCCGTGCCGGCGACGATGAGATCGTATAGCAGCGGTTAAGCGTCTCGCCGTCAATGTCCAGTTCCAGCGTGACGAACTGCCCCGGCTCGAACGAAAATGCCCGCCCCTGAGGCGAACGAAAGAAGAAACTTTTTACATCGTGCGTTTCCTGCCGCACCTGGCAGCAGACGAGCGATTCCTCGACATCGCTCGACCAGCGTTCCGGCAATTCCCTCCAGAATGCCGGACGTGTCACACGGCTGTCGATGGGCTCGAAATTCTCGGTATCTCGCATCATGTTGCACTCCGTCGCCGCGCTATACGCCAATATAGGCGGCCAGCCGGTCGATATACCATTCTGAGAATTTCTCGACATACCCTTCGGTATACGGGGAATATGGCCCCGGCTCATAGGCGCTGCTCGACGCGCCTCGTTGGGAAAACTCAACGAGCGCACGATCCTGATCGTTCGTCGCGTTCCAGACGGCAGTCAGATTTTTCAGGTCGTAATCGACACCCTCCCGCGCATCCTTGTGTACGAGCCATTTTGTCCGCACGAGCGTTTCACCCGGCGACAACGGAATAACCGAAAAAGTCACGATATGGTCACTCATGAAGTGATGCCATGAGTTGGGCTGCGTCCAGAAAGACAGGCCGCCGAGATCCGCGCGGCGGAACTCGCCAAGCAGTTTCTTCGACGCGATCTTTGCATCAAGCGTTTGGGATTCACCACTGCGATCGAGCGGCAAGCGCTGCGTGCGAAAACCGGTCACGTCGGTCAAGCGCTCGATTTCAACGGACGGCAGATTCAGCGCATCCCACTGCGCGGCGCGCTCGACGCAGACACGTTCGAACTCGGCCATGCCTTGCGCATTGGTCGGCGACGGCTGATAGCCGAATCCATATTCGTACAGCGAAACGACCAGTTCCGGATGGTTCGCGATGCAGTGATAGCATTCGCGATTGTTCTCCATCGTCAGTTTCCAGTTTCCTTTCTCGACGATGTCGACCTGTGCCGCAATTTTCGCGTTCGGCAAATCATGCGGCAGCATGTACGGCTCCATCGCCGCACGCATCCTGGCGAAATCGGCAGGCGGTTCATCGGCGAGACAAACGAACAACAGCCCCGCTAGATTTTGCAAATGCACAGGCTTGAGGCTGTGTTTGCAACGATCGAATTGCTCGCCCATGTGCTCGGCGAACATGAGTTTGCCGGTCAAATTGTAGGTCCAGCTATGGTATGGGCAAACGATATTGCCGACCGATCCCTTCCCCTCGTTGCACAATCGCGCGCCACGGTGCCGGCAGACATTGTGAAATGCGCGGATCTCCATATCGTCGTCGCGCACGATCAAAATCGAATCTGACCCAATCTCGACCGTTACGTAATCGCCCGGCTCAGGCACATCCGGTTCGACTGCCACCTGGATCCAGTGCCTGCGAAATATCGCGTCGATATCGAGTGTGAAAACCTCGTCGCTTAGATAAAACGGAGCCTCCAAGCTATAGCCTGCTTTGCGCCGCGCCACCAGCGCGCGGATGTCTGCCGATACTGTCATCTTTTGCTCCGGATTCCTTGGTTTTTGCCGACAGGCATCGTCGATTCAATAGTCGATAAGCCGATGCTCGCGCAAATACGCGAGAATCACTTGTGCTTTTTCGACCGAACTCCCTTCAATTACGACGTTTCCGCCACGGCTCTCGGTGGTCGTCGCGCTCAGCATCCGTGCATGGCCCGAACGCTTATCCTCCGCCGCGAGCTTCACCGGCTGACGAGTCGCGGCGTGCTTCGTCCACGGTGCGGCATCGGCCGATGCGTCCACCGTAACGTGCGCCGCGCGCACCGCGCCCGCCCGCAATCGTGCATATGCGTAGCGCGGCGCGGCGGTCGCGAGCGGATGCACAGCGACGACAGCGGGCAATGCCGCGTCGACACGTCTTCGCAGACCTTTCGGCAAGAACTGGCGCAGCGTCGCCCGACCCGCTTCGACGCCGACGTCTACCGCCGCCCCGGCAAATTGCCAGCCCAGTGATGCCGCCAAGCGATACGGCAACATACCGGAGTCATACGCTCCTTCCGAACGGGTTCCGGTCAGCACGAGATCGCAACCGCGCACGCGTGCGGCAAGCGCGGCGATCTCATCGTCACGGTCCACGCATTCGAGCACTTCGATTTCAGCCGCACCTAGTGCAAGATACTCGGCAAGCGCCGGATTGCCAGGATCGCCCGCATGAATCACGTCGAGCCGCGCGCCATGCTCGGCGGCGAGCGCGCGGCCGATGTCGAGCGCTGCCGCGTCGTTGCGGCTGTAGCGCGGCACCCCCGATACCGGATTGCGCCCGATCGACACCAGCACCGCGATAGTTTCAAGCCGGCGATACGTGTTCATGCAATCACTCCTTCCCGCTCATGCGAATGCTGCGCGACGCCCGTCTTCGCGTGCGCCGCGCGGGCAGCGCTTACCGCCTCGATCAATGCAGCGATCGTCGACTGAGCATCACCGACGATCGTCAGGTTCGCGCGCTTGACGATTGGGGCGCTGCCGTCAAGATTCACCGCGATCACATGTCGGCAGTCCTTGATTCCTTGCAAGTGTTGGACGGCCCCCGAAATGCCGAACGCAATGTAGACACTCGCTTCGACCGTCTTGCCAGTCGCGCCAACCTGCTTGTCACGTGCGAAGTGGCCGTTGTCGACCGCGACACGGCTTGCGCCGATCGCCGCGCCGAAGGCTGTCGCCAGTTGCTCGAATGCCGTGATGTCGGTCACGCCGTTGCCGGCTGACACGATGAAATCCGCCTCTTCGAGCGCGACTTGAGCCGCGTCGATCGCTTCGATGCCAAAATCCCGATATGCATCGCCAGCAGTCGAACCGAAGCCTGAGGACGAGTCGATCGCAAGCGCACGCGCCGCGCCCGAGAACGGGAGCTTCATTTCAACGGCGTTCGGTGCAAGCAGTACGACGTCGGGCAGCGAGCGCGTCGAGAAACTGCGTTTTGCGTCGGTATAAACGCCCACGTGCTCGGCGTCGATCTCGACAACGTGCGTCGCAACGCTCGCATTCATTGCGGCGGCATAGCGACGGCCGAGATCGCCGCTGCCTGACGCGTCGTCGGGCATGAACACGTGCTGAGGCGACAACGCGGCAGCACACGCTCGCAATGCGTCGAGTTCGCGCTCGGGTTCAAACGTCCGGCGGTCGAAATCAGGCAAGACGATCAGCGCATCGGCGCCAAACGCTCTCGCGTCGTCGATCAATGCGCCGAAAACAACGAGCACGACCTCGGTTTGCGCATCGGCAATCAGTGCAGCCGCCGCGATCGCCTGGCGCGCATGATCATCGAGCGTGCCACGCTCGCTGTGGCATGCGACCAGCAACACACGCTTTGCATCGTGCACTGCGCGCAACGGCTTCGCCGATTCCACATGCCCGGCGCGCGGCGGCCACTGCGCGGCATCGGCCGATATGCCACCCGTCTCGCCAAGCGTGATACGCCTGAACCCTGCAGCCGTCACGACGAACGGCCGGCGTGGATCGATTCTTTTGAGCAGCGTCATTGATTACTCCAGCGATGCGGCGACCAGTTCCGCGATGTCGAGCACGTCGGGCCGTGGGCCAACGACGCCTTCGAGCATCGCTGTGCAGTTCGGGCAGCCCACTGCGACTACTTCGGCGCCCGCTGTCCGCGCATCGGCAATCCGAATATCGGGAATCCGCTGCTTGCCTGGAATATCGGTGAGCGGCGCGCCGCCGCCGCCGCCGCAACAGCGGCCGCGCACGCCGTGCCGCTCCATTTCGACGATTTGGATGCCGATCGTCTTCAGAAGCTTGCGCGGCGCATCGGTCTGCCCGTTGTAACGGCCGAGATAGCAAGGATCGTGATAGGTAATACGCTTGTCACGCAGCGCTTCGGCTGCGCGCGGCGAAATTTTGCCCGCTGCGATCAGTTCCGCGATGAACTCCGTATGGTGCTTCACGGTATATCGCACACCAAGCGCCCGATATTCGTTTTGAAGACTGTGCATCACGTGTGGATCGGCCGTCACGATCTGTGTGAACGAAAGTTTGCCGAGCGTATCGATCAGGCGCGTCGCGCTTTGCATAAACGTCGCCTCGTCGCCAAGCCGGCGTGCGACGTCGCCCGTATCCGTTTCCGCCGCACCAAGCACCGCATAGTCAACGCCCGCTCGATTCAGCACTTTTACGAGCGCGCGCAGCGTGCGCTGATAGCGCATGTCGAACGCGCCTTCGCCCGCAACGATCAGCACATCGACAGGATGTGCCGGTTGCGCGATGCGCGCACCGAGATCGACCGACCAGTCGTAACGCGCTGCCACGTCATAACCGCCCATCGTGCCTGTTTCACGCAGATTCGCGAGCACTTGCGCACCCTTGCCAGGCACCGCTCCGTGAACGAGCGTCTGGTTACGGCGCATGTCGACGATCGCGTCGACATGCTCGATCAGCATCGGACACTCGTGCACGCAGGCACGGCATGTCGTGCACGACCACAAGGTATCCGCCTCGATCAGTTCGGGCACGATCGCGCGTTGTGGCGCGCCGCCATGCTTGCCGACAGGAATACCTGGCGTGGGACTGCCCGCATAGGCCGAATCGGTGCCGCCCGCCATCCCGACGACAAGATCTTGGATCAGCTTCTTCGGATTGAGCGGCTGGCCGGCCGCGAACGCGGGACACGCGGCTTCGCATTTACCGCACTGCACACATGCATCGAAGCTTAGTAGCTGATTCCATTGGAATTCCAAGGGTCTCGCGACGCCGAATTCGTTATGTTCGACATCGACGGGCTTCAGCGCGTTCGGCGGTATCGCCGGGCCGCCCGCATACGTAGCACGCGTCGCGTCGAAGCGCTCCTGGCGCGGATGAAACGCAAGGTGCAACAGACCGGCAACCGCATGCTTCATCGGGCCGCCGCGCGCCGCGCCCACGGTCATCGCGAACGCGCCCGCACCGGTCATCAGCGCACAGATCAACGCGAATCCGCCCGACATCACCGACGCCGGCACGAACACCAACAGCATGAGACCGAGCGAGAATGCCCCAAGCAACCACGGCAGCGTATTCCAGGGGCCGCGCGACAGCCTGGCAGGCACGTCCTTCGCATGCCGCCGGCGCCAAACGTACACCGCGCCGACGAACATCACGAGCGCTGCAATGAAGATCATTACATCGAGCCACGGCGAATAGAGCGCAAGCCCGTAATTGATGAACACGA
This sequence comes from Burkholderia sp. TSV86, assembly GCF_001522865.1. Taxonomy (GTDB): domain Bacteria; phylum Pseudomonadota; class Gammaproteobacteria; order Burkholderiales; family Burkholderiaceae; genus Burkholderia. The sequence continues at coordinate 89,915 of NZ_LOWB01000116.1, read as the reverse complement.
GCATGAGCGCAGCTATCGCGCCGCCAGCGGTCGCGACATGCGTTTTTGCGATATATGGATCGCGGGCAACGACATGATGCAGATCGACGAAATAGCGCTTCGGAATTGTCAACAGGTTGGTAATCCCAAACGTGCCGGGCGCGCTCGCGCGGCCAAGCCGCCAGTATGCCGCCCGCTTCGCGACGGCAAACGCGAGCCCTATGATCGACATCCACAGCAGCACGGTAATCAGAATGGCCGGATTCATCGGTCAGAAATCCTTAGCAAGTCGCAGTGCATCGTAGATTGCGCCGTGGATGTTATGCATCGAGATGCAATCGCCGACGCGAAACAATAGGAAACGGCCGTTACCCAGCGCTTCGGACAAACACGGCTGAGGTTGTGCGGCGAAGAGCTTATGAACGTCGATCTGCCCGCGGTTCACCGATTCTGGTTTCAATTGCCAGTACAGCACATCGTTCGGCGCGATACCGTTTTCGATCACGACTTGATCGACCGCGCGCTCCTCCTGTTCTTCCGTGTATTCATTGCGCAACACGGCGATCTTCTTGCCGTCCTCCTCATACACGCGATCGAGCCAATAATTCGGCGTATGGATCACGCCCTGCGCATACAGCCTGCGATAGAAGATCGGGAATGTCGTGCCGCCGCAATCGTCAGCAACCTTCACGTCCGGCGTGACGATCTCGACCTGAGAGCCGCGGCTTGCGATGAAATCCGCCACGCCCGCGCCCGCGTGCGTGCTGACCCCGTCGTAAACCAGCACGTTGCGCTTCGGCTCAACGCGGCCCGACAGAATGTCCCAAGCGCTGACCGCGAGGCCCTCGGCGACACCCCATGCGCTCACCTGCGATGTGAAACTCGCGCCGCCTGTCGCAAGCACGACGATATCCGGCTTCTCGGCCAGAATCGCTTTCATATCGGCTTCGACACCAAGCCGCCGATCGACGCCCAAACGCTTCGTTTCCAGGTCAAACCAGCGGACGATGCCAGCCATCTGTTCGCGTTGCGGCGCCTTGGCGGCCAGCAGGATCTGCCCGCCGACTTCGCGATTCTTTTCGAACAACACAACATCGTGACCGCGCGCACGCGCGACGCGCGACGCCTCGAGTCCAGCCGGCCCCGCGCCGACGACGACGACCTTGCGCTTCGGGCCGCGCGATTTCTCGATCACATGGGGCATCGTCGCTTCGCGCGATGTCGCCGCGTTCTGCACACACAACACGTCGAGCCCGTTGTACTGACGGTCAATACAATAGTTCGCGCCGACGCACTGCTTGATCTCGTCCTCACGGCCATCGCGGATCTTGATGACCATATGCGGATCGGCGATCTGCGCACGCGTCATCCCGACGAGGTCGACCATCCCGTTCGCGAGCAGCCGCTCGGCCTGCCCCGCGTCGCGAATGCTCTGTGCATGCATCACCGGCACCTTGACGACCGATTTGATGCCTGCCGCGAGGTGCACGAACGGCTCCGGCGGCAACGCCATCGGCGGCATGCAATTCGCGAGCGTATTGTGTGTATCCGCTCCCGAGCCGATTACGCCGAGATAATCGATGAGGCCCGTGTCGGACATTGCATGCGCAATCTCCTTCAACTGCACGTGATCGAGGCCGTCCTCATGAAATTCGTCGCCGCACATCCGCAAGCCGACGCAGAAATCGCTGCCGACCGCTTCGCGCACCGCACGCAGCACCTCCAGACCGAAGCGCAAGCGGTTCTCGAGGCTGCCGCCCCATTCGTCGGTCCGGAAATTCGTGCGCGGGCTCCAGAACTGATCGATCAGATGCTGGTGCGCGGCGGAAATCTCAATGCCGTCCATGCCGGCGTCTTTCACACGCTTGGCGGCTGCGGCAAAATCGCCAATGATGCGGCGAATCTCCTCCGGTTCGATCACTTTCGCATTGCCGCGATGGACAGGTTCACGCACGCCGGACGGCGACATAAGATGCGGCCAATGCTCGCCATGGAACGCCGAGCGGCGGCCCATGTGGGTGGCCTGAATCATGATTTTCGCGCCGTGCCGATGCATCGCTTCGGCAAGGCGAGCAAGCGGCTCTATCACTTTGTCGGTCGACAAATTAACCGATTTCCACCAACCTTGCGGGCTGTCGATCGATACCGGGCTTGATCCGCCACAGACAGCAAGGCCAACGCCGCCTTTCGCTTTTTCCTCGTAATAGCGAATATAGCGCTCGCCCGGCAACCCGCCCGGCTCGGCATAGACTTCGGCATGCGCGGTGCTGACGATCCGGTTGCGCAGCGTGAGCTGGTTCAGCGTCAGTGGTTTGAACAAGTGGGGGTAACGCATTGCGATCGACCTCTGACGTTTATGCTAGCGAGATGTGATGTTGACCTGACGAATATCGTGTCAGTGCGCAAGCGGCGACACTTCGAATACGCAATAGTCGTGCCCTTCGGCCGAACATTGCGTCTCGCGCGACCACGAGCGCGGCGCGTTCTTATTTTCCGGTGTCGTATCGTTGACCCAGTCCATTGCACCGGCGAACCAGCCCGCGAACATGTAGCAGAGCTTGCCTTCCTTGCCAGGCTGCGCGAGTACGAACGACGAGTGGCGCAGTTCGATGCGTGCGCGCGCATGAATAGGGTCAGCGTCGATGATCGAAAACAGTCCCCAGCCGCGCTGAGACAACCTTTTCAGGTAATGCTCGAACACCGCAAGCCCGGCGAGCCCGTGCTGTTTCGCTTCCTTATCGCACCAGTGATAGGCCGACTTATAGCCGGCTCGATAGAGAATCTGCGCGTACACGTCGCGGCCAAGGGCTTCCTCAACCGCCGTGTGATTGTTCGTGAAAAAATGTCGCGGCACGTATAGCATCGGCAGCGCATCGGTGGTCCAGACGCCGGTAGTCGGATCGACGTCGATCGGCAATTGCGGTTGCATCGTGTGGCTCCGAGAAAATTGCGTGTGTCGCAGCGGCTTGCGCGCGGCACTTATCCATATGCCGTGGCGAATTTCGGCTTATTGAATCAAGTGTTCCAATGCACAGGAATTCGGATATTTGATCGGGTGAAACTAAGCGCCCCAAACTTCCTTGAACACGCGCACCCAGTTTTCGCCCATGATCTTGCGGATGCGCGTCTCCTTCCAGCCTGCACGCTCCATCGCGGCCGTCAAATTCGGAAATTCGCCGATCGTGCGGATACCTTCAGGATTCACGATTTTCCCGAAATTCGTGAGTCGCCGGTAACGCCCCTTGTCATGAGTGAGCCAATCGAAAAATTCGACGCTGTAGCCCTGTGTAAAATCAGTGCCAATACCGACCGTATCCTCGCCAACCAGATTTACGACATAGTCGATTGCTTCGATATAGTCGTCGATCGTCGCTTCGATCCCACGTTTCAGGAACGGCGCGAACATCGTCACGCCGACGAATCCGCCGGCATCGGCGATCTCCTTCAACTGCGTATCGCTTTTGTTGCGCGGGTGTTCCTTAAGCCCGGACGGCAGGCAATGCGAATAGCAAACGGGCTTCTTCGAGAACGCGATCGCCTCCGACGACGTATTGCCGCCCACATGTGACAAATCGACCATGATCCCAACACGATTCATCTCGGTAATCACTTCGCGGCCGAAATCGGACAATCCGCCATCGCGCTCGTAGCAGCCGGTGCCGACAAGATTTTGCGTGTTGTAGCAGAGCTGAACGACGCGCACGCCCATATCGGCAAACGCCTCGATATAGCCGAGGTTGTCCTCGAATGCGTGCGCATTCTGAAAGCCGAGGATCACGCCAGTACGGCCCTTCCGCTTAGCCCGCAGGATGTCATCCGTCGTGCGCACGAGCGTCAACATTTCGCCGTTGTCGCGAATCTGCTTTTTCATCTGCGCGATGTTGTCGACCGTCTTCGCGAAGTTCTCCCATACCGACACCGTGCAGTTTGCGGCCGTCACGCCGCCTTTGCGCATATCTTCGAATACCGAACGGTCGAATTTCGAGATATTCAGGCCGTCGATGATGATGCTGTCTTCGTGCAGCGTGCTCATGGGTTGAAGGCTCCAGTCTGTTTTTGCGCGTAATCCGGTTCGGCAATGCAGCGGCCGGGGGGTCGATTTTCAATAGATCGGAAAACGTTCGCAGAGCGCGAATATCTCCCGGCGCACCCGTTGTTCAGTCGCGCGGTCTCCTTCGGGATTCGCGCGCAATGCATCGAGCACCTCGACGATCAACCTGCCGACCTCACGAAACTCCGCGACGCCGAAACCGCGCGTCGTACCGGCCGGCGTGCCCAGGCGAACGCCGGAGGTAACCGTCGGTTTTTCCGTATCGAACGGAATCCCGTTTTTATTGCACGTGATGCCTGCACGTTCGAGCGCCTGCTCGACCTGCATGCCCTTCAGCCCTTTGGGCCGCAAATCGACAAGCAGCAGATGATTGTCGGTGCCGCCCGTCACGAGATCGACGCCGCCCGCCTTGAGCACGTCACCGAGCGCTTGCGCATTCGCGAGCACTGCATCGATATAAGTCTTGAAGCTGTTCGCCAGCACCTCGCCGAACGCCACCGCCTTGCCGGCGATCACGTGCATCAGCGGGCCGCCCTGCAGACCGGGGAACACCGCCGAATTGATCTTCTTCGCGATCTCGTCGTCATTGGTGAGCACGAAACCACCGCGCGGGCCGCGCAGCGTCTTGTGCGTCGTCGACGTGACGACATGCGCATGCTCAACCGGATTCGAATGCCGGCCCGCGGCGATCACGCCGGCGATGTGCGCCATGTCGACCATCAGCTTCGCGCCAACGGCATCGGCAATCGCCCGGAAGCGGGCAAAATCGAGCTTGCGCGGATACGCGGAAAAGCCCGCGATAATAAGGGCCGGCCGATGCTGATGCGCGAGTTCATCGATTTCGTCATAATCGATTAGCATCGTGTCGCGATTAACGCCGTACTGAACCGCGTTGAACCATTTACCGGACAGCGCAGGTTTCGCCCCGTGCGTCAGGTGTCCTCCCGCGTCGAGCGACATTCCAAGCACCGTGTCGCTCGGCTTCGCGAGCGCCAGCATCACGGCGCCGTTCGCCTGTGCGCCCGAGTGCGGTTGCACGTTCGCATGCGCCGCACCGAAAATGCGCTTCACGCGCTCGATTGCCAGCGCCTCGATTTCGTCCACGCATTCGCAACCGCCGTAGTAGCGCTTGCCCGGGTAGCCCTCCGCATACTTGTTCGTCAGCACCGAGCCTTGTGCTTCGAGCACCGCTCGCGACACGATGTTTTCCGAAGCGATCAATTCGACCTGGGACTGCTGCCTTTCGAGTTCCTTGGCGATTGCGCCGCGCACGGACGCATCGCACTCGGCAAGCGATTGCGAAAAGAATGGGTTGGCGTTCGACATCGAGCTTTCCGTCACTGGAGTGGAGGATGGCCGCAAGACGCGGCCAAGCCCGTCTCGCGGCGTTCCGGCGTGCCTTCGAAGCAAGCGCCGACGGCTCTATTCTTGTCGTTCGGATTTTTTGCCGATTGATGAATTCAGACGCTTTCTTTTCCTTTTCCGACATCCGCGTCCGTTTTGAACAAGTAGCGCCCGGCTGCCCGATCCGGACACTAAAAAATAACGTTCATACTGCGCGCGGCACTGACACAGTGCCGCCGCTGCACCCGTGTCGAGCCACGGCTCCCGCACACGGTGCAATGCAGCAACGCGCATGCGCGCGCCGGCCGCTTCGATCTAGGGTTTAGCCGTATGGCACGCTTGTTGCGCTCGCTCCCACAATACGCGAGCCGAGTGCCCCGGCGTCGCATCGAGCTCAAATAAGGAACGTTCCCCCATGTCGCCCGACCGCACCGCGTCGATGTCACATTTCGCGTTCATGCCGCTGCCGAACTTCACGATGATCGCGTTCACCAATGCGATCGAAGTCCTCAGGATGGCAAACTATTTGAGTGGTCAGTCACTTTATCGCTGGTCGATCATCAGTCCGAATGGCGGCACGATCACCGCAAGCAATGGGCTCGCGGTCGATACCGGCCCGGCCGAATGCGTCGGGCAGCCGGACGCCGTATTCGTCTGCGGGGGCGTCGACGTGCAACACTCGACGCTACCCGAACACTTGGCCACGCTACGCCGCTTCGCTCGTGCCGGCGTCACGCTCGGCAGCCTGTGCACCGGCACTTATGCACTTGCGAAAGCGGGCCTGCTGGTCGGCTACGCGTGTGCGATTCATTGGGAAAACCTGTCGGCGCTGAAAGAGGAATTTCCCGACACGCGCTTCCTGAAGGAATTGTTCGTGATCGATCGCGACCGTATCACTTGCACGGGCGGCGTCGCACCGCTGGATATGATGCTGAACCTGATCGCCGCGCGCGTCGGCACTGCACGCGTCACGCAGATCGCCGAGCAGTTCATCGTCGAGCACGTGCGCGACACGCATGCGCAGCAACGGATGCCGCTTGTCGCACGGCTGGGTTCCGCGAACAAGTCGCTGTTCGAAGTGATTTCGCTGATGGAAAACAACATCGAGGAGCCGCTGTCGCGCGAGGAACTCGCTCGGCTGGCAAATATGTCGCAGCGGCAATTGCAGCGGCTCTTTCGCGAGCATCTCGGCATGACGCCGACGCATTATTACTTGACGCTGCGCCTGCGCCGCGCCCGCGAATTGCTGCTGCAGACCGACATGTCGATCATGCATATCACGATGGCCTGCGGCTTCCAGTCCGCCTGCCACTTCAGCAAGAGCTATCGGGATGCGTTCGGCACCGCGCCGACGCGCGAGCGCCGCAAGCAGGTTGCCCCGCTCGCTCAATCCGCGCTGCCGGGTAGTGCAACCGCGTCGCCGCTGTTGCTTCACGCATGAGACTGCACTCGGCAGCCGCTCGGGATTCCGAATCATTCGAAGCTTGCCGCTCCCCCGCGAGGAAGCGGCAGAACGCTGCCGGCGCGCTCGATTGCACCGGCAGCCCGCGCGCAACGAAAATGAAAATCAAGCCGCTTTCAGCATTCCATGCGGATCGATGACGAATTTGCGCGGCGCGCCGCCGTCGAACTTCCGGTAGCCTTCGGGCGCCTGATCGAGCGGGATCACCGTTACGTTGACGATCTGCGCGATCGGCAGCCGGTCGAACAAGATCGCCTGCATCAGATTGCGGTTGTATTTGAGCACGGGCGTCTGGCCGGTGTGGAACGTGTGCGACTTCGCCCAGCCCAGGCCGAAACGGATACTTAGGCTGCCGTGCTTCGCGGCAGTGTCGACCGCGCCCGGATCGTCGGTCACGTAAAGGCCCGGAATCCCGATCGCGCCAGCCGGCCGCGTAATCTCCATCAGCGCGTTGAGCACTGTTGCAGGCGCCTCCGCTTCGTGGCCGGACGAACCGTGACCGTGGGCCTCGAAGCCGACGCAATCGATCGCGCAATCGATCTCCGGCCTGCCGAGAATCTGCGCGATCTGCTCGCCGAGCGTCGCGTCCCGCGACAAATCGACAACTTCGAAGCCCATCGCCTTCGCGTGCGCGAGGCGCTCGGCATTCATGTCGCCGACGATCGTGCACGCCGCGCCAAGCAGGCGCGCCGACGCGGCAGCCGCCATCCCGACAGGCCCGGCCCCTGCGACGTACACGGTCGACCCCGGCTTCACGCCAGCAGACACCGCGCCGTGATAGCCCGTCGGCAGGATGTCGGACAGGCACGTGAGATCGCGAATCTTCGCCATTGCCTGGTCGCGGTCGGGAAATTTCAGCAAATTGAAATCGGCATAGGGGACGAGCACGTATTCGGCCTGACCGCCAATCCAGCCGCCCATGTCGACATAGCCGTATGCGCCGCCCGCGCGCGCGGGATTGACGTTCAGGCACACGCCCGTGTGCTGTTCGCGGCACATCGCGCAGCGGCCGCACGCGACGTTGAACGGCACCGACACCAGATCGCCGATCTTCAGCGTCTCGACGTCGCGCCCCACCTCGATCACCTCGCCCGTGATCTCGTGGCCGAGCACGAGGCCGACGGGCGCGGTCGTGCGGCCGCGCACCATGTGCTGATCAGAGCCGCAAATATTCGTGCTGACCACTTTCAGAATGACGCCATGACCAATCGCACGACCGCTCGGATCGACCATTTTCGGATAGTCGATGCTCTGCACTTCGACGCTGCCTGGCCCTTGATACACGACACCTCGGTTGCTGCTCATCGCATTGTCTCCATGTCTCGTTGGCATTGCGCCGCACACCGCCGGGCCGGCGCCCGGACGTCAGCCGGCGTCGCGCACGCCTATCGAGCGTAGCTCGCAAGCCGAGGGAACAAGCAGCCAAAACCGACACCGGCTTGACGATGCCCGCCATCACCGATGCTGCGGCGCAACGTCAACGGGAATGAACAATATGATGTGACGCAGCGCAGGCGTCATGCCGCGGCGTCGTCCTCAGCGAGCTGGAACAGGCAATCGCCGCGCTGCACCTGGGCGGGCACGCGCTTGCAGACCACCTCGCCATCGCTGTCGAAACATTGTGTGACCGGCTGGCGCAGCGGCGTGTCCGGAAAATGGATCAACGCCGCCGGCTGACCGGCCCGCACCCGCTCGCCGAGTTCGACGAGCGGCTCGTAAAGCCCCTTGTCGTATGCGTAGACATAATGCCGAGCGCCGGCCACCCGCATGAAGCGCGTCCGGGCCGGCGGGCCGTCCGGCACGAGATGGCCGTGTAGCGTGCCGACAAAGCCGAGAAAATGCAGCAGCCCCTGGCGCGCGTCGCGAATCAGCGCGGAATCGGACATCCCGCCGCCGCCAAGCTCGGTCAGGATCGAGATTGCGCCTTGCCGGCGCGCAGCAGACGACGCATGCACTGGATTAGGCGCGTGTACGAACGCGCGCGGCAAACCAAACGCGGCAAGCAGCGCGCGCACGCGCGCGCGTTCGGCCGCATCGCGCGGTTCGAGCGCAAGCATGTTGCCGCCGTGATACAGCAGCGAGCTGCCGCCCGAATGCAAATCGACGAGATACTGTGCGCGCGGCAGCAGCGTGTGTTCGATATAGTCGGCGATTACCGCGGTCGGCGAGCCCATCGGGTCGCCAGGGAAACTGCGGTTCAGATTTCCGCCGTCGAGCGGCGACACGCGCAATCCGGCCTCCGCCGCCGGAAAATTCGCCATCGGCAAAACGATGAGCTGCCCGTCGACCATTTGGGGATCTATTTCTGTCACAAGACGCGACGCAACAATCTGCCCTTCGTACTCGTCACCGTGATTGCCCGCCAGCACGAGCACCGTCGGGCCGCTGCCGTTGCGGATCGACACGATCGGCAACGGGATCCATCCGTATGCCGAACGGTGGACCGAATGCGGCAAACGCAGATAGCCCGCGTGCTTGCCGTCGGCGTCGAGATCGATTTCACAGTGGATCGGATTGCGAAAGCCAGGAGTGTCGGTCATGATCGGCATCGGCCGGCGACGGCCGCAGGGCAAACGACGCGATGCGGGCAAGCTTACTTGGAATCGTTCTCATGTAAACGGCACGCAGTCCTCGCGGACAACAGGATCGTAACGTGCGGCCATACTGGCTGAAACCATGGAAGCGTCTGATCGTTATCCGCATCGCGTTGCTTTGGATAGCGGACGAACGGGATTGCCGCCGTGCAAATAGCCGCAATCCGCCGATTCTGCTAACGTGGTCCTGCCTCGCATGCAACGCACGCGCAATCGACAGAATAGAAGAATCGAGCAAGCGCAATGCGCACCGACGCATGCGCCGACGCAATCGCGGCCGCCGGCGCGCTTCGCCGGCCCCGGCGGCGAAAGCCCTCCCTCCCACGGAGATCGCCGTATGGCAACGGAATATCAGTTCGACGTGTTTGGCAAGCAGATCTGGGTCGAGCGTGTACAAGATCGCTGGGTGCCGTTCTATCCCGGCAACGACGGCAAACGCCGCCCCGCACATTTCGTGATCCCCGATTTTCTCGACGCCGCCGAGTTGGGCCAGTATCTCGGCGATCTGTTCCATGAGAGCGCAACCCCTGACAAAGGCAACGTCAAGCGCCTCGATCTTCCGGAGCCGGACTGATCCGGCCCACCCTGATTCCGCGGCCGCCGGCCGCACGAACCGCCCCGGCCGCCGCCTGCTACGCCGTCATGCGCAATTCGAATAAACTTTTCGTGCCGAATGGCATCCGAACGCAGGACAGCCAACCACACCGGCGCCGCCCGCGCCCCGGTACGCATATTCGATGAAACTTCAGATTCCTCAGCAATCGGACAAGCTCGTGCGCCATAACGTCAACTGGGTGCTGAACGCCTTCAAACGCTTCTCAGCCGACCGTTGCCCGGCCATGGCGGCAAGCATCGCGTTTTACGCCGCGTTCTCGCTTGCACCCACGCTCGTGATGGTGATCGCCGTTGCAGGCTGGTTCTTCGGCGCCGACGCCGCGCGCGGCGAAGTGTTCAACCACGTGCACGAGCTGATCGGCAACGAAGCCGCGGCCGGCGTGCAGACGATCGTCGAGAATGCTCACCGCAGCGGCAGCCGCGGCGGCGTAGCGGCATTGATCTCGTTCGCGATGCTCGCGATCGGCGCATCCGCGACGTTCGCGTCACTGAACACGGCGCTGAGCATCATCTGGCCTGCCGACGGCGAGCGCGCGTCGTCGGTGCTCGGGCTCGTGCGGGTCCGGCTGATTTCATTCGGGCTGGTGCTCGGCGTCGCGTTCCTGCTGATCGTCTCGCTCGTGCTCGATACGGCGATCACGTTCATCGGCCACTGGCTTTGGGGCAATTCGCCGTATGTCATTATCGGCAATGCCTTGCAATTCTCGGTCGGCATTGCCGTGCTCGCCGCTGCGTTCGGCACGCTGATGAAATTCCTGCCGGACGCGCGCGTGCCGTTTCGCGATGCGATGACGGGCGGCATCGTCTCTGCCGTGCTGTTCTCGGCGGGCAAGAAACTCTTCGCGCTGTATCTCGCGCACGCGGGCACCGCAAGCGCGTTCGGCGCAGCGGGTTCGTTCGCAGTGCTGCTGATGTGGCTATACTTTTCGGCCGCCGTGCTGCTGCTCGGCGCGGAATTCGCTGCAGCGCGCAACGCCACGCATCTTCGCGCCCCAAAAGAAACCCCTTCCCCAACCGCAGTGCGCGACCGTTCATCCGGTTAATTCGACGGCCATGCAATCCTGGAATCGCAATATTCCTTCGAATTCCATACTGTTTTATTTATTTTTGCTTTCTCGGATTTCTCTTACCACGTACTCACCGGGAAAGTAGCCCGCATCTCACCCGCAAACGTTTGCGAGCGCCTTTTTTTACATCAAACCGGTAAAAATGCGCAGCTTTGCAAATAGCCGCCCTTTCCAGAAACAATCGCAGAACAGCACCGGGAATTCCCACATCAAATAGAAATAATTCATTATGTATTTGATGTAAAAGGGATTTATAGCAACTGTCACCTTTATGAGACACTTTTTGTTTTTATGATTCCTTACGTTGGGTGCATTACGCTATTCTGCAAATCGCAACAAAAACGATTGACTCGCGTGGAGAAAAACCCAATGAAAAAGCTCACTTTGTCGACTCTGTCTCTTGCACTCCTAAGCGCTGCCGGCGCAGCTCATGCGCAAAGCAGCGTTACGCTATACGGCGTCATCGACACGTCGATCACCTACGTCCATGGTGTCGACGGTCAGGCCAAGAATCTCTGGGCAATGGGCAGCGGCAACCTGCAGGGCAGCCGCTGGGGCCTGAAAGGTGTCGAGGACATCGGCGGCGGCTTGAAGGCGATCTTCCAGTTGGAAAATGGCTTTGATTCGGCCACTGGCCACCTCAATCAAGGCGGCCGTATCTTCGGCCGTCAAGCGTTCGTTGGGTTGCAAAGCAACCAGCTCGGTACGCTCACGCTCGGCCGTCAATATGATCCGCTCGTCGACCTCGTACAGCCGATCACTGCCGACAACTATTTCGGCTCGCTGTTCGCCACCCCGGGCGATGTCGACAACAACGACAACAGCCTGCGCGTGAACAACGCGGTCAAATACACGTCGCCCGTGTATGCCGGTCTCCAATTCGAAGCCATGTATTCGTTCGGCGGCATCGCGGGCCGCGCGGGTTCGGGCCTCACGTACTCCGTGGCGGCGGCTTACAACAACGGTCCGTTCAGTATCGCAGGCGGCTACTTCAACGCAAACAACCTGCTCACCGCGAATCGCCCGAACAATGCGTGGACCGCGCCATCGGCGGACGCGCTGTTCGACAGCCACATCAACGACGCCTACATGAGCGCGCGCAGCGTAGCGATCGCGCAAGTGGCCGCGCAATACGTGTATGGTCCGTTCACGTTTGGCGCCGGCTACGCGAACTCGGAATTCGATCGCGACGGATATTCTGTAGCGGGCTTCCACAAGAGCCAATACTATGACACCGGCCGCGGCTTCGTGATCTATCAGGCCACACCGGCGCTGATGCTCGGCCTTGGCTATATCTTCACGAAATCACGTGGCGACGCGGACGCGAAGTACCATCAAGTTTCGGTGGGCGCCGACTACTCGCTGTCCAAACGCACGGACGTCTATTTGGCAGGCGCGTACCAGCACGCAAGTGGTACACAGCTGATCAATGCCGGCGGCACACTGGTTTCGCAGCCGGCGCAAGCATCGATCGGCTCATACGGCTACAACGGCACGAAGAACCAGGAAATGGTCGCGGTCGGCCTGCGCCACAAGTTCTAAACACGAAGGCGCCGTCTGCACGTACTTCGGTTTCGCGACAATGCATCCACGCGTCGCGAAGCCGAAACCGCGCAGTCAACCCGATATGCACGCCAACGGCATGTTTTATACATGCTTCGAACGATTCGGCATACGGACAAAAAAACCCCGCGTTTTCACACGCGGGGTTTTTTTAGGACTTATCGCAAGCAGGATGATTCCGGCAAACCGCACGCCGTCCTTACGCTGCTGCGTCCTTCAGCTTCTTCAGCGCACGCGCCTTGACGCGAACGCTCGCCGGCTTGGCCGGGAACCAGCGCTCTTCACCGGTGAACGGGTCCTTGCCGAAGCGCTTCTTTTTCGCTGCCACGGCTTGTGCGGTGATCTTCAGCAGGCCCGGCAGCGTGAACTCGCCCGCACCCTTCTTGTGGATCGAACCGAGGATAGTGTTCTCGAGCGCTGCCAGCACTGCCTTCACGGTCTTCAGCTCGACCTCGGCGCGCTCGGCGATGTGAGCGGCGAGCGATGCCTTGGTGAACGAATCCTTGATCGGCGTCGGAGCGGCGGGCGCCTTCGCGACGGCCTTCTTGGCTACGACTTTTTTCACGGGCGCTGCTTTCTTGGCAGCCACTTTCTTGGCCGGTGCGGCAGCCTTCTTGGCTACCTTTTTTGCGGAAGTCGCCATGTTTCTCCTACCAGGTGTGGTCATTGGATACACGAAGCGCGCAACATGCGAGCTTCAACGCCGGATTCTACAAGCGCCGCGCCGCTTCGTGCAGCACTTTTGTGCGTATTTAGCGGGTTTCCCGTAGATTTTGTTGCGTGCCGCCGACTACGATCCCGCATTCACCCGTGTAGACAGAGGTTTTCGTACCGCGCTCAAGCCTGCGGCGACCGGGAATCGCGCTCGGGATTTGCATTCCTATACTTTCCGCCGATATCGCATTGCTCGGAACCTGGATTGCGCGAAGTCCGCTACGTGAAGGATCTCGACGGCATACTCGCTGCCGCCGTCACACCCGTTTTCGCTGCTCATCGAGCGGCACGCCGGCTCGGTCGATGCAGTCAAGCTCCGCGTCCAAGGTATTTTTCTCGATCAGCGGCGCTCTGATCGTAGGCTAGCCGCATCGCAATCAGCGCACGATCGAGCCCGGTGCTCCAGGTTGGCGCTACGCGTTCCGGTTGACGAGCAGGTCTGCATCCGGTCGAGACGCTGCGCGAAGAAGCGGGCCGATCGCCCACCACGGCACCGTCGGCTACGGTTGCCACATGCTCCACCATCTGATCGCAGCGCATTCCGGCGTAATACAGGCGGCCGGCCAGAGGCTGCACGTACCGCCGTCGCAGCGCGCGCCGCCCTTCGGAATCCCGTGATTGCCGCTCTCGGCACTGCTTGTCCACCTATGAGGCAGTATCAAATGCGCGCTCGGCTACAAGGAACCGCTAAATGCCGCATTGCGCGATCGCTGCGCGACGCGAAAAGCCAGGTTCTCGATACCCCTAACGACTCGCCGCGCGCTGCCGAATGCGTCATCCCGCGACGTTGCCCACACCGACGCCCCTGCCTGCGATGACGCATCGAACAAAATCCCCGCTTCAAGAGAACCGGGGATTACGGAACCATCGCCACACACCGCGGCATTTCAGAATTCAGAACAAAACGCCGTCATGCAACCGACGCGGCCACCGACAAACAGGTCCGTAAATAAGCTTCGAAATCGCGGCCCACTTCCGGATGCTGGAGCGCAAGCTCGACGGTCGCCTTCAGATAGCCGAGCTTGCTGCCGCAGTCGAAGCGCGTGCCGTAATAGCGGTACGCGAGCACCTGCTCTTCGGTCAACAGCGACTGCACCGCGTCCGTCAGTTCCAGTTCGCCGCCCGCGCCCGGCTTGGTCCTGCGCAGATGCTCGAAAATGCTCGGCATCAGTATGTAGCGTCCGACGACGCCGAGATTCGACGGCGCCTGCTCCGGCGCAGGCTTCTCGACGATGCCCGACAGCTTGATGATGTCCTCTTCCCACTCGCGTCCCTCGACGACGCCATACGAACGGCTATCTTCGCGCTCGATGGTTTCGACGCCGATCACCGTGCTGTGATAGTGATTGAAAACGTCGACGAGTTGCTTAAGCACGGGTTGATCGCCATGCAGCAGATCGTCGGCGAGAATCACGGCGAACGGCTCGCCGTGCACGAGCTTTTCCGCGCACTGCACCGCATGGCCAAGCCCGAGTGCCGAGGGCTGACGCACATAGAAGCAATCGACGTGGCTCGGCTTGATGCTGCGCACGAGTTCGAGAAGTTTTTCCTTGCCGCGCGCCTCTAGCTCGGATTCGATTTCGAACGACTTATCGAAATGATCCTCAATCGCACGCTTGCTGCGGCCCGTCACGAAGATCATTTCGGTGATGCCAGCATTGATCGCCTCCTCGACCGCATACTGGATCAGCGGTTTGTCGACTACCGGCAACATCTCCTTGGGACTCGCCTTGGTCGCCGGCAAAAACCGTGTGCCTAGGCCGGCAACGGGAAACACGGCTTTGGTGACTTTCAACATGATCGCATCCCGAATATTTGGAGGTAACCCGGCTATCGGAGGTCGATATCCGGAAAACATCACACTAAATTTATCGTCCAATAATTAAATTTTTTGTTATTTGATATGAGATTGCCTGATTCACCTCCATGCGCTCGACCTTAATTGCCGCAAGGCCGCTCAATCCCGCCGCCGCGCCACTTGCTTTTCGATAGCTTGCCGATTCGATGCTCTATTTACCACTACTATTCGAACTCCTCCGAATAACGCGCATCGTGCCGCCCCAAGCCGCGGCAATTGATCGGCTCGTTCTTCAGCGCATCCCGATAAGCCGACAAAACGGCCATTATGAGCAATATGACACCGATCGCGATCCAATGAATATCCATTGCGAACTCCGCACCCGTTCGGTTGAAGCCACAAGCTAACAGAAAAAAATCGGTAAATAATTAATTATATGTCGGCGCTTGCACCAATACTGAAAACCAATGAGATTATTCACCTCCGTCTGATTTCATATTTTTTATTTCCCGTTCGAATTTATTGCGGATTACGATCGGCCGTCGTCCTTTGCGCGTTTCTCATTGTCATTGTAAGGAGCCGGATCGAATGGATGCGTGGAGCAAGGCACCGGACACACGGCCGGTCATCGCCGAGAAAGAACATCTGATCGACGCGCTGCGCGGCTTCGCGGCACTCGCCGTCGCATATTTTCATTGCCGGCAGGTCGTATGGGTCGGCATGCAGAGCTTTTATCGCGCACACGGCCATTCGCTCGCGCCCGACGTATTGCTCGGCTATTTGACGTTTCCGTTCGCGTGGGGCAGTGCGGGCGTGCCGATCTTTTTCGTGATCAGCGGCTACTGTATCCACCGCAACGCAGCACTGCGATTCGCCGCCGATCCGTCGTACCGGCTCGACGCGCCGAACTTCTGGGCCCGTCGCCTCGTGCGAATCTACCCGGTGCTGCTCGCCGCGCTCGTGCTCACGCTCGCGCTCGACGCAATCAGCCTGCAATTCAAGCCCGTCAGCCACAAGATCCGCGATATTGGGCCGACTGCGTTCGTCGTCAACCTGCTAGCGCTGCAAGGGGTGGCCGGCTATACCTACGGGTCCAACGGCGCATTGTGGACGTTGTCGCTCGAAGTGCAGTTCTACGCTGTTTATCCGCTACTGTTCGCGGCACGCCGGCGTTTCGGCATCCTGCCCGTCGTTATCGCGGTCTCGCTCGTCAACCTGGTATCCGCATGGGTGTGCATACGTCACGATATCCAGTTCTTCACATCGTACTGGCTGCCGTGGATGCTCGGCGCGTGGATTGCCGATGAACGCGCACAGCGACGGATGGCCCGCGCCATGCCGTCAGGGCTCTGGCATGCGGCGGCAGCCACCGGCATCGCGCTCGGCTGTATCGCGTTTCATTTTGGGCAGTACGGCGCATTCCAGCTCTGGGCCGCCGGTTTCGCATGCTATCTATACGCGGCGCTGGCGCGGCCCGTCTCGGCTTCCTTGCCAATGCGCGTGCTGTCTTGGTTCGGCAACTTCAGCTATTCGCTATATCTGATCCATTTACCGCTTTTCGTATGCATCGGCTCGGTGCTCTATCAGTCGGCGCTGCAGATGTCGATCTGGCCGTCGTTTGCGTCCATCGCAGCCGTCTTGCCGCTCGCGTATCTGTTCTATCGGGCGGTCGAGCGGCCGGCGATACGTTGGTCGGCCAGTCTAAAGCCGAAGCGGGACGCCACGGCCGCCGCGAGGCGGCAAATGCCGGTGTGAATCCGGCAGTCGCCCCCAAATGGGAAGACAGC
Source organism: Burkholderia sp. TSV86 (assembly GCF_001522865.1). Classification (GTDB taxonomy): domain Bacteria; phylum Pseudomonadota; class Gammaproteobacteria; order Burkholderiales; family Burkholderiaceae; genus Burkholderia. The sequence goes on along the minus strand of NZ_LOWB01000116.1, from coordinate 72,941 downwards.
CAACGCGAGATGCGTGACCATGCTCCCCAAGCGTATTTCCGGGTCTAGGAGCGCCACCGGTACGCGCAAAACGGCAGATCGGCATCGGAAAAGCGACGGTTACGTCGTCACCAAAAGCTCGGCGGCCGGGCCGCGGCCCACGCTGTCAGCGCGGAACGCGCGGCCGGTCATCGTATCCGTCGCGCCCTTCACGCCCGCTGCCGCTCACACGCTGTCGCGCGAACGGCCGGCGCCGTTGCGCCGTCTCGACCAGCACCTGCTCGACCTGTTCGACATATCGCCGCGCGCCAAAGCGGTTTAACGCGGTTTCATAGCCGTTCTGGGCGAGCCGCTTGCACAGCACGGCGTCGGTTCGCAGCGCGGCGAGCGCGCCGGCAAGCGCGTGTGCGTCGCCGGGCTCGCATAGCAAACCGTTTACGTCGTCGTCAACGATCTCGAGGACACCGCCCGCACGGGCGGCGACAACCGGCCGCTTCGCGAGCATCCCCTCGACGATCACCCGTCCGAACGGCTCTGGCATGATCGACGTATGCGCAACAACATCGACCGCTTTCATGCAAGCCGGGATGTCACGCTGAAAGCCGAGGAAATGCACGCGCTCCGTGAGCCCGTGTTCGACGACATACGCATTAAGCCCGGCCGCGTAATCGTCCTCGCCGAACAGCGGCGCGCCGACGAGCGCGACGTGCATGTCCCGATAGAGCCGGGCGGCCTCGAGCAAAACGTGCTGTCCTTTCCAGTGCGCAAGCCGGCTGAACGACCCGACGATCCACGCATCGCACGGCAGCCCGAAGCGCACGCGCAGCGCAGCCTGGCGCACCGGCTCCAATTTGACGAACGGCTCGGCCGAAATGCCGTTGAAGACGACCTGCACTGCGTCGCGATCGAAACCGCTCAGTGCGACAAACGCCTGCGCGGACGCCTCCGAGTTCGCGATCACACGCGTCACGCCGAACCGCGCGCAATACCGAATCGCCGCGCGCTGCTTCGGCCCGAAATGCACTTCGCTGACGATGTCGCGCAAATGCCAGACGACCGGCTTTCGTGCGAGCCGCCCGGCAATCGCGCCAACCACCATCGCACGCTGCGTGTTCGCGTAGATCACGTCGAAACCGCGCGCTCGGCGCGCGATATCGCGCACGAGCGCCAGCAAACTGCCTGCGGTGCGCAGCGACATGCCGCCCTGCTTGCGCACACCGGCGAGCAAGCGCTCACCGACCACCTCGACGCGCACGCTCGCTTCGATCAGCGCCTCGCGAAACGGACCGTCGCCGAACAGCACAACGTCGGCGGCATCGCGCAGTTGCATCATCGCTTCGAGCAGCGACAGCTCGGCGCCCCCCAGCACGCCAGCCTGATCAAGTACGAGCGCCTTCAACCCACTTGATTTCAACGACACGGCAGGCGGCTTGGTGCGCCGCGTGAGCCTCGCTCTCGCCTGCGCATCGGGCAATAGCGCATCGATCTGCGCGACGAACCCGCGGCGGAAGTGCGCAGCGGAAAAACGCTCCGCGTTCACCCGGCAATCCTGCGGATCGAAACGTTGCGGCGCGCGCTCGAAATCACCCACGGCATCCATGATCGCGCGCACGCTCTGCTCGTCGAAAAACACACCGGTCGGACGCTCGTGCGATACACCCCGCACTGTCTCGAGCGCGCCGCCCTTGCCATACGCAATCACGGGCGTACCGCACGCCTGCGCCTCGACAACCGAAATCCCGAAATCCTCTTCGGCCGCGAATACGAACGCTTTCGCCCGGCGCATCCTGTCGTGCAGTACCTCGAACGGCTGATAACCCATGATCTCGACATTTGACGCCGCCTTCGCACGAATCTTGGCGATGTCCGGCCCGTCACCGATCACGATGAGCCGCCGCTCGGGCATCTGCGTGAATGCGTCGACGATCAGATCGATCTTCTTATACGGCACCATGCGCGACGCCGTGACATAAAAATCCTCTTTTTGCGCGCAGAGCGAGAATCCGTCGACGTCGACCGGCGGAAACACCACCGCCGCGTCACGCTGATACACCTTGCGAATCCGCCGCGCGACAAACGCCGAATTCGCGATGAACCGATCAACCGAATTCGCCGTGCGCACGTCCCAGTTTCGCATGTAATGCAGAATCAGCCGCGCGAGTGCGGATTTGACGCCGCGGGTCAACTGAGCTTGTTCGAGGTACTGATGTTGCAGATCCCACGCGTAACGAATCGGCGAGTGCACGTAGCTGACATGCACTTGGTCAGGGCCGGTCAAAATCCCCTTGGCAACCGCATGGCTGCTGGAAATCACGAGATCGTAAGACGATACGTCGAGCTGCTCGATCGCGATCGGCATCAGCGGCAGATAGCTGCGGTACCGGGTACGGGCGAACGGCAGTTGCTGGATGAACGACGTTTTCACCGGCTTGCCGCGCAGGAAGGTGCGATCGCCGAGAAAATCGACGACGCTGAACAGATCGGCGTCCGGAAAGCACGCGACGATCTGTTCGAGCACACGCTCGGCGCCCGCATAGGTGACGAGCCAGTCGTGCACGATCGCAACGCGCAACGTTCGCGCGACGGCATTCGCACGCGGCAGCGCTGGCAGCGTGAGCCGCGCGCCGCACACATCGCGCGCCGCGCGGCGCACCGCATGTTCGGTAAGATCGCGTTTCATATGCTTTTCGTCACATTCAAGCGCATGAGTACGGCGCGTGCGAGCACGCGGATGCTGGGCGTCATCGTGATCGACCAGCCGGCGTTCAGCGCGAGCGCCGCCGCACACGCGACGATCGCAGCGGGCAATCCCGGCAGCGCATGCGCGGCATACAGGCTCGCGAGCAGGCATGCAAGATGCGCGCTCATGTCGAACGCGATGGCACGAATCCGGATCGCGCACAGAGACAGCAGCATCCCGTAATCGACGAGTGCACGCACCGCGACGGCAACCGCCGCACCAACCAGTCCGAAATGATGGATGCCGATCCATAGCGCACCGATGAAGAACGGCATCTGCACGAGGCCCGCCGCAGCGGCGCGTGCGGGATTGAGTTGCGATTGGATCAGGATGCGCGCGACGCTCGCCTGCCCGGCAGACCAAACACTGATGACGAGCATGCGGCCGACGGGCGACGACGGATTTGCAAGATCGCGGCCAACCCATAGAGAAAGGAACGGATCGAGCGCGAAAATCGCGACGATCGCGATTGGCGTGAACACGGCATTCAAAAATTCCAGCGACTGCTCGACGAGCGTGTCGGCATCGTCGCGGCCGAGCGCCGACAACCGCGGAAACAGCGTGCGCACGAGCGCATTAGGCAGCATGCTCAACCGCGTGACGAGATTTTGCGGCACCGTGTAGTACGTCACGTACTTCGCACCGAGTCCCGCACCCAGCATCACGCGGTCGAGGGTATCGGCAATCATGCTTGTTGCGCTCGCAATCAGCATCCAACCGCCGAAATTGAAGAGCCCTTTTGCAATGCCGAACCGGGGCGGTTCGATCGAACGGATACTCAGTACCTTGATGCTCGCCGAACCCAGCATCACGGCCGCGATCAAGCGCGCGACGACCGCGGCGGCGAGCACGGCCTGCAACGTCGGCGCGACAAGCCATACCGCGATCAAGGGCAGCAACTGGAACAGGAACGTGCCGATTGTCTGGTTCGTGTTATAGACACCGAAACGCTCCGCACCGTTGATCGCCCCAGCGAACACCCACGATACGTTCGCGAGCGGAACCGCAAACGCGAGCCACGGCAGCGCGAGATACACCTCGTGCCGCAACTCGGCCGATACCTTCGCGAAGTATGCGGTATAGACAAACGCGCCGGAATAGAGCAGCAAGCCCCCCGCCATCCCGGTTCCGAGATTGAGCCAGAACGCACTCCAGTACACGCGCGCGCTCAACGCGCTGTCGCCGCTCGCGAATGCCTTCGAGATGTAACTCTGCGCGGCCATGCTCATGCCGAGATCCAGGATTCCGAAATAACCGATCAGCGTCCACACGAGGCTCACAACGCCGTAACGCTCGATGCCTAGCGTGTGAATATAGGCAGGCACGGTGACGAGCGAAACGAATGTCGGCAAAACCATGCCGAAGAAATTGATTGCCACGTTCTTCAGAATGCGTTTATCCATGATTGCGTCGCGTCGCCGCGTGCCCGATCATGACCGGCCGCGCGTCGCTCATGCCGGATTGCGCCGCGTAACCGGAAGTATTACCGCTTCCATCAGCGTCGAACGTCGCAAAACGCCATCTCCTTTCGGACCTCGCGCACGAAGCGCGCATTTGCGGCGCCGAGCGTATCGCAAAATTGGTTTCAAATGGATTTCAAACGATGAATCGCAGGTTACAAGCAAAAAAATTCATAAAAAATTGGAAATATTTACGAATAAATCACCACAGAATACCGTTGTACAATTTCGCACCCGACTTTTTTTCTGCGCGTAATAACGACCGGCCGCCAGCGGTCCATTCAAGTAGAAAGTGCAGGGCCGCCCAGCGCACCGTAGCCATTCCATAACGGTGCCGTGCCTCGAAGGCAATCCGAATCCATCGAATTACGATTTGTTTTTTACCAATTTATTTTGTCTAAAATTGACTAAAGATCGATTTTTTATTTATCGACATATCGATAACCGTCACGCTCAATTCCAACATGCCCAACATGCCCAACATGCCCAACATGCCCAACATGCCTGCTGCTTCGCCCGTTCAGGCCGGTCGCATCGTCCAGCTCGACGGCCTGCGTGCATTCGCGGTACTGTCGGTGTTTTTTCATCATGCGCTGAAAGTGCCGCTGTGGATCGGCGTCGATCTTTTCTTCGTGCTGAGCGGCTTTCTGATTACCGGCATCCTGCTCGAACGCAAGGCACGCGGCCAGTCGTATTTCGGCTATTTCTACGCGCGCCGCGCGCGCCGCATCTTGCCTCCGTATCTATTGCTGCTGGCCGTTTCGTCACTGCTGTTCGGTGTCGAATGGATACGCCATTGGCCGTGGTATGCGTTTTTCTCGACGAACCTGGGGCTCTCGCTCGGCGGCATCGGGCACGACAGCCTGAACGTGCTGTGGTCGCTCGCGGTCGAAGAGCAGTTCTACCTATTCTGGCCATTCGTCGTGCTGCTTTGCCCGATGCGCGTGCTGGCATGGATCGCCGGTGCGCTGATCGTCGCCGCGCCGGCAATGCGCGCCGTTGCAACGCCATGGTTCAGTTCGTCTTGGCCTATCTATTATTTGACGCCGTTCCGAATGGACTTGCTTGCCGCCGGCGCACTGCTCGCGATCGCCATCACGCGCGACCGGAGCGCACTCGAGCCATATTACGGCGCGGCCGCCGCGCTCGCGCTGGCGGCACTGGCAGCGCTCGTGTGGCTGCATCTGTCGTTTCCACGCTTGCGCGCGGCACACACGCCGCTATCGAATGCGGCGCTCTATAGCATCTCGGTCGTGCTTTGCACGTCGATCGTCGTGATCGCGCTGCGTGGTCGCGGCATGGTTCAGCGCGTTATGACACATCCCGTGCTCGTCTACATCGGCAGCGTCAGCTACTCGATTTATCTCGTTCACGTGAGCATGTTGTACGCACTCTGGCCACTGCACTGGAATCGCTATCTGACAGCATTGCTTGCACTGGGGGCCACGCTCATGTATGCCACCGCAAGCTGGTACGGCTTCGAGCGGCGCTTGGTGCTCAGCGCAGCGCGGCAGACGGCCGCAAGTACCGTGCGCGCGTCCACATGATCTACGGCATGCATTCCATTCATCTTTCATTCGATCAATCCGGAACGGCCGCGCAACGTATGCAACGTATCAGTGCCGGTACGTTGAACCTGCCCGAAGCAGCGCGTGCCGTGAGCCTGAAGACGCACCGCTATCGGACACTGGTTTCGGAGAAGTTCGGCAACGTGCAAGCAGCCTTACAAAACGGGAGCACACCGCGCCAATGAAAACTTTTGAACGCCGCGCGCGGCGCGCGCTCATTACCGGCATTACCGGTTTCACCGGGCGGCATCTTGCCCAACGGCTCGACGCGGCAGGCTACGAAGTCTGGGGAATCATCGCGCCCGGCGCGGACGTCAGCGGCGATCCGCTGCTGCAGCGATATCGCTGCATTCAAGCCGATCTGCTTGACCTCGATTCGTTGCACGTGGCCGCGGCCGACGCGCAGCCGCACGCGGTCGTTCATCTCGCGGCGCGCGCGCACGTCGCGCACGCAAATCCATACGATACGTACATCGTCAACGTCATCGGCACGCGCAATCTACTCGCAACGCTCGCCGGTCTCGGCACACGCCCCGACGCGGTGCTGCTTGCCAGCAGCGCAAGCGTCTACGGCAACCTGTGTGGTGAAGCGCTCGATGAAACCGTGCCGCCGCAACCGGCAAACGATTACTCAGTCAGCAAGCGATCGATGGAATATCTGGCGCAGCTGTGGCTCGATCGATTGCCGATCGCGATCGTGCGGCCTTTCGACTATACGGGCGTCGGTCAGCGCGACCGACGTGACACGTGGTGGCTGCCCAACCTCGTCGCGCATTACGCGAGCGGCGCGCGTCGAATCTCGCTCGGCAATCTTCACGCGAGCCGCGATATCTCCGACGTGCGCGACGTCGTCGACGCATATACGAGACTCATCGATGCCTCCCCGGCCGGCGAAACGTTCAACGTCTGCTCGGCGTGCGGTTATGCGCCGAAGGAAGTGCTCGCGATGCTCGCGCGCATCGCCGGGTATGTAATCGACGTCGATGTCGATCCGCGTTCCATGCGCGAGAACGAAGTGAAGAAGTTCGTCGGTTCGCGGCGCAAGCTTAACGAGGCGATCGGTGACGTGCGCATCACGCCGCTCGAAGAGACGTTGCGCTGGATGTACGACGAAATGCGCAGCGCACCGCCGAAGCACGCCGACCACCGAGCGCGCTGAGCGCCTGCGCACATGCATCCGCCGCCGGACCGAAGTGATCGCGCGTAAACCCGTGCGCCATGTCACGCCTAAGCACATACGAAGCGCGATGCCGAAAACGCAGCAGCTATTCGCGGCGAGCGCGACGAGCCGGCGCAAAATCACGCCCGCCGCCCGCGCTGCTATTCGCGAAGCGCCTCGCCCAGACGTCGGCCCGAATGCCGCATCCATTCGCGTGCCGATTTCGAATGCGCTTGCAGCCGGGCGAATCCATGCGTCATGTCGGCCGCGTCGATCAGTTCGACCCGACCGCGCGCGTTGCCGATAAACCGGGCAATCGCCCACGCGTCGTCATACAGCGGATCGACGCGCGCGGCGACTATGATCGTGCGGCATGGCCTGTCCAGCGGTGCACGCGCGAGCGGAAACGCGCGCACGTCGTCGCACGCAGGCGCCTGCGCCGATAGAAACTGTGCCCAGTACCAACGCATTTCGTCGGCGCTCAACCCCGGAGAATACGCGTGCATCCGGGCACTCCCTCCAAAAGCGAGCGCACGGGCAACCGGATAGAGCAGCAGTTGCGCGCGAACCGCCAGCCGATCGCGCTCGGCCGCCATGCGCGCCGCCCCCATTGCCAGATGCGCGCCCGCGCTGTCCCCGCCAACGCCAATGCACCGTGCGGCAAAACCCAGCCGCGATGCGCGTCGCGCGAGCCAGCCGAGCGCGTCCAGCGCATCGTCGACGGGCGCGGGAAACGGATGCTCAGGCGCGAGCCGGTATTCGACGCTCGCGACACCGCACCGCGCATCCAGCGCCAGGTTCGACGCGATAACCTCGTGCGTCGACGCATCACCGACCACCCATCCGCCGCCGTGAAAATAAACGAGCAGCGGCAAGTTGCGTCCACCTGCCGCAGGACGATAGAGATTGGCCGACAACGTTCTGCTTTCGAGCGGGATGCGGATTCGCTCGCGCCTGACGCCAGCAGAAAGCGGCACGCTGAACGCGGCCGCCACTCGCTCGAATCGCGCGCGAACGGCGGCCGCGCCCGCCGTCCTGGGCACCGGAACAAACGCGCGGCTGGCCGCTGCGTAATAGTCGATCAGCGCCCGATCGATCCCGTCAGTACGCGTCGAAATCATCGTTGCCGCGCCCTCATTCGAACTCTGCATGATGCGGCCCGTCGACTGCCGCCCGCGCGCGCGCCAGGGCCTCGCCCGCGGCAGCGGCATCGCGCACCTCCGGCACGCCGCCATTGAACGGCGTCCGCGCGACGGCGCGCGCCACGCTTGCGATCACCCGCTCGCCAGGCGCGACGGCTTCCATCACCACCGCGTTCGGCCCAACCTTCGCGCCAGCGCCGACCGTAAACGGCCCGAGAATCTTGGCGCCCGCGCCGACCACGACGCCATCGCCCAACGTCGGATGGCGTTTGGTGCCGCGCCGCAGCGACGTTCCCCCGAGCGTCGCGCCCTGGTAGATCGTGCAATCGTCGCCAACTACGGCAGTCTCGCCGATCACGACGCCCATCCCGTGATCGATCAGCACTCTGCGCCCGATCACCGCCCCCGGATGGATCTCGATCCCGGTCAGCAGTCTGCCCAGATAGCCAATAAAACGCGCCGGCCAGTGGATGCGCATGCACCACAACCGATGGGCCATCCGATGCAGTATCACCGCATGCAATCCTGGGTAGCACGTCAATACTTCGAAACGGCCGCGCGCAGCCGGATCCCGCCGCCGGATTGCGTCAATGTCTTCTCTCAACCTCGCCAATAACATGATCGTCTCCGTTGATAGTCATCGAGTGATGGCTGTTTATTTGCCTTTTTCGCTGGCCGTCCACCTGCCGCCCGTCCGCACAGCGGCCGGGTCATCCAAACTCGCGCAATCCGCAACGGCGGGCCAGCATGCTCATCGCATCGAAAAGCTCGTGATAGTCGCGGCATACGCCAATCTCCGGATGTGCCGCCGCAATCGATTCGGGCACGTTGATGAAGCGCGCAGCGTCGGCCGCCTTCAACATTCCGATGTCGTTGAACGAATCGCCGGCCGCAAATACGGAGTAACCGAGATCCTGCATCGCCCGCACCACTTTCGGTTTCTGATCGTCCAGACGCGCAGCCCAGCCCGTGACCCTGCCGGCCGCGTCAAACGTCAAGCGATGGCAGATCGCCGGTGCACAACCGAGCTTCGCGGCGAGCGGCCCGAGAAAGTCCCGATACGAATCGGATACGAGCAGCGTGGGCCAGTGTGCGCGAACCTCGTCCAGAAATTCGCGCGCGCCTGGCAGAAGCTCGACCTCGCGCACGATCGACACCAGACGCCCGATCGACAAGCCGTGCTCGTTCAGGCTGCGGATGCGCGCTGCCATCAACGCGTGATAGTCGGGCTCGTCCCGCGTCGTGATGCGCAGCGCAGCGATTCCTGTGGCTTCAGCAATTTCGCCCCATAGCTCCGGCAAAAGCGTTCCTTCGATATCCAAACAAACTAGCATCGGTATCCTCGACAGTTCAGGCGGTTTGCATCGCGGCGACGCCATCGATACAACAAAGCACGGCCCGATGGGCATCGCTGACGGCGCGCGACGGCGCACCCGGCGACGGCACGTAATGGTTGTAGTAAGAAGCGCCCTCGACGCACGGACCGAAAATCCACAGGTTGGGCGCGACCGCGCCGGTAATGCCGATCGGATGCCCGTCGCTGTCCGTCTGGACGCCGTCCAGCCCCATCGCCGGCTGTACTGGCGTGACGACCCCCTTTGCGTGCAGCGTGGCCAGCAGTGCAGAGCCGGACTCGTGCACGCCGGAGCTGTCCACCCGCGCAGTAAGCACCCGCGACACGACACGCGGCCGTATATCGCCAACAGCAGCGTCGCGGCTTGCGATCGTGTACGAGCCGGTTTGTTTGTCGCGCCGCACATCCGGATTCACGCCGGGGAAAATCTCGACGATTCCGGCGTCGATCAACGCGACCAGGTCTTCGTGCCGCTCTTTCTGCGGACCGGCGACCATCCGGTTGATCAACGCACTGTACGGCCCATAGAAAAACGCGTGCGATTGTGTCGAGAATCCGCCGTAATTCGCGAGATCGCGCAATGCATCGCGCAAATCGCGCCAGACTTCGAGCGCTGCTTTGCGGGGGCTCGCAGCGAGCCCCTTGCGGCTTTCCGCGATGTCGTCTTTCAAAAAACTCAGCAACCATTCCGGATAGCGCTGCCCCGTGCCGCACGCGGGCACGCTCAGACGCAGCAGCGTGTCTGGATCGAACGGCCCGAAACGCGATGCGCATGCGCCGAAGATGCGCTCGATCGACGTCTGCTCCTGCGCGCCGGCCATTTGCCCGCGCAGCGCGACCATGCTGGCGGGCTCTGCCAGTGTCGCAGCCGTCAAATAGAACGCGGCTCGCATTTCATTTTTCATGATCGGCAGCACGTCTCGCACGAAATCGAGCGAGCCTGCCCGCCGCCTCAACATCGCCACTCGCTCGGCAGTCAGGAAAACGGGCTTGTGCCGCTCGCGCGTGAGCGTCGTGTCCGGCCGGCTGAAGAAAGGCAGCCCCGAGCGCGAATAAACCAGCATCCGCGGCTCACGCCCCGAGCGGACATAGCGAAGCCCATTGTCCGCACATCGGACAAAACGGCCGCCACGGCCAACCGTCAACGCCGAAATCAAATCCGCGCTGGTCAGCCCAAGGCCCGCTATCGCGATACGCTCGCCGGCCGAGACATCGGCCAGCAGCGTCTGGGTCGCAGCGCAACCGACAGGTCCGGGAATCACATCGATGAATGCATCGCCGCTCTTGCGCTTTCGCCCCGTGTGACCGATGGTGACGAACGCATGCGTGACGTCGCAGCGTTCGCCGTCGGCGCCATGCAGCGTCAATCCGCCTGCGTCATCCAGCGCAACGATATCGATCACCTTCTGCCGATGCAGCACGATCCGCAGATTCGGCGGCGCAAGCGTGCGCAAATGCTCGAACGACCATGCAAGATATTGGCCGAGCCGCCGCCGCGGCAAGTAGTCGAGTTCCGATGCCCTGCGCTCGGTGCAGTGCGCATCCCGGTCCTCGCGCATCCGGACATCGCGTGTAACGCACCACTCATGGAAGGTCGGCCCCAGGCGATCGAGCCGGCCGCCGGCTGCGCCGAAATCCGCGAAGATACTCAACTGCCCAGCGATCGTGTTGAGCATCAAGTAATCGGGCTGATCCGGCGAGTGCACGCCCACGCCAGGCACGCCGGGCTCGAAAATGACAGCCTTGACCGAACGATGCGGCCGCTGTCGAGCCGCCCAGACCAAGCGCTCGAGCACGACGAGCCCGCGCGGGCCCAGACCGACGATGCCAATCACCGTTTCCGAATCCGCACTGCCTACCATCTCGCGACCTCCGGAAAGAAACCGGGCACGGACAGTGCCAAATTGTCAGCCACCGCGATGTCATAGACCTGCTTGCCGATCGCGAGATCGAGAACACCCAGACCAAACGGTGAAAACACCGTGGCCCGCGCCGGGTCCAGCGCAATCTCGCCGCGAATCAATTGCGCGATCGTTCCGTTGATGAACGCGCGGCTGCCCGACATTTTTTCCGCGAGATGCGGCGACGTGTCGGCTTTCAGGCAATGATCGACGTCGTCGACGACGTTGTTGGCCTCCATTAGCAACGAAGGCGCAAGATCGCGCAGCGAGATGTTGAGGATCGTCTGACCGGCGCGCAAGCGGGCCGGCGTATCGACGTATGGCGTGCCAGCGTTCGTCGCGAACACGACCAAATCGGCATCCAGCGCCGCCGACAGCGTGTCGACGCGAACTTTGGCGGCAATACGCTTCGCCGCATGTGAGCTCAACGATTCGGAAGACTGAAGATCACGATCATGGACGACTACTTCGTCGAACGTCCATTCGTCCGCGACGAACATGTCGAAGATGTTCTTCGCAATGACGCCTGCGCCGATGAAAGCAACCGATCCCGCACGGCGCGCATGCCCGGTACACCAGTTCGCTGCAAGCACGGCCGAGGCGGCCGTGCGCACCGCGCTGATCTGCGACGCCTCGAGAAACGCAAACGGATAACCGGTGGCCGGATCGTTCAATACCAACGTGGCGGATGCACGGGCGAGGCCCTTACCGAGATTCGACGGATAGCTTGCGATCCACTTGATGCCGGTGACGTTGATCGAACCTTCGATCGCGGCCGGCAATGCAATGATCCGATCCGACGGACGCTGCGGGAAGCGCAGAAAATAGCTGTCCGGATTGATCGTCTGTCCGTCGTGATGCGCGAGGTACGCTTGCTCGACCGACGTGAGCGCGCGTCGCAACGTCCGGTCCAGGATACGGCGCACGCTCACGCCTGTTACGACATGAAATGGCAGTGAATCATGTGTCATTGACGCAACTCCTCTACGAATGAGCCAACAGATGAATGAAAAGACGGAATCTGCGAAATATCGCCGTCAAGCGGAACCGCGCCGAATCGCTCGCGGACCCAGTCGTCGTCATAGACCGTGTCGAGATATCGCTCGCCGAAATCCGGCGAAATTGCAACCACGGTCGCTCCACGTGCGATGCGCTCACGCCAGCCGAAGAGCCCGGCCAGCACCGTGCCGGTCGACGCGCCGACCAACAGCCCGCGCGTGCGCGCGAGATGGCGACACATCGCAATCGTGTGCGCCTCGGGAATCTGTTCCATCGCAAAGATTCCGTCTGCCTTGAAAATCGGCGGCATCCGGCTCGAACCCAGCCCCGGCAAATAGCGCTTGCTCGCCGGCTGGCCAAACGTCACCGAGCCGATGCTATCGACCGCGACGATCCGGGTGGCGGGCCGGTACGCGCGAAAATAGTCGACGCAGCCCATCAGCGTGCCGGTCGTGCCAGCGCCGACGAATAGATAGTCGATTTCCGGAAACGCGTTCGCGATAGACGCAGCGGTCAACCGCCGATGAATCGCCGCATTCGCGGGATTCGAATATTGATTCAGCCATACGTATCGTGCGTCCCGGGCGAGGCAGTCCTGGACATAGGCGATTCGCGTGCCGAGGTAGCCGCCATTCGCATCCTTTTGCTCGACCATTACGATGGTCGCCCCGTATGCCGCCATGATCTTCTTGTTATGCGCAGACGTGTTCGGATCGACCACGCACGTAAAACGTAAGCCGCGCGATGCACACACCATGCTCAGTGCAACGCCTAGATTTCCGGACGACGATTCGATCAATACGGTATCCTGATTGATCAATCCCTGCTCATCCAGACTTTCGAGCAAACCCAGCGCTGTCTTGAGCTTGATGGAGCCAGCCAAGTTCAGCCCTTCGAGCTTCAGATGCACGCTGGCGGGAACGAGGCCCGCCAGCGTCAGGAACGCGCCGTCGTCGACGAATTCGGCCACCGATGCGCGCGAGCGGCGCGCAATCACGTCCATGCTTGCAATCAACATGATCGCACCTCCTGCGGCTGTTCGTTCGGCGCCAGCAGCGACGCAAGAATCCGTTCGGCACGCATCGCCATCAGCGAGAAAGATTGCCCGTCGCCGATACCGTGCGCACGCTCCGACAAACCGTTCGCAAATATTTCGACATCGGCGTTTTCCGTCTCGATCCGATAGTCGCGGCCGATCGTGATGCCGCCGTCGCCATCGATCGCAAGCCATGGCTGCAACTCGGCGAGCAGGGGTGGAATCAGCGGCTGCTCATAGCCGGTCGCGATGACGATCGCGTCCACGTTCAGCCATGTCACACTGCCGTTGAACACATCACGCACCGCCACGCGATAAGCGGCGCCATTCCGCTCGATCTCGATTGCCTCCTGAAACACATGCACATTCAGGCGCTCGCGCCCCGCCAGTTGGTCTTCGTAGACCAGCGAATACAGCGCCAGGCTTTCGTCGGGATCGATGCCCGAGTAGTTGGTCGCCTTCACTTCGGCGAGCAGACGCCGCCGCGCCTCGGGCTCGAGATCGTGGAAGTAGTCGACGCGCTCCGGAGAAAACGCCAGATTCGGGAAATGGCCAAGCTGCGTGATCTTGAAGCCGCTCGACCGATGCAGCGATTCGATCAGGGCGTCCGGATGACGGCGCAGCAGATCGGCGATGGCCTCGCTCGCGCTTTGCCCCGAACCGACGACCAGCCAGCGCTTGCAGTCGGCAAGCGCTGGCGCGGCCACGGCGCTCAAATACTGGGCGGTATGAAACACCCGCTCGCCGAGATGCGCGCAAAAGACTTCCGGCACGCGCGGATGGCTGCCGTTCGCAAGCACCAGCCGCCGGGTGCGCCGCACGCCCTTGGACGTCACGACCTGCAAGCCGGTGAGGCGGCCGTCGGTGGTCTGCGGCAGAATCTGGCGAACCGGTTCGTCGTAAGCCACGTATTGGCTCAGTTGCCCCGCCACCCAGCTTACGTAGTCAGACCACTCGAACCGGCTCGCCGGCCGCCCGAGCTGGCTGAACCGGTACAAGCGACCGTTTTCCTTCAGATACATCGCAAACGAATAACGGCTGCGCGGATCGCGCGGCGTGACGAGATCGCGCAGCGGATGATGGTTGATGTCGGTGCCGGGCAGCAACAGTTCAGGCTGCCACTGCGTGTTCGACGCGCGTTCGAGAAACGTGACAGCCTCGTAAGGCGGCCTGCCGTTCGCTTCGCTCCAGTCGGCGATCGCGCATGCAAGCGCGATCGCGGCAGGGCCGAAACCCACGCAGATCAGATCTGAATCAAATGCACTCGGTAGATCTCTCTTCATTACAGGTTCCTCATATTGACTCATTGGACGCGCCTGCTTCGATCACCTGTTCGAGCATCAAACGCCCGGATTTCAGAGACCAGATCGCATGCGCGGTATCGCGGTTTTGCCGCGCCGAAAACCGGACGCGCGCGGTTGGGGTATCGAAGCTCATGTCGCCGATGCGTTGCGGATCGATGCTCGATTCGGCCGCCAACTGCGCGGCGATATGGAGCGCAGCAAACGTCTCCAGCGCGTTGACGCCGGGATTTTCCGCATACCAGCGGACGTAGCTGCGCGCGAGCACCTCGCCGCGCGCCAACGCATAAGCAGGTGCGAAACCGACGATGCTCACGTGCCCGGCATCTCCGATCCGCTCGGCCAAGCTCGCCGAAGCAGCGTCGTCGGTCAGGAAGATCGGCTCCGTGCAGCCCGCGTCGCGCCGCTTAAGCACATAGTCGGCGCTCGCCTGCACACCGCCGACGAAAACCGAGCACGTCCCAGGCGAAGCGTCGTCGCCATCGTTCAATACGGCAATGCCATGCAACGACGCCGCATCCGTGATGTCGGCCGCGAGTTGCTGCCCGTGGCGGGTCGGCTCGCAAGCAATGCGCAACCGGCGCCACCCGTGCGACGCAAGATGCGCGACGAGCCGGCCCGCCAGTACGCAATCAGGCGCGCACAGGCGCAGCACGGGCGAACCGTTAGTGGTCAGCGCACTGGCCGTTGCGGTCGGCAGCAGCAGTAACGTTCCGGATTGCGCGTAGCGCGACACGGCGGCCTGCGCCGCATCCGACGACATATGGCCGATGACGATGCGCGCGCCGGCCCGCTCGAAATGCTCGGCCGCGCGCAACGCCCCTTCGCGCGTGCCGAGGTCGTCGGCAAACACAAAGCGCAACGCGGCGATCCGCGGATACTCGTTTCTCGCCAGCGCCAGCGTGCGAAAGAACGTGCGTGCATGCGGCGCAGCCTGCAAGTCGTAGCGAACGGCCACGCCGATCGTCGGCGAAACACGCTTCATCTAGACGCCCTCCGCCTGGCCGATCACGCGGATTGCCGAGAAACGGTCCGGCGCGAACGGTGCAAGCAAATCTGGGGGCGCCGAGATCCCGTGGCGAAGCCGCTGCGCGATCTGCTGCGCGATCAGCTGCGACAGCGACGATGCAAGCTTGTAGCCGATCCCGTTCATCGCAGTGGCCGCATAGCGCGTCGCGGCGGCATCGACGAACCCGACGATCGGTCGTCCATCAGGCGAGTAGCAATCGTGCCCACGCAGGATGTCGATCACGGGGCCACGCTCCCGCACGCCGGTCATGACGCTCAATCGATGCAGCGCGTCTTTCTTGATCGCATCGCCGAACCGCCATTGGAGCTGCTCAGGCAGGCGCGCGCCCTCCCTGACGCGCGAGCCGGCATGAATCAGACCGCCGCTCAACGGCACTGCGTAGCTGTCCGCGATCGCATCGATCACGGGCAGTTCGAGCGGCTTGGACGCAGCCACCCGCATCAGCGGAATCGAGCGCGCGGTCAACGGCAGATCGCCTAGCAACGAAGCCGACGACGCACCGCACGCAATCACCGCGACACGGGCAAACAGCGTCGCGCCGTCAGTTTCCACGCACACGCTGTCGCTGCTCGAGTGAACGCTGCTGACGCCGAGGTTTTCAAGCAACACGCCGTGATCCTTGACGTAGTTCGCAAGCCCTCCCGCAGCTGCCCGAACATTGCCGATTCCCGCATTCGGCTCATACAGTACGGCCTCGTCCGAACGCGGCTGCGGAAACGACGAGATCGCGGACACCTCACTTCGCGTCAGCAGCCGCATCGGATATTCCGCGCTCGCATGCGCCGCAATACAGCGGCGCAGCGACGGATCGGACTCGTTCAGGCCGAGATACAGCATGCCGGTCTTGCGGCGGGTCGCGGCAATCGTGCGCGCGACGACCGAATCGGCGCACCGGAATTCATGGGCCGCGAGCGAAGAGATAGCCGGATCGCGGTCGTAGATGCGCGAAATACCGCCGGAGTATCGGCTCGCGCCGTGGCTACCGGCACTGCCTTCATCGATCAGCGCGGTGTGAATGCCTTGCTCGACCAATGCGGCGGCAATCGCCGAACCGATGATGCCGGCCCCGAGCACAGCGGCTTCCACGCGCAACATGACGTCGTTCGCTTGCAATTGGCGGTCCTCGTTCAGGCTGTCAGATCGAATATTCGGCGGCCGTGCCGTCCACCAGATAGGCAGTCGCATCGCGCTCGCCAACCCCATAGGCGTCGAAAACCCGCGCGGCGAACTTCGGCATCAGCGGCTTGCCGAACGCGGCAATCGCGACGATCAGGTCGATGTCTAGACGATGCGCCGCATGCCGCTCACGCGCGACGGCAATCAAATCCAGCACGACGTGAGCGAGTTGCCGCATCGAGAACCGCTCGGACGATGTCGCACTCAGCCAGCGCTGCCGGAATCCGGCGATCAACAACGCAACGTCCGGTGGCGCGCTCGGCGTCCACAGCTCGGTCGCGCGTTCGGACGGCAGCGGCAACGTCTCGAGAAATTCCGTGAATACGGATTGCCGCCAATCCCGAAAGCCCTGCCGGCTGAAATCACCCTCGCCTTCCTCCGGCGAGATCGACGCGAGGTAGAGCCGCGCGCTGTCCGAGCACGATTCGGCGACCAAATCGCGCATCCAGATCGCGTGATTGCGGCTCGTCGACAAGTTCAGGCCGTCGAGCGTCAGAAATTGGTTCGGATAGAAGTGCTGACGAATCCGCAATTCCGGCATATTCGCAAGCAGCGTTGGATAAACGATCGCGTGGCTGAATGCGCAGTCGAAACCGAGAAAATGCACGAGGCGGCTGTCGTCCGAATGCCAGTACCGCTCGAACAAGCCGGGGTCGTGCTGATGAACTTCCGCGTATTCGCGAAATGCCGCCATGTATCCGGCCAGCCCCATGAACCACGTATGAACGCGGCGGCTGCCGTCGGCTGCCAAGTCGAGACCGCCATCCTCGGGACGCGTTACGCCCCAGTCGTGCAGCTTCGTGTCGATCGTGTCCGCGATCCAGTCGCCCATTGGGCGGCGCAACGGCATCTGTCGAAACGTCGAGCGCAAGAGCGACTGGAATTTCGGCAAGCGCAAAAAGACGCGCTCAACGGGCCGCCACGTGTGCTGGCCACCGCAGAGCTTGCAACGAAAGTTGGCCATCCGCTTCGAATCGGGCTCCTGCGCACAACTTTCGCATTGGCTTGCATCCGAATCCGCGCCGCAGTAGTTGCAATTTCCGCGCCCAAATGCTTCGTATCCCCAAACATTACATGACGGACAATAGGGTTCGTCCGAAACCCTGACGTCGAACGCCTGCTTGTCTTGCGCCGCCCGATAGACGCGGCGCACGGCTTCGGCGAAATACGCGTTCTCATAGGGCTGGTGCAAATGGTCGATCTGTACGTCCGCAGCCGCCAACGTCGCGTTGATCTTCTCGGTATTGGCGCGCGCCAGCGCAACCGGGTCGGTTGCCAGCTCGCGGCCCTTGCGCAGCATGTACGACTGGTAGTCGTCCGAATACGAGATCAGCACGCACTCGTGCCCGCGTTGGCGCTGCGCCCTCGCGAATACGTCGGCGGCCAAGAACGGGCCGGCGAGATGGCCGATGTGGAGATCGCCGTTCGGCGTCGGCGGCGTGATCGTGACGACGAATTTAGTCATTCAGGCACCCCGTCTCGTCATTGAGTTCGTTCATGTAGCGCTTGACATGTGCTTCGTCCCACCAGATCACGTAAAAATGAAAGTCTTCGTCCGAATCGTTGATCACGTAATGGTTTGTATGCTTAGGAATCACGACGATGTCGCCGATCTCGAACGGATAGGTCGTCTCGCCGATCACTACGGAACCTTTACCCTTGATCGCGATGAACAGTTCCTGGTCGATCTGCGTGTGCGGCTCGCTGATCGTATGGGGACGCACAACGCACCAACCGCCGCCGAACGGCATCGAATATCCGTCCCACGGCAACAGGCGTTGGCCGTCGAGCCCGTATTCGTGCACCAGTGCGTGCCATCTGATTTTTCGATAAAGATCGAATTTCGGCATGATGTTCATCCACCCTATTTGTGTTGAAGATGAGCTGCCGATTCTGAGCGGGCGCCTCTGCGCTAACAACCGATTGCGCTAATAACTCATTTCCAAGCATCAATGGAAATGCTTGATATGCCGGTTTTAATCGTGGGAATATGCAGGCACAACCTGATTTGGCGTGCTTATTACGCGTGAGCAAACCCGTTTTGTGCAGGGCGGGAATTCCTGATATGCTGCCCATCGCCTCAATGCCACATCCGACCCCGGCGATGCGTTACCCGGATCGCCAGGCACGCACGTTTTTTCAACACCTCGATAACAAAGGAGAAGCCGATGCTGGAACTCAGACCGGGATGTGAATGCTGCGACAAGGATCTGCCGCCGGATGCCGATGCGCGGATCTGTTCTTTCGAGTGTACGTTTTGCGCGGACTGCGCAACCAACGTGCTGAAAGGCAAATGCCCGAACTGCGGCGGCGAGTTGGTGGCCCGGCCGCGTCGTCCGGCGAACAAGCTGGCAAACAATCCGCCGTCGACCAAGCGAGTGTTCAATCCAGCGTGCGCTCAGCAGCAGCCTTGAGCGCACGCTTCGGTCAAACTCACGCGCGATGAGCCGCACGCATGCCCATGCAGCGGCTGCGGCGGCGAAACCACACCGCGCTCACGCCGCCAGTTCGATCACCTGACGCCGATAGGCCGACGTCTTGCGCAGCGTCGGCTTGTCGCAAATGAAATCCAGCACCGTGCGGGCCGCGTGGCTCAGCATCGAATAGGGTCGACTCAACACGACCAGTTCGCGTTCAATCAACTGCGGCAGCACGGCAATCCGGTACGTCTTCGGATTCTCCGGCAGTGCCAGTTGCGGCACGATCGAAAAACCCACCCCGTTCTCCACCATCGACAAAATGCTATCGACACTGGCAATCTTGTAGAAGCTTCGCAAATGCACGCCATAATTGCGCAGGCTCGCCACCGCCTGAATGCTATGCGGGTTGTTCTGCTGAATGAAGTTTAGTGACTGCAATTGATCCCAACGCAGCGTACCTTGCATTGCGATATCGGGTGGCAACACTGCGACGTATCGGTCCTTGACGAACGCGCGCGAGATGTACTTCTCTGCCTCCATGTTTGTGATGATCGCGATATCGGCACCAAGCTCGTTGAGCACATCGAGCACGGATTCCTCTCGCTCGGTGTCGTCGAGGATTTCCACCCGGATGTCCGCACGCACCTTACTCAAATCGGACATCAACTGCGCGAGCAATCCGGTTCCGACGCTGCGTAGCGTCGAAATGCGCACCGGCCGCGACGACAGCGTCTTACCAAGCATGTCGTTGACGATATCGAGCAAATTGCCCGTCTTGATGATTAGCTCCGCACCCGCGTCAGTCAGCACGCAACCAGCCCGGGAGCGCACGAACAGGCGCTCGCCGACGAATTTCTCGACTTCAGATATCGCATGACTGATATTGGATTGCGTACAGCCTAATTCAGCCGCCGCCGAACTGAAGCTGCCCGTTTCCGCTACTGCCCTGAACGCATTAAAATGACTTATTCTCATAAATTCGTCAAATCTCTGGCGTAATTTCTTAGATACTGGGGTTATTCGCACTGATTCTTACGCCCAGGAGAAACCGGGCTTTTTCGTAACCAGTACGAAAAGCCGTTTGCGACAGGAATCGGATGCGCGGTCACTTACGCAATCGAATTCCGTGTATCGCGATAGCCTCGCCTCGGCCCGGCGCAGGCATCAAAACATCCCTCGAACGATTTCCAAACGATGACGGAAAAAAGCGGTGCCGCCGGCCGGCGAGCGGAGCGCCGGCGCGGCCACGGACGGATCAGAGCACGCCGTCCAATGCGCAATCCAGCAATCGACGGTAATAGTCGGTCGACACCGCTACCGGATTCGTATTCGAACAACCGTCGGCCACGGCCATCCGGCAAATCAAATCGGCCTGCGAACCATCTATGCCCAGCGTGCGCAGCGTGTGCGGGATGCCGCCTTCGCGGCGCAGCGTCAGCACCCATTGCAGGATCGCCTCGAGCCCCGTGCCAGGCAGATCCAAATAACGGGCCAATCGCTCGAGCGGCTCCTGTGGCATCGCCGCATTCGCACGAAGCACATACGGCAGCAACACCGCATTGAGCAAACCGTGATGCGCGTCATACAACGCGCCCAACGTCTGCGCCAACGCATGCACTGCGCCCAGCCCTCGCTGGAACGATGCAGCGCCAAGCGCCGACGCAACCAGCATCTGCTGGCGCGCATGCACGTCGCCGCCATCGCTCAGCACCGCAGGTAGTGCATATCGAATCAGCCGCATGCCTTCGGCGGCAATGCCTTCGGCCATCGGGTGATACACCGGCGAGCACCACGCTTCGAGGCAGTGGGTCAACGCATCCATGCCAGTAGCGGCAGTCAGCCCGGGCGGCAAACCCAGTGTCAGTTCCGCATCCAGAATCGCGACGCGTGGCATCATCTTCAAGTGCAACATGGTGCGCTTCACGCGCGCCTGCTCGTCGGTGATGACCGCTGCGCGGCCCGTTTCCGAGCCCGTGCCCGCCGTGGTCGGAATCGCGATCATCGGCGCAATACCGGCGGCGTTGATCGTCGCCTCGGGATTGCCGACGTCCTCGTAGTCCCACAGCTGCCCCGTCTGCCCCGTCATCAATGCGATAGCCTTGGCGGCGTCAATCGGCGATCCGCCTCCGAGCGCAACCACGCCGTTGCGCTCACTACGCCGATATACGTCCAACCCTGCTGCGACGTTGCCCCCAGTAGGGTTGCCCTTGATCTGATCGAACAGTTGCACATCGATCCCGGCAACGCGAAATCTCTCGATCAGCGTGCCGGTATACGGCTGCTTCGCGATGAACGGGTCCGTCACCAGCAGCGGCCGGGTGATGCCGTGCTGAAGGCACCAGTGCGGGGTTTCGCGTATACGGCCTGGACCGACCTTGATTGCGGTGGGATAGTGCCAGTCGATACACGGTACTTCTTGATATGTCATGGTTCGCGCTCCTTGATTGCGACGACGAAATGGTCAGGCATGCAAATGAATCGGCAGCACGCTGACGAGACCCCAGATCAGCTTGACGCCGAATACCGCCAAGCATGCGGCGGTGATCTGATCGATACGTGTCTTTGCGAGGCGATAGACGTGCTGCACGCGGTTCACCGAGAACAGCGTCGCAAGCGTGACGAACCACGATGACGCCAGCACGGCGATCAATGCGATCGCGGCCGGCTTGGTCCATGGCGCGAGACCTGGAATCAACAGGCTGGTGAATACGCTGGTGTAGAAAACCAGTGCTTTCGGATTGGTCAGGTTGGTGGCCAGGCCGAAGCGATACGCCTTGAACAACGATTGATATGCAGACTTATCGACTTTCTTCTGCCCCAACGGCTGATGCGCGTTACGCCATATTTTCAGCCCCACATGCACGAGATAGGCTCCTCCCAATAATTGCAGCACTGGTTGAGTCAAAGGCCACCGCGCAAATACCAGACCGAGTCCGGCGGCTGCGGCGCTTGCCCATAGCACGCTGCCGGACGCGACGCCCAATCCTGTGCAAATCGCATGAAGGCGGGATTCATTAATAGCGATTTGGGTGATGACGAGAAAATTGGGTCCTGGGCTCGCAATGAGCACGAAAAATACTGCAGCAAGGCTGCATAACACCGCGATTTCCTGCATGACGACGAAGCTCCTTGGAAGAATGGTTTTGATAGAGCTGACGGCGTCAGCTCCGTTGCTCATGTTTGCCGCTCGTCAGCATCGCAACAACTCATTCCATGCATACTTTCTCGCCAGCTATCGATTCTTTTTATGTTGATTTCAGGTGCATAAATGCAGCCAAAAAAATGGTATCGCGCATGCAGCCGCTGACTTACGCATCCCTTTCATCAATTCGCATTGAGTCGCCAAAATCACGCACGGTGCCCTTTTGCACAAGTTCCAAACGCGGTGGCATGCGCCGTCGATACGCAACGGTTTTTGGGCACGTTTACCGCGCCATAGAGAAACCCGGAGGAAATGTTCGGTTCGGTTAGCAAGCGTTCGACGATTTCGCGTGCGCGCTCCGGCGCACGGCCGGATCAGCGCGTCCCCTCGCGATTCGAGCAAAGCGGATGACGGCTGGCCTCCTGCGCGCATATCCGGCACGATAGCCTGCGCACACCAGACGCCATGAGCCCATCTGTCGATCTCGATCGATCCACAGTGGTTTTCCCTATGTATCCGCCAACAAACACAGCTCGGCGCGGAGCCAGGCTCGGGATTGCCCGAGCGCTTGCGGCCTGCTTTTTTGCACATCAACCGAATGTGAATGGGCGCGCACGATCGTCGAATCGATCAAACTATTTCCGATTCCTTCGATTGCCCTCACAGGAAAATCAATTGATTCGTCAGTTAATTGTTTATTTAATGAATCTCAGAATTCGAGACCGTCTCCCCCAGAAATAGGGCACCGCGAATTCGAATCGGCTCATGCTACCGGCGTCAATTTTAATGAGCAAGCCGGTTCTTATTAAAAAATTAGAATGACTAAACGCTATCGCTCGCTAAAGCAAACAGCGGCAATACAAGCAGGTCCGCTAGGTGGGCGCGCTGATCGCGGCAGGCGATCAATCAGGTAAATATCCGATGATTCGTGGAGAGTCCGGCGGCGTCGCAAATAGGCACGGCGCCGTGTAAAGCGAGCAGCCTGCGATGAATAGCTTTTGATTCATCCGCGCCATGCGGTGAATATCGGGACCGAAGCCATATGTCCGCGGCGCCGGTCACCGAAACGATTCGGCATGCCGGCCGCCGCTGCGGACCGACGGCGCATCGGGCGCCGGCCCCACGGTTTCCCATGCGCCGGCGCCATTCCATATCATGATGGCTCGCGCTGCGGCAGCACAGCGCCGCCCGCGTTCGAACCGGCCGCCTGCGGCGTCGGCTTCACATAGCGATCGAACCAGTCCAGCATATCGGCAACCAACTGCTCGTTCGATTCGAACGCCGTATACCAGTGCGGCTCATGCGGCAACATCACTAGACGCGCCGTGCCGCCGTTGCCGCGAATAGCTTCGTACAGCAGCGTCGCCTGCAGCGGTGTCGTGCCAGGATTCGCGTCGTCCGCGCCATGCACGATCAGCAGCGGCGTTTTCAGCTTGTCCGCATAAAAGAACGGCGACACCTTCAGGTAAACATCCTGCGCCTGCCACACGGTTCGCCTTTCGTTTTGGAATCCAAACGGTGTCAGCGTTTTGTTGTACGAGCCGCTGGTCGCGGCGCCGGCGCGGAACAGATCGGAATGCGCGAGCAGGTTGACGGTCATCAGCGCGCCATGGCTGTGGCCGGTGACACCGATGCGCTGCGGATCGACTACGCCGAGCCGAACCGCCTCGTCGACGGCCGCCTTCGCATCGGCGACGAGCTGCTCGTTATAGGTGTCGTAGGCCCGCTTGGGATCGCCGATGATCGGGAACGACACGTTGTCGATCACGGCATAACCAGCAAGCAGCAGAAGCTGATAGCCATGCAGCCGCGTAAACGTTTCCTGCGAACCGCTGACCTGCCCGGCCGTCGCGGCGTCCGCATAATCGAGCGGATAGGCTGACAGCACCGCAGGCACTCGCGTACCTTCCCGATAGCCGGGCGGCGTGTATAGCGTAAACGAGAGCTCGAGTCCGTCGGCACGCTTGTATCGAACGAGACGTTTATGAATTTGCCGCACGATCGGCGTCGGATCGCTCAGATGTGTGACAGGCGTGCGGTTCGATGCATAGATCGCCTCGCCCGCGGGCGCGTCGATACGCTCGCCCAGCGAACGCAAAAACAGATTCGGCGGCTCGACCGACGACTGGCGCCAAGTCAGCAGTGTATGCAGATCATGCGGTGCGAATGCGACGAACCACTCGTATGCAGCTTTCTCGCTGCGGAACAAACGCTCCGTTTTCAGCGTGCCGAGGTCGAGCCGATCGAGAAACGGGCGGCTGCCGTCCGGCGACGCGCCCGCGCCACGCAGGAAAATCGCGCCGTCAGCGACGCGGGCAACGCGAAACCCGTTCGGCAACACGCGGCTGACCGGATTGCCGGGGTCCGCGTACCGCTCATTGACGGACATATCCCACAACAGGCGCGGCGCGGGACTCGGCGTATCGACATCGACGATGAAGCTGCGCTGCCATTGGCGGTTCTCGTCGTATTCAGTCAGCAGCGCGAGATCCGGCCGTTCGGTCCACGCGAAGCCCGCATAACGCTGCCGCAACCGCAGCACTTCACGCGGCGCACCATCGAACGGCGCTTTCAGCATCATCACCTTGTCGCGCTCGGGCACGTTGACGTTCCAATCGCCGCTGTCGAGCGCTTCCGCCCAGACCAACGTTGCCGGCTCGGTCGGTCGCCACGAGAAATCGCGCGGCCCGGTCGGCACGCCGCGAATCGGCACGCGGTCCGCGAGCGGGCGCGCCGCGATCCTGCGTGTCACGATCTTGGCGCGATCCGCGATATCCCAGACTGTATAGTCGTGCGGAAAGCGGCTGGCCGTCGTGATGTACGAATAGGGGCGGCGAATCGTCGACACCAGGAGGTGGCGACCATCCGGCGCCGAAGAAAGCCCGTCGTAAAGCGCCGGTTCGCCGAGCAGCGTGACCGCGCCGCTGCGCGCATCGACGAGTGCGAGTTGCGACGTGCCGTAATAATCGAACAGCGCCTCGTCGCGCGCGCTCTTCAGCGTGTCACGCGCTTCATACGTGCTGCTCTGGCCGGAGCGGCCGTCGGACTCCTGCACGCTCGGGCCGGCCAGCGCATCGCCGGCCGCTGGTGCGGGCCCCTGCCCCGGCGGCACGAGCTTGACGAGCAGCGTCTTTTGATCAGGCATCCAAAAGACGTCTCCACCGAACATCGGGTTGAGTTTGACGCCGCGAACCTGATGCACCGCGCCCGTCTCACCGTCGCCGATCCATAGCTCAACCGCGTTCGTCGTCACGTTCGAGAACGCGAACGATCGGCCGTTCGCATTCCATAACGGCTCGCTCGCGCAGCCGTTCGCCGGCAAGTTGACGGGACGCGAGTCCCCGCCGGGGATACGAGCAAGCGAATAAGCCGTCGCGCATTTCGGGATGCCATAGCCGCCTGGCGTATCGTGCCGACTGCGATTGCCCGGCTCGATGCGCACGCCCGCCAGCGGCAGGAACGGTGTTGCGACGCGCGTGATCGACGGATATTCCTGCACCGACACCAGCAACATCCGGTCGGTAGTCGGGCTGATCACGGGCACGGGCGGAAGCGGCGCGCGCATCACGTCCAGGATCGCCTTCGGCGGCTGCCGATAGCCGGACGGCGGCGATGCATTGCCGTTGGACTGAGGCGGAGTTTGCGCACACACCCATGCTGTCGCGAGCGACAGCACGCATCCGGCAAGCGCGGTGCGAATGGAGGGAACGTATCGGTTCATCGTCTGCAATCGCCAATAGTCAGAAAAAAACGGTCAGCCTGCGAGCCCGCGCGCGAGATCGCCGCGGATGTCCACCGGGTCCTCGAGGCCGACTGCAAGCCGGATCAGCCCTTCGGTGATGCCGGCCGCTTCGCGCGCTTGCGGCGTGATCCGGCTATGCGTGGTCGTCGCGGGATGCGTGATCGTCGTGCGAGTGTCGCCCAGGTTCGCGGTAATCGACACGATCGTCGTGCCGTCGATCACGCGCCAAGCGTTCGCGCGCTGCTGCTCGGGCGTGTCGCCCTTCAGTTCGAACGACACCACCGAGCCGCCGGATTTCTGCTGGCGTTTCGCGAGCGCATATTGCGGATGCGACTCGAGCCCCGGATAGAACACGCGCTTGACGGCAGGATGCGCTTCGAGCCATCGAGCAATGTCGAGTGCGTTTTCCGACTGCTTGTTCACACGCAGCGACAGCGTCTCCATTCCCTTGAGCAACACCCACGCATTGAACGCGGAAAGCGTCGGCCCCGCAGTGCGCACGAACGGAAACACTTTTTCCATGATGAACGCCTTCGAGCCGACAAGCGCGCCGCCGAGCACGCGGCCCTGACCATCGAGGAACTTGGTTGCCGAGTGCATCACGACGTCGGCGCCGAGCTTCAGCGGCTGTTGCAGCACCGGGCTGCAGAAGCAGTTGTCGACAACAAACAGCGCGCCCGCTTCCTTCGCGATCTTGCCGATCGCCTCGATGTCGGCGAGTTCGGTAAGCGGATTCGACGGCGTCTCGACGAACAACAGCTTCGTCTCGGGCCGCACGGCGGCGCGCCACGCGCCGAGATCGGCCGGATCGACGAAAGTCGTTTGGATACCGAACTTGCTGAAGATCTGCCCGAACAGGCCGAGCGTCGAGCCGAACAAGCTGCGCGAGCTGACGATGTGATCGCCCGCCTGCAATGCAGCCATGACGACCGACGTAATCGCCGCCATTCCGGAAGCCGTCGCAATGCACGCCTCGCCGCCTTCGAGCGCCGCAAGCCGCTCCTGAAACATCGTGACGGTCGGGTTCGTGAAGCGCGAATACGTGTAGTAGTCCTCGGAGTGTTTGAACCGCTCGGCCGCCTCGGCGGCGTTCGCGTAACAGAAGCTCGATGTCAGAAAGAGCGCTTCCGAATGCTCGTTGAATTCGCTGCGCAGCGTACCCGAGCGGACGGCCAGCGTATCGAAGTTCAGGGAGTCGTGCATGTTTCGTTTTCCGTTTTCGAGCGCATTTGCGTCGCGCGCCGCGCGCGGCGGGCAAAGACGAAATGCGCGGACCCAACAAAAAGCCCGCTAATGCGTCGGCATCAGCGGGCTTGGTGCGGTACGACAGCTTATCGACTCAGGCCGGCGGAATACTGCCGGCCTTCGCTTTAGCTGTTTCGGGTCGCCCCGCGTCCGCAAGCTGAAATCAAATCGACGCAAAGTGTCATCGTATCACGCCTTTCCGGTACGCGCGGCCAGCCGCTCATTGCGCCGATAATTGCAGGTTCATCTGCGAACGCGCACCGTCGCTGCTCGAATCGCGGTCGGCTTGCGACGCCGGTGTCAAACGCGCCCGCTCGATCGAATCGAGATACTCGGGAGTGACATCGCCGGTGATGTACACGCCGTCGAAGCACGACGCCTCGAAACTCTCGAGCTTCGGATTGATATCGCGCACCGCGCGGCGCAAATCGCCGACGTCCTGATAGATCAGATAATCCGCGCCGATGATCCGCGCGACTTCGTCGTCGCCGCGGCCATGCGCGACGAGTTCGCCACGCGTCGGCATATCGATCCCGTAGACGTTAGGAAACTTCACAGGCGGCGCGGCCGACGCGAAGATCACTGATTTCGCGCCCGCGTCGCGTGCCATCTGCACGATCTCGTGCGACGTGGTGCCGCGCACAATCGAATCGTCGACGATCAGCACATGCTTGTCCTTGAACTCGATGCTCATCGCGTTCAACTTCTGGCGCACCGATTTCTTGCGTACCGCCTGGCCCGGCATGATAAAGGTGCGGCCGACATAGCGGTTCTTGAAGAAGCCCTCGCGATACTCGACGCCGAGCTTCGCCGCCACCTGCATCGCGGCCGGCCGCGACGAGTCGGGGATCGGCATTACGACATCGATCGGCACGTTCGGCAACTCGCGCATGATCTTCTCCGCGAGATAGTCACCCATGCGCAGCCGCACGTTGTAGACGGGCACGCCGTCGAGGCACGAATCGGGCCGCGCGAGATACACGTACTCGAACATGCACGGGTTCAGGCTCGGGCGCTCCGCGCACTGACGGCTATGGAACTTGCCGTCGTTGTCGATGAACACTGCCTCGCCCGGCTGCACGTCGCGGACGAACTCGAAGCCGATACCTTCCACCGCGACCGATTCCGACGCGACCATCCATTCGGTGCCGCGCTCGCTCTCGAGCTTGCCGATGCAAAGCGGGCGGATGCCGAACGGATCGCGAACCGCGAGCAGCCCGTAGCCGGCAATCAGCGCGACGATCGCATACGAGCCGTGCGCGCGGCGGTGCACGCCCGCAACTGCCTTGAACAACGAATCCGGATCGAGTTCGAGGCCCGTCGTCGACAGTTGCAGCTCGTGCGCGAGCACGTTCAGCAGCACTTCGCTATCGGAATTCGTATTGATGTGCCGGCGATCGATCCGGAACATCTCGTCCTTCAACTGTTCCCAGTTCGTCAGGTTGCCGTTGTGCGACAGCACGATGCCGAACGGCGCGTTCACGTAGAACGGCTGCGCCTCAGCCTCACTCGACGCGGAACCCGCCGTCGGATAACGGACTTGACCGATCCCGGCCGTGCCGGGCAGGCTGCGCATGTTGCGCGTGCGGAACACGTCGCGCACCATGCCGTTCGCCTTGTACATATGGAAATTACTGCCGTCCGCCGTAGCGATGCCCGCCGCGTCCTGACCGCGATGCTGCAACAGCAGCAGGCTGTCATAAATGAGTTGGTTGACCGGAGACTGGGAGATAACGCCTACGATGCCGCACATGGCATGTCCTTCAAGGATACAAAAATCGGTTCGGCTTGCCGCGTATCAAACATGGATGTACGTGGCGAGCCCGTCGGGCAAGAACGGCTTCAGCTCTCGCACGCCTTGCTCGGCGTAGGGGCGCAACAACGCGTCGCGCCAGAAATCCTGTTTCGGCAATTCGGTCAGCCCGCCGGCGGCAACGAGCAGCAGTACCAGCAGCACGCCGCGCACGACGCCGAACATCATGCCGAGCGAGCGGTCGACGCCGCCCAGGCCCGTCGCCTGCGCAATGCGCGACAGCAGCGCATTCGCGACGCTCGCCACGAGCACGACCCCGATCACGATCAGCGCAAACGCGACGACCCATTGTGTCAACGCGCCACCCGGCCAGTTCGCCGGAATATACGGCACCACCGCGCCGACGAAGCGGCATGCGATCAAAAACGCGGCGATCCAGCCCACCAAGCCGAACACCTCGCCGACGAAGCCGCGCCAAGCGCCGCGCAACGCCGACAACGCAACCACCAGCAAAACAGCGTAATCGAAAGCGGTCAGCATCGTCCCGTCGTCCGTGACTGCCGGCCGTTACTGCGTCAAGCCCGCGTCGCGGACCTTGGCGATCGCGGCGGATGCGGCTGCGCGATCGGCGAACGGCCCCGCGCGCAACAGTGTAGCCGTACTGCCGTCGGCCTGCTTGCGATGCTCGACGTAGGCGGGCACGCCCGCGGCCTTGAGCTTTGTCGCCCAGTCACGGGCGGCCGTATCGTCGCGGAATGTGCCGAGCTGCACCGCGAAGCGCGCACCAGATGCCGGCGTGGACGGCTTGGACTCGCCGTTCGCGTCCGCGCTCGCGCGCGCTGCCGGCTCGGCGGGCTTCGGCGCAGCGGCCGGCGCGTTGACGGCGGCATCGGCCTGCTTCGCGGCAGGTTTCGCTGATTTCGCCTTCGCGGGGGCAGCCGGCGCCGGCGCGGCTTCCGCAGGCGCGATTGTCTCGGACGCCGCAGGCTCGTCCTGCGCGACGCCGGACTGCGCGTCGGACGCGTCTTCGTCGTTCGCGGCGGCCGCCTGATGCGACGGGCGATTCGGGATATCGATCGCGACATCGTCGGTCACGGGCTTCGGGTGCGAGTCGAGCACCAAAGGCAGCACGACCACCGCGGCGATCACCAGCGCGATCGCGCCGACGAGCCGCCGGCGCGCGCGCTGTTTTTCAGGGAGGGTCGGATCGAGCATCAGCGCATCGGTGTCGGGCCGCTCGGTGCGGCGCGCACGACGCTCGACGCGTTCGACACGTTCACTGCGAACGCTCCGAGAGCCGGTTCGCGAGCCGCGCCGTTGCGGCGCGTCATCATCCTTCTTGCCGAACGAGAAAATTCCCATGAATGGCTGAATCCGAAACGACGACCCGTGCGTCAAGCCGGGTCATGGCGGCGGTCCACGACGGGCATCACACCCGCTACCGTGTAGAAGCTGCCGAAAACCACGATTCTATCATTGTCGGATGCACTTTTTAGCGCGCCGACGAACGCTTCGGCCGGCGTCGCGTAGCGCTTGACGCGGTGCTGCTCGCCGTCGTCGATGCCCGCGCCGTGCAGCACGCGTTCGAGCACGTCGGCCGCTGCCGCGCGCGGCAGCGGCAGGTCGGTCAGGTGCCAGTGATCGATCACGCCTTTCAGGCGTGCGACGATGCCCGGCAGATCCTTGTCGGCCATCGCGCCGAACACCGCATGCGTGTATGGGTAGTAGCCCATGCTGTCGAGGTTTTGCGCGAGCACAGCGGCCGCATGCGGGTTGTGCGCGACGTCGAGCAGCACGAGCGGCTTGCCGGCCAAAACCTGGAAACGCCCCGGCAGCTCGACGTTCGCGAGCCCGAGCCGGATATCCTGCGCGGACACCGGCAGCACCCCGCGCAGCGCCTCGAGCGCGGCAAGCGCAGCCGACGCGTTGAGCAGCTGGTTCGCGCCGCGCAGCGCCGGGTAAGCGAGCGACGGATAGCGTCTGTCGCGCCCGACGTAAGACCATTGCTGACGCTCGCTGCCGGGCTGCGTGACGAAGCGGAAGTCGCGCCCGACGAGCCACAGGTCTGCGCCGATCGCCTGCGCATGATCGACGAGCGTGGACGGCACGGCCGGATCGCCGCAGATCGCGGGCTTGCCCGGCCGGAAAATGCCCGCTTTCTCGAACGCGATTTGCTCGCGGGTGCCGCCGAGATATTCGATGTGGTCGATATCGATGCTCGTGACGATCGCGCAATCGGTGTCGATCACGTTCACCGCATCCAGACGGCCGCCGAGCCCGACTTCGAGGATGACCGCGTCGAGCCCGCGCGACGCGAACAGGTGCATGATCGCCAGCGTCGTGAATTCGAAGTATGTGAGCGACACCGGCTCCGGCAGGCTCGCGCGCGCGGCCTCGACCGCATTGAAGTGCGGCAGCAGTTCATCGTCCTCGACGATCCTGCCGTCGATCCGCACGCGCTCGTTGAAGCGCAACAGATGCGGCGACGTATGGCAGCCAACCTTGTAGCCCGCGCGCACGAGAATCGTCTCGAGAAACGCGCAGGTCGAACCCTTGCCGTTGGTGCCGCCGACCGTGATCACCGGGCACGCGAACGCGAGTTTCAGCGCGTCCTTTACCTTGCCGATGCGGGTCAGGCCCATGTCGATGCCGACGGGATGCGCGCTTTCGAGATGCGAAAGCCACGCGTCTAGGGTGGGAAAAGTGCTCATCGTTTCAGCCGGGAATCAGAGTGGCATCGCGGGCGGCGGCAACAAGCTCGAGCGCGACCACGTTGAGAAGAACGCGCACTGCGCCCGTGTCGGCGCAGCGGCAGCCAAACCGCGCCGCCGCCGGGAACCGGTCCGGCGCGCACGCGCCAAAAGCAAACGCGCCGCCCGGCGCGAACCGGGCGGCGCGCGAGCGCCGTCGCGTCATGCGCGACGGCATTTGCGTCACGCAAGCGCGTCGGCTGGCTGACGCTGCAGCAGCGCGAGCAACTGCGCGATCTCGTCGCGCATCTTGCGGCGATCGACGATCATGTCGATCGCGCCCGATTTCAGCAGGAATTCGGCGCGCTGGAAGCCTTCCGGCAGCTTCTCGCGAACCGTCTGCTCGATCACGCGCGGGCCGGCGAAACCAATCAGCGCCTTCGGCTCGGCGATCACGACATCGCCCAGAAATGCGAAGCTGGCGGACACTCCCCCCATCGTCGGATCGGTCAGCACCGAGATGAAAGGCAGTTTCGCGTCGGCGAGCTTGGTCAGCATCGCGGTGGTCTTGGCCATCTGCATCAGCGACAGCAGGCTTTCCTGCATCCGCGCGCCGCCCGAAGCGGCAAAGCAGATGAACGGCACCTGCTGCTCGAGCGCGTTCTGCACGCCGCGCACGAAACGCTCGCCGACGACCGAGCCCATCGAGCCGCCCATGAACGAAAACTCGAAACACGCAGCCACGACGGGCAGCGTATGAATCGCGCCGCCCATCACGACGAGCGCGTCGGTCTCGCCCGTGTCGTCCATCGCTTCCTTCAGACGATCCGGATACTTGCGGCTGTCCTTGAACTTCAGCGTGTCGACTGGGAGGATTTCCTGGCCGATCTCGTAGCGGCCTTCCGGATCGAGCAACGAATCGAGACGCTCGCGCGCGCCGATGCGCATGTGATGATCGCACTTCGGGCACACGTGCTGATTCGCGTCGACATCGTTGCGGTACAGCACCGCCTCGCACGACGGGCATTTGACCCACAAGCCCTCGGGAATCCCCTTGCGGCTTTTCGGATCGGTCTGCTTGATCTTCGGCGGCAACAGTTTGTCGAGCCAGCTCATCGTATGGTTTCCTGTTCGGTGACGGGCCGGACGAACGGCGTCCGGGCCCGCGATTCTTTTGCTATCGGTTGGCGCCGCGCACACGCCGCGCCGTTCGCCGCGACTACGCGGCCGGCGTGTCCGCACGGTCGAGCGCCGCACGCACGCTGGCGATGAACGCCTTCAGCTCGCCGGCGGCGCGCGCCGGCTCGGCCTGCTCGAGCAACTGGACGAGGCGGCTGCCGATCACGACGGCATCCGCGACGCCCGCCACCGCCCGCGCGGTTTCGGCATCGCGAATTCCGAAACCGACCCCAACCGGCAGCGGCACGCGCGACTTGATGGCCGGGATTTTACCCGCAATGCTGGAAACATCCAGATTTGCGGCGCCCGTCACCCCTTTGAGCGATACGTAATAGACATAGCCGCTTGCCACCTTGCCGAGCGCGGCGATCCGCTCGTCGGTCGATGTAGGCGCGAGCAGGAAGATCGGATCGATGCCCGCCGCGCGCATCGACGCGGCGAAATCGGCCGATTCCTCAGGCGGATAGTCGACGACCAGCACGCCATCGACGCCTGCGTCGCGCGCGGCGGCGGCGAATGCCGCCGAGCCCATCCGCTCGATCGGATTCGCATAGCCCATCAGCACGACGGGCGTGTTCGCATCGCGCTCGCGAAAGCGCTTCACGTCGGCAAGCACGCTGCGCAGCGTCACGCCCTTCGCGAGCGCACGCTCGGACGAACGCTGGATCACGGGGCCGTCGGCCATCGGATCGGAAAACGGCACGCCAAGCTCGATCAAGTCGGCGCCGCCGTCGGCCAGCGCGTGCATCAGCTCGACCGTCAGCGCTGGATCGGGATCGCCCGCGGTGATGAACGGAATCAGCCCTTTGCGGCCTTGGGCGGCGAGTGCGGCGAAGGTGTTCTGAATACGGGACATGAAAAGTTCCTGTGTCGATTCGGAGCGAGCGCGCCAGCGCGCCGCGCTCACATGCAAAGCGATCGTGCGCGCGTTTCGCACGGCGCATCGCCGCTCATGCGCCTACCGGCGCGACAAGCGACGCGACGCGCGCGCGCGCGATCTCGCAATAGCTTTCGTTGATCTCATAGCCGATGAAGTCGCGCCGCTGCCGTGCGCAGGCCACCGCGGTCGTGCCGCTGCCCATGAACGGATCGAGCACGCGGCCGCCCGGCGGGCAGCTCGCGAGCACCATTCGCTCGATGATTTCCAGCGGCTTTTGGGTCGGATGATCGACACGCTCGGCATGCTGCCGGTGCAGGCGCGAAACCGACCAGACGTCCTTCGGGTTGTAGCCCAGCTCGAGCCACTTGCTACCTTCAAACAGCTTGCGCGAGCGCGCCTTCTTCGTTTCGGCGTCGTATGGGATGCGGACCGGATCGAGATCGAAATAATAGCTTTTCGATACCGCGAAAAAACCTATGTTGTCGTGCACCGACGTGAAGCGGCGCGTCGTGCCGCCCATGCTCGGCACGCGCCGGTCCCAAATGATCTCGTTGACCATCGTGAGCTTCGTCTTCAGGAAGCTGAAGATCTCCGGCGCGTACTGCCATGTGCAGAACACGTACAGCGACCCGCTCGGCTTGAGCTTCGGAATCGCCAGCCCCAGCCACTCGCGGGTCCACGCAAGATGCGCGTCGGCCGAGCGCTTGTCGGAGTCGTTGCCGTAGTCCTTGCCGAGCCCGTATGGCGGATCGGCAACAATCAGGTCGATCGACGCGTCCGGCAGCCGCGCGGCATCGGTTAGGAAATCGCAGTTGTAAAGTTCGATGCCGGCGGGCAGCACGCGCTCGGACATGGCGGCAAGCGTCGCCTGCGCTTCGCTCACCGCGCCGCCAGCCGGGTCTTCGATCAGATCACGCATCGTTCGGATTCAGCTCAAAGCGCGATGCCCGATCGCTCGGCGACCGTGTGCATGTCCTTGTCGCCACGCCCGGACAAGTTCACCAGCAGAATCTTGTCCTTCGGCAGCGTCGGCGCGAGCTTGGTCGCATACGCGAGTGCGTGGCTCGATTCGAGCGCCGGGATGATTCCTTCGATATGGCAGCAGTCGTGGAACGCCTTGAGCGCCTCGTCGTCGGTGATGCTCACGTACTGCGCGCGGCCGCTGTCCTTCAGCCACGCGTGCTCGGGGCCGACGCCCGGATAATCGAGGCCCGCCGACACCGAGTGCGTCTCGATGATCTGGCCGTTCTCGTCCTGCAGCAGATACGTGCGGTTGCCATGCAGCACGCCCGGCGAGCCCGCGAGCAGCGACGCCGAATGGCGGCCGGTATCGATCCCGTCGCCGGCAGCCTCGACGCCGATCAGCCGGACCGATTCGTCCTCGATATACGGATAGAAAATTCCCATCGCATTCGAACCGCCGCCGATGCACGCGATCACCGCGTCCGGCTGGCGGCCGACCAGCTCGGGCATCTGCACGCGGCACTCGTCGCCGATCACGCGCTGGAAGTCGCGCACCATCATCGGATACGGATGCGGGCCCGCGACCGTGCCGATGATGTAGAACGTGTTCTCGATGTTCGTGACCCAGTCGCGCATCGCTTCGTTCAGCGCGTCCTTCAACGTGCGCGAGCCGGATTCGACCGGCACGACGGTCGCGCCGAGCAGCTTCATCCGGTATACGTTTGCCGCCTGCCGGCGCACGTCCTCGGCGCCCATATAGACGACGCACTCCATCCCGAAGCGCGCGCAGATCGTCGCGGTCGCAACGCCGTGCTGGCCCGCGCCTGTCTCCGCGATCACGCGCGGCTTGCCCATGCGTTTCGCGAGCAGCGCCTGGCCGATCACGTTGTTCACCTTGTGCGCGCCGGTGTGGTTCAGATCCTCGCGTTTCAGGTAGATCTGCGCGCCGCCGAGCTGCTCGCTCCAGCGCTGCGCGTGATAGACCGGCGACGGCCGGCCGACGAAATGCTTCAGCTCACGGTTATATTCGGCGACGAACTCGGGGTCGCCCTTGAACTTCTCGTAGGCAGCGCGCAGCTCGTCGAGCGCGTGAATCAGCGTTTCGGCGACGAACACGCCGCCATAAGGGCCGAAATGGCCTCGGTCATCAGGAAGGTTGTACATGACGTCATTCTCGTTCAGCGCGCGGCAACCGGCCGGATTCCGGCTTCCGGCGTGCCGCGCGAGCTGGGATCACTTGGCGTCCGCTTCGCGCACCGCGCGCACGAACGCCGCCATCCGGGCGCGATCCTTCACGCCCTTCGCGCCCGGCGTTTCGATGCCGCTCGAGACATCGACCGCAAACGGACGCACCTGATGAATCGCGTCACCGACGTTTTGCGCGTTCAACCCACCACTCAAAACGGCCCGACGCGCGAGCTCTGCTGGAATAAGTGACCAATCGAAGACTTTGCCGCTGCCGCCATAGTGTTCGACGAGCGTGTCGAACAACAGGCCGCGGGCTGCCGAATAGTGAAGTGCCGATTCTACCAAATCGGCCGGACGCGCCGACGCGCCGACGCGCAGCGCGCGCAGCCACGGCAGCCGCGCTGCGGCGGCCAACGCCGCGCATTGCGCCGGCGTTTCGTCGCCGTGGAATTGCAGCAGCGACAGCGGCACGGCTTGCGCGATACGCGCCACCTCGTCGGCGCTCGAATTGACGAACAATCCGACGACGGACACGAACGGCGGCACCCGCTTCGCCAATTCGGCCGCCTGCTCGAGTGTCACCGCGCGCGGGCTCTTCTCATAGAACACCAAGCCGATCGCATCGGCGCCGAGTTCGACTGCCCATTCGACGTCGCCCGGCTGCGACAGCCCGCAGAGCTTGATGCGCGTGCGGCGCGACAGTCCGGCGGCACCCGTCAGGCCGGCGTCGGACTCGGCTTTGGCCGCGGCTGCCGCTCCGGTGCCGGCACGCGCGGGCGGGCAATGACGGACGGACGGCGTCGAATCCGGCGTCGGCCCGCCCTGCGGCGCTTCGTTTGGCGCTTCGTCGCTTAGCGCGCCGTTTAGTACGCCGTTTAGCGCCCCGTTCGGCGCGCGTCGCCGCGCGTCTTGCGCAACGCTGTCCGCCGCGCTGCGTGCCGGGCCGGCGCGGTCAATCGCGTCGTGCATCGCAGCGCGTGTGCCATGTTTCGTATCCGAGTCGCTCATCATGGTCGTCCGTCAAGATCAGCCCACACGCCGCTCCACGGCACGCTGCCGAGTTGCGCGGGGGGCACGGCGAATTCCGCAGGATAGCCGACCTGCGCCAGGTACAGCCCATCGGGCATGAAAGTCGGCGCAGCGCAATTACGGTCACGGCTTTCGAGCACCTCGGCCAGCCACGACGGCGGATAGCGGCCGCGCCCCACCGCGACGAGGCAGCCCATCAGGTTGCGCACCATATGATGCAGGAATGCGTTCGCGCGAAAGCGGAAATGGATGAAATCGCCGTCGGGCCGGATGCCGATCTGATACAGATGTTTGACGGGCGACTTCGCCTGGCATTCGGACGAGCGGAAAGCCGAAAAATCGTGCTCGCCGACGAGGCAAGCCGCCGCTTCGCGCATGGCGTCGACATTGAGCGGCGCATGCACCCAGCCCGCACGCGCGGCGAGCATCGGCGAGCGCACCGGGTGAACGTACAACGCGTAGTAATAGGTGCGCTCGAATGCGGCAAAACGCGCGTGGAACGTATCCGGCATCGGCTTGGCCCATTGCACGGCGACCGTCGAAGGCAGAAACGCATTCGTGCCGCGCACCCACGAAAAATCCGCGCGATCGAGGTCCGTATCGAAATGGACGACTTGGCCGAGCCCGTGCACGCCCGTATCGGTGCGGCCCGCGACCGTCGTGGCGAGCGCCGTCTGCGCGAATTCGGCAAGCGCGCGTTCGAGCGTGTCCTGCACCGTCTTGCCGTGCGGCTGCGATTGCCAGCCGCAAAACGCTGCGCCGTCGTACTGGATACCGAGCGCGATCCTCATCGCGACAGTTCGTCCAGCTTCGCGAGCATCGCCCGCGCTTCGTCGCGCGTGCCGGCGTGATTCGCTTCGATCACTTCCTGCAGCAACGTGCGCGCGCCCGCCAGATCGCCCAACTCGACATATTCGGCCGCAAGTTCGAGTTTGTTGCGCGCGATTTTCGCGAGCGCCTCCGGCGTGAACGCCGGCAACGACGCGCTTGGGCCAGCCGGCAGTTCGAGGTCGAAATCGAGGTTCAGCGGGCCGAACTGCGCGACGCCGAGCGACGCGGGAGCCGGTGACGGCGCGGGCGGTTCAGGCTTCGGTGCGGGGGCCGGTTCGGGGCTCGGTTCGGACGGCTCAATCGGCAAAGCCGACGCCATCGTGCTGGCCGACATCACGCCGGATTGCGGTGTGAGCCGATGCGGGAGCGCACCGGTATCAACCGGCGCAGCCGGGGCCGAAGGTGCCGCCTGCGCCTGCCCGACCGCCGATCCGGCGTCGGATTCGCGCCGCTCGCCGCCGTTGGGCATTTCGACGGGCCGCGACGGCAGGTTCGCATCAGGCACTGCCTGCCGCAGCGCCGTCGGCGACGGCTGCGCGCCAGATTCTCCATCGGACGCCAGCGACGGGCCGCGCCGATGCGATTCGCCCCTTTGCGCCCCCCCCGGTTGCCCCGCCTCTTGCCGCCCTGCTGCTCGTTGCGGCTGTGACTCATGCGGGCCGGCCGTGCCAGTTGGCTGAGGTGCGGCGGGTTGACCGTTAGTTGCATTTTGATGAATCAGAGAAAGACTCGGATCGACGGGTTTCGATTGCGACACATGATTCGCATCGGCCGCAGCAGACATGCGCGGCGGCAACGGCATATCAAGGCTATCGAGCGCTGCGATCGCATCACGCGGAAACACTGGTCGCCATGCATGCGCCGGCTGCTGCGCCGCGTCCGGGGACGCGCCGGAATGTTCGTTGTGGGCGTCGGGCGCGAGCGCCCCGCCGCCTTGCTCGTTCGGCTCCGGCGTAACTAGGCGCGCCGCAGCGAGCGGCGGCGCATCGTGCGATTCGCGCGCCGCTGTGGCCTCCGGCTCGGACGCCGCATGCGCGGCGGACGTCCCGACGGCCCACTCCCGGCGGGCCGCGACCGAATCGTTACCGGCTTTTTCCGCTCCGCGTGCGCTGCCGGCAGCATCCGGCACGGCAGCAGATTCCGGGGCCAGCGCGGAAGCGGGCTTCAAGACGCTCGGCCCGGCAGCCTCATCGGCCGACAAACGCTTGCCACGCCGGCGCAGCGCAAGACCGACAATTAGCGCAAGCGCGGCAGCGCCGGCAGCCGCGGCAACGCCAATATCGAACGGCAGTCGATGCACCACGGCCGCCCGCGGCGGCGCCGCGGGCGCGGGCGCAACGGTCGGCGGCGCGGATGCATCGCTCGACGCCGACGCCAGCGTCGCCGTCGCCGCACCGGAACTCGCGACCGCGGACGCTGCCGCCGGACCAACCGTGTCCCGCGCCGGCTTGCGAGCGCCGTCGGCATCGGCCATCGCCGCCGGCTCCACATCCCCCGGCTTGCCGATCCCGTGCTTTTGCAGTTCCATCAGCACGCGATTCTTCAACGCGAGCAGTTGCTGCAAACTCGATGGACGCGTCTGCGACGCGCCCACGGCAGCCGAACCGGCGAGCGGCGGATTTGCCGCAACCACCCCGTCCGCGCCGGCCGCCGAAGTGCCGTTCGGCGCGGGCGTTGGTTGAATCGAACCGTTCCACACATGCGGGCCGCTCGCGTCGGGCGAAGACGAAACTGCGGCAACGGCCGGCGTGGCCGGCTGCGCGTGCGGCGGCACGGCTTCAGCCGCCGACACCCCGCTCGCGCCCACTGCCGGGAGTGCGGAAGAAACCGAAGAAGCCGCATAAGCGCCATGAGCCGCGGCAGCGCCCGTCACAACGGCATGCGACACGCCCGCCGGCCCTCCCGCCGAGGAAGCTCCCGCGCTACCGGCCGACGCAGCCGCCCCCACCGCGCTCTGCGCACCGCCGCTCGCCGCTGCGCCGCCGGACGCCGCATGCGCATCGAGCGCCGCACCTGTTGCATCGAGTGCCGGCACCGTGAGCTGCGCGCCGATTTTGAGCCGGCTCGGATCGCGCTTCATGAAGGCTTGCGGATTCGCATCGAACAGCGCGCGGCCCGCACGGGCCAACACCGCCGGATCACGCGATTGCGTGACGGCAATCGCGATATCGTTGAGCGACTGCCCAGGATGCACGGTGATTGCGAGCGGTGCGGCTTGCTCGGCCGCAGTGGCCGGGGCGGCCGCGCTCGCCGCCGCGTCGGTCTGCGCATGCGCGCCGCTTACGCTGGCCAGCGCGAGCACGGCAATCGCAACGGCGTGCCGCACGGACAGAGATTCGCCGCCCATTGCCGCCGGAGTCTGTAGGAATTGAAGCGTCATCGGCTTACTCGCCGCGGCAGCGCGCGGCCTGGTTTCGCGTTTGGAATAAGACAAAATCGAACCGCAAATAAAAAAGCGTCGCGTGAAACGCGACGCTTTCGGGTTGTATACGCGTCGTAACCGCGTAGTCTACTTTACTTGTCGAGCAGAATGCGCAGCATCCGGCGCAGCGGCTCCGCTGCGCCCCAAAGCAACTGATCGCCGACCGTGAATGCCGACAGATATTCGCCGCCCATCGCCAGCTTGCGCAGCCGGCCGACCGGCACCGACAGCGTGCCCGTGACGACTGACGGCGACAGATCGCGTATCGACGCTTCGCGCTCGTTCGGCACGACCTTCACCCAATCGTTCGCCGACGCAAGGATGCCGTTGATCTCGTCGAGCGGCACGTCCTTCTTCAGCTTGATCGTGAGCGCCTGCGAGTGGCAGCGCATCGCACCGATCCGCACACACAGTCCATCGACAGGAATCGACCCCGCCTCGCCCATCGCCGGCTTGCCGAGAATCTTGTTGGTTTCCGCGCCGCCCTTCCACTCTTCCTTCGACATTCCGTTGCCGAGATCCTTGTCGATCCACGGAATCAGCGAGCCGGCGAGCGGCACGCCGAACTGGCTCGTCGGCATTGCGTCGCTCGTCATCGCGGCCAGCACGCGGCGGTCGATGTCGAGGATCGCCGACGCCGAATCGCCGAGCTGCGCCGTCACCGCGCCGTGCAACGTGCCCATCTGCGCGAGCAGCTCGCGCATGTTCTGCGCGCCCGCGCCCGATGCGGCCTGGTACGTCATCGCCGTGATCCAGTCGACGAGGTTCTCGCGGAACAGGCCGCCCAACGCCATCAGCATCAGGCTGACCGTGCAATTGCCACCAATGAAATTCTTCGTGCCCTTGACGAGCGCATCCTTGATCACGTTCTTGTTCACCGGATCGAGAATGATGACCGCATCGTCGTTCATCCGCAGCGCCGACGCCGCGTCGATCCAGTAGCCGTTCCAGCCGGCCGCGCGCAGCTTCGGGAACACGTCGTTCGTGTAGTCGCCGCCCTGACACGTGATGACGACGTCACACTTTTTCAGGTCGTCGATGCTCGCCGCATCCTTGAGCGTGGTCTCGTTTTTCGCGAGCGACGGCGCTTGGCCGCCCGCGTTGCTGGTGCTGAAAAACACCGGCTCGATCAGATCGAAATCGCCTTCTTCCTGCATGCGCTGCATCAGCACGCTGCCAACCATGCCGCGCCAACCTACGAGACCTACGTTCATGACTCACCCTTTGCTGGAGCTTCCCCGCCTTTTCCGCCCCCGGCGCGACCGCGCGGGGAAACAGGCGGGCACGACGGACGACGATCAGGTTTTCGTGATCGTTTTCGTGATGATGATTTTGCCGGCGACAACGGCAATGGCGCGCGCACCCGCACGGGCTTGTTTGCCGTGGAGTGTCAGGACCGGGGAGATCGGGGAAATTAGCGCCATTGTTCGAGTCTACACAAACCTGGCGGGCCACACAACGGCTAATGCCGCACCGCACATGGGGCATGAACGCGCCGCCTGTGGCACGCGTTCATGCCCTCTTGCCGAAATATTCGAGCCCGCGATTCGAATCGCGTCGCGTCAGAGCGCGGCCACAACCGCGTCGCCCATCTGCGCGGTGCCAATCGTGCTGGCGCCCGGCGTCGCGATATCGGCGGTACGGCAGCCCTGCTCGAACACCTTCCCGACCGCGCGCTCCACCCGGTCCGCCTGCTCGGCGCGATTCAGCGAGTAGCGCAGCATCATCGCGGCCGACAAGATCGTCGCGAGCGGATTCGCGACGCCCTTGCCCGCGATGTCCGGCGCGGAGCCGTGCGACGGCTCGTACAGCCCCTTGTTGTTCTTGTCGAGCGACGCGGACGGCAGCATGCCGATCGAGCCCGTCAGCATCGACGCCTCGTCGGACAAAATATCGCCGAACATGTTGCCGGTCACGATCACGTCGAATTGCTTCGGCGCCTTCGCAAGCTGCATCGCCGCGTTGTCGACGTACATGTGCGACAGTTCGACGTCCGCGTATTCCTTCGACACGTCGATCATGATGTCGCGCCAGAACTGCGACGTTTCCAGCACGTTCGCTTTGTCGACCGACAGCAGTTTCTTCTGCCGCTTTTGCGCGGCCTGAAACGCGACGTGCGCGATGCGCCGCACTTCGGGCTCCGAATAACGCATTGTGTCGAAGCCTTCGCGCGCGCCCGCGAACGGACCGTCCGGCGCCTGGCGGATGCCGCGCGGCTGACCGAAATAGATGTCGCCGTTCAGCTCGCGCACGATCAGGATATCGAGGCCCGCGATCAGTTCGGCCTTGAGCGGCGAAGCGTCGACGAGCTGCGCATAGCAGATCGCCGGACGAAAGTTCGCGAACAGCTCCAGATGCTTGCGCAGGCCGAGAATCGCCTGCTCGGGGCGCAGCGCGCGCTCGAGCGAATCGTATTTCCAATCGCCGACCGCGCCGAACAGGATCGCGTCCGCTTCCTTCGCGAGCTTGAGGGTCGCATCCGGCAGCGGATGGCCGCTCGCCTCGTAACCCGCGCCGCCGACGGGCGCGGTTTCCAGTTCGAATTTCTCGTCGAGCGCGTTCAGCACCTTCACGGCTTCGTTGACGATTTCCGGACCAATACCGTCGCCGGGCAACACTGCAATCTTCATGCGGAATTCCTGATAAAAACGGATGATGACCGTGGAGATTCGAGCAAAAGGCGCGCGGTGCGCGCCTTCGCGATGGAAACGGCTCAGTTGATCAGCCGATCAGCTTGTTGTCGAGCCACGGCTGCTTCGCGAGCCGCTGCGCCTCGAACTGGCGAATCTCGTTCGCATGACGCAGCGTGAGGCCGATATCGTCGAAACCGTTCAGCAGGCAGTACTTGCGAAACGCGGTGATCTCGAACGGATATTCGCGGCCATCCGGCGCGCGCACGACCTGCGCGTCGAGATCGACACTCAACTGATAGCCGTTGAACGCATACGTTTCATTGAACAGATGATCGACCTGCTGCTCGGTCAGCACGATCGGCAACAGGCCGTTCTTGTAGCAATTGTTGAAAAAAATGTCGGCGAAGCTCGGTGCGACGATCGCGCGAAAACCGTACTGCTGCAGCGCCCATGGCGCATGTTCGCGCGAGCTGCCGCAACCGAAATTCTTGCGCGCAAGCAGGATCGACGCGCCCTGATAGCGCGCCTGGTTCAGCACGAAATCCGGGTTCAGCGGACGCTTCGAGTTGTCCTGGCCCGGCTCGCCGTGATCGAGATAGCGCCATTCGTCGAACGCGTTCGGGCCGAAGCCCGTGCGCTTGATCGACTTCAGGAACTGCTTCGGAATGATCGCGTCAGTGTCGACGTTCTCGCGATCGAGCGGCGCGACGACGCCGGTATGCACTGTGAATTTTTCCATGATCGGTCAACCAGATTGGAGGCCGGCCGCCGCCAACACGGCGTTCCGGCGAAATCGAATCGCGGGCCGCGGCCTAACCGCGCGCCCGCATGCCGTCACTGCGCGGCCTTCTTGATCGCATGGCCGGCGGCATCGATGTCCTGCCCCATGCCCGCGACGGTGTTGCAGCCGGCGGCCGCCCACGCGAAGCCCGCGAGCGCGAGCCACGCGACGATCCGTTTCAGCTTATGTGCGTTCATCGGCTCACCCCAGCTTGCGAATGTCGACGAAATGGCCTTCGATCGCCGCCGCCGCGGCCATCGCCGGGCTGACGAGATGCGTGCGGCCGCCCTGCCCCTGGCGTCCTTCGAAATTGCGGTTCGACGTCGACGCGCAGCGCTCGCCCGGCTCGAGCCGGTCGGCATTCATCGCGAGGCA
The DNA here is from genome assembly GCF_001522865.1 of Burkholderia sp. TSV86. GTDB lineage: Bacteria > Pseudomonadota > Gammaproteobacteria > Burkholderiales > Burkholderiaceae > Burkholderia. Next base: position 28,823 of record NZ_LOWB01000116.1, on the reverse strand, counting down.
CATCGAGCAGCCCGGCTCGCGCCATTCGAAACCGGCGCCGGTCAATATCTTGTCGAGCCCCTCGCGCTCGGCCTGCGCCTTCACGAGCCCCGAGCCCGGCACGACCATCGCGAGCCGCACGTTCGGCGCGACACGGCGATTGAGCTGCTTCACGACATACGCGGCCGCGCGGATATCCTCGATCCGCGCGTTCGTGCACGAGCCGATGAAGACCTTGTCGATCTTGATCGATTCGATTGGCGTGTTCGGTTCGAGCGCCATGTACGTGAGCGCGCGCGCCATCGCATCGCGCTTGACCGGATCCTTCTCACGCTCGGGATCGGGCACGCGGCCGTCGATCGACGTGACCATCTCCGGCGACGTGCCCCACGTGACCTGCGGAACGATCTCGGCCGCGTTCAGCTCGACGACGCGGTCGAAATGCGCGCCGTCGTCCGACTTGAACGTCTTCCAGTACGCCACCGCCTGATCCCATTGCGCGCCCGTCGGCACGAACGGGCGGCCCTTCAGGTAGTCGATCGTCGTGTCGTCGACGGCGACCATGCCGGCGCGCGCGCCGGCCTCGATCGCCATGTTGCAGACCGTCATGCGCCCCTCCATCGACAGCGCGCGGATCGCCGAGCCGCCGAATTCGATCGCGTAGCCGGTACCGCCCGCCGTGCCGATCTTGCCGATGATCGCAAGCACGATGTCCTTCGCGGTGCAGCCGCGCGGCAATTGACCGTCGACTTTCACCAGCATGTTCTTGCTCTTTTTCTGCAACAGCGTCTGCGTGGCAAGCACGTGCTCGACTTCGGACGTGCCGATGCCATGCGCGAGCGCGCCGAATGCGCCGTGCGTCGACGTATGCGAATCGCCGCAAACGATCGTCATGCCCGGCAGCGTCGCGCCCTGCTCCGGCCCGATGATGTGGACGATGCCCTGGCGCACGTCGTTCATCTTGAACTGCGTGATGCCGAACGCATCGCAATTCGCGTCGAGCGTGTCGACCTGCAGCTTCGACACCGGATCAGCGATGCCGTGGCTGCGGTCCGTCGTCGGCACGTTGTGGTCCGACACGGCGAGATTCGCGCTGATCCGCCATACCGGGCGCTCGGCGAACTTCAACCCTTCGAACGCCTGCGGACTCGTGACTTCATGCAGCAGGTGCCGATCGATATAGAGCAACGCGGTGCCGTCCTCCTCGGTGCGCACGACGTGCGAATTCCACAATTTGTCGTAGAGGGTCTGTGTCATGGGGTCTTCGATATGCGGGGATGATGTCTACGTACAAGCCGTCAGGATAGAGCCGATTATGCCACGCGACGCGCTCGCCATTGCGCTCATAAATCGAAAAAAACCATAAAAAACAGCGAGTTGAGTGGTAGCACAAGTACCTGTATCAGCACTACCCGGCACACGGGCCGCGCGTTGCCGCCACGCTCATCGCCGCAGCCGATGCCGCAACGGCGAACGTGTGTGCCGCTCATGACAATCGTCGGATATCTCGCAAAATATTCATATTTATCGACTATTCAATCCATCTTCCGCCATACAATAGAAAAACAATCAAATAATTCACCATCGAATCGCGGCAATTGCACCGCGATTCGCCTGCATCACACATCACGGGGTTGTTCCGATGAAGATTCGTTGTACCGCCGTCCTCGCACGCGCCGCGGCCACCGTCAGCGCAAGCGCATGCGTCACTGTCTCGTTCGCCGCGTTGCAACCGACCGACGAGGCCCCCGTCTCGCAACGCGTGGACCAAACCTGCCGAATCCGGCCCGATACCGGCACCGATTGCACGACCGTGCGGCGCTTGACGATCTTGCGGCCGGTCGGTCGCGACCTGCTGTCCCGCCTCGACTTCGACTATCGCGAGCAGGACCGCTTCGAGCTCAAGGACGCCGCGGTAATCGGCCCGGACGGGCAGCGCACGCCGGTATCCGGCGCGCAAATCGACACGCGCACCGCGCCGAACCCCGTCGCCGGCTTCATGCGCAACAAGCAGACGTCGATCGCGTTTCCCGGCTTGCGGGTTGGCAGCACCGTGGTTTTCACGACACTCGAGCACACCGCGCCGCTGCCGCTCGCGCGGCAGTTCCACGAAGCCATATCGTGGCGGCCGATGCCGATCCGCAACGATGCGTATCGCATCGAATACACGGCCGAGCGGCCGATCCTCTGGCGCGCCAAGCAGATCGACGAGTTTCGCGTTGCGTCGTCGGACGGCGGCAAGCGGCTCGTCATCGAGCAAAAGCAGCCGCGCTACGTCAACGTCGTCGACGAGGACAGCACGACTTTGCGCCGCGTGCCGCGCATCGAGCTGGCGAGCAGCCTGAGCGCGCAGGATCACTTCGGCGCCTATGCGAAGCGCTACAACGAAATTCTCGCCGCGCCGCTGCCCAGCGCCGCGGCGGCCGCGGTTCGTGACGCCCGGCCGTTGCCCGCCGCCGCGCGCGTGGCCGAGCTGATGAAACACATCGATACGCATTACCGCTATCTCGGCGATTGGCGCGCGAGCGAGCGCGGCTATGTGCCGTTCGAACTCGCGCAGATCGAGGCGAACGGCTACGGCGACTGCAAGGACCTCGCGGTCCTGCTCGCGGCGATGCTGAACGCGAGCGGCATCGCCGCGCGCCCCGCATGGGTATACGCGGGCTCGTTCGCGCCGCCACTGCTGATTCCCGGCGCGCAGGCGCCCAATCACGCGATCGTGCGCGCGGCCGTCGACGGCGAGACCTGGTGGCTCGACCCGACCCAGCCGGTCCGCCTCCCCGGCCGCACGCCGGCGGCGCTCCAGGACCGCTGGGCGCTCGTCGTCGATGCGAGCGGCGGCGTGCGCAACGAACACATCGGCGCCGAAGCGCCGATCGTGAGCATCGATGCGACGCTGGACAGCCGCCCGAAGCCCGGCGGCAGCGCGCAAGTCACGGGGCACGCGTATTTCGGCGGCGAGGATCGGCTGGAGCTGATGGACCTCGACCGCGACCGTGGCACGAGCGCCGGCGACCAGGCGCTATGCAAGAAATGGCTCAACGAACCACGCGCGTGCGAGATCAAGCGAATGCGCAGCGACGACGCGCCTGGTGCGCGCTACCGCGTCGAAATCGACGGCGTCGACAACCGCGCGCTTGAGCAGCTCTCGGGCCAGTACGTGTACGACGGCGGCAAGCTGCGGCAATTGTGGGAACACTATGCGGACTACCGGCAGACCGGCAAGGTCGGCGATGTGTTCTTGCACGACGCGTCGATCATGACCGTCCGTGTGCGGCTTGACGGCGTGAAGCCCGTGCGGCCGCTCGCCGCATGCGCCGCGCGCTCGCCGTGGTATGACCTCGACGTGACGCCGCAAGCCGCGAGCGGCGGCATCGCGTACCACTACCGCCTCGCGCAAAAAACGCGCTGGCTGAATCACGACGATTTGACGAGCGACGCGTTCGGCCGCTTCCTCGACGACGCCCGGGGCTGCACGGATACGCTGCGTCAAAGCATATCCTTCTGACGAGCACGGGCACGCGGCGCAAGCCACGCTCCACGCGCCGCCCGCGCACGCCGTTCGCGTTCTCGTCCACCTGCGCCCACGCTCACGTTTATACGCGGCTGCCCATCTGTTCGCGGCCCAGCGCGGTCAGATCGTCCGGCCACGCCCGCCCGGCAAAATCCGTCTCGAAATGATCGGCCGGAAAATCCGGCGGGCTTTCACCCCGCACGAAGCTCGTCCATTGCCGCCGTAGATACGCATCGTTTTTCGCGCAAGCGGGCGCGGCCGCGATATACATCACGTTGCTGTGACCGGTGCCGCGGTGCGTATCCTCGACCGCGTGCACCACGTCGCCATGCCAAAACACCGCATCGCCCGGCTGCATCGGCGGAATCGGCACGAGCGCGTCGAGCAGCAACGCATGCCATTCGGGCAGGATCGACAGCGCGCGCCCAGGGCGGGCGCCGCACAGATCGTCGTCCGGCACGTCGTCCTGTAACGCGCGCAGCATCACATAGGCCATCGCGTTCGCGATCGGAATCAATTGCAGCGTGCCGTCGCCTGGCCCTTGCGGCGTCAGCGCAGTCCAGCCCTGGAACGTGCGGAACATCGAACACACCGCCGGCGACGCAATCTCCTCGACGTCCGGCCGGAACGCGCCGTCGAACGGATCGTACTCGCGCCAATGGCCGGCAAGCACGTGCCGATACACGCGGCGGAAATTCGGGCCGAGCCAGCGCTCGACCGAACCGCCGTCGACATGCGGCGACAAGCCCAGCGACGACGAGCCCGGCGGCCGGCGGCGGATGCGGTCCGCATACGCAGGCACGCGATCGGGATCGAAATGGGTGCGCCCGTCGCTTTGCACACGCCATAGGCGGTTCAAGAACACGCGCACGCGCGTAAGCTCCGGCGACTGGCGCGCATCGACCTGCGGCCGCGACCAGTAAATCCCGTAGATCTGCGGCCGGCTCGACGCCAGCGTGCCGAAATATTTGTCATCCGCGCGGCGCGGCAGCTTGCCGTCGAGCCGGTTCGATTCGACGTAACGCGTGATTTCGTCGTTCCAGTCGCTCGCGCGCCGCGCATCGAACACGCCCCGGATCACGCACGCGCCGCGCGTGCGCAGCGCCGCGACGGCCGCGGGATCGACGCGCTGCGCCGCGATATCCGAGTAGCGCAGCACGGGAATCGTGTCGGCGCCGCGGTCACGATCGCCGCGAATCGCATCGACTTGGCGCGCGATCTCGCCTTCCAGCTCGCGAAACACCCGTGCCCGGCCGGGCAGCGTGGCGCGCAATGCGGTTTTCGCCGTGCGGATCACGCGCGGCAGATCGTCGTCGATAACAAACGGCATCGGATGTCTCCTTCGTTGGGCTGAGTGCGTGCCGTGAGCTTAGGTCGCGCGGCGCAACGAAAGCGATAGAATTACGACGTATTTAGATACGATTACGTCAACGGCGAGATCAGCAGATTAGCCGTGTATCAAGCGTGCTCGTGGCAGTAGATACACACCGCTTATTGCCGTCGGGATCGCGAAAATGCGCGCCGTAGTAATCCGGGTGGTAATGCGGCCGCAACCCTGGCCAACCTTCGCTGGTTTCATCCGCCCGCAGCGCAAGCTGCATGGCAACGCTCGACGATCGGCCGATCGGGCGCAAGAAACGCGGCCATTTGCCCGTTTCCTGGCGACGCAGGCCCGCCATCGTGCGGTTGGCCGATCAGAAACAACGGCCGCGATGCGCCGCCCGACATTCACGCCGCCCAAGTTGCCGGATCGCGAAACTTGAGCCGACGACCGAGCGCGTCCATCAGCGGTGCTTAAAACGCGTATGCGCGGCCGAAATCGCTTACGCCGATGCAGATATGTGCAGCATCCGATCCTTCCTTTTAAGGGCCGGCATGCGTGGCCCTGTTACAGAGAGCTTTCGATGAAACCGCAGTACGAACGTGTCACGATCCCCACCGGCTGCTCGATCCGTGTCTACCATCGCCGACTCGTCGCGATCCCGTTCGAATGGCACCATCATCCGGAATACGAACTGACGCTCACGCTGAACAGCCGCGGCCGCCGCTTCATCGGCGATCACACCGCCGAATACGATGGCGACGATCTCGCCCTCGTGCCGCCGAATCTGCCGCATACATGGGCGTCGGAAGAACGCATCGATCCCGATGCGCCGCAAGTCGCGCTCGTCGTCTGGTTCACCGGCGACTGGGCGCGCCGCGTCGCCGACTGCTGCCCCGAATTCGGCAAGCTGCACTCGCTGCTGCGGCGCGCCGCGCCAGGACTGGCGTTCGGCCAGCAGGCCGCCGCCGCGATGCGCGCGCGGCTGCCGGCACTGCTTGATGCATCGCCGCGCGCAAGGCTGGCCGCGGTGCTCGACGCGCTCGCGGAACTCGCCGAAACCGCCGCGCAACCGCTCGCGACCGCGGCCGCATACAGCGCGAAAGCGGCTGGCGCAACGGCAAGCAAAGGGCAAGCGCGGGCGGCACGGTCCGCTACCGGCCAACTGTGGGCCGAGCCTGCGGCGGCCGAGCCACGCCTGACTGAGGGCGGAGTGGCTTCGCGCGGAATCGGGTCGCGCGAAACAAGCCCGACCCTGACCGTGTTGACCGAATCTATTCCGACCAACTTGAACTGCACGCCAAGCTCAGCCGCAACGGCCGGCACCGTCGCGACGAGCCCCATCCCCGAAGCCGAGCGCCTGGACCGCGTGCTCGACCTGCTCGAGCGCCGCTTTCACGAGCCGCTGCGCATCGCTGAACTCGCCGCGGCCGCGCATCTGTCCGAGCGTTCGCTGCAACGCCGGTTCGCGCAGCACGTCGGCGAAAGTATCGGCCGTTACCTGCAACGCGCGCGGATCGCTTACGCGTCGCGCCAACTCACGGCAACCGATTGGCCCATTGCCGTCATTGCCGCTCGCTCGGGTTTTTCGAATCTCTCAAACTTCAACCGGCAATTCCGCGCAGTGCGCAACATGACACCGCGCGAATACCGGCAGTGGTTCGCCGCGCATGGTCACGCAGCCGATTCGCCCGAGCCGGCCGCGCTGAACGTGCGCTCGCCGTCGCTCGAACGCCGCTCCTCTCGGCAAACGCGTCGCTGAAAGCCGCTGCGCCGAAACGCCGGACGAACGCCTGCGCAACTAGATCGCGCCTATGCCCGCCGCGCAAAAAAGAAAACGCCTCGACGGCGAAACCGTCGAGGCGCGAACCAAACATCGCGCGCGGCGCAGCGCGCGCACGCAACTCCTGCCGCTTAGCGCTGCGCGATCGGCTTCGCGGTGCGCTGCGTTTCGCCGATGAAGAGCTGGCGCGGACGGCCGATCTTCTGCTCGGGATCGGCGATCATCTCGTTCCACTGCGCGATCCAGCCAACCGTGCGAGCCATCGCGAAGATGCAGGTGAACATCGACGTCGGGATGCCGAGCGCGCGCTGAACAATGCCCGAATAGAAATCGACGTTCGGATACAGCTTGCGCGACACGAAGTATTCGTCTTCGAGCGCGATCTTCTCGAGCTGCATCGCGAGCTTAAACAGCGGATCGTCGTGCAGACCCAGTTCGTTCAACACTTCATGGCAAGTCTCGCGCATCAGCTTCGCACGCGGATCGTAGTTCTTGTACACGCGGTGGCCGAAGCCCATCAGCTTCACGCCCGAATTCTTGTCCTTCACTTGCTTGATGAATTCGGGGATGTTATCCGGCGAGCCGATCTGCTCAAGCATATTCAGCGCGGCTTCGTTCGCGCCACCGTGCGCCGGACCCCACAGACATGCGATACCAGCCGCGATACACGCAAACGGATTCGCGCCCGACGAACCCGCAAGGCGAACCGTCGACGTCGATGCGTTCTGCTCGTGATCGGCATGCAGAATCAGGATGCGGTCAAGCGCACGCACCAGCACGTCGTTAACCTGATATTCCTCGCACGGGTTCGCGAACATCATCCGCATGAAATTCGCGCTGTACGACAGATTGTTTTGCGGATAAACGAACGGCTGGCCGATGCTGTATTTGTAAGCCATCGCGACGAGCGTCGGCAGCTTCGCGATCATGCGGATCGCCGACACCTCGCGGTGACGCGGATCGTTGATATCGAGCGAATCGTGATAGAACGCCGACAGCGCACCGACTGCGGCAACCAGGATCGCCATCGGGTGCGCGTCGCGGCGAAAGCCGCGGAAGAAGAACTGCATCTGCTCGTGCACCATCGTGTGCTTCGTGACGGTGGCGACGAATTCCTTCTTTTGCGCCGCGTTCGGCAGTTCGCCCTTCAACAGCAGGTAGCAGGTTTCGAGGAAATCCGCGTTCTCGGCGAGATTGTCGATCGGGTAGCCACGATACAGCAACTCGCCCTTGTCGCCGTCGATGTACGTGATGGCCGAGTTGCACGACGCTGTCGACATGAAGCCCGGGTCATACGTGAACTTGCCTGTCTGGCCGTACAGCTTGCGGATGTCGATCACATCCGGGCCCAGCGTACCCTGGTAAATCGGCAGTTCGACGCTCGGCGAATTATCGCTGAACGATAGCGTGGCTTTAACATCAGACGGGGTCATGGCACATCCTCAATCGAAAAAAGAAATGGTTTTCGATAACGGGCACAACGCTCTCAAACGCTGCGCAGCATCTCCAGCAGCCTGGACATTTCCGGGCTGGCAAGGTCGCCTTCCGGTTCCTTGCGCGCAAGCAGCAAGTCCATCAGGTCGTTGTCGCTCAGATCCAGCAGGCGCGACAGTGCGCTCACGTCGGCGTCGCTGAGGTCATGCTCGTGTCTTTCGAAGAAACGCTCGAAAATGAGATCGTTCTCCAGCAGACCGCGCCGGGCGCGCCAGCGAAGACGCGCGCGGCGGTGCGGATCGGATTGATGCGACTCGCTCATGGCAGTACGCGTCGCGCCGCGCCACGCCGGGCCGCGCCGAACGCGGCCGTGCCGAACGAACGCGCGGGCGCCCAGCAGGCGGCGGACGAAGCGAGCAAAGATTGTTTCATATTAAACCGCACGGCGAACCATCAGTTCCTTGATCTTGCCAATCGCCTTCGTCGGGTTCAGGCCCTTCGGGCACACATCGACGCAGTTCATGATCGTATGGCAACGGAACAAGCGGTACGGATCGTTGAGATTGTCGAGGCGCTCGCCCGTCGCGCGATCACGGCTGTCCGCGATGAAGCGGTATGCCTGCAGCAGGCCGGCCGGGCCGACGAATTTGTCCGGATTCCACCAGAAGCTCGGGCATGACGTCGAGCAGCTCGCGCACAGAATGCACTCGTACAGGCCGTCCAGCTCGTCGCGCTCCTCTGGCGACTGCAGACGCTCCTTCTCGGGCGGCGGCTCGCCGTTGATCAGGTACGGGCGGATCGAGTGATACTGGTTGAAGAACTGCGTGAAGTCGCAAATCAGGTCGCGCACGACGGGCAAGCCCGGCAGCGGACGCAGCACGATCTTCTGCGGCAAGTCGTTCAAGTTCGTCAGACATGCAAGGCCGTTCTTGCCGTTGATGTTCATCGCGTCCGACCCGCACACGCCCTCGCGGCACGAACGGCGGAACGACAACGTCTCGTCGAGCGCCTTCAGCTTGACGAGCGCGTCGAGCAGCATCCGCTCGTGCTGAATCTCCAGCTCGTAAGTCTGCATGCGCGGCGCGGCGTCCTTATCCGGATCGTAGCGGTAGATTTCGAAAATGCGTTTGGCCATTTCAGATTCCTTTGCGCTGGCTTAGAACGTGCGCGCCTTCGGCGGCACGGACTCGACCGTCAGCGGCTTCATATGGACGGGCTTGTAGTCGAGGCGATCGTTTTCGCTAAACCACAGGGTGTGGCGCAGCCAGTTCTCGTCGTCGCGGTGCTCGTAGTCGCTGTGCGCGTGCGCGCCGCGGCTTTCCTTGCGCGCCTCGGCCGATACCATCGTCGCGCGCGCAACCTCGATCAGGTTCGCCAGTTCGAGCGCCTCGACGCGCGCGGTGTTGAACACCTTAGACTTGTCCTTCAGGTGCACGTTGGCGACGCGCTCCTGCAACTCGGCCATCTTGCCGACGCCCTCGGACAACAGCGCCGACGTGCGGAACACGCCCGCATGCTTTTGCATCGTCGAGCGGATGTCGTTCGCGACGTCCTGTGTATATTCGCCCGACGACGATTTCTCGAGCTTCGCGAGACGCTCGAGCGAAAAATCGCCCGCGTCCGCCGGCAGCGGCTTGTGATCGCGCTGATTCTTCACGTGCTCGACAATATGGTTGCCGGCCGCGCGGCCAAACACCACGAGATCGAGCAGCGAATTCGTGCCGAGACGGTTCGCACCGTGTACCGACACGCACGAGCATTCGCCGACCGCGTAGAAGCCGTTGATCGGCTCCTCGTGACCGCGCGCCGTGCCGACCACCTGGCCGTGAATGTTGGTCGGAATGCCGCCCATTTGATAATGGATCGTCGGCACGACCGGAATCGGCTCCTTGATGCAATCGACGTTCGCGAACTTCAGCGCGATTTCGCGGATCGACGGCAGACGCTTCATGATCGTCTCAGCGCCGATGTGCGACAGATCGAGCAGCACGTGATCCTTGTTCGGGCCAACGCCGCGGCCTTCCTTGATTTCCTGGTCCATCGAGCGCGACACGAAATCGCGCGGCGCCAGATCCTTCAGCGTCGGCGCATAGCGCTCCATGAAGCGCTCGCCGTTCGCGTTGCGCAGGATGCCGCCCTCGCCGCGCACGCCTTCGGTGATCAGCACGCCCGCGCCCGCGACGCCCGTCGGGTGGAACTGCCAGAACTCCATGTCCTGCAGCGCGATGCCCGAACGCGCGGCCATCCCGAGGCCGTCGCCCGTGTTGATGAACGCGTTGGTCGACGCAGCGAAGATGCGGCCCGCGCCGCCCGTTGCGAAGAGCGTCGTCTTGCCTTCGAGGATGTAGACATCGCCCGTTTCCATTTCGAGGGCCGTCACGCCGAGCACGTCGCCGTCCGCGTCGCGGATCAGATCGAGCGCCATCCATTCGACGAAAAATTGCGTCTTCGCGGCGACGTTCTGCTGGTACAGCGTGTGCAGCAGCGCGTGGCCGGTGCGGTCGGCCGCCGCGCATGCGCGCTGCACCGGCTTCTCGCCGTAGTTCGCGGTGTGGCCGCCGAACGGACGCTGGTAGATCGTGCCATCCGCGTTGCGGTCGAACGGCATGCCGAAGTGTTCCAGCTCGTAGACCGCGTTCGGCGCTTCACGGCACATGAATTCGATCGCGTCCTGGTCGCCGAGCCAGTCGGAGCCCTTGATCGTGTCGTAGAAGTGATAGTGCCAGTTGTCTTCGCTCATGTTGCCGAGCGACGCGCCGATCCCGCCTTGCGCGGCGACCGTGTGCGAACGCGTCGGGAACACTTTCGACAGCACGCAGACGGAAAGGCCCGCGCGCGACAGTTGCAGCGACGCGCGCATCCCCGAGCCGCCCGCGCCGACGATCACCACGTCGAACTTGCGACGCGGCAGGGAATTTTTGATTGCAGCCATTCTTTACACTCTCCAGAGAATCTGCGCAGCGTAACCCGCACTCGCGAGCAGCCAGACGATCGTCAACGATTGCAGCGCGATACGCACGCCGACGGGCTTCACGTAGTCCATCCAGATATCGCGCACGCCAACCCATGCGTGATAGAAGAGCGAAAGCAGCGTGACGAAGGTGGCGAGCTTCATCCATTGCGTGGCGAAGATCGATGCCCAGCCTTCATACGAGAAATCGCGCGCGGTAAAGAACCACACGAGCAGGATCACCGTGTAGATCGCCATGATCGTCGCGGTGATGCGTTGCGCGAGCCAGTCGCGCAGACCATAGTGAGCGCCGACGACGAGACGCTTCGAGCCGATACGATTGTGGGCTGCCATTTTTAGAATGCTCCGAACAGTTTGAGCGCGACGGCGATCGTGAGAAGCGTCGACACGGCGAATACGACAACCGACGTGCGCTTGCCGCGCTCCTTGGACACCGCATCGTGATTCATGTCCATCAGCAGATGGCGCACTCCCGCGCAAAAGTGGAACAGGAACGCCCACGACAGCGCGAGAACGATCAGCTTGACGACGATATTGGAGAGAAACGCCTTGAAGACTTCGAAGCTGAGTTCGGAGGTCAGGCTTTGATCGAAGAGATAAAGCAGGAAAGGAAGAAACAGGAACAGCAGCGCACCGCTGACCCGGTGCAGGATCGAAACCTTGGCCGCGAGCGGCAGACGGTACTTCAGCGTGATATCGCCAAATCCGATGTTCCGATACTCCGGCCTCGGCTTTCTAACTGCTTCAGTCATGCTAGACCCCTACGATGTTGTGACACTAACCCGAGATTTTAGCGCCTTTTTATTTCGCGCTGCAGCGAAAGTCAGCGCTGAAGCGTTGCATTTCACAGCGGTAAACAAGGCGCGAAACATGCTTGACGCGTGGGGCGCGCAATCACCTATCGTTTTGCCTTACGCTGATTCAGGCTCAGCCTGAGTTGCCGTCGATCTTCAGTTCAACTGTTCAACTTTCAACTCAAGTCGTTCTGATAGTAATACCCGGTTGTGACATACCATCCGCGCCGCACCTCGACGGGGCGATCGCCATACGTATATGACACGCGCTCGACCGCCAGCAACGGAAAGCCCACCGGCACGCCGCTTGCGTCGGCAACCGCGGGCTCGGCCGCCACCGCGCGGACCTTCTCGGTCGCACGAATCATCCGCGTGCCGAACTCGCTTTCGAACATCGCGTAAAGCGGACCCTTGTAGTCGCTCAGGCGCTCGAACGTCAGCCCGCGAAATATCGCACCCGGCAACCAGATCTCGTCGAGCACCGTCACCGCGCCGTCGAACTCCAGGACGCGCCGCACCTGAACGACCGGATCGGCCGGCTTCAGATCGAGCTGGCGCGCGATCTCGGCCGGTGCCCGCATGCGCCGGCACTCGAGCAGCCGGCTCACGTGCGGATGCTCGACGCCGTCGTCGGCCAAAAGCCGCAGGAAACGGAACTGCGCGCGCTCCTCGCTATGGGTCGCGACGAACGTGCCCTTGCCCTGGCGGCGCACGAGCAAATTGTCGGCCGCCAGTTCGTCGATCGCCTTGCGCACCGTGCCCTGGCTGACCTTGTAGCGCGCCGCGAGCTCGACCTCGCTCGGAATGATCTCGCCCGGCTTCCATTCGCCGGCCTCGAGACTCTGCGTGATCAGCGCCTTTATTTGCTGATAGAGAGGGCTGAAAGTCGGCGAAGGCGCGGCCGGCGCTTCGCCGCCGGGCTGCGAAGCGCCGGCCGCGCCATTCGGATGGGGTGCGCTCGCCTGATTGGAAGTCATGGCGCGCATTTCAACATAAACCCCGCTTTTCCGTCTAGATTTTTCCTGTAAAACATCTGTCTTATATAAGACATAAGATAGGGTTTGACTTTGCCTGCCGTGACTCCTAAACTCCGGGGCGAGCAAGGGTTCGCGGGTTGCCGCACGCATGCCGGCTGCGCGCCGAAATCGGGCCGGCTCACGCTAATCACGGGCTTGCCCGGCGGCCTGCCCGCGAACAGATTTTTGGGATCAGGGGAACGTGCGTTGCCCGTCATTAGCGTGAGCCGGCCCCGGCGCTCCCGTCTGTTTTCAGGCAGCATCGCGCCTGCAACCGCGAATCCTCCCTGCTACAACGCAACGCTTCGCATAACGCGCATAAAATGGCGTTTTTCCTAGCGTTCCACGCTCATCGTCCTGGAGATTTCAATGGCTAAGCCCGCAAAGCGCGTCGCCGTCACCGGCGCCGCAGGTCAAATCGGTTACTCCCTGCTATTTCGCATCGCCAACGGCGATCTGCTCGGCAAGGACCAGCCGGTCATCCTGCAATTGCTCGATCTGCCGCAAGCGCAAGCGGCCGTCAAAGGCGTCGTGATGGAGCTGGAAGACTGCGCGTTCCCGCTGCTCGCGGGCGTCGTGGTGACAGACGACCCGAAGGTCGCATTCAAGGATGCCGATGTCGCGCTGCTGGTCGGCGCCCGTCCGCGCTCGAAAGGCATGGAGCGCAAGGATTTGCTGTCGGCGAACGCCGAAATCTTCACGGTTCAAGGCCGCGCGCTCAATGAAGTCGCGAGCCGCGACGTGAAGGTGCTGGTCGTCGGCAACCCGGCGAACACGAATGCATACATCGCGATGAAGTCGGCGCCGGATCTGCCGAAAAAGAACTTCACCGCGATGCTGCGCCTGGACCACAACCGCGCGCTGTCGCAGCTCGCGGCGAAGTCCGGCAAGCCGGTCGCGTCGATCGAGAAGCTCGCGGTATGGGGCAACCACTCGCCGACGATGTACCCCGACTTCCGCTTCGCGACGGCCGAAGGCGAATCGCTGCTGAAGCTGATCAACGACGACGACTGGAACCGCAACACGTTCATCCCGACCGTCGGCAAACGCGGCGCGGCGATCATCGAGGCGCGCGGGCTGTCGTCGGCGGCGTCGGCGGCGAACGCGGCGATCGACCACGTCCGCGACTGGGTGCTCGGCACAAACGGTAAGTGGGTCACGATGGGCATCCCGTCGGACGGCTCGTACGGCATTCCCGAAGACATCATCTACGGCGTGCCCGTCACCACGGAAAACGGCGAATACAAGCGTGTCGAGGGCCTGGAGATCGATGCGTTCTCGCGCGAGAAGATGGACGCGACGCTCGCCGAGCTGCTCGAAGAGCGCGATGGCGTCGCTCACCTGCTGAAGTAAAGCACGTGCGACGCACCGGGCCTGCCGCGCCGAAGTCTTGCGGGGCGGCCCGGCAACCGGCCGGCCGGGCATCTCGCCCGGTTGGGTCCGGTGATCGCGAGCCCCGCGATCCGATCCGCACGGCTTCTGCGCTCAACGCCGCCCCGCGCCGGTAGAGCCCGTTCGAATCGGATTTTCCCAGTTGGCCCAGATCCTGACGACCTGACGCAGAAAAGATGTCCGCGCTTACCCCCGCAGAAGTGCTGTACGAAGGCGTTACCCCTCCGGCGATCCTGCCTTGCTGCGATCACTATGCAGGCAGCGAAAAGCTGATGCTGAAGTCGCTTGCGCTGCAAGCGGAACTCGGGCCGGTATTCGACGTCACGCTCGATTGCGAGGACGGCGCGCGCGTGGGGCACGAGGCCGAGCATGCGGAACTCGTCGCGGCACTCGTCGGCGGCGAGGCGAACCGCTTCGGACGCGTCGGCGCGCGCATCCACGATATTTCCCATCCGCACTGGCGCGACGACGTGCGCATCATCCTGCGCGCGGCGCGTCCGCCTGCGTACCTGACGCTGCCGAAGGTCGGCAGCGCGGCCGACGCGGCCGAAATGTGCGCGTTCATCGAGGCGTCGCGCCGCGAACTCGGGATTGCGCAGCCGATTCCCGTCGACGTGCTGATCGAAACCCACGGCGCGCTCGCCGATGCGGCAAAGATCGCCGCGCTGCCGAGCGTCGCGACGCTGAGCTTCGGCCTGATGGACTTCGTTTCTGCTCACCACGGCGCGATTGCCGACGCGGCGATGCGCACGCCCGGCCAGTTCGATCATCCGCTCGTGCGCCGCGCGAAGCTGGAAATCGCCGCCGCATGCCATGCGCATGGCAAAACGCCGTCGCATAACGTGACAACCGAGGTCCGCGACATGCAGGTGGTCGCCAGAGATGCGCAGCGCGCGCGCGACGAATTCGGCTACACGCGGATGTGGAGCATCCATCCCGCGCAGATCCGCGAGATCGTCGCTGCCTTCGCGCCGCGCGCCGGCGAAATCGCGCGCGCAAGCGAGATCCTGCTCGCCGCGCAGTCGGCCGGCTGGGGGCCGACGCGCCATGATGATGCGCTGCACGATCGCGCGAGCTACCGCTACTACTGGTCGGTGCTGCGCCGCGCGCAAGCCACCGGCCAGCCGCTGCCGGCGGATGCCGCGCAGCTCTTTCGCGGCGCGGACGAACCGGCGCCAACGATGGGAAACGTCAAAATATGAACCGTGCAGGATCGCGCAAAAGCTGATTTTGCACGGCTAAATAGGTGAAAATAGCGGCCGCTGTACGTTCCGGGGCGCGTGCAGTTCAACCCGGTGGACGTGCGTGTGTCCGCCGTTGCTAACTGATTAACATAAGGCTTTGATTCCATGAAGAAACTGCTGATCGCCACTGTCATTGGCGCGCTATCCGCCTCGATGCTGGCCGCGGCGCCTAGCGCAGTCGCGCAAACTTCATCGTCCACCGCCAAGAAGGCCACGCCGAAGCGCCCCGCGCCGAAGCGGCGTCTGATTCCGCGCAGCAAGAAGGCGCAAGCGGCCGCGGCAGCCAAGGTGGATCCGGTGCCGGAAGGGTCGGTCAAGTGGTCGTGCAAGGAAGGCCTGTCGTATGAACTCGCCGGCGACATGAAACGCGACCAGATCGTCACGGTTCACTGGGCGAGCAAGAACTACAAGCTGCCCCGCCAGCAAACGACGACGGGCGCAGACGTGTTCTACGATCCGGCAAGCGGCATGAAGCTCGTCGTGATCCCGACCAAGGGGATGCTGTTCAGTGACAAGGACGACAGCCGCCTCGCCGACGAATGCAAGACGGCCGAAATGGCTGCGGCCGGCACGGCCGCGCCGACCCAGTCGAACGAACTGAAGACCGGCAACTGAGGTCGCGCTCGGCAGTCGAGCTATCTTGCATGGGACCGGAATAAGCGCGAAAACGCCGACTCCGGCCGACCGCCGCAGGACGGGACTAGGCGCTGAAGCGCCAATTCCCGTCAACCGCGGCATGGGACCGGAGTAGGCGCTGAAATGTCGACTCCGGCCGACCGCCGCAGGACGGGACTAGGCGCTGAAGCGCCAATTCCCGTCAACTGCGGCATGGGACCGGAGTAGGCGCTGAAGCGCCAACTCCGGCCGACAGGAGCCTAGATGTCCGCCCCGATTCCGAACGTCCGGCCCGCGCCGGATCCAGTGCTGGTCGATATCGCCGACTATGTGCTGAACCATCGCATCGACAGTGCGCGCGCGCTCGATACCGCGCGCCACTGCCTGATCGATACGCTCGGTTGTGGGCTCGAAGCACTCTCGTATCCGGCTTGCACGAAACTGCTCGGGCCGATCGTGCCGGGCACCATCGTGCCGAACGGCGCGAAAGTGCCCGGCACGTCGCTTCAGCTCGATCCGGTGCAGGCCGCATTCAACATCGGCACGGCAATCCGCTGGCTCGACTTCAACGACACCTGGCTCGCCGCCGAATGGGGCCATCCGTCCGACAATCTCGGCGGCATCCTCGCCACGGCCGATTGGCTGTCGCGCACCGCAATCTCGGCGGGCAAGCGGCCGCTCGCGATGAAAGACGTGCTCGTCGCGATGATCCAAGCACACGAGATCCAGGGCTGTATCGCGCTCGAAAATTCGTTCAACCAAGTCGGCCTCGATCACGTATTGCTCGTGAAGGTTGCATCGACAGCAACCGTCGGCCGCCTGCTCGGCCTGAGCCGCGATGAATTGATCAATGCGCTGTCGCTTGCGTTCGTCGATGGCCATCCGCTGCGCACATACCGCCAAGCGCCGAACACGGGCTCGCGCAAGTCATGGGCGGCCGGCGACGCGACGTCGCGCGGGGTGCGTCTCGCGCTGATCGCGAAAACCGGCGAGATGGGCTATCCGTCCGCGCTGAGCGCGCCGACCTGGGGCTTCTACGACGTGCTGTTCGGCGGCAAGCCGTTCACGTTCCAGCGCTCATACGGCACCTATGTGATGGAAAACGTGCTGTTCAAAATTTCCTACCCGGCCGAGTTCCATGCGCAAACGGCCGTCGAGGCAGCGATCGCGCTGCACGCGCAATTGGCCGCCGCTGGCCGCACGGCGGACGAAATCCGCCGCGTGACGGTGCGCACGCATGCGGCCGCGATGCGGATCATCGACAAGCAAGGCCCGCTCGCGAACCCGGCCGACCGCGACCACTGCATCCAGTACATGATCGCCGTGCCACTCCTCCACGGCCGCCTGACGGCCGCCGACTACGAGGACGGCGTCGCCGCCGATCCACGCATCGACGCGTTGCGTGCGAAGATCGCATGCGTCGAGGACCCGCAGTTCACGAAGGATTACCACGATCCGGACAAGCGTTCGATCGCCAATGCGCTGACGATTGAATTCGACGACGGATCGAGGCTCACCGAGGTGGCGGTCGACTATCCGATCGGCCATATGCGGCGCCGCGCCGAAGGCATTGCGCTCTTGATCGACAAGTTCAAGACGAATCTCGCGCGCCGCTTCCCGGCCAAGCAGCAACAAGCGATTCTCGACGTGTCGCTGGATCAGGCAAAGCTCGAGGCGATGCCGGTCAATGAATACGTCGATCTGTATGTGATCTAGCCGTCAAATACAGAATTCTTTCCTAGCCTCAAACCCAGGAAGACACCATGGCCCACAATCTCCACAAGACTCTCAAGGAATTCGACACCGGTTCCGGCAAAGAAGGCAAATTCTATTCGCTACCGAAGCTCGGCCGCGAACTGAAGACGAAGATCGAGCGGCTGCCCGTCTCGATCCGGATCGTGCTCGAATCCGTGCTGCGCAACTACGACGGCAAGAAGATCACCGAAGAGCATATCGAGCAGCTCGCTAACTGGAAGCCGAATGCGAAGCGCGTCGACGAAATTCCGTTCGTCGTCTCGCGCGTCGTGCTGCAGGACTTCACCGGCGTACCGCTGCTCGCCGACATCGCCGCGATGCGCGGCGTCGCGAAGCGCGCGGGCAAGAATCCGAAGAAGATCGAACCGCTCGTGCCGGTCGATCTCGTCGTCGACCACTCCGTGCAGATCGACTACTTCCGCCAGAAAGACGCGCTCGATCTGAACATGAAGCTGGAGTTCCAGCGCAACAACGAGCGCTACCAGTTCATGAAGTGGGGCATGCAGGCATTCGACACGTTCAAGGTCGTGCCGCCAGGCGTTGGCATCGTCCACCAGGTGAACCTCGAATACCTGGCGCGCGGCGTTCATAAGAAGAAGGACGGCGACGATACGGTCTACTACCCCGACACCCTCGTCGGCACCGACAGCCACACGACGATGATCAACGGCATCGGCGTGGTCGGCTGGGGCGTGGGCGGCATCGAGGCCGAAGCGGGCATGCTCGGCCAGCCGGTGTACTTCCTGACGCCGGACGTGGTCGGCGTGGAGCTGAAGGGCAAGCTGCGCGAAGGCGTGACGGCCACCGACCTGGTGTTGACGATCACCGAAATGCTGCGCAAGGAAAAGGTCGTCGGCAAGTTCGTCGAATTCTTCGGCGAGGGCACCGCGTCGCTCGCGCTGCCGGACCGCGCGACGATCGCCAACATGGCGCCCGAATACGGCGCGACGATGGGCTTCTTCCCGGTTGACGAGAAGACCATCGACTACTTCAAGGGCACGGGCCGCACCAAGGCGGAAATCGCCGCGTTCGAAAACTACTTCAAAGCGCAAGATCTGTTCGGCATTCCGAAGGCAGGCGACATCGACTATACGAAGGTGCTGACGCTCGATCTGGCCACTGTCGCGCCGTCGCTCGCAGGCCCGAAGCGCCCGCAGGACCGCATCGAAATTGGCAACGTGAAATCGACGTTCACCGAGCTGTTCTCGAAGCCGGTCGCGGAAAACGGCTTCGCGAAGAAGGCCGCCGACCTGACGGCCGACTACAAGACGTCGAACGGCGTCAACGTCAAGAACGGCGACGTGCTGATCGCCGCGATCACGTCGTGCACGAACACGTCGAACCCGAGCGTGCTGCTCGCCGCCGGCCTGCTCGCGAAGAAGGCCGTCGAAGCGGGCCTCACCGTCGCGCCGCACATCAAGACGTCGCTCGCGCCGGGATCGCGGATCGTCACTGAATACCTGACGAAGACGGGCCTGCTGCCGTACCTCGCGAAGCTCGGCTTCGAAGTGGCCGCCTACGGCTGCACGACCTGCATCGGCAACGCGGGCGACCTCACGCCGGAGCTGAACGAAGCGATCACGAAGAACGATATCGTCGCGGCGGCCGTGCTGTCGGGCAACCGTAACTTCGAGGCGCGCATTCACCCGAACATCCGTGCGAACTTCCTCGCTTCGCCGCCGCTCGTCGTCGCATATGCGATCGCCGGCAACATCACGAAGGATCTGATGACCGAGCCGGTCGGCCAGGGCAAGGGCGGCAAGGATATCTACCTCGGCGACATCTGGCCGTCGAGCGACGAAGTCCATGCGCTGCTCAAGTACGCGCTCGATCCGAAAAAGTTCGAGGAAAACTACGCGCAGCTCACGAAGAAGGGCGACCTCTGGAGCAAGATCGAAGGCGAAACCGGCCAGGTGTACGACTGGCCGAAGTCGACCTACATCGCGGAGCCGCCGTTCTTCGGCAAGGACTTCTCGATGGAGCCGGCCGCATCGATCGCTGCCGTCAAGGGCGCGCGCGCGCTCGGCATCTTCGGTGATTCGGTGACGACCGACCACATCAGCCCGGCAGGCTCGATCAAGGAAGACTCCCCGGCCGGCAAATGGCTGAAGGAGAACGGCGTGCAGAAGGCCGACTTCAACAGCTACGGCTCACGCCGCGGCAACCATGACGTGATGATGCGCGGCACGTTCGCAAACGTCCGGATCAAGAACCTGATGATCCCGGCGAAGGCAGACGGCACGCGCGTCGAAGGCGGTCTGACGATCCACCAGCCGAGCGGCGAGCAACTGTCGATCTACGACGCCGCGATGAAGTACATCGATGCCGGCACGCCGACCGTCGTATTCGCAGGCGAGGAATACGGCACGGGCTCGTCGCGCGACTGGGCGGCAAAAGGCACGCAATTGCTCGGCGTGAAGGCGGTGATCGCGCGCAGCTTCGAGCGGATCCACCGCTCGAACCTCGTCGGCATGGGCGTACTGCCGCTGCAATTCAAGGGCTCGGACAGCGTGCAATCGCTCGGCATCACCGGCGATGAAACTTACGACATCGAGGGCCTCGGCGACAACTTCAAGCCGCAGCAGGACGTCACGCTCGTGATCCATCGCAAGAACGGCGAAACGAAACGCGTGCCGGTGCTGCTGCGCATCGATACGCCGATCGAAGTCGACTACTACAAGCACGGCGGGATCCTGCCGTTCGTGCTGCGCTCGCTGCTGGCCGCATAAGCCAAGCTGCTTGCATGGCAAGGCCGCAGCCCGCAGCGACGCGGGCGCGCGGCCGATCATCAAAAGCCCGGCCTCGGCCGGGCTTTGGTTTTTCCGGCGCTTTCCGCGCATTCCCGCGCCCGGTTGCAGGCTGGCGGTTACGCCGATTCGTACTTCTGGCCGAACCGCGACGATGCGCGATGCGCGGGCGTAACCAAGCACGCCAGCACATCGTGCATGCCGTCACACAGCCCGGCATTGGCCGCGTTCAGCGCGGCCAATGCCTGCGCGAAACGACGGCAAAGCTGATGGCGATCGCCCCAGTCGCCGTGCGCGGCGGCATGTCGGGTATCGCATCGCCAAAGCGTCGGCGGCCACGCCGGTGCGACGAGCCGGCATCAAATGCCGAAGGCGTTTGTGGTGCGTCGCAGCAGGCCGGAGCTTCGGGCGAATCGGCGCATACCTGCATCGCGCGGGGCAGGCAACCGGTCGAGCTTCGAATAGACATGGCGGAAGATGGTTTCAAGAAGAGCGTCTGCGTATTGAACGCGTTACGAATCGATCAGTAAAATGAATGTTTTGATCGATATAATCGCCTTTTGGAATGGAATTGAAACTGCTGAGAGCCTTCCTGACGGTGGCCGAACTGCGCCATTTCAGCCGCGCGGCCGATGCGCTGCACATCAGCCAGCCCGCGCTCAGCAAGCAGATCGGCATGCTGGAGGCGAGCGTCGGCGGTAAGCTGTTCGAGCGCGGGCGGCACGGCGCGGTGCTCACTTCGTTCGGCGAAACGTTTCTGCCCGATGCGCAAATGCTCGTGCGCGACGCAGACGAGATTCTGTCGCGCGCGCGGGAATCGAGCAGCGGCCGGCGCGGCCATTTGCGCATTGGCATCTGTATGTCCGTCCTGACGATCGTGCCACGGCTCATCGCCGATTTCCGCGCCAGGCATCCGGGCGTCGCAATCACACTAAGCGACCTTTCCTCCGCCGAGCAAACGCGCCGCCTACTCGCGGGCAAGCTGGACGCCGGCTTCATGCGTCTGCCGCCCGCGGACGGACTGTCATCGTTCAAGGTCATTGACGAGGGGCTGGCACTGGCGCTGCCGTCGCACCTTCGCCATACACGGGTGCCGGCCGGCCTTGGCGTGCTCAATGAAATCGGCTTCATCGCTTTGCAGCGTGCGCGCGGGCCCGGACTCGCCGCGCAGATCGACCGGTGGTGCGTCGAGCACCGGTTCGTACCGAATGTCACGCAGCACGCCGAAGACGTTCAGTCAGTGCTCGCGTCGGTCGCCGCCGGCGTTGGCGCCGCATTCGTTCCTTCGAGCGCGCGGCATCTGCTGCGCGACGCGACGATCTTGCAGCTTCCCGGCAAGAACGCGAGGTGGCGCGTGGGGCTGGCTTGGCCCGCCACGCGGGACGATGCCGTGACGAAGCATTTCGTCGTGTTCATGCGTGCCGCGCTGAAAAATGCTTGATCGATATTGCGGTTTCAGTCTGCCGGACGCCTGATGTTTCAGCCGCTGATGCGGCTAAATCGAGTCGCGCGTCCGCGCATGCGGCCGCCGTTGCGCAGCCTGCCCACGATAGCGTTTGACCAGCGTGCGCCTGAGCTGTTCGCACCGCGTTCACGCACGCCGCTCGGTGCGGAAAACGCCCAGGCCGCCGCGCTGCGCCCGGCTTAAGCATCGCCCCTACTCCCGCTTCGCCTCTGGCGCGACGCCCGCGCCTGCGCGATGCGACGGCACCAGCAGCCGCAGCCCGCTCGCCAAGCTCGCCGCGCCTGCGAAAAATGCACCCAGCGTCAGCGCAAGCGTCGGCCCATGCGAGCCCGCGACGCCAAAGCACAAAGCGACGAGCGCCGCGCCGGTGGCCTGTCCGATCAAACGCGCGGTCGCGATAATGCCGCTCGCGCCACCGCTGCGCTCAGGCGGCGCGCTTGCCATCAGCGCTTTCAGATTCGGCGATTGGAAAAAACCGAAACCCGCGCCGCACAACATCATCCGCCAGCCGATATCGACCACATGCGGATAAGGCGGCAACGCCGCAAGCCACACCATTCCCGCACTCAACAACGCCAACCCGAACGCGCCGAGCAACCCCGGCGGATAGCGGTCGGACAACCGGCCGGCAACCGGCGCGGCCAGCGCGACGACGGCCGACCATGGCGTCATCAGAAACCCCGTCTCGACAGGGCTTCGGTGCAGCACACTCTCGAAGTAAAACGGTAGCGAGACGAACGCGAGCCCTTGTGCGGCAAACGCGCACACAGCAGTCACCGCCGACAGCGCGAACACCGGCCGGCGGAACAGATCGACGGGCAGCATCGGCGCGGCCCGCCCCGCCTCGCGCCGAATCAGCAGCGTGCCGAAACCGAGCGCGACGGCCGCCGCAATCAGCACGGCATGCGCGGAACCGCGCTGGGCCGCCTCGCCGAGCGCGAAGATCAAGGCCGCAAACGTCACGACATTGAAGCCCGCGGCCAGCGGATCAAAACCCCGCGCACTGCGCTGCGTCCGCGGCAATGACGGAATCGCCACCGCGAGCGCAAGCACGCCGAGCGGCACATTCACCGCGAACAACCACGGCCACGCGGCTACCGACAGAATCAGCGACGCCACCGTCGGCCCGACCGCGAACGACACGCCGACGATCAGCGCATTCAGCCCAACACCGCGTCCGAGCCGATGCGGCGGGTACAGATAGCGAATCAACGCGGTATTGACGCTCATGATCGCACTCGCGCCGAGCCCCTGCACGATCCGCGCGACGATCAGCATCGGCAACGTCGACACGAGCGAGCAAGCGAGCGATGCGAGCGTGAACACGAACAGCCCGCCGACATAGACACGCTTATGACCGACGATATCGCCGAGCGCGGCGAACGGCAGCAGCGTCGCAACCATCGCAAGCTGATACGCATTGATGATCCAGACCGACGCGGCAGGCGCGGTATGCAGATCGGAGGCGATCGCGGGCAGCGCGGTATTGGCGATCGCGGTATCGAGCGTGGCGAGCGCGACGGCAAGCATGATCGCGGCCATTGCACGCCAATTGAACACCGGCTGCACGGCACCGGCGGCAAAAGCGGTTTCGGACAAGATTGAACTCGGCAGACAGGCGACGCGCCGCTGCATCGCAAATCGAGCGGCAACACGGCATTGAATCGTGCCGCGCCCTACATTGTTGCAGAGGCGTCCGGATTCTGCAGACGAACATCCGAACCGATTGGAAAACCGAAAGCTTGATAAGCGTCGGGTAGCCGTGCACAAACGGGCAATCGGCCCGCCGCCTGCTCGGCGCGAATCCGCCGATGGCAGCGTGCCTGCCGCTCACGCTGACAAAAACAAGGGAAAACCCTATAATAGCGGCCGCGCGAATCCCATCCGATGTTGGGCGAACGCTATCGAGCTCCCCCGCAGCTCATGCTGGCCGGGCGATTCCGCCATCCCTCCATCATGAAACGAATCGGCATATTTTTCGTCGCAAGTTGGACAGCCGCCACGATACTTTATCTCGGGCGGCACTCGGTGCCGATGATCGCGCTAAGCGGCGTAGTCGCGCTTGCGGGCTTAGACCTGCTTCGCCCATGAAGCCTGACAGCTTCGGCACGCAGGCCGCCCACGCGGGCGCTTGCGGCGATATGTCGAAAAGAAAGCTGTCGCATTCGCGCGTCACTTTCTTTCATTAGCCATCCCGATCATTTTCATCTTCCCTTCCTTTTCCTTCCTTCTTCGTTCACGCACCAGATAGTGAACAGGCTCCCCATTTTTCCTCTGTTGAAACTAGCAGTTATCTGAAACAAGGCGCTCGCATACGCTTGGCGCGCTCACGTCCCCACAAGGGCCGTCGGGCCCAATAACGTCGCACTTTCTCAAAAGGACACACCCGATGAAAAAGAACGCCTGTTTCGCCCTCCCCTTTTCGTCGTCGTGCAAGCGCCTTGCGTGTGGTTGGCCGCTCGCGCTGATCGCCGGCGTCGCATACGGCGCAACGGATTGGGTCGACACGCACACACATG
The DNA here is from genome assembly GCF_001522865.1 of Burkholderia sp. TSV86. GTDB lineage: Bacteria > Pseudomonadota > Gammaproteobacteria > Burkholderiales > Burkholderiaceae > Burkholderia. The sequence continues at coordinate 4,274 of NZ_LOWB01000116.1, read as the reverse complement.
CATTCCTGAACCACGCGCAGACCGAAGCGCTCGCGCGCAGCGCAAACCCCGCATCGCTCGAGTTCGTCCCCGGCGAAGCCGTGCGCATCATGGTCAGTCTGAAGCTGCGCCATGCCGAGCAATTGAAAACGATCGCACGCAACGTCAACAATCCGCATAGTTCGCAGTACCGGCAATTCATCACGAGCCGGCAATTCCTGGCGGATTACGCGCCGACCGACGCGCAGGTCGAGCAAGCCGTCGATTATCTGCGCAAGAACGGCTTCGTCGATATCGCCATCGCGCCTAACCGGCTGCTCGTCTCCGCACGCGGTACGGCCGGTGCGGTCAAGCGCGCGTTCAATACGCCGCTTGTCCACTATCAATTCGCTGGCCGATCCGGCTACGCGAATACGGCCGCCGCCCAGGTGCCAAGCGCGCTCGGCAGTATCGTCGATGCCGTGCTCGGGCTGCAAAACGTCGCACGCGCGCGGCCGCTGCTGAAAATCGGCACGATCGCGAAGCCGCAAGCGGCCGCAGCCGGCACCGCGACCGGCCACTACCCGTCCGAATTCCCCGCGCTATACGACGCATCGGACGTGCCGACGGCAGCGAACGCGACAGTCGGCATCGTGACGATCGGCGGCGTTTCGCAAGCGATTCAGGATCTGCGGCAGTTCGCAAGCGCGAACGGCTACCCGGCGGTCAACACGCAGACTGTACAGACAAACGGCGCCGGCACGAGCGGCAGCTACAGCGATGATCAGGAAGGCCAGGGCGAATGGAATCTCGACAGCCAATCGATCGTCGGCGCGGCGGGCGGCCGGGTCGGTCAACTGGTGTTCTACATGGCCGACCTCAACGCGCCCGGCAATACCGGGCTCACGCAGGCATTCAATCGGGTGGTATCGGACAACGTCGCGAAGATCATCAACGTCTCGCTCGGCTGGTGCGAAAGCGATGCAAATGCGGACGGCTCGCTCAGCGCCGAGGAACAGATCTTCACGCAAGCAGCCGCACAAGGACAAACGTTCTCGGTATCGTCGGGCGACGAAGGCGTTTATGAATGCAACAACCGCGGCTATCCGGACGGCGCGAATTACTCGGTATCGTGGCCCGCTTCATCGCCGCACGTGCTCGCGATCGGCGGCACGACGCTCTACACGACGTCATCCGGTGCGTTCTCGAGCGAGACGGTGTGGAACGAGGGGCTCGATAGCGCCGGCAAGCTATGGGCGACGGGCGGCGGCGTCAGCTCGATCCTGCCGAACCCGTCGTGGCAAACAGGCAGCAACCGTCAGTTGCCCGACGTCTCGTTCGACGCTGCGCAAAGCACCGGCACATACATCTACAACTATGGGCAGATTCAGCAGATCGGCGGCACGAGCCTCGCCGCCCCGCTTTTCTCCGGCTTCTGGGCTCGCCTGCTGTCCGCGAACGGCGCGGACCTCGGCTTTCCCGCAGCGAACCTGTACAACTCGATTCCGTCGAATCCGTCACTCGTGCGGTATGACGTCGTGTCCGGCAACAACGGCTACGACGGCTATGGCTACAACGCCGGCCGGGGTTGGGATTACGCGACCGGCTGGGGCAGTCTCGATATCGCGAATCTGAATCGACTGATTCAGTCAGGCGGTTTCAGATAGGCGCCGGTCACGAGCGGCGCTTCATGCGCCGCCTGCGATGAGGCGCCGATACGCCATAAAGATCAATCCTCTTAAAGCAGATCAAAATTTAGCCGTGCGGAGCATCATGCCAATACCTGCTTCCTTCATCTGCAATGCACGACCTCACGGAACCCGTTCGGCGCACGGCGGCTCGCTCGAGCCGCTGCCCACCCAATTTCCCGCTATCGCGCGCTCGACGACGCGCCGCCACGATCAAACGATGCAGCGCGCATCGCTTCGCCCGGTTCCGTGAAATAGCGTTGCCGCAATTGGGCGATCTGTGCGTCGCGATCCTGTGGCGACAAATTCTGCGCCTCGATCTGCGCACGCTGCGCCGCATACTCGTTGTACTTCGCACGCCACGCGTTATCCGCCTGCTGCATCTTGGCGACCCGCTCGGCGGCCTCCGGCCCGAGCGTCTGCGTAAGCTGCGCGCGCATCTCGTCGGGTGTCGCGTTCGATTTCTGCAATTTGTCGATTTGCGCGATCGCGTTGTTTTGCTGCTTCTGACGCTCCAGTTCGGCGCGTTGATCGGCCGGCAACTGCTGCTCGAGCGCAGCAAGGCGCGCTGCCTTCTGATCCTCGTTCAACGACCGGTCGCGAACGATCTTCAAGCGAGCGAGATCGTAGCGCTGCCGCTCCTGCTCCACACCGAAGAATGGCGCGTTCCAGTCGCCGAGCGTGCGGCTCGCGATCGTCGCGCGCTGATCGAGCGCGAGTTGCAGTGCAGCGAGATCGTCCTTGTTGTCGACCGAGCCACCGCCCGGCAGCTTCGCGAGTTCGGCGAGATATGCGCGATAGCGCTTCCAGACGTCGAGCGCTTCGCCTTGCGCAACCGTGCCGTCAAGCTGCGCGGCGATCTCGCGGACGACGAGCGCATCGAGCGCCGCAGCGCTCACCTGGTTTTGCGCGATCAAAAAATAGTCGAAGAAGTCACGCACGGCCACCGCCTTCGAGAGATGGCCCCGCGCATCGAGCGGCAGACGCGGCGGGGTCGAACCGGCCAGCGCAGGCGGCAAGCCGCCTGCGCCGGAACCCGCATCGGCGCTCGCCGCCACGACGCTCGCCGATGCGGCCAATGCGGCGGATGCAGCGCTCGGCGCGCCGGCATCGCCGGCCTTCCGGGAACCAACTCCGTACCAGACTGCACCGACCGCGACGGCGGCGGCCACCCCGTAAAGCGCGACGCGCCGCGCGACGCCGCTCTGACTACCTGTCATCGATTACACGCCTTGAGTTTTCAGCCGGTTCGCATGGGCACGGATCGCCGCCACCGGATCTTCGGCAAACGCGCCACGCACACCGAGCAATTGGTTGATTTCGTCTATGTGATTCCAATGATAGCTCGTGCTGAGCACCTGACCATACAGCGCGCTGCAACGCGACACCAGCCCGTCATTGGCGCCTGAAGCGCGATTGATCATCACCGTGCCAGTGGAGAACAACGAGAGCGTCGAAAGGTCAAGCACGTTAGCCGGGTCGACGACCGGAATCGTGCTCGTGTCGGACGCGCCGGTCACGCCCAGCAGCGATATCGTCGGCTGAATCGCCGTTCCCGTCCACGAATAGAGCAGATGTTTGTTGCCATTGACCGTCTCCGTCGCCGCGCCCGTCTTACATGCGGCCATCGACGCACCAAGGCCAGCGCTCGGATAGTTTTGATTGAAAACCGCAGCCTGCGACGTCTCGAGCGTCTTCAGCGCAGCAAGCGCATCCTGATTCGTGTTGAGATTGCTGCTCGTCAGCGTTCCGAACACATTGGCAAACGCGGCAATCGCGCCCTGCAGCAAGCCGGTGGGATCGACGCTCGTTACTTGCTGCACGAAGTCCGCGAAATGCGAGCCCCAGTGCGGCGTGCCGATCGTCGTCACCGAGGCGACGAGCTCCGGCGCAACCGCCGCGACATAACGCGACGTCAAACCGCCTTGGCTATGGCCGATCAGATTCACTTTCGTTGCGCCCGTGGCCGCCATCACCTGCTTCACATATGCAAGCAATTGTTCGCCGCGGCCGTCCGCGCCGTCGTCGCTCTGGAAGCCGGACAGATTCGCAACGTAGACCTTCGCGCCGTGCGCCTGCAGGTCTTGCTGAATCCCATACCAATACTCGAGAACGTTTGCGTACTTATCAGTGCCAGTCAGGCCATGCACCAGAATGATCGGGTATTGGGTAGCCGCGTAATTGTCGACCGCGGTTGTCGCAGCGGATGCCGATTGTGCCCCCGCGAGCGACAAGAACGTGCCGACGCTTGCCGCAGGCGCGGCGCTCATTGCGAATGCGGCGGCTGCCGCCATTACTTTGGATCGAATCGGCTTGGCCATAACTGTCTCCGGATTGTGGATTATTGGTCAATAATATTGAGAAGCAACGAGCCAAGTCAGTTGGCTCGCACACATTTCTCGGGGCCGCATCGCAGCTCGCGTACCTACGTAAACATGCAGCTGACGGCCCGAACATAGACACATCTATGTTCGGGCATACATTTAACATGAGAACATAGGTATGTCTATGTATTGAAGCATGCCTAACTAAATTTGACCAACCGGGGATGGGGGATGCGGCTATTTTCTTGGACTGGTTTACGCCGTTAGCCCCAGGCTTTCACGGTACTCGATGGGGCTGAGATAG
>NZ_LOWB01000115.1 GCF_001522865.1 Burkholderia sp. TSV86 | reverse complement strand
CATTTCCTTCGGGCTCGCCTTGGTGGCGGGCAGGAATCGCGTGCCCAGACCCGCGACCGGGAAGACCGCCTTAGTGATTTTGAGCATGATGAACGAAGCGTAAGTGCGATTGGATGGGAGGGCGGAAGCCCGCGTGCATCGTGCGTGCCGCGGCACGCGAGCCGACGCGGTGAGTTCGCCACGTCGTCAATCCTACGTGGGTTGGCGGCGGTTTTCCCGAAGAAATCTTGTCCTAATCGGACAGATACGCGCTGGCGGGCAGCGATTTGATCGATATCAATCCGCCGGTGTGTGCCGGGCGGGATGGCCGCTTGCTTCGGATAACCGAATATCGGGCGTGCCGCGGCGCGCGCGGGGCGCCGTCACGGGCCGAGATCGGCCGGCGCGTGCGGCTCAATCTCGGTGCGGTTCATGGCAGTCGGCGTCTTGAAGCTGCTGACGTTGCGGTTCGAAAAAGGAATCGAGGCGTGAGTTCGTTGTACTGATCCAAATCCTTCACTGTCGGCATCAGTCAGAAGTCCCTCTTAGTTTCACTCGCCGGCGACATGGCGGCACGGACGAACCGGCGGGCATCGCCCGGCGGCGCGTTTCGTCTCGTCGAGCCGATCGATCTGCGTGCGCGCGGCTTCGAGCGGCGTGAGGCTCACCCGGTTGCTGCCGGCCTGCGCCCGAGCGACGAGCGCGCCGCAATGTTATCTTGGCCGGCGGGAGCCGGACGCAAGCGATCCATACCAACGCATTCGATTCGCGGCCCAGTGCCGGGCCGCGCAACAGGAAGGAGCCGTTTCGACATGTTGTTTGCCAACCCCCAGTCTTCCCGCATCGCGTACCCGGAGGAATTGCGGCGCCTCCTCAATATCGAGTCGGCGCACGAATGCGGCGCCTGGCTATCGCACTGGGATCAGATCAGCCGCGGCGCCACGCCGTTGCGGGATTTGCCGGATGCCGCGGCGAGGCTGGGCATCGCGCGGCTGAGCGTCAAGGATGAATCGCAGCGCTCGCCGCTTGCGAGCTTCAAGGCGCTAGGCGCGCCGATCGCGCTGATGCGTGTCATCATGCGCGAGCCGCAAGCGCGCGACATCGAGCCGCACGCGCTGATCATGGGGCGGTATGCGCCAAGGCTCGCGAATCTGACCGTCATCTGCGCGACCGACGGAAATCATGGGCGATCGTTGGCCGCGGCGGCGCAAGCAATCGGCTGCCAATGCGTGATCGTGCTTCATGCAAATGTCGATATCGAGCGCGAACGGGCCATCGCGGGTTATGGCGCGAGGATCGTCCGAATCGACGGCAATTACGACGAATCCGTCGAGCACGCCGCGCGGCTTGCCGCGATGAACGGCTGGCAAGTTATCTCGGACACTTCGTATGAAGGCTACGAGATCATTGCGCGCGACGTGATGCAAGGCTATGGCGTGATCGCAGCCGAAATTCTCGGGCAACTGCACGGCGAGCCGGACCGGCCGGTTTTTACGCATGTGTTTCTGCAAGGCGGGGTGGGCGGTCTGGCGGCCGGCGTTGCGAGCTATCTGTGGGAGCACTATGGGGCCGCGCGGCCGAATTGCATCGTGGTCGAGCCGCGGCAGGCCGATTGCCTTTATCAGAGCGCGCTCGCGGGGCATGCCGCGAAGGCGTCGGGCTCGATCGATTCGATCATGGCCGGTCTTGCGTGCGGCGCGGCATCGCCGCTGGCATGGCGGGTTCTCGAGCGATGCATCGACTATTTCATGACGATCGACGATGACGACGCGATTGCGGCAATGCGCTCGCTGGCGGCGGGCTCGGCGCGCGATGTGCCGCTCGTGGCGGGCGAATCGGGTGCGGCGGGATACGCGGGCGTTGCGACGCTGATGCGGGACGGCGAACTGGCGCGTGCGGCCGGGTTGGGAGTGCATTCGCACGTGCTGGTCATCAACACGGAAGGGGCGAGCGCACCTGGCGTATACCGGCGGCTCGTCGGTGAATCCGCCGAGGCGGTCGTCGCGCGCCAGCGCGCATGGATGCGGCGCGCTCCCCGCTGAGACGGCGCGCCGATCACGCGCGACGAGGTGCGCACGGCGGAACGCTTGCGGCAGGGCCAGCGCAGACGTCGGCGCTGCCCGTTCCATCGGCATCCCGAAGTCGGCATCGAAGCAGGCAGGATCTCGAACGATGCCGCGACGATCTCGAAGGCCATTGCCGAGAGCCCTTGGCGTCGGTTGTCACATAGCTTTCCAGTTGGCTCCTATCGTATAAGGCGCAGGTGCTGCGGCATCATTGGAGTGACGTGCGCCGGCAGGTGGGGTGCGTATGTAACCGGAAAAGCTGCGGCGGCTTTTCGCCGCTTACCAATGGGGCGGTGCCTGGCTGCTGATGCGAGGAATGAAAAAAGCCCGCTGTACGCGGGCCTTGTGCCATCAGCAATTGCCTTTCTTTGCCTGCCCGGGCGGACAGAACCCGTTCCCCGGGCCTCCCTGCGGTGCGACGACGACCGGTGCGCCCGGAACGTATGCTACGCACCCGCTGAGCGCGCCGACCACGCTCGCCGCGGCGAGCCATGCGATAACCCCTTTCTTCACTTCATTCTCCTGTTTTCCGTTGTTGAGGAAGCGGCCGTTTGGCCCATTCGATGATGCCGCCGACACGTCAGAAACTGAAATTGACGTTCGGCTGGTTGGTCGTTGCCTTGACGCTCGTCGATTGCGTTGCTCCCGACGCTGCGTCCGCCTCGACCGTATATTGTGCCGCGGCGGCCGGCGAAGCAGCCAGCGCGACAGGCAGCGAGCCAGAGTAAGTGCCGACGATCGGTGCGGCCGTGGGCAGGTTGAGCGCATATGCGCCCGTTTCCATATTCGCGTTGATCGACGTGATTTCGTAAGCATTTGCATCGACGCTCTGAAGAGCACGCACGAACGCGTTGGCGCTTGCGGTCACCGTGCCGCTGACCGTGCTCATCGTCGATGCCGGCAGCGTAATCGGCGCGGCCGACGCCGAAACCGCGGTGGTCGCGTTCACGACGACCGGAACCGAGCGCACGATGCCCGTTGCGAAATTGTTCTGTACGATCACGACATCGTAGTTACCTTGTGTCGAACTCTGGATCAGCGGCGACAGCACGAACTTCCCGGTGCTGTCGGCGACCGTGCCCTTGACCACTTTGCCGCCTTGTTCCGCATACACGGTCGCGCCCGCTTCGGCCGTTGCGACATAGCCGGAGATCGCGCCGCTCACGACGGTTGGGGTCGCGGTGACGACCGGCTTCAGCGCATACGTTCCATTGCCGCGCTGAACGATCGACTTGCACACGTTGAAGTCGAGCACGAGATCGGCGAGCGTGTTCGGTTGCACCGTGAACGGTTGGATGATCTTGTAACCGCTTTGCGTCGCGCTTGGCGTCGCAAGCGCCTGTTCGGTACCGCCCGTCGGGACGACCGAGTTTGCCAGGTTGTTGCCCTGGTTCGGCGCGAGAACGAGGCGGACCTGCTGATATTGGCCGGCCGGCAGTGCGGTCTGGCCGATATCGGCGAGCACGCCGTTGGTCAACGATAGCAGATCGATCTTTTGTGGCGTTGCCAGAGCGATCGTCGACCAACCGGCATCGTTATCGGAAGCGTTCGCGTTCGCATTGACTCGAACCTGCGAGACGCTTACATAGACGTGATCGAATCCGCATGAAGGCGTGTCGGTTATCGCGACGTGCAGCGTGCCGGTTTGCACGCTGTCGCCGTCATTGCCGCCACCGCAACCAGCGAGGACGAACGGTACGAATGCGGCGCAAAGGGCGCTCTTGGTAATGTTATTCATATGTCATCCCGTGTGTGCGTTATTGCGGATGACGAAAGAATAGCGGTACTTCGGATTACTTTTTCGGTATCTTTGAAACGAACGGTAACATTTCGTTTAAGGGGTAATCTTTACCGAGATTGATGCCGATCAGGCACAAATCGGGCACGTGGAGAGCGCAATTAGTTCGTAAGCCGTGATGCGCGCATCGCGGACGGACCGACACAGAGGCGGGTGCGCGGTGTCGGATTTGGTAGGCTTGTTGCTTGCCTTCGCTTGCCGGATCTTGGCGTCAGTAAGCCGCATGGTGAAAAAGCGCGTATCGTCGTTGGACGTTTTAAATGACATTCGCTTTGATACCCGCTTTTTTCCCGGCCGGGTGTGATTTGCGGCGAACGCGGGCGAACGGTGAAAGAGCGGGAAATGCCCGATGGGTAAAGGTTTCAGGCAAATCGCCGAACCAACACGAACTGGAGCGAACGAAGTGATCAGACACATCGTGATGTGGAAGTTGAAGGAAACGGCCGAAGGCGCGACGCGTGCGCAAAACGCGCTGAAGCTCAAGGACAAGCTCGAAGCTTGCCGAGGCATCGTGCCGGGCTTGCTGCATCTCGAGGTCGGCTTGGCGACGCCGGGCCTAGAGGCGACCTACGACGTCGTGCTCGTGTCCGATTTCGCCGACAAGGCGGCGCTCGACGCATACCAGGTGCATCCGGTGCACGAGGATGTGAAGAAATTCGTCGGCGCGGTAAGGCAGAGCCGCGAATGCATCGATTATCTCGTTGACAACGCACGATGAGTGCCGCTGCTTCGTCCGCGTCCGGCCGCGAGCCGGCAATCGAAAGTCCGTTCGTCGATTCGCTCGGCGTGCAGCTCGTCTTCGCAAAAGATGGCGCGAGTGAAATCGCGCTGCCGCTCGCCGACCAGCATATGAATACCTGGAGCATCGCGCACGGCGGCGTGACGATGGCGCTTGCCGACGTTGCGCTCGCGATGGCCGCACGCAGCTTGACGGACGATGGCGTCGGCGTCGTCACGGTGGAGATGAAGGTGAACTTCATGCAGCCGGGGCGCGGCGAATTGCGCGCGTATGGCCGCGTGCTGCATCGTTCGACGACGATGGCGTATTGCGAAGGCGAGGTGCGCGACAGCACGGGCAACTTCGTTGCGAAAGCGCTCGGCACGTTCAAGTATATGAAGCGGCTCGCGGTCGGCCGCGACATCGCGCGGATGCGCACGCGCACCGATCCGGGCGCGCAGCCCGGTCCGAGCGATGCGTGACCGGCCGCACGCGGGTGAAAGTGCAGGGGGCTCGTGCGGCGTGATTGGATGTTGAGCCGCTCAGGCGCTGCTCACGCGCCGCGTGACAGGCGCTGTGGTGTCCGATGCGCGCTGCCGATGCGCGCCCGGATTACCCACTCTTCGCGTTCGGCGCGACGATGCGCACCGGCCGCGGTACTCGCCCTGTTGCAACCTGGCAATACCCGGATAGCGCGACGCGGGCGGCAAGCCTTCGAGCGCATGCCGCGCCGTGGCATCATACGCCGTTTGTTCCTCGCTTCGCGGCGGCGCGCTCGCGCCGTCCGTTCTCAAGATGCCGTTGAATCCGAAGATCGCGCAGGTGCTCGAGATGATCGAGCGCGCGAAACGTCCCGAGTACCATCAACAGACGCCGGCGCAAGCGCGCATCGCGTATGAAAAAAGCGCGCCGATCCTCGATATCGCTCCCGCGCCGATGTTTTCGGTCGAGGATTTGCGCGTGCCGTCCCGCGACGGCGCGTCGTTCGGCGCGCGGCTTTATCTGCCCGTCGAGCCGAGCCTTGCCGAGCCGTTGCCGGCGCTGATTTACTATCACGGCGGCGGCTTCACCGTCGGCAGCGTGAACACGCACGATTCGCTCGCCCGGATGTTCGCACGCGACGCGCGGTGTGCGGTGCTGTCGGTCGACTACCGGCTCGCGCCCGAACACAAGTTCCCGACCGCTGTCCACGACGCGCAAGACGCGCTCGCATGGCTGCATGCGCGCGCGGCGAGTTTCGCGATCGATCCGGCGCGGCTCGCCGTCGGCGGCGACAGCGCGGGCGGCACGCTCGCGACGGTATGCGCGGTGCATGCGCGCGACCTCGGCATCGCGCTGGCGCTGCAACTGCTGATCTATCCCGGCGTGACCGCGCATCAGCAGAGCGCGTCGCACGCGCGGCTCGCGAACGGTTACCTGCTATCGGCGGGCACGATCCAGTGGTTTTTCTCGAATTACGTGCGCGATGCGTCCGATCGCGACGATTGGCGCTTCGCGCCGCTCGACGGCAGGCGCGGCGAGCCGTCGTTCGAGCGTGTCGCGCCGGCCTGGATCGCGACTGCGGAGTATGATCCGCTGTCCGACGAAGGCTATGCTTATGCGGACAAGCTGCGCGAGGCAGGCAACGACGTCACGCTGGTCTTGTATAAGGGCATGATCCACGAATTTTTCAAGATGGGCGGTTTCGTGCCGGAAGTGCGCGGCGCGCATGCGGATGCCGTCGCGGCGCTGCAAACAGCCTTTGAGCGCGGTTGACGCGAGCGCGGGCCTGACGGACGGGCAGCATCCGCGCGGGGCGGGCGGTCGCTTGCTCGGGGGCTCGGAAACGACTGCTGAGCGGCGCAATTCGATCGGCGGATACATCGCGATTCGGTGGCCTGGCGCATCAACGTCCAGCGTCTTCATCTGACGCTTTTATATTTCGGACGCGTGAACGCCATCGTGCATCAGGCCGGATGCCGGCCGCGTCCGCCGTCGCGTGCATTTATCCGGCCAAGAAGCAAACGCGCGCCGTGTACGCGGGGTGCGACACCGGCAATGGACGAGGGCGCAGATGGGCAACATCGAGGTCGAAACTGGCGATTGGGCGCGACTGGGCAGCGATGCGGCGCGAATTCGCGATGCGGTGTTCGTGCGCGAGCAGCGGATTCCCGCCGAACTTAATCTCGACGACGACGATCCGCTCGCGCGCCATGCGATCGCCTATCTCGTTCAGCGCCGCGGTGGCGCGCGGCGCGCGGTCGCGACTGGCCGCCTGCTGTCGACGGGCGCGATCGGCCGGGTGTCGGTGCTGGCCGACGCACGCCGGCGCGGCGTCGGCACCCGTGTTCTCGACGCACTGCTCGCCGAAGCGCGCTCGGGCGGCATGGCGCTCGTTTGGCTGTATGCGCAGCAGCGCGTGGCCGCGTTTTATTTGCGGCTCGGCTTCAGGGTGGTCGGTGAGCCGTTCGTCGAGGCCGGCGTTGCGCATATCGAAATGGCGCGCGAACTCTGAGTGCGCGCTGTCGACCGTGCCGCCGCCATGCGGCGGAGGCTGAAGCGGGGAATGACGGAAATATTGCAGTCGAAAACTGCCGCGGGCGTCGTCCCATGAATCAGACGAATCGGCGGTGACATGCCGTGCCGGATCGGCGTGGATTCAGGCCGCTACGGTGCCCGCTCGTTGGCATCGTCCTTTGCATGCTCAAGTTTCGGGGCATGCCGGATCCGATTTCAACGATTCAATGGATTGGGCGGGCGCATTGCGGCCGTCGGGCCGTCGTTTTGGCGCCGGCGCACCGCGCTCGCGGCGGGCATACGCCGCGCCTAGCGCCGCGCCGCGCCGCCGCTTGCGTCGACATCGAACGCGAAGGCCCGCTCGAATGCGCCCGGCCGCACGATTCGGTGCGAGCCGTCGTCGTCGTTGCGTTCCTTGGCGTCGATTCTCAGCCTTCCTTCGATGTCGCGCACCACGCGCAGCGCCGTCGTGCCGCGCGTGCCGTATTCGGGTGTCTCGATAAACGCGGCGGACAGCGCGCGCTCGCGCTCGAACGGAATGCCGGTGCGCGGCAACGCATCGTCGGCGGCCTGGCGCGTGTCGCGCATCATCTCGATCAGCGCATCGAGAGGCGTCGCCGCATCGCGAGTGAGCAGGGCGCCGAGTTCGCTGCGCTTCGTGACGAGCTTCGGCCACGGCGTGTCGAGCCGCGCGTTCGACAGCCCGTGCATACCCGGCCCGATGAGCGCGGGCGCGTCGAGCGCGGGCGGCCCGCTCGCGGACTGGGCGCCCGCCGACCGGTTGCAGAACCATGCGAGCTGGCCGCGCGCGCAGTCACCGACGAGCAGCGTGAAGCCGTTGTAGAACATCGCCCGTTCGGCGACGTGCGCGAGATAGTCGAGCGGCGCGATGTTCGGGCCGCCGAGAAATTCCGATACCAGCTTGCCGCGCGTCGGCGCGCCGGCGCGGATGTCGAACGGCGCGCGGTAATTGGTGATGGCGGCGAAGCGGCCGTCGCGCGCAATCCCGAGCCAGGTGCCGCCGCCTTCGAGATCGCGGCCCGCGAGCACGCCGGGCGCGTCGCTCCACCAGGACAGCGGCGCACTCGTGCGTCGGTAGAATTCGTCGCGGTTCGCGGCGAGCGTCAGCACCGGGCCTTGGGTGGCCTCGGGCTGCCAATCGAATACGATCAGGCACATCGGGCGATATCCTCGCTGAGTGAGCGTCCTCGGTAAGCGTCGTTGCGTGCCGGGGCGGCGCGTCTCGTATCGTTATTCCGTTTGACCGCGCGGGCCGTCAAACCTCCGTCGGCAGCGCGTAGGGCAGTGGCCGGAACGCGAGCGCCGGGCCATGCGCCGACGCCAGATGGACCGATCCGCTGTCGAGCGCGGCGAGCTTGATCTCGACGAGCGCGTCGACGCCGCCTTCGGGCGCCGCCGCCGCGTTGACGATCATCCCGCACGGCTGCCCAGGGTCGTCCGAATGATAAAGCTCGACGCCCGCGCGTACCGCATCGGGTTCGCCCGCGACGTGCGCGAGCGCGGCGCGGCGCTTGATCGTGCCGCGATACTGGCTGCGCGCGACGATTTCCTGCCCCGGATAGCAACCTTTGCGGAAATTGACGCCGCCGATCACGTCGAAATTGACCATTTGGGGCACGAACTGCTCGACGACGGGCTGCGTGATGCGCGCTTCGCCCGCGCGCACGTCGAGCCAGTCCCAAACGGCGGACGGCACGCGGCGCAGGCTGCCGGCGAGCGCGGCCACGCGCGCGTCGACGTCCGCGCGCGCGCCGATCCACAGGTAGCGCGCGCGGCCGGCGGCGTCGGGCAGCCGGATCAGCGCGCCGGCCGGCGCGTCGACCTTCGTATGGACGCCGTCGGGCAGTGCGTCGAACACGCCCGACAGCGCGGTGCGCACGTCGCCGGCGAAGCCGACCGCGACGAGTGTGCCGCCGGCGTCGGCGAGCTTGGCCTTCGCGCGCAGCACGAACATCGACAGGCGCTTTTGCACGGCGGGCTGCACGTCCTTCGACACCAGCAGGCGCACGTCGTGGCCGGCACGCCACGCGAGAAACGACGCGAGCAGGCGCCCCTTCGGCGAGCAGTAGCCGGCGAGCCGCGCGGTGCTGGCGTCGAGGTGCTCGATGTCGTTCGTCAACTGGCCGTGCAGGAACGTTGCGGCGTCGGCTCCCGACACGTCGACGATGCCGAATTGTTCGAGCACCGAGAACGCGCCGCGCTCGAGCACGGCGGCGAAATCGTCGGCAGATGGGCGCGGCGGCAGCGGCGCGTCGGCCGTAGAGGCGATCGGTGTGCTCATTGGAATGGGACAGCAGTCAAAACAGTCAATCCTGACTTTGGATGAGACAAGCAAGTTATTATATGAAGTCTATCTGATTCACGTTCCGCATGTCCGTTCTGAAGAAGTGCGCCGCGTTCGCGGTGCTGGCCGTTGTTTTGCTGGGCGCCGCGTGCGCGGGCGGCGCTTATTGGTGGGTCACCCGGCCCGTGGCGCTGGCCGGTCCCGTCGTCGACGTCACCATCATGCCGCGCAGCAGCGTGAGGAGCGTCGCACAGCAGCTTGCACGCGGCGGCGTTCCGATCGAGCCGAAGTGGTTCGTCGCGTTGACCCGCGTGCTGGGGGTGTCGGGCCAGCTCAAGTCGGGCAATTACGAATTCAAGGCGGGCGTGACGCCTTACCAGGTGGTGCGCAAGGTGTCGCGCAGCGATCCTGGCGAATCCGCCGCCGCGGTGATCGAAGGCTGGACCTTCAAGCGCATGCGCGCGGAACTCGACGCGAACCCGGCGCTGCTGCACGCGAGCGCGGGGATGACCGATGCGCAACTGCTGCGCGCGATCGGCGCATCCGACGACGAAATCGCGCGCGGCAGCGGCGAAGGGCTATTCTTTCCCGACACTTATTTATTCGATCATGGTGCGCGCGATCTGGACGTCTATCGCCGCGCGTACCGTTTGATGCAGGCGCGCCTGGCCGAAACGTGGGCGGCGCGCGCGAACGGCCTGCCGTTCGGCACACCTTACGAAGCGCTGACAATCGCGTCACTGGTCGAAAAGGAAACCGGGCACGCGGCCGACCGCGCGCTGATCGCCGCGGTGCTTGCGAACCGGCTACGGCGCGGCATGCCGTTGCAGACCGACCCGTCGGTGATCTACGGGCTCGGCGACGCGTATTCGGGGCGGCTGTTCAAACGCGATCTGCAAACCGACACTCCGTACAATACCTATACGCGCCGCGGGCTGCCGCCGACGCCGATCGCGCTACCCGGCGAGGCGGCGCTGCGGGCCGCGGTCAATCCCGCCGTGACGTCGGCGCTCTATTTCGTGGCGAAGGGCGACGGCACCAGCGTGTTTTCCGACACGCTGGGGGATCACAACAAGGCCGTAGACAAATACATCAGAGGTCAGTAATGGCGCGTGGCAAATTCATCACGTTCGAAGGCATCGATGGAGCGGGCAAGACGACGCATCTGCAATGGTTTTGCGAACGGCTCGGCGAAAAACTCGCCGCAAGCGGCCGGCAAGTCGTCGTCACGCGCGAGCCGGGCGGCACGCAGCTTGGCGAAACGTTGCGCGAGATACTGCTCAAGCAGCCGATGGACATCGAAACCGAGGCGCTTCTGATGTTTGCCGGCCGGCGCGAGCACCTTGCGCTCGTGATCGAGCCCGCGCTTGCGCAGGGCAACTGGGTCGTCTCCGACCGCTTCACCGATGCGACGTTCGCCTACCAGGGCGGCGGCCGCGGGCTGCCGCGCGACAAGCTCGAGGCGCTCGAGCGCTGGGTGCAGGGCGGCTTCCAGCCGGATCTGACCGTGTTGTTCGATTTGCCGCCGCAGGTGGCGAGCGCGCGGCGGGGAGCGGCGCGCGCGCCGGACAAGTTCGAAAGCGAATCCGATGCGTTCTTCGCGCGCACCCGCGCCGAGTATCTGCGCCGCGCGCAGGAAGCGCCGCACCGCTTTGCGATCGTCGATTCGAGCGAATCGGTTGCGCAGATCCGCAAGAAGCTCGAAGGCGTGCTCGCCGCGCTGTAACGAACGGACAACGCAAACCATCATGATCTATCCGTGGCAGACCGACGACTGGAACCGCTTGCAGACATTGCGCGCGCATTGGCCGCACGCGCTATTGCTGCATGGTCAGGCCGGCATCGGCAAGCTCGCGTTCGCGCGGCATCTGGCCAAGGGGCTGCTGTGCGAGACCCCGCGCGAGAACGGCGAGCCGTGCGGCGCATGCGCCGCGTGCACGTGGTTCGAGCAGGGCAATCATCCCGATTATCGGATCGTCGTGCCCGAAGCGCTGGCGGGCGAGGCGGGCGTGGCGGGTGCCGCCGACGAGCCGAAGGCCGCCGACGCCGATGACGGCGGCAAGAAAACCAAGACGCCGAGCAAGGAAATCAAGATCGAGCAGGTGCGCGCGCTGGTCGATTTCTGCGCCATTGCGTCACATCGCGGCGGCGCGCGGATCGTCGTATTGTATCCGGCCGAAGCGCTCAACGTCGCGGCGGCGAACGCATTGTTGAAAACGCTCGAGGAACCGCCCGCGGGCGTCGTGTTCGTGCTCGTGTCGGCGCGCATCGACCGGCTGCTGCCGACGATCGTGAGCCGCTGCCGCCAATGGCCGATGACGATGCCCGCGCCACAGGCGGCGGTTGCCTGGCTCGCCGCGCAGCGCGTGGCCGATGCGCCCGCGCTTGTCGCCGAGGCGGGCGGCGCGCCGCTCGCGGCGCTCGCGCTCGCGAGCGACGAGAACCGGCCGCTGCGCGACTGGACGCTAGCGCAGCTCGCGGCCGGCGCCGCGTGCGATCCGTTCGCATGCGGCGAGACGCTGCAGAAGCTGCCGGTGCCCGTGGTGCTCGGCTGGCTGCAACGGTGGCTGTACGATCTGCTGGCCGAGCGCATGGCGGGCGCGCCGCGTTACTTTCCCGCGCAGCGCACGGCGCTCGCACGTTGCGCGCAGAGGCTCGATGCGGGCGCGTTCGCGCGCTTCATGAAGACGGTCACGCGGCAGCGGGCGGCCGAGAACCATCCGCTCAACGCGCGGCTGGTGTTCGAGGAACTCTTTCTCGGCTATCGCGAGCTGTTTGCGTAGTGCGCGGCTTCCCATCGTTCCGTTCATCGCTTTGCCCACCATCCCCCGCCATGAGCCAGCTTGCATACCGCGACGCGACCCTGGACGATCTGCCCGCGATCGTCGCCATCTACAATTCGACGGTTGCGTCGCGCCAGGTGACGGCCGACACCGAGCCGGTGAGCGTCGACAGCCGGCGCCCGTGGTTCGACGCGCATCAGCCGCACACGCGGCCGCTGTGGGTCGTCGAGGAGGCGGGGCGGATCGTCGCGTGGCTGAGTTTTTCCGATTTCTATGGCCGGCCGGCGTATGGCCACACGGCGGAGATCAGCATCTATCTGGATGAGTCCGCGCGCGGCAAGGGGCTCGGCAGCCGGTTGCTCGACGCGGCGCTGGCGCGCGCGCCGGCACTCGGCGTGCATACCGCGCTGGGCTTCATCTTCGGTCACAACGCGCCGAGCCTCGGGCTCTTCGCGCGCCACGGCTTTACGACCTGGGCAACGCTGCCGCGCGTCGCGGTGCTCGACGGCGTCGAGCGCGATCTCTTGATCGTCGGCAAGCGGCTCGTCGGCGACGCATAGTGCGCCGCGCTGTCCGCACGTTTCGCGCCGTATGCGTGGTAGCAAGGAATACATCATGTTTGTCGATTCTCACTGTCATATCAATTTCGAAGGGCTGGCCGAGAGGCTGCCGCAGGTGCTCGCGAACATGCGCGAGCATGGCGTCACGCATGCGCTATGCGTGTCGGTCGATCTCGAGACGCTGCCGTCGGTGCTCGCGATCGCGCGTGATCACGACAACATCTTCGCGTCGGTGGGCGTGCATCCGGATCACGAGCATGCGCGGGAGCCGACGCTTGCCGAGCTGGTCGAACTGGCCGCGCATCCGAAAGTGGTCGCGATCGGCGAGACAGGGCTCGACTACTATCGCCTCGACGGGCGCTCGATCGCCGACATGGAATGGCAGCGCGAGCGCTTTCGCACGCATATCCGCGCCGCGCACGCGACCGACAAGCCGCTGATCGTCCATACTCGCGCCGCCGCCGCCGACACGCTGCGCATCATGGCCGAGGAGCGCGCGAGCGTGCCGGGCGGCGTGATGCATTGCTTCACGGAGCCGTGGCCTATTGCCGAGCAGGCGCTTGCACAGAACTTCCATATCTCGCTGTCGGGGATCGTCACGTTCAAGAGCGCGGCCGACGTGCAGGACGTCGCGCGGCGCGTGCCGCTCGAGCGCTTGCTGATCGAAACGGATTCCCCGTATCTCGCGCCCGTGCCGTATCGGGGAAAGCCGAATGAACCTGCGCACGTCAGCCATGTCGGACGCTTTATCGCGGCGCAACGCGGGATGACCGACGAAGCGCTGGCCGCCGCGACATCGAGCAATTTTTTCCGGCTGTTCAAGATCGTCCAAACGGGCGGCGCCAGCCTAGTCAACCAGGGGTAGGAGTTGAAAAAAATGAAGTCGATCAAGTACTTGCCGAATAAGCGCGGGTTCGGCGCCGGATGCCGCGCGCTGCTGGTCGCGGGCGGGCTCGGCGTGCTCGCCGCGGCGGGCGCGCATGCGGAATCGCTCGACGGGATCGTGAAGGCGGTCAAGTTCGACGACATCAAGGACATCGCCAAGCAGCTCAAGAACGGCCTCGATCCGAATACGGTCGCCTCGAACGGAGACCCGCTGCTTGTGATCGCAGCACGTGAAAAATCGGATCAGGTGGCTGCTGCGCTCGCGTCGGCGCCGAACGTCGATCTCGAAAAAGAGGACAAGGCGGGCGAGAACGCGCTGATGCTCGCCGCGCTGAACGGCGATCTGCCGCTCGTGAAGCTGCTGGTCGACAAGGGCGCCGAGGTCAGCAAGAAGGGCTGGTCGCCGCTGCACTACGCGGCGACGAACGGGCATGACGAGGTCGTCAAGTATCTGCTCGAGAAGTCCGCCTACATCGACGCCGCGTCGCCGAACGGCACGACGCCGCTGATGATGGCCGCGCGTGGCAACCACGGCTCGACGGTCACGCTGCTGCTCGATCAGAATGCCGATCCGGCGATCAAGAACCAACTCGGCGTCACCGCGCTCGATTTCGCCAAGCACTACAACGCGCCCGATGCGCTCGCGATCCTGTCGAAGCGCACGACGCGCCTCGGAGACGCGCCGGCGCCCGACGCGCAAAAGGGTGCAAAATAAGTTGCGTCGGCGCGGCCCTGGGCCGCGCCTTTCGTTGTATCGGCGGTTACGCCTTCTGACACGAGGAAGATTCATGTTGCGGGCTATGTTTTGCGCCGCCGCGCTGGCCATGCTTACTGCGCCGTTGACGGCCGCGGCCTTCACGGCGGGCGATCTGGATAAGCTGTGCGCGAAAACCGACGTCAAGTCGCGGGCGTCGTGCGCGGCGTATATCGAAGGCGCGGCCGATGGCGTCTACAACACGATCGACGCGATCGGCGGCACCACGGGGCCGCGCGTCGGCCAATATTTCTGCTTGCCGGCCGACATCAAGGCGCAGCAGATGACGGATGCGGTGCGCAAGTACATCGCGGAAAACCCGAAGCTCGCCGACTACAACGCGAGCACGGCGGTGTCGCTCGGGCTCGGCAAGGCATTTCCCTGCCGAAGTTATTGACCGGTTTGGCGCGGATTGCGGCGCCACGCATTCGTGCGTGTGCCGCCTCCGTGCGTTGCACTCGACGGAGTCACGGCGCGCATGATGACGATCGACGATCTGTGGCGCATCGCCGATGCGCCGCTGCACACCTGGCTCGGCACGCTCGCCGTGTCGGCGCTCGTGCTGCTCGCGGTCACGCTCGTTCATCGGATCGGCGCGCGCGTCGTGGCGCGGATCGCGCGGCCTTATCCATTCATGGGCGTGATCGTGCCATACCTCGATCGGCCGTCGCTCGCCGTGCTGCTGTTTCTCGCGCTCGAATTCCAGTGGTTGCAAATCGCCGATGCGCTGCCGCTCGCGGGCGCATTGCGCACGATCGCGGCGGTCGGCGTGATCATCGCGATCACGTGGCTGCTGATGCGGCTTGCCGCGGCGGTGGGCGAGGCGATCGTGCGCGCGCATCCGATCGACGCGCCCGACAACTTGCAGGCGCGCCGCATCCATACGCAGACGCGCGTGCTCGCGCGCACCGTGATGGTGATGATCGTCGTGATCGGCACCGGCGCCGCGCTGATGACGTTTCCGAACGTGCGGCAGGTCGGCGCGAGCTTGCTCGCGTCGGCGGGCGTCGCGGGGCTCGTTGCCGGTATTGCCGCGCGGCCGGTGCTCGGCAACATGATCGCCGGTTTGCAGATCGCGCTGTCACAGCCGATCAGGCTCGACGATGTCGTCGTGATTCAGGGCGAGTGGGGGCGCATCGAGGAAATCACCGGCACCTACGTATCGGTGCGTCTGTGGGATCAGCGCCGGCTCGTCGTGCCGTTGCAGTGGTTCATCGAGAATCCTTTCCAGAACTGGACGCGCAGCAGCGCCGAGATCATCGGCACGGTATTCCTGTATGTCGACTACCGGCTGCCGCTGGAGCCGCTGCGCGAGGCGTTCGCGCGGATCGTCGCCGATGCGCCCGAGTGGGACGGCCGCGTTCACGTGTTGCAGGTGACCGATGCGACCGAGCGGTCGATGCAGTTGCGCGCGCTCGTCAGCGCGCGCGATTCGTCGCTCGCGTGGGATTTGCGCTGCCGCGTGCGCGAGGGGCTCATCGCGTTCATTCAGCAGCATTATCCGGAGTGTCTGCCGCGCGAGCGCGCGGAATGGTCGACGCCGTCCGATTCCACGGCACGCACGCCTCGGGCGGCTGCCGTGGCGGGCACTGCGGAGCCCGCCGCGAGCACCGCGGCGTTCACGGCGGCCGATCCGACCGCGCCCGAGGCGGGCGGCGCGCGTGCGCCGCATTGAGCAGCGGCGGAGGATGAGGGCGGGCACTTTGCGCGCTGGATTTGCTGGGTTCGCCGAAACCGCCGAAACCGCGGCGCAAAACCCATGCCGCTTCGCGCGGCCATTTCCGATCTGGCTGCCGCGCCTGCGCCGATATTCACCAGGCCCGCCCGTAACCTGATCCGATCCGTCGATCCTTCATCCTATGCCGCCTCTCACAGCTCTCGCCATTGCCGGCTACCGGTCACTGCGCGACTTCGTCATGCCGCTCAGCGCGCTCAACGTGATCACGGGGCCGAACGGCAGCGGCAAATCGAGCGTTTATCGATCACTGCGTCTGCTCGCTGATACCGCCCAGGGGCGCGTGATTCCGTCGCTCGCACGCGAAGGCGGCTTGCCGTCGACGCTTTGGGCCGGCCCCGAGCGTTTCTCGCGCGCCATGCTGTCGGGCGAGGTGCCGGTGACGGGCACGATTCGCAATCAGCCGGTCAGCTTGAAACTCGGCTTCGCGTGCGACGATTTTGGCTATGCGATCGATCTCGGCCTGCCGATTCCGAGCCGCTCGGAATTCGGGCTCGATCCGATCGTCAAGCGTGAATGCATCTGGAGCGGGCCGGTGCCGCGGCCGTCGACGCTGCTGGTCGACCGGCACGGCGCGCAGTTGCGTACCCGTGACGCAACCGGCGCATGGCAGACCGTGCCGCAGCCAGTCGCGAGTTTCGACAGCATGATGACCGAGTTCGCGGACCCGCGCGGTGCACCGGAGATGATCGCGTTGCGCGAACGGATTCGTTCATGGCGCTTCTACGATCACTTGCGTACCGACGCCCTCGCGCCTGCACGGCTGCCGCAGGTGGGCACGCATACGCCGGTACTGGCCGACGACGGCGCCGATCTGGCCGCCGCGTTACAGACGATCCGCGAGATCGGCGATCGTGCGGCGCTGGAAGCGGCGATCGATGACGCGTTTCCGGGCGCGCGGATCGATATCGACAATCCGGGCAGGCAGGGCCGCTTCGAGACGCTGATGCATCAGCCGGGCTTGCTGCGGCCGCTGCGCGCGGCCGAGCTGTCGGATGGCACGCTGCGCTATCTGCTGCTCGTCGCGGCGTTGCTGACGCCGCGCCCGCTCGCGCTGCTCGTGTTGAACGAGCCGGAGACAAGCCTTCATCCCGATCTGCTGCCGGCGCTTGGCCGCCTGATCGCGCAGGCCGCCGAGCGCTCGCAGGTGATCGTGGTGTCGCATGCGGCGCGTCTCGTCGCGTCGCTCGAGCGCGAGCCGGGTAGCCGCTCGATCGTGCTCGAGAAGGTGCTCGGTGCGACACGGATCGCCGACGCGGATGCGCTCGATCTGCCGCCATGGAAATGGCCGACGCGCTGAACGGCGTCGACAACGCTTGCGGTGATGCGAGTGTGGCGGGCGGATGCCGCGGATCGATGCGGCAGATAGCAGATAGCACGCTCATGGGCTCCTCAACGCCGCAACTGTCTGCCGATGCTGCAAGGCAATAACCCAACGAAACTTTTGGCGCGGCTGGACAACGGCCTGCGCGACTGCAAACATGCGGGTTTTCCGAATGTATCCGTTCTGTAACAAGACCGAAAAAATGCAATCGGCCGCGCAGGGCCACGCGCCGGTGGCGATAATGATTTATCGCGATGGCGTTCGACGCCGGCGCGCCGGCCGTCATGGGAGGCAGTACCGATGAGAATTGCGCAGATCGCCCCGTTGACCGAGTCCGTGCCGCCCAAGTTGTACGGCGGCACCGAGCGCGTCGTGTCGTACATCACCGAAGCGCTCGTCGATTTGGGGCACGACGTCACGCTGTTCGCCAGCGGCGATTCGGTTACGCGCGCGAAGCTCGACGCAGTGTGGCCGCGCGCGTTGCGGCTCGACACGTCGATCCGGGACCGGATCGCGCCGCACATGCTGCTGATGGAAACCGTCGCGCGTCGCGCGCAGGAATTCGACGTGCTCCATTTCCACATGGACTACTACTCGTTTTCGGTCTTCAACCGTCAGCAGACGCCGTTCGTGACCACTCTGCATGGCCGTCTCGACCTGCCGGAACAGCAGCCGGTGTTCGACACGTTCGATACGGCGCCCGTCATTTCGATTTCGAATGCGCAACGCCAGCCGATGCCCCAGGCGAAATGGCTGACGACCGTCTATCACGGCTTGCCGGAAAAGCTTTATACGCCGCAGCCCGCCGAGCAGGCTTATCTCGCCTTCCTCGGCCGGATTTCGCCGGAAAAGCGCGTCGATACGGCAATCCGGATCGCGCAGCGCTGCGGGATGCGAATCCGGATCGCAGCGAAGATCGATTCGGCCGACGAGGCGTACTTCGAGCGCGAGATCAAGCCGCTCTTCGCGCTGCCGCACGTCGAATTCATCGGCGAGATCGCCGATCATGAAAAGGCCGCGTTTCTTTCCGGCGCGCACGCATTGCTGTTCCCGATCGACTGGCCGGAGCCGTTCGGCCTCGTGATGATCGAAGCGATGGCGTGTGGCACGCCCGTCATCGCGTTCAATCGCGGCGCGGTGCCTGAAGTGATCGACGACGGCGTGTCGGGCTTCATCGTTGAAGACGAGATCGGCGCGGCCGCGGCGGTGAGCCGCCTGCCGGCGCTGTCGCGTGCGCGCGTGCGGCAGCGTTTCGAGCAGCGCTTCACGGCCAGGGGAATGGCGCAGCAATACGTCGACGTCTATCAAGCGCTGATTCGCGCGCAAAAGCGCTCGCGCTTCAAGGTGATCGATTCGGCATCGTGAGCGGCGAGGGCGGCGTCGGCAACGCCGCGCGCGGATGCGCTGCATAAAAAAACGGCGATGCGCGCCTGCGCCTCGCCGTGGTGCATTCGCCGCTCGCTATGCGAGCGGCAATTGATGCGTGCATCAGATCTTCAGCTTCGTGACCTTGGTGCCGCTGATCGACACGTCGCCCATCAGGCCAGCGTTCGTCAGCACGATCACTTCGACGGGCGCGGTGGCGGTCGTCGTGTCGATGGCGCCGTTCGCGCCCATCTTCACGAGCGCGACGGAAGCATCGGCGCCTGCGGCCCAGCCGTCCGAGCTGCGGAATTTGTCGAGCGCGTCCTGCGTCATGAAGAGGAACACGATCGCCTTCGACTGCGCACCCGCCTGCAGGCCGACCGAGATCGACGACGTGTTGTAGTAGCCGACCGTCGCGCCGCCGACGCGCAGCGCGCCATTGCCGCTCTGGCCGCCGATGATGAGACCTGCTTGGATCACGTCCGGGAACACGAGCACGCCGCGCGATTTCGCGACCAGCTCGCGCGAGCCCTTCACCGTCGAATACAGGCGCGACAGCGTCGCGTCAACGCTCGCATCGATTGCTTGACGCTTCGACGCGTTGGTCGTGGCGTTGTCGGGCTTGTTCGGCGTGGTCGTGCAGCCGGTGAGCGCAAGACTGCCGACGACAAGTGCGGCCGCAGCTTTCAACACGAGTTTGCGTTTTTGCATCGCTTTTTTCTCCATCAATGTAGTTCAGCGTATTTCCCGAGAACGGGGCGTACCACGCCGAACTTTATAACACAGAGGGCCGTATCGATTGCCCGGCGTAAGGTGAAGCAACGTCAAATTGCCGGATTCCCGCGGCACTCGTGGCACGGGTGGCGGTTGCCGCGCGGGGCGCGGCCGTCAATGAGGGGAAACCGGTGGCTTGATCGGGGGGCGGCGCAGCGCGCGGCGCACGAGGGCGATCAGCACGCCGCACGCGAACAGGAATGCGGCAGGCACGATCCAGTAGCCGACGAATGCGTGCCACAGGTAGCTCGCGAGCGTGCGGCGGCGCAGCGCGAATTCGTTGCGCGCCTCCTGCTGGCGATGCGCATTGGCCGCCAGCACGTCGGCCGGGCAGCCGGCGGCGCGCGCTTCATCCGGCTCGCCCCGGCAGACGGCGGCGGCGCCTGCCGCGCGCTGCGCGTCGGTAAGCTCCCAGGTCGTCAGCGCGAGCTTCAGGTCCGCGTAGTTATAAGCCATTTCCTCGCGGATTTCCCGCACGGCGACGATCGCGACGGGCACCGCCCAGAACACGATGACGATCACCCAGCGCCGGAACCAGCGATTTTGTCTCCATGCCATCCGTGCCTCCGTTTGACGCGCGCGATGCGCGTCTGTCATGAGGGCGGCCCGATGGCGCTTCTTCTATGGGGTGACGAGGGCCGCGCTGCAGCCATCATAGAAGAAAACGGCGGAAGATGCGGCACAATGCCGCGGCGCCGATGTGCGCCGGAAAAGAAAATGCCGCGCCCGCCGAAACGGTGCGCGGCATCGTGCCGATCGGCAGGCAGCCTCAGGCGGCCGGCTGGCTCGACAGGCAGCTCTTCATGAAGGTCTTGCGCTCGTCGCCCTTCTTGTCGCCGGCTTGCACGTTGCACGCCTTCATCTTTTCCTGCTGCGACAGCTTCTTCGGCTTCGCAGACAAGCATTCCTTCATGAAGGTCTTGCGCTCGTCGCCCGTCTTGCCGGCAGCCTGCGCGTTGCATGCTTTCATCTTGTCTTGTTGGCTGTTTGCGGCGAAAGCAGGCGTTGCCAGCACGCCGCCGACGAGCAGCGCGGCCATCAGCGATCGGATCTTCATTGGACACTCCCGTTGGGTGAATTGCATTTTGTTCGTCAAGCCGCGAATCGCGCGGCAGCGCGCATCGCGCCTTGCATTATGGCAAATCATCGATGAAACAACAAAATGACCCACGAAAGCGCCGATTGATGCGCGGCGCCGCACCGCGCGCCGTGCCGTGCCGTGCCGTGCGGCGGGCTGCCGGCCGGCGCCGGTTTCGCGGCGGCGGGGATATTGCCGCATGCCCCGCAGCCGGTACAATCGCGGCCATGAATGCACCGACCTCCCATACTCCTGACATTTCGAATCCGGCGCCACGCGCGCTGCCGCGTATCGCCGTGCTTGCCACGGGCGGCACGATCGCGGGTGCTGCCCCCGACGCCACGCAGACGGCCGGCTACCAGGCCGGCGCGCTCGGCGTCGACCGGCTGCTCGACGCCGTGCCGGCGCTTGCCCAGATCGCGACGATCCGGGCCGAGCAGTTGGCGAGCATCGACAGCAAGGATCTGTCGCACGCGCTGTGGACGACGCTCGCCGAGCGGGTCAACGCGCTGCTCGCCGATGATGACGTCGACGGCGTCGTCGTCACGCACGGCACCGACACGCTCGAGGAAACCGCGTACCTGCTGCAATTGACCATCAAGCACGCGAAGCCTGTCGTGCTCACGGCGGCGATGCGGCCCGCGACCGCGCTGTCGTCGGACGGCCCGCTGAACCTGCTGAACGCGGTGAACGTCGCGGGCAGCGGCGCGGCGCGCGGGCACGGCGTGCTCGTCGTGTTCAACAACCGGATTCACGGTGCGCGCGATGTCGTGAAGACGAGCACCTATGCGCTCGACGCGTTCCATTCGCCGGAACTCGGTGCGCTCGGTTGGGTGCAGGACGGGCGCATCGAGTTCGCGCGCCGCGCGACACGGCCGCATACACTCGATTCGCGCTTCTCGATCGGCGCGGCGTGGCCGCAGGTGGAGATCGTCGCGAGCTATGCGGGTGTCTCGCGCGTGGCCGTCGACGCATGCATGGCTGCGGGCGTGCGCGGACTCGTCGTCGCAGGCACGGGCAACGGCTCGATTCATGCGACGTTGCAGGCGGCGCTCGCCGATGCGGCGGCCAACGGCGTCGCGGTAGTGCGGGCTTCGCGCGTCGGCTCGGGGCACGTGATGCGCAACGGCGCGGCGAACGACGACGCGCTCGGCTTCGTCAGCGCAGGCTCGCTCAATCCTTACAAGGCACGCGTGTTGCTGATACTCGCGCTCGCGGCGGGCGTGACGGATGCGCGCGCGTTGCAGCAAGTGTTCGACACGTATTGAATCAGCCGCACGATCGCGCGTTGCGCGGCAGCGCGCCGCTGCGACGATGCCGGCAGCCTGCCGGCGGCGCCAGCTGCGCTTGCGATTGAACGATATAAAAAAGCGGACCGTCAGGTCCGCTTTTCGCATCATGCCGGTAACGGCCGCATCGATCAGGACTGCGGCGGAATCACCAGCTTCTGGCCCGGATAGATCTTGTCGGGGCTCGACAGCATCGGGCGGTTCGCCTGGAAGATCACGTCGTTCTTCGCGCCGTTGCCGTAGTACTTCTCGGCGATCTTCCACAGGTTGTCGCCGGACACGACGTCGTGGTACTGCACTTGCGGATCGTCCGGCTGCAGGTTGTCGTCGTTGACGCCGGCGACGCCTTGCACGTTGCCCGCGGCCACCTTGACCTTGGCCTTCGTATCGAGGTCGCCGGCGTTGCCCGACAGCGTGACGGTGCGCGATGCGCCGTCGAACTCGACCGTCAGGTTCGACGTGTCGAGACCTTGCGCGGAGATGTAGTTCTTGATTGCGTCAGCGGCCGTCTGGTTTGCCGCGGCCGGATCGGTTGCGGCTTGCTCATCGCTCTTGCCGAGCAGCTTTTCGCCTGCCTCTTTGATGAACGAAAGAAGACCCATCGCAACACTCCTTCAGGTGATTGACAAAAGATGCGCCATCAGGCCGGGATACGTGGCGCGAAAAGCGCCGCGCCGGCACGCCCGGCTCTCGGAAGGCGTCGCGAAAGTGTAGGCGTTCGCGCTGTAAATTGCATGAAAAATCGCGCTGGCGAACGTCAAGAAATGTAATAGGCAAGGTCATGGAAAAGGGCGGGTGCGCGTCATCCGACAGACGGACACCCGACGACGACGTCTGACCGACCAAGGCTTGCCCGTCGTCGCCGGGCGCCGCTGTCATGGCCGGCGGCGCGCACCTTCGATCGAAAGCGCTGAAGCGGCGCTTTCGTTGCAGCTCGCGCCGGTTCATTCCGGCGACTTGTTTGTGTGATAAATGCGGATGCCGTAACGGCAACGGCGTTGCCCTTGTCCGAATGGCCGTCGTATCACGCAGTCCGGAGCCCGCGAATCGCAGCCCGCATCACGCGGCCTGCGCCACCGCTACCGCCATAGCCAGCAAGAGCACCGCATCCCCAACCACCATTACCGTCGCATCACGCGGCCTTCGCCTCGGCGCGCGGCTCGGCGATCTCGTGGTTCGACATGATTTCGAGCGCGCGCACGATCGCCGAGTGATCCCACCCGCCGCCGCCGTGCGCGGCGCACACGCTGAACAACTGCTGCGCGCTCGCGGTGTGCGGCAGCGCGATGCCGAGCCGCCGCGCGCCGTCGAGCGCGAGGTTCAGATCCTTGCGATGCAGATCGATCCGGAAGCCCGGCTCGAACGTGCGCTTCGTCATCCGCTCGCCGTGCAGCTCGAGAATGCGCGATGACGCGAAGCCGCCCAGCAGCGCGCGGCGCACGCGTTCGGGATCGGCGCCCGAGCGCGCGGCGAACAACAGCGCCTCGGCGACCGCCTCGAGGTTCAGCGCGACGATGATCTGGTTCGCGACCTTGCAGGTCTGGCCCGCGCCGTTTTCGCCCACGAGCGAGATGTTCTTGCCCATCTGCTCGAACAGCGGCTTCGCCCGCTCGAACGCCCGCTGCGGGCCGCCGGCCATGATCGTCAGCGTCGCGTCGCGCGCGCCCACTTCGCCGCCGGACACGGGCGCGTCGAGATAGTCGCAATCGAGCGCGTTGATCTGCTTCGCGAACTCGCGCGTATCGAGCGGCGAGATCGAACTCATGTCGATCACGAGCTTGCCGGCCGTGAGGCCGCGGGCGACGCCGTCGTCGGCGAACAGCACGTCGTGCACGTCGGGCGTATCGGGGACCATCACGATCACGATCTCCGACGCGTGGGCGACGGCCGTCGAATGCGCGACCACCAGCGCGCGTGCGCGCACGTCGTCCGGCACCGGGTGCGCGCCGTTGACGACGAGCTGGTGGCCGCCATTGAGCAGGTTGCGCGCCATGTGCGCGCCCATGATGCCGAGGCCGATGAAGCCGATCGCTGCCATTGCGTTGTCTCCTGAAAGAGGGGGCGTAGGGGGCGGGCGCGGTTACCCGATGTGGCGCGCGCGGCCCGCGCCGGCGCGGCGTGCTTCGTCGAGCCAGCCGAGGCCGCCGGCCGTCGTCGTGCGCGGTTTGTATTCGCAGCCGATATAGCCGTCGTAGCCAAGCTCGTCGAGCAGCGCGAACAGATACGGGTAATGGATTTCTCCCGTGCCGGGCTCGTGGCGGCCCGGATTGTCCGCGAGCTGGATATGCGCGATCGCGCCGATGTGCCGGCGGAGCGTCGCCGCCAGCTCGCCCTCCATCCGCTGCATGTGGTAGATGTCGTATTGCAGGAACAGATTGTCGGCGCCGACCGCGCGGATCACGTCGAGCGCGTCGGCCGAGCGTTGCAGCGCGAAACCGGGGAGGTCGTACCCGTTGCACGGCTCGACGAGCAGGCGCAAGCCGGCCTTTTTCAGTTCGGCGGCGGCAAAGCGCAGGTTTTCGACGATCGTCGCAAGTGTCGTGTCACGGCGCTGATCCGCCGGCGCGATGCCGACGAGGCAATTGAGCTGCGGCACGTTCAGCGCGCGCGCATAGTCGATCGCACGGCCCACGCCGTCCTGGAATTCGCCGACGCGATCGGGCAGGCAAGCGATTCCGCGCTCGCCGCGCTCCCAGTCGCCCGCGGGCAGGTTGTGCAGCACGAGCCGCAGGCGGTGCGCGTCGAGCCGCTCGGCGAGCGCGTCCGGCGCATACGGGTACGGAAACAGGAATTCGACGGCGTCGAAGCCTGCGTCGGCGGCGGCCTTGAAGCGCTCGAGAAACAGCGCTTCGTTGAACAGCATGGTCAGGTTGGCGGCAAATTTCGGCATGACGGAGTTCTCGCGGGTCGGTCAGAGAAAAAACGCTCGACACTGAACGGTCGAAATTTCCAGGCAATGCGACACACCCGGCGCGCGCTCAGTCGAGCAGCGAGATCGCGGTGGGCGCGTGCTCGGGCTTGTCGGCGAGATCCTCGAACTCGTTGATCGCGTCGATCTCGGCGCCCATCGAGATGTTGGTCACCCGCTCGAGCATTACCTCGACGACGACGGGCACGCTGAATTGAGCCGCCATCTGTTGCGCGCGCTCGAGCGCGGGCGCGATCTCCTCGGGCTTGAACACGCGCAGCGCCTTGCAGCCGAGCCCTTCGACAACGGCGGTGTGATCGACGCCATAGCCGTTCAGCCCGGACGCGTTGACATTGTCGAACGCGAGCTGCACGCAGTAGTCCATGTCGAACGCGCGCTGCGCCTGGCGGATCAGGCCGAGATATGAGTTGTTGACGACGACGTGCACGTAAGGCAGCTTGAATTGCGCGCCGACCGCGAGTTCCTCGATCATGAACTGGAAGTCGTAGTCGCCCGACAGCGCGACGATCGGCCGGCTCGGATCGGCCGCGCGCACGCCGAGCGCGGCGGGTATCGTCCAGCCGAGCGGGCCGGCTTGCCCGCAGTTGATCCAGTTGCGCGCCTTGTACACATGCAGGAACTGCGCGCCCGCGATCTGCGACAGCCCGATCGTGCTGACGTAGCACGTGTCGCGGCCGAACACCTTGTTCATCTCCTCGTACACGCGTTGCGGCTTGATCGGCACGTTGTCGAAATGGGTTTTGCGCTGCAGCGTGCGCTTGCGGGTCTGGCAGTCGGCCACCCATGCGCTGCGGTCCTTGAGCCGGCCCGCGGCCTGCCATTCACGCGCGATTTCGACGAACAGCGCGAGCGCGGCCTTCGCGTCCGACACGATGCCGAGATCGGGGCCGAACACGCGGCCGATCTGCGTCGGTTCGATGTCGACGTGGACGAACTTGCGGCCTTTCGTGTAGACGTCGATGCTGCCCGTATGACGGTTCGCCCAGCGGTTGCCGATGCCGAGCACGAAATCCGACGCGAGCAGCGTGGCGTTGCCGTAGCGGTGCGCGGTTTGCAGGCCGACCATGCCCGCCATCAGCGGATGGTCGTCGGCAATCGCGCCCCACGACATCAGCGTCGGGATCACCGGTACCCCGACGGTTTGCGCGAACTCGACGAGCAGCGCGTCGGCCGCCGCGTTGATCACGCCGCCGCCCGAGACGATCAGCGGCCGCTCGGCATCGTTGAGCATCGCGAGTGCGGCCTCGATCTGCGTGCGGCTCGCACAAGGCCGGTAGACGGGCAGCGGCTCGTAGGTCGAGATGTCGAATTCGATCTCGGCCAACTGCACGTCGATCGGCAGGTCGATCAGCACCGGCCCGGGCCGGCCCGAGCGCATCAGATGAAACGCCTGCTGGAACACGCGCGGCACCAGTGCCGGTTCGCGCACCGTGACCGCCCATTTCGTCACGGGCTTGGCGATCGCCTCGATGTCGACCGCCTGGAAATCCTCCTTATGAAGCCGCGCGCGCGGTGCCTGACCGGTGATCGCGAGAATCGGGATCGAATCCGCCGATGCCGAATAAAGGCCGGTGATCATGTCGGTGCCGGCGGGGCCGGACGTGCCGATGCACACGCCGATATTGCCGGGCGCGGCCCGCGTGTAGCCCTCGGCCATGTGCGAGGCGCCCTCGACGTGCCGCGCGAGCACGTGGCCGATCGCCCCCGAGCGGCGCAACGCCGAGTAAAGCGGGTTGATCGCCGCGCCCGGCACGCCGAACGCGGTTTGGATGCCTTCCTTCTCGAGCACGAGCACGGCGGCGTCGACGGCTCTCATCCTGGCCATGGTGTCTCCTTGATTTCGCTGCGGATCGCGAGGGTTGGACATACTTTAGGGATACGTAAAAGCTTTGATAAGATCCGCTCCAGTCGCTTATTTCGAAACTAAAAGTATCGAATGCTCGGCTGCGCCGGATGGGCAAAAGAGCGTGGGAGACAGCGGATGGACCGGTTCAAGCAAATCGAAACCTTCGTGCGGGTCGCGGATGCGGGCAGCCTTGCGGCGGCCGCGCTCGAGGAAGGGGTGTCGCCCGTCGTGCTCGGCAGGCGGATCGACGCGTTGGAAAAGCGCATCGGCGTGAAGCTGATGTACCGGTCGACGCGAAGGCTGGTCGTCAGCGAGGACGGCGCGGCGTTTCTCGAGCGCTGCCGGGGCCTGCTTGCCGACTGGGCGCATGCGGAAAACGAACTCGCGGCCGGGCGGCGCGCGGTGAGCGGGCATTTGATCGTGTCCGCGCCGGCCGCGTTCGGCCGCAAGCATGTCGCGCCGCTCGCGCCGGCGTTCATGGCCGACAAGCCCGATTTGCAGATGTCGTTCAACTTGACCGACCGCGTCGTCGATCTGGTGCGCGAGGGCTACGATCTGTCGATCAGAATCGGCGGCGCGGTCGATCCGAATTTCGTCGCGGTGAAGCTGGCGTCGAATCTGCGCGTCGTTTGCGGCACGCCCGCGTACTTCCGACGGCACGGCCGCCCGAAGTCGCTCGACGATCTCGCGCATCACAACTGCCTCGCGTTCAATTTGCAGGGCGGGCAGAACCGCGGCTGGTATTTCCGCCGCAACGGCAAGCTCGTGACGATGCGCGTATCGGGCACGCTCGACTGCAACGACGGCGAACTGCTGCATCGTTGGGTATCCGAAGGGCTGGGGCTCGGCTGGCGCTCGACGTGGGAGATCGCGCAGCAACTCGCGCGCGGCGAACTCGAAACCGTGCTCGACGAATACGCGCTGCCCGATTACGACATCCTCGCCGTCTATCCGCAGCAGCGCTACGTGCCGGCGAGGGTGCGCTATTTCATCGACTATCTGCGCGACGTCTATGCACGGCCGGGCTATTGGGAAGGCGCCGGTTGACGCGCGCCGCCGGTCATCCGACGACGATCACGCGGTTCATCGTCTCATGCCAGGAGCCGCAGAAAATGTCGCACGGAAAATCGATCGTGCCAGGCTCGCCCGCTCGCGCGGCAAGCCGCACGGCGGCGCCCGGCGGCACGTCGGCGCGCACGCCAAGCTGGGGATCGAAAAGCCCATCACGGTGTCCTCGGCCGTCAGCTCGAACACCACGGCTTCGTGCGGCGCGAGCGCGCTGCGGTTCGGCGTGAAAACGAAGCGGCGCGCATGAACCTTGATGACGCGCGGCACGCCGGCCGCGCGCACGGTTGGCGCAGCGAGCGCGCAGATTGCCGCGCCGGTTGCGGCGAGCCAGCGGCGGCGCGCCGGGTGCGCAGGCGACGGGCGTGCGATGGGAGCGTGCATGTCGGTTGATCTTGTATTCGTTCACTATGCGTGCCGCTCGGGCGGTGCGTCAGGTACGCCGTTGGCGTGGCCGGCGCGTCAGCTGCGATCGGCCGCTCGGCCAGCGTGAACGCGCCCGGTGCGTCGTCCGCACGCACTTCGCGTCAGTCAAGCCCGGGATAGGGCACGCCCGCGTTCCACGGCGCCGGTAGGCGCTTGGGCTGCAAGCCCGCGGCGGGCAGCGCAAACATCGGCGAGCGCGCGGCGTGGTGGGCGATATGCCCGGTCATCGCGTGATGGGTCTGATGGATGTGCCCGTAGAACACCATCACGTTCGCATAGGGCATCAGCATCTCGAGCACCTCGGCGGCGTCGCGCGTGGCCCCGTTCCATTGCGGCGCGAGGTCGAACAGCGGCCGGTGGGTGAAGGCGGCGATGCGCGCGTTTTTCGGCAAGCGCGCAAGCTCGCGTGCGAGTCAGTCGATCTGCGCGTTGCCGCCGCCGGCCGGGTCGGACACGTTATCGAGCACGATGGAGTGCACGCCGTGGCGATCGAAGGTGTAATGCGTGTCGCCGAAGATTTCGCGATACGCGGCGCCGGCGTCGAGGCTCGCGTCGTGTTCGCCCGGCATCAGGTCGCGGAGCTGGTGTCGAGCCACGTGCGCGCGGCGCTGTCCGGGCGCGACATCGACGCTGTGTCGACCGATCGGCATACGGTGAAGCCCTGGTTCAACGGCCGCCCAGACTATGCGCCGCCTGTCGTGGTTCTCGCTTCGAGCGGCTTCGCGCTCGCGGGCGGGCGGCTCGATTATGTCGGCGGCCGGCGGGTGGCGGTGCTGGTCTACCGCTACCGGCGGCATGTCGTCGACGCTTATGTATTCCCGATGCAAGGCGGCTTGAGCGGCAGCGCTGATTCGGTCGTCGAGCAGGGCTATGCGCTGGCGCGCCGGCAGGAAGGCGGCATGACGTGGTGAGCTGTCACGGGTGCCGAGCCGGGCGCGCTTGCCGCGTTCCGCGCGGCCCTTGCGGTAAATCTGCCGGCCACGGGGCGGCGGCCGCCGCGCGAGCGCCGGGCCGCAGCGCCTTAACAAGGGTCGGAATACAGGCGGCCGCCCGGTCGCGGCAAGCGTCGGCCGGTGGCCGTCAAGTCTTTGAATACATGGCCGAAATCGGCGGAAAATCAACGTAAGTCTTGTGTTGTTGCGTCAATCGGGTTACACTTTCCGGCTTCTCACTTGCCACACCGGTTCAGACGCCCGGGTGGCTTCTATCCACAAGGAGTGTGTAATGCGTCATTACGAAATCGTCTTCATCGTGCACCCCGATCAGAGCGAGCAAGTGCCCGCGATGATCGAGCGTTACAAGACCACGATCACGTCGCACGGCGGCCAGATCCACCGTGTCGAAGACTGGGGCCGCCGCCAACTGGCCTACATGATCGAGAAACTCGCTAAGGCTCACTACGTCTGCATGAACATCGAGTGCGACCAGGCGACGCTCGACGAACTCGAACACGCGTTCAAGTTCAACGACGCCGTGCTGCGTCACCTCATCGTCAAGATGAAGAAGGCCGAAACCGGCCCGTCGCCGATGATGAAGGAAGTTCAGCGCGAAGAAGCCAAGAAGGCGGCTGCTGCTCAGCCGACCGAAGCGCAGGCTTAACGTATTCAAGCCATCAAGGAGCGCGTCGCTTTCGTGAACAGGCTGCAACTGACGGCGAGCGTCGTCGAGCGTGAACCGGTGCGGTATACCCCCGCCGGCGTTCCGATCGCCAGCGCCACGTTGCAGCACAGGACCGAAGTCGTCGAAGCAGGCATCGCCCGGCAGGTCGAATTGACGATCCCGGCCGTGGCGGCAGGCGAGGCGAGCGGTAAGCTGGAAAGCTGCGAGATGGGCGTTGAGACGCTCTTCACCGGCTTTCTCGCGAAAAAGAGCCGCAACGCGAGAACCTTGGTGTTTCACATCACAGCATTGCAGGACATTGGAAAGGACTGAACATGGCCCGCCCCACTGGTAAGAAATTCGACAAGCGTCGTCAGCAGCAAAATCCGCTCTTCAAGCGTAAGAAGTTCTGCCGTTTCACGGCAGCCGGCGTCGAGCAGATCGACTACAAAGACACCGAAACGCTGAAGGACTTCATCGGCGAAAACGGCAAGATCACGCCGGCGCGCCTGACGGGTACGAAGGCCCACTATCAGCGCCAGCTCGATACGGCGATCAAGCGCGCGCGTTTCCTCGCGCTCTTGCCGTACACCGATCAGCACAAGGCGTAATCAGGCGACGCAATAAGGAGAATTCGAATGCAAATCATTCTGTTGGAAAAAGTCGCCAATCTGGGCAACCTCGGCGATATCGTCAAGGTCAAGGACGGTTATGCGCGTAACTTCCTGATTCCGAACCGCAAGGCGCGCCGCGCGACGAAGGACGCGATCGCCGAATTCGAAGTCCGCCGCGCGGAACTCGAAAAGGTCGCCGCCGAAAAGCTGGCAGCCGCGCAAGCGGTTGGCGAGAAGCTGGGCGGGCAGACGTTCGAAATCACGCAGAAGTCGGGCGTCGACGGCCGTCTGTTCGGCTCGGTCACGAACGCGGACGTTGCCGAACTGCTGAAGAAGGTCGGCTACGATGTCGAGAAGGCGCAGGTTCGCATGCCGGAAGGCCCGCTGAAGATGATCGGCGAGCATGGCGTGCAAGTCGCGCTGCACACGGACGTCGTCGTCGACGTCACGGTCAACGTGATCGGCGACCACGCGTAAAACGCGTGTCTTCTCCGGGCGGCGCCTGCCGCTCGATATAAAGGGCAGGGGCCTGGGCAACCGGTTCCTGCCTTTTTTCGTTCCACGGCGCCGGCTGGTGGAGCTGCGTCTATTTCGCGATAATCCCAACCCATGAACGCGCCTCAAGATCCCCAAATCGAATCGCTGAAAGTCCCGCCGCACTCGATCGAGGCCGAGCAGTCCGTGTTGGGCGGACTGCTGCTCGACAACGGCGCATGGGACCGGATCGCCGATTTCCTGTCGCAGAGCGATTTCTACCGGTACGACCATCGCGTCATCTTCGAGCACATCGGCCGTCTGATCGCGACGACGCGCCCGGCCGACGTCGTGACCGTCTATGAGGCGCTGACGACGTCCGGCAAGGCCGAGGAGGTGGGCGGGCTCGCGTACCTGAACGCGCTGGCGCAGAATACGCCGAGCGCGGCGAACATCCGCCGCTATGCGGAAATCGTGCGCGATCGCGCGGTGCTGCGCCGGCTCGTGTCTGTCGCCGACGAAATCTCGGCCGACGCATTCAATCCTCAGGGCCGGGAAGTTCGCCAGTTGCTCGACGAGGCCGAGGCGAAAGTGTTCTCGATTGCCGAGGACGGCGCGCGTGGCACGCAGGGCTTCCTTGAGATCGGACCGTTGCTCACGCAGGTGGTCGAGCGGATCGACACCCTTTACCACACTGCGAATCCGAGCGACGTGACCGGCACGCCGACGGGTTTCGTCGATCTGGATCGTATGACGTCCGGGATGCACGGCGGCGAGCTGATCATCGTCGCGGGGCGCCCGTCGATGGGTAAGACCGCGTTCTCGATGAATATCGGCGAATACGTCGCCGTCGAATACGGGCTGCCGGTCGCGGTGTTCTCGATGGAAATGCCGGGCACGCAACTCGTGATGCGGATGCTCGGCTCGGTTGGCCGGCTCGACCAGCACCGGATGCGCACCGGCCGCCTGAGCGACGAGGATTGGCCGAAGCTTACGCACGCTGTGCAAAAAATGAGCGAGGCGCAACTGTTCATCGACGAGACGGGTGGCCTGAATCCGATGGAATTACGCTCGCGGGCGCGCCGTCTCGCGCGCCAATGTGGCAAGCTCGGGCTGATCATCGTCGACTATCTGCAACTGATGACGGGCTCGTCGCAAGGCGAGAATCGTGCGACCGAAATCTCGGAAATCTCGCGATCGCTGAAGAGTCTTGCGAAAGAACTCGACGTGCCGGTGATCGCATTGTCGCAGTTGAATCGAGGGCTGGAGCAACGGCCCAACAAACGGCCGGTGATGTCGGACTTGCGCGAATCGGGCGCTATCGAGCAGGACGCGGACGTGATCCTGTTCATTTACCGCGACGAGGTCTATAACCCGGACAGCCCCGACAAAGGCACGGCCGAGATCATTATCGGCAAGCAGCGTAACGGCCCGATCGGGCCCGTTCGGCTCACGTTCCTGGGGCAATATACGAAGTTTGACAATTTTGCAGGCGCGCAAAATTTCTACGGCGAGTAGCGCCGGATGTAAACCCCTCGTGAGCAAAACGTTGTATCCCGTTGTCGTCCGGGCGGACTTGTGCGATCGAACGCTTCGCGGGAACCGGTAAAACAGTACAATGTCGCCGGTTTTTGTGACAGCTGTTTGACCATTTTCCAGGAATCCCATGTTCGGTCGATTCATGCCCACCGAGGGCAAGTTCTTTGAAATCTTCAACGCGCACGCGAATTACATCGTCTCCGGCGGACGCGAGCTCGAACTCCTGATCGACAATCTCGCGGACGCCGAGATTCACAAGCAAAACGTGCAGAAGGCCGAGAAAGCGGCTGACAAGCTCACGCACGAAGCGATCGACTTGTTGCACAAGACGTTCATCACGCCGCTCGATCGCGACGAAATCCACAAGCTGATCACGACGATGGACGACATTCTCGATCTGATGGAGGACGTCGCGACGGCCGTGTCGCTTTATGACGTGCAGGCTGTCACGTCGGAGGCAAGCCAGCTTGCGCATATCGTCACGAAGGCCGCGCAGCACGTGCAGGAAGCGGTCGCGTTGTTGTCGGACATGAAGCAGTCGAGCCAGATTCTGAAAGCGTGCGAAGAAATCGATCGCTGGGAGTCCGAAGGAGATCGCGTGCTGCGCGCGGCGATGTCGAAACTCTTCCGCGAGGAAGACGATGTCAAGACGCTCATCAAGCTGAAGGCGATCTACGAATTGCTCGAAGAGATCACCGACAAGTGCGAGGATGTCGCGAACATCATCGAAGGTATCGTGCTGGAAAACGCCTGAGCGGATCACGATGCATTCGATACAACTCGCTTTATGGGCTGTCGCGGCGCTCGTGCTCGTCGCACTCGTGTTCGATTTCATGAATGGCTTTCACGACGCCGCGAACTCGATCGCGACTGTCGTGTCGACCGGGGTGCTCAAGCCGCAGCAGGCCGTCGTATTCGCGGCCGCGTTCAACGTCATCGCTTATTTCATCTTCCATCTGAAGGTTGCGCAGACCGTCGGCAAGGGCACGATCGATGCGAGCATCGTCGATCACTACGTCGTGTTCGGCGCGCTCTTCGGCGCGATCGGCTGGAACATCATCACTTGGTACTACGGAATTCCGTCGAGTTCGTCGCATGCGCTGATCGGCGGGCTCGTCGGCGCCGCGGTGTCGAAGTCGGGCTGGGCGTCGCTCAACGTCGACGGATTGATGAAGACGGTCGCGTTCATCTTCATTTCGCCGTTGCTTGGCTTCGTGCTCGGGTCGTTGTTCATGCTCGGCGTCTCGTGGCTGTATTTCAGGACCGCGCCAAGCAAGGTCGACCGGCGCTTCAGGCGCTTGCAACTGCTGTCGGCGAGCCTGTACAGCCTCGGCCACGGCGGCAACGACGCGCAGAAAACGATCGGCATTATCTGGATGCTCCTGATCGCGTCCGGTTACGCGTCGGCCGCAGCCGATGCGCCGCCGGTCTGGGTGATCGGTGCGTGCTATCTGTCGATGGGGCTCGGCACGCTGTTCGGCGGGTGGCGGATCGTCCGCACGATGGGTCAAAAGATCACGAAGCTCAAGCCGGTGGGCGGATTCTGCGCGGAGACGGGGGGGGCCGTGACGCTGTTCATCGCGTCTTGGTTGGGAATTCCGGTGTCGACGACGCATACGATTACCGGCGCGATAGTGGGCGTGGGCGCGACGCGCAAGCTGTCGGCGGTGCGCTGGGGTGTCGCAGGCAACATCGTGTGGGCCTGGGTGTTGACTATTCCTGCGTCGGCGCTGATCGCGGCTGTCGGCTGGTGGATTGGGCATCGAGTGTTTTGAGCCTCGATGCGCGGCGTCCGACGCCGCGATAACGCGAACGCGGAGTACACGCAGTGCGCCGCATGCCGTTCAGGCTGCGGCGCATTGTTTTTGGGCCGGCGCAAGGCAAAGCCGCGCATTACGACGGCGCGGGAGCGGACATGCGGCGCGCAAGCCGCCGGAGTGCGGGCGCGGATTCGATTGCGGGCTTGGCGGCGCAGGCGAACGGCTGTTTCGACGCGTGTCGTAATTGTGGCGCTGACGATCAAGCGGGTTTGGTCGGAACGACAGTGTGCCGCGAATTGGCGGCGCCATATGGATGCTCCATGCACCCGGGAATGCTCCATGCACCCGGCGCTATCAGTAGCTGCCGTTCGCGAAACGGGCGATCGGATCGTCGTGCGTGCCGGGGGCGGCCGCACCCGGCGGCTCGGCCGCTGTCGATGCGCGCAGCACCTGCGCGCTACCCGGTGCGGCAAGCCGCGCTTGGCGGGCGGCAGCGCGTGCAGTGGGCGGGGGCGGCTCGAATGCATCGGCGGCGTCGATCGGATCGGCAGACGTCGAGGGACGGACGGCGGTTGTCGTGGCGGAGCCTGCGGCCGGCGCATACGCAGGCGATGAAGTGGCATCCGAATCGACCGGAGCGGCCGCCGCGTCTATCGCACCTGCCGCCCGGGCTTGCTGCTGCGCGGCGGACATCGCCGACGGCGGCGGCTCGTAAGGATCGGCGGATGCGGCGGCCGTCGTGCCGCCCGCGAGACGGGATGGCGCGCCCGCATCGGGCCGATTCGCCGCGTAGGCAGGCGTGCCGGTTGCAGCCGGGCGTGCCGGTGCGGCGGCGTTTGCCGCATGAGCCGACGCGGTGGCCGGCGCGCCTGCATTCGTCGCCGCGAACACGGGCGGCGCTTCATTTGCCGCGGCGCTGCGCGGGCGGACCGGCGCGCTCGTGTTTGCCGCATAGGCAGCCGGCGCGGCGGCCGGGCTCGCGTGCTGCGTCACGTCAGGTTGCCGGCTGGCTTGATAAGTGGGCGCATCGAACGGAGTCGGCTTTGCCTTTGCCGACGCAACGCGGCGAATTCCGTCGAAGCGCTTCGCCCAATACGGGTTCGTCAGGTAATCCAGCCGCACGGTGCCGCCCGTCGATGGCGCATTCACGAAGCGGAGCTTGCCGACATAGATGCCGACATGCGAATGCGGCCGGCCGGACGTGTTGAAGAAGATCAGATCGCCAGGCGCGATGCCGTCTGGCTCGATCGAATCGCCGATCGCGCTCATGTCGGCCGTCGTGCGGGGCAGGTTGACGTTCGCGGCGCGGTCGACGACATAGCGCACGAGCCCGCTGCAATCGAAGCCGCTTTCGGGCGTATTGCCTCCCCACCGGTATGGAACGCCGACGAGGCTCATCGCCTGGATCGAGATTTCCTCGCGGCCGACGCTATGGTCGACGAAATTGGGGAAGCCGCGCGGCGGCGCATACGCACGCGGCGTGGTGATCGACATGCCGGATGACGACGGGCGCGCGGTTTTCTGCGGCGCGCCCGCGCAGGCGGCAAGCAATGAGACGACGAGAACGGACAGCGTGAGACGCAGCATCGGAGGCGGGCGAACGCGCGGCGCTCGCTTTTCGCATGACAACGGATATTGCGATGGTAGTCGGTGCGGCGGGGCTTTCGCAAGAATTCTTGAGAAATTACTTTAAGTTACACGCATAAGCGTGGTATTCGATGGACGATTCACTCGATCGAAATTCGACCCCAAAACAAAAACGGCGCCCGGCCATGCCGGACGCCGTTGCACGCATCGGCCGCATCGAGCGGCGCCTTGCGTGGCGTTACAGAATGTCGGACGCGTAGTCCGCAAGCCGCGAGCGTTCGCCGCGCGCGAGCGTCACGTGGCCGCTGTGCCCCCAACCCTTGAAGCGGTCGACGACATACGTGAGGCCCGAGCTGCCTTCCGTCAGATAAGGCGTATCGATCTGCGCGATGTTGCCGAGACAGATGATTTTCGTGCCGGGGCCCGCACGCGTGACGAGGGTTTTCATCTGCTTCGGCGTCAGGTTCTGTGCCTCGTCGATGATCACGTACTTGTCGACGAACGTGCGCCCACGCATGAAGTTCATACTCTTGACCTTCAGGCGCGAGCGGATCAGCTCCTGCGTCGCCGCGCGGCCCCATTCGCCCGCCGCGTCGTCGGTTTTCTGCAGCACTTCGAGGTTGTCGTCGAACGCGCCCATCCACGGCTGCATCTTTTCTTCCTCGGTGCCGGGCAGAAAGCCGATGTCCTCGCCGACTGGCACGGTCGCGCGCGTGACGATGATTTCGTTGTAGCGCTTGTCGTCGAGCACTTGCGCGAGGCCCGCCGCGAGCGCAACGAGCGTCTTGCCGGTGCCCGCCTGGCCAAGCAGCGTGACGAAGTCGATCTCGGGATTCATCAGCAGATTCAGCGCGAAGTTCTGCTCGCGATTGCGTGCGGTGATGCCCCACACGTTGTTCTTGTGATGGCTGTAGTCGCGCAGCGTCTGCAGCAGCGCCGTCTTGCCATTCAGTTCGCGCACGATCGCATGGAACGTCGGCTCGCCGTTATGCGGCTCGAGATAGACGAATTCGTTGACGAGCAGCGACGCGACGAGCGGGCCAGTCACGCGGTAATACGTGGTGCCTGTCTTCGTATCCTGCCAGCTCTCCATGCCTTTCGCATGCTTGGTCCAGAAATCCTGCGGCAGCTCGCGCACGCCGGAGTAGAGCAGATCCTTGTCTTCGAGAACCTGGTCGTTGAAGTAATCTTCCGCGGGCAGGCCGAGCGCGTGCGCCTTGATCCGCATGTTGATGTCTTTCGACACCAGCACGACCTGACGATCCGGCCGCTCGCGCTGCAACGCGCGCACGACGCCGAGGATTTGGTTGTCGGCCTTGCCTTGCGGCAGGCCGTCGATCGGCTCGATCTGCGTGAGCGTCGTCTGAAAGTACAGGCGGCCGAGCGCCTCGCGGCTGCCGAGGCGCGCGAGCGCAATGCCGGCCGAGATCGGGCCGGCATCGGCGACAAGCGCATCGAGCGTGCGACTTACCTGGCGCGCGTTGCGCGCGACTTCCGACATACCCTTCTTGTGATTGTCGAGTTCCTCGAGCGTCATCATCGGCAGATAGACGTCGTGCTCCTCGAAGCGGAACAGGCTGCTCGGGTCGTGCATCAGCACGTTCGTATCGAGCACGAAGAGCTTTTGCACTTCGGTTTCGGCACGTTTGCGGCTGCGCGTTTTCGTGCCGGTGCCTGTTGCGGCGGCTGTGCCGGCGGCCGGCTTCACCGCGTCGGTGGTCTTCGGCGCGCGCGCGACGGGCTCGACCACGTCGCGCGCGGGCACGGGTTGCAGCAACGCCGCGGTCTGCTTGGTTTTGCGTGTGCGCGCCGCGGAGCCGCCGTCGGTCGCGGACGCCCCTGTCGTGACCGCGCGCAAGGACGCGGCGGTGTTCGCGGCGGGCGCCATCGGATCGGCTACGCTCGCCGGGCCGTATTCGGCCGCGCCGTCATGATCGGAGTCCCCGGTTGCAGATGATTTCGCGGCTTTCGCCGGCTGTGCTTTCGCCTTGTATTCGTCGGGCGGCAGCAGGCTGCCGAGCTTGCTGGGGGGAGTAGGCAAAGGCATGGTGTCCCTCGAGATGAATCGTGTCGCAGGCATGCGCCGCTGTTCGCATCCTGCGCGCTTGATGCGCGTGCAGTTTGCGCGCGGTGGCGCAACATGGGGTTCGAATCGCCGGTTCGCCTAGATTTCGATCGTCTCCTTGGCGCGTCGAGCATCGCACGCGCTGCTAAAACCATGAAAAAAGCCGCTTCCCCCGAACAGGGGCAAGCGGCTCGGCTTCAACCGTCGCGCTGCGCGTCAGATGCACGCACGCATCGTGTCGATTACAGGCGCAGCAGCGAGAAAAATGGGGCGGACAGGCATTCATTGCGGCCCAATATAGCGCGCCTCAAAGCGCTTGTACAGCACTCAGCACCTCGTCGACGTGGCCCGGCACCTTGACGCCGCGCCACGCGTGGCGTAGCACCTGGTTGCCGTCGATGATGAACGTCGAACGCTCGATACCGCGTACTTCCTTGCCATACATTTTCTTCAGTTTCATGACACCGAACAGCGTGCACAGCGTTTCGTCGGGGTCCGAGATCAGCGGGAACGGCAGTTCGAGTTTCGTCTTGAAATTTTCGTGCGAGCGCAAGCTGTCGCGCGACACGCCGACGATTTCCGCGCCGGCCTTTTTGAATTTCGGATAAAGATCGCGGAATTGCAGACCTTCGGTCGTGCAGCCCGGCGTATTGTCTTTCGGGTAGAAATACAGTACGAGCGTCTTGCCGTTGAGGCCCGACAGCGAGAATTCGCCGCCGGTGGCGGGCGCGGTGAAATCGGGAACGGGGCGGTCGACTTCGACGGACACGTGTTTCTCCTGTTGTTATAAACGAATGCGGACGACGAAACGCGCTGTTGCATGAAAAAGCGCGGAACGGGCGTTGGCGATCAGCTTTTGTTCAGTCGGGCTGAACGATCAGCTCGCCGGAGCGGCCCGGAACTTCGCCCCACGCAACAGGGTATGATGGCAGCGCCGCGCGGTCCAGCGTCGCGTGATAATCGCCCATCGTCGCAAACGTATGGCCTTGCGCGCGCCAGCCGGCAAGCAGTTGCTCGAACACCGGCGCGAGCTTCTGGCCTTCGAGCTCCGCATGCAGCGTGAACACCTGGTCATGCGGATTGCGTTCGGTGTGCCGAAGAATATGCGCGGCGACATTGGACGAATCGATGCCGCCGGTGCCGAGCACTTCGTCGAGTGTCGGCAGCGTGGTCGGCATTTGCACGTGCGCGAGGGTCTTGCCGCCCACCACCGGCAGATACGGCGAATGGCCGCGGCCGTCGGATGCGTAGCGCATTCCCCATGCGTCGATCTGCTCGAACGCGGCGTCGTTCATCTGCCAGCCGGCCGCGCCATGCGTGACGGGCGGCGTGCCGAAGATCTCGACGAAACGCTGATGGCTCTTGCGCATCTCGCGCACGGTCCAGTCGCGCTCGCGACGCCGCACGTTGTCCTGCCAGTACACGTGATCCCATGTATGAATCCCGCATTCGAAGCCGGCTTCGTGAATCGCGCGCATATCGGCCATTGCGCGGCGGCCGATGTCGGGGCCCGGCAGCAGCACGCCATACAGCAACTGCTTGATGCCGTAATGCTCGACGACCGACGTGCGCGACACCTTCTTCAGAAAGCCCGGCCGCAGCGCGCGGCGCATCGCCCAGCCGGTGTGATCCGGGCCGAGGCTGAACAGGAACGTCGCGCGCGCGGCGTGGCGATCGAAGATGCGCGCGAGATTCGGCACGCCTTCGCGCGTGCCGCGCAGCGTGTCGACGTCGATCTTGAGGACGATGCGAGCCAAGAGACGGCCTTCAGCCTTGCTGTTCGACGAGCGCGCGCGCGTCGGCGACGTGGCCGCGGTATGCTTCGAAGATCTGGCGCAGCGCATCGTCGAACGTGAACTGTGGCGCCCAGCCAAGCTCCTGCATCGTGTTGTCGATCTTCGGCACGCGGTTTTGCACGTCCTGGTAGCCGTTGCCGTAGTACGCGCCCGACGTGGTTTCGACGAGCTGCACGCGCTTGGCCGATTCCGCGTATTCGGGAAACTCGGCCGCG
Source organism: Burkholderia sp. TSV86 (assembly GCF_001522865.1). Lineage (GTDB taxonomy): Bacteria > Pseudomonadota > Gammaproteobacteria > Burkholderiales > Burkholderiaceae > Burkholderia. The sequence continues at coordinate 79,585 of NZ_LOWB01000115.1, read as the reverse complement.
AGTTCGAGCATCTTGTTCGCGAGTTCGCGTACCGAGAAATTATTCTTCGGATTGCCGATGTTGTAGATCTTGCCCGTCGCGACGCCGTTCGGATTCTCGATGATCTTCATCAGCGCGCTGATGCCATCGTCGACATACGTGAACGCGCGCTTTTGCGAGCCGCCGTCGACGAGGCTGATGTTCTCGCCGCGCACGATATGGCCGAGAAACTGCGTGACGACGCGCGAGCTGCCTTCCTTGGGCGTGTAGATCGAATCGAGGCCAGGCCCGATCCAGTTGAACGGACGGAACAGCGTGAAGTTCAGGCCTTCCATCCCGTAACCCCAGATCACGCGGTCCATCAGCTGCTTCGAGCACGCATAGATCCAGCGCGGCTTGTTGATCGGCCCGTAGGTGAGGGCGGACGCGTCCGGATCGAACTGCTCGTCCGCGCACATTCCATACACCTCGGACGTCGACGGGAACACCAGATGCTTGCCGTACTTGACGGCCGAACGCACGATTGGCAGGTTCGCCTCGAAGTCGAGTTCGAACACGCGCAGCGGCTGCTGGACGTAGGTGGCGGGCGTTGCGATCGCGACGAGCGGCAGGATCACGTCGCACTTCTTCACGTGATACTCGACCCACTCCTTGTTGATCGTGATGTCGCCTTCGAAGAAATGCATCCGCTCGTGCTTGACGAGATCGCCGAGCCGGTCGGTCTGCATGTCCATGCCGAACACTTCCCAATCGGTGGTTTCAAGAATGCGCTTGGACAGGTGATGGCCGATGAAGCCGTTCACACCCAGGATCAGGACTTTTTTAGCTTTCATGAATGACGGGAAGAATGAATGAACTGCGCGAACTGAGCCGGGGACACGATGGTTTCGCCGCCGTCGTGCTGCCGGCGCAGCTCGAGAATGGAGACGGCGCGGCTGTCGCCGCAAACGCCGAACAGCGCATTATCGCTTACGTGCAGGCCCGGCGGCAAATCGGCGGCGGCGCGCGCGGCTGCCGAGCCGGGGCGCGCGAGGCGCGCGCGCGCGATCACGAAGCGCGCGCCGTCGATATCGGCGAATGCGCCCGGATACGGCGGCGCGACCGCGCGGATCAGGTTGTAGACGCGCGCGGCCGGTTGCAACCAGTCGATGCGGCCGTCCTCGGGCCGGCGTGCGCCGTAATAGCTGCCCTGCGACAGATCGTTCGGCAGATGCGGCGCGTCGCCCGCGATCAGCGCGGGCAGCACACGCCAAAGCGTCTGCTCCGCGGCGACGGTGACCTTGTCGAATACTTGCGCGGCCGTGTCGTCGGGCAGGATCGGCACCGCGGTCTGGCCGACGATCGCGCCCGCATCGGGCTTGGCGGCCATTTCGTGCAGCGTCGCGCCGGTTTCGGTCTCGCCGTTGAGCACCGCCCAGTTGGTCGGCACGCGGCCGCGGTATTTCGGCAGCAGCGAGCCGTGCATGTTGTACGCGCCGCGCGGCGCGAGCGCGAGCAGTTCGACGGGCAGCATGTGCCGGTAGTAGAACGAGAAGATGAAGTCCGGCCGCGCAGCGGCGATGGCCGCGCGCAGCTCGGCGCCCGCCGGATCGGCGGGCGTCGTGATGGGAATGCCGTGCTCGGCCGCCACCGACGCGACGCTGCCGAACCAGATATTCTCGCTTGGGCTGTCCTCGTGCGTGACGACGAGCGCGACGTCGACGCCGCGCGCGATCAGCACCTGCAGGCAGCGCACGCCGACGTTGTGGTAAGCGAAGACGACCGCGCGCGGCTTCATCGGACGGCCTCGCGGCGCTCGACGGGCAGCGTGACGCTGGGTTTGCCATCGCGCGCCTCGAGCACGGTATGGATCAGGTAGCGCGGCCGCGCACGGACCTGTTGATAGATTCGGCCGATATATTCGCCAAGCAGGCCGAGCGCGAAGATGATCACGCCGAGCAGGAAGAACGTGATCGCGAACAGCGTGAACACGCCTTGCACTTCCGCGCCGACGATGAAGCGCCGGATCACCAGCAGCGCGAACAGGCCGGCCGAGCCGAGCGACAGGATCACGCCGATGAACGACAGCCACTGCAGCGGTACGACCGAGAAGCCGGTGACGAGATCGAAATTCAGACGGATCAGGCTGTACAGCGAATATTTCGATTCGCCCGCGAAGCGCTCCTCGTGCGCGACCTCGATCTCGGTCGGATTCTGCGCGAACGTGTACGCGAGCGCGGGGATGAACGTGTTGACCTCGCCGCAGCGGTTGATCGTGTCGATGATCCGGCGGCTGTACGCGCGCAGCATGCAGCCCTGGTCGGTCATCTTGATCCGCGTGATCCGCTCGCGCAGCCGGTTCATCGCCGACGACGCCTTGCGCCGCCACAGGCTGTCCTGGCGCTGCTTGCGGATCGAGCCGACGTAGTCGTAACCCTCGTGCATCTTGTCGATCAGCTTGCCGATCTCTTCGGGCGGATTTTGCAGATCGGCATCGAGCGTGATGACGATCTCGCCGTGCGACTGCTCGAAGCCCGCGAGGATCGCCATGTGCTGGCCGTAGTTGCCGTTGAGCAGTACGACGCGCGTCGTGTCCGGGCGCACGCGGAACTGATCGGCGAGCATCGCGGCCGAGCGGTCGCGGCTGCCGTCGTTGACGAGGATCACTTCGTATGACCTGCCGAGCGCGTCGAGCGCCGGATAGAGTCGTGCGAAGAGCGCGCCGAGCCCGGCTTCCTCGTTATACACGGGGATGACGACCGAAACTTCGGGGTTCGTCGCGCGTGTTTCTGCGTGATTCATGTCCGCTTATTTTCCGTGTTGTTCGCAAATCTGGTTGACGGCGTCGACGACGCGCAGCACGTCCTCGTCACGCATCTGCGTGAACAGCGGCAGCGTGACGGTCGATGCGCCGAAGCGCTCGGCGTGGGGGAACATGCCCTCCTTGAAGCCGCGCGCGCGGTACAGCGTGAAAAGATGGATTGCCGGATAGTGAACGCCCGAGCCGATTCCGCGCTCCTTCAACTGCGCCATGAATTCGCCGCGCGAGATCGCGAGCTTTTCGAGCGGCAGCGTGATCTGAAACATATGCCAGTTGCTGTGCTCGAAGTCCGCGATGGGCAGCCCGACGCCGAGCGCCGCGGCCGCGCCGGGCGCGAACGCGTCGAAATACCGGCGGGCGAGCGCGCGGCGCCGGTCGTTGAAGCGCTCGAGATGCGGCAACTGGCCGAGGCCGACGCGCGCGGCGACATCGGTCAGATTGTACTTGCCGCCGAGCACGTCGCAGTCCATGCCGTCCAGGCCGGTGCGCGTGATGCCTTGCAGCCGGTATTTCTGCGCGAGCGCAGCTTCGGCCTCGTCGTTGAGCACGAGCGCGCCGCCTTCGATCGTCGTCAGGTTCTTGTTCGGATGAAAGCTGAACGATACGAGATCGCCGAACGCGCCGATCCGGCGGCCCTTCCACGTCGAGCCGAGCGCCTGCGCGGCGTCTTCCACGACGCGCAGGCCGTGCGCGCGCGCGATCGCATACAGGCGGTCCATGTCGACGGGCAGGCCCGCCAGATAGACCGGGATGATCGCCTTCGTGCGCGGCGTGATCGCTTTCTCGACGAGATCGAGATCGAGGTTGCGCGTGACGGGGTCGATATCGACGAACACGGGCGTGGCACCCGTTTCCAGGATCACGTTGCTCGTCGCCACCCACGACGCGGGCGACGTGATCACCTCGTCGCCCGCGCCGACGCCCGCGATTCTCAGGCCGATCTCGAGGGTGCAGGTTCCGGAGTTGAACACGCGCACCGGGCGCCCGCCCAGATAGTCGGACAGCGCGGCCTCGAATTGCTGGCAATGCGGGCCGGTCGTGATCCAGCCCGAGCGCAGTACGTCGGCCACGCCTTGGATGGTGGCTTCGTCGATCTCGGGCTTGACGAACGGCAGGAAAGGAACGGAAGTCTGGCTCATGGAAGCTTCGCTCGTGGTCGGATGAAAGGATCGGACAAGGTCCGGCAGGCGTCATTGGACACGGATTGCCCGAAACGTTGCGTCACTTTTTGTCGCATTCGGCGCGCCGCTCTAGCTGCGGGCGAGCACGAACACGCCGATCAGAATGATGCCGATGCCGACCAGGCGCTGGACCGACAGCACCTCGCCGAACAGATACCACGCGGCGAACGCGTTGACGACGTAGCCGAGCGAGAGCATCGGGTATGCCACCGACACGTCGACCCGCGACAGCCCCACGATCCACACGACGACGGACAGCACGTAGCAGCCAAGCCCGCCGATGATCGGCAATTGGGTCGCGATTTTCAGGCCGACGGGCACAATGTTCGCACGGGTGAATTCGAAGTGTCCAACGGCGCGCACGCCGGCCTTGAGCAGCAGCTGCGCGCACGCGTTCAGCATCACGCCGGTGACGATGCAAACAAGCGAGACGGGATTCATCGCTTCGCGTCCTCCTCAGGATTGCGGTTTTTCGACGACGACGCGCCGGTTGTCACGGGCGATCACGCGCATCGGCAGGCCCGCCTGCTCGAGCTGCGCGTAGCGGCTCGGCGACATCAGCGCGAGCGCGTAGCGCTCGGCGCGCCAGCGCTTTTCCCACGCATCGACGGTCGGGATCCATTTGTCGGGCTCGACCGAGATGCCGAACGCGAGTTCGTCTTGCCGCGCGACCATGATCGTCGTGTGGCGCATGTAGAACGGCAGTGTGTGATCGAGCATCTCGACCGAGTAGAACGGCGTGTCGGGCGGCAGCTTGGCGAGCTGCGCGCGGATCGCGGGCGCGAGCAGCGCGCCTGAGCTGTAGCGGCCGAACGCATCGTGGCCGGTGCCGCCGATCGTGCCGAGCAGGAGCCAGCCGGCGGCGAACGCGGCCGCCGCGATGCCGGCCTGGCCGCGCCGGTTGAGCCACAGCGCGGCGACCGTCAGCGCGAACGCGACGGCGAGCGCCGCATACACCCAGTGCTGGAAGTCGACATATTGCGCATTCGGCGTGCGCGTGTCGCCGAAGCGCGACAGGAACGTCGCGCCGATCGCGGCGGCGGCGGTGAACGCCAGATAGCCGAGCAGGTGGCGGCGGAACCGGTCGCGCGATACGAGCGGCAGGTACGCGCCGATCGCAAGCGCGAGCGCGGGTGCGATCGGCAGCAAGTACGAAATCAGCTTCGAGTGCGACATGCTGAAGAACACGAAGATGAACCCGCTCCAGACGATCAGCACGAGCATCGGCGCGAAACCGTTGGGCTGGCGCGGGATTCGCAGCGCGTGGCGGATGCTTTGGAAGCAGACGGACAGCCACGGCAGAAAGCCGACGAGCAGCACCGGCACGAAGTAGTAGAGCGGGCCAGGGCGGTTTTGCTCGGGCGTCAGATAGCGGCGGAACTGCTGGACGATGAAGAAGAAATTGAAGAACTCGGGGTTACGCTGCTGGACGAGCACGAACCACGGCGTCGCGATCGCGAAGAAGATCACGAGCCCGCTCACGATATAGAGCCGTCTCCAGAGCGCCCAGTCGCGCGCGATGACGGTATAGAGGACGAGCACGGCGCCGGGCAGGATCAGGCCGACGAGCCCCTTCGACAGCACGGCGAGCGCCATCGACGCCCAGCACAGCCACATCCAGCCGCGCTCGGCCCGCTTCGGGATGCCGGGCCGCTGAGCGAGAAGGAGCGAGCACAGCGTGAGCGCCATCCACAGCGACAATCCCATGTCGAGCGCGTTGAAGTGGCCCATCAGGTTCCAGTACGGCGCGCTCGCGAGCACGAGCGCGGCGAACAGGCCCGCGCGCGGGTTGAATACGCGCGCGCCGGTAAAGCCGACCAGCAGTACGCCAGCAAAGCTCGCGAGCGCCGTGTAGAGGCGTGCTTGCCATTCCCCCAGGCCGAACCATGCGAACGTCAGCGCGTTCATCCAGGTTTGCAGCGGCGGCTTCTCGAAGTATTTGTAGCCGTTGTAGCGCGGTGTAATCCAGTCGCCCGTCGCGAACATCTCGCGGGCCATTTCAGCGTAGCGGCCCTCGTCGCTCGGCACGAGGTGGCGCAGGCCGAGCGGCGCGAACCAGATCACGGCGAGCGCCGCGACGAGCAGAAGCAGGGTGGCACGGTTGAGCGGTAGCCTCGACGGCGTATCGTTCATAGTCTTGTCGTAAAGGGTGGGGTGGAGGGCGGCGCGCCCGCAGGACGCGGCATGCGCCGCCGCGCAGTTATAGCGGGGCGCGGCTTAACGATTGCTTAACGATCGTTCAACGCTCGATCAGCAGCGCCGCGGCAACCTTGCGGCCTTCCGCCATCAGGATGTTGTATGTCCGGCACGCGGCCTGGAAATCCATCGTCTCGACGCCGATACGCTGCGCGGTGAGCTGCGCGGTCAGGCGCGGATGCGGAAAACGCAGCTTCGCGCCGCTGCCGAAGATCACCACTTCGGGCTGCGGCTCGAGCAGCAGCGCGAAATGCTCGGGGGCGAGCGCGTCGAACGAGCCGACGGGCCACGCGGCCACGGGCGCGCCCGGCAGCACGATCACGCTATGCGTGTGGCGTTCGAGATTGATGTCGACGTAACCGGGGCCATAGCCGGTGACGGTGTTGAGCGTATTGCTCGAATCCTGGTGCAGTTTCAAATCGGTTTTCCGCGATCTGGCGCGGTTTCGAAAAGGGCCGCAAAAAAGGGCGGCAACAACGGCCCGGTTCGTGCCGCCTGGTTGATGCATTGCGAAAGTCAGCCAAAATCCGCTAAATTATAACTTTTTAGCCGCTCCCGGGCGGCGTTTGTGTCTCGCGACGTCCCGGTCACAAGCCGCGCCGCGCCCGGCGCACGTGCGAAGCCACTTTCGGCCTACCGGCCGCCCTCCCGTTTCGATCCCCGTCCTTCTTCGAGTCCGCCGCATTATCCAAGGAACGTGCCCGTCGTGAAACCGATTCAAAAATCGAACAAATTGCTCAACGTCTGCTATGACATCCGGGGCCCTGTCCTCGAGCATGCGAAGCGTCTCGAAGACGAGGGCCACCGGATCATCAAGCTGAACATCGGCAATCTGGCCCCGTTCGGCTTCGAAGCGCCGGACGAGATCATCCAGGACATGATCCGCAACCTGCCGGCGTCGTCCGGTTACTCGGATTCGAAGGGCGTGTTCGCCGCGCGCAAATCGATCATGCATTACACGCAGCAAAAGGGCGTGAAGGGCGTTGGGCTGGACGATATCTACATCGGCAACGGCGCGTCGGAATTGATCGTGATGGCGACTCAGGCGCTGCTGAACGACGGCGACGAAGTGCTGCTGCCCGCGCCCGATTACCCGCTTTGGACGGCGGCCGTCAGCCTGTCCGGCGGCACGCCCGTGCACTACGTCTGCGACGAGGCGAACGGCTGGCTGCCCGATTGCGACGACATCCGCCGCAAGATCACGCCGAACACCAAGGCGCTCGTCGTCATCAATCCGAATAATCCGACGGGCGCGCTCTATCCGGACGCGCTGCTGCTCGAGCTGATCGCGATCGCGCGCGAGCACGGCCTCGTGATCTTCGCCGACGAGGTGTATGACAAGATCGTCTACGACGGCAAGACGCATACCGCGCTCGCGTCGCTGGCCGAGGACGTCATCACGGTCACGTTCAACAGCCTGTCGAAGAGCTACCGGTCGTGCGGCTACCGGGCTGGCTGGATGTCGGTGGCGGGCCTGACGGCCGAGAACCGCCGGCGCGCGAACGATTATCTCGAGGGGCTCGGCATTCTGTCGTCGATGCGCCTGTGCGCGAACGTGCCCGGCCAATACGCGATCCAGACCGCGCTGGGCGGCTACCAGAGCATCAACGAGCTGATCGTGCCGAGCGGGCGTCTGTACAAGCAGCGCGAGCTGGCATACGAGATGCTGACATCGATCCCGGGCGTATCATGCGTGAAGCCGGATGCGGCGCTGTACATGTTTCCGCGGCTCGATCCGAAACTCTACCCGATCGGCAACGATCAGCAGTTCATTCTCGAGCTGCTGCTCAAGGAGCGCGTGCTGCTCGTGCAGGGCACGGGCTTCAACTGGCCGGCGCCGGATCACTTCCGTGTCGTCTTTTTGCCGAACGTCGACGATTTGACCGATTCGATCGAGCGGATCGCGCGCTTTCTCGACGGTTATCGAAAACGCCATTCGGCCTGAGGCCGCAGGCTCCCTCTTCTCTATATTCAATCGATCACACGCAGCATGGAACCGATCAAAGTTGGCCTGTTGGGCTTTGGCACTGTCGGCGGCGGCACCTTCAAGGTGTTGCGCCGCAATCAGGAGGAAATCAAGCGCCGCGCGGGGCGCGGCATCGAGATCGCGGCAGTCGCGGTGCGCGATCCGGCCAAGGCGCTCGCCGCGCTTGGCGGCGATGCGGCCGGCGTGTCGATCGGCAACGATTTCAACGCGCTCGTCGACGATCCTTCGATCGCGATCGTGGCCGAGATGATCGGCGGCACTGGCATCGCGCGCGACCTGGTGCTGCGCGCGATCGCCAACGGCAAGCACGTCGTGACCGCGAACAAGGCGCTGCTCGCGGTGCACGGCACCGAGATCTTCGAGGCCGCGCGCGCGCGGGGCGTGATGGTCGCGTTCGAGGCGGCCGTCGCGGGCGGCATCCCGATCATCAAGGCGCTGCGCGAGGGCCTGACCGCGAACCGGATCCAATATATCGCCGGCATCATCAACGGTACGACGAACTACATCCTGTCGGAAATGCGCGACCGCGGGCTCGATTTCGCGACCGCGCTGAAGGCCGCACAGGAGCTCGGCTACGCGGAAGCCGATCCCACGTTCGATATCGAGGGCGTCGATGCCGCGCACAAGGCGACCATCATGAGCGCGATCGCATTCGGCGTGCCGGTGCAGTTCGAGCGCGCATACGTCGAAGGCATCAGCAAGCTCGCCGCGACCGACATCCGCTATGCGGAGGAGCTTGGCTACCGGATCAAGCTGCTCGGCATCACGCGCCGCACCGAGCGCGGCATCGAGTTGCGTGTGCATCCGACGCTGATTCCGGCAAAGCGCCTGCTCGCGAACGTCGAGGGCGCGATGAACGCGGTCGTCGTGCATGGCGACGCGGTCGGCACGACGCTCTATTATGGAAAGGGCGCGGGCGCGGAGCCGACGGCGTCGGCCGTCGTCGCCGATCTCGTCGACGTGACGCGCCTGCACACGGCCGACCCCGAGCATCGCGTTCCGCATCTCGCGTTCCAGCCGGACAGTCTGTCGAACACGCCGATCCTGCCGATCGACGAGGTCACGAGCGGCTATTACTTGCGCTTGCGCGTTGCCGATCAAACGGGCGTGCTCGCCGACATCACACGCATTCTGGCCGCATCGGGCATTTCGATCGATGCGCTGCTGCAAAAGGAGTCGGAGCAGGTCGACGACGCGAACGGCGAGACCGACATCATCCTGATCACGCACGAGACGCTCGAGAAGCACGTCAACGCGGCGATCACGCAGATCGAAGCGCTGTCGACGGTCGTCTCGAAGGTGACGAAGCTGCGGATGGAAGCGCTCAACTAAAGGCTCGACATGAATTACATCTCCACGCGCGGCGCCGGCATTGGCGAGCGCCACACGTTCTCTGACATTCTGCTCGGCGGCCTTGCGAAGGACGGTGGGCTTTACCTGCCGTCCGAATACCCGAAAGTCTCCGAAGGCGAACTCGCGCGCTGGCGCACGCTGTCTTACGCGGATCTCGCGTTCGAGATCCTGTCGAAGTTCTCCGACGACATTGCCGCGGACGAGCTGCGCGCGATCACGCGCCGCACGTACACGGCCGACGTTTATCGCCACGTGCGCGACGGCGCGAACGCGGCCGACATCACGCCGCTCACCACGCTCGGCGTCGAGAACGGCGCGAAGCTCGCGCTGCTCGAACTGTCGAACGGCCCGACGCTCGCGTTCAAGGACATGGCGATGCAGTTGCTCGGCAACCTGTTCGAGTACACGCTCGCGAAGCATGGGCAGACGCTCAACATCCTCGGCGCGACGTCGGGCGACACGGGCAGCGCGGCCGAGTACGCGATGCGCGGCAAGCAGGGTGTGCGCGTGTTCATGTTGTCGCCGCACAAGAAGATGAGCGCGTTCCAGACCGCGCAGATGTACAGCCTGCAGGACCCGAACATCTTCAACCTCGCGGTCGAAGGCGTGTTCGACGATTGCCAGGACATCGTGAAGGCGGTGTCGAACGATCACGCCTTCAAGGCGGCGCACCAGATCGGCACGGTCAATTCGATCAACTGGGCGCGCGTGGTCGCGCAAGTCGTCTACTACTTCAAGGGATACTTCGCCGCGACGCGCAGCAACGACGAGCGCGTGTCGTTCACCGTGCCGTCCGGTAATTTCGGCAACGTCTGCGCGGGCCATATCGCGCGGATGATGGGGTTGCCGATCGAGCGGCTCGTCGTCGCGACCAACGAGAACGACGTGCTCGACGAATTCTTCCGCACGGGAGCGTACCGTGTGCGCAGCGCGGAAAACACCTATCACACGAGCAGTCCGAGCATGGATATCTCGAAGGCGTCGAATTTCGAGCGCTTCGTGTTCGACTTGCTGGGCCGCGAGCCGGAGCGCGTCGTCCAACTGTTCCGCGACGTCGACGAGAAGGGTGGTTTCGATTTGGCCGCGAGCGGCGATTTCGCGCGCGTTGCCGAGTTCGGCTTCGTGTCGGGGCGCAGTACGCATGATGACAGGATCGCGACGATTCGCGACGTGTTCGAGCGTTATCGAACCATGATCGACACACATACCGCCGACGGCCTGAAGGTTGCGCGCGAGCATTTGCAGCCGGGCGTGCCGATGATCGTGCTCGAGACCGCGCAGCCGATCAAGTTCGGCGAGACGATTCGCGAGGCGCTCGGCCGCGAGCCTGGCCGGCCGGCGGCGTTCGAGGGGCTCGAGGCGCTGCCGCAGCGCTTCACGGTCGTCGACGCGGACGCGCAGCTGGTGAAGGCGTTTATCGCCGCGCATACGGCGGGAGCCTGAGCGGACGGCATGCACGGCGAAGCGGCGCCGGCGGCCGAGGGGTGCCGGCTCGGGCGCTGGCGTGCTTTCGCCGGCTGCGCCGGCAAGGGCCGCTGGCATCGCTTCGTGGTTCGCGGCGGTTTGATCGGACGAAATGCGGGACGATTTGCGCTGCAACCCCGGGGCGCGGAACGATCGGCGCGGCCTATCATTTTTGTGAGGCGTGAGGCGTGAGGCGTGAGGCGTGAGGCGTGAGGCGTGAGGCGTGAGGCGTGAGGCGTGAGGCGTGAGGCGCTTGCTCCTGGACGCGTTCGCCTTTCCCACTCGCGGCTCGACCGGCGCGCATGCGCTCGGCCGCACGCTGCGAGCGCATGCGGCCGAGCGCACCGCACGCGAAGCATCGGCGCCGTCGCTACAATGTCGGCATCCGGTTATTTTCATTCGACGATGTCCGAACTCAACACCCAGACGCCGCGAGCGCCGATGCTGTCGACAGCCGATGCGCTCGCGACGCTTCTCGCGGCCGCGCGCCCACTCACCGAAACGGAAACCGTCCCGAGCCTCGATGCGCTGAACCGCGTGCTCGCCGCCGACGTCGTATCGCCGCTCGATGTGCCGCCGATGAACACGAGCGCGATGGACGGTTATGCGGTGCGCGTCGCGGACCTGATGCGCGGCGAACGCCGGCTGCCGGTATCGCAGCGGATTGCGGCCGGCCATGCGGCCGCGCCGCTCGAGCCAGGCACGGCGGCGCGCATTTTTACGGGCGCGAGCGTGCCGGCCGGCGCGGATGCGATCGTGATGCAGGAGCAGACGGAAATCGTCGGCGATCACGTCGACATTCTGCACACGCCCACCGTGGGTGAATGGATCACCGCGCAAGGCGCCGATATCCGAAACGGCTCAGTGATCCTGCCCGCCGGCACGCGCATCACGCCGCAAGCAATGGGGCTTGCCGCATCGATCGGTTGTGCGACGCTCACGGTCACGCGGCGCGTGAAAGTCGCCGTGTTCTTTACGGGCGACGAGCTGACGATGCCGGGTGAGCCGCTCAAACCCGGCGCGATTTACAACTCGAACCGTTTTACGCTGCGCGGGCTGCTTGAGCGGCTCGGCTGCGACGTGACCGATTACGGAATCGTTCCGGACCAACTCGACGCGACGCGCGCGGCGTTGCGCGACGCGGCGCGCGAGCATGACGTGATCGTGACGAGCGGCGGCGTCTCGGTGGGCGACGAGGATCATGTGAAACCCGCAGTCGAAGCGCAAGGGCGGCTCGCACTGTGGCAGATCGCGATGAAGCCGGGCAAGCCGCTCGCGTTCGGCTCGATCCGCCGCGGCGACACCGCCGGCGCGACGGACGACGCCTATTTCATCGGCCTGCCGGGCAATCCGGTGTCGAGCTTCGTAACGTTTCTGCTGTTCGTGCGGCCTTTTTTGTTGCGTATGGCCGGCGCAACGCAGGTCGCGCCGCGCGCGCTGTCGCTGCGCGCCGATTTTACGCAAGGCAAGGCAGATCGCCGCAACGAATTCCTGCGCGCGCGCGTGAACGCAGCGGGCGGGCTCGATTTATTTGCGAACCAGAGTTCGGCCGTGCTGACCTCGACGGTCTGGGGCGACGGGCTCATCGATAACCCGCCGCATCATGCGATCAGCGCGGGCGAGACGGTGCGTTTCATTCCTTTTTCCGAACTGCTCGGCTGAGCGGGCCGCGGACATTGACGATGAAGATTGAATTGAGATTTTTTGCGAGCGTGCGCGAGGCGCTGGGCGTCGCGAGCGAGACGGTTACGGTGCCGGACGGCATCGTGACAGTGGGCGACGTGCGCGCATGGCTGCGCACGCGCGGCGGTGCGTGGGCGGAGACCCTTGCCGACGGCCGCGCGCTGCGAATGGCGTGCGACCACACGATGACGGATGCAGGAACGCGGATTACCGACGGCTGTGAAGTGGCGTTTTTTCCGCCAGTAACGGGGGGGTGAATTTGGAGAGTGGAGAGGCGGGGGTATGGGCTCTGTTTGGCCGATTTGGGTTGAGCGTTGTAGTCGAAAAAATCATGGAACCCCAATTTCAGTCAACCGCGCATGGAACTGGAGTGGAGGCCGAAACCAAGGCATGGGACCAGAGTAAGCGCTGAAGCGCTCGCTGTGGTCGACCGCCATGGGGTGTGAGTAAGCGCTAAAGCGCTAACTCACACCAACCAAGGCATGGGACCAGAGTAAGCGCTAAAGCGCTAACTCTGGTCGACAAAGGAACCGTCAATGGCAATAGTGCGAGTGCAGACAAGCGATTTCGACGTAAGCACCGAACTTGCAGCATTGCGCGCGCGCAATCCGAAGATCGGCGCGCTCGCATGCTTCGTCGGCACGGTGCGGGATTTGAACGACGGCGATCAAATCGACGCGATGGAACTCGAGCACTACCCGGGAATGACCGAAAAAGCACTCGGCGCGATCGCGGCCGATGCGCTCGCACGTTGGCCGGGAATCGACGTGGCGATCATCCACCGGGTCGGCAAGCTTTATCCGCTCGATCAGATCGTGCTCGTCGCAACGGTCGCCGCGCATCGCGGCGACGCGTTTGCGTCTTGTGAGTTCGTGATGGACTATCTAAAGTCGCAGGCGCCGTTTTGGAAGAAAGAGAAAACGCACGCCGGCGAACGCTGGGTCGACGCCCGCAGCGTGGATGACGCGGCACTCGCGCGCTGGGGAATCGCGTCGAGCAACGCGACGCAGTCGTCGTAGCAGGCCGAGGTCGGGAGCCGCGTGCGCAACCGGCTACGTACCGTCGCGCGCCCGGCCGATGATCTTTGCCGGAAACGGCTCGCCGCGCGGCGCGCGGGTGTGCCCGTCGTCATGGTCGCGCCGCTTCGGCGCGATCAGATCGAGGATCGCCTGCTGTTCGGGCGGAATCTGGTAATCCCAGCCGAATCGGCTCAGTTGCAGGCTTTGCGCGATCCGCAGCGCGGGTTCGATGAAGCGCACGGCCGCCGCCGGCGCATAGCGGGCGTCGACGGTCTTCAGAAAGAGGGTGAGCCAGCGGCTGAAATGCGCGGGTTCGATCCCTTCCAGCGGTTGATGCGCGGCCTGCACGTTGCCGCGATAGCTTTTGTCGCCAAGCACCAGGCTCGACCAGAAATGCGCCATTTTCGGCAAATGCTCGCCCCAGCGGCCAGCGAGTGCGCGTTCGAACACGGGACCAAGCAGCGTGTCATCCCGCACACATTCGTAGAAGGCATCGACTAGCGCGCGGATATTGGCCGGCGTCGGCTCGGCGGTGCGCGCCGGCGCGTCATTCGGAGAATCGGTCGGATCGGCGGAAAAATCGGTCATTAAAAAGGGCAGGATAACGAAGAAGCACGGGCCGCCAATTTTGTCGCACAATAGTAAATGGCCACTCCTTCAATAAAAAGTGCTGACGTCGTGCATCTTATGATGCGGCCGTCGGATCGGCAATGGCAGGCACGCGTTTTATCCCGCGTGGAATCGCCGATCGCACTGACACAGCGTCCATTTCACACAATGAGACTGACCGACTACACCGATTACTCTTTGCGCGTCATGCTATTCCTAGCGGTCCGAGGCGAAGGTTTGTCGACGATTCAGGAAATTTCGGACGCATACGGTATCTCCAAGAACCATTTGATGAAAGTGGTGCAGCAGCTCGGCGAGCTTGGCTGGATCGAGACGGTGCGCGGCCGCAATGGCGGCCTGCGCCTGAACGCGCAGTCGTCGTCGCTGACGATCGGTGAAGTCGTGCGGGCCACCGAAAACGACTATCTGCTCGTTGGTTGCTTCTCGGGCGAGGCCGAGTCGCATCGCAGTTGCGTGATTCAGTCGCAGTGCCTGCTGCGCGGCATGTTCGCATCGGCGCTCGACGCATTCTTCGCCGAACTCGACAAGCACACGATCGGCGAACTGTCCGCGCCCGCACCGCAGCTCGCCGCGCTGCTCGGGTTGCGGCCGGTGTCGGTGCCGGTTGTCGCGGCGAGCGTTTCTCATGCGCCGTCGCTGCGGGTTTCCGACTGACTTTCCATTCTTGCGCGTGACGCGCGCTCGTTCATTCGCGGGGCGCACGAGCCGGTTTCGCGCGCTCGCGTGTCTGCCGTGCGCTGGACCTTGGTTTGTCGCATGTCAAGTAAATTCCGGCTTGAAAGGCGAATAACCATCCTCATTTGGATGGTATTCGTCTATTGGAGGTCTCATTCATGAGAATCGACAAGCTCACCACCAAGTTCCAGGAGGCGCTCGCGGACGCGCAAAGTCTCGCGGCCGGGCGCGACAATCAATACATCGAACCCGTCCACGTGCTCGCGGCGCTCGTCGCGCAGCAGGACGGCTCCGCGCGCTCGCTGCTGTCGCGTGCAGGCGTTCATGTGCAGGCGCTGCAAAGCTCGCTGAACGACGCAATCGCACGCCTGCCGCAAGTCACGGGCACAGGCGGCGACGTGCAGGTCGGCCGTGAGCTTGCCGGCTTGTTGAACCAGGCCGACAAGGAAGCGCAGAAGCTCAACGACAGCTTTATCGCGAGCGAGATGTTCTTGCTCGCCGTGGCCGACGACAAGGGCGAAGCCGGGCGGCTCGCGCGTCAGCACGGCTTGACGAGGAAGGCGCTCGAAACGGCGATCGCGGCGGTGCGCGGCGGCTCGCAGGTCCATAGCGCGGACGCCGAAAGCCAGCGCGAGGCGCTGAAGAAGTACACCGTCGATTTGACCGAGCGCGCGCGGGCGGGCAAGCTCGATCCGGTGATCGGCCGCGACGACGAGATCCGCCGCTCGATCCAGATCCTGCAGCGCCGCACTAAGAATAATCCAGTGCTGATCGGCGAGCCGGGCGTGGGCAAGACCGCGATCGTCGAAGGGCTTGCGCAGCGGATCGTCAACGGCGAGGTGCCGGAGACGCTCAAGGGCAAGCGCGTGCTGTCGCTCGACATGGCGGCGCTGCTCGC
Organism: Burkholderia sp. TSV86; assembly: GCF_001522865.1. GTDB lineage: Bacteria > Pseudomonadota > Gammaproteobacteria > Burkholderiales > Burkholderiaceae > Burkholderia. Next base: position 63,720 of record NZ_LOWB01000115.1, on the reverse strand, counting down.
GGGCGCGAAGTATCGCGGCGAATTCGAGGAGCGCCTGAAGGCGGTGCTCAACGACATCGCGAAGGACGAAGGCCAGACGATCGTCTTCATCGACGAGATTCATACGATGGTCGGCGCGGGCAAGGCCGAGGGCGCGATGGATGCGGGCAACATGCTCAAGCCCGCGCTGTCGCGCGGCGAGTTGCATTGCATCGGCGCGACTACGCTCGACGAATACCGCAAGTACATCGAAAAGGACGCCGCGCTCGAGCGCCGCTTCCAGAAGGTGCTGGTCGACGAGCCGAGCGTCGAGGCGACGATCGCGATTTTGCGCGGCTTGCAGGAGAAGTATGAATTGCACCACGGCGTCGAGATCACCGATCCGGCGATCGTTGCCGCGGCCGAGCTGTCGCACCGCTACATCACGGACCGTTTCCTGCCGGACAAGGCGATCGACCTGGTCGACGAGGCCGCATCGAAGATCAAGATGGAAATCGATTCGAAGCCCGAAGAGATGGACAAGCTCGATCGCCGGCTGATTCAACTGAAGATCGAGCGCGAGGCGGTGAAGAAGGAGCAGGACGAGGCGTCGCAAAAGCGCCTGGCGCTGATCGAGGAGGAGATTGAGCGGCTCGGGCGTGAATACGCGGACCTCGAGGAGATTTGGACTGCCGAGAAGGCCGCGGTGCAGGGCAGCGCGCAGCTCAAGGAGGAGATCGAGAAGGTGCGCGCCGATATCGCGCGGCTGCAGCGCGAGGGCAAGCTCGAGAAGGTTGCCGAGCTGCAGTACGGCAAGCTGCCGCAACTCGAGGCGCAATTGAAGCAGGTCACGCAGGCCGAGGAGAGCGAGCAGCATAATCCGTCGCGCCCGCGTTTGCTGCGCACGCAGGTCGGCGCCGAAGAAATCGCGGAAGTCGTATCGCGCGCGACGGGCATTCCGGTATCGCGGATGATGCAGGGCGAGCGCGAGAAGCTGCTGCATATCGAGGAAAAGCTGCATGAGCGCGTGGTGGGTCAGAACGAGGCGATCAGCGCGGTTGCCGATGCGATCCGCCGCTCGCGTGCGGGGCTTGCCGATCCGAACCGTCCGTATGGCTCGTTCCTGTTCCTCGGTCCGACGGGCGTGGGCAAGACCGAGCTGTGCAAGGCGCTCGCGGCGTTCCTGTTCGATTCGGAAGAGCATCTGATCCGCATCGACATGAGCGAGTTCATGGAGAAGCACAGCGTCGCGCGGCTGATCGGCGCGCCGCCGGGTTATGTCGGCTACGAGGAGGGCGGCTATCTGACGGAAGCGGTGCGTCGCAAGCCGTACAGCGTGATTCTGCTCGACGAAATCGAAAAGGCGCATCCGGACGTGTTCAACGTGCTGCTGCAAGTGCTCGACGACGGCCGGATGACCGACGGGCAGGGGCGCACCGTCGACTTCAAGAACACGGTGATCGTGATGACGTCCAATCTGGGTTCGCAAGTGATCCAGTCGATGGCGGGCGCGCCGCAGGACGAGATCAAGGATGCCGTCTGGGTCGAGGTGAAGCAGCACTTCCGTCCGGAGTTCCTGAACCGGATCGACGACGTCGTCGTATTCCACGGGCTCGATCGCAGCAATATCCAGTCGATCGCGAAGATCCAGCTTGCGCGCCTGCACGACCGGCTCGCGAAGCTCGACATGGCGCTCGACGTGTCCGAGGCCGCGCTCGAGCAGATCGGCAAGGTCGGCTACGATCCGTTATTCGGCGCACGTCCGTTGAAGCGTGCGATCCAGCAGGAGATCGAGAATCCGGTCGCGAAGCTGATCCTTGCGGGCCGCTTTGGTCCGAAGGATGTGATTCCGGTCGACGTGCAGGACGGCGAGTTCGTGTTCGATCGCGTCGTGCATTGAGCGGCCGCGTCGCGCTGCGCCTGCCGGTTGCGGCCCGATACGCGCACTGGGCCGGCAAATGCAAACACCCCGCTTACGCGGGGTGTTTGTTTATTGGCGAGCCGGTTTCGAGGCGCGCGCCGGGCGGCGCCTACCCCCGGTATTACGCCTGCTTATTGCCGCCGAACAGGCCGGCGAGCTGCGATAGCGTGCCGATCAGGTTCGACGCGTCGAGTTGACCGCCCGCCGGCACTTCGCCGTTCGGCGTCGCACCGTTGACCACGTGCGGCAACACTTGCGCGAGGATGCCGGACGCCTGCTGCGGATCAATGCCGATCTTGCTGGCGAGCGAGCCGATTGCTTCGGAGCCGAGCACGTTTTGCAGCAGGTCGGGCGAGATCTGCTGGTTCGCGCCGTTGCCCACCCACGAGCCGATGATGTCGCCCGCGCCGCCTGCCTTGAATTTGTCGATGAGGCCGTTGAGGCCGCCGGGCTGATTGTTGATGAGCTCCAGCGCGGCGCTGATGAGCGCGTTCTGATTGCCGCCTTGACCGCCGATCAGACCGCCAACGATATCGAGTAGACCCATGATTCACCTGCTAGGTTGATGCGGCGCCTCGAGGGCGCCGGTGGAACGAAAGCGCCGCGCGATGCGCGACGCCGGATTCAGACGCCCGACGCGGCGGACGCGGCCGCCGCTTTGCTCTTCTTGCCTTTCTTCGAGCCTTTGGCCTTCGGCGACGATGCCGCGGCCGGCGCATTCGCGTCGGTTGCGGCGCTTGCTTCGGCGGCGGTTTTCTCTTTCTTTTTCGACGCGCGCGTCTTTTTCGCGGTCGGCGCGCTTGCCGCCGCCGTCGGCGCGCTCGCGGCCGCCGGCGCGGGCGACGCAGTGGCCGGGGCGGGCGCGGGCGTGGCCGGCGCGGGCGACGCGGTGGCCGGCGCGGGCGTGGTCGCAGCGGGGGCCGTTGTGGCCGGCTTTGCCGCATGAGTCTTGGCCTTCGCGCCGCTCGGCGGCGCCGATGAGCCGCCGATCGTCAGCCCGGCCGCTTCGAGATTCGCGACCGATTTCGCGCCGAGGCCCTTCACGCGGCTCGCGAGATCGTCGGCGTCCTTGAACGGGCCGTTTTTCGCGCGCTCATCGAGAATGGCCTTCGATTTCACCGGGCCGAGGCCTTTCACGGATTCGAGCGCCGCCTGGTCGGCGGTGTTGACCTCTACAGCGCCGGCAAGTGCTGCGGACAGCGAAAGCGACAATGCGACGACCAGCATCAGCAGCTTTTTCAGCATGGCGAAAGGCTCCCTTGTGATGGAACGGATGAACGGTTGTCGTAGCGAACGCGCGCGCGGCGCGAGCCGGGTGCTGCGTTCAAGCATAGGATAAATGCATGCCCTTTTTAAGACAGCGCGGCAGTGTTGCTTATCGCAGGCTGCACTGTAAAGGCTGTGACGGCGTGCGCGGCCGGCTTTTACGATCTTTGACGGAAATGGGCATCGCGGGTGGCGGCAGGGACTGGCGCAGGCGCGGCACTTGACTTAGAGTGCGCTCTAAGTCCTAACCTTGAGCTTGCCATGTCGAACGCATCGAAGCAAACGTCGCCAACTGCATTGACGATCGGGCAGGTTGCCGTGTTGATCGGCGTGTCCACGCATACGTTGCGTTATTACGAGCAAGCCGGCTTGTTGCGATCGATCGCGCGCACGCATGCGGGACACCGGCTGTATGCGCCAGCCGATCTCGATTGGCTGCGTTTCGTGATGCGGCTGCGGGCGACCGGCATGCCGATCGCCGCGATGCAGGCGTTCGCCGAACTGCGCGCACGCGGCGACGCGACACTCGGGGCGCGGCGTGCGCTGCTCGTCGCGCATCGCGACGCAGTGCGTGCGCAGATCGATGCGTTGCAGGCGAATCTCGAGGCGATCGTCGACAAGATCGCCTACTACGAGCATGCCGAGCGCGACGCGATTCGACAGGCGCCGCGATCTCAACCGGATCATGATCCACATGCTGATGAGGACGAACGATGGAACCCTGTACCGAAGACCGCTACGCGCGGGGCTGGAACAAGCTGAAAGAGATCGACGGCGAGGCCGGCGAGCAAGTCGTTGCATCGCTCGCGCCGATGGCGCCAGAGTTCGGGCGGCTGCTCGTCGAATTCGCGTTTGGCGACATTTACAGCCGGCCCGGGCTTGATCTGCGCTCGCGCGAGATCGCCACGCTCGCGTCGCTCGCCACGCTTGGGACGGCGCAACCCCAGTTGAAGGTGCATATTGGCGCGGCGCTGAACGTCGGCGTCACGCGCGGCGAAATCGTCGAGGTATTCATGCAGATGGCGGTGTATGCCGGCTTTCCGGCTGCGCTCAATGCGCTTTTCGCCGCGCGGGACGTGTTCGAGCAGCGTGATGCGCAAAAGCGGGAAGACGCGGGAAGCCCGGAAAATTCGGACAGGCCGTTTATCGACTGACGCGATACGGCCACGGGGATCGGCGGTGCGGCGGCTCATGAGCCGCCGCACCGCCCGCATTTGCCCGCCCGCATTGCCGCAGCGCGACACGCCGTCCGCTGGCGCGCATGCCGCTTGGCGGGCGTGTCAATGGGCGTGCTGCGCCGGTTGCGCGGCGCCCGGCCCAGGCCGGCGCCGGCTCACGCGGCGCAGATAGAAGACGAGCCCGCCACCCGCAAGCGCGAGGCTCGCGGCATTGGCGATCCAGAAGCCGCGCGCGCCGGTCAGCGAAGCGGGCACAAGGCCGAGCACGTCAAAGCCGAGCAGATAGCCCCCACCCAGTCCGATGCCCCATAACGCGAGCGCATAGATCGCGGTCGGCACGACGGCGATCTTGTGCGCGCGCAGCACGAAGGCGGTGGTGATCTGCAGCGCGTCGAAGAAGTGATAGACCGCGACGATCGCGACGAGCGGCAGCGCCGCCGCGGCGACGGCCGGGTTCGGCGTGTACGCCGAAACGATTGCCGCACGCAGTGCGAGCACGGCGGCGCCATAGGCGCATGCGATCATGCAGGCGAACACGATTGCGTGCCAGCCGAGCGTGCGGGCGTCGTCCATCTCGTTGGCGCCGATTGCGCGCGCGACGAGCGTCGACGCGGCAATGCCGATCGACAGCGGCGTCATATACAGCACCGCGCCGATATTGCCCGCGATCTGATGGCCGGCGAGCGTGGTCGTGCCGAATTGCGCGATGAACAGCGCCATGAACGTATATGACGTGACCTCGATCAGATACGACAGTCCCATCGGCAGGCCGAGTGTGAGCAGCGCCTTTTGGCGCTGCCAGACCGGCGGCGTGAAGCGCGAGAAGATCGCGAGCGGCGCGAACACATCGAGCTTTGCGAGCAGCATGAAGCCGACGCACGCGAGAATCCAATTGATCAGCGTGCTCGCGAGGCCGCAGCCGGGGCCGCCGAGCGCAGGCAGCCCGAGGCCGCCGAAGATGAACCAGATGTTCAGCGGCACCTTCACGACGAGCGCGCCGACTTGCAGGATCATCGCGAGCCGCGGCTTGCCGGCCGCGTTCGTCAACGCGTTGTAAATCCGGAACAGCAGGCTCGCGGGCAGCCCGTATGACAGGATGCGCAGATACGCGAGCGTGCGCGCGTGCAGCTCGGCGGGAGTATGCGCGAGCCGCAGCAGCGGCTCGGGAAAATGCAGCAGCAGAAAGCCCGGGATCGCGAGCAATGCGGCGAGCCACATCGCCTGGCGCGCTTCCTCACCGATCTGCGTATAGCGCCGCGCGCCGTACAGTTGCCCCGCGATGGGCTGCAATGCCGACAGAATACCGGTCAATCCGATATAGATCGACACGTAGATCGACGCGCCGAGCCCGAGCGCCGCGAGATCGAGTGCGGAGAAGCGGCCCACCATCGCGGTGTCGATCACGCCGAACGCAATGATCGCGAGCTGGCCGATCAGCACGGGCCATGCGAGCCCGGCGATCCGGCGAATGTTCCCGAGCATGGATCAGCGGCGCGCCGGGCGTGTCGAGCGGCGTTTGACGGGCGCTTTCGGCCGCTCGATCCGTTCGTACAGACGGAAGCGTTCGTCCCGGTCGGCCGCGCGCCGGCCTTCCCAGACGAGACGCCATACGTATTGCGACATCGAGCTGGGTTCGCCGAAATCCGAGCGATCCTGACGCAGGATCACGTCGCAGTCGCCGTCGAACGAGAAATGCATGCCGCCGAAGTACGCGAACGTCGCGATCTGCGCGTCGCCTAGGCGCACGGGCGAGATGCATTCGTAGTCGGGCGGCAGGTGCGCGGCGATTTGCTGCGCGACGTCGCGATAGGTCCGGCTGTAGTTGACGATCGGCAGCCACAGCGTCATCAGCAGCACCCACATCAGCGTCGTGCCGGCGCTCGAGAGCACGACGCTGCGCCACAGCACCTTGGGCTGGCGCGAGATACGCCAGCGCACGAGCAGCAGCCAGCATATCGTCGCCGCAACCGCGCAGACGAACGACAGCACCTTGAAGTGCGGCTCGTAGCCCGGCACGAGGCGTGCGAGGTTGCGTGCGAGCGGATGCGGGAAGCCTGTCATCGACGCGAGCCATACGAGCCACACGAACGTGCCGAGGATCGTGAAACTCAACACGGCGAACCAGTCGATCGCATTGATCGCGCCGCGCTTGAGCGTGGGCAGCGCGAAGCTCGCGAGGACGGCGAGCGGCGGCAGCAGCAGCATATACATCCGGTTGGTCTGCTGACTTTGCAGGATCACGAGCGCGACGAGCGGCACGACGACCGCGAGCGGAATCGCTATGTGCGGCCGGCGGCGCAGACCGGCCCAGCTCACCCAGGCCCAGATCGCGAGCGGCCACGCCGGCCAGGTGAAGAGCGGCAGGTTCTTTGCCGCGTAGGCGAGCACGGCTGTCGGCGGCCCGGAGAAGCGCATCAGGCTGCCGTGCAGCCATTGATCGAGGAACCAGCGCGCGTCGTCCGCAAACGCGACGAGCGCGGCGATCGGCCAGAGCGCGAAGATCGCGGCGGCGAGCGGCAGCCCGATCGCCGGCACCTGCATGCAGCGGATCTCGGGGGTGACGAGATACAGCGCGAACGTGCCGAGCGCAAGCGCGGTAACCACCACGGGATTGCCTGACAGCGCGACGAGGCCGAGCGCGAGGCCCCACCACAGCGCGCCTTGCGTGGGCTTGTCGATCGCGCGCACCAGCCCGTAGACGAGCATCGCGATCCACGCAAACTGCGCGAGCTGCGGCGTGGTTTCATGACCGCGCTCGGCAAGGCCGAAGCACGCGAGCAGCACGAGGAGCGCGCCGTCGGCGAGCGTGCGGCCGTAATCGCGCGGCTCGGGCTCGCCGCCGAACGCGTACTTGAACGGCTGCACTTCGGCGCGCCGGCCGAGCAGATACGCGGCGTACCAAACGAATGCAGCCGCGACGCAGAACAGCACGCCCGCATAGACGCGCGATGCATTGCTCGCATCGACCCACGGCAGCGCGCGGATCGCGAGGCTGCCGAGCCAATAGCCGAGCGGCGCGTCGGACGTGACGAATTTGCCGACGAGGTTCGGCAGCAGCCAGTCCTGCAGCCCGCCTTGCGCCATCGTCCACATCACGCCGAAGCCCGCAGCGTCCTCATTCTTCCACGGATCCCGGCCGAACAGCCCGAACGCCGCATAGACGATGCAAAGCGTGAGCAGCAGCCAGCGCGGTAGCGCGCGAGTGGCGGAAGCGGTGAGGCGGACGACAGGCTTCATGCAGATGGAAGGCAGAGGATGGGCGAAGCGCCCGCCGGGTGAGCGGCGGGCCGTTTTGAGCATCCGGCATTGTAGACGCACGGCGTCATACGCGTCAGAAGCCGGTCGGGCCGCGCGTCGGCAGGCGGCGGCACGGGTTGAGCGCAGACAAAAAAAGGCAGCCTGGGCTGCCTTTTTCTGCGGAACCGGCCGAGCGCGACGCGAGGGCCGGTAAGCACGCGACGCTTACTTCGCGGCCTTGCCGTTTGCGCGTGCGCCGAACTTGTTCTTGAACTTCTCGACACGGCCGGCCGTGTCCATGATCTTCTGCTGGCCGGTGTAGAACGAGTGCGATTCCGACGACACTTCGATCTTCGCGAGCGGATAGGTCTTGCCGTCGAGTTCGATCGTTTCGCGCGTTTGAATCGTCGAGCGCGTCACGAACTTGAAGCCGTTCGACATGTCTTGGAAAACGACTTCGCGGTAATCCGGGTGAATGCCTTGTTTCATGGTTTTTCCTGAGTAAAAACGGTAGCCAGCCCGCCGCTTTTCGCGATGCCGCGAACGCCGTTGCGTCGCCCGCGATTGTGTTCCGTCTGGTTTGAGTCAGCCAGTTCGCCAGTTCTTACCAGTTCGTTACGCAGCCGCCAAAGCCCGGCGCGAGCCACTTGCCTGAGGTCGAAAGCTCGCAATTATGCCAGAAAATCAGATGCTTGGCGAATTTTTTGTCAAATGCGCGCGGGCGCGCCCGTGAGGATGCCCGTTTGCGCGGGATCTTGCCGGTAATAGCGGGCGAGCAGCGCATACAGCTCGGGAAATTCGGCCTCGAACGGCCGCGGCTTGACGAACAGCGCCTCGCTGCAAATCGCGAAGAACTCCGACGGGTGGTCGGCCGCATACGGATCGATCAGCGAGTCGCGCTCGAAGCGCGGCCATGCGCGTTCCGGCACCGCGTCGACGCGGTCGCAGAAGCGATCGTATGCGTGGTCGAAGACGTCCGCCCAACGCGCGCTGTCAAGCTCGGGCGCGTGCCAGCGCCGGAACAGGGGCGGATGGCCGTTCGCCGCGCCGCTGATCATGTCGATCTTATGCGCGAACTCATGGATCACGACGTTGTACGCCTCCCGTGCGTGCGTCATCTGCACGTCTTCCCACGACAGAATCACGGGGCCGCCTTCCCATGCTTCGCCGCTCGCATCATGCTCGATTTCGTGGACGACGCCGTCCTCGTCCTCGACCGTCTTGCGGATCACGAACTCGCCGGGATAGACAACGATCCCGACCCAGCCCCGGTACAGATCGAGCCCGAGATTCAGCACGGGCAGGCACGCCTGCACGGCGATACCCACCGCGATCGCATCGGTGAGTTCCAGCTCGTGAGCGGTCGAGAACGATTTTTGCGCGAGAAACAGGCTCGTCATCTCACGCAGGCGCTGCAAATCGCCGGCCGACAAATACGTGAGGAACGGCAGGCGCTCGAGCGTTTGTTGCCAGAGCGGCTCCGGGATCGGGTGGGTGCGCAGCGCGCGGTCGCGGCGGCGCGCATCGAACCATCGGGTGAGTTTGGTGAGCATCGAAACGGCGGGGTGAAGCGACAGGCGCTAAACGTACCTCAATCGATCTCTTTTTGCCAGGCGGCGAACAGGCAGCCGCACACGGCGACGCCGATCAGGAAGTGGAACCCGTCGAGCGAGGACAGAAACGACGCCTGCTGCATAATGGTCCGGCTCACCTGGACGAGTGCGAGCGCGTGGGCTTCGTTCAATGCGTGGCCGGCAGCCTCGAAGCTGCGCGTCAGCATGGCGAAGGTTTGCTGAAAGATCGGGTTGTAGACGTTTGCGTGCTCGACGAGCCGCGTCTGGTGTACCGCGAGCCGATGTTGTTCGATGATGATCACGGAGGCCGTCGCAAACGAGATCGTCAATTGGCGCACGATGTTCTTCAGCCGATAGCTGTGCGTATACTCGTCGATCTCGAACACGCGGAACGTCAAATTCGCGACCGGCAGCACGATGAACAGCAGCAGTAGCCCGCGCAGCAGCAGCGGCGCGATGAGCGCGGCCTCGTCGACGTCGGGCGGCATGCGTGACATCCATAGCGCGGCTGTAGCGGCGATCGCGAAGCCGGGCACGATGATCCATTTCTTGTGCGTGATGAGCTTCGCGTAGCGTAGATAAACGAATAGCGCGGTCGCGGAGATCAGCGATGTCGCGCCCACCAGGCGCCCGGCGTTTTCGACCGGATAGCCGAGCCCGCTTTCGAGAAAACGCGAAATCAAATAGCTGAAGCCCGTCGTCTCGTAGTAATAGAACATGTAGAGCAGCAGCCCGACCTGGAACGTGCGTTTGCGAAACGGCTGCAGCCGCACGAGCGGCGCCGGGTGATGCCATTGGTGATAGCCGAACCAGGCGAGCGCGGCGAGCCCGGCCGCCGTCAGCAGTACGAGTGTCGGCGATCCGGTGAAAAGCTGGAAGCGCACCTGTTGCATGACGATCTGCAGCGCGCCTTGCGCGAGCGCGAAAATCACATATGGCCAGAAATAGCCGTTTTCGCGCTCGTCGGGCGGCGCATAGCCGGAGTCGGGGAGTGCGGCGAACGCGAGCGCCGCGAAACCGATGCCCGCCGGTATCGAGCAGGCGAACAGCGCGCGCCATGTGAAATGCGCGACGAGGAGGCCGCCCGCAATCGGCGCGAGCGCGCTGCCGAGCAGCAGCATGATGAGGAACGCGCGCGTCGCGCGCGCGCGGGCCTGGGGCGTGAAGCTGATTTGAATCAGAATCCGGCATGCGCCCATCATCGGGCCGATGAAATAGCCCTGGAAGCCGCGCGCGAACGCGAGTTCGATCGATGTGTCGGCGAGCGCCGCGGCGCCCGCGCCTAGCGAGAACATCAGCATGCATCCGGCGACGTAGCGGCGATGTCCAAGCCGGTCGATCCACCATTGCTGCTGCAGGATGCCAAGCACGGCGGTCACCGCATAGGCGCTCGACGCCCAGACGAGTTCGTCCGGCGACGCGTTGATGCCTCCCGCGATGTAGCTCGCGAAAAACGAGAAGATGGCGTTGTCGAAGTAATCGAGCCCGGTGACGATCGCAAGCACCCATGGAAAGAAATCGCCGCGCAGATTCGCGGTGCTCCAGAGCGGCGGCCGGCTGGGCGGCGCGCTCATTTGACGCCTGCGCGTGCGCGGCGGCCCTGCGCGGCTGCCCGGCGGCGCGCGATCAAGTCTTCGGCGCTCTCGCCGGCAAGCCGGCGCTCGACGTAATCGATATCGCGCTGCAATTCCTTCTTCAGCGCGTGTACTTCGTTCAACTCGCGCTGCGCGGCGGCGATACGCGCATCGAGCGTCGCGATCTGGTGCGTGAGATCCGCGTGAATCTCGCGCAGCGACGCGTCCGAATAGCGCCGCCGTCCGTCGGCCGTCGCCTCGAGCGGGCGCTTGAGCATTTCGGTGATGCCGTGCAGCGAAAAACCGAGCGCGCGCAGACGCAGGATGCGCGCGAAGCGTTCGAGGTCGTCGGCGTCGTACAGCCGATAACGACCTTCGCTGCGCGACGGCGTGACGAGCCCGCGCTCCTCGTAATACTTCAGTGTGCGCGGCGTCACGCCGAGCCGTTCGGCAGCGTCGCGCACGGTCAGCAGCAGGGTGGGCAGGGTGGGCGGGGAGTTGCTCATCGCGCGGGATTCTGAGGATGACGAAGCAGGGATGGCGGCGATTATAGATCAACGTGTACGTTCACGTACAGATTGGCGCGTAAAAAAAACCGCCCGGCGGGCGGTTTTTCGTGCGCGGCGCCACGCAAGGTCCGTCAGCCGCCGCGGCGCATCAGGTCGAAGAATTCGCCGTTGCCCTTCGTCTGACGGATCTTGTCGAGCAGAAATTCCATCGCCTCGACTTCATCCATGTCGTGGATGAACTTACGCAGCACCCAGATCTTTTGCAGGATATCCGGCTTGATCAGCATTTCCTCGCGGCGCGTGCCGGACTTGTTCAGATTGATCGACGGATACACGCGCTTTTCCGCGAGACGGCGCTCGAGGTGCACTTCCATATTGCCAGTGCCCTTGAACTCTTCGTAGATCACGTCGTCCATGCGGCTGCCGGTTTCGATCAGCGCGGTGCCGATGATCGTCAGCGAGCCGCCTTCCTCGATGTTGCGCGCCGCGCCGAAGAAGCGCTTCGGGCGCTGCAGCGCATTCGCGTCCACGCCGCCCGTGAGCACCTTGCCCGACGCCGGGATCACCGTGTTGTACGCGCGCGCGAGACGCGTGATCGAGTCGAGCAGAATCACGACGTCGTGCTTCATCTCGACGAGGCGCTTGGCCTTCTCGATCACCATTTCGGCGACCTGCACGTGACGCGTGGCCGGTTCGTCGAACGTCGACGCGATCACTTCGCCCGCGACCGAGCGCTGCATTTCGGTCACTTCTTCGGGGCGCTCGTCGATCAGCAGCACGAACAGGATCACGTCCGGATGGTTCTGCTTGATCGCGTGCGCGATGTGCTGAAGCATCACGGTCTTGCCCGACTTCGGCGACGCGACGAGCAGCCCGCGCTGGCCCTTGCCGATCGGCGCGATCATGTCGATGATGCGGCCCGTGACGTTTTCCTCGCCGCGCATGTCGCGCTCGAGCAGCAGCGGCTTGTTCGGGTGCAGCGGCGTGAGGTTCTCGAACATGATCTTGTGTTTCGAGGCCTCGGGCGGCTGCCCGTTGACTTTGTCGACCTTCACCAGCGCGAAGTAGCGCTCGCCGTCCTTCGGCGTGCGGACTTCGCCTTCGATCGTGTCGCCGGTGTGCAGGTTGAAGCGGCGGATCTGCGACGGGCTGATGTAGATATCGTCCGTACTTGCGAGGTACGACATTTCCGGCGAACGCAGAAAGCCGAAGCCGTCGGGCAGCACTTCGAGCGTGCCGTCGCCGAAGATCGTTTCCCCCGTCTTGGCGCGCTTTTTGAGAATGGCGAACATCAACTCCTGCTTGCGCAGGCGGTTCGCGTTTTCGATCTCCAGGCCGTTGGCCATTTCGATCAATTCGGACACGTGCAGAGACTTGAGCTCGGATAAATGCATACGGAGATCCCGCCAGGGAGGAGATGCGACGAAAAGAAATAGGGAGGAGGGCGAGCGGAAGCGCTCAGAGATTTATAGTCGTCTTAACGACGCTTTTGATTCTAGCACACGCCAATTCGGGCTTGAGCGCCCGGCTGGCGGATTTCTCGGCGCACGTGTTGCCGGCTGACAACACGTGCGCATGATTCGGCCGATTAGAGATGGCTGTCGAGAAATGCGGTCAATTGCGATTTCGACAATGCGCCAACCTTTTGCGCGGCCACGGCGCCGTTTTTGAACAGAATCAGCGTCGGGATGCCGCGCACGCCGAATTTCGCTGGCGTGCCTTGGTTGTCGTCGACATTGATTTTCGCGATTTGCAGCTTTTCGCCGTAATCTTTCGCGACTTCGTCGAGGATCGGCGCGATCATCTTGCACGGGCCGCACCATTCGGCCCAGAAGTCCAGGAGCACGGGCTTGTCGGACTTGACGACGTCCTGTTCGAACGATGCGTCGCTGATGTGTTTGATCTGTTCGCTCATTGTGTTAGTACCTCTTTCGTTTCGGGGACCGCCTGCGCCGGCCGCCCGAGGGCTTTGCCGGTTGCCGGGGCGGGAGGCTCCGCTCTTGCGAAAAGAAGGGCGTGAGCGCTGCGTGCCGCGGTTCGCGGGTCATTCGGGCGTCATATTAGCCTAAATTGCTATCCGTTGTTGACGGCGATAGTAGCCGTCACGTGAATAGGGGCGTACTGCATGCCCCGGCTTCGGCGTCCGTGTGACGGCTATATGGGAGCGGCCGTTCGGATTGCAAGAGGGCGCCGTGTAACGAGCAGGTTTCGGACCCGGACATGGGCGCTTTGGCCGGCGCGCGCCGAGTATGCCCGGGCTGGCCGATTCGGCGCCGCGCGGGCGGGCGCGATACGATAACGGTCGCGTTGCGCATGAAGCGGTGTTAGAATGCGCCGTGACGGGCCTCCTCGCATGGTGGGGCGGTCAACCTGGTCAGGTCGGGAACGAAGCAGCCACAGCCGTTTTCCGCCAGTGCCGAGGGTCGGGCTCGTCACCTTCCACTTCCTCTCCTGCCTTTTCGTCTTTCCCCCTGTTTGCTCTGCCCACTGCACGTCGGTTGCGTATCATCGTCGCGCGCGTCTGGCTGCGTTTTGTCGCGTTCGTTCGGGGCGTTGGGCTTGTCGGCGCAGCGCGGCGTTGCTGATACAATTTCCTGATGACCTATCAAGTTCTCGCACGCAAATGGCGTCCGAAGGATTTCGCTTCGCTCGTCGGCCAGGAGCACGTCGTCAGGGCGCTTACGCACGCGCTCGACGGCGGGCGTTTGCATCACGCCTATCTTTTCACGGGCACGCGCGGCGTCGGCAAAACGACGCTTTCGCGGATTTTCGCCAAAGCGCTCAATTGCGAGACGGGCGTTACGTCCAAGCCGTGCGGCGTATGTCGCGCATGTCGCGAAATCGATGAAGGGCGTTTCGTCGACTATGTCGAAATGGATGCGGCGAGTAATCGTGGCGTCGACGAAATGGCCGCGCTGCTCGAGCGCGCGGTTTACGCGCCGGTCGATGCGCGCTTCAAGGTCTATATGATCGACGAAGTGCACATGCTGACGAACCACGCATTCAACGCGATGCTGAAGACGCTCGAGGAGCCGCCGCCGCACGTCAAATTCATTCTTGCGACCACCGACCCGCAGAAAATTCCCGTCACGGTGCTGTCGCGCTGTCTGCAATTCAATCTGAAGCAAATGCCGGCCGGGCATATCGTGTCGCATCTCGAACGGATTCTTGGCGACGAGCGGATCGTGTTCGAGCCGCAGGCGCTGCGCCTGCTGGCGCGCGCCGCGCAGGGCAGCATGCGCGACGCGCTGTCGTTGACCGATCAGGCGATCGCGTATTCGGCGAACGAGGTGACCGAGGTGGCCGTATCCGGCATGCTCGGCGCGCTCGACTCGACTTACATGGTGCGGCTTCTTGATGCGCTGGCTGCGGCCGATGGTCCGCAAATTCTCGCGATCGCCGACGAGATGGCGTTGCGCAGCCTGTCGTTTTCGGCCGCGCTGCAAGATCTTGCGAGCCTTCTGCACCGGATTGCGTGGGCGCAATTCGCGCCGGCATCGGTGCTCGACGAATGGCCGGAGGCGGCCGATTTGCGCCGCTTCGCGCAAGGGTTGAGCCCGGAGCAGGTGCAACTTTATTACCAGATCGCGACGATCGGGCGCAGTGAACTCGGCTTGGCGCCGGACGAATACGCCGGTTTCACGATGACGCTGCTGCGCATGCTCGCGTTCGAGCCGGCGACAGCGGGCGGCGGGCCGGGCGGCGGTCGCGCGGTGCCGGACGGCGGCGCGGCGGCGAAGTCGGGTGAGAATGCGCGTGCGTTGGCGGCGAAGGCTGCTGCAGCACCCGTAGCGGCATCTGCGTCGGCGCTGGGAGCCGCCGCCGCGCGCGGCGTGCGCCCCGATACGGCGCCGGTGCGGTCGCCGGTTGACGCGGTTGCACCGGATACGGATATGGCGGGTGAGCGTGGCGCGCGAAGCGAATCGGTCGCGTCCGGCGCCGGGCCGCAGGGGGCGCCCGTGCAGGCCGGCGTTGCGTCGGGCGGTGCGCAGGCCGATGGCGGGCCGCAGCCGTTTGCCTCTGCCGTAGCGTTGAACCTTCAGTCCGATCTGCCGCAAAGCCGTGCGGCAGTAGCGCCGAGCGCTGGATCGAGCGCGCTCGCGGGTGTGGCCGCCGGTGATGCCGCACACGCATCCGCGGCTGCCGGCCTCGAAACGGAATCGGCATCCGGCGATGCCGCCGCGCAGGCTTCCTTGGCTGATGCGCAAACGTCTTCCGCGAGCGAGCCGGCATCGTCCGCGCGCGATGCGAAGGCGGGCGTCGTCGAGCCGGCGTCATCGGCGCCCGCCGCCCGGGCGCCCGGGTCTCGCGCGACGGGCGCTGCCGCCGCGCTCGACGTGCTGCGCAATGCCGGCATGCGCGTATCGTCGGATCGCGGCCGCGCGGCGGGCGCCGCGCGTTCTGCCGAGCCGGCGCGCCCGCCAGCCACAAAGCCCGCGTCGCGGGTGCAAGTGACGGTGCCGACGCCGCGTGCGCGCACGGCGCATGGCGACGTCACGGCGAACGCCGCATCGCGGGCCGACGCGAGATCTGCGTCTAGCGACGCGCCGCCGCCGTGGGAGGACATTCCGCCGGACGATTACGTGCCGCTGTCGATCGACGACGGTTACGCGCCGCCGGACGACGGCTTCGTTCCGGTATTCGACAGCAGTTCCGCCGACGCGCGGTTGACGCCGCCGTCTGCCGCGTGCGCGCCAGCGCAACCGGTCGACACGCGGCCGCTGCCTGAGCCGATTGCGCTCGATGCGATCGGCTATGACGGCGAGTGGCCGGCGCTCGCCGCGAGTCTGCCGCTCACGGGCGTTGCCTATCAGCTTGCGTTTAGCAGCGAGTTGAAATCGGTCGACGACGGTGCGCTGAAGCTCGCGGTGCCTGTTCCGCAATACGCGGATGCCGCGCAAGTCGCGAAACTGAAGGCCGCGTTGGCCGAGACGCTCGGCAAGCCAGTCGACGTCGTGGTCGAGGTGGGTCCGGCGCGCCGGACCGCGGCCGCGCTCGCTGCCGCCGAGCATGCGCGGCGGCAGCGCGAAGCCGAAGAGGAGATGCGCGCCGATCCGTTCATCCAGCAACTGCTGCGCGAATTCGGTGCAAGCATCGTCGAGGGTTCGATTCGTCCTGTCGGACCGGACGCGGGGGCGGTGGACGGCGCCGCACCGACGCTGCATTGACGCCGCACGGGCGCTGCCGCAGCACGCGCCCGGTTTGCGATTCCCATATTTCTCAGCGGGCGCTAAGATCGCGCCCGTTCGCAACAAACGATTACGAAGGAGCACGTCCATGATGAAGGGTCAACTCGCCGGGCTGATGAAGCAGGCCCAGCAGATGCAGGAAAACATGAAGAAGATGCAGGAGCAACTGGCGCTGGTCGAGGTGGAAGGCCAATCCGGTGCCGGGCTCGTCAAGGTGACGATGACCTGCCGCAACGAGGTGCGCCGCGTGTCGATTGATCCAAGCCTGCTTGCCGACGACAAGGACATGCTCGAGGATCTGGTCGCCGCTGCGTTCAACGACGCGGTGCGCAAGGCCGAGGCGACGTCGCAGGAAAAGATGAGCGGGATGACCGCCGGCCTGCCGCTGCCGCCGGGCTTCAAGCTGCCGTTCTGACGCGCGGCCGTTCGATTTCCATCGATTGCGCATGAGCATCAAGCCGCCTTCCGCGCTGTCCGAACTCGTCGAAGCGCTGCGCGCGCTGCCGGGCGTCGGGCCGAAATCCGCGCAGCGCATCGCGTATCACCTGATGCAGCACGACCGGGATGGCGCCGCGCGGCTCGGCCGCTCGTTGCTGTTCGCGACCGAGCACCTGCGGCATTGCGAGAAGTGCAATACGTTCACCGAGGCGCAGATCTGCGAGGTTTGCAGCGATTCGGAGCGCGACCCGACGCTGCTTTGCGTCGTCGAGACGCCCGCCGACCAGATCATGCTCGAACAGACGATGACCTATCGCGGGCTGTATTTCGTACTGATGGGGCGTCTGAGCCCGCTCGACGGAATCGGCCCGAAGGAAATTCATTTCGACCGGCTGGTGCGGCGCGCGTCGGACGGTGTCGTAAAGGAGGTCGTGCTGGCGACCAACTTCACGAACGAAGGTGAGGCGACCGCGCATTATCTCGGGCAGACGCTTAAGGCGCGCGGTCTGGCCGTCACGCGGCTCGCGCGCGGCGTGCCGGTGGGCGGCGAGCTCGAGTATGTCGATGCGGGCACGATCGCGCGCGCGATGCTCGACAGGCGCACGCTTTAGCGGCGGTGCTGCGCATTGCGCGCGTGGGGGGCGCTTGCACGCTCGCGCCGCTTCATCGTCGCCCGACCGCGGCCGATGCACGGAGCGCCCCGCGTCGCACTGCGCACGATCCGCGCGGTCAACCGGTTCCATTTCCCAGTCCAATTCAAGGAAGAGTGATATGAGCGCAACCCACGGCCCGCTCGCGGGTGTCAAGGTGCTCGAGCTCGGCACGCTGATCGCGGGGCCATTCGCTGCGCGCCTGTTCGCCGAATTCGGTGCGCAGGTCATCAAGATCGAGGACCCGGACGGCGGCGACCCGCTGCGCAAGTGGCGCAAGCTGTATCCGGAGGCGGGCGGTACGTCGCTGTGGTGGGCGGTGCAGGCGCGCAACAAGAAATCGGTGACGGTCAACCTCAAGTCGGACGACGGCAAGGAAATCGTGCGCCGTCTCGCGCGCGACGCCGACGTCGTGATCGAGAATTTCCGGCCAGGTCTGCTCGAAAAACTTGGTCTCGGTTATGACATGCTTGCCGCTGAAAACCCCGGCCTCGTGATGGTGCGCCTGTCCGGTTACGGGCAGACGGGGCCGTACCGCGATCGTCCCGGCTTCGGCTCGATTGCCGAATCGATGGGCGGGCTGCGCCATATCACCGGCTATCCTGACCGTCCGCCGCCGCGTATCGGCATTTCGATCGGCGATTCGATCGCCGCGCTGCACGGCGTGATCGGCGCGCTGATGGCGCTCCATCACCGTCATGTGAACGGCGGCGCGGGGCAGGTGGTCGACGTCGCGCTTTACGAGGCCGTTTTCAACATGATGGAAAGCGTCGTGCCGGAGTACGGCGTCTACGGGCTGGTGCGCGAGCGCACGGGCGCGTCGCTGCCGGGTATCGTGCCGTCGAACACCTATGCGTGCCGCGACGGCAGTATCGTGATCGGCGGCAACAGCGATCCGATCTTCAAGCGCCTGATGAAGGCGATCGGACGTGACGATCTCGCCGACGACCCGGCGCTCGCGCACAACGACGGACGCGTGCCGCGCACTGCCGAAATCGATGCGGCGATCGCCGCGTGGCTCGCGCCGCGCACGATCGATGACGCGCTCGCGGTGCTGAACGCGGCTGACGTGCCGGCATCGCGGATCTATAGCGTGGCCGACATGTTCGCCGATCCACAGTTCGCCGCACGCGAGATGATCCAGCGTTTCAAATGGGCCGGCGACAACGAGATTGCGTTGCCGAACATCACGCCGAAACTGTCCGGCACACCGGGCGAGACGCGTTGGCTCGGCCCCGAGCTTGGCGAGCACACGGACGAAGTGCTGCGCGAGCTGGGCTACGACGCGCCGGCGATCGCCGCGCTGCGCGACAAGCGGGCGATTTGAGCGCGGCGCGCTAGCCCGGGCGCCGGTGCTTCGCGTGGCCGCCGGCCCGCCTGCATGCGGGCGCGAGCCACGGCCGGCGCCGCGTCGCCGTTGGCGCACGTCGAGCCGCCTAGCTGTCGCTCTCGCGCAATCTTTCCTCGGTTACAATCGCCGGATGCGAATCCTACTCAGTAACGACGACGGCTATCTCGCGCCCGGTATCGCCGCGCTTTACGAAGCGCTGTGCCCGTTTGCCGACGTCACGGTGATGGCGCCCGAACAGAATTGCAGCGGAGCCTCGAACTCGCTGACGCTGTCGCGGCCGTTATCGGTGTCGCGCTCGGCAACCTCGGGTTTCTACTATGTGAACGGCACGCCGACCGACTCGGTGCACGTCGCATTGACCGGGTTGTTTGACGCGCAGCCCGACCTCGTTGTCTCGGGGATCAATAACGGCCAGAACATGGGCGATGACACGCTGTATTCCGGCACGGTCGCCGCCGCGACGGAAGGCATCATGTTCGGCGTGCCGGCGATCGCGTTCTCGCTCGTCGACAAGGACTGGGCGCATCTGGCCGATGCGGCGCGCGTCGCGGCCGAGATCGTGCGCCACTATCTTGCGCATCCACTCGCCGGGCAGCCGCTTTTGAACGTGAACATTCCGAATCGCAGCTACGACGCGCTCAAGGGCTGGCGGGTGACGCGGCTCGGCAAGCGGCATCCGTCGCAGCCAGTGATCCGCCAAACCAACCCTCGAGGCGAGCCGATCTACTGGATCGGGCCGTCCGGCGAAGCCCGCGATGCGAGCGACGGCACGGATTTTCACGCGGTCGCCGAGGGCTTCGTGTCGATCACGCCGCTGCAACTCGATCTCACCCATACCCAGATGCTGTCGGCCACCTGCGAGTGGGCGCGCGCGCGGGGCGGCGCTTCATGAGCGGCGAGCGCGCGAAGCGGTTTCCGCTCGCGCTCGAAGATCTGAAGCGCGAGCCGCGCAAGGCCGATATGCGCACGGCTGAACGCAGCGCGAGCGATGCCGCGCGTCAGCGCGTCGCGACGGCGGTGACCGCGCCCGCCGGGGCGCCGGCGGCGGTGCAGAATTGGCGCGCGGGGCAGGGCGGCGGCGCGTCGCCGTTGACGAGCGCATCCGCACCGAAACCGGCGCCCGGCCCAAAGGCAGCGTCTGCGCCGAAGGCCGCCCGCGCGGCCAAGCATGCCGCAGGCGCGGCCCATGCGGCGAGCCAGGGCGGCGCTGCCCGGCGTGGCGGCGACAAGAGCGCCACGCCGAATGTCGCGTTGGCGGGTGCGCTCGCATTGACCTCGGAACGGGTGCGCGAGCGAATGGTCGAAAGGCTGCAAGCCAACGGCGTGACCGATTCGCGCGTGCTTGCCGCGATGGCGGCCGTGCCGCGCCATATGTTCGTCGATCCCGGGCTGGCTGCGCAGGCATACGAAGATGCGGCGCTGCCGATTGGGCATCAGCAGACGATCTCGAAGCCGTCCGTCGTCGCACGCATGATCGAACTCGCCGCGGCTGGCCGGGCGCTCGAGCGCGTGCTCGAAATCGGCACCGGCTGCGGTTACCAAGCCGCGGTGCTGAGCCGCGTCGCACGCGACGTCTATTCGATCGAACGCGTGAAGCCGCTCTATGAGCGGGCAAAATTGAATTTGCGGCCGTTGCGCGTGCCGAATATCCGCTTGCATTACGGCGACGGATGTGTCGGGCTGCCCGCCGCCGCGCCGTTCGACGCGATCGTGATCGCCGCGGCGGGGCTCGACGTGCCGCGCACGCTGCTGGAACAACTGGCGATCGGCGGCCGGCTCGTCGCGCCTGTCGGCGGGCAGGAAGGCGAGCAGGTATTGACGCTCGTCGAGCGTGTCGCGCCCGCGCAGTGGCGCGAATCGCGGCTTGATCGCGTTTTCTTTGTCCCTTTAAAATCCGGAGTGATTTGATACCGATGAGTATGTTGCGTGCGATGCAAAACAATCGTTCGAAGGTTCCGCTCTCGCTCGCTCAGCGCGCGATTTGCATGGCCGCTTTCATGCTGCTCGCCGCTTGCGCGACGCGGCTCGACCAGGCGCCTGTCGTCGACCGTTCCGGTTCGCTCGGTGCGACGGCCGCCACCCAGCCCGCAGCGCCGCTGCCGCCTGCTCCCCCTGGCTTCTACCGGGTGAAACCGGGCGATACGCTTTATCGGATCGCGCTCGAGAATGGCCAGAACTATCGCGATATCGCGGCGTGGAACAATCTCACGAACCCGAACCAGATCGAAGTCGATCAGTTGCTGCGCGTCGCGCCGCCTGCAGGCGGCGTGACTACCGCCGCGCCGGCTGCGGGCGGTGCGGCGGCGACGCCGCCGCTGTCGAGCGGCCCGGCCGTGCCGCCGATCTACGGCTCCGGTTCCAGCGCGAGTTCGGCGCCGGCTGCGGCGTCCACCGAGGCGGCCGCGCCTGCCGCGAGCAACGTGTCGTTTGCGTGGCCCGTGCGCGGCGCGCTCTTGAATACGTTCGACGATTCGAAGAACAAGGGAATCAACATCGGCGGCACCGCGGGCGAAGCCGTGAAGGCCGCCGCGGAAGGCCGTGTGGTCTATGCCGGCAACGGGCTGCGCGGCTATGGCAATCTTATTATCATCAAGCACGATGCGACTTATCTCACTGCGTATGCACACAACCGCGCTTTGATGGTAAAAGAGGGGGACGCGGTGACGAAGGGGCAGAAAATCGCGGAAATGGGCAATAGCGATTCCGACCGCGTGATGTTGCATTTCGAGGTTCGCCGGCAGGGTAAACCTGTCGATCCGCTGAAGTATTTGCCGCCTCAATAAACGAGACGACCATGCCGAAATCGAAGCGCCACCCGCTGCATGCCGAACCTGAGAAGATCAGTCGTGCCACGCAATCCTCGGCGGGGCGAACTGGCGCTTCGACGGGCGACGACGACGTCGCCGATAACGAGCATGATTACGAACCTCACGATGCCGAGGCGGCCGATGCCGATGACGCGGCCGACGAGCGGCAAGCCGCCGACGCGCCGCCCGATATCGACGACTTCCGCGCGCTGCTGCAGGCGGAGCTTACCGCCGACACGATCCAGCACTATCTGAATCGAATCAGCGTGAAGCCGCTGCTGACGGTCGAGGAGGAGCAGCGCTACTCGCGTCTGGCGAAGGCGGGCGAGTTCGATGCGCGTCAGGTGATGATCGAGCGTAATCTGCGCCTCGTCGTCAGCATTGCGAAAGGCTATCTGAATCGCGGCGTGCCGCTGCTCGATCTGATCGAGGAAGGCAATCTCGGGCTCATGCATGCGATCGAGAAGTTCGATCCGACGCGCGGCTTCCGCTTTTCGACCTATGCGACCTGGTGGATCCGCCAAAGTATCGAGCGCGCGATCATGAACCAGGCGCGTACGGTGCGCCTGCCGGTGCACGTGATCCGCGAGCTGAATCAGGTGCTGCGCGCAAAGCGCCATCTGGAAAAAAATTCGTTGTCGACCGGCGAAGCGGCCGAGCGCCGCGAAGCGAGCATCGACGACATCGCGTACCTGACCGGCAAGACCGCGGAAGAGGTCACCGACATCCTCGCGCTGAACGAGCACACCGCCTCGCTCGATGCGCCGCTCGATCTCGATCCGGCGAGCAGTCTGCTCGACCTGCTGCCGGACGACCAAAGCCAATCGCCGGACGCGGAAGTCCAGCACCGCGAATTGGAGACGCTGACGCGCGCGTGGCTGTCGCGCCTGTCCGACAAGCACCGGCATGTGATCGAGCGACGCTTCGGGCTGAACCACATCGAACCCGCGACGCTCGAGGAGTTGGCCGACGAGATGGGTCTGACGCGCGAGCGCGTGCGGCAGATCCAGCAAGAGGCGCTCGTGCGGCTCAAGCGGTTTTTTGCATCCAATGGCGTGCGCAAGGACGCCGTTTTGTAACTGATTGATGACCCCGATTCTGGTTTTTGACATCGAGACGATTCCCGATGTCGACGGCATTCGCCGTCTCGAGGATTTGCCCGCCGCGCTCACCGACGCCGAGGTCGCCGAGCACGCGTTCGCCGCGCGCCGCGAGAAGACGGGCAGCGATTTCTTGCCGCATCATCTGCAGAGGATTGCCGCGATCTCGTGCGTGTTTCGCGACAACACGGGCTTTCGCGTGCGCTCGCTCGGCACGCCCGGCGATCCGGAGGCGGTGCTGATCCAGTCGTTTTATCGTGTGATCGAGAAATACACGCCGCAGCTCGTGTCATGGAACGGCGGCGGCTTCGATCTGCCGGTGCTGCATTACCGCGCGCTCGTGCACGGCGTCGCCGCGCCGCGCTATTGGGACATGGGCGAGGACGATCGCGAATTCAAGTGGAACAATTATCTGTCCCGCTATCACACGCGCCACACCGATCTGATGGATCTGCTCGCGCTCTATCAGCCGCGCGCGAACGCGCCGCTCGACGCGCTTGCGAAGCTGTGCGGTTTTCCGGGCAAGCTTGGGATGGACGGCGGCCAAGTGTGGGCAGCGTTCCAGCAGGGGCGGCTCGACGAAATCCGCAATTACTGCGAAACCGACGTCGTGAACACGTATCTGCTGTATTGCCGGTTTCAGCAGATGCGAGGCGGCTTGACGCCAACCGAATATGCGGACGAGATCGTGCTCGTGAAAAATGCGCTGTTGCAAGAGCCGGCGCCGCATTGGGCCGAATATCTGGCCGCGTTCGGCGCGTGATCGCCCGTGGTTGTGCATAGCCAATTCGTCCGTTTCCGCTGACCGGTGCCGGGGCGTTTTCCTGTTTTCCCATTCCCTGATTGACGTTCAGGCATCGCTCAGTTCGAGCATGATCGGCTGATGATCGGACGCGCGTGTCGCGCCGTCGATTTCGCAGCGTGCGATGCGTTCGGCGAGCGTTTCGGTCACGAATACGAAATCGCATGTGAGTGGTCCGTCGGCCCATTGTGCGGTGTCGTAGACGCCTGCCGTCGGCGGCGGCGCTTTTCCCGGATGGCGGGCGAGCCACGCATCGACAAAGCGCGGCGCGTCCGGAAACGGCGCGACGAAACGCCGATACGCGGCGCTCGCGTATGCGCTGTTGAAATCGCCGCAGGCGATTGCATCGGCGGCGCGCGCCGATGCCGTGAACGGGCCGTCGAGCGTTTCAGCAGGCGCGCTGTCGCGCGCATGCGCGACAGCTTCGCGATGCAGGCGCCTGAGTGCGTCGATTTGCGCGAGCCGTTGCATTGCCGAGTAATACTCGAGATGCGTGACGACGACGCGCACCGCGCCAAACCGCGCGCGCAGCGTGACTTCAAGCGCGCAGCGCGGCATCGACGGCGCGTCGGCACTCGCCGGCCACGGCAGCGCATGGCGCAGCACGCGCTCGGCGGGCAGCCGGGTCGCGAGGGCGTTGCCGAATTGCCGCCGCGGCGCGCCTGGCGCGCGCGGCGGCAGATCGACGCCGATCGCCTCGAATACGTCGTAGCCGGGCAGCAGCGCGGCTAATTCGGCATACTGATCGTCGGACGGGCCGCCCGGCAGCGCCCGAAAGCCACGCGTGACTTCCTGCAGGCATAGCACGTCGAAGTCTGCGAGCTGGCGTGCGGCGTCGATCGTGCGCGCGAGATCGACCGCGCCGCTCGCATCCCGTCCCCATTGGATGTTCCAACTGATGAGTCGCATCGTCGACGCTCCGTTATCGTTCAGCGATGGCCCGAGGCACCGGGCCGGGCGTTTGGAAACTCCCGGGCGCGCCCTTCGGTGTGCCGTTCGTCTACAATCTCGCCTTTGCCCACAATCGTTCGTCAGGAATAGCTGGTGTCAGAAGCCGTCCCCCTTTCCGCGCGCAGCGCGTCTGCCACGCCCGATCCCGCCCCGGTTCTCGATATCGATTCGCTCGACATGGAAGCGCGCGGCGTCGGCCGCGCCGTCGACGAAAACGGCGAGCCCGGCAAAGTGATCTTCGTCGAAGGCGCGTTGCCCGGCGAGCGCGTCACGTATTCGAGCTTTCGCCGTAAGCCGTCCTATGAGCAGGCGCAGGTCGTCGATATTGTGCGCGCGAGCGTGATGCGCGCGCAGCCGAAATGTGCATTTTTTGGTACTTGTGGCGGCTGCTCGATGCAGCATCTCGACACGCGCGCGCAAGTCGCGATCAAGCAGCGCGTGCTCGAGGACAACCTGTGGCATCTCGCGAAACTGCGCTCGGAGACGATGTTCTCGCCGATTCACGGTCCGTCGTGGGGTTACCGGTATCGCGCACGGCTCACGGTACGCCATGTCGCGAAAAAAGGCGGCGTGCTCGTCGGGTTTCACGAGCGCAAGAGCAGCTACGTGGCCGACATGACGAGCTGCGAGGTTCTGCCGCCGCATGTGTCGGCGCTGCTCGTGCCGCTCAGGCGGCTCGTCGAGGGATTGTCGATCCGTGACCGGATGCCGCAGATCGAGCTGGCGGTCGGCTCGAGCGTGACGGCGCTGGTGCTGCGCGTGCTCGAGCCGATCAACGCGGGCGATGAAGCGCTGTTGCGCGAATTCGCCGATATGCATCGCGTGCAGTTCTGGCTGCAGCCGAAGGGGCCGGACACAGTTGCGCCGTTTTATCCGCTCGATGTCGAGCTAGACTACACGCTGCCCGAATTCGGAATCCGGATGCCGTTCAAGCCGACCGATTTCACGCAGGTCAACCATCAGATCAACCGCGTGCTGGTGGGGCGCGCGCTGCGGCTGCTCGCGCCGGCGCGCAGCGACCGCGTGCTCGATCTGTTTTGCGGTATCGGCAATTTCACGCTGCCACTTGCGCGGCTCGCGCGCGAAGTGGTCGGCATCGAGGGCAGCGACGCGCTGACAACGCGCGCGCTCGCGAATGCGAAGGCGAATGGTGTCGACGGCCATACGTCGTTTGCCTGCCGCAATCTGTTCGACGTGACGGCCGACGATATCCGCGCGCTCGGCGCGTTCGACAAATTCCTGATCGATCCGCCTCGCGAGGGCGCGCTTGCGGTGTCGAAGGCGCTGGCCGAGATCGCGCAGAGCGGCGCCGGGCCTTTGCCGGCGCGAATCGTCTATGTATCGTGCAATCCGTCGACGCTCGCGCGCGACGCGGGACTGCTCGTTCACGAAGCCGGCTACCGGCTCAAGGGCGCGGGCGTGGTGAATATGTTCCCGCATACTTCGCATGTCGAATCGATTGCACTGTTCGAGCAGGCGTAAGGTTGGCCGCCGGCGCGAGGCGGCGGTGTGCATGCGCTTCGCGCCGGCCGATCCGATGACCGTTCGCGCACTCTGCGGCGCACCTTCGCGATGAGGTGG
The DNA here is from genome assembly GCF_001522865.1 of Burkholderia sp. TSV86. Taxonomy (GTDB): domain Bacteria; phylum Pseudomonadota; class Gammaproteobacteria; order Burkholderiales; family Burkholderiaceae; genus Burkholderia. The sequence continues at coordinate 37,634 of NZ_LOWB01000115.1, read as the reverse complement.
CGGCGAAAAAAAACCGGCCCATGGGCCGGTTTTCCGTGATGGGGTTCAGGCTCAATTGCGGTTGCCGCCGAAGATGCCGAGCAGCGCGAGCAGGTTCGTGAACACGTTGTACAGGTCGAGGTAGATCGCGAGCGTCGCGCTGATGTAGTTGGTTTCGCCGCCGTTGACGACGCGTTGGACGTCGAACAGCATATACGCGGAGAAGATCGCGATCGCAAGCACCGACACGGTCAGCATCAGCGCCGGCAGGTGCAGGAACACATTCGCGAACGACGCAAGCAGCAGTACGATCACGCCGACGAACAGCCATTTGCCGAGGCCGGAGAAATCGCGCTTGCTGACGGTGGCGACCGTGGCCATCACGGCGAAGATCACGCCGGTGCCGCCGAACGCCAGCATGATGAGCGCGGGGCCGTTCGAGAAGCCGAGGATGAAGCTCAACAGGCGCGACAGCATCAGGCCCATGAAGAACGTGAAGCCGAGCAGCACGAACACGCCGGCGGCGCTGTTCTTCGTGCGCTCGATCGCGAACATGAAGCCGAACGCGATCGCGAGAAACGCGAGGAAGCTCATCATCGGGCTCGCCGCGGCAAACAGCGAGAAACCGGTCGCGACGCCGATCCAAGCGCCGAGCACGGTCGGCACCATCGACAGAGCGAGGAGCCAGTAGGTGTTGCGCAGCACGCGGTTGCGGGTCTCGGCGGTGCTGATCGCGCCGCCGCGGCCGAAGTTGTACGGATAATCGTTCATGGTTTCTCCTAACATGGAACGTGGCGGCATCGCGAGCGGGCGGCATGCTTGTTGCGCCGCGGCAGGCCATGACGCCGCTACCCCTAAGATAGGTTTCGAGGCGAGAGGTTTCAACATCGAGCCGCCCGCGAAACATGGTTGGTTCGACCTTTCGGTCGTGTAAGGGTTCAATCGCAATGATACACGGGAACGTGTTACAATAGCGGATTCATTTGAAACTGTAACCTCTTAATTTCTTGGAGTTTTTATGGCACTCGAGCGCACCCTGTCGATCATCAAGCCGGATGCGGTGGCAAAGAACGTGATCGGCCAGATCTACAGCCGTTTCGAAAACGCCGGCCTGAAGATCGTTGCGTCGCGCATGGCGCACCTGTCGCGCGCCGATGCGGAGAAGTTCTACGCCGTTCACGCCGAGCGCCCGTTCTTCAAGGATCTCGTCGACTTCATGATCTCGGGCCCGGTGATGATCCAGGTTCTCGAGGGCGAGAACGCGATTCTGAAGAATCGCGAACTGATGGGCGCGACGGACCCGAAGAAGGCCGAAAAGGGCACGATCCGCGCGGATTTCGCGGACAGCATCGATGCGAACGCCGTGCACGGCTCGGACGCAGCAGAAACGGCGCGCGTCGAGATCGCGTTCTTCTTCCCGGAAATGAACGTCTACTCGCGTTGACGCGGGCAAGATCCAGCGCGTAGCGGCAAGGCAGGACACCATGGCGAACGAATCTCCCGTCGATCTACTCGATTTCGATGCCGACGGCCTCGTCGCGTATTGCGGCAGCCTCGGCGAGAAGGCGTTTCGCGCGAAGCAGTTGCAGCGCTGGATCCATCAGTACAATGCGGCCGATTTCGACGGGATGACCGATCTCGCGAAATCGCTGCGCGAAAAGCTGAAAGGGCGGGCCATGATCGGCACGCCCGACATTTTGAGCGACCACGTGTCGGCGGACGGCACACGCAAGTGGCTCCTCAACGTCGGCAACGGCAACGCGGTCGAAACGGTGTTCATCCCCGAGGAGACGCGCGGCACGCTTTGCGTGTCGTCGCAAGCGGGGTGCGCGGTCAACTGCCGGTTCTGCTCGACGGGCAAGCAGGGTTTTTCCCGCAATCTTTCGACGGGCGAGATCGTCGGCCAGCTGCGGATGGCGGAGTTCGCGCTGCGGGCGTCGCTCGGGCGCGCGCCCGGCCCGAATGGGCGCGCGGAGCGCGTCGTCACGAACGTCGTGATGATGGGCATGGGCGAGCCGCTTCTCAATTACGCGGCGGTCGTGCCCGCGATGCGGCTGATGCTCGACGACAACGCGTATGGCTTGTCGCGCAGGCGCGTCACGCTGTCGACATCGGGCGTCGTGCCGATGATGGACCGGCTCGGCGCCGAGCTGCCGGTCGCGCTCGCGGTGTCGCTGCATGCGCCGAACGACGCGCTGCGCGACATGCTCGTGCCGCTCAACAAGAAACATCCGCTGCGTGAACTGATGGCGGCTTGCGAGCGTTATCTGAAGGTCGCGCCGCGCGACTTCATCACGTTCGAATATTGCATGCTCGACGGCGTCAACGATTCCGAAGCGCATGCGCGCGAACTCCTCGCGCTCACGCGCGACGTGCCGTGCAAATTCAACCTGATTCCGTTCAATCCGTTCCCGGAATCGGGGCTCGTGCGCTCGAAGCCGGAGCAGATCAAGCGCTTCGCGCAGATTCTGATCGACGCCGGCATAGTGACGACGGTGCGCAAGACGCGCGGCGACGATATCGATGCCGCGTGCGGCCAGCTCGCGGGCGCGGTCAAGGACCGCACGCGTCTCGCGCAGCGCACGGAGGCGAAGGTGATCGAGGTCCGGGCGGTTTAACGGGGATGCCGTTGGGAATGCCTGGGCGGGTAGTGCAATAAACGCGAAAGCGATCGGGGATGGCGCGGCGCGCCGTGCTGTGTGACAACGATAGGTGCGTGTGCGGCCGGAGCCGGTGCAGGCGCGCATGAAAGAAGAGTCGACGCGAGGATGAGGATGAGCGAACCGCAGCCGTCAAAGAGCCCAGAGACGAACGCAGGCGAGCACCCGGCGGCGGCCGGGCTTGCATCGGTCGCGGCCGTCGGCGCGCGGCTCGCGGAGTTGCGTCGTGCGAAAGGTTGGTCGGTCGACGACGTGTCCGCGCGGCTGAAGATCGCCGCGCCGAAGCTGCAGGCGCTCGAGGCGGGCGACACGAGCCAGTTTCCAGGCGCGACGTTCGCGCTTGGCGTCGTGCGCAGCTACGCAAAGATGCTGGGCGTCGATCCGGAACCGTTCGCGCAAGCGCTGCGCCGCGAGAAGGGTGTGCCGGCGGTGGATTTGTCGTTGCCCGCGTCGTCGGGCGCCGATCTGCCGCGCGGGCGCGTGTCGATCCATCTCGGCGATTCGTCGCGCAGCCGGCCGTGGTTATGGGCGATCGCGGCGGCTGTCGTCGCGCTTGTCGCCGTGATGATGTGGAGCACGGGCCGCGAATCGACGAACTGGCTCGCGCGCTTCAAACCGAGCGGCGCGGATAACGGTGCGGCGGCGGTGCACGATCGGCAGCCGGAGAGCGCCGCGTCCGAACTACCGGCGAGTGCGGCAGTGTCGGGTTCGGTGACGCAGGCCGCGTCCGGCGCCGCTGAGCAAACGGCAACGCAAACGGCGCCGGACGGCGCGGCGCTCGCGCCGGTGCAGGCCGTGGGACCGGCGTCGGCGGCAGACGTCGCCGGAGAAACACCTGCTTCGGCGGCGTCATTGGCGCAGGCCGCCGCCGCTGGCCCGACCGCGGCACAGCCGCAACCATTGGCGTCGGCGGGCGAGGCGGTGACTGTCGCGCCCGGCCAGTCGGTGGTGGCGTTGAAGGTCGCGCAGGACTGCTGGTTCAGCGTGCGCGATAAGCATGGCAAGGAACTGTTCTCGGCGCTCGTGCGGGCGGGCGAGACCAAGCAGGTGGCGGGCGACGCGCCGCTCAAGGTGACGATCGGCAACAAGGCCGGGCTCGAGTCGATCGCTTTCGACGGCAAGCCTGTCGATCCGGCAAAATACTCGGCGGCTCGGGGTAACGTCGCGCGTTTCGCGTTGCCCTGACGGCAAGCGTCGTGGCCGCACGCGGGTACGGCGCTTTTTCCATTCGCGCGCAGCCGAGGGGCGGCGCGCCATGCGTAAATTTGGATCCAACGATGCAATCCGAAGCTCAATCCCCTGAAGCTCGATCTACCGACGCTCGACTTCCTCGAGACAGCCAAATCTGCTCAACCGAGCCGGTGTTCGGCGGGCATGCGCCTCGGCGCGTGTCGCATGGCGTCGACGTCCGCTGGGGCGGCAATCTCGTGACGATCGGTGGCGATGCGCCGGTTCGCGTGCAATCGATGACGAACACCGACACGGCCGACGCGATCGGCACGGCGATCCAGGTGAAGGAACTCGCGAATGCGGGCTCCGAACTCGTTCGCATTACCGTGAATACGCCCGAGGCGGCCGCCGCGGTGCCCGCGATTCGCGAGCAGCTCGATCGGATGGGCATCGCGGTGCCGCTCGTCGGCGATTTCCATTACAACGGGCACTTGCTGCTGCGCGACTATCCGGACTGCGCGCAGGCGCTGTCGAAGTACCGGATCAATCCGGGCAACGTCGGCCAGGGCGCGAAGCGCGATACGCAGTTTGCGCAGATGATCGAAGCCGCGATCAAGTATGACAAGCCGGTGCGGATCGGCGTGAACTGGGGCAGCCTCGATCAGGACCTGCTTGCGCGGATGATGGACGAGAACGCCGCGCGCGCCACGCCGTGGGACGCGCAGAGCGTGATGTACGAAGCGCTGATCCAATCGGCGATCGGCTCGGCCGAGCGTGCGGTCGAGCTTGGCCTTGGCCGCGACAAGATCGTGTTGTCGTGCAAGGTGAGCGGGGTGCAGGATTTGATCGCGGTGTACCGGGAGCTGGCGCGCCGCTGCGGCTTCGCGTTGCATCTCGGGCTCACCGAGGCGGGCATGGGCTCGAAGGGGATCGTCGCGTCGACGGCCGCGCTCGGCGTGCTGCTGCAGGAGGGAATCGGCGACACGATCCGGATTTCGCTGACGCCGGAGCCGGGCGCGTCGCGCACGGGCGAGGTGGTCGTCGGTCAAGAGATCTTGCAGACGATGGGGCTGCGCTCGTTCGCGCCGATGGTCGTCGCGTGCCCTGGCTGCGGCCGCACGACGAGCACGCTGTTCCAGGAACTCGCGTTGCAGATCCAGAACTATCTGCGCGCGCAGATGCCGATGTGGCGCAATGAATATCCAGGCGTCGAGAAGATGAACGTCGCGGTGATGGGCTGTATCGTCAACGGCCCGGGCGAGTCCAAGCACGCGAACATTGGCATCAGCCTGCCGGGCTCGGGCGAGAATCCGGCCGCGCCTGTCTTCATCGACGGCCAGAAAGTGAAAACGCTGCGCGGCGAACACATCGCGCAGGAATTCCAGCAGATCGTGAGCGACTACGTGGCGCGTACTTACGGCGCAGCCGCTCAAGGCAGTGCCGAAGCGGTCCAGAATTAATTCGTCAACCGTAACCAGATGACAGAACAAAAGCGAAAGCTCGACAAACTAACGGGCGTGAAGGGCATGAACGACATCCTGCCGCAGGATGCCGCGCTGTGGGAATTCTTCGAATCGACCGCGAAATCGCTGTTGCGCGCGTATGGCTATCAGGGCATCCGCACCCCGATCGTCGAGCACACGCAGCTTTTCACGCGCGGCATCGGCGAAGTGACCGACATCGTCGAGAAGGAGTTGTACAACTTCACCGATTCGCTGAACGGCGACGAACTCGCGCTGCGCCCGGAAGGCACCGCGGCCGTCGTGCGGGCGTCGATCGAGCATAACTTGCTGTACGACGGCCCGAAGCGGCTCTTCTACATCGGTCCGATGTTCCGCCACGAGCGCCCGCAGCGCGGCCGCTACCGGCAGTTCCATCAAGTCGGCGTCGAGGCGCTCGGCTTCGCGGGCCCGGACGCCGACGCGGAAATCATCATGATGTGCCAGCGGCTGTGGGACGACCTCGGACTCATGGGCATCCGGCTCGAGATCAATTCGCTCGGCCTTGCCGAAGAGCGCGCCGCGCACCGCGTCGAGCTGATCAAGTATCTTGAGCAGCACGCCGACCAGCTCGACGCCGATGCGCAGCGCCGTCTGTATACGAACCCGCTGCGCGTACTGGATACGAAGAATCCCGCGCTGCAGGCGATCGTCGAGAATGCGCCGAAGCTGATCGATTTCCTCGGCGACGAGTCGCGCGCGCATTTCGAAGGGCTGCAACGCCTGCTGAAGGCGAACAACGTGCCGTTCAAGATCAATCCGCGTCTTGTGCGCGGCCTCGACTACTACAACCTGACCGTGTTCGAGTGGGTGACCGACAAGCTCGGCGCGCAGGGCACGGTGGCGGCCGGCGGCCGCTACGACGCGCTGATCGAGCAACTGGGCGGCAAGCCGGCACCCGCGTGTGGCTGGGGGATGGGCATCGAGCGGATTCTCGAACTGCTGAAGGAGGACGATCTCGTGCCGGAGCCGGACGGCGTCGATGTCTACGTGGTCCATCAGGGCGATGCGGCGCGCGAGCAGGCATTCGTCGTTGCCGAGCGGTTGCGCGACACGGGCCTCGACGTGATTTTCCATTGCAGCGCCGACGGCGCGGGCGCGAGCTTCAAATCGCAAATGAAGCGCGCGGATGCGAGCGGCGCGGCATTCGCGGTGATTTTCGGCGAGGACGAAGTAGCGAACGGCATGGCGAGCGTGAAACCTTTGCGCGATGCGAGCGCGGCGGGCGAGAAGCAGGCTCAGCAGTCGGTGCCGGTCGAAAACTTGACCGAATTTCTAATCAATGCGATGGTTGCATCCGCCGAAGACGGCGACGACTGATCGCGGCGTGTCCTCGACCAGAAAGCGTGTACAGGAAGGAATCGCTAGGCGATGAGCTACCACGACGAACAAGAATCGATTGAAAACCTGAAGGCATGGTGGACCCGGTGGGGCAATCTGACGACCTGGGTCGCCATTGCCGTCCTCGCGGTCGCGGCGGCATGGAACGGCTGGAATTACTGGCAGCGGCGTCAGGCCGCGCAGGCGGCGGTGCTGTATGAGCAGGCGCAGCAGGCCGTCGCGTCGAACGACAAGGCGAAGATCGCGCGCGTCGCCGCTGACATGGAAGACAAGTTCGGCGGCACCGCCTATGCGCAGATGACGGCGCTCGAAGCCGCGAAGGCGCTCTACGGCGCGGGCGACGCGGCGCTCGCCAAGGCGCAGCTCCAATGGACGGTCGATCACGCGAAGGACGACGAGTACAAGCAGATCGCGAAGTTGCGTCTTGCGTCGCTGCTGCTCGACGAAAAAGCATACGACGCGGGGCTCGCGCTGCTTGCGGGCACGCCGCCCGATGCGTTCAAGGGGCTCGTCGCGGATCGCCGTGGCGACCTGCTTGCCGCGCAAGGCAAGAGCGACGATGCGCGCGCCGCATACAAGCTCGCGCTCGACGCGCTGCCGAAGGACGATTCGTCCTCGCGCCAACTCGTGCAATTCAAGCTGGATGCGCTCGGCGGCTAAGCGCGCGTTTTTGTTCTCAACCTAACTTTGCTTCGCTTATCGATGAATCTGCTGAAACGTTACGCTGCTCCTGTTGCCTGTACGGCGGCCGTCCTGGTTCTCGCGGCCTGTTCGTCATCGAAGGACGCACGCCGCGTGCCGACGCCGCTCACCGAGTTCAAACCCGCGCTCGACGTGCAGCAGGTGTGGAAGGCGAGCGTCGGCAAGGGCGGCCGCTATTCGTTCTCGCCGGTCGCGGTGGGCGATGCGGTATATGTCGCAGGCGCAAACGGCTCGGTCGAGAAGATCGATGCGAAGACGGGCCAGGAAGTGTGGCGCACGAAGGTGGGCTCCGACTTGTCGGCCGGCGTCGGCAGTGACGGCAATCTGACCGCCGTCGGTGCGCTGAAGGGTGGTCTCTTTGTGCTTGGCCCGGACGGCAAGCTGCTGTGGAAGACGTCCGTGCAAGGCGAGATCTTCTCGCCGCCGCTCGTCGGCAACGGTTTCGTGATCGTGCGCACGATCGATGGCCAAGTGATCGCATTCTCCGCGCAGACGGGCGAGCAGAAGTGGAGCTACCGCAACCGGGCCGTGCCGCTCAATCTGCGCGTGTCGGCCGGCATGACGTTCGCGGGCGACGCCGCGGTGCTCGCGGGCTTTCCGGGCGGCGGTCTTATCGCGCTGAACCTGCAGACCGGCGAGCCGTTCTGGCAAACGCCGGTGTCGTTTCCGAAGGGAGTGACCGAAGTCGAGCGGATCAACGACGTAACGGGCGCGCCCACGCTCGTCGGCGCCGAAGCATGTGCGGTGACGTTCCAGGGGCAGCTCGGCTGCTTCGACGCGAATTCCGGCCGTCCGCAATGGGAAAAGCCGTTCTCCAGCCGCAGCGGCATCGCGCAGGACGATACGGTGGTCGTGGGCGGCGACGACTGGTCGGTCGTGACCGCGTATGACGTTGCCACGGGCAAGGAACTCTGGCGCAACGACAAGCTCAAGAGCCGCGACGTCGGCGTGCCGTATCTGCTCGGCCGGGCCGTGGTGTTCGGCGATTACAAGGGCTTCGTGCATTTCCTGTCGCGTGACGACGGCGCATTCGTCGCACGGATGAAGACGGACGGCAGCGCGATCAACGCGGCGCCCGTGCTCGCGGGCAACACGCTGGTCGTGCAAACGCAGGACGGCGGCGTATACGGTTTCCGTCCGCGCTGAATATCGCGCGGCACGCGGCGGGTTCGCACGCTGGCCGCGATAGAAAAGAGGATGAGTTGTGCGCGGGCCCGCGGTAGTGGGTCTTGCGCAGTCTGCCGGAGGCGGTTTGCCGCACGTCGTGCGCGGCTTGCGGCAGCGCAGGGAGCAGGTTGATCAATAAAAGTATCGCGGCGCCGATGCAGCCGCGTGCGCGTCGGTTCGGCGCGAATTCGTGCTAATTTCCATCAAGCGCAGCCGCTCGCGGCCCGCGAGTCTTCCGCCGCTTGCGCTTCACGTAGACGACATCATCAGATGAAACCGGTCATTGCCCTTGTTGGGCGCCCCAATGTGGGGAAATCCACGCTATTCAACCGGCTCACGCGTTCGCGCGATGCGCTGGTCGCCGATCTGCCCGGCCTGACGCGCGATCGCCATTACGGCGAGGGGCGGGTCGGCGCGCGGCCGTATCTCGTCGTCGACACGGGCGGCTTCGAGCCGGTCGCGAAGGACGGCATCCTGCACGAGATGGCGCGGCAAACGCGGCAGGCGGTCGAGGAGGCCGACGTCGTCGTGTTCATCGTCGACGGCCGCAACGGCCTCGCGCCGCAGGACAAATCGATCGCCGACTATCTGAGAAAGACCGGGCGGCCGATTTTCCTCGTCGTCAACAAGGCCGAAGGGATGAAGTACACCGCGGTCGCCGCAGATTTCTATGAACTTGGCCTGGGCGATCCGCGCGCGATCTCGGCCGCGCACGGCGACGGCGTGACCGACATGATCAACGAGGCGCTCGACGTCGCCTATGCGGGCCAGCCGGAGGAGAGCGACGAGAACGCTGCCGCGCGCGGCACCAAGATCGCGATCGTCGGGCGGCCGAACGTTGGTAAATCGACGCTCGTGAACACGCTGATCGGCGAGGAGCGCGTGATCGCGTTCGACATGCCTGGCACGACGCGCGATTCGATTTATGTGGATTTCGAGCGCAACGGCAGGCAGTACACGCTGATCGATACCGCGGGGCTGCGCCGGCGGGGCAAGGTGTTCGAGGCGATCGAGAAGTTTTCGGTGGTGAAGACGCTGCAGTCGATCGCCGATGCGAACGTCGTGATTCTGCTGCTGGATGCGCGTCAGGACATCTCCGATCAAGATGCGCACATCGCGGGCTTCGTGGTCGAGCAGGGGCGCGCGCTCGTCGTCGGCGTGAACAAGTGGGACGGCCTCGATCCGCATGTGCGCGAGCGCACCAAAGCCGATCTCGCGCGCAAGCTCAAGTTCCTCGATTTCGCGAAATTCCATTTCATTTCAGCCGCGGAGAAAACGGGTATCGGCCCGCTCATGCGTTCGGTCGACGATGCCTATGCGGCCGCGATGAAGAAACTGCCGACGCCTAAGCTCACGCGCGCGTTGATCGAGGCGGTCGAGTTCCAGCAGCCGCGCCGCCGCGGCCCGGTGCGGCCGAAACTGCGCTATGCGCACCAGGGCGGGCAGAATCCGCCCATCATCGTGATTCACGGCAACGCGCTTGACGCCGTTACCGACACGTATAAACGTTATCTCGAGAATCGTTTTCGAGAAACTTTCTCGTTGACGGGCACTCCATTGCGCATAGAGTTCCGTTCGTCGACGAATCCCTATGCCGACAAGGAATAATCGGTCTATATCATGCGCGTCTGGCCTGACGGCAGAGCCGGAGCGCAGACAAAATCGGCTATAGTGTAGCGATTGGCGGCGGATCTCTTTTTCTTCGCCCCAATCTAGATCAACCTGCAAAAAAGATGGAGCACGCCATGAGCAACAAAGGGCAATTGTTACAAGACCCGTTTTTGAACGCACTGCGTAAGGAGCATGTGCCGGTTTCGATCTATCTCGTCAACGGCATCAAGCTTCAAGGGAACATCGAATCGTTCGACCAGTACGTCGTGTTGCTCCGGAACACGGTTACCCAGATGGTATACAAGCACGCCATTTCGACGGTCGTGCCTGCCCGTCCGGTGAATTTCCACCCGGACGCCGAAGCAGCGTCCTAACCTATGCCGCGGCTGGCTCGCATGGCCGTCGGCAATTGATGTCAGCCGCCTTATCTTGATATCCGACAATTTGATCAATGCAGCGTTAGTCGGCATCGATTTCGGCAAAACCGATTTCGAAGCCAGTCTCGAGGAACTCAGTCTGCTCGCCGCCAGCGCGGGCGCTCATCCCGCCGTCACGCTGACGGGCCGCCGCGCGAGCCCGGATGCCGCGATGTTCGTCGGCAGCGGTAAAGCCGAAGAATTGCGGCTCGCGTGCGAGGCGAACGACGTCGAAATTGTCATCTTCAACCATGCACTCGCGCCCGCGCAGCAACGCAATCTGGAGCGGATGCTCAATCGGCGCGTCGTCGATCGCACGAGCCTCATTCTCGACATCTTCGCGCAGCGCGCGCGCAGCCACGAAGGCAAGTTGCAGGTCGAACTCGCGCAGCTTCAATATCTCGCTACCCGGCTGATTCGGGCCTGGACCCACCTCGAACGGCAAAAGGGCGGTATTGGCCTGCGCGGTCCCGGCGAAACCCAGCTCGAAACCGACCGGCGGTTGATCGGCGAGCGCATCAAGATGCTGAAGTCGCGGCTCGAGAAACTGCGCCGCCAGCACCACACGCAGCGCCGCCAGCGCGAGCGCAACCGGACGATGTCGGTGTCGCTCGTCGGCTATACGAACGCGGGCAAGTCGACGCTGTTCAATGCGCTGACGAAAGCGCAGGCGTATGCGGCGGACCAGCTTTTCGCGACGCTCGATACGACGTCGCGGCGCGTCTATCTCGGCGACGACGTGGGGCAGATCGTCGTGTCCGACACGGTCGGATTCATTCGCGAGCTGCCGCACCAGCTCGTCGCCGCGTTTCGCGCGACGCTCGAAGAGACGATTCATGCGGATCTGCTGCTGCACGTCGTCGATGCGTCGAGCGTGGTGCGGCTCGAGCAGATCGAGCAGGTCAACGGTGTGCTGCATGAGATCGGCGCGGATTCAATCCGCCAGATTCTCGTGTTCAACAAGATCGATGCGGTGCCGGAGCTTGCGGCTCGCGGCGGTGCGGTCGAGCGGGACGAGTATGGTAATATTTCGCGCGTCTTTTTGAGCGCGCGAACGGGTCAAGGGCTCGACGCGTTGCGCGCCGCCATCGCCGAGATCGCTACCGCGGAACATCTCGCTGGCGCCATGCCGATTATCGGCGCGCCGGCGCAATCACACGAAGACCACCCGGTTTCCGAACACGGGCACTGACGACTGCGGTCGGTCATGCTGCTCCAATCTGGTGAACAAACACAGGTGAACGACTACAACGAGCGGAGTACCCAGCGGCCGATGCACGCATTGCCGTCGATCAACGACCCCCGCTGGGGGCGGGGCGGCAACGGTGAGCCGCCGCGCGCGAACGGGCCGAAGCGTCCGGACGGGCGCGATGAAGGCCCCCCGGATCTCGACGAGATGTGGCGGAATTTCAATCGCCGCCTATCCGGCTGGCTCGGCCGCAAGGGCTCCGGCAACAACGGCTTGCGCCCGGACAACGGGCGCGCAGCACGGGTGGGCGTCGGCATCGTCGCGGGCGCGCTGATTGCCATTTATTTCGGCAGCGGCATCTTTGTCGTGCAGGACGGGCAGACGGGCGTGGTGCTGCGCCTGGGCGAATACAAGGGCACGGTCGGCGAAGGCGTGCACTGGCGCCTGCCGTCCCCGTTCGAGTCGCACGAGATCGTCGATACCGTGCAGGTGCGCTCGGTCGAGATCGGCCGCAATAATGTCGTGCGGCTCGCGAACGTGAAGGACGCATCGATGCTCACGCGCGATGCCGATATCGTCGATGTGCGGTTCGTCGTTCAATATCGGATCGGGTCTGCCACCGATTATCTGTTCCGCACGGCCGACCCGGAGCGCAGCGTCGCGCAGGCCGCGCAGGCGGCAGTGCGCGAGATGGCCGGCAGCCGGTCCGCGGACGACTTGCTCGCCGGCGATCGCGACGCGCTGCGCGATGCGCTTTCGAAGGCGATCCAGCGCGATCTCGACCGCTACAAGACGGGGCTCGTCGTGACGGGCGTGACCGTGCAGAGTGTTGCGCCGCCCGAGCAGGCACAGGCGGCCGTCGATGACATTGCGAAAGCGCGCCAGGACAGCGAAGCCGCAAAGAACGCCGCTCGCGCGTATGCGAGCGAACTGCTGCCGCGCGCGCAGGGCGACGCCGCGAAAATGATCGACGACGCGAAGGCTTACGCCCAGCGCGTCGTCACGCAGGCGCAAGGCGACGCCGATCACTTCAAGGAGGTCTATGCGCAGTATTCGAAGGCGCCCGCGGTGATCCGCGAGCGGATGTATCTCGAGACGATGCAGGAGATCTACTCGAACACGACGAAGGTGTACGTCGGCAACAAGGCGGGTAACAGCATGCTGTATCTGCCGCTGGACAAGATCGTCGAGGCGGGCCGCGCGCGCGCGGCCGATGCGGCGGCCAGCGGCACAAGCGGCGCCGCACCCGCGAGCGATGCGCAAGCGCGGGCGGCGGCGCCCACTGCAGCGTCGCAGGCGCTGGCCGCAGCGTCGCAGGCGCCCGCTGCGGCTGCAAGCGCCGCGGGCGTGTCGTCGCCGGCTGCCGCCAGCCCGGCATCCGGCAGCGATGCGCTGCGTTCCCGCGAGGCTTTCCGCAGCCGTTCGCGTACCGACGATCTGCAGTAACGAGGGCTGCAACATGAATCGAATCATCGCGCTCGTCGTAGCGATCGCCATCGCCGTGTTGGCGGCGTCGTCGACGGTGTTCGTCGTCGACCCGCGCCATGCGGCCGTATTGTCGTCGCGCAACGGCGCCGCACCGACGCTTGCCGGCCCCGGCCTGCATTTCAAACTGCCGCAGCCGCTGCAGGCGGCGACGCTCGTCGACATTCGCATCCAGTCGTTCGACTTGGCTGATCCGCAAAGCTTGACCACGCAGGACGGCCGCGATCTGCTCGTGAGCCCCGTCGTCAGATACCGGATTGCCGATGCGCTCAAGTATTACCAGCAGACGGGCGGCGCGGCGCGCGGCGAGGTCGACCGCCTTTCGGCGGCCATCAAGAGCGCGCTTGGCGATGCGTTCGCCAAGCGTGCGCGCGATGCGGCGCTCGGCGAGCAACGCGCGATCGCGCAAGAGGTGAAGCAGGCGCTCGGCGCGGCCGCGGCGCCGCTTGGCATCGATATCGTCGACGTGCAGCTCACCCGTGTCGATCTGCCGGCCGCGCAGGCGGACGATGCGTATCGCCGGATAACGGCCGATCTGCAGCAGCAGGCGCAGCGCGAACGCGCGCAAGGCGCCGCCCAGGCCGAGCAGATCCGCGCGGACGCGAGCCGCCAGCAGCAGGCAATCCTGGCCGACGCGTATAAGACAGCGCAATCGATCAAGGGCGACGGCGACGCGCAGGCGGCGTCGATCGCGGCCGACGCGTTCGGCCGCGACCCGCAGTTCTATCAGTTTTACGCGAGCTTGCAGGCGTACCGGAACAGCTTCAAGCCGAACGACATCATCGTCGTCGATCCCGACAGCGAGTTCTTCCGCTTCATGCGCAGCCCGACGGGCGGCGCGCCGGCGGCAGGCACGGTTCCCCACAAACGTTGACACGCCGGCGTGCTTGGCCGCTCACATGAATCTCGCTGGCTCGTTACTGCTCGCTGTCGCGCTGATGCTAATCGTCGAGGGCGCGTTTCCGTTCGTGTTCCCGAGCGCGTGGCGCGACACGTTCCGTAGAATGGCGGAGCGGCCACCGCATCATATCCGGATCGGCGGATTCGTCGTGATGGCGCTCGGGCTCGCGCTGCTGCTGCTCGTGACCTGACCTTTCGCCGCGCGTTGGCGCCAGCCGACGCCGTATGCCGCAGACGTTCGGCCCAAGCCGGGCGTCGAACCCGATTTCAATCCGAGGCGCGTGCGCGCGCCGTGTTTCCTGTCGTAGGATCGCCACGATGTCGACCTGGTTACTTCCCGAGAATATTGCCGACGTACTGCCGTCGGAGGCGCGCAAGATCGAGGAGCTGCGCCGCAGGCTGCTCGACCGTTTTCGTTCGTATGGCTACGAAATGGTGATGCCGCCGCTTCTCGAGTATCTTGAATCGCTGCTCACGGGCGGCGGCAACGATCTGAATCTGCGCACGTTCAAGCTCGTCGATCAGTTGTCGGGGCGCACGCTCGGCCTGCGCGCGGATATCACGCCGCAAGTCGCGCGCATCGATGCGCATCTGCTGAACCGCCAAGGCGTCACGCGCCTTTGTTATGCCGGCCACGTGCTGCATACGCGGCCGCGCGGTCTGCATGCGACGCGCGAGCAAATCCAGATCGGCGCGGAAATTTACGGGCATGCGGGCCTGGAGGCCGATCAGGAAATCCAGCAGCTGATGCTCGACGCGCTGCATCTGTCTGGTCTGACGAAAATCCGGCTCGATTTGTGCCACGCCGGCGTGCTGGCTGCGTTGTTCTCGCGCGACGCGGCGGCCGCCGCGCGCGGCGAGGCGCTGTACGACGCGCTTGCGGGCAAGGACGTGCCGCTGCTGCACGAATTGACCGACGATCTCGGCCCGGATACGCGCGCCGCGCTGCGTGCGCTGCCGCATCTGTATGGCGATCCGTCGGTGCTCGACGATGCGCGGCGCGAGCTGCCCGCGCTGCCCGAAATCGACCGCGCGCTCGACGATCTGAGCGAGCTTGCCACGCGGGTGACAAATGCGGAAGTGACGATCGATCTCGCCGATTTGCGCGGTTACGCGTACCACAGCGGCGCGATGTTTTCCGCGTATGTCGACGGCGTGCCGAATGCGGTGGCGCGCGGCGGACGTTACGATCACGTCGGCCAGGCCTACGGGCGCGCGCGTCCGGCGACGGGTTTCTCGCTCGATTTGCGCGAAATCGCGCGGATTTCGCCGGTCGAGGCGCGCGGCGCCGCGATTCTCGCGCCGTGGAAACAGGATGCTGCGTTGCGGACAACCGTTGCTGCGCTGCGCGATGCGGGCGAGGTGGTGATCGAGGCGTTGCCGGGCCACGACGGCGGGCTCGACGAATTCGCGTGCGACCGCATGCTCGTCGAGCGGGACGGCGCGTGGGTCATCGAGCGCCGCTGACGGCGCGCGCATCGCGGCGCGATGCCGCCGCGCTGGGCCCCGCCGGCCGGTTTCCGAGCCGCTTTCAGCGTGCCATATCGTTGAAGTGAAACGGAAAAATTCGGAGCTGGCGGCGAACCTAGGTAGAATACGTTTTTAACCAGCCAACGAATCAACATGTCTGTCAGCGCAGTGAACGTGACTCCCGGGCGCAACGTCGTCGTCGTGGGGACTCAATGGGGTGATGAAGGCAAGGGCAAGGTAGTCGACTGGCTGACGGACCATGCTCACGGCGTCGTGCGTTTTCAGGGCGGCCATAACGCCGGCCACACCCTCATCATCGGCGGCAAGAAGACGATCTTGCGCCTCATTCCGTCGGGCATCATGCGCGAACGCGTCGCGTGCTACATCGGCAACGGTGTCGTGTTGTCGCCCGAGGCGCTCTTCAAGGAAATCGGCGAGTTGGAGGAAGCGGGCGTCTCCGTGTGCGAGCGCCTGTTCATTTCCGAGGCGACGACGCTGATTCTGCCGTACCACGTCGCGATCGACCAGGCGCGCGAAGCGCGCCGCGGCGCGGACAAGATCGGCACGACGGGCCGCGGCATCGGCCCGGCCTACGAGGACAAGGTTGGCCGCCGCGCGCTGCGCGTGCAGGATCTGTTCGATGCGAGAACGTTTGCCGACCGCCTGCGCGAAAATCTCGATTTCCACAACTTCGTGTTGACCCAATATTTGGGCGGTGCGGCGGTCGATTTCCAGGCGACGCTCGATACGATGCTCGGCTACGCGGACCGCTTGAAGCCGATGGTGACCGACGTGTCGCGCCGGCTGTACGAAGAAAATCACGCGGGCCGCAACCTGCTGTTCGAAGGCGCGCAAGGCACGCTGCTCGACATCGATCACGGCACCTATCCGTTCGTCACGTCGAGCAACTGCGTGGCGGGCGCGGCGGCGGCGGGCGCGGGCGTCGGCCCGCAAAAGCTCAACTACATCCTCGGCATCACGAAGGCGTATTGCACGCGCGTTGGCGCGGGGCCGTTCCCGAGCGAACTGTACGACGCGGACAACCCGAGCCGCCAGAATCAGGTCGGGCTGACGCTCGCGAACGTCGGCAAGGAATTCGGCTCGGTGACGGGCCGCCCGCGTCGCACCGGCTGGCTCGACGCGGCCGCGCTGCGCCGCTCGATCCAGATCAACGGCGTGTCGGGCCTGTGCATGACGAAGCTCGACGTGCTCGACGGCCTCGACGAAGTCAAGCTGTGCGTCGGCTACAAGATCGACGGCGAGGATTTCGATCTGCTGCCGCGCGGTGCGGCCGAGGTCGCGCGCTGCGAGCCTGTCTATGAGACGTTCGGCGGCTGGAAGGAAAGCACGGTCGGCATCAATTCGTGGGACGCGCTGCCGGCGAATGCGCGCGCGTACCTGTCGCGTGTGCAGGAAGTGGCGGGCGTGCCGATCGACATGGTATCGACCGGCCCCGACCGCGACGAGACGATCCTGTTGCGCCATCCGTTCAAGGTGTAAGCGACGATGACGCAAAACATGACGATGACGATCAAAATGTCCGATCCGCGCAACGACGAAAAGAACCTGTGGGTCGGCTGGGACGAATATCACCGGCTGATCGAGCTGCTTGCGCTCGCGGTGCACGAATCGGGGTGGAAGTTCGACAAGATTCTGTGCCTCGCGCGCGGTGGCTTGCGCGTCGGCGATCAATTGTCGCGAATCTACGATCTGCCGCTCGCGATTCTCGCGACGAGTTCGTATCGCGAGGCGGCGGGCCGCGAGCAGGGCGAGCTCGACATCGCGCAGTACATTACGATGACGCGCGGCGATTTATCCGGCAACGTGTTGCTCGTCGACGATCTGGTTGATTCGGGCGTGACGCTCGCGCGCGTCCAGCAGCATCTGAAGGAGCGTTATCCGGCCGTGACGGCGGTGCGTTCCGCGGTGCTCTGGTACAAGGGCTGCTCGAAAGTGAAGCCCGATTATCACGTCCAATACCTGCCGACGAATCCGTGGATTCATCAGCCGTTCGAGGATTGGGACACGGTGCGTCCGCATAATCTCGGCGCGTGGATTAAACGCGGTAACGCGCAGCGCGACGACGACGCGGCACTCGCGTAACCGCTCTCTGCGTGAGCTTTGCGCGGACCCTTCCCGTTGCAGGTAACGCATGCGGTTTCCGCGCGGCGGCATCGAAACGGCGCTCCGGTGGAGCGCCTTTTTTTATGTTCTCGTTACAGCGCATCACGCAACGAGGCTTGGATCGCCATGCCGTGGCGCGGCGCGGTTTTTGGCGCGTTGCAGCGTCCAAAAGTGTCGCGACCCCATGCTACACTGGGCACGCCGCTTCAAGTGGTGCGCTCACAACACAGCGCGGCGGCATTTTTGCGTGGCCAGTTAGAATAGCGCTCGTTTTTCCGACCCCAGCACGGATTTATCCCGCTTTTATGACCGACACGAATCACTCGTCCACGCGCCAGCATTCGCTGCAGTCACTCGCGATTGCCGCTATCGGCGTAGTTTTTGGCGACATCGGCACGAGCCCGTTGTACTCGCTCAAGGAGGCGTTCAGCCCGGAGCACGGCATTCCTCTCACGCAAAGCTCGATTCTGGGCGTGATCTCGCTGTTGTTCTGGGCGATCATCCTCGTCGTCGGCGTCAAGTACGTGCTGTTCGTGATGCGTGCCGATAACAACGGCGAAGGCGGCGTGCTTGCGCTGATGGCGTTGTCGTTGCGGTCGTTGACGCCAAAGTCGCGGGTGGCGGGGCTGATGATGGGCCTGGGCATCTTCGGCGCGTGTATGTTCTATGGCGATGCGGTCATCACACCGGCGATTTCGGTGATGTCGGCGGTCGAAGGGCTGCAGGTTGCGGCGCCGCAACTCACCCATCTCGTCATGCCAATCACGATCGCGATCCTGATCGCGCTGTTCTGGATTCAGCGGCACGGCACGGCAACGGTCGGCAAACTGTTCGGCCCGATCATGGTCGTCTGGTTCATCGTGCTGGCGGTTCTCGGCGTGTATCACATCGCGCAAGCGCCGCAGATCATCTCGGCGATCAATCCGTACTACGCATTTTCGTTCATGGCTGACCACGTGCTGCTTGCCTACGTGGTGCTCGGCTCGGTCGTGCTGGTGCTGACGGGCGCGGAGGCGCTTTATGCGGATATGGGCCACTTTGGAGCGAAGCCGATCCGGCTTGCCGCATACGTGCTTGTGATGCCGTCGCTCGTGCTCAACTATTTCGGCCAGGGCGCGCTGCTGCTCGTCAATCCGAAGGCGATCTCGAATCCGTTCTTCCTGCTCGCGCCGCAATGGGGAACGCTGCCGCTCGTCGTGCTGTCGACGGTCGCGACGGTGATCGCGTCGCAGGCCGTGATATCGGGTGCCTATTCGCTGACGAGCCAGGCGATCCAGCTCGGCTATGTGCCGCGGATGAAGATTTTGCATACGTCCGAACTCGCGATCGGGCAGATCTACGTGCCGGTCGTCAACTGGTTGTTGTTGTTCGTGATCCTATGCATCGTGATCGGCTTCAAGAGTTCGGACAACCTCGCGGCCGCATACGGCATTGCGGTAACGGCGACGATGGTGATCACGACGATTCTCGCCGCGGTCGTGATGGTGAAGGTATGGAACTGGAATAGGCTGCTCGTCGCGTTGATCATCGGCATGTTCCTCGTCATCGATCTCGGGTTCTTCGGCGCGAATCTGCTGAAGGTCGAGCAGGGCGGCTGGCTGCCGCTCGGCATCGGAGCGCTGTTGTTCTTCTTGCTGACCACATGGTACAAGGGGCGTCATCTCGTCAAGGAGCGCACGGTGGCCGACGGCATTCCGCTCGAGCCGTTCCTCCAAGGGCTGCTCGCGCATCCGCCGCATCGCGTATCGGGCACGGCGATCTATCTGACCGGCAGCGGCAAGCTCGTGCCGGTGAGTTTGCTGCACAATCTCAAGCACAACAAAGTTCTTCACGAGCGGACCATTTTCCTCACGTTCGTCACGCGTGACATTCCGTATGTGAAGGACGACGAACGCGTGACGATCCGCGATGCGGGCGAAGGGCTTTACATCGTTAAGGCGGAGTACGGCTTCAACGAAACGCCGGATGTGAAGGCCGTGCTCGAGGAGGTGGCGCGTCAGCGCGGCACCACGTTCGAGCTGATGGATACGTCGTTCTTCATCGCGCGCGAGACGGTTGTGCCGACTCATTTGCCGGGCATGTCGATCTGGCGTGAGCGGGTGTTCGCATGGATGCACCAGAATGCCGCGAAACCGACGGATTTCTTCGCGATTCCGGCGAATCGCGTCGTCGAGCTGGGAACCAAGATAGAGATCTGAGCGCGCTGCCCGGCGCGAACGCGGCCGGTGCGGGCTGCCGGGCGGCATCGTGCAAGCTGCCCGCGCCGGCCGGAGTTGAGCGCATGCCAGACGGGCGCGCGCTCGTCGAATGGGCAAGCGGCGGATGTGCCACGCCCGTCCGGGCGCTTGCATTCGCGTATCGCTCGTTTATTACCCGCTTATCGCCGCATAGACGCGCGTGTTGCGCAACGTGCCATCCGGATCGACGCGCTCATTGCGCAGCACGCCTTCGAGCGTCATGCCCGCGCGTTCGCATACACGCGCGCTTTTGAGATTGAGGTCATCGACAAATGCCGACACGCGGCGCATTCCCAATCGCACGAACGCGAACTGTACGAGTGCGGCCACTGCCTCGCTGATATATCCCTGTCGTTGATGACGCGTGTGGCCCCACCAGCCGATCTCGATGCTGGGCACGTGCCAATTCGGCTGATGTAATCCGCAGCATCCCACGAGCATTTCCGTGTCGCGCCGCAGGATGAGGAAACGAAAATCGCGTCTGGCGATGAAGTTCGCGAAGCCCTCCCGACAATAGATTTCCGAACGTTCGAGCGACGGTTCCTCGAGCGGCCAACGCAACGAGGCCGGAAACTGCCGCAGCGCGCCGAGCGAGTCGCATTGCGCTTCGTGGATCTTGGGGCCGTCGCCTGGCCTGACGCAGCGAATGATCAGCCGCTCGGTGTCGAGGCGGTCTTCGAGATCGATAAGAAGAGGCTGCATGGTCATTGGCTCCTGAGCGATGAGCGCGCGCGATTGGGCAGCACAGGCCGTGGGTTCTAAATGCATGATAACGCTGTGCTATGCTCGGCGGCGATATCCGGAAATGGCCGAATCGCCCGATTCGTATCGCGGCGGCAATTTTCGTGTTATTCGATTCCGAATAAGTGCGTGTTGGTATATTGGCATGGTTTCGCGTCACGCATTCGGTGATTAATTATTAAAAATAAAATATCAATATAAATCGATTTTTCTGTCATCAGGGTTGATCATCTCGAGAGGTTTCTCATGCATCAAAATGCGTTGAAATCCCTGCTTGCCGACGTAAAAATCGTGGATCTTTCCCGCGTGCTGGCCGGCCCTTTTGCTACCATGACCTTGGCGAATCTGGGAGCGCGCGTGATAAAAGTCGAAATGCCGGTGGTCGGCGACGACGCGCGCACTTTCGGTCCGTTCGCCAATGGAAAATCATTATATTTCTCGGCTATTAATTGCAACAAGGAAAGCATTGCCCTCAATTTGAAGCGCGGCGAAGACCGTTCGATATTCGAAAAAATAGTCTCGAAAGCGGATGTGCTGGTCGAAAATTATCGGCCCGGCACGATGGAGAAGCTCGGTTATGGATGGGATGTTCTTCACGACAGGTTTCCGCAGCTCATTTACGGTGCGGTATCCGGATTCGGCGATACGGGGCCGCGCTCCAGTTTCGCCGCATATGACATGGTCGTGCAGGGAATGGGCGGCATCATGAGCGTGACGGGATATCCGGGCGGCGCGCCCGCCCGCGTCGGCGTGTCGATCGGCGATATCACGGCTGGGTTGTATTTGGCGCTGGGCATCAATGCCGCGCTGTATCGGCGCTCGTTGGCCGGAGTGGGATGCAAGCTCGATATCGCGATGCTCGATTGCCAGGCGGCGATCATGGAAGACGCCGTAACCGTGTATGCAAAGACTGGCGAAGTGCCCGGCCCGTTGGGCACTCGGCATCCGACGGTGGCGCCGTTTCAGGCATATGCCGCTGCCGACGGCAATATCATCATCGCCGCGGGCAACGATCATCTGTTCTCGCTCGCCGCCGACGTGCTCGGGCGGCCAGAACTGGCGCGCGATCCCCGTTTCGCCACCAATGAGCTGCGTCATCGGAACGTGGATGCATTGCAGGCGGAAATCGAAAGCGTGTCGGTGACCCGCTGCGTATCGTATTGGCTGGATGCGTTGAACGCGAAGGGCGTACCATGCTCGCCGATCAACGATATTGCGCACATGATGGCCGAGCCGCAGATCGTCGCACGCAATATGATCGTTCGCGTGGCCGATCCGGTTGCGGGGGAGCTGAGCGTCGCGGGAAATCCTGTCAAGGTCATGGGCATGCTGGAGCCGCGAACGATGCGTCCGGCGCCGGAACTCGACGCCGACCGTGCGGCGATCGTCGCCGAATTCGTCGGGAGCGGGCGATGAGCGGCGTGGTTGCGGGGGGCGAACTGGTTCGTGCGGATGTGCGCGACGGTGTCGGCGTTATCACGCTCGATCATCCAGCCAAGCGCAATGCGTTGAGCGCGCAGTTGCTCGGCGCATTGATGAGCGTGCTGGACGGCGTCGCCGAGCGGGGCGCGCGCGTGGTGATTCTGCGTGCGGCGCCCGGTATGAGCGTATGGTCGGCAGGCCACGACATTCGAGAGCTGCCGCTAGGCGGCATGGACCCGCTGGGCTATTTCGCTCCATTGGAGCGGACGCTGCGTGCGATACGCGCATTGCCTGTGCCGGTGGTGGCGATGGTGCGCGGCTCGGTGTGGGGCGGCGCGTTTGATCTGGTATTGAGCTGCGACATGATCGTCGCCGACGAATCCGCGACATTCGCGATTACACCGGCCAACATCGGGTTGCCTTACAACACGACGGGCTTGCTGCACTTTCTGGGGCGGTTGCCGTTGAACCTCGTCAGGGAGATGTTTTTCACCGCCGAACCATTGGATGCGCAGCGGGCCTTGCAATGGGGGATCGTCAATCGCCTGATGCCGAGCGTCGAACTGGAGGCGCGGACGATGGCACTCGCAACGGGCATGGCGTCGAAAGCGCCATTGGCGATTGCGGTGGTGAAGGAGCAATTGCGCGTGCTGACCGACTATCATGCCGTTCCGGCTCAGGCGTTCGAGAAAATCGAGGCGATGCGGCAGAAGGTTTACGACAGCGCGGACTATCGCGAAGGCGTGACGGCATTTCTCGAGAAACGCCGGCCGGCGTTCAAGGGGGAGTGACAGCGCCTCCGATGCCGGCTTGTCAGCTGCATGGCCTCGCCAGGAAGCGCTCAAAGCCTCGCAGCGCCAGCGCGCGCGACGCGTTCAATTGATGTGCCAGGCGGCCGCTCGGCAGCCGCCTGGCAGCGGTTCAGCGCGATTGCTTGAGTTTGGCAAACGCCGCGGCCATTGCGCCCGCCGGCTCCGGCTCACGCGACGAACGGGGCGGGCGATTGCCGCTACCGCCGCGCATCCCGCCGCGCTCGGCGTTGCCGCCGCGTCCGCCGGTGGCGGCATTCGGCGCGAAGTCGTCGTCCAGACGCATCGTCAGCGAAATGCGCTGACGCTTCACGTCGACGTCGAGCACCTTCACCTTGACTACCTGGCCGGCTTTCACGACCTCGTGCGGATCCTTGACGAATTTCGTCGACATTGCCGATACGTGCACGAGCCCATCCTGATGGACGCCGATGTCGACAAACGCGCCGAATGCCGCGACATTTGTTACGACGCCCTCGAGCACCATACCGGGCGCGAGGTCGGACACTTTTTCCACGCCTTCGCGGAATGTCGCGGTCTTGAATTCGGGGCGCGGATCGCGGCCCGGCTTTTCAAGCTCGCCGAGGATATCGCGCACCGTCGGCAGCCCGAAGCGCTCGTCGACGAATTCGGCGGGCGACAGCCCGGCGAGCGCGTCGCGGTTGCCGAGCACGTCGTCGATCCGTTTGCTGATTTTCGCGAGAATCCGCTCGACGACGGGATATGCCTCCGGGTGCACCGACGAGCGGTCGAGCGGATTCTCGCCGCCATTGATCCGCAAGAAGCCCGCCGCCTGCTCGAAGGTTTTGTCGCCCAGGCGCGGCACACGGCGCAGATGCTCGCGCGACGGGAACGGTCCGTTCGAGTCGCGATAATCGACGATGTTGCGCGCAAGCGTCGTGTTGAGCCCCGAGACGCGCGCGAGCAGCGCGGCCGATGCGGTGTTCGCGTCGACGCCCACGGCGTTGACGCAGTCCTCGAC
Source organism: Burkholderia sp. TSV86 (assembly GCF_001522865.1). Classification (GTDB taxonomy): domain Bacteria; phylum Pseudomonadota; class Gammaproteobacteria; order Burkholderiales; family Burkholderiaceae; genus Burkholderia. Next base: position 13,730 of record NZ_LOWB01000115.1, on the reverse strand, counting down.
GACCGCGTCGAGCGAACGCGCAAGCTCGCGCTGATTGACGTCATGCTGATACTGACCCACGCCGATCGCCTTCGGCTCGATCTTCACGAGTTCGGCGAGCGGGTCCTGCAGCCGGCGCGCGATCGACACCGCGCCGCGCAACGACACGTCCAGATCCGGGAATTCCTTTGCGGCAAGCTCGGAGGCCGAATAGACGGACGCGCCCGCTTCGGACACGACGATCTTCTGCAGCCGGAGTTCCGGATGCTTCGCGATCAATTCGCCCGCGAGCTTGTCGGTTTCGCGCGACGCGGTGCCGTTACCGATGCTGATCAGCTCGGCCTGCGTCTCGCGCGCGATGCGCGCGAGCTTGGCAAGCGAGCCGTCCCAGTCGCGGCGCGGCTCGTGCGGATAGATCGTATCGGTGGCGAGCAGTTTGCCGGTGCGATCGACGACGGCGACTTTCACACCGGTGCGCAAGCCCGGATCGAGACCGATCACGGCCTTCGGGCCGGCGGGCGCGGCGAGCAGCAAATCCTTCAGATTGCGCGCGAATACGCGGATCGCTTCATGCTCGGCCGTCTCGCGCAGTTGCGTGAGCAGTTCGGTTTCGAGGTGCGGCTGCACCTTCACGCGCCAGCACCAGCGGCACACGTCGGCGAGCCATTTGTCGGCCGGCCGGCCTTGGTTCGCGATGCCGAAATGGCGGGCGATCATCGCTTCGCCCGGATGCGGCACCTGCGCGTCGAGTTCCTCGCCCAGGCCGAGCTTCACGCTCAGCACGCCCGCGTTGCGGCCGCGAAAGAGCGCGAGCGCGCGGTGCGACGGCACCGTTTTGAGCGTCTCGGCATAGTCGTAGTAATCGCGGAATTTTTCGCCTTCCTCGCCTTGCTTGCCGTCGACGACCGCCGACGACACCACGCCGCGCTCGAACAAATAGTCGCGCAGCTTGCCGAGCAGTTCGGCTGTCTCGCCGAATTGTTCGGACAGGATGTCGCGCGCGCCGTCGAGCGCGGCTTTCACGTCGGCGACGCCCTTGTCCGCGCTCACGTAGGCGGCCGCTTGCGTTTGAGGGTCGACAAGCGGATTCGCGAGCAGCGCTTGCGCGAGCGGCTCGAGCCCGGCTTCGCGGGCGATCTGCGCGCGCGTGCGACGCTTTGGCTTATACGGCAGGTACAGATCCTCGAGCGTCTGCTTGCTGTCGGCCGCTTCGATCGCCGCGCGCAATTCGTCCGTTAGCTTGCCTTGCTCGTCGATGCTCGCGACGATCGCCGCGCGGCGCTCTTCCAGCTCGCGCAGATACAGCAGGCGCTCTTCGAGCTGGCGCAATTGCGTGTCGTCGAGATTGCCCGTGACTTCCTTGCGGTAGCGGGCGATAAACGGAACGGTGGAGCCTTCGTCGAGGAGTTGCACGGCCGCGGCGACCTGCCGGGGCTGAACCGCCAATTCGTCGGCGATGCGCTGTACGATCTTGAGTGCTACGGTTTCCGTCATGTCGTGATATGCGTCTGCTGCGTGCTGAAATCGCCCGTGCCGGCCGGCTGGCCCTCGCACCGGGCTGGCGGGTGAATGGAGCGGGGCATTTTGCCATAAATGCGAAAGCACCCGACTTCGGGGTGCTAGAATTTGGCCCATGATCCGCAGCTTTCCTACGACGTTGCCTACCTTCCGATTTTCCGTTGTCACGTTCGCCACGCTCGCCGTGGCGCTTGCATCGGCGTTGTGCTGCACCGGCGCGGCCGCGCAGGCGTCCGCGCCGGCGGCTTCGGCGCCTGATGCCGCCGCCTCCGATGCGACCGCGTTCGCCGCGCAAGCCAATTTCGACGCACGTCAAAAAGTGCTCGATCAACGCACGGCGGAAAACGACTATCGTTATGCGGTAGCCCAGCACAACTGCTACAGCAAGTTTTTCGTCAACCATTGCCTGGACGGCGCGCGGGAAACGATGCGCGCGGAGCGCGCGAGCATCAACCAGGAGCAACAGGCGCTCAATGACGAACAACGGGCGGTGCGCGCGCAGGAGCGCGATCGCCAGATCGCGCTGAAAGACGCGCAACGGCAGGCGCAGGCGCCGCAGCGCGCGGCCAGCGACGCGGCGAATGCCGCCGCGTATGAAAGCAAGCAGCAACAAAATGCGCTCAAGCGCGCCGAACGCGACGCGCAGGCGCCGCAGCGCGCGGTGAGCCAGAAAGCGTATGACGATAAGCAGGCCGCGTTTCAGCGCAAGCTCGACGAAGCGCATGCGAAGGCCGCGCAGGATGCGCAGCAGCGTGCGCAGAACGCGCAGCGCTATGAGGAGAAGCAGCGTGATGCGGCGCAGCACAAAGCCGAGGTGGACGAGCGTCAGCGGCGGGCTGCCGAGAAGGGGCAGCAAAAGCAGCAGCCGTAATAAATAAGAGAGGGGCGGCGGGCAGTACGTTGGGTGGGGCGATTTGCAAGGCAATCTCGGGCATGCGGGCCGTCCGGCCGGTATGCCAGTTCAGTGAGGAGGCGAGTATGCAAACCCGTTTCGCGGATACGCAACAGGAGTTGTACAACCGGCTGGTATCTTTGCAAGAGCTGCATAAACAGCTTGCTCGCGAGATCGAACAGAAGGAAGGCCGCTCCGACATTGACGATCTGACGCTGCACCGGCTGAAGAAGGAAAAGCTGCTGGCCAAAGACAAGATCATCATGCTGCAGTCGCAGCTCGAACCGGACAAGCGCGCTTAGCGCGGCCTGGCAAGCGCCGGCGCCGCGGCAAGCGCCGGAGCCGGGAAACCCTGGGAACCGCTTGCCTTGAATTCACCGCTTGATGCCCATTCTGATGCGCGGCGCGACGCTTCGTCCGCCGCCGGCCCGCGTGCGCCCCAGGCCGGCGCGTATACGCCCAGCGTGAAGCGTGCCAACGAACTCGACGCCATTTTCGGCGCGAGCGGCCTGTTTGCGCGGGCGCTCGACGGTTATCGTCCGCGCGCGTCGCAGATCGAGATGGCGCGTGCTGTCGCGGCTGCAATGGAGGCATCGGGCAAGCTGATGCCCGAGCCGGAGATTTTCGACACGCGTAAGCGCCCGGCGCGGCGTTTGCAAGACGGCGCAAGCGCAGCCGACGCAGCTGCCGCGAGCGCCGACGAAACCGCCGCGAGTGCCGACAACACGCTGATCGTCGAAGCCGGCACCGGTACCGGCAAGACCTATGCTTACCTCGTGCCGGCGATGCTGTGGGGCGGCAAGGTAATCGTGTCGACGGGCACGAAGCACCTGCAGGACCAGCTTTTTCTACGCGACATTCCGACCGTGCGCGACGCGCTCGCGGTGCCCGTGACGGTTGCGATGCTCAAGGGGCGCGCGAACTACCTGTGCCATTACTATCTGCAGCGCACCGCCGACAACGGCCGGCTGCCGTCGCGGCAGGACACCGCGCATCTGCAGGAAATCGTCCGTTTCGCGAAGATCACGAAAAGCGGCGACAAGGCCGAGCTTGCGAGCGTGCCGGAAACGTCGCCCGTATGGCCAATGGTGACGTCGACGCGCGATAACTGCCTGGGCCAGGAATGCCCGCATTACAAGGAGTGTTTCGTGATGCAGGCGCGCCGTGACGCGCAGCAGGCGGACATCGTCGTGGTCAATCACCACCTGTTCTTCGCGGACATCATGCTGCGCGATACCGGCATGGCCGAACTGCTGCCGAGCGCGAACACGATTATCTTCGACGAGGCGCACCAGCTTCCGGAAACCGCGACACTGTTCTTCGGCGAGACGCTGTCGACGACGCAGTTGCTCGAGCTTGCGCGCGATTGCGTCGCGGAGGGGCTGGGGCACGCGCGCGATGCGGTCGAGTGGGTGAAGCTCGGCGGTGCGCTCGAACGCGCCGCGCGCGACGTGCGCCTTGCGTTTGGCGACGGCGGCACGTTGCGCGTGTCGCTCGCGCAGCTCGAAGACGATCACCCGCTGTTCGGCTCGCTCGATGCGCTCGACGCGGCGCTCGACGCGCTGTCGAGCGCGCTCGCAGGGCAAGCCGAGCGCGCTGAATCGATTGGCGCGTGCCATCGCCGAGCGCGCGAGCTGCAAGATCTGCTCGCGGGTTGGGTCGCGCCGCAGGCCGAGCAGCCGGCGCCGGACGAGGCGGGCGGCAACGAGAAGGTGCGCTGGATCGAGGTGTTTTCGCACACGGTTCAGCTGCACGAAACGCCATTGTCGGTCGCGCCAATTTTCGCGAAGCAGCGTGCGGGCGTGCCGCGTGCATGGATCTTCACGTCGGCGACGCTGTCGGTGCGCGGCGATTTCACGCACTATGCGGCGCAGATGGGGCTCGACGCGCGCCGCTCGATGACGCTGCCGAGTCCGTTCGACTATCCGGCCCAGGGGCTTTTATATGTGCCGCGGAACTTGCCGCAGCCATCGTCGCCCGCGTTCACCGATGCGGTATTCGACGCCGCATTGCCGGCGATCGAGGCATCGGGCGGCGGCGTGTTCGTGCTATGCACGACGCTGCGCGCGGTCGACCGGATCGCGGCGAAGCTGCGCGAGACGATCGACGCGCACGGCTGGCGCACGCCGCTGCTCGTGCAGGGCGATGCGAGCCGCACCGAGCTGCTCGATCGCTTCCGTGCGTATGGCAATGCGATCCTGGTCGGCAGCCAGAGTTTCTGGGAAGGCGTCGATGTGCGTGGCGACGCGCTGTCGCTCGTGGTGATCGACAAGCTGCCGTTCGCGCCGCCCGACGATCCAGTGCTTGCCGCGCGGCTCGATGCGCTCGCGAAGAAGGGGTTGAGTCCGTTCGCCGTTCATCAATTGCCGCAGGCCGTGATTACGCTGAAGCAGGGCGCGGGGCGGCTGATTCGCGCGGAGACGGATCGCGGCGTGCTGATGATCTGCGACACGCGCCTCGTCGACAAGCCATATGGCCGGCGCATCTGGCAGAGCCTGCCGCCGTTCAAGCGCACGCGCGAGATCGACGTCGTGCGCGAATTCTTCGCCGAGCGGCGCGAGACCGAGCAAGCGTAGGCGTGGCGTGTGGCCGCGCGCGGGCGGTGAGCCGTGAGCCTGTCCGCTCGGCTGCTTGCCGCGCGCAAAAGGAAACCCGGCGCGCAGGCCGGGTTTCCTTTTGCAGCGCCGCTGCAGGCGCCAGCGTGTCAGCTCAGAACTGCCACCATGACTTTTTCTTGCCCGAGCGTGAATGGCCCGTGATGTATGGGCTGTCCGGGAACGTCGACGCGAGCACGCGCTTCGTGTCGTCAGCGAGCTGGGGCTGATTCAGCTTCGTATAAGACATCATCATGATGTGCAGCGCATCCTCGATCGCGGGCGCATTCTTGTATTCCTTCAACGCGAGCTGCGCGCGGTTGATCGCCGCGACGTAGGCGCCGCGCCGATAGTAATAATCCGCCGCGTGCACTTCGTGCGAGGCAAGCGCGTTGACGATGTAACGCATCCGCGCGGCCGAGTCTGGCGCATACTTGCTCTTCGGATAGCGGTCGACGACGACCTTGAATGCGTCATACGATTCGCGCAGCGCCTGCGGATCGCGCTCGCTCATGTCCTGGCCAGAGAAGCGGCCGAACAGGCCCAGGTCGTCGTTGAAATGGATCATTCCCTTCAGATAGTACGCGTATGCGATATTGGGGTGATCCGGATGGAGCTGGATGAAGCGGTCGACAGCTTGGTCGGCAGCGGCCTGCTCGTTGTCCTTCCAGCTGCAATATGCGACGTTGATTTGCGCTTGCTGCGCGAAATGGCCGAACGGATCGCGACCCTGCAACGCCTCGAAGTACTTCGAGCACTTGCCCCAGTCGCCGCCCGTCAATGCATCCTGAGCCTCTGAGTATAATTTGTTGTTCGACCAGGTTACCGTCTCGTCGCTCTTTTGCGGCAGGCCATGGCAGCCCGCGACGAGCGCGGCGGCAGCGGCCAGCGCGGCCCAGGCGGCCGCGGGTTTCGCGACGCGTTTGGTCGAATGCATCATGGTGAATAGGGCTCGCATTGTCCTAGCTTTAAGTCTCAAGTGACCCAGTCTAAATGACCCGTTCAAGTTCGTTGCATGCCCATGAGGGCAAGTCAAACGGCGACGATTATAGCCCAAGCGACAATCCCGCCGACGCATCCGTCGGCGATTCGCTCGACGACGATTTGGCGAGCGACGCGTTCGGCGCGCCCGCTAGCGCCGGCGTGGGTGGTAACGCGCCGCGCACGGTCGAGGTGCCGCCCGCGCTCGCCGGCGAGCGGCTCGACAAAGCGCTCGCCCAGCTTTTTCCCGAGTTTTCGCGCAGCCGCCTGCAGCAGTGGATCGAATCGTCACGCGTGCGCATCGACGGCGCGCCCGCGAAAATCCGTCAGCCGGTGCCGCTTGGCGCGACCATCGAGCTGATCCCGGACCTGCTGCCCGAGCAGCTCGCGTTCGCGCCTGAGCCGGTGCCGCTTGCGATCGTCTATGAGGACGATACGCTTGTCGTGATCGATAAGCCGGCCGGGCTCGTCGTCCATCCCGCCGCGGGAAACTGGGGCGGCACGCTGCTCAACGGCCTGTTGCATCGCTACGGCGACGCGGCGGCCGGGCTGCCGCGCGCGGGCATCGTGCATCGCCTCGACAAGGAAACGTCGGGGCTGATGGTCGTCGCGCGCACGCTCGCCGCGCAAACCGATCTGGTGCGCCAGTTGCAGGCCCGCACGGTAAAGCGCCGCTACTTCGCGCTCGCGTGGGGGCGCATGCCCGACGAGGGTACGATCGATGCGCCGATCGGCCGCGATCCGCGCGAGCGCACGCGCATGGCGGTCGTCACGGGTGCGGCGGGCAAGCCCGCGCGCACGCACTTCCGAACCATCGACACGGCGTTGTGGGAGCGTCAACCGGTATCGGCGATCCATTGCGACCTCGAAACCGGCCGCACGCATCAGATCCGCGTGCATTGCGCGCACGCCGGGCATCCGCTGCTGGGCGATCCGGTATATGGCCGCGCGCGCGGCAAGCGCTCGGTCGCGGCATTGCCGGGCGGCTTCGCGCGGCAGGCGCTGCATGCGTGGCGGCTCGGTCTCGTGCATCCGGCAACGGGCCGCGCGATGCATTGGCGCGCGCCGCTGCCGGACGATCTCGCGGCGCTCGTCGACGCACTCGGCTTCGGCGCGGATGACGGGGAATTCGGTGACGACGGCGCGGTCTATGACGATGGTTATGATGACGGTATTCCCTATGCCGACGACGATGAGGATTGGTTACCGATGACGCCGCCGCGCCCGCTGACCCTCGCCGACTGCGTGCAACCCGATTGGGGGGCGCCGCCGCGCGTGCGCGCGCTGGTGTCGACCCGTAACGGCGGCGTGAGCGCGCCGCCGTATGGCGGTTGGCGCGACGCATGCGAAGTCACGGGCGGGATGAATCTCGGCTTTCATACCGGCGACGATCCGGCACACGTCGCCGCGAACCGCGCGCGCCTGCTCGCGCTGACCGGCCAGCCGCGCGCCGCGTGGCTCGAACAGGTTCACGGCACGGACGTCGTGCGCGCGGACGAGGCGCTCGCCGGCGCGACCGACGGCAGCGCGCGCGTCGTGCGGGCCGATGCGAGCGTGACTGTGACGCCGGGCGCCGTTTGCGTCGTGATGGTCGCCGATTGTCTGCCGGTGTTGCTATGCGACGGCGCGGGCCGGGCCGTCGGCGCCGCGCATGCGGGGTGGCGCGGGCTTGCGGCGGGGATCGTCGAGAAGACGGCTGAGCGCGTCGCGCAACTGGCGGGGTGCGATGCCGACGGATTGTTCGCGTACCTCGGCCCCGCGATCGGGCCGGCGGCGTTCGAAGTCGGCGCGGATGTGCGCGCTGCTTTCCTGGCCGCGGCGCAACTTGCCGATTACGCGGCGACCGATCGCGCGTTCGTCCCGCAAGCGGCGGCACCCGGCAAGTATCGGGCGGATCTCTATGCGCTTGCGCGCCTGCGCTTGGCGCGCGCGGGCGTCATGCGCGTGAGCGGCGGCGGCGCATGCACGCTGAGCGAACGCGAGCGGTTCTACTCTTACCGGCGCGATCGCGTGACCGGCCGCATGGCCGCGATGATCTGGCTGACCGAATGACGGCCGCGAGCCGCATGCGGCGATGATTTCCGTGCGGTGCCGAAAGAATATTTTCATGCTTGGCGGGATATATTGCTGCGATGCTTCGCGCGATTATTATCATTGAATTCGTTTAAACTCCGATCGGCCGTAATTGCTTGTCGTTACGGGCTGCGCGCGATTTTTGCAACGATTTGTTCCGGTTTGCGAAGTATTTTGACGCGCACGTTATCGGAGGTGACGCATTACATGGGGAAAACGATAATGATAAAACTACCGCACTGCGGCAGAATCTGAAGCCATGTGCCACGAGACGATCGTCCGACTCGATGGCGCGTGATAATAGGATGGTCGACATCGAGCGGCTCGAGCAGGATTCCCGGGGTCTCGCAGGAATATCGAGGAAACACCGTTAAGGCAGGTATGACAGCACCGAAACAAACGTCGACATCCACTCACACGGATACTGCACAAACTCACGAGTCAGCCGGATCGGCGGCTTGGCCTGATACCGCGTGGTTCGATGCGGCCCGGCCCATGCAACAGATGTTCGATGCATGGCTGAATGCGTGGCGCGGCTTCGCCGAGCCGGCCCGCGCGGCTGCCGGCGCCGCGGGGGCTCAGCCGGCGTGGGCTTGGCCGAATCAGCCGTTTTCCTTGCCGTTCGCGATGCCGTCGATGCCGAACTGGTCCGACGCGGCCGCGCCGTTTCCCGCAGCCATTGCCGGTCTCGCGCCGCTCGCGTCGGTGCCGCCCGCGCGGCTGCAACAGTTGCAAGCCGATTATTCACGCGATTGCTTGGCGCTGCTTCAGCAGGCAACGGCCGCGACCCCGGCGCTGCCGGAACTGAAGGACCGGCGCTTCAGCTCGGATGCGTGGAAGGGCTCGCCGGCGCACACGTTCGCTGCTGCCTGGTATCTGCTGAATGCGCGCTACCTGCAGGCGCTGGCCGAGTCGCTCGAAACCGATTCGAAAACGCGCGAGCGTATCCGCTTCGCGGTCGAGCAGTGGACGGCGGCTGCGGCGCCGAGCAACTTCCTCGCGCTCAATCCGGATGCTCAGAAGAACGTGATCGACACGCAGGGCGAGAGCCTGCTGCTCGGCATGATGAACCTGTTCTCGGACCTGCAGCGCGGCAAGGTCTCGCAGACGGACGAATCGCAGTTCGTCGTCGGCAAGGATCTCGCCGTGACGTCAGGCGCGGTGATTTACGAGAACGACCTGATCCAGCTCATCCAGTACAAGCCGTTGACGGCGACCGTGTTCGAGCGGCCGCTGCTCATCGTGCCGCCGTGCATCAACAAGTTCTACATCCTCGATCTGCGGCCGCAGAGTTCGCTCGTCGAGCATGCGCTGGCGAGTGGCCATCCGGTCTATCTGATTTCGTGGCGCAACGCGGATGCGTCGATCGCGCACAAGACCTGGGACGATTACATCGACGAAGGACTGCTTGCCGCGATCGACGTGGTCCAGCAGGTGAGCGGGCGCGAGCAGATCAACACGCTCGGCTTTTGCGTCGGCGGCACGCTGCTGGCAACGGCGCTCGCCGTGCTCGCCGCGCGCGGCGAGCATCCGGCCGCGTCGATGACGCTGCTTACCGCGATGCTCGATTTTTCCGACACGGGCATTCTTGACGTGTTCGTCGACGAAGCGCACGTGCAGTTGCGCGAGCAGACGATCGGCGGCAAGAATGGCGGCCAGCCGGGCCTGATGCGCGGCATCGAGTTCGCCAACACGTTCTCGTTCCTGCGGCCCAACGATCTGTTCTGGAACTACGTCGTCGACAACTATCTGAAGGGCCGCACGCCCGCGCCGTTCGATCTGCTGTACTGGAACAGCGATTCGACGAATCTGCCCGGCCCGATGTATGCGTGGTATCTGCGCCATACCTATCTCGAGAACAAGCTGCGTGAGCCCGACGCGCTGACGGTATGCGGCGAGAGCGTCGATCTGTCGAGGATCGACGTGCCGACCTTCATCTACGGCTCGCGCGAAGACCACATCGTGCCGTGGCGAACCGCGTATGCGTCGACGTCGCTGCTCACCGGCCCGCTGACGTTCGTACTCGGCGCATCGGGCCACGTCGCGGGCGTCATCAATCCGCCGGCTAAGAATAAACGCAGCTACTGGACCTACGACGCTCCGGCCAAGGCGCTGCCCGAATCGGGGGACGACTGGTTTGATGCGGCGACCGAGCATCCGGGAAGCTGGTGGCCCGAATGGACCACATGGCTCGACCAGTACGGCGGCCGCAAGGTGAAGCCGCGCGCGCTCGGCTCGGCAAGTTTCCCGGTGATCGAGCCCGCGCCCGGCCGGTATGTGCTGCAACGCGATTGACGAACGGCGGAAGGCGGCGCACGCTTTCCGATGCGACCGTTTTTTTGACAGGGCGGCCGTGGCGCGCAGCGCCGCGTTTGCCCGGAGGACAGTGAGATGACAGACGTAGTGATCGTATCGGCCGCGCGCACCGCGGTCGGCAAGTTCGGCGGTTCGCTCGCGAAGATTGCCGCGCCCAAGCTCGGCGCAACCGTGATTCGCGCGGTGCTCGAGCGGGCCGGCGTGAAACCCGAGCTGGTCAGCGAAGTGATCATGGGCCAGGTGCTGACGGCGGGCTCGGGCCAGAATCCGGCGCGCCAGGCGCTGATCGCGGCGGGATTGCCGAACGCGGTGCCGGGCATGACGATCAACAAGGTGTGCGGCTCGGGCCTGAAGGCCGTGATGCTGGCGGCGAACGCGATCGTGGCGGGTGACGCGGAAATCGTCGTCGCGGGCGGCCAGGAGAACATGAGCGCCGCGCCGCATGTGCTGCCGGGCTCGCGCGACGGTTTCCGGATGGGCGATGCGAAGCTCGTCGACACCATGATCGTCGACGGCCTGTGGGATGCCTATAACCAGTATCACATGGGCATCACCGCGGAAAACGTCGCGAAGGAGCATGGCATCACGCGCGAAGAGCAGGACAAGTTCGCCGCGCTGTCGCAGAACAAGGCGGAAGCGGCGCAGAAGGCCGGTCGTTTCGACGACGAGATCGTGCCGATCGAGATTCCGCAAAAGAAGGGCGAGCCGGTGCGCTTTGCGACCGACGAGTTCGTGCGCCACGGCGTGACGGCCGAATCGCTCGCGGGCCTGAAGCCCGCGTTCGCGAAGGACGGCACGGTGACGGCCGCGAACGCGTCCGGCATCAACGACGGCGCGGCCGCGGTGCTCGTGATGTCGGCGCAGAAGGCCGACGCGCTCGGCCTGAAGCCGCTTGCGCGGATCAAGGCCTATGCGAACGCGGGTGTCGATCCGAGCGTGATGGGGATCGGCCCGGTGCCGGCGTCGCGCCGTTGTCTCGAGCGCGCCGGCTGGTCGGTGGGCGATCTCGATTTGATGGAAATCAACGAAGCGTTCGCCGCGCAGGCGCTCGCGGTGAACAAGCAGATGGGCTGGGACACGTCGAAGATCAACGTGAACGGCGGTGCGATCGCGATCGGTCATCCGATTGGCGCGTCGGGTTGCCGGATTCTCGTCACGCTGCTGCATGAAATGCAGAAACGCGATGCGAAGCGAGGCTTGGCGTCGCTGTGCATCGGCGGCGGAATGGGCGTCGCGCTCGCGCTCGAGCGCCCGTGACGTGATGCATGCGCGCGCCGGCCGGGCCACACCGTCGCGCGCGATCCGACTGACGGCAAAGAGGCAGAGAGGCCGCCGCCCGGCGCCTCTCAAAATGATAAGGGAGTGATGTCTATGTCACAGCGAATTGCTTACGTAACCGGCGGAATGGGTGGTATCGGCACGAGCATCTGCCAGCGCCTGCACAAGGACGGCTTCAAGGTGATCGCGGGCTGCGGCCCGAATTCGCCGCGCCGCGTGAAATGGCTCGACGATCAGAAGGCGCTCGGTTTCGATTTCTATGCGTCCGAAGGCAATGTCGGCGATTGGGATTCGACGAAGCAGGCGTTCGACAAGGTGAAGGCCGAGATCGGCGAGGTGGATGTGCTCGTCAACAACGCGGGCATCACGCGCGATGTCGTGTTCCGCAAGATGACGCGCGAAGACTGGACGGCCGTGATCGACACGAATCTGACGAGCCTCTTCAACGTGACGAAGCAGGTGATCGACGGGATGGTCGAGCGCGGTTGGGGGCGGATCATCAATATTTCGTCGGTGAACGGCCAGAAAGGTCAGTTCGGCCAAACCAATTATTCGACTGCGAAAGCGGGCATTCACGGCTTCACGATGTCGCTTGCGCAGGAAGTCGCGACGAAGGGCGTGACGGTCAATACGGTGTCGCCCGGCTACATCGGCACCGACATGGTGAAGGCGATCCGCCCGGACGTGCTCGAGAAGATCGTCGCGACGATCCCGGTGCGCCGGTTGGGCTCGCCCGACGAGATCGGCTCGATCGTCGCGTGGCTGGCATCAGAGGAATCCGGTTTCGCGACGGGCGCCGATTTCTCGCTGAACGGCGGCTTGCATATGGGCTGAGCCGTGCGCTGCCGGCCGGTATATGCCGGCCGGCCGCATGGATCGGGGTTCCGGGGACGCCGGGCGTTGCGCGATGAGGCGCGGCGCCCGCGTTGTCATTACGCGCATCAGGCGCTCAAGGGCGTTACATGACGACTACAAAGAAAACTAGCGAACGGCTGATCAAGAAGTATCCGAACCGCCGTTTGTACGATACGGAGACGAGCACCTACATTACGTTGACCGATGTGAAGCAGCTCGTGCTGGAGCAGGAGGACTTCAAGGTCATCGACGCGAAGAGCAACGAGGATTTGACGCGCAGCATCCTGTTGCAGATCATTCTTGAAGAGGAAAGCGGCGGCGTGCCGATGTTCTCGTCATCGATGCTGTCGCAGATCATCCGCTTCTACGGGCATGCGATGCAGGGGATGATGGGCGCCTATCTCGAGAAGAACATCCAGGCGTTCATCGACATCCAGGGCAAACTCGCCGAGCAGTCGAAGAACCTGTATGAGAACAATGCGATGAATCCGGAAGTCTGGTCGCAGTTCATGAACATGCAGGCGCCGATGATGCAAGGAATGATGACGAACTATATCGAGCAGTCGAAGAACATGTTCGTGCAAATGCAGGAGCAGATGCAGAATCAGGCGAAGACGATGTTCAGCTCGTTTCCGTTCAAACCGGTGACGTCTTCGGAGCCGGACAAGAAATAATAAGCGGTGACGGATTTGGCGAGCCCGCGCGGCTGGTCTTGGCGGGCCGCCGCCGGCTTCGGGGGCCGTTTTCTGCACGCAGCGAAGAGGCGAATAGGGGCGGCGCATGGCAGGGCGGAAACGGCGCTCACGGCCGACGTGCCGCCGCGCTCGCGTGATTTCGTGTTTGCCGCATCACGGGGCGGTTCCACATCGCGCAGCGGCGGTCTGCGTCGCTGGAGCGGCGGGGCGTTGCGGTGGTTCACGTTACGCCGCGGGCCGCGCTCGGCGCGGCGGGGGCCGCAGCCATCGTTTCCGTCCGTGCGTCCAAGGTTTTCATCCATGCGTCGCAAGCGTTTTGCGACGCATGACGTCCGTCGGCCTGGACATTCGCCGTGCGGACGCGCATCTCAGCGCACGGACATTCCGTGACGCGCCGCCGGTCGAATCCGGCGCTTCGCCGCCCATGCTGCCCGCCGACTTTTCCGGCTCTGCTCGGCGGATTCCTCGAAGTTGATCGGCCCCCAGCAAACAGTGCCATGATGTAGTCGAGTTTTCGGCGGACTTTTTCAGTATGAAAGGAGCCGTACG
>NZ_LOWB01000114.1 GCF_001522865.1 Burkholderia sp. TSV86 | reverse complement strand
ATTGCTTTCAGGTTTTAAGGTTTCCATGACCCCATTCTCTCAAAGGTTGAGGTCTCCGAAAAACCCGGGCCGATTCACCAATCCGGCATCGAAGCAAGCGTTGGAATGGTGCGAGGAGTTTCTCGCAGCGAATGCGGTGGCGTAACGCTATGGGGGCCTGATATGCGCGCCGGCTACGTGACCTCGTTTTTCTACCTTCAGTACGCAGTCCTGATGCTCGTCGAATACGTATGCCGCGACGGTCATCGCATCCACGTGCGGACTGAGCAAATCGACTGGCAAACAAAAGGGATGGTGTGGCAATGAACGCGGTCAACATTGGCAGTTACAGCCGATCGGTTGTATCGCGCGACTGGTTCCCGCTCGCGGTACTCGGCGCGCTTTACCTGATTGCGTGCGGCGTCGCGCCGGCGTACGAACTTCTCTCTGGAGTCGCAAAATGAGCCGCAAGAAAAATAAACTCATCCCCGACCATCTGCGCGACGAATTCCTCGGCTGGATGGCTGCGCACGACTTCGACGATATGTCGGACGGCGCATGGTTCGCAACGCTGGAAACGGCTGCCGAGCAGTTCATCGAGAAGTACAACCTGAGTACTTGCCCGAATGATGCAGCGCATTGGTATTTACGCGTTGGCACCGGAGCGTGACGCATGAACCCGATCACCTACCTCTGCGTGGCGCTCGACCGTCTGTTCGAGCGTAGCCCGGTCGCAGGGATTCTCGTCGCGATCGTCATCGCGTTCGTGTGCGCGGTCGGGATTGCGTATCTCGGCACCGCACCTGAGGCGCCGCGTGGCGCGTGGGGCGCGTGGGGCGCGTGATGCTGATCGAACGCCTCGACATCAACGATTATCACGCACACTCGGCCGTGAGCAAATCGCAACTCGACACGATCAATGTGTCACCTGCGCATTTTTGGGCGCTGCATCGCGACCCAAATCGTCCCGCTCGTCAACTCAAGACGGGGCAACTGGAAGGCGCATTGGCGCACTGCGCGATCCTCGAACCGGATGAGTTCGACAAGCGCTACGTGCTCGGGCCTAGCGTGAACCGTAATACGAAGGTCTGGAAAGAATTTATCGAGGCAAATCAGGATCGCATCGCCATTCAGCGGGATCAGTACGACGCAGCATGGAGGCAATCCGATTCCGTGCGCGCGCTGCCGGAGATTCGCGAGGCTCTGTCGCGCGGCCGTGCAGAGGTGTCGGCGTTCTGGACCGATCCAGCGACAGGCGTAGCGTGCCGTTGTCGGCCGGACTGGGTGCATGACGCAACCGACTCCGGCGTGATCTTGGTAGACGTGAAGACCTATAGCAGCGCATCGCCTGCTGAGTTTCGCCGACAGGCTGCTAGAAAAAGGTACGACGTACAAGCTTCCTATTACTCGGATGGCTATGCCGCGGCGAGTGGAAGCGATGTGCTCGCGTTCCTCTTCGTTGCCGTCGAAACAGAGTGGCCATTCGCAGCGCACGCGATGATGTTTGATTCGGAAAGTGAGGAAGCCGGTCGCACAAAATACCGGCGCAATCTTTCCACTCTCGCTCATTGCGAACGCACGGGTCAGTGGCCAGGATACGGCTCCGAAATCGAATTGATTCGACTTCCCGCCTATGCAATGGAGGCAGCATGCGACGAGATGTAAATGCCAGCCGCGTACGTGAACTTTTGTTTTATGACGAATTCACCGGGGCTTTTAGTTGGCAGAAAAGCATGCGTGCCGTAAAGGCGGGCATGGTAGCCGGATCAAATAACGGCAAAGGGTACATCCAGATTTCGGTCGATGGTGTTCGATATGCTGCACACCGCTTGGCATGGCTCTATATGCATGGATCATGGCCGGCACGCGAGATAGATCATATCGATGGAAATCGCTCGAATAATGCGATTTCGAACCTGCGTGAAGCCGATCGTTCGCTGAATAACAGAAACATTCGACGCGCGCGCATCACCAACAAGCTCGGGATTCTTGGCGTCCATCGGCGCGGAGAAAAGTTCATTGCGCAAATCCGTGCTAACGGACGTGAGCTCCATCTCGGGTGCTTTCAAACCCCGGAAGAGGCTCGCGAAGCCTATCTGCGAGCCAAAGAAATTCACCATTCACTGGAGGCGTAAAGATGGCAACGACAACGAACCTGACTCAACTCAAACAGACATCGAAGATGGTTGCGCGCGACGCCGGTATCGGCAGCGTCAAGGCCTTCTTCGAGTCGCAGAAAGCAACGCTGGCCGCAGTGTTGCCGCGACACGTGAGTCCGGAGCGCATGCTGAAAATCGCGCTCGGCGCGCTGCGCACGACGCCGAAGTTGATGGAGTGCACGGTCGAATCGTTGATGGGCGCGGTCGTGCAGTGCTCGCAGCTGGGCCTCGAACCGAACACGCCGCTCGGCCACGCTTATCTGATCCCGTTCGAAAAAAAGAAGAAGGTCGGCAACCAGTGGGTAACGGACAAGGTCGAGACGCAGATCGTCATCGGTTACAAGGGACTCATCGACCTCGCACGTCGTTCGGGTCAGGTCGTCAGCATCGCCGCACACGCGGTACACGAGCACGATCACTTCGACTATGCGTTCGGCCTCGACGAGAAGCTCGAGCACAAGCCGGCCATGTCCGCGCGTGGCGACGTGATCGCGTTCTACGCGATTGCGAAGCTAGTTGGCGGCGGCCATGCGTTCGAGGTCATGAGCAAAGAGCAGGTCAACGAGATACGCGACGCCAGCCAGAACTACAAGTTCGCGCGCGACAAGGAAAAGACCGTCTGGGGGCAGCACTACGAGGAAATGGGCCGCAAGACGGTTCTTCGCCGCCTGTTCAAGTATTTGCCGGTCAGCATCGAACTCGCCAGCGCGGCTGCAATCGATGACATCGGCACGGCAGGTCGCTCGCAGGCGCTCGACACTGTGCTCGACGGCGACTACATCACGCCGACTGACGATGAGCAAGACGACGGCGGCGAAATCGATCCGCCGGCCGGCCTGACCGATCAGCGCCGGCAGCAAGCCGACGCGATGCTCCACACCTACGACGACCTGCTCAGTCAGATTCAGAAAGCCGAAAGCGCAGAAATCCTCGACCTCGTGATGGACAGCGCACGCGACCTGCCAGGAGCCGAGTACGTAAAACTTCAACAAGCATTCGAGGATCGTCGCGAAGTGCTTCTCGGCGCGTAACAACAAAAGCAGTAGCAATTTATTCCGGATTTATTCCAAGGAGCGCTGCATGTTCAACGTTCAAGACACGCTCGCCAAGATCACTTCTTGCACAAACCGGTCGGAGAAGCACGGCAACGCACGCGAGCCAGCGATCTCTATCGGCTTGACGCTGGTCAGCGGTGGCGAATTGCTTGATCAATTCGACGTCGCACTGCGGCCGATGCTGTATCGAAAGCCACAGCCGAAACCTGGTGAGCTTCCGATGGAGCACGCAGGGCTGACCGAACTGCGATTCCCGCAGCTGCGCAATATGCGCTGGGACAGGAGCTATCCGGGATACCTGCTGCGTTTTCACATCGGTGCATCGGGCGCCGAAGACGTCTTGCTGGCTGAGTGCGAGATCAAGGAAATCGCATTCGTCACCCAGGAGGGCGGCTCGGTGGAAGTGTCGTTCAAGGTGAACGCGCACCCCAAGGATGAGATTGATCACGGGAAAATCGCGACGCGGTTGCAACAGGAAATCGGCATCACGCTCACGCCACCGGACAACTACGTCGAGCCCGGATTGTTTGGCGAGCCTGTTGATACCGATTACGTGTATTAGCCGGGACTTGATCTGACAGGTAGTCGGGCCGACAAAGTACGAGTCGTCAATGGGGGATGAGTTTCTCCTTGGCGAGATCGAGCGAATCGAGGAAAGTGCGCATCGGCGTCTTGCCGTAACACCAGCGCCCCTGATGCTCTCGTTCATTGTTGTACTGGTCGAGCCACGCATCAAGGTCCGTCTGCAAGGTGGCGATCGAGTCGTAGATCTTCTTG
>NZ_LOWB01000113.1 GCF_001522865.1 Burkholderia sp. TSV86 | reverse complement strand
ATCCGCGAGCTTCGCGTAGCCGACCGAGCCGCGATCCTCGATCTGCATCTTGAAGCCGCCGAGCGTGCCGAGACCGAATACCGGCGGCGGCGGGAACACCGCGATGGACGCACCCTTGATTTTCGAATACTGACGAGTCAGCGCGGCGGCAACGGCATCCGCGGACATGCCATGACGCTGGCTGTACTGCTTCAACATCACGAACACGATGCCCGAGCTGGAACTGTTCATGAAGCCATTTACCGACATGCCGGGAAAGGCGGGCGCATGGTCAACACCCGGTTGCTTCAGCGCGATCGACGCCATCTGCCGCATGACGTCCTCGGTACGATCGAGTGATGCGCCATTGGGCAGCCGCGCGAATGCGACGAGATATCCTCGATCCATCGCCGGAATAAAACCGCTCGGTACGACCCGCGCAAGCAATATCGCCACGCCGATCAACACAAAATAGACGCCGAGTATCGCCGTCTTTCTCGACAACACGCCGCGCACGCCACGCCCATAGCTCTGCGCGCCGTGATGGAACACCTTGTTGAAACCCCGGAAAAAGCCGCCGAGCACGCGATTCATCGCGCGCGTGAACCAGTCCTCCTTGTCGCCGTGACTCTTCAGCAACAGCGCCGACAGCGCGGGCGACAGCGTCAGCGAGTTGAACGCCGAAATCACCGTCGAGATCGCGATCGTCATCGCAAATTGTTTGTAAAACTGACCCGTCAGGCCCGACATGAACGCGAGCGGCACGAACACCGCCACGAGCGTCAATGCGATCGCGATGATCGGCCCGCTCACTTCCTGCATCGTTTTGTAGGCTGCATCGCGTGCGGACAGCCCGTTCTCGATGTTCCGCTCGACGTTCTCGACGACCACGATCGCATCGTCGACGACAATCCCGATCGCAAGCACCATCCCGAACAATGACAACGTATTGATCGAATAGCCGAACAGCAATAGCAGCGAGAACGTGCCGACGATCGACACCGGCACGGCAATCAGCGGAATGATCGATGCGCGCCACGTCTGCAAAAACACGACGACAACGATCGATACGAGAACGATGGCCTCGACGAGCGTATGAATGACGGCATTGATGCTCGATCGCATATACAGCGTCTGGTCATAGACGATCCGGTAATCGACGCCCGCCGGAAAATCCTGCTTCAGCTCGGCCATCGTCTTGCGCACTTCGTCGGCGATCTGCAGCGAGTTCGCGCCCGGCAACTGATATACCGGCATCGCAACGGCCGCGTCGTTGTCCAACAGCGCCCGCAGGCCGTAATCCGACGCGCCGAGCTGAATGCGGGCGATATCGCGCAAGTGCGTGACGGCGCCATCCGGCGCGGTCTTCACGACGATGTCGCCGAATTCCTCCGCGCTCTGCAGCCGCCCGCGCGCATTCACCGACAGTTGCAGCGGCGTGCCCGGCAGCGTCGGCGATGCGCCGATCACGCCCGCCGCGACCTGCACGTTCTGATCGCGAATCGCCTTCACGACGTCGTTGGCCGTCAAATTGCGCTGCGCGACCTTTTGCGGATCGAGCCATACGCGCATCGCGTAATCGCCCGCGCCCCACAACTGCACCTCGCCGACACCCTGGATTCGCGACAGCCGGTCCTTCACGTTGATCAGCGCGTAATTGCGCAGATACGTCATGTCATAGCGGTTATCCGGCGAGATCAAATGCACGATCATCGTGATCGCCGGTGAACTCTTGATCGTTGTCACGCCGAGCCGCTGCACGTCTTCCGGCAGATGCGGCAACGCCTGGTTCACGCGGTTCTGCACGAGCTGCGTCGCCTTGTCCGGATCGGTGCCGAGCTTGAACGTGACG
>NZ_LOWB01000112.1 GCF_001522865.1 Burkholderia sp. TSV86 | reverse complement strand
ATACCTCGATACCTCGATACCTCGATACCTCGATACCTCGATACCTCGATACCTCGATACCTCGATACCTCGATACCAAAATATTCTAATCCCAAAATATCGATATCTAATTGTCTCTTTCTATCGTTGCATTGGTTGCAATTCAACGGTGCTATTGTCGGCGGCCCCCAAGCCGTCGATTTTTTTGCGGTTTGTGTTGGATTGTACAATCCAATCGCGTATAATGGATTGTACAATCCAACGCGAGTGCCCTATGCGCCCGACTGACGACACCTACGCTGAGCTGCAAACCGCGTTCGACCACTTCAACGCCGAACTTTTCGACGACAGCCTGCCGCCTTGCTTGCTGACACTGCAACGCGAAAAAAAGACTTACGGCTACTTCTCGGCCGAGCGATTCGTCCACCGGGGCGACGGCAGCCGGACTGACGAGATTGCGTTGAACCCGGCTTACTTCGGCATCGTTCCGCTGCTCGAAGTTATGCAGACCATCGCGCACGAAATGGCCCACCTTTGGCAGCACCACTTCGGCAAGCCTGGCCGCCGTCGCTATCACAACGTCGAGTGGGCCGATAAAATGGAATCCATCGGCCTGATGCCGTCGTCCACCGGCAAGCCCGGCGGTAAGCGAACTGGCGAGCACATGGCCGACTACCCGATCGAGGGCGGGCGCTTCCTCGCCGCATGCGACAAGCTGCTGACCAAGGATTTCCGTATTTCGTGGGCTGACCGCTTCCCCGCGCGCCACGTAGCCGCACAGGCGCTCGAGGCTGCGACGGAAGACGGGGCTATAGACATGGATGGCATCAGCCTGGCGCCGGCCACCGGCTCGCAGAACAAGCCAACCAGGACGAAATACACCTGCCCGGCCTGTGAAACGAACGTGTGGGGCAAACCGGAGCTGAAACTCGTCTGTGGCGAGTGTGGCAACGCCTACGAGGTCAACGAGGATTAGCCGCAGTGGTCCGCTGCCGTATCCAGGCGGCTATCGCCGCAAAATGACGAGCCGGCCCCGCTCACGCGGTTCCGGCCGTGGTCTGCAAGAGGTAGCGGGACACCCGCGCCCGCCCGTGGATGGCTGCGCTGTCCACACCACAAGGGCGTGGACAGTCCCGGCCGCCGGCCGGGATACCGCACCCACCCACCGGCTCCCCGCGATCGAGCCCTTCGGGCCTGACGCGCCGCTGCGCGGCTTGCCTCAATGAGATAAAAAACCCTCAACCAAGCGCTACGGCCGACCCACCCGAAAATCGGCGCTCTGAGCCGCCGAAACCGTGAGGGTAGGCTTACCCCTTAACCAATGCGCCGGAACGGCACCACGGGCCGGATTTCGAGCCACAGCCATATCAGACCCCATCGCCCCCCTTCTGTAGACCATAACGGCGGTTGTGTTCCTTGAGCCGGTTAGCCAATGGCCCTCACAGGGGCCGGGTTGAGCGATCAGGGCGGCCGCAGGACGACCTGATCGCGATTTATCCCGGTCTTAGCCGGTGGCGGGGCTTGCCCCGTCAGCGGCTTAGACCAAGGCTCCGTGGGCCTAGGTGGACGGGTGGGGTATTGGGGTCGTCAAGGCGCAGAGCGCCGTGATTCCTCCGTTTTCGGGCCGCTTGCGGTCCGAAAATGGGGGGTGGATATAGCATCCCGCCGTTCGCGCCGCGAAATCGCGTATAGCAGAGACAAGAGCGCAAATGCGCCAAATCACCCGCTGCGCCTTGCTGGGCGGGCGCTCGCGCGAACAGCAAAGAGATCACCCTGTGTGATCCCTATTGGGCTCATCCAAGGTGATCCCTAAGCTCGTTGATGATCCCTCTTGGCTCAAGTACAATGAGCCCACTGGTATCAACGGAGAACCAAATGGTCAAAAGCGTGATCCCGCAAGGTGTCGCAAATGATCCCAATAGGGATCAAATTGCGCAAGAAAACGAACGCCTCCGTACCGAGCTGGCGAAGCTCAAGCGCGGCGCGGTCAATCAGGGTTTCGTGCAGGTCAGCCGGAAATACCTTGATGAGCTGGACGAGCTGGCCTTTCACTCGCCGGCCGCGCGGAAGTTGCTGACGAGCCTCGTCAAGGCGATGAACAAGCAGAACGCCGTCATGGTGTCTCAGGAATCGCTCGTCAAGCTTACGGGCCTGAGCAAGCCCACGGTCAAGCGCGCTGTCGCGCTGCTGCGCGAACAGAACTGGATCGAGGTCGTCAAGGTCGGCACGGCGAACGTGTATCGGGTCAACTCGGGCGTGTTCTGGACCGCGCGCGCCGATGGTCGGTGGGCGTCGTTCAGTGCGGAGGTCGTCGCGAACTTCGATGAACAGGATGACGTGACCAAGGCGACGCCGACGCCCAAGCTGCGGCATATCCCCTACGTCCAGCCCGACGAGGACGTTATCGTGGCCGGTGCCGAACTCGGATCGGATGATCCGCCTGAACAGGCGCAACTTGATTTCCACCGCGGCGGCTAACCGGCCGCAGGCCGCGCGGGTCGGCGCGCAGATCACGGTGTGGTCGTCGTGCCGGCCTCCATCGCCGCGAGCTGCTGCTTGCGCACGTCGATGATTCGACGCTTCACCTTTTCCATGATCGCCGGATCGGCGTCGCAAACGTCGATCATCGCGCTAATCAGCTCGGGCAAGTCCAGCTGCGGCCGAAGCATCGGATAGTTCCTCAGATGCTTCTTCGCGCGGCGAAAGCTATCCTCGAACACGAGGATAGCTTTCATCCCGGGTGTCGGCTCCTTCTTCTTCGGCACGACCTTGCGCACGCCGAACGCCTCGGTCGATTCCTCTCCGCGCCATTCGTCGGCCGTGAACGTCACGACATTCGCTTGATCTTCGGTATCGCTCATTTGTCACCTCGGTTGTGGCGCGACGCCTGCGCGGCGAGCCAGTCGTACAACGTGAAATTTTCGTCGGCCATCCGGCGCACGTAGGGCAGGGCGCCAGGTAGCGTCAACGCCTCCGGCTTCCGGCCGGATCGCACCCACTCGCCAGTCAGGAACGCGACCAGCTTCCCGACCTGCACGCGGGTGGTGTGAAACCCCGGCGTCTGGTACAGCGAGCGCACCAGCACCGGCACCAGCTCGTCGGCGCGCTTCGATCGCGCGGTTGAGCGGATCTGATACCGCCACGCTCGTTCCGTCTCGTCAGTCATCCGCCACGTCAGGCGAACGCCGCCGCCGGCGGCCTTCGCATGCGGTAGCTTCAGCAGCTCATAACCGGTGACGTGTACACGCTCTCCCTGTGATAGCGCGTCACCGAGCTTTTCGAGCTTGTGCGCATCGTTCTCGCCATCCGTAACCATCAAGAACCAGTGCAGCGCCCCGCCGTGGTCGAGGTCCGCGAGAATCAGCCGCGCATTCGCCTTGCCAAGGGTCTTGCGGTAGGCCCGCTGATTCTCGCTCGCAAATACGTCGTAGCGCTCGCCGAACTTCACGCACAACGCCTCGGCGCGATCAGCCTTGATCGTGCCGGATGTGTGATGCCGGTATCCATGCCGAACGAGGTCTAGCAGGCGCTGCATCAACAGCGTCTTGTATCGAATCACGATCGGTTCGGTAGCTTTCATAAATTAGGGGCACAACACGGCATGCCAAGAACGAATTCAGTGCTAATGCGAAGCCTTGCGCAGCAAGGCTTTCCAGTTATCCGGGATGCTCCGCATTCCCGGCTAATTATAAGAGATTCCGCGCGAAGCGCGGGCGGCGATGAAATCGGCGCTACAATGCGCGTGCTGACCGCCACAAGCGGCCCTAGCACGCAAGCATCATCTGCGTCGCCGGGGCCGCCACAAGCGGCCAGCGACGCAGCAAGAGGGCAACCAACCCTTGCAGTACCAACCGGTTGCCCTCCGTGGTGTTAGTCGCTCACAGCGATTGCACGGTACAGGGGCAGCTCCCATTGACAGCAGTACGTCCGGGGGCTGACCACCCCCTGGATTCCATCACACCACCGTTGAGCTGTATGGCTCGAGGCACGGCTACCAACCGTGCTTAGACCGCTGAAGTCGTATGCGCGTAATGGCGCTGGTACGACTACGACGAGCGCTGGACGGTGTAACTCCGTCCTTCGACTCAATCCCCACGAAGCATGGGGCGAGGTTGGGCGACACGGAAACGGGCATAGCGAGGAAATGCGCTATTGCCCTGTGTAACGTGAAAACGGGAGACGGCTTCAGCCGTCGTTAGCACCGTCTAGGGGCTGCGGGAAACCGTAGAACCTATGCCACACACGTAGGCTGCTGAGGCGTTCCGAAAGGGCGCAGGCGTGCAAGGGGAAACCTGGCGCACGCGGCACCTACCGGCGCAAGCTGGTGGGGTCGCTGTATAGCTTAAGCGTGTAAATGCGGCCGTAGAGGTCGCTATGTGGTGGGGCATCAAGCCTGTCTGAAGACGAAGCCGTTGACGGCACAACAGGTAAGCGAGCCGCTTTGGAATCTCGGGCCGCTGAAAACCTAATGGGTGAGAGGGAACACCTCACTGTTGTTGCTTGAGGCGCAGGCGTGATGCTCTGGCGCGCAGTTTGGCGTCAGTAACGTTGCACTAACGTGGGAATCCCTAAGGCCGATACCGGGCTGGTAACCCGGTGGCTATGGGAGGGAGATTGGATTAGTAGGGCCTCACGGCGCAAGCCGTGTAGCTGTTTGTCGCGATTCGTCTGAAGCGCAAACAGCAGGCGCAAGCCTGTCCGAAAGTCCGAAGCGGTTGCAAAACGGTGTGTTTGCGGGGTGGTTCCCGCAGTGGAGTGTTGGAACGGGCGCGGCTGGTAACCGCGCCCGTCTTCGGATGGGTAATCCGGGGGTGTCCAACGTGCAATCAGCCTTTCAATAGGAGAGCGTGACATGGAAGTAGGCAAGGCAGTTACCGGCCATCAAGGCCGGATTCACCTCGGCAGCAATCAGGCCGTTGGTCAAGTCGGCCCGCAGTTTGGGGCTGGTGTCATCAACAAACCGCGCGCTTCGGCGCGTGTACGTCAACCCGGCAGCGGTCAGGCCGGCAGTCAGGGCGGCCCGCCGTTTGGGGCCGATGGCAGCACAAAGTCGCGCGCTTCGGCGCGTGCACGTCAACCCGGTAGCGGTCAGGCCGGCAGTCAGGGCGGCCCGCCGTTTGGGGCCGATGGCAGCACAAAGTCGCGCGCTTCGGCGCGTGTACGTCAACCCGGCAGCGGCCAGGCCGGCGGGCAAGACGGCCCTTTTGCGGCCGGTGGCAAACAGGGAAACGGCGTTACCGCGTCGTCTTCGCTGTGGCAACCCGGGGTTTGACTCCGGTACGTCAACCGACAAACAGGCCACAAGCCTGCGTCAGTAGCGTCAAGGTTGAAGGTGTGGGAAGCCTTCGATTGTTGTACGGCCGCAGACCGTATCTGCTCGGCAGGGTGGTGCGCCTTTTTAGGCAATCCGTCCGTGCTACGGCACACGCCGGCCCATAACCCGAGAGACGAAAGTCTCTCGGGTTCCCCCCTAATTCTTGGGAGAACGCCGTGTCGTTTCCTAACGCGATGAACATGCAGTCGGCACAGTCGGCCATTTTTTCGATGGCCGGGCATGCATTGCAGGCAGCGAGTCCGTGGTACTGGATCGTTCTTGCAATCCCATTTTTCATGGTATCCATGCTCCATCCGGTGCCGTGGCGATTGCCTCCGAATGACGTTAAGTTTCGCGATTTGCTTGCGGTTGTCGGTCGGCGTGCTTCCGTTATTTCGCTTTATGTGCTGTTGCTTTTCGTTCCAGCAGTCGTTTTTCTCATCTATGTTGCGTCGTCTGGAATGTCATTTCCGACAGCGGCAGCGCGGTTCGCGACAATCGCGCGTGGCCAGCTCGGCAGATATTGGCCGCTCGTTCTTGCTGCGATCGTGTATGGCGTCGTTCTGCGATTCGTATGGGATAGATACGTCATGCCAAAGCTGTCGCGTGTCTGGCGCGACGCGCGCGTAAGTCAGGAAATTGACAAGCAGGTCGACGCGCGAGACGAGATTGAAAACCTTAAATCCAAGAGCTTCGAACCAGAAGATTACTTTGTAGACGGACAGATTTTCTACGGTTTAGACGAGCACGATCAGCCGATTTATTTCGGCCTTCAAGAGTTCCGGGAGACTCATCACTTGGTGCTCGGCCCGACCGCCTACGGTAAGGGCATCATCCTGCAAAGCGTGTTCAAGCAAGTTATCCGCTACGGCTTCGGCGTGTTCTACGTCGATCCGAAAGGCGATGACTGGCTGCCTTACATGATGCAAGACGAAGCAAAGCGAGCGGGTAGACGCTTCGTCTACCTGGACCTGCGGCCGGAAGGAAAAGGCGTTTGGCACCCGTTCGTCGGTGGCAGCGATCGCGAGCGCCGCACGCGTATCACGCGCGCTTTCAACCTCGATAAATCCGGCACCGACTCGGACGTATACAAGGCCAAAGAGCGGGCGTTGCTCGATGACGCGCTGGAAAATACCGATGGCTCGATCAAGGCAATGCTCGCGTATGTAAAGGACCAGCACGATAGCGAGCTGTCGATGTTGCGTGACTCGTTGCGCGAATGGTCGCGCATCAGTACGTTTGCACAACCGGGTAAGCGCAAGGGGCATTCGATCGAGCGGTGCCTGATGGAAAACGCCATCGTTTACGTGCGTGGCGACCTGCGCGATCCGGTTGTGAAAGATGCAATGAAAGCTTACATCGCCGAGCTGACGGGCGAAATTGCCCGACTGGCGAAGGTACGGCCGGCGCACGTCGTGTTCAGTGTGGACGAGCTGAGAGCCACGGCTTGCCCGGAACTTAATGAGGCCATCGCGACGATTCGGCAGTCTCGCTGCAATATGCTTCTGCTCGGTCAGTCGATGGCCAACGTTGAAACGCCGGACGACAAGCGGATCGACGGGAAGGCGATGGCCCGCGAGCTGGAGGTCAACACGCCGATCAAATTTGTCTATCGTGCAGCGGATGAGCGCACGGCCGAATGGACTCAATACATGTCCGCGGAGCAACAGCTTTCTGTCCTCGGCGGCGAAGTAACGAAGGTCAATACGCACGGCGGCGAAGTGTGGGAAGGGCAACGCAGGATCGTCAATAAGGAAGCGCCCATCATTTCAAAAACGACCGCCCTGAACCTTCCTCGCCGTGTCGCGATCGGTTTCATGCCAGGGCGACTTGCAACGAAGGTCTTCACCAGTCCAACGAAGATCGACAACAGCTATGCGTCGTGGCTGGACAAGCCGACCGACGCCACGCCGGCGGCCCAGCCGGCCGGCACGAGCGAGTCGGCCCCGGCCGACTCCGAGACGCCGGCCCCCTGACACACTGGTGCTAGAATAAGAACGCATCTTTCGATGCCGGTAGGACCCCTGCGCTGCGGGGGTTCTCCCCGGCTCAGGCGTTCACCGTCCCTTAGATTGGAGTACGCCTAGATGAGGATGCAAAAGCTGTACGAGGCCCTGAAATCGTTCGCTGAACGTATACGGGCCGCACTCGATGGCAAAAAAGTCTGGAAGGAAGAGCTGCGTAAGGTTGGGCTGGTGTTGATCGGCCTTGGTCTGACGGGTCCGTTGATTAACGGCAAGGCAGGAATGTGGCCTTTGCTGGTCGTGGGAATCGTGCTGGAAATCCTGGGACTGGTGGAGGACTCTGACGAGGAGGACGATAATGTTTGAAGGGACGGGCACCTACCTGATCTTGTGTGGAATTCTGGTTATTGGCCTGGGCTTCGGCTTCTGGTTCACGGAAATTCTGCCAGGCGATCGTCGCCATTCGGGTAAGCGGAAAAACCACTCCCACTAGGGAGACTGGCCGCAAACGGAAACAGGGATCGAAAGATCCCTGTTTTTTTGCGGCCGCGCCGGCTCAGAAGCCGAAAGCGAGCTGGCCGCCGGGTTCTTCGAACTCGAGTGCTGCCGGCGTCGCCGGCGCCGGTGCGAGCCACGGCCAGCGCCGGTTGCTACCGACGCGCGCGCGGGCCTCGGGATCAATCATGCGCCGGCCCTCGGCCAAGCAGGCCGAAAACACGGCGATCGCGACCTGCTCGACCGTCCGGCCGCCCTTGAACGTCTCGAAATGCGACTTGTAGCCGGTTTCGCTAATGAACGGCTTGTCGGCGTCCACGACGTGGAAGGCGAAGCCGACCCGATACCGGCCGAACCCGTCGCCGATCTCGACGACAGCGCGCACGCCTGACACCGTAATCAGGAACTCGCCACGCTGGCCCCACATCGGCACGGTTCCCGGCGCAGCGCTGCAATGCCGCTCGACCAGGTGGCCGGCCGCGTCCGGGTTGGCGACGTCGCGCGCCCCGAGAAACGTCCCGCCGTTCAGTTTCCACACGACGGCCTCGTACCGATCAGCCGCGGCCCCGGCCGCTTTCGCGTTTGCCTCGAGCACGGCCGCGTGCATGGCGCTGATAGCGCCAAGCGCCGCGGCCAACAGGCCGGCGCGATCGGCCGGCAGCGTCGCGGCCAGCTCGGCGGCCTGCGTGTCCCGGTCGGCTATCGCATCCACGGGCGCGGCCGGCTTGCGTGTCTTCGCCATATGTCAGCCCTCCACCTTCACACAGCCCAGCTCGCGCGGGCCGGCGAGCCGCGCGCGGTATCGCGCGCCGGCGGGCTTCTTCAGCATTTCGCGTTTGACGCACTCGATAGCGCGCTCGGCGGTGCGCGTGTGCACGTAAAACGTGCGGTTGTAGGTCGGCCGCTTGATCGGGCCGGCCGTCACATCGACAGCCCATTTTTTGAACTCCTTGTCGGCCCAATACGCGATCGCGTCGGCCTCGTCCTGAGAGAAGATGAAACGCTGTTGCTGGCTCACGTCGGCTCCTGTCTGGTTGATGGAGCGGCCCGCCGTAGCGGGCCGACACTGGATCACTCGCCGGACAGCAGCGCGTCGAGCTGCGGCCGGAGCCACTTCGCCGTCGTGATGGCGTTCGGCGTCAGCTTGCGCACGTAAGCCGACTTGCCGGCCGGCGAGCGCGTCGGGCTCCACACGAAGCCGTTACGCTTCATCAGGTCGCGCACGGCTTTCTCGGGCTTCGTGTCGAACAGGAACACGGCGCGGTTGTCTTCCACGTCCTCGCGGTACGTGTAGCCCTCGCCGGCTTCCTCGCGGTCGGTGCGCTCGGCGAGCTTTTCAAGCGCGGCGATCCGATCGCGCACGCGGCGAATGTTCGCGCTGCTGTTGGTCAGCTCGTACGATGCGAACCCGACGCGGCCCGCGTAGTCGGGCTTGAACAGCTTTTCGATTGCGTCGACCGTGTAGCCCATGCGCTCGAGGCCCGCGCGGTTCTCGCGGCGAACAAGCGCATTCGTGCGCTTCATCCGGTCGTGCCGTTCCTCCATGTCGGCGAGCTTCGCGCGGAGCTTGTCGATTGCCTCCGGGTCGTCGCTCGAAATGCCGCCCTTGCCGACGGCTGCTGCGCGGCGGTCCAGCTCGGCCGCTTGATCGTGCAGCGCGAACGCCTTCCCGAACGTGGCGTGTACACGCGCCCGATAGCGCCGGTCGCGGCCCTCGGAGTGGTGGCCGGCGAGGACGGGCTGACCGAACGGAATAGCCGACGCCATCGTTTTAGCGCGGGTGTAGTGCATGCTCGATGCCGATCGGGCGCGCTCGGCGCTGGCCTCGAGGCGGGCACGGCGGGCTTGCTGCTTCGCTTCGTACTTGTTCACGATCCATCTCCTATCAGGTGCGGCGGGCGTCGCCGGCCCGCCTCGGGTTACGGCTTACTCGCCGATCTTTCGCAGTTGCTCGAAATAGAGACGCGATGCCCTCGCCAGCTCCATCAATTGGGCGTGGGCGCTTCCGTTGCCGCGTTGACGCCTCGCGAGCGCGAGGCTCGCGGCGTGGTTCGTGCGGTGGTAGGTGCTGAGCTTGGTTGCCATGTCGGGCGCTCCCCAATCAGCACCAAGGGATGTGGCGGTAATCGACGGTGCGGCGGTACACGTTGCGATCGTCCCAAGGCGTGTACGTGTATTCCATGTAGGCATTCGTCAGGACTACTATCCAGTGATTCAACCGAAGTGAGCGCATTTCGACCTCCATCGAAAAGGGGTTCGCTTTTACTGCTGACCGGCTCCCAAGATTCCCGTCCCCTATGTGACGGGTTCAGCGAGGCTGTGAGTGGTGATTGCCTTGCCGCCGTTTTCCCTGAGTTCGCCGTCCCGCGACGGGTTTAGCCGGCCCGCTACGGCGGTCAAGGGTGAAACCGGAGGCCGCAGCCCGCGCAGCGCAGCGAGCAGGAACGGGCGAGGGTTTCAGCGCGCTTCGCGCGCGGCCCTTGACCGCCGTAGCGGGTTGGCTATGGTCGCGGGACTGGACGGCGAACTCAGGGAAAACGGCCACAGGCGCATACCGGAGCCGAGTTGAACGCCGCGCGGCGAGCGCCTATGTGCGGCCGAATGGCCGCACCTGGCTAGGGGGTTGCGTTAGGGATTGACGCCCGAAGGGTCGAGACGCGCGGGCGCGGCTCGATCCCGCCCACGGTCGCAAGCGCCAGCGCCGCGAGCGTGGATGCGGGACCAAGCCCGACCCGGCGCACGCCGGGGAACGCCCTGCAGGCGGTTTTACTGCGGCTAGATTTGGCCTAGAATCGACACGTCGATTTGACGTTCTGCCACTCGCGGAACGTCGATCGACGCTCCCGAGTGGCTTTCTTTTTTTGGAGGCCACTATGCTGTTCAACACGAAGTCGAACGTTTCGGGACACCTGTTCAGAGTGCATAAAGACGTTCTGTTTGACGGGCGTTTTCCCCTCTGGATCGGCTGCGTGAACATTGACGGCAACGACATGATCGCAGCGTCGGCCTCGATGCGATTTAAGGGTGACCGTCCCAACGGTTTCCTTCTCGCATTGGGTACGACCGATCCGCTCCAAGGTGGGTTGGGTTACTACGCGGAAGTTGTTCCAACGAGCGAGTTTCCGGGATCTGGAATGCGTGGATACCTGAAACACTACGATCGCGAGCTGGACGGTCTTTTCGAGGTCGACTGTGTTTATGCAACGAACGCTGACGGTACCAGCCGATTGGATGTAGCGATCAAGGCCGTTGGTAAGGAGCTTGCTCGCGAATGCAAGCAAGCGCGCTCGATGTTTTCGATGTGAACGCACGGGAAGGCTTTTTAGCCGCTGCGAAAGGGGAAAGGCTTCGGCCTTTCCCCTTTTCTTATCCGACCACCTTGCCCGCGATCAGCAACGAGGTCATGACCGCCACTCCGGCCGCCGTCCAAGCGGAGCAAGCAAGCGCACGATCCGGGTTATCGCCCAATACGCACTTGCAAAAAGCGTATGCAAAGGGGAGCACCGTGCCCCCGACTACCAAACCGACAAACATGGCGACCCTCCATTACTTGCGGTAGTTACCAACTACTTCTGGATTCAGGAAACGCTCTGTACAGCAGGCCCTTTCATGTACTTGTAGATAGTTGTGCGGCTCACGCCGTACCGAATCGCAACGTCCTTGATGGTCGTGTGCGGGTCGGCCAGCAAAACGTTGATCTCGCGGATTTCCTTCGCGCCGATCTTCGGGGGCCGGCCTCCGGTGCGCCCGCGCGCACGGGCCGATTTGAGGCCCGCCAGGGTGCGCTCGCGCGTCAGGTTGCGGTCGTACTCGGCCAGCACGGCAAACATATTCGTGATGAGCTTGCCCGATGCCGTCGATGTGTCGATCTTCTCAGTGAGACTTTCGAGCGCGATTCCGCGCTGGTTCAGATCCGTGACGATCTGAACCAGGTGCGCGAGCGAGCGGCCCAAGCGGTCGAGCCGCCACACAACGAGCGTGTCGCCCTTGCGCAGGGCCTTCAATGCATTGTCCAGCTCGGGCCGTTCGGCGCGCGAGCGACCGCCGCTGATTTTTTCCTCGTAGACCGTCGCGCACGCTGCCGCGCGCAGCGCGTCGCGTTGCAGGTCGAGATTCTGTTCCTGCGTGCTAACGCGGGCGTAGCCGATCCTCATGCCGCCCGTGATGATGTCGAGTGTGCGCGTGTCGGCGTCGTCTCTCATCGCGTGCGCCTCATTCCGCTGCGTCGCCGCGCGAGCTGACCCACCATTCGCCCTGAGATTCCGCCTCATCGTGCGCAAGCTGCGTGAGATACGCGCGGTAGGCATCGACCACGCGCCCGGTGTCGCCTGCCGCGCGCATCCACTGGCGCCGGCCGGCTTCCTCCATCGCGTTCCACCACTCGATGCCCTGGTCGGGGGCCGTCTCCGGATCAGGTACGAGCGGATAGACGCCACCGCCTGCTTCCTCGTCGTCAACATAGAGCTTCAAATTCCAGCCGCCCCCAAGCGAGGGGTCGCGCGGCTTCAGTTCGTAGCGATAGGTGTAGTTCATGTTGCCTCTCGGGTCGATGGTGAGTGGATAGTGAACACCAGTTTCTGAACACAAATAAGTGTATGAGTTTATGAACACGCAAACAAGCGTTTTTGGATGATTTTCAGCAAGGTTACGGAATGTCCAGAAAACGGTCGTTTTTAGAACACGAAAAAGGGATGGCCGGTACGGCGTGCGATAAAAAGACGGCCGCATTGCGCGGCCGTAAAAACTCCACCATCCGAGGGCTAATGAGGCGGTGGAGCCTGAGAGGTGGTAAGGCGAACGATCAGGGTTCCGGGTCGGGTGGCGGCGCATCTTCGATCAGAAACGCCGTCCGGTCTTTGCCCGCGATCCACGCGGGCACATGGCCCCTGCCACTCCACGTTTTGCCGGTGGCCGGATCACGATACTTAGGCACGACAGGTTTGGTGTGATACGTGCCGCGCCTGTAGCGGCGCAGCTCGTTCGCGGTAATGTCCCAATGGGTCATCAGCTCGCGAATGTCTTGCAGGACGTTTTTCCGTTCGTCCTGCCATGCCCGCTCGATCCGCTTATCTAACGATTGCAGCTCGGCGTCGAGCTGCCGATACGTCTCTCCTTTCACTTGCAGGTTTCCTCCGTACTGGTCCGTTGAAACGAACTGGTCTCGTCGCGGGCCCCGGAGTGTTGGTAGGCATGTAATTGGCGCGGCGAGCATCAGGTGCCGGCATTGGTTTTGTCGGCAGTGACCTTCCACGCCTGGAATGCCTTGTCGCGCTTCATGTGCTGCGTGAGAACGTGTTCGATGATGAAGTCGAGCGACACATCGGCACCGTTCATTTCCTGATAGGCCCGCTGGTACGCGAGCAAGTCGGCGTGCACCTCCTGCGACAGAGTGACGGGGAGCTTCGTCTTTTCCGGCTCACGCTTGACGATCGGCAGCATGAGGCGGGGCGTTGAGTTCTTCGATGCGGGATTGCGAGCCATAGGTATGTCCATGATGATGAATGTTGAATCGCGCTGGTCAGCCGCGGCCGATCAGCGGCGCGCGGCGCTCTGCTTCTTGAAAAGCGGGTCGTACAGCAGCTCAACGACGTCCCAATTCTCCATATAAAGAATCACGTCGATGGTGGCGTGGATCGTGCGAAGTACCGCGTCGTAGTCGAGCATGCGGCCGATCTCGGATGACTTGACCAGGTCAGCGATGCGGGTGGGCGTCTCGCCGGCGCTGTTCGAGTGCGTCGAGAACATGTTGCCCCGGTGGCCGGTGTTCGCGCCGGTGAGGTAGTCCCATGCGGCGTCGTCGCGCAGCTCGGTCAGAAAGATGCGATCGGGCGACATACGCATTGCGGTTTTCAGGCAGGCGCGGGGGGACAGCCGGCCCTCCTGCTCGCCGTACATCAGATAGCCGACCTCATCAAGCGCCTCGGTGCCGACCTCGTGCGTGTCCTGGAGAATGATCACGCGTTCGTGTCGAGGCACGTATTTCATCAGCGACCGGGTGAACGTCGTCTTGCCCGACCCGGTGGAACCGGCCACGGCGATGTTGAGCTTCTCTTCAACGGCACGTTTGAGGAAGTCAACGGGGTCGGCGTCGCCGTGAAGGATCTGGTCGCGCAAGGCGATCATCTCCGTTTCGAAGTCCGTCAGCTTGATCGCATCATCGTAGGTACGGATCTTCAACCGGCGGAAACGGCCTTCGTCGCGCAGTTGTTCTAGACTTTTGTCGGTCGTGAGGTGCTTCCGGATCGCCATCAGGACGGTTCCCTCGAGGACGGCCGGCGGCCAGGCGATGACGACGCGCGAGCCATCCGGCAGCATCAGGTCGTTCACCGGCTGCGGGGGCAAGCCGTTCGCGTTCAGCAGCGTGCCTGTCAAACGTTCCAGATACGACTTGTTGAGCCACGGCAAATCGTGAAAAACACGGCCGCGCGTGGTAACGGAAACGAGCTGACCGAACTTGTTCACTCGAAGTTCGAACGTGTCTGGATCGTTCAGATATGGCGCGAGCGGAGCCAACGTATTGAGCAACGCGCGGTTGTTGAAGTGCTTCGCGTTGATCGTACCCACTGCGTCGAGCGTGCTCATTGTTGCGGTTCCTCCATCGACAGGCCGTATACGTCGTTGAAATCCACGTCGCGGCGAACGTAGATATTGACCATATCGCCTTGCTGGTCATACAGCGTCGGCGGAATATCGATGGTCGCGCGCAGTGCCTCTGATGCGAGCTGGTTTGACGTGCTGGTCGTGTTGTCGAGGTTCAGGTACGTGTTGCCGCTGCCGTTGTTGTTCCCCCGATTCGCCGCGTACTGGAAGCCGGCCTTGGTGGCGTCGGAGAACAGCGAAATCATCATGGCAGAACCAAAGCGAGCCCAGAAATGCGTGTTCACCTGACCGGGAATGCCCGAGCTGCCGAGCGAGTTCGTGCCGGGGCTGTCGAGGTTGGCAATCACGTTGTCGGGGTTACGCATCCGCGTCCACAGCACAAAGACCCGGTTCTGGCCTTGTTTGATGCCGTTGGCGATTTCTCCGTCGACGTGCGCGCCCTTGTCGATCAGCTTGACCTTGCCATCGGCGGAATACACGTCGCGGCTGACCATGCACGACACCATGCCGGGCTGCGTGGTATCCAGTTCGGTCTTGGTGCCGCACGGGATCATGACGCCGCTCGGAATCGTGAACGATGGGTGTTCAAGCATCGATGCCTTCACCGGCTGTGGCCGCGATGCGGTCGTCTGCCGATCGAAAGCATCGCTGCTCTGGCTGACCCGCATGAGCCCGCCAGGTGCGCCAGGTCCGCCACTCTTGGCCGGCGTGTCGCCGGCGGAAGCGTCGGCGTCAGCGGCTTGCGTTCTCGCCGATCCGCCCTGCTGCGCCCCTAACCGACGAAGATTGGCCAGCTCGTAAGGCGATTGCTGATTCTGCCCGTTGCCCTCGTTCGATTGCTGGGTGGACTGCGTGGCCCCGGCGTCGCTTGCGGCACTCGCCGGCTCGGCCGGCTCGGCGGCATTGCTCGGCGTGGTGCTGAACTTACGATCAGCAGTCAAGCCGGTGAACGTGCTGGGGTCTTTAGTCGCGGCGACGGGCTCCGCCTGGGCGGGATGCAGGGCGTTGTAGACAAGCCATCCGATCAAGGCAAGACCCATCACGAGGACGAGAAGAATGAACGCCGTCAAACCGGGAATGGATTTGCGCGGCCCCTTGGCGAGCGTAGCGCGGCCGTCAGGAACCGTGTCGGACGTATTGGTGCGATCGGTCATTGGTTATCTCCATTGGGCGACTTGAGCACGCGGCGGACGTAGGGCGATACCGTGCCGCTAGGATTCGCCCCCATCGCGGGGTTGTAGTTGGCATTGAGCACGCCGATTACCTTGTCGCCTGCGCGTATCCGCCATTGCCGCGCAACGTTTTGCGCGACGACGATGTTGTGATTCGGGCCTTCGATATGAACGTTCGGGACCTCTTCCTTGCCAGCTGCGTTGATGTAGGTAATGGTCGGAAGCTGGCTGTTTGGTTCGAACTTGAAAGACGTAAAGCGATAGTTGTCCCATACGTTGACCGGCCGAATATCGTCCGTACCGGGCTCGTCAGAGCGGGAATAGCTCATGTTCACCAAGCCTTGATCGGATGCGGTTCCCAACGCGTCCCTCACGCGCTGCGCGTTGGTTTTCGCGATCGACGCGGCGCGATCGTCGTCCGGGTAGATGTAATTCAGGGCAAGCGTCGCGGACTTCATTGCCCACGGCGTCTTGATGAACGTGCCGGCCGAATTGCCAAGGTCGGAACCTCCCGAACGCGAGCCGATGAAGTGCAGCAGGATTTGATAGACATGACGATCGGTGATCAGCGTCAGGTTGGTGTCGCTGTTCGCGTTCATCGGCCAAATGATGATGTGGTTGTCCTTCTGGGAAAGTCGCCAACCGGAGGTGTCACCGAACGCGTGCGTCACGTAGCGCTCACCAGGCGCTACGGTGATCGTCAGCGACAGGCCGATCACGCAGTTCACGACGACGGTATCGGCCGGGTTGTAGACAACCGACTTGATCCGATGATCGTAGGGCGAATCGCTCTTTCGACCGGCAGCGACGGCGGGCTGGATGTTGGCAAGCATCAGCGCCGCGATGAAGGGCAGCAGGACGGGGCGCATGGTCATCCCTCCGTGGCTTCGGTGTTCGGCCGGAACGACAGCACCTTGAAGCCGAGCGGGTTGATGTAGCGCTCTTTCGCGGTCATCACACCGGCTTGGTACTTGTACGCAACGGTCGCGATCCAGTGAACGGTCGGTTCGGGTGCGGGCCGGTTCTTGTACTTCTTCGTGGTCGTGTAGCGGACAGTCGCGATTTGGTGGTCGCGATCGAGAATGACCGACACGATTTTCACGGTGGTCATTTCGGAATCGCCGAGCACCTTATCGGGCGCTCGGTCGCTGTCCCATTTGTTCACGTACGAATCGTGAAGCTCGCCTACGGTGGCGAGCTTCACGAAGTCGTAGTCGGCCTGGGAAGAAAAGAACTCGTACCCTTCGTGATGGAGAACGAATTGCCCGATCCAGTAGCTATCGACCAGCTCACCGTAGCTTGTCGCTTTACCGGGCACGATCGACACCTGTTCGACCGAGCCTGTCCCCGGATTGGCGACAAGCAGGTGTTCCGGGATCGGCTGGGCGTACCGCCAGATCACGAAGCCAGTGAGGGCCAATGACGCAAATGCAATGCCGATAGAACACCCGGCAACGGTCCATGCCCGCTTGCGCGATTTGAGAATTTCATCGGTCAGGTCCAGCTCAAGCCCCTGCCGTTCTTTCTTGTACTGCTCAAGCGCGTCGGCAGTGATCGGCGTTGCGCCCTTGTTGTTGAGTGCGAGTTTCATCATTGCGCCTTACCTCCTGCCTTTTTCCACGTGGCCGATTGCGGCGTGACACGGCCTTGCAGTTCCTCGGGAATGGTCTTGTTGGCCGGCACGAGATGGCTCATGTCCGGATTCGGCGGTGGCGTGAAGCCGCCACAGCCGGAAAGCGACGCGACCGTCAGCGCCGCTGCTGTAATGAGACGAAGAATCATGGATACGCTCCGGAGAGTGATTAAGGACCGGTTCGCGAGCCTTGGGAGCCACGCGCAAGGCTGTAGCCACCGCTGCCCGATTGCGAGCTGCTGCCACTCCCGGACGAGCCGCTGCCACCGTTACCGCTGCCGCCCTGCCCCCCGCCGGCACCGCTGCCGTCGCCGGCACCGCGATTGCCCCCGCCACTGCCGCCGTTGCCAGGCGGCTGACTCGGCCGTGGCCGCAGCTCGCGCAGCTTCGTGCTGACGCCGCCGGTCCAACGGGCTGCAAGGCCAGGCAAGACCTTCAATAGCCCGACCCCTACGACGGTGATTAGGCCAGCGGTCAGGATCGGACCGATTATGGGAGCCTTCGGATCAGTAGCGGATGCAATCGCCTTGTCGTATAGCTTCATGACAACGCCAAACGTCATCGCTGTAATGGCAATTAAAACGATGTAATTTAGCAAGTCGCCCAGCCAGTTACTAAAAAATGACTGCAATGGCGGAATAAGCAACATCAGGATAAATATAGGCCCGAAACTTACAGTCAACATTAGAAGAAATTTAGCCAAGGCAATCGCAGCAATCCCAACCCCGCATATCACAATCGTCGCCGCAACAAGAACGATAGCCAAAAGTAGAGCAGATAGACCATCACCTGACATTACGCCAGCGGCTTGAAATATCCCCTTCAGTATCGTAATACTATGATCTACCGCACTGTCAATCATTGCGCCAATTGCGCTATCGCCCGTTGCACCGGAACCATTCAGCAACAGCTTTGATGCCAGCTCATCCGGGAGGTGAAGAAGCGTTGCTGCCAATCTCGTTTGATAAAAACCTCCTGCCCCGGCAATCGCGACGATGGCGTAGGACTTAAAGAATCGCTCGAAAAGGTTCGACAAGGGGTCACCATCTGGCCGAAGCAATGCGGCGAGCCCGTCCACCATGAACACGATGGTCAGGCCGATCCCCGCCAGCGGAGCCGCCCATCCGATTAAGTTGCTCACGTTTGTGACGACAATATTTTTTGTTACGTCATCCAGGTACGTGAATATCTGAGTCGCCGCATTAAATGCCATAATTACCCCAAATACCTTTAGTACTGGTTACGCAATGCTTCTTTGGCATTATCCTTACTGCCAAATCGCATGATTAGCCCACTTGCGCGACTAGCATTTACGCAATCCGATCCTGGTCGCATTGCCTCAGCCGAATCGTTGTTACACTCCTTAACCCTCGCATCACGCTCGGTGTCATGATCGATATACCAGTCCACCGGATGATTCTCCTTCCCGCAAGCACTCAGAAGCAGAACCACCACAAAAATAACCCTCTTCATCATCAATCTCCTTTTTATTCGCCAAGCAAATTTGGGGAACTATTCGGTTCGTTGTCTTCACCGTACAAATAGCGCTTTCGGGCAAGATTTTGTTGCTGCTCCAACAGTTGCTGCTGTGAACGCTGGCCCATCGCCATCAAGGCAAGCTTGGCCTGTTCACCGTGGATCGCGCCTTGCGCGGTCTGAATGCGCGCCTGTAGGTCGAGGATCTGTTTCTGTGTGGTCGCGCTGCCGATCTGGTTCGTCAGCGCCTGCATGTCGTTCAGCTCGCGCATCTGGTTGTTGTATGCCTGTTCCGTCATGGCGCGGTCGTATGCGCCCTTCTCCCGGAGCTTCTGGCTGATGAACTGCACGGCCTGGAGGCGGCTCATGCCGCGAATCTGGCCGTCGAACTGCGACAGGATCGAAGAGGCCGTGCCAGTGATGCTCGAGCTGCTGTTCATCGCATCCGAATACACCTGCGACCAGTTCTGAGGCAGGTTGTTACGCAGCTGCGCGAGGCTGGTCGGCAGCATGTTTTTGTACTCGCCGATCGTGCCCGAGATGGCGTCGTATTGACGTTTGGCCTCGGCGAGCTGATCCCGCATGCTCTGGATTTGTTTCAGGAAGTTGGCGGCATCCTGTGCCAGCGATGTCGGGTTGCTAACGATGACCTGCGCCTGGGCGCTGCCGGCGCACGCGGCGACGAGTGCGCAAACGATTGCTGTTTTTCTCAGGGTTTTCACGGCGGTTCTCCTATCAACGGTTGCTTTTGGTTTTACCGACTACGGCCGCGTAGTACTTCGGCAGCCAAACATCCGGATCGTCTGTACCTAGGGAACGAATCAGCGCCTCAAGGCGATCCGCGTTATCCGGCGTCCCGGACAGAATGCTGAGTTCTTGTTCCATGCCAATCAGGTTCATGACGGCAAGCCCGGAGCCGCCCCCCTGACGGATCAGGAATTGGCGGCTGTTCTCGGGGATTGACAACACTGAGTCGATGTCGGCCGGCGGCAGCTTCAAGCCGTTCTCGCCGTAGTCCTGGCGGTCCGCATCCCGGTTTTCAAGCAGTGCCTGTGTGACCATCGCCTGAGCAACGGTCTTGCCGATCGAGCTGGAAATCGTGTCGTTTGGCTCCTGCGTGGAGAACACGTAAACAACGTCCTTCTTCCGGTCGTTTTTGATGCCGCGTTTGATTTCGCGAACCATGATCGGATCGTCCAGGTACTGCGCGAACTCATCGAAAACCTGGATGAAATGCCGGGTGCCGTCCATTGTTTCGCGGGTCCGGAAATTCAGGTACATCAACATCGGCGTGCGCGTCACCGGGGGAATTTCGTCCTTGCCGACGAGGAATTCCGTCAGGTCGTGCGCGTTGATGCTGTGCGTGCGGAAGTCGAGCAAATCGGCTTCGTTGTCGAAGAGCCAGCCGTGATCATTACCCGCCGTCCACGGCTTGAGCATCGCGGCAACCGTCAGGCGTGCCTGGTTGCTACGATACGGTGCCGCGCAGTGCTCCATCACTGACGTAATGGAACGATGCTCAAACGGGATGAGCGACTTGCGCTCTTCCAGCTCGGCCGCGCTCAGGTCGGCGTCGATCGGCGGCCCCATCACGGCGTCCACGGCGAGCGACAAGGTGTCTGCCTCCGGTTGCTCGAGCGGTTCGCCGTTGAGCGTGATTTCGCAGAGCAACCGCAGCAGCCGCTTGACGAACGCAATGTGCGTGCGTGTGGGCGAAAGCTGCAAGGGCTGCCAGCCAGTCGGCACGCCTTCCTTCAAGACCGTGTAATGACCGCGCAACGCCTTCACGAGCGGATACATGCCGCGATCGCGATCGTAGATCGCCATACGCGGGTTGATCGACGTTTCTGTCGAGAGGGCCAACAGCAGGTTCAACCCCGTCGTCTTCCCCGATCCGACCCGGCCGAAGATGCCGGTCAGGTTGGCTGGCCGCTTGCCGAACGAGTCTTCGGATTTCGGCGTGGAATGGAAGTTGAAGAAGATCGGCGTACCGCCCACGCCGCGAAACAGGGCGATCGCGCGGCCCCACGGATTGCCGGTCGCCTTGCCTGTGATGAAGTTGTGGAACGGCGAGAAGCACAGGAAATTCCAGCTGTTGATCGCCATCGGACGCGGGATGAATGCCGAGTTGCCGGGCAACCGGCAGAAATATGCGGCCTCCGACGCCATGCCGACAGCGCCGGCCGATACCGCGCAATCATCGAGCAACACCCTCGCCTGGCGGGCCAATTGCTGCGCCCCCTCCGACGTGTCCGACACGACGTGCATCACGGCGTAGTGAAAGCCCATCACGAACCGACCGGATACGAGGTCGTCGCGTGCGTCGGACAGCGCGGTCGTCTGAGACTGGCTTGGGTCGCCGGTTTCAATGAGCGACAACTGCTGGTTGCGCAGGAAGATGCGGCCGGCAGCTTTCGACATGCAGCAGAACATCTGCGAAAACACGAATTCGAAAGGGGCCTCCATCAGCTTGTTGAATTGCCCCGGCTCGGTTTCCTCTTCGAAATCGTGAACCTCGATCCCTGCGATGAAGATGTTGCGGTCGGCCGCACGAATCTCCATCACGTCGCCGAACAGCGAACTCCGCGGCCGATTGAACATGAGGTAGTCGCGGATTCGACTGCGGCCGACCGGAACCGCTCGCCACTCGCCATTAGCGAGAAAGCTGAGCCATTCGAGCGCACGCGAAAACACGTGCTTGTGCGCGGCCGGCACTTCGGCCGCGCCGGCGCGAACGCTTGGTTCGTCCGGCTCGCCGGCGAGCAAATCGCCCTCCGGATCGTCGTCCCATTCTTCCTCATCGTCGTCCAGCTCGGCATCGGCCTTCGCGTCTTCGATGACGTTTCCGTTCTTGTCCCGGAAATACAGGCCCAACGGCTCGATGCCGTAGGCCCGCATTTGGCCCATGAGGCGCGACGAAATGTCCTCGAGCGTCTCGATTGCGAGCTGTTGCCGATCCGCCAGCTGCTCCTTCGTCGGCCGGTCGAAGCGGGAAAGGACTTTCTGGGTAAGATCGCCGACCGGGTTGTATACGACCGTCAGATACCAGTCGTTCGTCATCAACGGCGTCTTGTCGAACATCGCGTAATACTTTCTCGCTAGTTCGCGCGCGAACGTCGTATCGAAGTGGCCGGCCGTGTAGTTCTCGATCTCGTGGTGGTGAAGATGCGTCCAGAACTTCACGTGCTCGTTGCCGATCTGCTTGACCGTGTGGTTCAGGTCCAGCGTCCAGTTCCGCAACGTCTGGTCGTGGGCGCTCTGGTGCGTGCGGCCGGATACACGAAAGACAATCAGGTATTCGCCGTTGATCGTACTAATGATGGTGTCGGTCAAGTGCTGCGAATACGGCAAATACTTCACGAAGGAAGGTTCCTTCGTGAAGGTCTTGGTTTTGGCTATATCTCGAATTTCAACGGCCATGCTTACCTCTCGTCCTGGACGTTTCGAAGCACTGGATCGGTGTATTCGACGGGCGCGTAGGTCGATCCGCCAAGCGCGTTCGTGAACCTGGAATCGAAGCTGTTTTTCACCTTCGTAATGAGCCACAGCCACAGGATGCGAAACATGCGATCGTCGTACTTCGTGACGGCCCACGTGATGACCCAAAGGAGCGCGAATACACCTATCGCGTAGAACTTGATCACCATGAAAAGGCACGCCGAGCCCATCAAAATCACGATGAACATGTTTCGCGGGATCAGCAGAAACGTCGGAACCCGCGTCGCGCCTTTGAACAGGGGAAATTTCGCGGCCATCACGTACCGAGCCCGAAGAAGCCCGCGATCGTTGACGCAGCGCCGATGATGATCAGCCCGATAACCGGATTGACGAGCTGATGCAGTTTGATGAAGTGCGCCAGCACGCCGACGCCAAGGCCCATGATGATGATGATGCAGCCCATCGGTATCCACAGCAGCAGCCATGTATGCAGCGAATTCAGCGAGCTGGAGCCGGTATCGACCGCAAATGCCTGGGTCGCGACAAGCAACGTGACGAGGCCAACAGCGAGTTGAGCGGGTTGAAGATGTTTTTTCATATTCCAGTTACTCCAAGGTAAGGTTTTCGGATTCCCATTCGAAATCCGACAGGGACAGCAGGCACTCTTTGACACCGACCTTCGTTTCGATCCAATCGACCAATCCACTCAGGCCGGACCACGTTCTCGGCTCAAGCGTTCTCTTGGCCCGCATTGAGCATGTGTAGGCTTCGCCGCTTGTGCTCCGTATGTCGATGAACGGAATCCACTCGCGCCCGTCGATGCGATGAATCACAACCCGCTCGACCTGCCATTCGCGCAGGAGACTTTCGAGCTGGCTTTGCACCGCC
Organism: Burkholderia sp. TSV86; assembly: GCF_001522865.1. Lineage (GTDB taxonomy): Bacteria > Pseudomonadota > Gammaproteobacteria > Burkholderiales > Burkholderiaceae > Burkholderia. The sequence continues at coordinate 3,788 of NZ_LOWB01000112.1, read as the reverse complement.
AGATAGACTTGCTTCTTGTTCATTGGCCTCCCTTGGTTGATGCCCGGCGTATGTACGCCCCGATTTCGGGATGGGCGAATGCCCCTTCCTCGACCTGTCCCGTCACGCCCGGTTCGCCCGACTGGACGAACTGATCGGCCGTCGGCCGGGTCTGGTTCTGTGTCGCCGGCGCCGGAGCGGCCGGAACCGGCGTAGCGGTGGCTGCGCTCGAGCTGCTACCCGCCGCGTTCGGATCGATCGGCCCGTCGAGTAGGGCCGGAATTTTGAGCCGCACCTGGGCGACAACGCGCTTAACGTAGCCGTTGCTAAAGCCCCGGCTTTGCGAGCCGGTGTTGTAGCAGGACAGCGCGCGCTGCAAGGCCCCCTGCCCTTCTCCAACGGCTTGCACGGCGCGCGCATAGCAATCGCCAAGGATCTGTGCCGATGCCCTCAGGTTCGTACACGGGTCCAACAGTTGTGCACCCGTCAGCCCAAGACTGCGAAAATTGGCGGAATTGATCTGCGCGTAGCCAACGTCATAATTCCATCCGCGTTGGTCGAGCCAGTCGATTGCGGCGCGGGCCTCTTGCTCGTTCCTGGGCGCGCGCGGCAGACTACGGCCGCCGTTGACGTTGATGGCGTACGGGTTGTTCCGCGACTCGGCGCTGACGAGATACGCGACAGTCAGAGGATGAACGTCGGGCGCACATGTCCGGGCCAGCTCGACAATTTGCGGAGACAAGGTGGGCTGCGCTCGGCCCGCAAGGGGAAGCGTCAGGACTGACACGAGAGTGAATGCGGCGAAAGTATTCACACAACCCATTTTTAAAAAATGATGTGGTGTATTATGAGGTCGTGACTAGTGGCAGGCAAGGACAAAAATGCAACCCGGCGTCTTGTTAACCGACAGGATGGAACCGTGATCGAGTTCGTACCGTTCCCGTCGCAGACCGCACCAGGTGGCGAACCGCGCTACCGTGACCCGGCAAATCCGTTCAACACCTGGTCTGGTTGGGGCCAGCGCCCCGCGTGGATCGTGGCGTACCTTGAGCAAGGACGGCAGCTCGAGGAGTTCCACATTTCGACCGCAACCCCTATCACGCGGCCGAGCTATCGCGATCCGGAGAATCCGGGCAATACATGGTCGGGCTTTGGTCGACGGCCGGGCTGGCTGATGAAGTACCTGAAGGCAGGACGGAGACTCGAAGAATTCGAGGCGACGGACGAAAAGAAGGAGTAAGGCATGGGACAGGTCATTCCAATCGAAGCGGGTAAGCGCACCCGACACGATCGCCGCGCGCGACGACTCGCAGCGCTGCGCGAACGCGTCGGGCCGGCTCTCGCCGGCGCGGTTCGTCTTGTTGGTCGCCTGTTGCTGGATACCGCGTGGTTTGTGCTTGCGGGCGGTCTTCGTTTTTTTGGCCGCTATATCCGAATCGGTTTAACGTTCGCGGTCCTGGTCGCAGTCGTCGTGCTCGGTTACGAGTTCGTGCATCACTGGCGGCACCCCCGGAATGCGATCGCCGCGGCCGTGGCGACGATCGTGCTGTTGTGCCTGCGTGAAGCGTTCTATCGACTCGAACGCCGAGCGCTGCGGTATGCCCCCCTCTGGAGATAACACCATGAAAAAGAAAGCTCTCTCGCCTGTTCTCGCGCTGATGCTCTGCGCCTCGATTCCGGCTGCTGCCTTGGCCTCACCATGCGACACCCTCGTATGCATGATGGGTAAGGCGACAGGCCAATCTGGCGGCGACGGCTGCAATCAGGCAATCAAGGATTTCTTTTCCATCAAGCGGTATCACCACGGGCACTTAGACCTTGGCCCGACTAGCGATGCGCGCCGACAGTTTCTTGACCAGTGCCCTGATGCGCAGCAGGCAAACGCAAGCAACGTTGATCAGATTATCGGCCTATTTGGCACCGTTGAATAACTGATTTGCCAGTAAACAACATTGGAATTTTGGCTGCCCTGCAATAATTGACAGTTGACGGCGCACAAAAAAGGGAGAGAAGTTTCCTTCTCTCCCTTTTTCTTTGCTGCGTCGGCTAAAAAGCCTGCTCCCTTAGAACCCCACTTCCTCGTCGCTGACGTTCTCGTTCGAACGCTTTGGCAGCACGTCGAGCGCGATACGAACAGAGTTGTCCGCATTGCGCACGCGTCGGCCGTAGACGATCAAACGCGGTGCAGCTTCCCAATCCTCGTCCGTATACTCGTTCTTGACGCCGGGGTTCATTGCGAGGACAACCACATAACCGGTGTAGTCCGGTGACTTGGCCGTCTTCTTCTGCTCGTTGCGAAAGAGTCGCCCCGAGTAGTGCACTTGCCCCTTCGCCCCGATCGACAGGTCGAGATACCGCCTTTCCGATCCGTTCTTCGCTTCCTTGAGGAAGGCCGACAACGGAACCGACACCCCTTCGAGCTTGATCGACCCGGTAAACATCGGGCCATTGTCGCGGGCGTGATCCTCGTCCACGGGAAACAGAGCTGCGGTGGTGCGGGTCGTTTCGTTCAACATGATGAACCTCCTTCAAGGTCTGAAAAAGGCCATCCGGGAGCGTCGAGAGACGCCCCACGGATAGCGTGGATAGTCTCTCGACACGGAAAAGGTAGGACAAAACCGCGAAATTCTCAAGCCCAATTCTGCGTTTACGGGCGCAGTGCACTCACTCCGTTACGGCCTCTGCGGGCACATCGGCCCGGTCGGCGTGCGCATCAAACGCAGTCGTCAGCAAGTCGAACGCATGGCGAGCAGCGTTCCGGACGGCCGTAGAGGGGCTATCGAGCGATGCGCCCAGCAACTCGGCTGCCGAGTTCACGAACCATATCGGCATCAGCAACACCCGCCCCGGAAACGCCGTGTTCAACGCGTCGATGTAGCGCTGCGCAGCTTGTTGGGCGTGCTTGTTGGTTGACCAGGCGGAGGGCAACGCGAGCGCGTTAGGCATTGCTTGCATGTCCAGCGCGACGGCCTCAAGGTCTTCCTCGGACGCGCGGAACGGCAAGACCGTTAGGTGCGCCTGTTCGGCCATCGCCTGGTCGAATGCTGGCCGGTTGCCGCCGCCGTCCACGATCAGCCAACCATTTTTCGTGTGTTGGCTGCTGATCAGGATTTGTTCCAGCACATCGGAATTTCTTCCGTCCAGCACCCCATAGGGCCGGCCCACGTCCTTCACGCGACGATGCGGATCGGTCAGCACATATGCGGCCGGCTGCCGCCTGAGAATCGCGCCAAGCGCCAACAAATGGGCCGTGGTGGTCTTCGTCGTGCCGCCCTTCTGCCCGCCGATATAAATGACATTGCTCATGAAAGCTCCTTTTCTAGAATCTCAATGATGATGTCCTGCGCGGTGACAACACGCCCCACTTCCAGGCTGCGCTTGGCCGCCGCGGCAACGCAACGCGCATGCAGATCGCGGGGGGGGCGCAAGCTCATCGGAACGCGATCGACAGCCACCTTGGGGGCCGCCGGCGGTTGCTGCACAAGCGGCGCAGCGTGCGCGGCTTTCAGGCTGGCCGTCGCTTTCGGATCGAGCGGAGCGGGAGCGGTAGCCATCAGGCTAGCCGCCAAGTCGGGTACGTTTTTCGTCGGCTTCATTTGTAATCCCTAAGTTGCCAAGGCCATGCCTTGATATTTCGATACTGCGATGCTGCGGCATCGCGCCACCGGAATATCTTAATACCACACACCCCAAGTGCGTTGATATTTCGACACCTAACAATCATAAAACCCTGATACCTCGATACCTCGATACCTCGATACCTCGATACCTCGATACCTCGATACCTCGATACCTCGATACCTCGATAC
>NZ_LOWB01000111.1 GCF_001522865.1 Burkholderia sp. TSV86 | reverse complement strand
TGCAGACGTCCCCATGCCTCCTCCTGCTGACTGACCCACTCTGATTCTTTCAGTGCGTCGCAAAGCCATTGTGGTAAGCCGGCTGCGCGGGCGCGCTCGGACAAAACACTCATGCATCCCCCATTTCTTGCCGATAAGCCCCGATTTCAATCGCTGCCTGCCGACGCCACAGCACACCCAGCGGTGAAACGATTGGACTTGGAGCCATCTCATAGGCTGGGCGCACTTCACGTAGTACAAACCGCCCTTCACCGAACGCAAACTCAACCATGCGCTCGAATCGCCCCCAACCCACCTCCGGACCAAGCTCGACCCAAAAATCAGGAAGATCGCTCCGTGCATCGATCACCACGTACCCGTTCGCGAACACGATGGCCTCAAAATCCAATTTCATGTCAGGCAACCTCTTTTTGTTCAACCAGCGCAAGGGGCCAAAATTCATCCGGCGCCCCATTCAGCGGGTCGTGGCAAGCGAGCAATTCACCGTCCGGCGCGTAGTAAAGATGGGCCAGTCGCTCCGGGGAACGGCTACTGCCGTCGCCCCGCCATGCAACAACGTGCACCACGCTCAACAGCTCAACTACGTCCGGTGGTAAATAACGAGGAATACTCATGAACACTCCTGAAGAAATTCGATTCGAGCATCGCAACAAAGCGCGGGTTAGTCGTCATCCAGCGAGTCGTGGCACGCCAGCAACTTGCCGTCTGTCGAGTAATACATGTGGACCATCCGCTCAGGGTCTTCGGCGCTCCCGTCCCCTCGGGTCGCTCCAACGTATATGACCGTGATCAATTCAACTGGACCTGGCAGTAAATGAAACGGAACGCTCATCAAGACCCCTGACCATGAACACAACATTCATCCAAACGGTCCTGGATTTCCTGAAGCTCGCGCCAAGTTACCTCTCGATATTTGGCATCGCCGCCGCTTTCCTGCTGTTCACCCCAGACCGGATCGCCCAGCAGCTCGGCGTGCTTGAGTTTGCAAAGCACAATCGCGCGGCTCTGGGGCTGACCGTCATCGCCGCGACAAGCCACCTCGTCGTCCGGCACCGGAATCGGGTACTTCAATATCTGATGCAGCTCACCGAAGACGAACTTGATGTCCTCCAGCCCTACGTACTGCAAATGACGCGCTCCGCTCGCTATCGCCCCGATGATGGCGTCGTGCGAGGTCTCGTACGCGCCGGCGTTCTCTATCAAGCAACGGCGCTTGGCCATACCTCCGAAGGGTTTGCCTTCAACCTCACCGACGTTGCTTGGCAATACATCAAGAAAGAGCAACGGCGGTTCGAAGTCGATCGTGGGCTCGATATCCCCACCCAGCAATCCAGCCGTGAATCTTAAAAGGCCGCGCCTCAATAAAGCGTTCATTTGTTCCACCACATTCATCCCTCTGCCGCCATGAACTTTCCCTTACTGAACTCCGCCTCCGATGCGCTCAAAACTGCCACCGATCTCGGCAAAACTGCACTTGAAATACGTGATTTCATCAAGCTATCGACGGTCATCACCCAAATGAACGAGCAACTCCTCAAAGCGCAAGACAGCCTCTTCGCTCACAACACCCAACTCCTGCAACTCCAAAGCGAGCACTTCGAGACCGCACAGAAACTGAGAGACGCGAACGAAGCCCTCGCGAAACGCACTCGCTATGAGCTTGTCGCTCTCGGTAACGGCGTTCTCGCCTATCGCTTGAATCCGGTCCCAGCGCAAAGCGGAACTACGGAGCCAGTCACCACGGAGCCCGAGCATTTCGCATGTCAGATTTGCTATGACGCGCCCGTTTCTCACCTTGTCGTTCTGCAACGCACCGATACTCATGGAAATCTCCATTGCCCTGTCTGCAACACGCGCTTTACCGTTAATCGAGCCGCCAGGCGCAAGCTCAACCCAGCCAGGCGCCGCTGGAGCGCAACTTCCTGGGGGGATTAGTCGAGGACTATTCAAGCCGCTCCCTTGGCCGACGCACAAGGAACGCACCCGTCGAAGCGGAAGTCTCGGGCAAAACCCTTCTCGCTCGCCCCGAGGATTGAAGCAGCCATACGTTCTGAATCGCCCCGGGTTCATCGGAGACCGATTTGTTTGAGTCAGGCCGCCTTGGCGACGTCCTCAAACTGCCGATAG
>NZ_LOWB01000110.1 GCF_001522865.1 Burkholderia sp. TSV86 | reverse complement strand
TCAGCGCTTGATTCATCGTTCACATCGCAGCTTCATTGACGCACTCAGCATACCACCCGCCTTATTGCGACAGAACCCGGCGTTCCCTGGTGATCGCGTGCGCCGTAGGGTCGGGCGCGTAGCGTCTCCCAGTGCGGGGTCGCCTCAAGCGCGACCAGCCAGTCCAGCGCGACACACCCGAGAACTGTGAGTTCCGCAACTTCAACGGGGGCGCGGTATCCCGCCGCGCCGGCGAATGCCGCCTGCGACACGCGTACTGGCTGGCGCACCCAGACAACGAAGCCCATCTGTGCGAGGGCCTCGAACGGCTCACCGTGCCAGTAACGCACGACCTGGCGATGGCAGACGCGCCGCAGGCTGTCGAGCGCGACCGCGTACGAGGGCGCGCTTTCCGGATTCACGGCTGCCACGGTACCCTCCCCAATGCGAGCCATGTGCCGAGCACCAGACCCAAGCCGCCGATGAGCGCATAGGCCAAGCCCCACGCGAACCGAGGCACCCAATCGGCTCGACTGATGCGCCGGATTGGACTTTCACGATCAGGAACGTTCATGTATTTTCCGCCAGCGCCGCGAACAGCCGCGCATCCCACACGACCGGCTGCGGCGCGCCGACGACGAGCCGCGCGGCATCCGGGTGCGCAGGATTGACCAGTGCGTTCCACTCGGCACGCGCGACCACCGACGGCACCAGCAAAATCGCGCTGCGCTGCTCGGCCAGCCACGCATCGCCGATCGTACGCGCGAGCTGCAGCGACGCGCCGTCCCACCCGGCCGGCAGCATGTCGGCCCGCTCAAGCGCCACGTCGTCGGACACGTCGACTTCGACCCACACATGGGTGCGCGGCACCTTGCCGATGCGCGCGTGCACCAGCACCTCGAGCATCGCGCCAGCGAACGTGGTCGCCGCGTAGATCATCGGGCGGCCCGGGCTGTTGAAGCGCCCGCCGACCAGCATTGCGCCGGTGCCGTCCCAGACCGGATAGCGCCGGTCGGCAATTCGATAGAGCTTCAAGCCGGCAGTCCGTAGAACAGTTGCCACAGCAGTTCCTCGACGCGCCGTGCGCCGAGCTCGGTGAGCGCGACGTCGAGCGGCGCTCGCCCCTCGAGCAGCGGATGCGGGGTGGCAAGAAACGTACGCGCATCGTCGGCATCGTCCCACACGTAGGTCGCGGTGGCCACCACGCGCGCGAGCCGCTCGGCCTTCTCGGATTCGTCGCGCGTGAGGCGGTCACGCCGGCGCTTGTAGGTTGCCTCCGGGATGATGCGCGCGAGCAGCATGCGGCGCGCGTCGGCGCTGCCCGCCGCGCGCTCGACGCCAGCACGCAACGCCGACTTCGGCAGACCGTCGCGCACGCGCGCCTCGAGCTCGGCGAGGGTGTGCGGCAGCGGCGTGAGCGCCATCACGGCGGCGATGGCTTCGGGCGGGACGAGTTGCATGGCGGGCTCGATATAGATCATATGATCCACAAAGATAGGTCAAAAGATACCGAAATTCAAGAATGCGGCGCGGCACGATGAGATTTTCCCGCAAAATGCCCACCAACCGCAATGTTGCTAATAAGCGTTAGCGGCATTGGACGATGGCCACAAAGACCCGGCCGCAGCCGGGTCGCGCGTCCCATCCGGTTCCCCATGTCCTCACCCATCACGCCGACAGAGCAACGCGTTGGCAAGGCGGTGGGCCAGCAAAATAACGGGCGCCGCCCCTGCAGTGGAACCAATCACAACGTAAAGGGCTGCTCAAACTCCGCGTCGACATCGTATTGCACGATTTTTCTTGTTGCTTGGTTCGCCCGAGGTCACTGGCAGCGCCCTGGCCGAATCTACCTGCCCGCTCGGGGTGGCGTTACGTCGCCGGGCGCAGCCAGTTTTCGACCGACAACCCCGCGACCCGGGTGAATTGAGCCGTGTTGTCCGTAACCAGGACGGCGTCGACGGCCAACGCATGCGCGGCAATCAGCATATCGTTGGCAGCGATCAACTGGCCTTGCTTTTCGAGTTCGGCCCGCAATGATCGGCCCCCAGCAAACAGTGCCATGATGTAGTCGAGTTTTCGGCGGACTTTTTCAGTATGAAAGGAGCCGTAC